>NZ_CP059725.1:0-1408750 GCF_014117425.1 Bartonella sp. HY038
TCAAATAAAATCAATTAGTTATTGTGCTTATCCACAGGATGTGGATAGGTGTATATAACACTATTTAGAGTCAAGACCATATTATAATTTTTTTTTAAAGTTGTAGTTTTGCACGCTCACCTCAATCTCAATTGAAAAAGCTGTGTTGAATCAAAGTTGATGGTAAAAAATCTAATCTAATTGCTGCAAAATTGAAAAAAACATTGGACATAAAAGAATCGGATTCAGCACTTGCAATGCTCCCAGCGATTTTTGTAATGTGGTCTACACACCGGCAAGATAAGAGCTGCGTTAATAATTATGAATATGGCGCTTATCACAGTGATATCTAAAATTTGATCCAAAAAGGCATAGTCCAACTCTATTTGTGTTTGGGCTTGATCAGGATTTTTGTGCTTATATAAACCACTTGAAAAGTGAGCTACTGCTCTATTTTATTTAGATGGTTTTGTTAGGCTTTGGAATGATTGGCATAACTGCATAGAAATATTGCAGTTGGTGGAAAAACGAATTTGCGGCAATTCCGCATAGAAAATATGAAATTTTGCGATTTCAGTTTAAAATCTATTGGTTAATGTGTTAAGAGTAAAAGGCTAAAGATGATGGTAAATGTTGACTTGAACAATATGGAAGAAAATTTTGGGAATTCTTCTATAGACCCATCATTGGAGAATAGCATGGCTGAGGGAATGACCAATAATATGATAATTTCTGATGAAGATGGTGCAAAAGCCTTTGAACGTGTTGCGGCAAAATTAAAGGCACGAGTTGGTGCTGAAGCCTATTCTAGCTGGTTTGGCCGTTTAAAATTAGCCGAATATATGCGAAATCAGGTTCGCCTTTCTGTGCCAACTGCCTTTTTACGCTCATGGATTAACAACCATTATGCTGTTATCCTTACAGAATTATGGCGCGAAGAAAACTCTGCTATTATGCGCGTTGAAGTCATTGTACGCGGCATGAATCGCGCACCAAAACCAACAGTTAGTGCAAATATTGCAAGCGAGCCTCAACTAAGTGAGCAAGCAACACCAGTTGCCAGTCCCGCGCGCAGTGAAAAGACAAGCTCTAGCTATTCCAATGCCAGTATTTTTGGCTCTCCGCTTGATCCTCGTTATTCATTTGAAAATTTTGTTGAAGGTGCAGCCAATCGCGTAGCTCTTGCCGCTGCCCGCTCTATAGCTGAGGGAAGCCAAGGCGCATTGCGTTTTAATCCGCTTTTCATTCATGCTGGCGTTGGTCAAGGCAAAACCCATCTCTTGCAGGCAATTGCAACTGCTGCCTTAAAACACCCAACACCGCAACGGGTTGTTTATTTAACTGCTGAATATTTCATGTGGCGTTTTGCAACCGCTATTCGCGATAATGATGCTTTGTCCTTTAAAGAACAGCTACGTGATATTGATCTTCTTATCATTGATGATATGCAATTCTTGCAAGGTAAGTCTATCCAACACGAATTCTGCCATTTGTTAAATACTCTGCTTGATAGCGCCAAACAAGTAGTGGTTGCAGCTGACCGTGCACCAGCCGAGTTGGAATCGCTTGATGTGCGTGTACGTTCACGCTTGCAAGGTGGTGTATCGCTTGAAATTGGCTCGCCAGATTATGATATGCGCCTTGAAATGTTGCGTCGCCGTTTACGCACCGCTCGCCAAGAAGAACCAAGCATTCAAATTGGTGAAGATATTTTATCTTATATTGCCCAAAGCGTTTCAGGCTCTGGCCGTGACCTTGAAGGTGCTTTTAACCAGCTTTTATTCCGCCAATCTTTTGAGCCAGAATTATCCATTAATCGTATTGATGAATTATTAGGCCATTTGACTCGTAGCGGTGAACCAAAGCGCATTCGCATTGAAGAAATTCAACGTGTAGTTGCTCGCCATTATAATGTATCCAAGCAGGATTTATTATCCAATCGCCGCACCAGAACTATCGTTAAGCCGCGCCAAGTTGCAATGTATCTTGCCAAGATGATGACACCGCGCTCATTGCCAGAAATTGGCCGTCGTTTTGGTGGTCGTGATCATACCACCGTTCTTCATGCCGTGCGCAAGATCGAGGATTTGGTTGGCGGTGATCAAAAGCTGGCGCAGGAATTGGAATTGTTAAAGCGCCTCATCAATGATCAGGCAAGCTAAGCCTATTGGATTGCTTTTAAAAAGCGTTTAATCTTAAAACTTGAACGCTTTTTATTTAAGCCAAATAATATCTCATAAAAAAAGCCCAATTTGATATCGTCAAATTGGGCTTTATTTGGGATATCAGCAAAAAATCAATTATCGGTTTTATTTTTAAAAATTAGCACACGGATAATGGCGGACAAATCAGCAATTGCCTCAACAAGGATAAAACCATTCTTGTCAAAAAGATCATTTACATCTTTTTCTTGGCCCATACCAATTTCGAGGGCAATATAGCCATCATCATTTAAATGATTACGGCTTTGTTCAGCAAGTTGGCGATAAAAATCAAGACCATCAATGCCACCATCAAGGGCGCGCATTGGATCAAATTGACGTACACCAATATCAAGCTCTTCTATTTCCTTATGGGGAATATAAGGGGGGTTTGATGCAATAATATCAAATTTTCCAACAATATTTTCAAACCAATTGCTATAAAGCGGTGTAAAGCGCGGCTCTACACCATGTCGAGCGGCATTGCTTTTTGCCATATCAAGCGCATTTTGTGAAATATCAACGCCAATAGCGTCAACTTTTGGCTCTTCACAAGCAAGGGTAACCGCAATAGCACCGCTACCGGTGCCCATATCAATAATTGTGACTTTGTCCTTTTGTTGTGCAAGTGAACGCACATAGGGCAAAAGCACATCAATTAAAGTTTCGGTATCAGGGCGCGGCTCTAATGTGTCGCTATTCAGCCAAAAATCACGGCCATAAAAATTGCGCTTTCCCATGATGCGATGCACAGGTTCGCCATTAAGTCGGCGTTTGATAATGCTGTCCAATTCCATCACTAATTGATGGGTAATCACCAATTCAGGATTGCTAACGCGGTCCAAACGGCTCGTCGCAGTAAGCCAACTTACAAGCAAATCTGCATCAAGTTCAGCAGTGGCAATATCGGCGTCTTTGAAGGCTTGTTTTGCACTCAAATAACATTCTTGCAGGGTCTTACTGGTCACGCGTCACTCATCTCTGCCAATAATGCACTTTGATGATCAGAAATAAGCGCATCAATAATTTCGTCTAAATCGCCAACTATAATGCGGTCAAGCTTATAAAGCGTGAGATTAATCCGGTGATCTGTCACGCGGCCTTGCGGATAATTATAGGTGCGGATACGCTCAGAGCGATCGCCCGAACCAACTTGGCTTTTACGCGATGCTGAACGCTCGCTATCGGCCTTTTGCCGTTCCATATCATAAAGACGGGCGCGCAAAATTTGCATGGCGCGGGCGCGGTTTTGATGTTGGGATTTTTCCGCCTGCACCACCATAATACCGGTTGGAAGATGGGTGATGCGCACTGCCGAGTCGGTAGTGTTGACGTGCTGACCGCCGGCGCCTGATGCACGCATGGTGTCAATACGAATATCTTCATTGCGAATTTCAATATCAATATCTTCAGCTTCCGGCAAAACCGCAACGGTTGCTGCCGAAGTATGGATACGGCCACCCGCTTCTGTTTCAGGTACACGCTGCACGCGGTGGACGCCTGATTCAAATTTCAACTTGGAAAACACGCCCTTACCGGTAATAGTCGCGATAATTTCCTTAAATCCACCGGCATCGCCTTCACTGGTTGAAACCAATTCGACTTTCCAATTATGTTCGCTAGCATAGCGCTCATACATGCGGAAAAGATCACCGGCAAAGAGGGCAGCTTCTAAGCCACCAGTACCCGCACGAATTTCCAAAATAGCGCTGCGCTCATCGGCTGCATCTTTTGGCAAAAGTAAAATTTGGACGGATTTTTCCAAATTTTCAATTTTTTCTCTAAGTTCGGGTAACTCCGCCTCCGCAAGATCACGCATTTCTGCGTCTGTATCGCGGTCATCAAGCATGGCTTGCAAATCTTGCAATTCGCTAAGAGCGCTATTTAAACCACGAATCTGAGTGACTATCGGCTGCAAATCCGAATATTCAGAAGCAAGGCGCACATAGGTTTCAGAATCGGGATTTTGTGACATCTGCGCTTCAATCATTTCAAAGCGTTTTTCTAATTGATGCATGCGATCCAGTGGCAGTGATACCATTGCTTATTACCTGACCTTGAATAAATTTTTTTAAAATAAATAGCTTATGCAGCCTTAGCATAGCTATATATTTGAACTATTTGATCACTTTTATCCAATCTTGAAGATTTTATTAAAGCGATTATGGTTGCAATCCTGTTTTAAGCTATATACGCGCATTTATGCGCTTTACAACCAATTTATCAATGGCTTGGTATTATTTTAATGTTTTTCCATATGGTTTCGCAGCATAAAAATAGCAAAACAGAATAAAGTGAACGATCCTTTATTGGCTTTTTAATTGATTAAGGCTAAGATCAATTGAAGTTAAAAATTATTACATGGCTTTTCACCAACTGCCGGTTGACTAAATATTGGGTCGTTGACATCTTTTGGCAGTTTTTAATTTAATCTATGTTAAGTTGCTCTATCGTGACACAAATTTTAAGCAGTTTAAAAAAAAGACCGCATCAATATCCAAAACTAATGGTTTTGGCTGTGATGTTTGCGCTTGTTTTTTCGCTTAATATAATGGCGCCGCCATTCATACAGTATAAAATGAGCAATGAGATAACCAATGATATAAGTAGCGATAATGCTAGAATAGCGCTTATTGATGTTCATTGCCATGACACAAGGGACGTAGCTAATCAGTCCTCACAACTACCGCATCACTTACAAGATTGTTGTCGCTTAATGGCCGGCTGCGCCTTTTGCTTTCCCCCTATCGACCAATTTTATTCCTACAGCATAATGCCAACCAAAATTACTATGGTTTTAAGCCATGATGTTTTTATGGTGCAAAGCAATTATCTACCGCCATTACCCCCACCTAAAGTGTCTTGATTGTATTTTTTAAAGTTTAAGCCTTAGCAAAAATGGCTTTAAGGCTTTTTAATAATTAACTTTCTTACATTAGGTGTAAATTATGAATCGTAGAAAAATTCTGCAATTGCTGGGCTCTGGCGCCCTCATGGTAACTGTTGCCCATAAGGCTTTGGCACAAAGTGGACATCAAGGGCATGGCGACCATTCGGGTCATGGTGCAATGGATCACAATAAGATGGATCATAATAGCCATGGTTCCATGCCCGCCATGTCGCATGATTTAGCGGATTTAATGCCGCTTGATAAAATGCCAAGCAAGCAGCCTTTGCAGCCCTTAAAGCTTTTAAAAAATATCGCTAATAAGCAAGGCGTATTTATAGCGAATTTGGAAGCAAAGCCAATCAAAGTTAACTTGGCTGACGACAAGGAAACTGAAGTTTGGGCCTATAATGGCCAATTGCCTGGGCCGCAAATTGTAGTCTATGAGGGCGATGCGGTTGAAATCCATTTTAAAAATTCACTATCACAACCAACCACAGTACATTGGCATGGTTTACCAGTACCGCCGCAAGAAGATGGCAATCCCCATGATGCGGTAAAACCGGGAGAAAGTCGTATCTATCGCTTTACTTTGCCGCAAAATTGCGCCGGCACCTATTGGTATCATCCTCACCCCCATGGCGATGTTTCGGAGCAAGTGGCAAAAGGCCTTGCTGGTAGCTTTATTGTAAAAGCCAAAAATGATCCTTTAAATGATTTATCCGAGCAACATTGGCTTATTTCAGACTTACGCCTTGATAAAAACGGTAATATTCCTGAAAATACCATGATGGATTGGATGAATGGTCGCGAAGGGCAGTTTGTGTTGATTAATGGTCAATTACAGCCACGCATTAACGTCAAATCTGGCGAGCGTATTCGCATCTGGAATGCTTGTTCCGCCCGCTATTTGCGCCTTGCCATACCTAATTGTCAATGGATTGTGGTTGGTAGTGATGGCGGCCTTTTGGAAAAGCCACGCCCTAGCGTCAATGAATTAATGCTTAGCCCTGCCGAGCGGGTCGAGGTGATTTTACAAACAGATAAAGACCAATCGTCACAATTGGTAAGCCATTATTATGACCGCCAAAAAATGATGGTAACTGAGCCGCATGATGATGTCCTATTGGCAGATATTTCGATTGATGCAAGCGCAGTTAAATTACCAAATTTCCTGCGAGAAATTGACGATTTTGGTGCAATTACTGCAACAAAAAGCGTTGAGTTTTCGGAAGCGGAAATGGATCACGCCCATATGGATATGGGCAATGATAAGGCCAAACAAATGGCCATGCTGCAAAATATGTTCAAGGTTAATGGCAAAACCTATGATATGGATCGGATAGATTTAACCAGCAAGCAAGATGCGGTTGAAGAATGGCAAATTTTCAACAATTCTCATATGGATCATCCTTTTCATCTTCATGGCACGCAATTTTTAATTATTAAGCGTGAACTTGATGGCAAAGTAACCGATGAGCCGTTTAAAGCCTTTAAGGATAGTTTTAATTTGCGCCCTTATGAAAAAGTAACCATAAAGGTTAAGCAAACAGAAAAAGGCATCCGCATGTTCCATTGTCATATTTTAGAACATGAAACCCTTGGTATGATGGCGAATTTAAACGTGATTTAAGCTAATATTAAACCCATATTGAACTCTGTCCTGTTTTCACAACAGGACAGAATTTAGCTTACAGCCATATTTCTTCATTGATATGTATATTATGTAAAAAGTCTCGGTCATGGCTAACAATAATTAATGCGCCGTCATAGGTGTTTAGTCCGTTTTCTAAGGCTTCGATGGTTTCAATATCCAAATGATTGGTTGGCTCATCAAGTAATAGCAATTGAGGCGGCGTATCGCTACCAATGGTACAGCAAAGACCAGCCCGCAATTTTTCACCGCCACTTAAATCACCAATTATTTTTTTTGCCATAGTGTTGCGAAAACCAACCCGCGCCAAAGCCTCAAAACATTGGCGATCATTGGCCATGGGGTTAAGCCGTGCAAAATTATCAAGCAAGGTAGAATTGCCATCCAACAAAGATACAAATTGGTCAAGCATGGTAAAGCGGACAAAAATACTTGCTTTGCCGTTTTTTATCGGCAAAATACCACTCAATAATTTTAATAAAGTCGTTTTACCGCTACCATTTTTACCATGAAGCGCAAGGCGTTTTGGTCCGTAAAGCTCGAGATTGAAATTTTGAATAATATCATTATAGCCACCTGTTAATTCATTTGCCGATAAAACCAGCTTTTGTGGCGCTAGCTTGGTCGGTAATAGCCTAAAAGCAATCGGCAATTTTTTGATCAACGCAGATTTTGCAACCGTCATTATATCTTGCGCTTTACTCAATAAGGCTTGGTTCTGTTGAATAGTTTTGCCGCGGGATTTTTCAGCTTTATTCTTTGCCTTATCCAATGACATTTTTGGAATATTAGCAGTTTTGTTCTTGCGTTTTCCGTTTTGGTCGCGCTTATTTTGCCGCTCAATAAGCTTTATGCCTTTATTTTTAACATTTTTTAAATCAACCTCTGCCTGATGAACATCGGTTTCAATTTTGGCTAACCTTTGCATTCTATCGTGATAATAAACACTATAATTACCGCTCACTTGATAAAGACCCGTTGACGATAATTCATTGATTGTGTCCATGTGTTCGAGCAATTGCCGATCATGACTGGCAATGACAATAATGCTTTTTTGTACAATCAAAGGATTTTGGGTTAATTGTTGAATTAAGAAATCTCGTGCTTCAATATCAAGATTATTACTTGGTTCATCCAGCAAAATAAGCGGATAGGCGGCACAAAAAAGTCCAATAAGGCTAGCGCGTATGATCTCACCGCCACTTAAATCACTAGCCAATGTATCAAAATTACGGTTGTTAATCGTGCTTTTTTGCAAAAGATCGTGAAAATCTTCCAATGCAGTCCAGTTAATCTTATCGCTATCAAAAGATAAAAGCTCGCCGTTTTTAATTTTTTCAAGCATACGCAAATCATCACCAAGGCCAAATAGATCTGCAAGAGTAGTATTGGTGCTATCTTTAATGTTTTGGTTAAGATAACCAATCGGATTTGGTGTTTGAAGCGCACCACTTGTTGGCTGTTTTTTGCCGGCAATTATGTCAAGAAGGCTGGATTTACCAACCCCATTTTTTCCAATCAAGCCATGTAAACCAACAGGCAATGCTGCATTGACATTGGAAAACAGCCAATCACCATCAGGTAATTGATAGCTAAGTGAGGTTAAGTCGAGTATGGGAGAATAAGCCATGGAAAACCACCTTTTCATAAAATAAAACAAATAATTTTATGAGTGGATTGCGCACGACACTTATTCCTTTATTGCAATAGGACTATTTTGCACCAAAATTTTAACATGAAAATCCTAGGCTTACCATAGATTTGGCATAACTATATTTAAAATAGCGCTATTTTTCAATAAAATTACCATTAATGTCATATTTATTTCATTGCATCTTTTAAAGAAGCAAGGCAATTTGCATGGCAATTGCGCTTTTATTATTTAAATCTTTTTGGCATTTGAATATAAACGCAGGAATTATAAGCATACGGGGCAATGATGGTTGATCTTAAACAAACAACTTTATTAATTCGGCAACGCATAAAGTTGGCGACAGAAGGCATGATTGGTCGCGAGCAATTGGCCGAATTAATGATTTTAGGCGCGATTGCCGGCGAACATTTATTGGTGATTGGTCCGCCCGGCACCGGCAAAAGTGCTGTGGTGCGTCGTGTGGCTAATTGCTTTGGCGGACGCTATTTTGAATATTTGCTTGGCCGTTTTACTGAACCATCGGAATTGTTTGGGCCGGTTGACCTGCGAAAACTAAAAGAAGGCAAGGTTGAAACTGATATTTCTGGCATGTTGCCTGAAGCTGATATTGCCTTTCTTGATGAGGTTTTTCTTGGCTCTACCGCAATTTTAAATACTTTGCTTGGTATTTTAAATGAAAGGCGTTTTCGCCGCGGTCATACCGAACTTATCTGCCCTTTAAAAATATGTGTTGGTGCGTCCAATTCCTTGCCTGACGATCCTGCCCTTGCCGCCTTTGCCGATCGCTTTTTAATGCATCTTTTCGTTGACCGCATTGCCGATCATCAATTGGAAGATATGTTAAAAGGTGGTTGGCAAGCACAAAGCCAAAATGCAGCTTTTGAAAAGGCTGGTGACCTTATTGCAACATTAAACGCACAATTGCCAAATGTTGATATGGCAAATATGCGGCCAATTTTGGCTGATGCAATACGTAAACTGCGCCATGGTGGAATAAATCTATCAGATCGGCGTATTGTGCGTTGCCAAAATTTAATTGCCGCAGCAGTTTTATTAAATGGTCGATTTGAGGCCAGCAAAGAAGATTTATGGCCTTTGCTTTATGTGGTACCAACTGAGGCCGAGCAAAAATTTGCCCAAGATATTTTACGCCCTATTTTAGGCGATGCGGCTAATTTTTCTTTGCATGGCGCAGTCGAAGCGGTGGCAGAGCAACCGGCAAGCCGCGTTGCGCGTCTCGCTGAAATGGCGGATCTATGCCTTAAGGCGGAAGAGAGTGATCTTAGCGCAATTGAAAATATCTTGCGTGAAATTGATGTTAATTTTGCAAGTGATGCTGTGCCGCAAGAATTGGTTGGCTTGCGTGCCCGCTTGCTAGAGCGTTTGCAGGAAAAACGCCATGGCGAAGTTTGATTGGCAATGGCAAGCGCGGCAAAATGGGCTTACTGCTAAAGGCATGGTTGTTTTTGGCCCAGCAAGTTTTGATTTGCTTGACCGTTTGGAAGCCATTGATGACAGTGCGCGGCAAGCGGCCTTACAAATTGTAGGCTTTCGCTATGGCATTGTGGTTTTAGGGCCATTGCAATATTTACCATGGTGCGAAAATGGCCATTATATTGGCCATGATCTTGAAGCGCCAGAATTATGGCTGCCTTTGCATAGCATGCCTAATGCGCCATTAGACCTTTTGCTTGCAGCCTTTAAAAAGCGTTTTCCATCGCCGTTTTTGCTATGGCCAGAGCCACGTCAAATCATTGATTTGCATCGGCAATTTCCTATTCAATCTTCAGTGCTGACATTATTGCACCAAGAGTTAGAGGAAAACGCAAAATGACAATGGCGCAACAGCAAGCATCTAACCCAAATACATTAAATAGCTTATCGGCTGAGTGGCAGCACTGGCTTAAATGGTTTTTAGCCGATTTGCAGGGTGATATCGGGCAAATATTGCATCATTTGCATCCTTTATTAACCGCGCCGCGCCCAAGTGATAATGGTGGGTTATTAACCGCGCCAGGGCTTGAAACCGTATTGCGACGCGGAAATTATGCCAATTTGCTATTATCTGAATGGATACTTGCGGATAGTTTTCCTGATGAATTTTTGCGCCGTGCCGCTCAGCATGAACATTTGTTTTTTGCGCCGCCGCCCCTTGAAGACGATGGCGGTAAGAGAGTGCTTGCCCTTTTTGATGTCGGCATTATGCAGCTTGGCTTGCCGCGTGTCGCCCATATAGCCTTGTTAATGCTTTTATCGCGCCGTGCGCAATTGCTAAAAAGCGAATTTTATTGGGGCATCGTGCAAAATGAACCGCAATGGCATGAATTTTCCAATGTCAACCATTTGCGGCAAATGCTCGATGACCGACACATTGCTTTAATAACAGCTGAAAAACTTGATAAATGGCGCAATTTTATTGGGCAAGGCGACAAAGGCGATGAGTGCTGGTTTATCAGCAGCCAAAAATTTCATGATCAAGGTAAAAGCCTTTTTGCAAGCCACAGATTAAGCATTGACGAAACGTTTAAAGGTACATCGCTTGAGGTTGTTTTGCACCAAAATGGCTGCTCAGCAATTGAAATTGCGCTACCTTTACCCGATGAAAAGCAATGTAAGCGCTTATTATCGGCTAAATTTGTCAAAAAAGAAACGCAAGCAAAGAAGCAAACTAACAGCTTGCTTGCTAAAGCTTCGCTTTTGTCGTCCCTAATCATTTCACCTAATGGTAAAAAAGTCATGCTGCGCATGCGCGGCGACAATGATGACCAGTTTATTGAAGTTGATATAAGCCGAATTCAGCCTAAAATACGTAAGTTGTCTTTACCACAAAGCGCACATATTGTAGCAGCTGGTTATATGATAAATGGTCATATCAGCTTGCTATTAAAAGTTGATCAAGATTATCAATTATGGGCTAAAGGCCATAAGCTTTTAAGGGGAAATATTCAAACCAATATTTCCGATTCACCTGCAAGAACAACACAAAAAATTGAACCGCTCATTGTCATGACTGATCAAAATGACTCTGGCTGGACTGCGCGGTTGTCAGGCGGTTTGACACAAAACCTTTATATAACCGATGCGACAATCAAGCCTTTGAAAGAAAATTTAGCGTTTCTCGATATTTATGCTGTGCAATATTATTCCTATAAGCATTTTTTAATTTTAAGAAATATAAAAGAAAATTTTCGCTTAGATATGATCAGTATCAAAGATAACGCGGTTAAACAATTTTTTGATCTTGGGCCATCATTTCAAACTTCCAAGACATTTATAAAAATAGGCTATATTGACAATCCAGCTTATAAGGGATCGCAAAAATTTGTATCTGGTATGCTTGCCAAAAATAATGATGAAAGCCGCTTAAACTGGTTAAGCCGGACTAAAATTGGTGGTGAGCAGCTTGTTGAAACTCTATTCACCTTGGCCGAGGGCTGTAAGGTCATTGGCACGTGGTTTGATGACGCTTTAAATGTTTTGGTACCAGTTATCTGGGACCATAAGAAAACCATTGGCGCATGGCGTGGTGATCGTTTTGAAAACTGGTATAGCGATGCGGTAAAGCTAGCTAACGCTGAAATGTGTATCTATTCGGGTACTATTGTTATGCAAAATGTTGATCATGATATCATCTTTTTTGATGTCAATAGTCGGCAAATTATGGCGCATACGGGGCATGCAAACGGGGTAGGCAAACGGGGATAAAAATGGATAAAACAAATTTTTCACCGGTGCGCCAACCTTTAGCGCAAGGAAGACGCGATGTAGCTGGTTTGTGGTTACCCCATGAATGGTATAGCGAAAGTGAGCGCCAACGGATTATCTGGCATTACTGGCAAAAAGGCGCGCAAATTTTGCGCTTTTCAAGTAGTAGCGAATCCTATTTCAATGCAAGTGGTGATTTATTGCGATTTCCTGTTGCATGCTCGATGCTTTGTAGTGATTTACCGGGGCTACCCTTGATTGCTTATGGTGCAATGCTTGCCACTGCTGATCTTGATAAAAACGAGCAAAAAAAAATACCCACTTGTGATTGTTGGATCATTGCTGGCAATGAGACCAATGCTTTAAAATTCAGTCAAGGCGCATATATTGACCCGTCAAATTGGGCAAATATTGCTAACTATACGTGGCATGAAAGTTTTGATCTCACGCCGCCAGTGATAGAGATTGAGGAAATTGCTCCAAAGCCTAGCGGTGATACTCGTGCAATATTGGGTGATAATATTCCGCAGCCAAGTGAAAGCCAAAAAAGAATATTACAAGACTTAAAGAAAAAGGCAGCAGCAAAGAGTAATGATAGTGGCGGCTCCGTTTATGGCAGTCGAAGAGAAAAAAGCCAAACCAACAGCTCTAATAACATCGTTAAATGGGTTTTTCGCCTAGCATTTTTAGGTTTCATTGCTCAAGCACTTTTTTGGATCTATGCAAGCCGTTCAATTCCATTAAAATCAACGCCGCAAAATAATCCAGTCGCTCAACCAATTATCGAGTATAGTAGCAGCCCTTCAATTTTTTATTGGTTGGTTGTTTTTGGGTTGGTGGCACTTTTTATATTTTTATTACGCAAATTTTTAATATCCAATATTTTTAATAAGATAACGGCTACAAGTGTTGAGCAATATACAAAATATCAAGACAGCTTAGCAACGCGGCAAAGTTACCGTCAAACTACGCGGGCGCAAGGTCCTAGCGTGCAATCAACTCATCAAGACGTTGAGCAAGATGGCGTTAATGATGCGATAAGAGCAGAAAGTGCAGAAAGTGCAGTTGTCGAAAACCTAAACCAAGAAATGGCGTCAAATAAGCCACAAACTCAAAACAGTTCCACGCCAACGACCGAAGGCAAAAACAATAAAAATCACTCAAAAAATAATAAAAATGGGCTTAAAGAGCGAGATGAAGATGAGATTATGCGCCCACCATTATGGCGTTTATTGGTGGCGCGGTTGGCAATTGTTAGCAAGTTAAACCACTTGTTTGCTATGCGGCAGGCACGATATTTAAATTCTATGCTGCGCATGTTTGAACAAGGCGATATAGAAAATGCTTTGCGCCATGCTATACCGTTTTCATCAGGTCAAAGCGATGGTGGCCCAATGTTTGGCGTACCACGACCGCGAGATAATTTGCAATTAGGCGCAAAGCAGGTTGGTGGTCCATCTATCAATATTGACGAAGACGCAAGAAAGATGCTTGCCGGCTATTATTGGCGCGCTTTTACAACCCTTGATCAGCAGGGCCGCATTGAAGAAGCCGCTTTTGTTTTAGCTGAATTGCTAAATGAGCGCGTGGAAGCGTTGGATTACCTTGAAAAAAATGGCCGCAGTGATAAAGCCGGCGAACTTGCGCTTGCTTGGGATATGTCGAGTGACATTATTGTGCGACTATATTGCCTTTCTGGGCAATGGGATTGGGCTATTGCTGTTGCGCGCCGCGACCATGCTTTTGCTGCGGCGGTTTTGCGCCTTGAAAATGAGGAATCTGCGGCGAGCTTTCGATTGCGCGAAGAATGGGCGTTGTTTGAAGCTGAAAATGGCAATTTGATGAGTGCCATACAAATTATCTGGCCGCTTAAAAACCAGCGTGATCTTGCATTGCAATGGCTTTTACTAGCTGAAAAATCAGATGGTGAACTTGGTGCTGCCGCGCTTGTTAAACGGGCAATTTTACTATCAGACACGGTTGAGGATTATCGCACTAAAATAAACCAAATTATTGAAAATAAAAATCCCAAAGTTTTTGAGGCACTCATTAGCGAAATTGATAAGGCATTTTTAAATGGTGACAGTAGTGAAGGACTTATTTTTTTAACCCGCTTCATTACAAGGCCAGCCTTATTACGGCATCATCAAAACGCATTTTATCTTAATAAACAAAAGTTTTTGCGGCTTTTACATGCCAGCCAACAATCTGCTTTTGACGCTGATTTGCCAAAAAACGGTTGGGGGCAAGATGATTTGGATGCATTTAGCGCCAGTAATATTTGTGATTTTCAAGCACCAACCAATGGCAGACCGCTTGATATTCATGATATAGTCTATGTCAGTGAAGGACGATTTATTGCCGCCCTTGGTGATGGCGGCGTGGTGCTTCTTGATGATTTAGGCCATCAATTGGCTTTTTATGATGTGCCTGCTTCGCAACTGGTGGTGTCGGCTTCTGGTAATATTGTGCTTTTATTAATGCAGCGCGATAATTTATATCGTATCACACGGCTTAATCTTAATGATAATAGTTTAACGCCGCTCAAAAATTTGGCTTTGCAAGCAATGACGCGCGATTTTGACGGTGTTTCGTGGTCAGTTGCGCTAACGGATAGTTTTATTCATGTGCTTGATACAGCCCGAGGCTTAAAATCGCTTTGGAAAAGCGGAGAATTATCGGGGACAGTATTTAAGATCCGTTATCGCCATCGCTTTGCTGAAGGTGTGCCAACAACTGCAAAAGGCGAGCAATGGCTTATTGGTTATGGAAACTCACAGAAAAAGTCATTCTCACTTGAAAATTGGTATTATTCGCTACCAAGTAGAACTTTACGCTCGCGTGATTTTATTCCAGACGAGGAGGGTGGGGTAACTCGTATGTTCTTGCCCGAAGATTATATGGCCTATCGCTATGGTATTCAGCAAAATGATGAAGGCAATACTGAGCTTTATTATTGTGATGTTTTTGAGCGCGCTGATAAAACGCAATTTGTTTCAATTAATGACCGTTATTTAGGAGAAAATAGTTCCGTTGCTATGTTTGGTTTTAATAATGCGTTTATTGTCAACTATAATGAATCTATCTATGCAATTTCGCATGAAAATGATGTCATTGCCTCTCTCGCATGGGGTAATAGTCGCTATCGTTTGGCAGAACAGCAAAACCATTTAATTGTTTATGATGATCGCGGCCGCATTTTTCATTTTGACATGGTAAACCATACCGGCAAAGCAATAAGCGTTCAGTAAATTTATCTTAGCATAAATACAATTTTTAAAATCGATTTGGATAAACCAAATTGGACATTGGATTAGTGCGTAAAATTATAAACGGTTTAGTATTCATGAATTTTATTCATAGCAGTATGAAGAATTTAGCCTATTCCTTTCATAGGCTTTAGCTGGTTTAATCAAAACCAATAACGAACAAGACTGCTGAAAAGCCAAATTTTATCAAAGTTTCATCCAAACAACTGGAATAAAAAGGACATTTTATGCTTAGTCAATTACAACAAATGATTGTTCCTATTGCAGCTTTTACAGCTAAGGGTGATATTGCGGCATTAAAGAGCGCCCTAGATAAAGCATTAGATGAAGGGGTTACCATTAATGAAGTAAAGGAAGTTATCATTCAAACCTATGCTTATGCTGGTTTTCCGCGTAGTTTAAATGGCTTAAACGCATTGCGAGATGTTTTAGACAGTCGCAAAACTGCGGGCAAAAATGATGAGCTTGGCCGCGATATTTCCCCCATTGCTACCAATCAATCCATGCTTGAAATTGGTACAAAAATCCAAACTAAGGTGATTGGTCAGCCGGTTAGGGGCGGGGTTTATGATTTTGCCCCTGCCATTGATCAATTTTTGAAAAGCCATCTATTTGGTGATATTTTTGCCCGTGATATTTTGGATTATCCAACCCGTGAAGTTGTAACCATTGCAATTTTGGCAACTATCCCTGGGCTTGAAGCGCAATTGCAAGGCCATTATAATATTGGCATGAATACGGGATTAAGCAAAGAGCAATTGCAACAAATTGTAAATATCCTAAATGCAAATCTTGGCAGTGATGTTGGTAAACGCGCCCAAACAGTGCTTGACCAAATAATCTAAAAGTGAGCGGTCATTTTTAATGACTTTGCCAATAAAAGCCCTGCATAGAAAACTATGCAGGGTTTTTTATAAGATTTTTAGAATGAATATTACGGTTCGATTGTATAGGCAAGAATGGAATCACCCATTGGGCTACCCATTGAACCATGACCACCAGCAGCAACCAAAATATATTGCTTACCATCAGCGCCGCGATAGCTCATTGGTGTTGATTGACCACCGGCGGGCAGACGTGTTTCCCATAGTAATTTGCCGGTTTTTAATTCATAGGCTCTAAAGCCACTATCAGCAGTACCTGCCATAAAGACAATACCACCAGCAGTAATTAACGGGCCGCCAAGGCTGATTGTGCCCATTTCAAGTGGAATTGGGAAGCGCTGGCCAGCAAATTCTTGCCCCTCTACGCTGCCATTTCTTTGCTGCCATGCTGTTTTACCACTTGCAAGATCAACACCAACACGCAATCCCCAAGGTGGTGATTGGCATGGAATACCAAGTGGGGATAAAAATGCACTGAGTTTTACCGCAAAAGGTCCACCAAGATTTTCGCCCGATGGCTTAGGACCGGTTGATACCATTCGCTCATCGGCATTTTGTGGGAAGTCTGGACGTGGATAAACGCTAAAGCGGAATGCCATATTGACTGGCGTACCGAAAAGATATTGGTTTTCCGGATCAACCGCAACACTACCCCAGTTGAAAATGCCAGTATTGCCAGGATAGACGATAGAGCCTTCAAGGCTTGGCGGTGTAAATGGATTGCGGTCATAACGGCTCTTACGATAGGTCATCCGACAAAGCATTTGGTCAATAGGCGTGATACCCCACATGTCCTTTTCTTCAAGAACAGGCGGAATAAAATTGAGTGCGGATATTGGCTGCGTTCCAGCTGGAGTTTCTTGCTTAATATCAGATTTATCGGAAACCTTTTCCTCATGGACAGGGTAAATTGGCGTGCCATCACGGCGATCAAGCACCCAAAGATTGCCACCCTTGGTTGGCACGATAATAGCCGGTGCATTTTTGCCCTGATAATCTAAATCAAGCAGCAAGGGCTGTGAGGGCAAGTCTCTATCCCATAGGTCATGATTGATGCTTTTGAAGCTCCAGCGTAACTCACCGGTTTTAACATCAAGCGCAACAAGGGCTGCAGTAAATTTTTCAACTTCAGCTGAGCGTTTTGCACCAAACTGGTCTGGTGACTTATTGCCAAGTGGCACATAAACCAAGCCTAATTCATCATCGGCCGCCATAACGGTCCAAGCATTAGGAGAGCCGGGTTCATAAGTGGCATCGCCTTCAAGCGGCTTGGTTTCATTGGGTTTTTGCGCATCCCATTTCCAAACCAATTGGCCATTATGCACATCATAAGCGCGGATGACGCCAGATGGATTATCAATATAATAATTATCGGCAATTGCACCGCCAATAATCGCTAAATCATGCGAGATAACCGCAGGGGACGTCATCATAAAAGTGTCGGGATTTTGATTAGGTTGATGTTCCATCAAATTAACAAAACCTTGATCGCCAAAATCGCTACAGATTTCGCCATTATCGGCATTAACTGCAAACATACGGGCATCACCCGTGGTGGCAATAATGCGGCGTGGACAATGATTGCCTTCAACCAATTGCTTATCTTCATGATACGATACGCCACGGCAGGTCTGGTGTTCATAAATGACACTACCTTTAACCCGTGGATCATAACGCCACTTAAGTTTACCAGTTACTGGATCAAGGGCTTCAACAATATTATGCGGTGTGCAGCTATAAATCGTATTATTGACTTTTAAGGGATTAACCTCA
Source organism: Bartonella sp. HY038 (assembly GCF_014117425.1). Lineage (NCBI taxonomy): Bacteria > Pseudomonadati > Pseudomonadota > Alphaproteobacteria > Hyphomicrobiales > Bartonellaceae > Bartonella > Bartonella sp. HY038. Next base: position 18,007 of record NZ_CP059725.1, read on the forward strand.
AACGTATATTCGCTAGAATCATCTTTGCCTTGAAAATCGCCGGTGTGGTGTTCCCAAGCCAATTTTAACTTACCAACATTGCTGGTATTAATGTCTTTTAAGGTTGAATAGCGTTGGCCAAGATTGCTACCACCATAGGCTATCCAATCATCTCCAGCCATGCGGCTTGGATCAATAGTGCTGGCAATTTTTTCATTTTGTGGCAATTCGCCGTCAAAAGTGGCAGGGTCAATAAACCAAGACACAACAGCCAATAGAATAATCACCAAAAGCGAACCACCCAAAAGCCTTGATGCGGGTTTAGTATTTTGGTGATTGTTTCTTATTGGCCGTGATACTAAAGGCAGGCATAATAAAAGTCCAAACAGCACAAGAATAACGCCGCGCGGGATCCATTGCCATTTATCAAAACCAACCTCATAAAGCGTCCAGATAAAAGTTAAAATAAGAGTAAATGTATAGACCCAAAGACCACTTGCTTTTTTGCGCAAAAGCAAGAAGCCGCTCATAAGAAGGCCAAGCCCCATAATGATATAAAAAGGTGAACCACCAACCAGAGCTAGCTGAACGCCTAAAGCGGCGACAGCCAAACCAAATAGCAGGATCACAAAACTAATGATAATAAGTAGCACGCTATTCTCCCAAAACTGAAGTTTAGGTAAAAGTAGATATGGAAGAGATGCCTTATGTCAATAAGAACTTGAAAATTAACATATTTTTATGCTGTCTTTTAAAATTATTGTAATTTAAATATAGGCTAATTATCGGCGTTTTCGCTAAAAAATACTATAAATCAATAGAGATAATATTTTTGTGATAGGTTTGGTTTTTCTCAGTTAATATAAAGAATGTTCATTTTATGATTATATTTATTGTTAAAATATTTGATTTAATATCAATACATCAATAGCAAGTTCGTCGGGAACGCTAATTTTAATGCAAACAATTTTTGGGAAAATTTATTTGTTGTGTAGAAAGTCGTAAATCGGAATTCTAGCAAAATTGTATAAATTGATATTTCATCGGCAACGAAAATGAAGTAATATGATTTACACCTGCCATAATGACTTTGCCAAAAAGGATTAAAAGATATGACAATTGATGAACAAGACGAATTGCCTGATGAAATCTTTGATCAAATAGCTGACTTGTCGGAAGATGGTGAAGATCTTTTTGAAAATGGTGATTTTGAAGAAGCCATTGCAAAATGGACTGACGCTTTAGCTTTGCTTCCAGAACCTAAAGGCAAATGGGACGCCGCTTTGTGGCTTTATACAGCTCTTGGCGATGGTTATCGCAATGTTGGAGATTTTGACAAGGCATTGGTGGCGTTTAATGCAGCTTATGAAAGCGTAGATGGGTCAACCAATCCCTATGTGCTTTACTCAATTGGTGCAACTCTTTACGATCTTGATCGTAAGGATGAAGCGGTTGTGCCATTGTTAAAGGCCTATGAAATGGAAGGCGATGAAATTTTTGAAGAAGAAGGTGAAGTTTATCTAACCTTTCTTGACGAAAAAGGCCTACTTGACGACGCTGAATAAACTAATTTAGCTTAATCATGTCCTGATTTTTTTGCCGTTGTGTGGAAAATCAGGATATGGGTGTTTGAGACGAATTTGCCTTTGGATATTGGTAAGGTTGTCATCTTGCCGTTAAATTATTACTGCCGCAAAGCCTTTAAAAAGCCAGTAACAGATTTTCCATATTATAACTTGATTGCGAATCATAATATTGATCAAATAGGCACTCCTAATAGGTGTGTGTAAGTGCCTCATGCCTTTGCCAAGTTGTGCGCACTCACCTTTTGAACCTTTCAATCTACAGCGTGTAATATCCAATTTTCAAAAGCGGCTATGCGCGGTTAGATTTTCAAAAACGCCATAATTTGGTATTTTGCCGCTAATTAATCTCTGAAAGTTTGATGATAGTTTCCCACATTTTATGGGCAATTATAAAACTATTTGCTGATGCTCTTTACATTTGATCAAATTAATAGCATAATTGATCAAATATATAAATATGACCGATAGAAAAGACGATTAATAATATCGCAGCTATTGGATCATGTCATGGGAGGTATAGCAATGGACAATAATGAGTTTTTTTGGGCTGCCCAAAATTTCAAGGGTAACAAGTTCAATTTTCGTTTGAAAAGAACACATTCTTTTTTTGCTTTGATTAATAGTTTCCAAAAAATGTGTAAGATTATCTTTAGTACTACTACAAATTTGCACAAGCGGTTTTTGGGGCAGCTAAAATTGCAAAAGGTTTTAGTCCTTTCTCCAATAAACTCAACCATATTGATTCCTTTGACCAAATGTCGCGCTGGTGAGGATTAGCGCAGCTTAGGCATTGTAGAATCGTTTTCCTTTTAAAATTATCTCTTTAGTTCTGGTGTATTATGATTGATGAAGCTCAAGCAAAGAAATTTATAGAAGAAAATCCTGATTTGCGCGTATTGGAGGCCTTCGTTATTGACGTTAATGGCGTACCGCGCGGCAAGTGGATTCCGCGTGAACGCGCATTGGATGTTTTGGTAAACGGCATGGCTATGCCGCGCTCGGTTTATGCACTCGATGTTTGGGGACGTGACGTTAATGATGCAGGTCTTGCAACAGGTACTGGTGACCCTGATGGCATGTGCTTTCCCTCACCCGATTCTTTGTCGCGCGTCACATGGTTGGAGCGCCCAACCGCACAGGTAATTTTGGGCATGCAAAACCGTGATGGTACTGGCTTTTATGCCGATCCTCGTCAGGTTTTGATTAATGTCTTGGAGCGTTTCAAGAAATTGAAACTAACTCCTGTGGTTGCAACCGAGCTTGAATTTTATCTTATCGATCCTGTTCGCTCGGCATTGGATCCAGTGCGTCCACCAAATACCCGTGATGGCCGTTGGCATACGGGGCAAACACAAGTACTTTCTATTGCTGAATTACAAGAATATGAGCATGTTTTTGATGATATTTCAGAAGCTTGCCGGGCACAAAAAGTGCTTGCTGATACGACTTTGCGTGAAAATGGCCCTGGTCAATATGAAATCAACCTTAATCACGTGCCTGATGCGTTAAAGGCTGCCGATTTTGCCGTGCTGCTAAAACGTATTGTTAAGGGTGTTGCGCGCAAGCATGATCTTGATGCCACCTTTATGGCAAAACCATATGGTACGCAGGCTGGCAATGGTATGCATGTGCATTTTTCATTACTTGATGAAAATGGCAAAAATGTTTTTGCTGGTGATACAGGCCCATCGGAAGTGCTGTTGCATGCTGTTGGTGGTCTTTTGGCAAATATGGCGGATAGTATTGCAATTTTTGCGCCGCACGCCAATTCATTCCGCCGTCTAACCCCAAGTGAGCACGCGCCAACCTATGCTTCATGGGGCTATGATAACCGCACAGCTGCGGTACGAGTTATTACTGCAAGTAAAGCGGCTACCCGTATTGAGCACCGCGTTGCTGGCGCTGATACCAATCCCTATCTCGTACTTGCGATGATTTTGTCAGCAGCGCTTGAAGGCATGACAACCCGCCGTGATCCAGGTGGTCCAATCCATGGTGATGATCATGATATCGCCCATGAACCACTACCAACCAATTGGGATTATGCCTTGCAGCTTTTTGCAAAATCAAGCTTTGCTTATGCAACCCTTGGTCCCAAATATCGTGATTTGTTTACCGGTTGTAAAAGGCAAGAAATGGCAGAATTTGCCTTGCGTGTAACCGATGTTGAATATGATGCCTATATAAGGACAGTATGATATGACAACAAACTCTAATTCCAATACCATTTCTAATCCAGGTCATGCCGCAACCTATTATGCCGCAACCGCCAATGACAAGACTGTTCATCCTGAGTTAGAAGGTGAAATCACGACCGATGTTTGTATAATCGGTGCAGGCTTTACCGGTGTTTCAGCCGCGCTTGAATTGGTTGAAAACGGTTTTTCCGTTGTCTTGCTTGAGGGGGACCGTATTGGTTATGGCGCGTCAGGGCGTAATGGTGGCCAAATTGTTAATGGTTATAGCCGTGATTTAATGGTTATCGCCAAGCGTTATGGACAAGAAAAGGCCAATGCACTTGGTGCTATGTCCCTTGAGGGCGGCGACATTATCCGCGAGCGGGTGGCAAAATATAATATTGATTGCAATCTCGTCAATGGTGGTTTTTTTGCAGCTTTTACCGATAAGCAGGTGAAAGGCATGGCAGAAAACCGCGCCAATTGGAAACAATATGGCAATGATGGTCTTGAAATGGTTTCCAAGAGCGATGTTGGCAAATATGTCAACAGTGATCGATATGTTGGTGGTATGATTGATCTTCGCGGTGGCCATATCCACCCACTTAACTTGGTGCTTGGTCAGGCAGCAGCAGTAAGCGCGCAAGGCGGCAAGATTTTTGAAAACTCACGCGTTACCAGTGTTGACACTGGAGCAAATCCAATTGTGCACACCAGTAAAGGCGTGGTTAAGGCAAAATATGTACTTGTTTGCGCTAATGCCTATATTGGAAGTCTTTTGCCTGAAATTGGTAGCCGTATGATGCCAGTATCCAGTCAGGTAATGACGACAGAGGTTTTGGATAAGGATTTGATCGATAGTCTATTGCCAGCTAATTCCTGCGTTGAAGATGCCAATTATGTTTTGGATTATTATCGCCGCACTGCTGATAATCGCCTGCTTTATGGAGGTGGTATTGGTTATGGTGGGCAAAATCCAAGTAATCTTACCGCAGTTATTCGCCCCAATATGCTTAAAACCTTTCCACAGCTTGAAAATGCAAAAATTGAATTTGCATGGAGCGGTAATTTTGCATTGACCTTAACCCGTATTCCTCATATCGGTAAATTATCCGATACGGTTTATTTTTCTCATGGTGATAGTGGTCATGGTGTAACCACCACGCATCTTTTGGGCAAAATTTTGGGTGAAGCAGTGCGCGGTCACAGTGAGCGCTTTGATGTTTGGGCGTCCCTGCCAAATTTGCCTTTCCCGGGAGGGAAATTATTGCGTGTGCCGCTTACAGCTCTTGGCGCATGGTGGTATGGTATACGCGACAAATTAGGTGTATAGAGAAGTCTTAGTTTTTGTTAAGCTATTAATTTGAGCTTTTGGGTTTATGTAAATGTCTAAAAGCTCGCATCATGATCAGGAGTGGTCAATGAAAATTGGAATTTTACAAACAGGACATGCACCTGACGCCATTATTCCCCATCATGGCGATTATAATGACTTGTTTGTCAAGCTATTACAAAGCAAGGATATTGATTTTATTGAATATCCAGTTGTTGATGGTATTTTTCCCGCTTCAATTGGCGAGGCTGATGGTTGGTTGATTACCGGTTCTAAATTTGGCGTTTATGAAGATCATGCTTGGTTGCCGCCGCTTTTTGATCTTATCCGCGAAATTTATGCAAGCGGTAGGCCTTTAGTTGGTGTTTGTTTTGGCCATCAAGCTATTGCGCAAGCCCTTGGTGGCAAGGTTGAAAAATTTCAAGGCGGTTGGTCGGTAGGGCAAATCGAATATAAGCGTGATAATGGCGAAACGCAAAATCTTGTTGCTTGGCATCAAGATCAAGTTGTCGAATTGCCAAAGGATGCGAAAGTGATTGGCTCAGCCAATGCTTGTCAATTTGCTATGCTACAATATGGCAATAAGGCTTTAAGTTTTCAGCCCCATCCCGAATTTAGTGCTAGCTTCTATGATGCTTTATATGAAGCACGCGAAGATGTTTTGCCGCAAAATGTGCGTGACACTGCCATTGAGCCAAGCGAAAAAAATCTTGCTAGAGATGCGGTTGCCGATGAAATTATAGATTTTTTTCAGCAAAATATACTATCCTAACGCAATTATTCTTTTGAAGCCGTTTTTTTAATAAAATGGCTTCAAGGTCACTATATTTACGGGCAATAAAATAACTTGCTGGTGTTTGGTTAAGATATTTTATATTTTCATATCTGGCATAATTAAAAAGGCTCAATTTTAAAATTGGGCAAGGAAAAGCAATGAAAAAAAAGCCAGGGTTAAACCTTTTGCAAGACGAAAAGCATAGTGATGAAACCATTAAGCAATGGGTTTATCGCTCACTACGCCTATCAATTATGACAGGGCACTTTCCGCCAGCTCAACCAGTGACGGTCAAGGCAATATCCGATTTGCTGGATGTGAGTGCAACGCCAATTCGTGAAGCATTGCATCGTTTGGTTGCAGAAGGCGCCTTGGAAAACCTTGATAATCGCCGTGTGCGTATTCCTGATATTGATCCTAATAAATTTGACGAGATCATTGCCGCCCGTATTGCTCTTGAGACATTGGCGGCAGAACGCGCTTTGCCATTTGTTGACTTTATGGATCTTGCTCGCCTTCGCAGTATTGATCAGGAAATCAATCACGCCTATGAAACCGGTAATATTCAGCTTGGCATTGAAAAGAATTTTGCCTTTCATCGCTATTTATATCAAAAGCGCTCAGCCGCAGTTTTATTGCCATTAATTGAATCTGTTTGGCTGCGCCTTGGGCCATTTATGCGTGAAGCCACCGAAAATTTGTCGGAAAGCTATACTGTCGATCATCATCAGGAAGCTTTGGCAGCTCTTGAGAAAAAGGATAGTCCAGCTTTAAAAGCCGCAATCATTGCTGATATTGATGACGGTGCTGGCTATCTTGGCCGCAAACGTTTTATCGAAGCTGAAGAAGTAAAAAGATCGGTTAAGTCTTAACAAGCAAATAGTCCTACCGTTATATAGCTGTTTACTTGCACGTTACTTGCACGGCGCTTCCCTCGCAACCAAAATGGTGGATAAAACCTACTTCGTTTTTTTAATAAATTTAACTATGGCAATTTGGCACAAAAATTTAAGCCTTTTGACAGACAAACTCATTACGCTTAAATTTTTAGCTCTGCTAAAATGAAAACATTGTAAATTTTAATAGACCCTTGTAAAATATCAACATTAAATTGTAAATTTTACTATCAGGGTTATAAAAATGCATAAAAATAGTTCAAATTCATTATATTCAAAATATATCCCTGATGAACTCGATCGGCGCCTTATTGGCTTATTAAGGCAAGATGGTAGAGCGCCGCTTGCTAAGCTTGCGGACATTTTAAAAGTATCTCGCGGTACAGTGCAAAATCGCCTCGATCGCATGGTCAATAATGGCACAATCAGTAATTTTACGGTTCGTGTTCGCGATGATTATGACGCAAATGCAGTTCATTCAATCATGCTCATTGAAGTTGTGGGTAAATCCACCACACAGGTTATACGCCACTTGCGCGGGATTGCCGCTATTCAAACATTGCATACTACTAACGGTAATTGGGATTTGGTTGCTAATATAACCACAGATAATCTTGCAGAGTTTGACCGTGTTTTAGGGGAAATCCGCGCGATTGATGGTGTTTTAAATAGCGAGACCAGTTTACTGCTGAGTAGTGTTAGCTAAGATACATGCAATTTTATCGGTTGATTTTGAAATATTGAGCCGACTTAACTTACCAAGATGGAATTATAACTACAAAAAATTCTTCACTTTAAGAACAGTTATAAAATATATTTTTCTTTTTAGTGTAATTATTGGGCAAAATTTCCTAAAATAAGAATTGTTTTTGGCTGCGAATATTGCAAGTTTTATGAAATTTGTATAATTAGCATTGCCGAATTTTATAAATTTTAGCGAAAATTTGTATATTTTTACAGTTTTAAATAAAAAATTATAACTGTAACTTTAATATTACGAAAAATCGAGGAGGATTGGGAGTTATTGGTCATAGATATGGCTTTATTTGATTTTGGATGTTTGTATTGATATTTCATAGTTTAAAATGAAGTGTTTTAAATATACTTCATTATAACTATTCATATTATTAGTATCCAATTAAAAATTTTATTTAAGTAAAGTAATCATGGCAGTTAGTCCCATCAAAAATTAGGTTTTCAAAAATTGGTTGCACTCAATTTTTCGATAACTTTGTAAGGAAAAGGGTTCAAAATGACTACAACAAGAAGTGTATATAACTTTAACTCAGTGATTGTCCGCGAGCCTTCTCGCTCGGTCGTTAATGGTTTGCGTGCTGATGATCGTGGTAATCCTACCTATGAAGGTGTTAAGGCTGAACATGATGCTTATATCGCAGCACTAAAAACTGCTGGCGTGAATGTTACTGTATTGCCTGCACTTGAAGCTTTTCCAGATGCAATCTTTGTTGAAGATCCAGCGCTCGTTTTCAGTGAAGGCGCAATTTTGCTTCGTCCGGGCGCCGAAACGCGTATCAATGAAGTGCAAGAAATTGCACCAACAATTGAAAAAATGTTTGATACGGTTTTGCGCTTGCCACAAAATGGTTATGCAGATGGCGGCGATGTTCTCAACGCGCCCCACGCCGTTATGATTGGCCTATCTGCAAGAACTGATGCAAAAGGCGCCGAAGATCTTATCGAAGCACTTGCAAAATTGGGCAAAAAGGGTGAAGTTGTTCAAACACCTAAAGGTGTATTACACTTTAAAACTGATTGTTCTTTGCTCGATGATGAAACTATTTTTTCCACTGCACGCTTAGCCGCCTCTGGTGTGTTTTCGCGTTTCCGTCAAATTATTGTGCCAGAAGGTGAAGAAGCTGCAGCAAACGCATTACGGGTTAATGATACCGTATTTGTTGGATCGGACTTCCCAAAAACAATCGATTTGCTAACCGGCCATGGCTATAATGTTGTGCCGCTTAAAACCACCGAAATCGGCAAAATTGATGCTGGCTTATCTTGCATGTCGCTGCGTTGGTTTAAAAATTAAAATATCTTTTATAATAAATTTGTTTAATCAAAAATGTATCGTGATTTTTAAAAATCACGATACAGTAATATTTGCAAAAAATAATAATAAGTCAGTAAATATTATTATCTGGATATTTTACATGTTAATATATTAAGTGTTTTTATCGAAATACTCAATAAAACATGAAGTATTTTAATCGATTGGGAGGTCAAACAATGAAAATTAAGTTTTTAAGCCTCGTTATATTTTCTCTTTTTTCTAATTATGCTTATGCAGATAATCCTTTGCGGCTTGGCATGACGCCTGAACCTTATTTGCCTTTTACGGCAGTGCGCTCTAATGGCGAATGGATTGGTTTAGAGGCTGATTTGTCGCGCGCATTGTGTGAGCGCATTGAAGTAAAATGCCAATTTAAATCCATGGCTTGGGATGGTTTGCTTCCTTCCTTAAATGAAAAAAAGATTGATTTTGCGATTGGTGCGTTTTCAGTAACTGAAGAACGTGCCCAAACAATCGATTTTAGTACGCCTTATTTTGTTGAAGGTACAGCCGTTGTTGGTGCCAAAAAAGACCGAACCGTAATTGCAACGATAAAAGCTGAAGATGGAAAAGGCGATATTTTAGACCAGAATAGTTTGCAAGGTAAAATTATTGGTGTGCAGGTTGCTAGTGTACAATCAAAATATATGAAAAAATATTTACCCAATATACATTTAAAGAGTTATGATACGGCTGATAACAACGCCGCCGACCTTGTTGCAGGGCGTACCGATTATATGCTCGCACCATTGCCTTTTTCGGAAGATTTTCTAAAAACACCGTTTGCTCAAAATTACGAAATTAAACTCATTATTCCTGATAATGTTATGTTGGGGCAAGGTGTTGCCTATGCAATTAAAAAGGGTGACCAAAAGACCCTAGATATTGTCAATAAGGCATTACAAGAGCTTGCTGATGATGGCACGCTTAAAAAAATTCAAGATAAATGGGTTGATAGTGCCACTGTAGAGTAGCCGATATCTTGTGCATTTTTATAAATTAAGAAACAAAAAATCTTAGCTGCTAAAAGCATAATTCAAAGCAAAAAATAAAATATTATGTCTCTGTGCTGAGCTTTATCACTATAAAAAGGGGATATGGAATGACGATCTGTTATTTAATGTTCGTAAATGGTGCATGATGGAAAAATATCTGCATTTATTATCATGGGGTAACGATGGCTGGGGCGAACAGTTTTTCTGGGGCTTTATGCTAACGTTGGAATTATCATTCGTTGCATATTTCATTTCTTTTTTGTTTGGGTTGATTACCGCCAGCGCTAAGCTTTCTTCAAACAAAGTTTTACGTGTTTTAGCTAATATTTATCTAACCATTGTTAGATCCCTACCAGAATTGCTGGTGGTGTTATTGCTTTATTTTGCGGTTGCAACTGGCCTTGAAAATTTGCTCAAACAAAGCAACTTAGTGGGTGACGAATTTCAACTCAGCCCATTTTGGGCCGCAATTATTGCCCTTGCCTTCGTCAATGGCGCTTTCATGACCGAGGTTTTGCGTTCATCTTTGCAAGCCATTCCAAATGGCCAAATTGAAGCAGCTTTATCGATTGGTATGAGCAGATGGCAAATATTTACACGCATTATATTTCCGCAAATGATGCGTCACGCCGTACCAGGTATGAGTAATTTATGGTTATCAATCATTAAAGAAAGCGCGATTATTTCTGTTTTAGGCTCGTTCCAAGAATTGCTTTATACTGGCTATCGTGCCGCCTCGACAACACGAGAATATGTTTTCTTTTATGGTTTTACCGCGTTTCTCTTTTTAGTCATCACGCTTGTTTCTATTGTCGTTATCATGCGTTTAGAAAAACACTTGAATCGTGGGTATTGATATGGATCAGCAATCATTTGATATGTCATTCTTGGGTGGTATGGGCGTTTTCTTTGGACGGGTTATAGAATTTATTCCCATTCTTTTGCATGCTTTACCACTCACCTTATTTCTAACTTTCGTTGCTGGCTTATTTGGGCTTTTAATTGGAACTATTGGTGGTATCAATTTAAATTCGCGCAATTGGTTACTATCAAAACCAACCGCCCTTTACACATTTTTGTTTCGCGGCACACCCTTGCTTGTTCAATTATATCTCATTTATCAAGGCGTGGGACAGCTTTTACCTAATTTGCCAGTCCATGATACGTTTTTGTGGCCTTATTTGCGTGAAGGACTTTGGTATGCACTGGTTGCGCTTAGTCTTAATCAAGGCGCATATACTGCCGAGGTTATTCGCGGTGCTATAAAGTCGGTTGGACGTGGTCAATTAGAGGCAGCACAAGCAATCGGCATGAGTTCCAACCAAATATTAATGCGCATTACCTTGCCGCTCGCCTTTCGTCAGTGCTTACCAATTTTAACCAATGATTTGATTATTTTGCTTAAATCAACGGCGCTTGCATCAACAATTACCGTTATGGAAATAATGGGCACAGCGCGCGAATTACAGCGCAGCCTTAACTTGTCTTTAGAGCCATTGGTGGCTGCAGGTATCATTTATTTTGTTGTTGTTTTGATAATGACCAAATCGATCTCGCATTTTGAAAGACATTTCACGCGCTATAGATCCAATTAAGCCTAATACGTTTTAAAATTAAAAGCATTCCTATAAAGAAGTTGGGAGCATAAAATGACCGCCAAAGCATTAACTGTAACAAATATTCATAAAAGCTTTGCCGATATTGAAGTACTAAAAGGCGTTTCTTTCGAGGCAAAAAAGGGTGATGTTATTTCCTTGATTGGCAGTAGTGGCTCAGGCAAAACAACATTATTGCGCTGTATAAATTATCTTGAAACACCCGACTCTGGCGAGATCAGTGTTGCAGGTGAAATTATTGAAACAAAATTGGCAAAAAACGGTAAACAATATGCAGCCAATAAAAAGCAATTGCAGCATATTCGCACCCGTTTAGGCATGGTTTTTCAAAGTTTCAATCTGTGGTCTCATAAAACAATTTTACAAAACATTATTGAAGGACCGACCAAAGTGCTTGGTATTTCAAAAGATGAAGCGATTGAAAATGCCAAGGTTCTTATGGAAAAGGTTGGCATTTCATCAAAGGCAGATCAATATCCATTACAATTATCGGGTGGTCAACAACAACGCGCCGCTATTGCACGGGCACTTGCGATGAAGCCTGAGGTAATTTTAATGGATGAGCCGACATCGGCTCTTGATCCAGAATTGGTTGGCGAAGTTATTCAAGTTATTAAACAATTGGCAAATGATGGATGTACCATGGTGATGGTAACCCATGAAATGGCTTTGGCGCGTGAAATATCAACACAAGTGATTTATTTATATAAGGGTTTAATCGAAGAGCAGGGACATCCAAGTGAAATAATGGCCAAGCCCAAATCAGAACGCTTTAAACAGTTTTTAAATATGCTTTGATGGCGATAAAAAATGGCTCCTAAAGCAACATAGGGTGCGGGATAGTTTAATTTAGTGAACAATATTTTTAAAGGTTAATTTTGTTCACTTTCGGCCATAATATCAATTATGGTTGCGGCTTCGCGCTTCATCAACTCATAGAGCCAAGGGCGACGATCATCTGTCATTCTGGTTTCTATAGCGGCAATGCTTAGTGAGCCAATTAGATTATCTTTTTGATCGATGATTGGCAGTCCAACTGCACCCATGCCTTTAATATAGTGGCCGGGATTGAAGGTATATCCTTGTTTTTTGGCAATTTTTGCATCTTGTTCTATATGTATTATGGTTTTTTCACCATATGACGAAATTTGGTTTATATTACGCTTTAAAACCCTTTCTATTTCCAAATCAGGTAAAGATGAAAGTATGGCTAAGCTTCCCGCACCAATGCCAAGAGGACGCCGATCACCAACGGCTAGGGTTAAGGTTTTTATTGGGTAATTACCTTCTTCCCGCGCAATGCATAATGCTTCATCACCCGAACGAATTTGAAGATAAACGGTGTCTTCAGTTTCTTTAGCAAGGCGAGCGATACTACCTTGCGCACTGTTTAAAAGGCCAAATCGTTTGGCAGTTTTATTGCCAAGCCTATATAATAAAAAGGCTGGAAAATAGCGTAAGGTTTCAGAATTTTGTTCAACCAATCCAACTTGGATAAGGCCAGATAAAAGCCGATGGACAGTTGAACGCGATAATTGCGTGAGCTCTGCTACATCGGCTAATTTTATACCATGGTCACAATGATCCGTAATCGTTTTTAACAGGGCAACAGTTCGTTCAATTCCCTGATTTTGGTTTGGTGAAACAGTCATTTTCTTCCCAAAATAGCAAGTGATATTTATGCTATCTCTATACTATCCCACATTATCGGGCAATGTTTACTTGATTACATTAAATGACCAAGTTTATAGCAATGTCTAATGAATACCTTCTCCTTGTAGATATCCTTTTTGGCGAGGATCTGGCATGGCTAGAACCGATATAAAGGTGATGACCATCATAAAGGTGACATACCAAAAGAAGCCACTTTCCATGCCAATGGATTTAAACCAAAGGGCAATATATTCGGCGGTGCCGCCAAAAAGTGCATTAGCAACGGCATAGGGGAAGCCTACACCAAGCGCCCGCACTTGTGGTGGAAACATTTCAGCTTTAATCAACCCACTGATTGAACTATACATACTCACTGTTGCAAGCCCCACCATAATAAACACAAATGCGATCATTAAGGTTTGCGCCTGACCGATTAATGTTAATAATGGTACTGTAATAAAAATAGAAAGAAAGCTCCAGATAAGTAATGAGTTACGCCTGCCGATAATATCGGAAAAATAACCAAATATGGGTTGTAAAATCATGCAGCCAAGTAAAGCCCATGTCATGGTTGACGAGGCATCAGATTTGGAAAATCCTGCGGTATTGACAAGATATTTTTGCATATAGGTTGTAAAGGAATAGAAGAATAAAGATCCCCCAGCAGAAAAGCCCATGACGCATAATATGGCGCGTCTATGCTGTTTCCAAAGCCCGATAAGGCTGCCTTCTTTTGTCTTGGCGCGTGTTTCTGGTGTTGAAGTTTCATGAAGGTTACGACGCAAAATCAGTGCAACAATTGCAAGAATACCACCGATGAAGAATGGGATACGCCAACCCCAATCATGCAATTGCTGATCGTTTAACAACGACTGCAATATGACTAATGTGAGAACGGCAGTAAGCTGACCACCAATCAATGTTACATGCAAAAATGAGCTAAAAAATCCTCGTTTACCTGAAATTGCAACTTCGCTCATATAGGTAGCGGTTGTACCATATTCGCCGCCGACAGATAGGCCTTGCATTAAGCGGGTTAAAAGTAAAAGAATGGGTGCCAATACACCGATAGTTTCATAGGTTGGCAATATAGCGATGATAAATGAGCCAGAGCACATCATTAAAACCGAAATCAGCATGGATTTTTTTCGGCCAATGCGGTCTGCTATTCTTCCAAATAGTAAACCACCGATGGGGCGCATTAAAAAGCCGGCAGCAAATACTGCTGCGGCATTTAATAATTGCGTTGTTCTATCACCTTGTGGAAAAAATGATGATGCAAAATATAGCGCAGTAAAAGAATAAATATAAAAATCATACCATTCAACCAAATTGCCCGAAGCACTGGAAAATATAGCTATAATGCGCTTACGTGTTTCACTAGGTTTTTTGGTCATATAATCCTCCCGATGTTCCCCAGACATTCAAACCCGTCTCCTTATCGGGAGTAAATGTGGTTAGACCAAATCAAATGCGATTGAAATTAGGCTATGCGATCACCCTTTTTTATAATAGCGGCGCGATTATCAACACCAGGCAGCATTTTGGCAGGATCACGGGTTACAATGACATCTAACACAACAGGCCCTTTGATTGTCATGGCTTGTTGAAGGGCATCGCCAATTTGGTCTGGATCTTCAACGCGAATACCTGTGCAACCAAACGAATTTGCAACTTTTGCAAAATCTACTTCATTTAGGTCAGATGAATGATAATGCCCTGTGCCATAGACTAAGTGTTGCAAGGCTTTAACATAGCCAGAAGCCGCATTATTGACGACTATAATTGTAATATTAAGGTTAAGCCGCTTTGCGGTTTCCAAGTCTCCTAAAACCATGCAAAAGCCGCTATCGCCAGTAAGTGCCATAACTGTACGCTCCGGCGCGGCAAGCGCTGCACCGATGGCGCCAGGTAATCCATATCCAATTGACGCGAAACCGCGATCAGGCAAAAAGCCACGTCCTGCTTGTTTGGTATCATATAATAGACCGCTCCAATGAGCTGCAAATCCACCATCGGCAACCAAGATTGCATCATTAGGCAATGCTGTGTTCAATTCGGTCATTAGTCGTGCCATATTAATTGGCTTTTCATTTGAATATAGGCGTTCTGCAACATCCTTGCGCCATGTATCCATGCGATTACCGACATCATCAATATAAGCTTGGTGGTTTGCATATAATTGTGATGTCTTGTCGCTTAACGCGTCAAGCATATCTTCAAGCCCACAGCGTGCATCACCCCATAAAATAATGTCTGCTTTGGTTGTGCGGCCAAATTCTTCAGGTAATGAGTCAAGGTGAATAATTGTTTTGCCTTTTGGTGGTAATGTATAACGCTTGGTGGCAATTTCGCCTAATTTGCAGCCAACGACAAATAATATATCGGCTTCTTCAATCAGCTTATTGGCAATTCGGTCATAGCGACCAAAGAGCCCTGCATTGAGTGGGCTTGTGCAAGCAATTGCTCCCTTGCCGGTTAAAGTATGGGCAACGGGTATATTGGTTGCTTGCGCAAATTGTTCCAATGCATGATTTGCGCCTGAAATATGCACGCCGCCGCCAGCAAGAATTAACGGGCGCTTTGCCTTGGCTAAGGCAGCAGCTGCTTTTTCTAGGTTAGCCTTATCAGGCCGGCAACGCAAAGCTGGTACACTTTCATTAGCAGGGTCAACCTCAAAATCATCAGCAAAGAAAGTATGGACTGCATGCATGATATCTTCTGGAATATCCACCACAACTGGTCCAGGGCGGCCAGAGGTCGCAACAGCAAAGGCGCGCTTCATTAGTTCAGGGATTCGTTGTATTGTTTCAATGCGGATAAGTTCTTTACAAACCGGACGTAATACGTCCATCTGACGCACTTCTTGTGTCATATTCTTCCATGAGTGATCACGATGGGTATCCCCGATGACACATACCATGGGAGTACCAGCATTGAGTGCTTCACCAAGTCCAGTGACAAGATTAGTGGCTCCCGGTCCTAAAGACGCATCTGCAAGACCAACGCGACCAGTTACTTTGGCATAGGCATCAGCTGCAAAGGCGGCGGCTCGTTCATCATTGATTAAATAATGATCTAAACCAAGCTTATCAGCAACTTCATACATAGGTAGTAGTTGGAAGCCCCCCATGCCAAGCATCGGACCACAGTTAAAAGCTTTTAGGATGCGCGCAACAGCTTCCCCACCTTGCATTTCAATGCCGTTTAAATCGCTGCTATTATTATTTGTCATCAATTTATCCTCCCCAGTAAATTCCGTTGAATAGAATTATTTTTTCTATTGAGTAGAATTATTTATTTTTTTAAAAAAGTCAACAGGTTTTATTCAGCAGAATTTTTAATTCAACTGAGCGGATTTAGTCTGGTGAAAATAGGGTGGTTTGAGCTTATTTGTTAAAATTTTAGGTGCGAAAGCGAATATGATTTTTGATTAAATTAGGTTGTATTTTTATTGCTGACGCTAGTACACGGCAAATATGTTATGCTGATCAAATAAAAAGCCGCGTGCCATTTTTTAAATGGCACGCGGCTTTAATTTGTTTAAATAGCTTAGTTTTTAAGAAGCAATAGGATCAAGTTTGCCTTCAGCATAAAGCTTTGCCATGTCAGCAAGTGGCAATGGCTTAATCGCACTGGCGTGGCCTGCCGTGCCAAATTCTTCAAAGCGTTGTTTGCAAAGCTTGGTAACCGCTTCACGCGCTGGTGCCAAATATTTACGTGGATCAAACTCTGATGGATTTTCAGCAAAAACGCGGCGGATCTGACCCGTAATTGCCATGCGGCAATCGGTGTCAATGTTGATTTTGCGCACACCATGGCGGATGCCGCGTTGGATTTCTTCTACTGGCACGCCCCAAGTTGGCTTAATATCGCCACCATATTGGTTGATGATATCTTGTAGCTCTTGCGGAACTGATGAAGAACCATGCATCACCAAATGGGTATTTGGTAATTTGCGATGGATTTCTTCAATAACGCTCATTGCCAAAACATTGCCATCAGGCTTACGGGTAAATTTATAAGCACCATGGCTGGTACCCATAGCAACAGCCAAAGCATCTACCTTGGTTTCAAGCACAAATTTGACCGCTTCATCAGGATTAGTCAATAATTGGTCATGGCTTAGAACGCCTTCTGCGCCGTGGCCATCTTCAGCTTCACCTTGACCTGTTTCAAGTGAGCCAAGCACACCAAGTTCACCTTCAACTGAAGCGCCGCCATAATGAGCCATGGTTGAAACCTGTTTGGTCACACCCACATTATAATCCCAATCAGCAGGTGTTTTACCATCTTCTTTAAGCGAACCATCCATCATTACCGATGTAAAACCGTTTTGTAGTGCGGTCATGCAGGTTGCTGGGCCATTACCATGGTCAAGATGCACGCACACAGGAATATGAGGGAAAATTTCAACCACTGCATCCATCATATGACGCAGCATGATGTCATGGGCATAAGCGCGCGCGCCGCGCGATGCTTGAATGATAACCGGTGAATTAGTCGCGTGGGCAGCTTCCATAACGGCAAGTGCCTGTTCCATATTATTAATATTAAACGCTGGAACGCCATAATCATGTTCTGCTGCATGATCAAGCAATTGGCGAAGGGTAATACGGGCCATGAAAAACTCTCCTCATTCGGGATTTTGGGTTAAAGTATGATAGGTCTTGATTGTATCGACTTCATTGGCTGCACCAAAAATCAGTGGTGTGCGAGCATGATGACTAGCTGGTACAATATCAAGAATATCTTGCATACCATCAGTGGCTTTGCCTTTTGCAGCGTCACAGAGAAATGCAATGGGAAATGCTTCGTAAATTAGTCTTAGGCGACCATTTTCATAGCCTTTACGCTGGTCATTGACATAAAAGAACAGGCCGCCACGCTGAAAAATACGATGGAGCTCGCCAACCGCAGCGCCAAGCCAACGCATGTTGAAATCTTTGCCGCGCGGCCCAACCTTACCTTGTTGAACATCATCAACATATTGACGCATTGGCTGAAAAAGATGGCGATAAACTGAAGCATTATAAGCAAGGTCGGATGTTTCAGGGGCAAGAGTAACATTTTCTTGTAAAATATAAAAAATGCCGCTTTGTGGCTCCATCGCACCCAAAATAAGCCCATCGCCGACCGATAGAGCAAAATCAATACTATGACCATAAGAAATATAGCCAGCAGCCACTTGTTCGCTACCCTTTACTAAAAATGGGTCATGACTATAAGAATTTGGAAAAATCGAAAAAAATGTGCCAATTGGTGCGCCAATGCCGACATTGCCTGAGCCATCAAGCGGATCAAATGCAACAGCAAAATCACCGCCGTCGGGATTGCTTATAACATCTTCAGATTCTTCCGATAAAAGCTTGCCAGCTCCTGCTTCCAATAATAGTTCAGAAAATAAATAATGCGAGCCAACATCAATGCTTTTTTGTAGATCGCCATCGCTATTGGAACCAACGAGGCGACCCGGGTCACCATAAAGATGGCCGCCAGCTACACGCTTAGAAAGCTTAAAGGCACCAAGACAAATAGCCTCAATCAGTTTTACAATTGCTATTTTTGCACCGTCACCATGCATCCACTTGGTTAAATAAGTTTCAAGGGGCATAAAATCTATGGTTTCGTCATCGCCAATTAGCTTTAGCCTTTCAGCATCATGATGGTTTTTCATTTAAACAGTCTCACAGATTTCTTGCCTCAGTTCATTGAAACAATATTTAGCAGCTTTACTGTAATTCAATAGCACCTTGGCAATAAAAGCAATAGGCTAAACTGTTATTAAAATAATAATAAAAAGTTTCATCGCGTAAAGTTGTATCAAATGCGCTGATAAGAACTCTATTGAATTGCCTATTTAACAGTGGCATAGTTTGTAAGTTGTAACACTTTTTAGCTTTTTAAAGAAGCTTTTTATTGGAGGTGGTGTTACTAGGGGGAGGAAGAATGCGCGGTTTTTATCATCAAGATCAGGCTTTGCATGAGCCAAAACAATTTATGCGTTATGGCGAAATAGCAAAGCCCACCGATAGTCCATTGCGAACACAAAAGCTTTTGATCGCTCTTGAAAATTTGGGCGTAAGCGTTGAAACACCGCAAGATTATAGCCGCCTTGCTGCATTAAAAGTTCATCCCAACTATTATCTTGATTATCTTGAAACAGCTTATAGTCGTTGGTTGGAATTACCCATGCATGGGGTAGAGGTTTTACCCAATAGCTTCCCTTATTGGAATGGTGATCCTGCTAAGGATAGGCGCCCTCCTTGTCCAAGTAATCATCTTATTGCCCAAAGCGGTTATTATCTTGGTGATCTTGCTGTGCCAATTAGCAAGTTTACTTACCTATCGGTTTTACGGTCAACCCATAGTGCAACGGCTGCCGCTGAGGCTATTCTTGAAGGTGAAAAAGTCGCTTACGCCCTTTGCCGCCCTTCTGGGCATCATTGCCGTTCCGATCGTGCTTCGGGCTTTTGCTATATGAATAATGCTGCCATTGCTGCAGAGCATTTACGGCAAGAATTTAAAAAAATCGCTGTTCTTGATATTGACGCCCATCATGGGGACGGCACACAAGAAATATTTTATCGCCGCAGCGATATTTTGACGGTTTCTGTCCATGTTGATACATCAGTTTATTATCCGTTTTATACCGGCTATCAGCATGAAAAAGGCTATGGTGAAGGTTTGGGCTATAATGTTAATATTCCGATTGCCGCCAATAGCGATGATGAAAGTTTTTTAACCGGCGTGGGTTTAGGCGTTGATTATGTTAAGAATTATGGCGCTGAAGTTGTGGTTCTTGCCCTTGGCTATGATACCCATAAGGATGATCCTTTAAGCATTGTTAAAGTGACGACCGATGCCTTTCATAAAGCCGCCATCCTTGTTGCACGTTTGGGTATTCCTGTGGTGATTATCCAAGAGGGTGGTTATCAGGTGAGTGTTATTGGCGATTGCCTCAAAGCGTTTTTAACCGGCATTTTAGCCAAAATATAAGATTTTTAAACGGTGGCATGTTAAAATTTAAAAATGAAAATCTTGCTTTCTGTGTAAGTTTTATTTGTGTCTTATTGGAAATGAAAATATTTAAAAATATTGCCTGCGAAAACAGTTTTGTTTTCACAGGCAATAGACAATAAACGCATGTTTTATGCGGCTAAGATGTTAGTGTGTGTTTTGGTTGTTGTTGGCATGATGCAATTCTTGGTCAAGGCGTGCTTCTTCTTCGGCTTTGGGGCGAACAAAGCGGCCAAGCAGCAAATAAGCAACGGGGGTTACATAAAGCGTCGCAATCGTAGCAAGCCCAAGTCCACCAACAATGACCCAACCAAGCGCAATACGCGCCTCAGCACCAGCTCCTGATGCCAAAACTAGCGGTACACCGCCAAGAATAGCGCAAATCATAGTCATCGACACGGGGCGTAAGCGAATATTGGCAGCTTCCTCAATTGCTTGGCGTACATTCATACCGCGATCACGCAATTGGTCAGCAAATTCAACAATCAAAATACCGTTTTTGGCCATGATGCCAACAAGCAAGACCAAACCAATCTGACTATAAACATTAAGACTAACCCCAGAAATCATCATTGCGATAACTGCACAGCCAAGTCCAAGGGGAACGGTTGCCATAACAATAATACCAGAAATAAAGCTTTCAAATTGTGCTGCTAAAACCAACAAAATAATCACAATCGCAAAGCCAAAAATCAAAATAAGACCGGCCGATGTTTCCCCAAGGGTTGCCGCTTCAGCAAGAGGCAAAATATAGCTGCCTGATGGTAACTCATTTTTTGCAATAGCTAAGACATCTTGATAAGCAGTTCCAAGGGCATAATCTGATGCAAGATTGGTGGTCAAGGTTACCGCCCGCATACGTGATTCACGTTGCAATTCTGGTGGTACGGGTCGCTCATCAACACTAGCAATGGCAGAGACTGGCACAAAGCGGCTATCGCTAGTTTTCATATAGATGTTTTCAAGATCGCTTGGGTCATTAACTGGATGGGTAGAGGATACGATTTTTACATCATAACTACGATCACCCACATAAACCGAGCCAATTTTACGCCCATCGAGCATAGATTGAACGGTTTGTGCCATACCAGAAATATCAATGCCAAGATCGGAGGCGCGGGCGCGGTCTATATCAATAAATAATTGTGGTTGTGTTGCATCAACCGCTAGGCGAGGTTGTAAGAATTTGGGGTTTTGCTGCATTTTGGCAATAATTGCCTCTGCCGCGGGTTGCAGGGTTGCGTAATCCTGTCCTAAAATTGCAAATTGCAAACCATTGCCCGCACCACGAATGCCAAGGCTGTTGCCTTCACGGGTAAGAACGCGCACTGATGGGAACTTGCGCATGGCGGTATTAATGTCGCCAATAATTTCCTGTTGACTGCGCGAGCGATCATTCCATGGTGCAAGAGTTAAAATAATAACACCGCGATTGGTCGAGCCGCCCGTGCCTGCTACGGAATAGGTGCTAACAATTTCACCATTTTCTCGCAAGGGCGAAAGAATAGCTTCAATTTGCTTGAATTGATCATTAAGATAATCAACCGAAATACCCTGCGGTCCTTCAATCGATAGGAAGATAGATGAGCGATCTTCTGATGGCGTAAGCTCTTGCTGCAATGTATTAAAGCCCGCCCATGAAAGTCCAGCAAAAACGATTGAAGCAACAATTACCATTAAGGGTTGGTTTAAACAAAAATGCAGAGTTTTACGATAAAAACCGCCAATAAAACCACCTAATTTTTGAAAAAATAATGGCTCACGATGATCGCTTTCATTGGACTTATGCTCTTTTAAAAAACGTGATGCAAGCATTGGGCAAAGGGTGAGCGATACGATTGCCGATAGTAAAATTGCAATCGCTAGCACAAAGCCAAACTCTTTAAATAGACCACCAGCTTGCCCTGGCAAAAACGAAATTGGAATAAACACCGCAGCAAGGGTAAGAGTGGTTGCGACAACGGCAAAAAATACTTCATTAGTGCCCAAAACTGAAGCTGCACGTGGACCAATGCCCATATTGCGGCGGCGAACAATATTTTCTAACACCACAATTGCATCATCAACTACAAGCCCCGTTGCAAGCACCAGTGCTAGCAAGGTTAAAATATTGATGGAAAAACCGGCCAAATAAATTGCGGCAATTGTACCGATAAGAGCAACGGGAATCGATAAGGCTGGGATAAGTGTTGCTCGAACATCCCAAAGAAATAGGAAAATAACCACGATGACGCCAAGAATGGCAACGATCAAGGCAATTTCAACCTCATGAATTGCACCCTTGATGAAATTGGCATCATCACTGGTGATGCGTACTTCAACCCCATCTGGCAAGGTTTTATTGAGCTCTGCAACGGCCTGCGTAATGCCTTTAGAAATATCCAAAGTATTGGATTGCGCTTGCCGGATAATACCAAGCCCAACGGCGGAGCGACCATTGGCATTCACGATTGATGTTTCAACATCAGGCCCTAAGGTAACATTGGCAATATCACCAATGCGGATTTTTGGGGTAATATAAACATTTTCAAAAGCTTGCGGCGTTGAAAGATTTGCTGTTGCACGCACCACCAAGGATTGGTCAGAACTGCGTAATGATCCAGCTGGTGCGTCAAGCGCCATATCTGATAGGGTGGTGGTGATATTGCCAACCGTCAAACCGTAACTTGCAAGGCGTGCCTGATCAATATCAATGCGGAAAATCTTATCACGATCGCCAAACATTTGCACATCGGCAACGCCGGCAACCGCAGACAGCGTATCAGCAATCTGATCATCGGCAAGAACGGTTAGATCATCTACGCTCATTCTATCGGACATCACCGCAAGGCGCATTACCGCATCGGCATTGGAATCTGCTTTGATGATACGTGATGCGTCCGCGGCTTGCGGCAGATCATTGGTGACGCGCGAAATGGCATCACGAATATCAGCCGCTGCAACATTAAGATCAACACCATCATTAAATTCTACTGTCACGCGGCTGCGCGCAAAGGATGAACGCGATGAAATGGTTTTAACCCCGGTGACGCGCGCTACAGCATCTTCTAAAACTTGGGTAATTTCACGGTCAATAGTTTCGGCGGATGCACCAGTAAAATCTGTTGCAACTGTAACTGCAGGGCGATCAACATCGGGCAATTCGCGAATATCCACACCAGAAAGGGCTGCAAGACCTGCAACAACAATCAAGGCATTAACAACAAAGGCGAAAACTGGCCGGCGAATAAATAGATTAACAAAGCCCCCCTTGCTAATTGTTTTTGGCTTTTTTGTTTCGCTCACGCCATCTTTATCAAAGGAATTGTTATTTTGCATTGGCGTGATCCGCTTTGGCTTCTTCATCGCCCTTAGTGGTTGGCTCTTGTGTATTATTATCAGCCTGTGTGCCAACACGTGCTTGCGGATTTTCAAAGCGTACTTCTATGCCTTCGCGCAGTGACTGCACGCCTTGGATAACAATATTATCTCCCGCTTCAATTTCGCCATTGACCAATACATTGTTGGAATTGCGTTGAATGATGGATACTGGAGTTTTAAAGGCTTTATTATCTTTAATCCGCCAAACATAAGCACCAGAGCCGCTCCATTGAATGGCGAGGGGGTTAACACTGGCATAGGGATCACCGGGAAAGGTGAGGCTTACCTCAAAGGACATGCCGCCGCGCAAGACATCATTCTTGTTTAAAATTTCTGAGCGCACCCGCAAGGTGCGGCTTGCTTCATCAATTTTGCTATCAATAGCGCTAACGGTGCCAATAAAGGGCTTGTCACCCTGGCGTGCGATAGATTTTGCACTGATCGATTGACCAATTTCAATTGATGGCGCATAACGTTCTGGCACCCAAATATCGACCAATATCTTACTACGGTTATCAATATTGGCGATTGTTGTTGCTGTGGTGACATAATTACCCGCATCAATCGGTAAAATACCAACCATGCCATTAATCGGCGCGCGAATAGTACGCCTTTCCAGAGTTAATTGTGCATCTTTAACTGATAACTCAGCCTTGGCAAGTGCAAGTTTGCCGCTAATTTCTTGTACTTGCGATACGGTTTGCGTTTCGCGCAAGCGGATAATGCGCTCATAAGCCTGCTTTGCATCTTCTAGCTGCACCTTGGCTTGCTCAAGGGCAATTTCTTCATTATCCGAGTCAAGTTTAGCAATTGGATCATTGATCTTGACATTTTGCCCCGCTTTGACAAAAAATTTTTCAAGCGTTCCTGCCGACCATGGCGTGACTGCAACTGTTTGATCAGCGCGGCTTGTGCCAATAGCGGTTAAATGATCATTTATGATTTCTTTTTTGGCGGGCTCAACCACCACAAGCGCAGAGGCATTGCCACCGCCTGATTTTTGGTTAGGGTTTTGCGCCATAGCTGGCGCGGTAAAAAGCGGCATCGCCATTAATGATGCTAAGGCACTAACTGTACCTAAAGCGGCAACCGTTAATATGGTTTTGCCAATTTTCATCCATTCAGCCCTTTGATTTTATGTGTTCAAATATTGCATTCATGCAGCATTGAAATTTTTATGATGTATGTCACAACGCTCGAATAAGTATTAATATTATGCAAGTTTAATGCGGCTATATGACAACAAGCCAGTCAATTAGATTTTAGCTTTTCTAGTCGGTTTTTATTTAAGGTCATTAATCGCTATTTATAAAGTGTAACGGGATTCAGCCCATTGTTTTATTTATATAAATTCTAAAAGTTAAAGTCGTCTTTCTGATCATATTCCGATATGCTTTGACATATTTTTGGTAAAGATACCTTTAATCATCAAGTTAAATAATTTTAATGCTTACAAAATACACGACTATATGCGCTAGTTTAGATCACCTCGATATTATTGCCTTTAAAAGAATCATAATTATTTCTCGCCTGTTTTAAAAATGCCCTTTTGATAAAGCCAATATTTGATAAAGCCAGTGAGATAATTTAACCGTTCCAATACTTTGCTTAAAAGCATAATAGCAGCGCCGTATCGATTAGCGAAAAATGGCATTTATAAAATTTATCAATAAATTCATTGGTTTGACTTTTTTCTCTTGATGTACTCCACCCGAGAGGAAATTCAAGGGGCAAAAATATTGCATAAAGCCAAAACTATTGCCAAACAAAAAACGGGCATTGCAATTTGTTCTGATCACTTTAATGTGTCATAATCAACACAAGCGCCAGTTAAATTTTGGTAATGAAACCAGAATAGCGGAAAACCATCTTTTCTTGGTGCTCTTTATGTTTCGTCGCCTGATAAAATTGATTATAAGCAAAGCTATCATTTATTTGGATTATTTTTCATGACATTAAATACTAATGAAACCGCGACTGATGGCATGGATATGTCAAGCCAAGATGACTTGGCAGGTCTGGTTCCATCGTTAAATATTAACGCCTCTCATGAAAATAAAATTCCGTTTTTCTCGCGTATTCGCACACGCTTGTTGCTTTTGATGGTGCTTTCAGTTCTCATTACTGAAATTTTGGCCTTTATTCCCTCCATTGCCAATATGCAAAGCCGTTGGCTTGAAAATCAGACCAAATCGGCTATGGCGCTATCTTATGTTTTACTTAATGAAGACAGAATTGTGCTTGATCAGGAGGTGCAGCATAGGGTTCTTTCGGCAACGAAAGCCCTTGCTTTGACTGTAACCCGTGATGATGGTTCGATTGTAGCTATAAGGCTTAATGGGCAGGAATATTCCGTCGACAAGAATATTGATTTGAATAATTATAGTGAAACTCAGTCAGTCATTAGCGGTGTGACAACACTTTTTTCTAGTACGCCTAAAATTATTCGTCTTTTTGCGCGTACCGATGATAGCAATCAGGTATTTTCGATGACCTTCACCAATAGCGAGTTGCGTGAAGAAATGCTGCGTTTTACATGGCAATTTGCGATAATTTCACTCACCATTGCCATTGTTGCCACCACGATTATTTACCTTATTGTTTATGAATTATTGGTGCGCCCCTTGCGTGCTATCTATTTTCATATGCTTGATTTTGTTGCCGAGCCTGATAATCCTAACCGCATCATTGTGCCAGAAAATCGCCGTGATGAGATGGGGGCAGCGCAACGGCGTATTGCGGCAATTGAAGTTGAATTGCAACAAAATTATGTGCGGCAAAAACATCTTGCTAATCTTGGGCTTGCGGTATCGAAAATTAATCACGATATGCGTAATATCCTAGCTTCGGCGCAATTGATTTCAGACCATTTGGCTGAGGTGAATGATCCGCTAAGCAAACGGCTAACCCCTAAATTAATCCATACCATCGATCGGGCAATCAACTATACGCAAAGTATTATTGCTTATGGTCGAATGCAGGAGCAAAGACCCAATTTGCAATTAGTTTCTTTGCATGCCCTTATTGATGATATAAGGGATAGTCTTGCTGTATCAGGACGAGAGCTCGTGAATATCCACAATAAGGTTGCAGAAGATTTCGAAATGTTGGTCGATAGTGAACAGCTCAACCGTGTTCTTACCAATCTGTTTCGAAATGCTGTGCAAGCCATGACCTCGCCGGCAGAAATGGAAAAGGATAAGTCCCGCGATATTACGGTAACCGCCCATTATGAAGGTAAATCGGCGATTCTTGATATTGTTGATAATGGACCAGGATTGCCGGCAAAAGCCAAAGAACATCTTTTTACGCCCTTTGATGGTAGTACCGGACATGGTGGCACAGGTCTTGGTTTAGCAATCTGTCTTGAATTGGTGCGCGCTCATGGTGGTACAATCGAGCTTATTGATGATTGTAAGGTCGGAACGCATTTCAGGATTCGTATACCAATGGCTGTAAATAATGTGGCAAAATGGTATGGCACTAAAAAAAGCGCCTAATCCTTTGGTGTGTGGATATTTTTTTATAAAATTTATTTGTTATAAATCAATGTTTTAAATTTTTTTTTATAAAAATTTGATTTTTTTTGAAATTTGGTCTTGCAATTATCCAACGAACCCTTTAGACACCGGCAAGCGCAACGCAGTGACGTTGCCAGGGCATGCACCCGTAGCTCAGCTGGATAGAGCACCAGACTACGAATCTGGGGGTCAGGAGTTCGAATCTCTTCGGGTGCGCCACTTTTCTCTTAAAATTTCCAAATTTTTAAAAAGTTAATAATGATATATTGTGCGTAACATTTTATGATTGCATAATATGTGGCTTTGTATTTTTACTTTGAGTGATTTTGTTCATAGATTGCTCTGACACCAAGATAATTGCAGCTATATAAGCAATGGAAATTTTTTCCTTTAAGGTAAAGCAATAAATTGTCTAAAATTTCCCATAACGAAGTCTCATGCATTAAATTTTTTTTCACATAAATTTGCCATTCCTTTGCTGCTATATATTAGGTTATAGTCTTAATAGAACTATAGGGTATTATTGGAGGAAAGAATGAAGGCTGTCGGTTATTATAAATCACTACCAATTGACGATTCCCAATCTTTGATCAATGTCGATGTTGCTATGCCAAAAATTGGCGCGCAAGATCTTTTGGTTGAAATCAAGGCAATTTCGGTTAATCCTATTGATTATAAAACGCGCCTTGCTTCAGGCCCCTTTGATGATCAACCGCGTATTTTAGGTTTTGATGCAGCTGGTATTGTGACCGAACTTGGCAGTGAGGTGAGAGGCTTTAAACTAGGTGATGCTGTTTATTATGCTGGTGCAATAAACCGCCAGGGTTCTAACGCCCAATATCAAGCGATAGATCATCGCCTTGTTGCCTTAAAGCCAAAGACTTTGGATTTTGCAGCGGCGGCGGCAATTCCGCTAACCGCCTTAACGGCCTTTGAAATGCTATTTGACCGGTTACGGATCGATCAAGGGGTGCATAAGGGTAAAAATACCTTTTTAATGGTGGGTGCGGCTGGCGGCGTTGGCTCTATGGCTTTGCAATTAGCGCGGCTTAAAACTGATGCCTTGGTGATAGCCACCGCCTCACGCCAACAATCTCACGACTGGGCGCTTAAAATGGGCGCCGATCAAGTGATTGATTATACCAAGTCTTTTATTGAGCAGTTGCAAAAGCTAGGGCTTAACCATGTTGATTTTATTTTTTCAACCGCTAATTCTGAAGGCTATCAACCGCAATATGCCCAAATCATCGGGCCGCAGGGGCGCATTGGCTTGATTGATGGGCCTAAGACCTTTGATATTGTGCCATTTAAAGGCAAATCTGTTTCATTGCATTGGGAATCGATGTTTACGCGATCAATGTTTGAAACAAGTGATATTGGTCGCCAAGGTGATATTTTAAAGCAAGTGGCAGAGATGATTGATGATAAGTTGCTAACACCAACCGCGACTGATAGTTTATCACCAATTAATGCTGAAAATTTAAGGAAAGCTCATCGGTTGATGGAATCTGGCCAACATATTGGTAAATTGACTTTAAGCGATTTTTCTTAATGATTGCATTATCGCTAATGGTTTAACTCTAATGAATGATAAAGTTATATGATCCGTAAAAGCTTGTTTTCTGTCACTGTGTTGCTGTCTTTGCTTATAAGCCCTTTACTGGCTTATGCGCAAGATATGCGGCCGCAAGGGCGCTATTGCGGTAAGGTTTATCACAATGGCTATATGGTCAATGTTGAAATGACGCTTGAAATATCTCCAACGGGTAGTTTAACAGGCTCTATGCGTTATCGTGATGGTGAAGTGGTAACGGAAGGCAAATTAACGCAAATATCGCCGCCAGCGGGACAGCGTGAAACTTTAAAATGGGCTGATAAATATGGCACCGGCTATGCATTTTTGGAATTTAGTAGTGATTTTTCAACATTTACTGGTGCATGGGGATCATGGGCTGAAAGCCCTAAGCAGCCCACCAATCCTTGGACGGGTAAGCGTTGTAACGGATTTATCAGCTAAATTAATTAGTATTTTATAGGTTGAATATTTAGCTTAACGGTGCATTTTAGTACTTATAAAAATGCACCGATTTTTAGCATTGAACAAAACTATTTTATTGCGATTTCTGGAATAGGCTGTGACTTTATTTGTTTAATCCATTGTGCTGCCCAGCGGGCGGATTCAACTAAAACCGGCTTTGGTGCCTTAAACCATTCATCAGGCGAAATTTCGCGTTTTTCGCGCACAAAAGCAATGGCATCATCAATATCTGGAAATTCATTTTCAGCATTAATATGCAAAAACAACGCCATCATGATAACCGAGCGTGAACGTCCACCACGGCAATTAATCAGCACATTGCCACGCTTGCGGCATGGATAAGTAATTTTTTGCGGCAAAATTTGCTGAAAAGCAGCTTCAATTGTAAAATAACCGGCAATAAGTTGGGTGGCAGGATTTCCTGCTCCATCAATTAGGCCAATTTTATAATAGCGTATTTCTGCTGGGCCAAAATCGCGCTGGTGGGTGGTGCGGTCGGCTTGACTATCGGTAACAAAATTAAAATCAAGATTAACCGCGCAATTAATAACCGTGGTAATATCCAAGCTTTTTAGAAGATGGATATCAGCGGCCCCCTCTTTGCCAGAAAGATAAAGATCTTTGCCATAAGGAGCAAGGTTTTGATAAATAAGGCTGAGATAAGGTAAGTCCAAATCTCCCTTTTCAACCTGATGCGCTTTTATCATAATATTCCAAATCCAGCTTGGCTTTTTAAAAGCCAATAATATTTCAATAGTGTCTCTTTAATAAAAAACTGGTAAAAATCCAAATTAATTTTTTAATTAGCGTCATTTGCTTGGGGATTAAGAAAGTATAATACTTTACACTTCCTTTTTTTATTTGATCAATTATAATTTTTTTCAAATGTTAAGCTGTATAAATTTATATTAGAGTTTAATAATAGTAAAAAATTAGCGTTTATAATTCATTCGCCAAAAATCTTGCCAATCCTCTCGTTTATCCCAATCATCAAGACTGGTTGCCATATCATAATCAAAAAGCTGGTTGCGATAGGCACCAATGCCCGATGGTTCATTTTTTGGTAAAGCAACTGATTGATTGGTGGAAATTTTTCCATCAACAGCCTGTGGCTCAATGCCCTCAGCTGTTAGCGCGTAATGAAGGAAGAGTTTTGCACTATTGGGGCTTTTTGTGCCGGTGGCTATAAGACCAATGCTTGGGTAAAGCCAACCCATATGCGGCTTAAGGCCAGTGCAAAGACCAAGGGTCATGCCTTTTTCTTTATTGTCGCGAAATTTAGCGGTACTGACCAGTGCTAAAAAAGGCTCTTTTTGGCCTGAAGCTGCAACCGCATCGGCCGCCGCAGAGTCTGAATCTGTGAGCAAAGGGCCATTTTGTGCTAAAGCTTTGATCCATGCAGCTGTTGCACTTTTTTCATCGGTTTGAATTTTTTTGCCAAATTGTGCTTCATAGGCTTTACGCATGGCTTCATCGCCATGGCTTTCTAATTGGTTAAACCAATCAACATAAGCGCTTTTACCCAAAGGATCTTGCATGGCAACACGGCCGCGCCACTCACTTTCAGTCAGCTGCCAGACATTATCAATCGGGCATTTATCATAAAGGGCGGTATTATAAACCCAAACATTGGGGCTATTTACAATGGTGAGTGGATCGCGATATTTTTCTGGCACATCATTGGCAAGATCTTGCGGAAACCAGCTCATTGCAAATTTTTGTGGGATAAGCTGCGCCATGGCAGCAGGAGCATCACTAATGATTGACACATCACCTTGAATATTATTGGCGCGCGCTTCGCGGATGAGCATTTCAAGCTGTGCGGTGGCTTTGACTTTGCGACCTTCCGCTTTAAGTCCGTATTTTTGACTAAAGCCTTTTGCCATTTCAATGATTTTGCCTGTACTGTCATAAATGACAATTGGTGCTTCATTCTTGGCAGCTTCTTGCAACGCTGCAAGTGTGTCATTGCTTTGTGCAAGATTACCGTTGCTTTGCGCAAGAGCCGAGGTCGCAATAAGGCTCAAAAAACCAACAGCCAAAATCTTTAAAGGTGATTGGCGTTTGGTTGATATTTTAGTGCCCGAAATTTTTAACATAGTTTGTTTGTTTACCACGGTCATCTCACCTTATTGAGCAAGCGTTGATTTTAAAGATTTAATTCAATTTATATCATCCAACTATTGCAATTGCGCGACTCTTGAGCCAGTTTGATCAAAGCCATGCTGGTTTTTGGCTTGAATAGCAATGGCAACCTTGCTGCCTGTTTCATAATTGGGTGGCTGATGGGTGGAGGCAAAAACCGTGTGACCATCCTTGTTTAACTCAATAATCCAATTGCCGCCGGTTGGCAAAATGCCGGTTACCATCATATCAGCCTTAAAAACATTTTCGTTATGCGTTATGTCCTTTTGGGCTATTTCTATTGCTTCCGGCCTAAAGCCAAGCGCTGCGATATTATTTGAGTTTTGGCTATATTGCGCTAAATAGCGACCAATATCTTGGGCGATAGGCTTATCATTGGCGTCACTTAAATTAATAATATTAATTGGTGGGTTGCCAACAAATTCCGCAACAAAGCGGTTGGCGGGACGGTTATAAATATCATCGGGCGTGCCAATTTGTTGCAATGTTCCCTTATCCATAACCGCAATGGTGGTTGCCAAAGTCATTGCCTCCCATTGATCGTGGGTTACAAAAACAATTGTTGTTTTAAATGCATTATGAATGCGTTTTAGTTCTGCACGCATTTCAAGACGCAAACGCGCATCAAGATTGGAAAGTGGCTCATCAAGCAGCAATATGCCTGGATTTATCGCCAACATGCGGGCAAGGGCAACACGCTGTTGTTGGCCGCCAGATAATTGAGATGGATAACGGTCACGATATTGTTCAATATCCAAGGCTTTCATGACACGCTCAACTTGCGCTTCGCGTTCAAGCTTTGGCACCTTGCGTAAGCGCAAGCCAAAATCGGTGTTGCGTTCAATGGTAAGATGCGGCCAAAGCGCGTAGCTTTGAAAAACCAAACCCATTTCACGCTTTTCCGGCGGTATAAAAATACCTTTTTGAACGCTGTCCACGATACGATCATCAATCAGTAATTCACCATCAGATAGATTTTCAAGGCCAGCAATCATGCGCAGCGTTGTGGTTTTACCGCAACCTGATGGCCCAAGCAGACACATGAAATCACCATTGGCAATTTCAAGATCAAGATTTGAAACGGCTTTCTGCCCATTTTTCGCATAGGATTTTTGCGCATTTTGAAGTTTAATTGTCGGCATTAGCTTCCTAATCCTTCTGCAAGATTTGTTTTGGTAAGTTTTTGGGCGGCAAGGGTTGAAAAATAGGCAATGGCAGCAATGATAAGTACTACGGCATTGGCGGCTTGTGTATAATTATAATCAACAAGGCGCAGTGAAAACGTGGTTAGCACATCGGTACTTGGCACAGCCAAAATGACAAAAAGGCTAAGGCTTTTAATGCCAGAAATAAATGGCAAGAGGATACCAGTGACAAGCGAGCTTTTTTGTATGGGGATAATCACTGTTATCATACGGCGCAACCAACCCGCGCCTGATATTTGGGCAGCTTCCTCGGGGTCTTTGCCAAGTTGGCTCATCGCAGCAATTCCAGCCCGTGATGCATAGGGCATTTGATCGGCAATGAGTGCCAAAAGCAAAATGGTAAGCGTTCCGTAAAGCGCAGGAATGGGACCGCGTGCAATGGCAAAGAGAGAAAGATAAGCCGCAGCAAAAGCAACGCCAGGCACAAGATAGGGTAAAAAGGTAACTTGCCGCAAATAAAAGCTCAAACTTCGTAGCGGTGTGCGAATAACCACATAACCAACAATTAAACCTAATAGACCTGAAACAATTGAAGCGATGCCAACAATTTTTAAGGTATTGTAAAAAGCTGCCCATAATTCATGAGTTAATAAAATACCCGATTGCATGGCAACCGTACCAAGATTTTGGCCAATCCAAAAATCAAGCGTGAAATTATCAAGAGTAAATTTACCCGGAATTTTCATCACCGTTGACAGGATCAGCGCGATTAATGGCAAGGCAACGCTAATGGCAAAAATAAAGCTGGCGAAGACGGTGGCAGTCATACGCCAACGGCCAAGATGATTAGGCCTATTCATTGAACCCTTGCTGCCAATTGTCACAAAGCGGCGGGCTTCACGCACCAAACGTGCATCAATGAGCAAGGTTATGATGCCAAGTATCATAATTGCGGCGGCTAAAACTCCAGCAACGCCAGTTTGTCGAGATTCCAATGAGCGAAAGAGCGAGGTGGATAGGACTTGGTAATTAACCGGCAAGCCTAAAACATAAGGCACACCAAATTCGCCAAGGCATTTAGCAAAGATTAAAACAAGGGAGGAGAGTAAAGCTGGACGCATTAATGGAATGATAATTTTCCAGCTTATTTGCAAACGATTTGCTCCTAAAATACGGGCAGAATCTTCCAATTGCGAGTCAAAACGTTGCAGGGCAGAGCCAAAAAGCAGGATAACAAATGGCACATAATGCAAAACCATGATGATGGTAATCGGTATAGAACCATAGGCAATCCAATTGGGTGGGCTAAGACCAATGGTTTCAAGCCAGCCGGGTTGGCCTCCAACCGTTCGGTTTTTAAACACTGTTGTCCATGCCAATGCAAATGTCCATTCGGGCAGCATATAGGGGACAATAAGCGCGGTTGCAAACCATTTACGGCCAAACATATCGGTGCGGCTGACGAGCCAACCCAAAATACCACCTAAAAGCCCACTCCAAAAAATAACAACAGCCGCAATCATTAAAGTATTGAGTAATGGCCGCCAGAAAAGATCAATTGATATTGGTGAAAAAAGCACCCGCAATATATAATAATCGGTAAGTGTGCCAGCATCTTGGCCAAGACGGCGTTCATGACCAAATTGAACCGTGACTGCATCAATTAAAATAGAAATAATCGGCAATACAATAAGATAGGTAAAAATAATTGCTAAGATTATGCCGATAATCGTTGTTGGTTCATGAAAAGCAATTTTGATGCGATAGCGTAAGCGTTGCCAAAAATGTGTAGATAAGCAAGGTGAAAGGGATGGCGTTATGGAACCTGTCATATCCTTATCAATGGGGGATGCTAAGGGCTTAATTGTCATAACCTATCCAGTAAGGGTTGCTCTAAAACACCAATGAGACACAAATTTTTCAAGTTGATTTGGTACTATTGCTGCGAAATTTTTGAATGAACCGGCATAGGCCGTGAAAATATTGCAATGAGGATTGGGTCAGTGTGCAGGATTTTCAAAGCCTATATTTTAAGAATTAAAATGAGCGCTGGAGACGGATGATACCAGCAACAGCATGGCGTCCTTTTTGCGATTGTTGGACGCGATAAAGACCATCATTGGTTTTATAACCATAATCATCATTGAAATTTGCATAGGCAATTTCAGGTGTTAGCACGAGGCCAGACGTAATTTTAATTTTAACATTGGCAGAAGTAACAAAAGTACCAGCATCTTCGTAAGCGGCTTGATAATTAAAGGACAGCTTTTTGGAAATATCATAAGTGCCGCCAATCCAAGCAGCCCAATCGCCGCCCCAATCGCCATAGGCGCTATTAATCTGGCGATAAACGCCTAATCGACGGCTACCATCAGCAAAGGTTTTTATGCCATTGCTACCAAAGGATTTATCAACGTTATAATAATCATCGGCAGTTTTATAGGCAGCCATTGCCCAGAAAAAAGCTTTATCTGTGAGTTGTAGATTTAGCCGCACGCGCATTGCCCATTCTTGATAATAGGAATCATAGGCGGCAACACCAGCGATAGAACCCCATTTTTGGCTATATTTTAAACCCGTCACAATATGGGGGGTATAGTCGTCAATTTGTTGGCGTAACGCATAGGCATGGCTTACAAATGGTTTGCCAGTATTATCCATTCTGTATTGATAGCCAGTGCTTTCACTACCATAGCCTTGTTCAAGCGCAATAATGGCAGAAATGCCGTTTTTATTCTCATAGGTATAGCTAATCGCATTGGTGCGATGGCTAGCAGGCCCGATAACATCGTCTGTCAAAACATCGCCATAACCGTCGGTCCATTCATAAAAAGCGGTTTCAGTAAGGCCAATGCGCAAGCCCGCAAGATCAATATAACCGCGCCGTAATTGGCCAGCAGAACCATCCTTACCATCTTTCCATTCCGAGCGCAGGCTGATTAAGGTGGTCATCGTTCCAAGTTCGGTATCGGATTTTGTTTCAAATTTTAATTCAGCACGGGTTTTTGAGCGATATGTGTCATTCTGGTCACCAAAAGCTTTGCTGACCGTTTCGCCACCAACATCGTCACCAACTGCAATTTCATGGCGGACATAGCCAGAAATTTTCATACAGGTTTCAGTGCCAGGAATATAATAATAGCCTTTGCCATAAGCATCGCAAACACGAATATAATCAATCGGCTCAGCCGTTGGAGCATCTTGAGCTTCTGCATTGTGGAGCAAAGCTATTGATAATAAAGTGGCTGGCAAAATTGCCTTTAAGGGCTTCATTTTTTGAGTCCTGACAAAGAGCGTTCATGGTGCATCACAAAATTGCAATTTGTAAATAAGCAATAAATATCCTTTGTTAACCTTGCTAGAGGATAACAACATTGCCGATTTTGTTTTAGCAAATTTTATAATGATTAAGTTGTAATATTTTCTACGGTATGTATTTTTTGAAATTATATTAAATCTTGAGTAATAATTAAAAAGTTTATTTTAATTGGTAAAAATACTCATAGTTGCTCTATAGATCAAAATTATTACATTTTTTTTACAGTTATGAATAAAAATAGGATTTTTAATATTATAAATATTAAATATTTTTGGGCTGTTCGGACATTTTGAAAATACTTTAAAATATCCGAATTTATTTTTATGATTATGGTTCGCTGAAATTTAACTATTACTTATAAAGATCAATTTTATGTTCAAATTGTTGGATTTGGGCATTGTTACGTTCAATAAATTGATCAAGACGGCAAAGTTGTTGTTCTTTATCTTTAAGACAATCTGCATCACCAAAATCTTGTGATAATGGAGCATTATTGCCATTAAGCTCAGTCAAGTTGCGCCATTGATCAAGCGAGCGTGCGGTGAAGGAAACATTGATGGCATAGACCTTATTGACGTCATCATAATAGCGCTTAAAAATAAGCATGCCGCCGGGTGGAATGTCGTTGGCTGGATAATTACCAAGATGCCAATTGGCATCCACAATGGTTTGGATTTGTGATATATTGGTATCATGGCCTACAAAGACCACCAAAGGTGCATTAAGGCGATCATAGGTGTTTGTTTTTTGATCTGCAGTCCCTGCCGCTAATGCATTTAAGATTTGCCCCATTAAAACATGGCCACCATGGGTTGCAATTTCTTTTGTATTGCTAACAAGATCATATTTTGCGGCATGCAAAACCATTAATTTGGCAACATCGTCAGAATTTTTAACATTGCCAAAGGCAACATTTTCCAAGGGTAAGCCTTCGCTATATTGTAGGCGGATCGTCTCGGCAATAGTGCTCCCGGCTGATACCGGGCCAGTTAATTTATACTTGCCCGGCTTTTCACTTTTAAAGCCCCATTTTTCATCAAGAAATTTACAATCATCGCTTTTATTGCCGCATACCGCAGCTCTTAAACGGGCAACATCATCAGCATATTTCTTTTCTGCCGCTTCTGGTGAGCCACCCATCGCAGCAAGGACTTGTTGTTCAACGATTTTAGGATCAGGCTGGGCAAGCTCTAAATCAACGGCTTGGAAAAGCGGATCATCTGTTTCAAGCTCTAAATGTTGCGGGGCAATACCGCAACCTGGAAACATGCCATCCCCAACTGCTTGCGCTGTGGCAACGGTTCTTTGCACTGGGCTTGCCCATAAAAAATAGTCTTTAGAAGTTGGGCAAGTATTGGCAATAGGCAAGCCTTCAGCTCGCCATGTATCAAGCATATAGTGCGATTGCTGAACAATGCCAGCATAGCCATGGCCAGTTAAAAAGCCATCGGGTACAATCCATTTTGGCCATTGGCGGCCAGTATTTTCTTCAAGCTTTTTGGTGTTGGTTTGCGGCCTAACACCATGGCGCATTAAAACCACCACCTTATCTAATTTAAAATTGGGGGCGAGTTTAGTGCGCATATCATCACCAAAATATTGCGCATGAGCTTGGTTACTGATTGCTGATAATACAAGGACACTTCCCATAATAGCTGCGCTTGCTAGTGTTTTTACCATCAGCTTAGATAAACCAAATGATGATTTTATCTCAAGAGCAGGTTTTGAAATATCAGATGACATGATGACCCCAGATGAATTTTTAAATTGGTAATGAATAAAAGAAGTACTATTCTAAATCCGCTATACTCTTTGCTTTTGCTTATGAAAAAATTAGGTGCATCATTCAAACTATACACTGCTATTGGCATAATTTTTTAAAATAGCTATTTTCAATAAAAGCTCAGCGTGTTGTATATTCTATCAAGATTACAGTTAAGTGACAGTCTTATTTTTCTTTCCCAAAATTGAATTGAACAGAGTTCAATTGATAATTGTCTTAAGTTTAACGGTGGATACTGTTGTGATGAAGCTTTACCGCGTCTATTTTACTAATGGAAATCACGAGATTTCGGCAAAATGCGCACCTGTCGTGGATGGCGTGCGCTATTATTATCATTATCAGTGAAGCGCTCGGGCATCTGGGCAAGATTTAACAGCTCGCTTGTTTGGTCAATAATTTTCTTCGCCACCACATGCACCACGCCTGATGACGCATCACGCTCAACATGACCATGCACCTCGATTAATTTTGCACTCATCACCTCGCGGCGAAATTGCGCCAAAACTTTTGTCCACACCACGATATTGGCAATGCCGCTTTCGTCCTCAATGGTTAAAAATACCACGCCTTTTGCGCTGCCAGGTCTTTGCCGCACGGTTACAATGCCGCAAATTTTAACTCTTGTACCATGGTTGCAATTTTGTGTAGCGCTTACACAATCAATAACTTGCCTTTTTGCCAAATTGGCTCGCAAAAAACTAACCGGATGGGCTTTTAGCGATAGGCGTGTGGTTTCATAATCGGCAATCACCTGTTCACTTAGTTCCATCACTGGCAATATTGTTTTTTCTTCCATACCAATATCTTGAGCATTTACTTGTTTAAACAGCGGCAAGGTTTCATCATCGGGTAAGCGCCGCGTTGCCCATAGGCTTTCACGTCGATCAAGATTGAGCGAGCGGAAACAATCGGCATCGGCTAAAAGATTATAGGCGCGCCGTGGCAGAGCAAGACGGTGATGTATTTCTTCAATGGAATGAAAGTCACCGTTTTCTTGCCGGTTTTTTGCAATGATTTCTGCCCATTGTCGTGAAAATCCGTTAATTTGCCGAAAGCCCAAACGTACGGGAAAAAAACATTGCTGGGATTGTTTTGCGTCCTTTTTTTCTAAATGATTATCCCAAAAGGAAAGATTGATATCAATCGGCTTAATCATCACACCATGCTCTCTTGCATCGCGGATAATTTGCGCTGGTGCATAAAATCCCATCGGCTGCGAATTTAATAAAGCGCAGGCAAAGACGTCAGGATAATGACATTTTAAAAATGCCGAAACGTAAACAAGATGGGCAAAGCTTGCTGCATGACTTTCGGGAAAGCCATATTCGCCAAAGCCTTCAATTTGTTTAAAGCAGTTTTGAGCAAAACCAATATCATAGCCGCGCTTTACCATGCCGCCAATCATCTTGCCGCCAAGACTGCTTAATTTACCCGTGCGGCGAAAGGTTGCCATGGCGCGGCGTAAATCATTGGCTTCATCAGGGGAAAATCCAGCGGCATCAATAGCAATACGCATCGCCTGCTCTTGAAAAAGCGGAACCCCAAGAGTTTTATTTAATACTTGTTTTAATTCGTCCTTTGGGCCAAAAGCCGGATCGGGGGAGGGAAAGGAAACTTGCTCTTGCCCATTGCGGCGGCGTAAATAAGGATGCACCATGTCACCCTGAATGGGGCCGGGGCGGACAATGGCTACTTGAATAACCAAATCATAAAAATTTTGTGGCCTAAGGCGCGGCAACATATTTATTTGCGCGCGGCTTTCTACCTGAAAGACGCCGATAGAGTCGCCTTTTTGGAGCATGGCATATGTTTGTTCATCATTGGCTGGTAAAGTGTAAAGACCATGATTGATGTTATAAAATTGCTTTAACGATAAAAAAGCCTTACGGATCATAGTTAGCATACCAAGCGACAAAACATCTACTTTCATCAGCTTGATTTCGTCAATATCATCCTTATCCCATTCAATAAAAGTGCGATTTTCCATGGCGGCAGGGCCAATGGGTACAATTTCATCAAGGCGCTCACGAGATAAAACAAAGCCACCAACATGCTGCGATAAATGGCGCGGAAATCCAATCAACTCACCAACAAGTTGCAAGGCAAGGTAAATACGCGGATTATCAGGATCAAGACCAGCTTTTTGTATATGCTCGCCTTTGGCCTCTCCGCCATGCGATCCCCATATCGTACCGGCAATAGCATTGGATATATCTTCGCCAAGGCTTAAAACTTTACACACGTCTCGAATTGCACTTCGTGCGCGATAGCTGATAACAGTTGCAACTATGGCTGCTTTTTCTAAACCATAACGGCGGTAAATATATTGCATCACTTCTTCACGCCGCTCATGCTCAAAATCAACATCAATATCGGGCGGTTCATCGCGTGCTTTTGAGATAAAACGCTCAAACAAGAGATCTATTTCATTAGGATTAACATTGGTGATACCAAGGCAATAGCAGATGGCAGAATTGGCTGCCGATCCGCGCCCTTGGCATAAAATGCCCTGTTCTTTTGCAAAAGAAACAATATCATAAACAGTTAAAAAATAAGGTGCGTAATTAAGTTCATCAATTAAAGTAAGTTCTTTTTGAATGATGGCAGTGATTTTATCTGGAATTGCATTTTTATAACGCTCATTTGCGCCTTGCCAAGTAAGATCGCTTAAATAGTTTTGCGGATCCTTGCCTTGTGGCACTGGCTCATCAGGATAGCTATAGGAAATTTCATCAAGTGAAAAGTGAATGGGAGCAACAAAGTCTTGTTGCGCTAAAAGACTATCGGCATAATTGCGGTAAATTCGCTGCAGTTCGATTATCGGCTTCATATGTCTTTCAGCATTTTTAGCAAGCTGATAGCCAGCTTCATCAAGACTTGTATGTAAGCAAATTGCAGTAAGAACATCTTGCAATGGTCTGCGCTCGCTACGATGATAAAGAATATCTGTCGTGGCAATGAGCGGAATATTTACCTGTTGGCTAAGGGTCAGTAATTTGGCCGCCCGCCTTTGATCGCTGCCCATATAGGCCATATCAAGAGCAAGCCAAACTTGCCTTGGTGCAGCATTGACAATTTGCAATAATTGGCTTTTTAAAGTTTCAATCTCTTTAATAGTGGGAATGGTTGGTGGTGCAATCGTAATAATTTGGAAAAACCGCGCGCGAAAGCAAAAATCTGCCCAGCTAATATGGCACTCCCCTTTGATTTGTGAGCGCATTTTTCCTTCACTTAATAGGCGGCAAAGCTGACCATAGGCTGCACGATCACGCGGATAAACAATTAAATCAGGCATATTATCGGTAAATTGTAAGCGGCAACCAACAAAATAGCGAAAATCTGGATTTTCTTGCTGTATTTTACGTGCTGCGGTTAAGCCACGGATAATGCCGGCAAGACTATTAATATCGGCAAGGCCAATGCCGCTATATCCAAGCTTCGCGGCTTCCTCAATCAACTCATGGGGGTGGGATGCGCCTTGCAAAAATGAATAATTGCTGCGTGTGACCATTTCAAAAATTGCAACCATTTTGGGCTACCTTGAATTTTTAAGCAAATAGGCCATGCAAAAACCATTTTGGCGAGGATTTTTCGCTGTAAAGTCCATAGCGAAAAATCCAAAAACGCCGGCCAATTTCATCTTCCACCCGATAATAATCGCGGGTGGATGCAGAATTTTTCCACCATTCTGCACCAATACGCTCCGGCCCTTCAGCAAGGCGGATACGGTGTAAAACACGTCGCCAACGAAAAGAGGCAGGTGGGCTATCGGGAACGGCAGCCACGACATCAATCGGTTGCGGCGGCACAAAAATGCGGCATGGGCGTTCGGCGGCTTCTTGATTTTGAGCAAAAAACATTGCCTCATCAAAATGATCTGTTTTTACCTTGCCGGCATAAAGCGCGGGTTGCCATGCAAAGGCTTTTTCGGGGATATGGCTTTGGTGAAGCTCAAGGCGTAAAACCCGATCATGTCCTAAACGGGTGGAAAGCCTGTCAATAAAGCTAGTAATTTCACTATTATCTTGGGATTTTACAAATAGATTTTGCTCAACGGCAATAATTTTTTCACATTCTAGAGCTGCAAAAGCAAAAGCATCAAAACCATAACCAATATCTAGTGGCGTTGTCAAAGATGTAAGACGCTCTTTAATCAGCCGCATTAATTGCGCCGCTTCGTTTAAGGGCTTACTTGTTTCAATGGCAATGATTTGCCGTGCGCCATCAACTCTAAAAAATGCAATATGGATAAGTTTTGCACCTTCACCGCCATCACGCAATTTTTTACAAAAATTTTGTGCTAGAGGTTCTAATACGACCATCATCTGATCTTCGTTCATCACTGGATCATTAAGGCGACCAATTTTATAGTATAAAGGTTTAGGCGTAATTGGTGAAATGGGGTGATGTTTCTGCCCATAGAGTAATTGTAATTTAGTAACTGGTACTGCGCCAAACCGGGCATTTAATGCAGCAGGCTTTAAATTGCGTATTGCACCAATGGTTTTAAAGCCAGCCTTGGTCAAGCCATGATAAATTGCCCCCTCAAGCTCTAAGGCTTTAAGTTGCATTGTATCAAGTGTAGGAGCTAAATTTTGCTGTTCAACAATTCCACCCTTGCCAAAACGCGCAAAAATACGTGCCGCATGGGGTGTCGTCGTGATGGCGGCTTTGGTTTCAAACCCCAAATTTTGATAAAATTCTATAACCCTATCAAGCATATTTTTTGCGCCACCAAAAAGATGATCGCAACCGGTAATATCAAGCATTAAACCAAAGGGAAGATTATAAGCGATAAGCGGCGTAAAACGCTCAGCCGCTTCGGCTAGCCATTTTAAACAAGCATTATCCTTATGCGGCTCGCTCATTTGTACTTCAAATTCTGGAAAAATGGCTTTAGCTTCGCTCATGCTTTGGCCAATATAAAGTCCTTTTGCTGCTGCCTGCCGGTTAATAGCAGTGATAACCAGTCCCGATGCCTGACGGCTAATTAAAGCCAAGGCATTGTTTTCACTCTTAACTGGCGTGTTTTTTTGCCTTGAACGCATGATGCGATTGGTTGGTAGGTATGGAAAATAAAGGGCGAGATAAAGTCGGTTCACTAAAGGTTTTGTCATGAAAGTTCCATTCCATAGACCAATGGCCAATGCCGCCAGAGCGGTTACGAATAAGTTCAACATCAAAAAAAGGCGCACCGGGTGCCATTGCTCCCGATGAGATTGATTGGCCACTTGCTATGCGCCAACGTGTAAAAGCACTGCTGGTTTTGGGGGCGTTTTTGGCCATAAGCATGAAAGCTGGAATATTGTTTTTTTCACTGGCGAGATGCAGACGACGGCTGGTGGTAAAATCCAATGCTTTGCAACTATCTGATAGGCTTAAAACAACACCGCTAATATTTTTTAATTGTAGTGCGTCATCACCAGCTTTTAAAACATCGGTTAAATGGGCGCAGCGGATAAGGATTAATTGCGAAGGGTCAAGCCCCATAGCAATAATGCCATAGGGATTTAAACCACCATATTCAAACAAAATGCCATCATCTTCAATCCAGATCAGCGGTTGTAAGCTTGGACCTTTATTGGCACGTAAAATTAAAGCTAACACAAAACCATAAGCGGCTTGCCAATGCGATGGGGCAGGGACAATTTCATGTAATGATCCACGCAAAATTGGCTTTATAATCTCATCTGCCTCACTTAAACCTAAGCAAAAATGGCTAAATTCAACATTATTTAGGCTTTGATGATTATAATTTGTATCAGCTTTATGGGAATGGTCTATTTGTTTATTTGATAAAATATGCGCAGCTGGACGGCCTTCCATTTTGGCAATTTGCTGACGCAATTTGTTTAAATTAGCTTGATCCATGCTCGACTCACATTTAATATGTTCTTGTTTTGTTCTTTATGCTGGATAAAGCAAAAAGAGTCAAGAATGCAAATGT
Organism: Bartonella sp. HY038; assembly: GCF_014117425.1. Lineage (NCBI taxonomy): Bacteria > Pseudomonadati > Pseudomonadota > Alphaproteobacteria > Hyphomicrobiales > Bartonellaceae > Bartonella > Bartonella sp. HY038. Next base: position 61,366 of record NZ_CP059725.1, read on the forward strand.
GATGGCCATTTTATGGTAATGAGTGCATCAGAAAAATTAAGAGTTAAATCTATGATATAGTAATTAAAAAACCATATTTCATTTTTTTATTTAGCGGGGTTATCTGTTTGATATTTTTAATGTAGATATAAAGGTAGAAATATTAAAGCTGCAATATAAAGACCCAAGCCAAATGATAAATGCGCATTTAAACTTTTAACACGAGCTATAAAAGGTTGCGGGGTTTTATTGGCTGCAAAGCCAAAACCAAATGCTGGTTGCATGATAAAAAAAGGCATGACTGTACTTATCAAGCCCATGACTAAAGCAGGCCAAAGGCTTGGGTGTTGTAGCCAGTTTTTACCAGTAAAATAGATTAAAATTGCTGCAAAAATAATGCCTATAAGATAATGAGAAAACCATCCTAATATTTTTTCACCCGCGATCGGTTGGCTTTTAAAAATATTATTGTGGCTTAATTGGCCGTGGCGCATATGACCAATTAAGCGGCCAACTAAACGATAATCAAGAGATGAAATGGCAAATATTTTTTGTAAAATTAATGCCCATAAATCCATAATCAATGTTGCTCCGATGCCAATAATTATGATTGAAAAAAATAAATCAAAGTCATTCATAAATATTGCCCCCTTAATCATTCAATCAATAAATTGAATGATTAATTTATGGTAATGACAATGTCAATAAAATATTATATAGGGTGCTAAAGGTGTATTGTTTGGTTTTTCAAAAATTGTGTGACAGAGGCAAACAAGAATTCATATAATTATTTTATTGTTTAAATGAAGAACTCATCATGACACAAATTGAGCGTGTATATATGGAAAAAATGGCTGATATTGCAAAAACTTTAGGGCATAGCCATCGCTTAAGTTTATTGAACCATATTGCTCAAGCAGAACGCTCCGTTGAGGTTTTGGCAGAGCTTTGCCATTTGTCGATTGCCAATACATCGCAGCATTTACAACATTTGCGTCGAGCTGGTTTTGTTCAAACGCGCCGCGAGGGTAAAAATATTCATTACCGTTTAGGCGAGGGACCAATAATTGGCCTTTTATTGTCTCTACGTGATTATGTTGAGTTCCAGCAAGTGGCTATGCAGCAAGTTATCAATGATAGTATCAGTAAACTTGCTAAGTTAGAAGCTGTTTCGATTGAACAATTATTGGCGGATATGCATGATCAAAGTATCGTGGTTTTGGATGTGCGCTCACATGAAGAGTATACAAGCGGCCATTTGATTGGCGCGATCAATATTCCAACGGCTGAACTAGGTCAACGCTTATCAGAATTACCGCTTAAGAGTTATATTGTCGCTTATTGTCGTGGGCCTTATTGTGTTTTATCGACTGAGGCAGTGCGTATGCTCAATTCTAAGGGATATAAGGCGAAGCGTTTAGCTGCTGGATTTCCCGAATGGAAAGCAGCAGGCTTACCCATAGGATAAAATATTTCATAAAATTATTGAATGTTTCTGGTTGAGTGCAATTAATAATTTGGTGATCAAACCCGGATAGAGTTTTTATGCTTAAAAAGAATTAATACTCAAGAGAGAATTAAAATTTTAAACCTAAATTGAAGAATGAACTTAACGCAATAAGCGTGAGACAAGTTGCGCGGTATAATCAACCATCGGCACAATGCGCGCATAATTAAGGCGTGTTGGGCCAATAACGCCTAAAGCACCAATGACCTTTTCATTGCTATCACGAAAAGGCGCAACCACCACCGATGAACCAGACAAGGAAAATAATTTATTTTCAGATCCGATAAAAATACGCACGCCCGATGCTTCCTCGGCAAGGTCAAGCAATTGCACCATGCCATCGCGGGTTTCCAAATCATCAAACAAATTGCGTAAACGCTCGATATCTTCCTTGGCGTGAATATCTTCTAATAAATTTGCGCGGCCGCGCACAATAAGGCGCGCTGGCATATCAGCACTGACGCCGCCCCAAACGGCAAGGCCATTATCGACCAATTGTTGGGAAAGCGTATCGAGATTGGCACGTGTTTCATCACGTTCACGGGCAATATCATCACGCACTTCGTTTAAGCTTCGTCCCTTAATGTGGGCATTAAGGTAATTACTGGCTTCCGCTAATTGTGAATGGGTAACGCCTTCTGGCAATTCTACGATGCGGTTTTCAACTTCGCCATTTTGATTAACCAGTACAACTAAAGCGCGGCGCGGATCAAGGCGCACGAATTCAATATGCTTTAATGATCCATCGGATTTAGTTGCTAAAACAAGCCCCGCACCGCGCGATAGACCAGAAAGCACTTGGCTTGCCTCGGTTAAAAATTGTTCAACTGACTGGCTGGAACCCGCAGCATGCACTTGCTCTTCAATCTGTTTGCGTTCATTAGCCGGTAAATCACCAACCTCCATAAAAGCATCAACAAAAAAACGTAAGCCAAGCTCGGTTGGCATGCGACCGGCGGAAATATGCGGCGCATAAATAAGACCCGATTGTTCCAAATCGCTCATAACATTGCGAATAGTAGCAGGCGATAAAGACGATGTTAAATTGCGGGATAAATTACGTGAGCCTACCGGTTCGCCATCGGTTAAATAGCTTTCAACAATGCGGCGAAAAATCTCGCGAGAGCGCTCATCCATTTCACCCAATCCCATTGTATCAAAAACCGATGACATGATATTAAAACCCAAAATCTTCTTGTTCGCTTTAAGCGCGGTTAAAAGCAGCGCATAAATACATTGCTTTATATATAGCTATTTTAAAATATAGGATCAATAATTATAAATGATTGATAGTGGTCATGTATTTATAAAAAGCAAAAGCAAACGATTACAATTGTCCACACCAATATAGTCAATTCATGATAAAAATTGAAAAAAAAATCAAAATACGTATTTGTTTATTTAATTTCAAAGTCTAATAGTTTAAACGTGAAAATCTGCTTTTGGTATTTTATGAAAGCAGCTATATCTTATATTGTCCCCGTGCCCGATGAAAGATCAAGTTCTTATGAATTGCATCTTTTAATATCTTTCGTGGCATAAAATTAGAAAGGCCTTTTCCATGCGTCATTCCAACCGTTCCAATGATCAAATGCGACCAATTTCTTTTGAACGGGGGGTCAATAAGCACGCTGAAGGCTCATGTTTGGTTAAATTTGGCGATACCCATGTTTTATGTACGGCAAGCTTGGAAGAGCGCGTTCCTGGTTGGATGCGTAATACAGGTAAAGGTTGGATAACAGCTGAATATGGCATGTTGCCACGTTCAACCAACGACCGTATGCGCCGTGAAGCGTCATCAGGTAAGCAAGGTGGTCGCACACTTGAAATTCAGCGTCTTATTGGCCGCTCATTGCGCGCTGTTGTTGATTTGCAAGCCTTGGGTGAAATGCAAATTACCGTTGATTGCGATGTATTGCAGGCTGATGGTGGCACTCGTACCGCTGCTATTACTGGTGGCTTTATCGCACTTTATGATTGCTTTGGCTTGATGGAAAAACGCCAGATCGTTCGCGTCGAGCGCGTATTGAAAGATCATGTTGCAGCGATTAGCTGTGGTATTATTGGCGGCGAGCCAATGATTGATCTTGATTATAATGAAGATTCAACCGCTGGAACAGACGCCAATTTTGTGATGACTGGCAAGGGCGGTATTGTTGAAATTCAAGGCACTGCTGAAGGTGAGCCTTTCTCACAAGACCAGTTCGACAGTCTTTTAAAGCTTGCCCGTAATGGCATCAACCAATTGGTTGAATTGCAAAAACAGGCAATTGCTAAAGTTTAAAAATGTGTGGCTTAAAAATGCGTACATTAGATACAAAAGATATTATTGTTGCCACTCATAATGCTGGCAAGGTAAAGGAAATTGCCGAGCTTATTGGTCCATTTGGCTTTCATACCAAATCAGCCGGAGAGCTTGGTTTACCTGAGCCTGTTGAGACGGGCACTACTTTTGAGCAAAATGCCTATATCAAAGCATTTGCTGCCGCCAAAGCGACTGGCTTGCCAGCCTTGTCAGATGATTCTGGTTTAGAAGTTGATAGTCTTAATAAAGAGCCGGGTGTTTATACGGCTGATTGGGCTATTCAAGCCGATGGTAGCCGTGATTTTGCTAATGCTATGCAAAAGGTGGAAACTGCCTTGCAAGAAAAAAGCGCAGTGCGTGATGAGCAGCGTCATGGCCGCTTTGTAAGTGTGCTTTGCCTTGCTTGGCCTGATGGTTATGCTGAATATTTCCGTGGGGAAATTGAAGGCATAATTGTTTGGCCACCGCGCGGTGATCAAGGTTTTGGCTATGATCCAATTTTTCAGCCCGAAGGTTTTGATACCACTTTTGGTGAAATGTCGGCGAGCCAAAAACACGGTTGGAAAAAGGGTGATAGTGAAGCGCTATCACACCGCGCCCGTGCCTTTAAGCTTTTTGCTGAAAATATGCTGGAAGATTAATGCGCGAGCCTTTTGGCATTTATATCCATTGGCCGTTTTGCGCGGCCAAATGCCCCTATTGCGATTTTAATAGCCATGTACGGATGCGCGGTATTGATGAGCCGCGCTTTCGTGCGGCTTTTTCGCGTGAAATGACATCATTACGCGAGCGTATTGGCCATAAAAGCATCACCAGTATTTTTCTTGGTGGCGGCACGCCATCCTTAATGGAGCCGCAAACCGTTGCCCATTTATTAAATGAAGTTGCCCGCCATTGGACAATTGAAAATGGCGCAGAAATTACGATGGAAGCCAATCCATCAAGTGTCGAGGCAGATCGTTTCCGTGCTTATAAAAGCGCTGGGGTTAACCGTTTATCGCTTGGTGTGCAAGCGCTTGATGATGCAGAGCTAAAACGTCTTGGCCGTATTCATGATGTTAAACAAGCCATTTATGCAATTGGCCTTGCGCGTGATATTTTTCCGCGCCTGTCTTTTGACCTTATCTATGCTCGCCCCAATCAAACACCGCAATCTTGGGAGAGTGAGTTAAATCAAGCGATTGACCTTGCTGCCGATCATTTATCGCTTTATCAATTAACTATTGAAGAAGGCACCGCCTTTCAGCGCCTTTATGAAGCAGGAAAGTTAAAACTGCCAGAGCCTGAAGATGCGGCATTGCTTTATGACATTACCCAAAATGTCACGGCTAAGCGTGGTTTACCCGCTTATGAAATTTCCAATCATGCGGTGCCGGGGGCTGAATCGCAGCATAATTTACTTTATTGGCGCTATCAGCAATATTTAGGCATTGGCCCTGGTGCGCATGGTCGTTTTATTGAAGGTGATAAGCGCACGGTTACAATAACCGAAAAACTGCCAGAAAAATGGTGCGATTTGGTTGAAGAAAAAGGCCACGGTATTATTGAGGAGGAATATTTAACCAAAGATAATCAAGCCGATGAAATGCTGCTTATGGGGCTTCGCCTTTATGAGGGGCTAGATATCCATTCGCTTGAATCCTTGCGCGGAAAGCCGCTTGATAATAAAGTGATGGTTGAATTACAAGAATATGGCCTTATTGAAATGGTTGGCAATAGCCGCTTACGCGCTAGCGATAAAGGGCGCATTTTGCTTGACCATATTATCGGAAAGCTTGTCGCTTAAACGATTCAAAAAATCAAAATAAGGGTGATGGTCAATGAGTGAAATACAAGGGGATATTTTACCTATAGAGTTACCCGCAAAAAGAATTCAACTGGTTTATCTTACCAATTGGGGTATTGTTTTAGCCGTTTTACCTTGGACGTTGTTTTTTTTGTTATTGTTTTTTGGACCATTTTTGATTGGTGGTTATCACCCTATGAAACACTTATGGAATGATTGGGTCGTTTCTAGAAACTATGAAACCATTCCAAATACTTATGCTGATTATTCTTGTTGGGATAATGGTGGGAGGCCAAGATATACAACTTGCGGCGTTACATATTATGCAAATATTTCCTCACTTAAACAAAAGCTCAATATTAGGTTTGAGAATTATCCTTATAGCTGGTTTAATGTTTTAACGCCGGATGATTTGGTTTTAGAGGGTCAATCATCAATGATCCGTAGTGTTTATAACCCCAGTAGAACAACGTTTCTTTTTGGTGTTGAAACAATTAAAATACGCTTTTTAACTTATTTTGCTTGGCAATTATTACTATTCTTGGTTCTCGTTGCTTGGTTTTTTGGCTTGTTTTTTTATTGGCGCATATATTATTGGCGCAGTGTTGCCAATGATGTATGTTTGAAAGCGGTAAAAATTGTTGATGTAAAGCAGAACAGACGAAAAGAAATATTATATCATTATTATGGCTTAAGCCCATCAATACTTGCTATGAATATGCGGGTTTTACCTTATTCTTCTGGAATTATAATAAATCCTGCTGCTTTTAATACTTCATTTACTTTTTTTAAAAAGGATAAGCAGCCTTTTTATTTAGATGAAGAGAAAACAATTGCTGTTGCGATTGAAGCAAAGCAAGCAGGTGGGGCTATATACTTGATCATGATTTAACTTGGCTAAAACTATCGCCAGAAGACAAACAAAAACTTGTTGCAAATATTAAAGCCTATCAACAATGGATTGCACAGCACCCTGAAAAATTGCAACAATTAAGCGCAGCAATTGATGCAAAGCCAAAAATTAGATAAATGCTTAAAAAGCAAGGGCGGCAAAGTAATGAGTGAGCTAAAAGACAATAGTTTAGATATAGAATTGCCGGTTAAAAAAATCCGGCTCACCTATCGAAGCAATTTAGGGATTATACTTGTTTTAACTTTTTGGACTTTGTTTTTTTGTCTAATTTTAATTGGACCTGTTATTATAGGTTCCTATTATCCAATTAAGCGTTTATGGAATGATTGGGTTGTTTCAAAAAATTATGAATTTATTCCAAATGCTTATGCAGGTTTTGGCTGTAACGAATATGAGAGTATGTTAGATTATGTTAATTGTGGTGTTATATTCAATGTTGGTAACCCGTATAAAGAAGAAAAATTAAGAGATGGTTTTGAAGATTATCCCTATAGTTGGCAAGTTTTTTTAACGCCAAAGAATTTGTCTATGGAAGGCAAATCTCCAATGGTTAGGAGTGTTGATGATCCAAGTAGAACCAGTTTTTTATTTGGTATTGAAACAGTAAAAATACGTTTTTTAAGTCTGTTGATAACAAAAGCGTTTCAATTTACATTTATAGCCGTATGGTTTTATGGGCTTTATATATGGTGGAAAATTTACTATTGGCGGCGATTTCCCAATAATGTTCAGCTTAAAGCTGTCAAAATTGCTTCGATTTATGTGGCTGAAGGTAAGGGAAAAGTTTACCACTTTTTTGGCTTAAGCCCATCTATTGCTGCTAGCGGTATAAGATATTTGCCTTCATCGGTTACCATTGTTATGCCAAATCCTATGCGGCATGCCTTGGCTGCAACCCAATTGCGTAACGGGTTGGAGCCTATATTTTTAGATAAAGAACAAACCATTGGTGTTGCCATCGAAGCGCAGCAAGCTGGTAGCGGCTATCTGCTGGATTATAATTTGACTTATCTTGTTTTATCAAAAAAGGACAAGGAAAAGCTCATTACCAATATTAAAGCCTATCAAGCATGGCTTGCTCAACATCCTGAAAAATTGCAACAATTAAGTGAGGCAATCGACGCAAAGCCAAAAAATAGATAAATGCTTAAAAAGCAAGGGCGGCAAAGTAATGAGTGAGCTAAAAGACAATATTTTGGATATTGAACTACCGGTAAAAAAAATACGGCTTACCTATCTGAGTAATTTGGGGCTTATACTGGTTTTAACTTTTTGGACTTTGCTTTTTTCTCTTTTTTTTATAGGGCCTGTTTTGATAGGTAGTTATTATCCAATAAAGCGTTTATGGAATGATTGGGTTATTTCAAACACTTATGAAGTCATTCCAAATAGAGATGCCCAATATAGCTGTTATGAACATAAGAAGTCGTTAAATTATTATAATTGTGAAGTAACATTCAATGTCAATAATCGTTTTGAAAAAGAAGAATTAAATTTTAGAGTTGAACAGTATCCTTATAGTTGGCACAGTTTTTTAACGCCCGATGACTTAGTATTAAATGGCTTGTCACCTATGGTGCGCAGTGTGGATGATCCAAGCAGAACCAGTTTTTTATTTGGTATTGAAACAATAAAAATACGGCTTTTAAATTTAATATTTACAAAATTGTTCCAGCTTACATTTGTAGCGGTTTGTTTTTATGGGCTTTATGTATGGTGGGACATTTATTAATGGCGACGCTTTCCTAATAATGTGCAGCTTAAAGCTGTAAAAATTGCTTCTATTTATGTGGCTAAGGGTAAAGGGAAAGTTTACTATTTTTTTGGTTTAAGCCCTTCTATTGCCGAAATGAGCTTTCAATACGTGCCTTCATCGGTTACGATTGTTATGCCAAACCCTATGCGGCATGCCTTGGCAGCAACGCAATTGCGTAACGGGTTAGAGCCTATATTTTTAGATAAAGAACAAACCATTGGTGTTGCCATTGAAGCGCAGCAAGCTGGTAGCGGCTATCTGCTGGATTATAATTTAACCTATCTTGTTTTATCAAAAAAAGACAAGGAAAAGCTCATTGCCAATATTAAAACCTATCAAGCATGGATTGCACAGCACCCTGAAAAATTGCAACAATTAAGTGAGGCAATCGACGCAAAGCCAAAAACTAGATAAAGATCTATAGTAATTAGGGTGACAGTTGCAATGAGTGAAATACAAGATAATACTGTTGATATAGAGTTACCTAAAAAGAGAATTAGGTTAAAATACGGAACGAATTGGATCATTATATTAGTATTGTCTTTTTGGACGCTTTTTACTGCGTTAGGTATTTATTTTATTTTTGGTAATTCTTATGGTCCTGTTAAACGCTTATGGAATGATTGGCGTGTTTCACAAAATTATGAAATAATTCCGGATAGCTATGCTAGATATCAATGTTGGAATGATGTCGGTGATGTTGGAAAAATAATAAATTGTGGGGTGACATTTAATTTAGGTCAGCGCAATGAACAAAAATTAAATTCTCGCAGAGAACATAAGCCTTATAGTTGGTTTCGATTTTTAACTCCTGATAATATTAATCTATCTGGTACCTCACCAATGATAAGAAGTGTTAATGATCCCAGTAAAATAAGTTTCTTTTTTGGTGTTGAAATATTAAAGATACGTTTTTTAACGTTACTTGGTCAAATAGCATTTCCAAGCATAATATTTTCTGTTTTCCTTTGGGGGCTATATATTTGGTGGCGGGTTTTGTATTGGCGCAGTGTGCCTAATGATGTCCGATTAAAAGTCGTTAAAATTGTTGGATATCACGATAGATGGCTTGGTAGAGTTTACTCATATTATGGTTTGACAAAAGCTGAAGTGCTTGAGGCTTTAAAAATAAACCCGACACCTAACACTTGGGTTTTTACAAAGCCACTACGCACGCAGTTATCGAATAATCCGATAAGAAAAAGTCAAAAACCCATTTTTTTAAGTAAAGAACAAAAATTTGGGTTAGCTATTGAAGCCAAGCAAGCAGGTGGTGGGTTTTTTCTTGACCATAATTTAACGCGGCTTGCTTTATCCAAACAGGATAAAGCAAAATTACAGGCCAACATTAAAACCTATCAGACGTGGATTGCCCAGAACCCAGAAGCATTGCAAAAATTTGATGCTTATATTGAAAATATGCCTGAAACTGAGCAGGATAAAATCTATAACCCACCTAAACAATAAGTGACTTTAAGTCATTTTATATATTGGGGCAATAAATAGTTAGAATATAAAAGCGACAAACTGATGAGTGACCTACAAGATAATAGTTTAGATATAGAGCTACCGGTTAAAGAAATTCGTTTAAAATATCCTGGTACTTGGTTTTTTACCGGCATAGCAATATTTTGGACTGTTTTTTTTGGTGGCGGTTTTTTATTTACTATTGTCTTTGCCAGTTATCTTCCTCTCAAGCATATTTGGACAGATTGGGTCATTTCTCAAAATTATGAGCTAGTTCCGGAATTACAGGCTGATTATGGATGTAGGCAAAGTAATTATCATCTTATTAAATGTGGTTTTAGCTTTGAAAAAGATGGAATTTTAGTAGAGAAGTATAAAGGTAAATTTGATTTCTACCCATTTACTTTATATGATTTTCTAACTCCTGATAATTTTGCCCTACAGGGCAAATCTGCTGTTGTAAGAAGTGTCAATGACCCTAATAAAATTACGATTCAAGTTGGTATTGATACGTTAAAAACACGTTTAGTTGCTTTTCTGGCCATTTATATATTTATGGGTAGTATGGTGTTACTTGGCTTGTGGGGGGCAAGTGTCTGGTGTCGGTTTTGTTACCATCGGCTTACGCGAAATAAGGTACATATTTGTGCGGTCAAAATTGATAGGGTTGATAAACGTTGGGGCGGTACATTTTATTACCTTTATGGTTTAAAGCGAGATGGTTACAGCGATGTTTTGATAATTGTACCCAACTCTTTAGCTCTGGCTTTAACATATAAAGCACGAAATGCTGGGCCTTTTACTCTCATAAAAAGGCGCCAAGAGCCTATTTTTTTGGATGAAGAACACACAATTGGTGTTGCCATTCAACCGCAGGGTAATGGCGGCGGCCTTTTATTAGATTATAATTTAACACAGCTTGCTTTATCAAAGGAAAATAAAAATAAGCTGCTTAATAATATAAAAGCCTATCAGCAATGGATTGTACAGCACCCTGAAAAATTGCGACAAATAAGCGATTTCATAGATCAGGAACCAGAGACAAAAATCCAAAAAGTATTTAATCCACCTAAAGAGTAATAAGTATTAATATATTTTGTGCAGCATATATATTTTGGGTTATTAAGTAACTGTATTTTGAAAAGCGACAAACTGATGAGTGAGCTACAAGATAATAGTTTAGATATAGAGCTACCGGTGAAAGAAATTCGTTTAAAATATCTTGGGACTTGGTTTTTTACCGGCATAGCAATATTTTGGACTGTATTTTTTGGTGGCGTTTTTTTATTTACTATTGTCTTTGCCAGTTATCTTCCTCTCAAGCATATTTGGACAGATTGGGTAATTTCACAAAATTATGAGGTCGTTCCGGAATTACAGGCCAATTATAGATGTTGGGAGGGTAATTATCATCTTATTGAATGTGGTTTTAGCTTTGAAAAAGATGGAATTTTAGTAGAGAAGAGTAAAGGTAAATTTGATTTCTACCCATTTACTTTATATGATTTTCTAATTCCTGATGATTTTGCTCTACGCGGAAAATCTGCTGTTGTAAGAAGTGTCAATGATCCTAATAAAATTACGATTCAAGTTGGCATTGATACATTAAAAACACGTTTAGTTGCTTTTCTGGCCATTTATATATTTATGGGTAGCATGGCGTTACTTGGCTTGTGGGGGGCAAGTGTCTGGTGTCGGTTTTGTTATCATCGGCTTACGCGAAATAAGGTACATATTTGTGCGGTCAAAATTGATAGACGTGTTAAACATTGGCGTGGCACATTTTATTACCTTTATGGTTTAAAGCGCGATGGTTTCAGTGATGTATTGAAAATCGTCCCCAATTCTTTAGATTTGGCTTTAACATCGAGAGCACGAAATGCTGGGCCTTTTACTCTCATAAAAAGGCGCCAAGAGCCTATTTTTTGGATGAAGAACACACAATTGGTGTTGCCATTCAACCGCAGGGTAATGGCGGCGGCCTTTTATTAGATTATAATTTAACACAGCTTGCTTTATCAAAAGACAATAAAAATAAGCTGCTTAATAATATTAAAACCTATCAAGCATGGATTGCACAGCACCCTGAAAAATTGCAACAAATAAGCGATTTCATAGATCAGGAACCAGAGACAAAAATCCAAAAAATATTTAATCCGCCGAAAAATTAGGACTTCGTGTTTTTTGTAGATGATCAAATTTATAAGATAACAATTTTGAGATGAAATATTACTTGCCAATCGTCAATAAGTTATATCTTACGCTGCTGATAGGCATTCTCATCGTAATTAAATGGTAGCACCTTGTGATTGTACTTTGTTGATAATTTAGAAAAATGAGCAGGAATGAGTATTGGTTTGATTATAACTTAATTGATTTTAGGTTTAGCATGAAATACATATTATTATAGAGTAATTATAAATAAAATTTGAGTAAACATATACAATCCAATTGCATATATTAAAATATTTTATATAAATATCTTTTTTATAAATTGGAAACCTATCCCATGCAAAACCGTGATTTGGAAGAAAATGACTTTACGCTACAAGAAATTATAGCTTTAAAGAATATTGCACGCCAAGCAAATGAAGTGCGTCCTATTCGGCACGGGCGTGTTATTGTTCCAATTATAGCTATATTTTCAGGTCTTATTTTTCTAGCCATTTCAATTGGAATATTTATAATTATGTTTTATATAGATGAACCTCTTGAGGATAACGCTAAATATGGCTTTGCTGGCATTTCTATATTTCTTTTTCTTATAAGTATCGTTGTTTTATTTAAAGGTTTTAGAAATATGTTGGGTAAGGGCAAGGCGGTTATTACCTTAACCCCTGAAGGTTTTATTTTGCCAAGGGGCAATAAATTTATTCCTTGGAATTTACTCGTAAACCTTAATATGACAACCTTTAGTTTCATGTCACACATTATAGAATTTAAGATTGCAAAAACACTTGAAGATAAACAACGTTTTTTGGAGAAAAAACCAAAAATAACAGGAACTTTATTTGATAAATCAATCTATAGAGTTGCCGTAACCGCTTTGGGTTTTGAAGGCTTATCATCGGGTAAAATGATGCGTTTAATGGAAACCTATATAGAAGCTGATGCCGCCCGAAAACAATTAGATGCGCTAAATATTATCTATAACTAATAATGTTCATATCTTTTGAACTATAAAATAAGAGCGCTTCTTTGGTCGTATTAAACCAAGGGCGCTCAAATATTTATATTATCAGAAATAATTTCGATTTATTGATAAAAATGTTTTAAGCTTCACTGCGCAGAGCTTCAATTTCATCTTTGATTAAGAGTTTTTTGCGCTTTAAATCAGCGACCACAAGGTCATCAACGGATGGAGCATTACTAGCTGTCTTAATTTCAGCCTCTAAAGCATCATGTTTTTTTTCTAATGCTTCAAGATGTGCAGATATGGTCATTATAGTACCTCCATTTTGTTGAACTCTTTAAATACTATGTTGCAATAAATAATTATTGCTTACCTTTTAGATTTATGGATTTTTAAATTTTGATCAAGGGGGATGTGCATTAAAATTTATTTATTTATCTTTTTTTTCAAATATTGCCTTGATTGCTAAAAGCATGTTTTGATTGCCTGTAAAATTGTGCTAACATGCGCGCGAAAACATGGTGACCGGTTATTGCGAAAAATGCTTATTGGCTATCATTTAATTGAAATTTAAGTAATGCCACCTTTAACAGTCGCTTTTAAAAAGCAGGAAAAAAATGGCCTCTGAACAAGAACAAGTTGAAGTGAAGCTCGCTGTTGCCCGTTTAAAACAAGATCATGCTGATTTTGATGCTGCAATAAATGCGATGAGCGCACAAGGTTGCGATCCGCTGCAAATTCAACGTATAAAAAAGAAAAAATTGGCAATTAAGGATCAATTGCAAAAACTGGAAGACCAGATCATTCCTGATATTATTGCATGATGCAGTTAAATAGATTGCAACCCAACTTTAAACTTCTTGCTTATTCCATCCCTAACAACGCATAAAGAGGAAATTGTCGATGTCAGAGGTCAATGCAGATATTGCCATTATCATGGGTAGCCAATCAGATTGGGAAACAATGCGCCACGCAGCCGATACGCTTGACGCGCTTGATATTTCCTATGAGGCTCGCATTGTATCCGCCCATCGCACACCAGATCGTCTGGTTTCCTTTGCCAAGGGCGCAAAGGGGGCGGGCTTTAAAGCGGTTATTGCTGGTGCTGGCGGTGCTGCGCATTTGCCCGGCATGACAGCAGCAATGACCCCCTTACCGGTTTTTGGTGTGCCAGTGCAGTCAAAAGCATTGTCAGGACAAGATTCGCTTTTATCGATCGTGCAAATGCCTGCTGGCATTCCAGTTGGTACACTTGCTATTGGTAAGGCTGGCGCTGTAAATGCCGCACTTTTATGTGCTGCTATGCTGGCAGTTTATGATGAGGATCTTGCTAACCGTCTTGATGTTTGGCGCGCTAGCCAAACCGCTAGCGTTGCTGAATTTCCGGTAGATGAGGTGTGAGGATGAAAAAACTACAACTCGGCGACACTATTGGTATTATTGGCGGTGGACAACTTGGGCGCATGTTAGCAATGGCGGCAGCACGGCTTGGTTTCAAAACCATTATTCTTGATCCACAAAGCGATTGCCCTGCAGCGCAATGTGCCAATGATGTGATTATTAGCTCCTTTGATGATGAAGTTGCATTAAGTCATCTTGGCGAATTATGCGATATCATTACTTATGAATTTGAAAATGTTCCGGTGGCAGCCATTGATAAATTGGCGCAAAATCATACCATTGCACCGCACCCAGCTGCGCTTGAAATTGCTCAAGATCGGTTTTTGGAAAAAAAATATCTCAATGAATGTGCAATCACTACTGCACCTTGGCGCCCTGTCGATGATCTTTCTTCACTTTTGGCGGCAATTGCTGCTTGCGGGGGAAAGGGCATTTTAAAAACCCGCCGTTTTGGTTATGACGGCAAAGGGCAAGTGCGGATCTCCAGTGAAGATGAAAAAGAAGCCGAGAGCGCTTTGGCAGATATTGGCAATCAACCGGCCATTTTTGAAGGTTTTGTTGATTTTAGCCGCGAGATTTCAGTCGTTGCGGCGCGTTCACAAGATGGCAAGGTTGCATTTTTCGACATTCCTGAAAATCGTCATAGCGATGGCATTTTGCGCCGTTCTACTATTCCGGCAGCCATTTCTGATGACACAGCCAATCAAGCCCGCCAATATGTTGAGACTTTGCTCCATGCACTAAATTATGTTGGCGTTATAGCGGTTGAGTTTTTTGTGTTGGCGGATGGTAGTTTGATTGCCAATGAATTTGCACCGCGTGTTCATAATTCTGGCCACTGGACCGAGGCTGCCTGCGTTATATCGCAGTTTGAGCAACATATCCGCGCCATTGCTGGCTTGCCGTTAGGCGACCCAAAACGTCACAGCGATTGTGTGATGGAAAACCTTATTGGCAATGATGTAGAGCGTCTTCCACAATTATTGAGTGAGGCGGATGTTTTAATTCACCTTTATGGTAAAAGCGAAGTTCGTGAAGGGCGTAAAATGGGGCATTTTACGCGGCTTGTTTCTTGATATTTGAAACGAGCTTGACCAAATTTCCAAAGCCAATGTCTTAAGTCATTAGGCGGCTCTCTTGATTGCTAAATCATTGAAATGATTCTTAACAGCAACCAACGAGGGTTAAAACGGTATGAGCAAATTTGTATTATCGGCAAAAATGCTGTTTATTAAAGCAAATGCCTCGTAAAAACAAAATCTTTACGGGGAAAGGCTTGACAAATAGGCACTTTACAGTTTATCAGACAGCAGATTTTAAGAGTCCCCTATTGGGGCTTTTGTGTTATGCCCGGCGACGGGTTGCAAAAAACGGTGATTGATATGAAGATTAAGAATTCGCTTAAAGCGCTTATGGCCCGTCACCGCGACAACCGTATGGTTCGCCGCAAGGGTCGTATTTACATCATTAATAAAACTGCACCACGCTTTAAAGCCCGTCAGGGTTAATTGTGTGGCTGGTCAATATCATTTAGATATTGGTTAGACCAGCAAGCATTTTAATTATCATGGCCTGCTCTTTGAGTGGGCCATTTTAGTTTTAATGGGACAGAATTAGCCTTATTATCAATTGCTTTTTGGCTTTTAATAAAATGCTTATTGCCACATTATATTTATTGTAAATAGCATGATGAGCATGAATAAAAGGCCTAATAGGCTTATTTTTTTGCCATGCCCTACCTATATATTATTGCATAATTTTATTTTGCATCGGTTGTTTTATGAAACACAGCACTACAGAAATGCCTTTTTGGCAATATAAAACTCTCAACCAAATGACCAAGGCCGAATGGGAATCGCTTTGTGATGGTTGCGGGCGATGTTGCATGCATAAGCTTGAAGATGAAGACAGCGGTGATATTTATAATAGCAGCGTTGGCTGCAAGCTATTAAATGGCGAAACCTGCCTTTGCAATAATTATCCAAGCCGAAAATCCATTGTACCTGATTGTATCCAGCTAACCCAAGAAATTATTGAAACGGTAAAATGGCTGCCTGATAATTGCGCCTATCGCTTGATTAGCGATGGTAAGGATCTTGAATGGTGGCATCATCTTGTTTCGGGTAGCCGTGAAACCATTCACGAAGCTGGCATTTCAGTGCGCGGTAAAGTGCTTGTTCATGAAGATGAATTGCATGATCCTGAAGACTATTTACAATATGTGACGGAAATTATTTATAAAAATCTTTCATAGATTCTATTATTCTAATCTTAGTTTTTGACAATTGGGAATAATCAAGCAGGAATAAGAATGAGCTTTTCACCCTTTCATAAAATAGAAGCTGATCGCTCGAAGGCCATGCTTTTATTAGGCGATCATGCAAGACGTGATCTACCCGATGAATATGGCGCACTTGGTCTGCCAAAATCAGAATTTGACCGTCACATTGCTTATGATATTGGTGTGGAGCCACTTTTAAAAGTTTTGCAGAAAAAACTTGGCGTTCCAGCTTTAATGAGCGGTTTTTCGCGACTCTTGATTGACCCCAATCGCGGTGAGGATGATCCAACCCTTATCATGCAATTATCAGATGGTACGACCATTGCTGGCAATTATCCGTTAAGCGAAGAAGAGCGACAAAAGCGCATTAATCAATTTTATCGCCCTTATCATGACGCTATTGTCTATGAATTATCCACCATTGCCACTGAAAGCCAAACAGCGCCATTTATTGTGTCGCTTCATTCCTTTACCCCCAATTGGCGCGGTCAAAGTCGTCCATGGCATATTGGCTTATTATGGGATAAGGATGGGCGTGCAGCCTTGCCGCTTCTTGATATGCTGCGTCAGGAAGGTGATCTCGTTGTTGGTGATAATGAACCTTATGATGGTGCATTAATTAATGATACGCTTTATAAAAATGGCACAAAAAATGGCTATGCCCATATTTTGATTGAGATTCGTCAAGACCTCATCGTTGATGAAGCAGGCGTTGACGCTTGGGCGGAGCGATTAGCACCAATGCTTATTGATTTAAATAGTCGCAAAGAAATGCACGAAGTCCAGCATTTTGGTACGCGTGCCTATTAAATAAACTAGGTTAGATTTTTCAAAAATGTGCATAAGCCTTAATATGACAGTTTTTAGCGTTTAAAATTTTACAAATGCCAGCATTTTGGCTAATAGGAAACCAAATTTGAGCATTATCAAAGCGGCTACAATCGACCATGCTTTAACAATGCTGCCAATAGTCAGCTTCTGATAAAAGCTTTGATGAGGCAATGAAAATTTGCTGTGTATTTAATCGACATAGCTTTGATTGATTAACTTTATAAAAAGTTTCCTGTGCTTTTTTAGCGCAAGATTATTATGTTGAAATTCACCAATGTGGAGAGTCTCGTGAGTGATATTTTAGATGAAACACAAGCGGTAGCTGTTGGTCAGCTTCGTTCCTTTATCGAGCGTATTGAACGCCTTGAAGAAGAAAAGAAAACCATCAGCGATGATATCAAAGATGTTTATGCCGAATGTAAAGGTTCTGGTTTTGATACCAAGGCAGTGCGGGCAATTATTCGTTTGCGCAAAAAGGAAGAAAATGAGCGTCAGGAAGAAGAAGCAATGCTTCAGCTTTATAAAGATGCTTTAGGCATGCCATAGGATCTATGCCATTTAATATTTTTCAAAAAAGCCCATTGATTACAATTATAATCAAATTGCAATCAATGGGCTTTTTATTTGGCTTTTTAAAAAAATAACGGTGCTTATTAACGCTCTAATGCAAACCACCAACGCCAAGCAAGGTTTCAATAATGGTGGGATCTTGCTTCAAATCTTGCGGTGTGCCTTTAAAAGCAATTTGGCCGCGCTCTAAAATCAGTAAATGATCGGCAAATTCTAATGCTGGTTCAATCCTTTGCTCAACCAGTAAAATGCTCATATCATTGCTTTGCGCCATTTTTTTAAATGCCGTCATTAATTCATCGCAAATAACCGGTGCTAAGCCTTCAAGCGGTTCATCCAGCAATAATAGTTTTGGTTTGCCCAAAATAGTTCTTGCGGTTGATAGCATTTGTTGTTCGCCGCCCGATAATTGCCCACCCATATTATTACGCCGTTCTTTCAATCTTGGGAAAAGCGCATAGGCTTCTTCGATTGCGGTTTTTGGCCGTTGTTTAAGACCAGTAATCAAATTTTCCTCAACGGTTAGCGTTGGAAAAATATCTCGAGTTTGCGGCACAAGTCCAAGTCCAGCCAAAGCACGCTCACTTGGGCTAAATTTGCTAATATCTCTGTTCCCTAATTTTATTGTGCCACTATAATGGCGAGTAAATCCAGCAAGGCTTGCAAAAAGCGTTGTCTTACCAACACCATTGCGACCAAGAATGGCAAGGCGCGAGCCGCTGGCCACTTCAAAGCTCATATCTTCAATGATACGGGTTTGACCATAGCCACTATTCAGCCCATTAACGGTTAAAGATAAGGCGGTCATTGTGCATAACTCCCCAAATAAGCGGCTCGCACATGGCTATCTTGAATAACACCTTGCGGCGATCCATCAAAAATAACGCTGCCTGCTGCCAAAACAATAACGCGGCTTGCAAAGCGAAAAACAAGATCCATATCATGCTCGATCATTAAAACCGCAAGATCATCGGGCAGGCTTGCAAGCGCATCTTCAATTAAACCCGTTTCGCTTTGCGGCACGCCAGCGGCAGGTTCATCCAATAGCAAAACCTTGGGATGCATGGCAAGGATAATGGCAATTTCAAGCAAACGTTGTTGGCCATAGGCAAGAAAAGCAACTTTTTGTAAAGCAAGACTATCAAGGCGTAGCTTGGCAAGAATTGCATAGGTTTCGTCCATTATATGCGACATTTTGCGATAATTACCAAAGATGCGACTGGTTTTGCCTTCATTTTGCATAAGCGCAAGAGCAATATGCTGTTCTGGTGTCATATCTTTAAATAATCGCGTTACCTGAAAGCTCCGCACCAAGCCTTTACGTACTCGAGTAGTAATTTTGGTATTGGTAATATCTTCGCCAGCCAAAATAACCGCACCAGCGCTTGGTTTTAAATGGCCAGTTACCAAATTGACCAAAGTGGTTTTACCTGCACCATTGGGGCCAATAAGGGCAAGGCGGTCACCCTTTTGCATGGACAGTGAGACATTATTGGTAACGGCTAATCCGCCAAAGTTTTTTAAAAGACCAGAAACCTCAAAAATCGCTGTCATGATTTTTTTAACCTCACCAATTTTAATAGTTTTTGCAGGCTTCCATAAAGTCCTTGCGGGGCAAAAAGCACCACAGCAATCAACACTGCGCCAATGATGGTTAGCCAATAAAAGGGATTGGCAGCCGAGACGATATGTTCAAACCATAAAAATGTAACCGCGCCGATAAGTGCCCCATAAAGTGAGCCGGTACCACCAACCACCAACATAACCAAGGATTCTGCCGATAGAGTAAAGCTTAAACTATCAAGACCAACCACTTGCGTTGAAATAGCATTTAAAGCGCCGCCAATGCCAGCAACGCTACCCGCTATAATATACATGCGTAATTGATTGGAGCGGATGGATGCACCCATAGCCTCAACGCGTACAGGATCTTGCTTAATGGCTTGACATAATAACCCAAAGGGCGAGCGCACAATGAAAATAAGTATCAAAACAACGAGGACAAGCAAAAATAAGCCATATAAATACGCCGTTTGCCCCCAAAGATCAAATTCGAAAATACCCAAAAGCGGATCAACACTAATGCCGCCAAGCCCATCACTGCCGCCCGTCCATTGCGATGCTTTATTGGCAATTTCATGAAATAATTGCACCACCGCTATAGAGAGCACAAGTTGTGCAAGCCCATGGGCGCGAAGAATAATTGCACCCGATATTAGTCCGGCACATGCGCCAGCAATAAGGCCAATAAGGGTCATTAAAATGGGATCATGAATACCAAAATGGGCGCTAGCTATGCCAGCTGCATAAGCACCGGTGCCAAATAATGCTGCTTGGCCCAGAGTTGCGATACCGCAATAACCAGTAATAAGATCAAGCGATAAAACCAATAGTGCAATAGATATGATGCGGGTCAATAATGCAAGATTGTCAGGAAAGACATAAAAGCCAATAAACCCTATGCTAAGGATAATAATAAGAGCGGTTGGGGTTGCAAAATTTAAGCGTTTTGGCACTTTGTAATGAGATATCTTAGCCTCGTGCATTATTGGCGCAGTGCTATCTTTTGATTTATTATCGCTCATCTTTTCATCCTTCCAACAAGACCACGCGGAAAACACATGACAATGATAATCACCGCAAGATAGAAGAAAAATTCGCCATATTCAGGTACAACATAGCGGCCAGTTGTATCAATCGCGCCAAGTAAAAGGCATGCAATCAAAGCTCCCGGTATTGATCCAGCACCACCAATAGACACCACCACTAAAAACGTCACCATATAGCGCATGGCATAATAGGGGTTAAGCGGCAATAATTCCGCACCAATAATGCCACCAAAGGCAGCAAGACCAATGGCAAGGGCAAAGCTTAACGTATAAATAGTTTGGGTTTTAATGCCTAAGATTTGTGCCATATTGGCATTGTCCACCGCGGCACGCAGCTTAATGCCAAAACGCGTACGTTCAATTAACAACCACAAACTAAGAGCAATAATCATGCCAGAGGCAATAACAAATAGCCGCTGGGTAGCAATAGCGCGGAAACCAATATCAACCGAACCTTGCAAAAATTCTGGTATGGCAATGGTTTTTAATGTTGGGCCAGCCAGATAATTGGTGATACCGATAATCACAAAGGTGATGCCAATGGTCATTAACACTTGGGTGAGTTCGGGCGCACCATAAATTCTGCGGTATAACAAACGCTCAAGCGGAATAGCAATCAAAATTGTGATAAAGATCGCCAATGCCATTGCCGCAAAATAGTTTAAATGGAGTTCGCTGACCCCATAGGCGGCAAGATAGCCGCCAATCATGGCAAAAGCACCATGGGCAAGATTAACCACACGCATTAAGCCCATAGTGAGTGATAGGCCAATGGAAATGATAAATAAAACCGTTCCATAGGCAAATGCATCAACACCGATGCTTGCTATTGTTTGCAACACATCTTTCCCCTTATGGATTATATGATAAAAGTCGTTTTACACGCACAACAAAATTTAAGAGCAAACTATTTTAGCATGTTTAAGTAAGCGTGCTCTAACTGATGATGAAACCGTTTCTCTACAATTAGAGCGCATTTCGCTTTGATTGGATCAGATCGGCACTCTAACCCATTGTTTACACCGCGTTTTTTATTCGAAAACCGCTTCACACTTTTCAAAAAACTCTCTAATTCTGCTCCAAGCCGGTGTCACCCTGCTTTTCAAAGGTTTCGATTTCTTTGTTGTAAAACTGTCCTGCATCATCCTTGGCAATTTCGCGCAGATAAATATTTTGGGTAATATGGCGAGAATTAGGATCAATTGAAACAGGCCCTCGTGGGCTTATCCATGCCATGCCTTTTACCGCATCAACCGCCTTTTGCGCATCTTTTTTGCCATTGGTCGCTTCAATCATTTTATAAATGACATGCATGCCATCATAGGCACCAACAGCGGTGAAAGATAATTCTTGTCGGTTACCAATTGCTTTTTGTGCACCTTCAACAAAGCGTTTATTTTCTGGTAAATCATGGGAAATTGCATAATGGAAAGTAGTATACATACCAAGTGCACTTGCCCCTAAGGCAGGTAAATCACTTTCTTGCGTTAAATCACCGGGGGCAAAGAGCGCAATATTAGCATTCTTCAAACCATTATCCGCATAGGCTTTCATAAAGCCAAGAGTGGTTGGACCAGCAGGTAAAAAGGCAAAGGCACCATCGGCGCCTGAATCCTTGATGCGTTGCATAATTGGACTAAAATCATTGGTAGCAAGCGGCATGCGCAAAGATGAAACAACCTCGCCACCTGCCTTTTGATAAGCGGTGATAAAGGCTTTTTCTGCATCAATACCGGGACCATAATCACTTACAACTGTAATGATTTTTTTAGTGCCCTTATTCATCACCACTTGGCCAAGCGGTGTTACCACTTGCGGCAAAGTAAAAGATGTGCGCACCACATAAGGACTTTGGGTGGTAATACTTGAGGTTGCGGCATTCATAATAACCATCGGTACATTGCCCTGTTTTAACAAGGGGGTGACAGCCATGGCATCGGGGGTAAAGAAAAAACCGCCAATATATTGGATTTTTTCGCGCACAATTAATTCTTGCGCAAGCGATTTTGATTTGGCTGGATCGGCACTTGGCACATCACGATAGATAATTTCAATTGTATCATCACCGATCTTATTGCCATGCTCAGCAATGTAAGTATCAATACCTGCTTTAAAATTTTTACCTTGCAACGCAAAAGGCCCAGAAAATGGTCCGATAATACCAATCTTAATCGTATCAGCATAAGCCGTGCCCGCCATAAGACTAAGGCCTGCCAGTAATGCAGTAAAATAGCGTTTCATGTTTCCTCCCAATTTTTTTTTATTTTCAGTGATCGATCCTCATTACTTGCCATATTATTTGTTTGAATTTTCTTGTTTGGCTCTCAGAAGCATTTCATTCAATCTAAACTTTGTAAACCTGTATAATTTTCGGCAAAAACCTTTTGTGCCGCTTTTGAAGACACAAGATAATCAAACTCGGTGCGTTGCATTTTTTGGTCAAAGGCACTCGATTCGTGAAAACGATGCATCATCATGGTTGTTGCCCAAGAAAAACGTTCGGCTTTCCAAATGCGTGCCAAAGCTTTTTTTGAATAATCATCAATGCCAGCATTGGATTTTTCAATATAATATTCAGTGAAAGCCTGCCATAAATAGCGTACATCGCTTGCGGCAAGATTTAAGCCCTTAGCTCCGGTTGGAGGTACAATATGACCAGCATCACCGGCAAGAAATAGCCGGTCAAAACGCAAAGGTTCAGCAACAAAAGAACGTAAAGGCGCAATACTTTTTTCAAGGCTTTTGCCACCTTGCAGCCTATCAGCATATTTTTGTGGTATGCGCTGGCGTAATTCATCATAAAAAGCGGCATCAGTCCAATCTTCAACATGATCAGTTAAGGCAACTTGCAAATAATAGCGGCTTCTTGTGAGAGAGCGCTGCGAGCAAAGAGCAAAACCACGCTTGCTATTGCAATAAATCAATTCATCGGCAATTGGTGGCTCATCAACTAATAATCCAAGCCAGCCAAAGGGATAAAGGCGTTCATATTCAACTATTTTTTCTTGCACAGTGCGCCGGCTAATACCGTGAAAACCATCGCAACCGGCAATAAAATCGGCTTCAACTTGATGGGTGACGCCATCCTTTTTAAAACTAATGCGACAATTATCACCTTGATAATTTTCAATGACGACATCATCAGCTTCATAAATGCTTGGCGCACCGCAATTTTTTCGTTCTTTCATTAAATCTTGGGTAACTTCTGTTTGGCCATAAACTATAACCGAGCTATGCACTGTTTTGCTAAAGTCAATGCGGTGAACATCATCATCAAAGGCAAGCTCAACACCAAAATGCACATGGCCCTCCAGCTCCATGCGAATACCTGCGCCAGCTTCATGCAGAAGTTTTCTTGTGCCATCTTCCAAAATGCCGGCCCTGATGCGAGATAGCACATATTGCGGCGACTTGCGCTCAATAATTAAAGTATCAATGCCTTGCTTGTGCAATAATTGCCCAAGCAAAAGACCTGCAGGACCTGCGCCAATAATGGCAACTTGCGTTTTCATTTTTCCTCCCAAATGATATTATGACTTTACTGTATTGATAAACTTTGCTCCATTTAATACCTCCGCTGCTAATAATAGCGCTGCACCGCTTGCTTGGCATATTTGTGGTAGAACCAACCATTCTAATGTCCAAGCTGCGCCAGAGCGTTCATTTTCATGTATCATCGATTGATGAAGCGCCCCCATAAGCCCTGCATTAAAGCGTCCAATAGCCACCAAGGTTTCAGCCGCAATTGGGTTATGCTTATGAGCCATGGCAGACGACGCGCCGCCACCTTGTAAAACGAGTTCTCCCACCTCATTTTGGGCAAGCAAAGCGATATCTTGACCAATTTTACCAAGGGCACCACTGATAAGACTTAAAAAATGACCCGCGTCAATAATCGGTTTACGGTCGCTTTGCCATGAGTGAGGCAAGTTCAACCCTAAATCTTTCGCCATAAAATTAGCAATTTGCGAAACATTGCCATCAAAGCTCATGCCATTGCCAATTGGGCCTGCAAGCTGCAAACGCAGAATTTTTTGCCGATAAAAACCAAAATCGGCGCAAATATCTTGCAATAGCGCCTTCCATTGCTGGATTTTGTCAAAAACCGTAAACGGCAAAGCCACCTGCATGCGGGTATGGGCCATAAGCGGCGTTGCGCCCTGTTGGGTTTGCATATCAGCAAGCAATGCAATTAAGGTTTTAATGCGCTGTTCAAAAATATCCAAAATATTGCTTAGACGCAGCATCAAGCCAGTATCTATAATATCTTGGCTGGTTGCGCCAAGATGCAAAAATTTTTGAAATTGCGGCGCGATATTTTGGCGCAATTGTCGCAATAATTCAGGCACAGCAACGCCGTCTTTTGCCATGGCAGCCGCAAAGCCATTTAAATCTGGGCTAAACGTTTGGCAAGCATCATCAATGACGGCCAAGGCTTCCTTTGTGATAAGCGCATAATGTTCCTGCGCCTTGGCAAGGGCAAATTCCACCTTTACCATTGCAGCAATTTCAGCCTTTTTGGTAAAAAATGCGGCTATTTCTGTATCTTTAACCAGATCATCAACCAGCACTTTGAGGCCCCTTTTTGATATTTTGAATTTTTTCTAATATTTCATTTAAACGCAGATTAGATTTTAAGTAAAATGACTAATTCAATTGATAATATAACCCTGCCGTTATAGTTAAGCGTAAAATTTCATTTTTAAAAGCAAAAAGGGAAAGGTTATAAACCTTTCCCTTAATGACAAAATTTGCAAACAACAAAGTTTAGCGGGCAGTCACTTTAGAAAACTGACCATGAATACGATAACGCCATAAATAGCTAGTTAAAATCGCTTCAATGGCGCGTGGTTTAATGCCTACGCCTTCTAAGGTGCGGCCTTCGGCTATTGCTTCACTTGAAACAATATTATCAAATTTCAACATTTTGATTTGATCTGCCGTTGCAATTTTAGGCATAAGCGGAATTTTTGCAAGCAAGCCAAAAACTCCGCCCATTAATATGCCAAGACTATAGGGGATTGAAAGAAGCAAACGCTTGCGGCGAATAACATGCAGGGCTTCTTGCATGATTTGGCGGAACGTCATGACTTCTGGGCCACCTAATTCATAGGTTTTGCCCGTTTCAATTTGACCATCAATGCTGCGAGCAATCATTTCAGCAACATCACCAACATAGACTGGTTGCATTTTATTCATGCCGCCCCCAAAAATAGGCAAGAACGGCGAAAAACGAGCCATATCAGCAAATTTATTGAAGAAATTATCTTCAGGCCCAAAAATAACCGATGGGCGCAAGATAATTGCATCGCGATGCGCTTCGCGAACGGCTTTCTCGCCCTCATACTTTGTGCGTACATAATCTAATGATTGCGGCGCATTACCTGTTAAAGCTGATAAATGAATGAGTGGAATACCAGCACTTTGAGCAAGTTCGGCTACATTTTTTGCACCAGCAAGTTGAACATTGTCAAAGTTATTTTTGCCAGCATTAAACATAACGCCCGGCAGAAAAATAGCTGCATCAGCATCAATCAAAGCACGAGCAACCGATTCACGAATGCGCACATTGGTTTTAAGCATTTGGGTTTGGCCAACTTCACCAATTTGCAACATATAATAGGCTTGTTCTGGGCGGCGTACTGCAACGCGCACACGATAGCCACGCTTGGTAAGAGCTTCAACCACATGTCGCCCAACAAAACCCGAACCACCAAAAATAGTAATTAATTTAGGGTGTTGGTAAAGATCAGGTCGTAGATCCATCTCGCTCTCCAGCTTTTTTAAGTTACCAGTATTTTATATGCTTATTATGCATTTGATCTAATCTAGCATAAATAAATCAAAATGTCCGCTTTGTTTTGGAATTGGTCTAATGATTTATACCTTTTTTGGATGAACGCAAGTCTCTTCACGCAAACTCTACTGCTAAACGATAATTTTTCGTCAAAAAATGTTTTACCATTAAAATGCACGAAAATTTAGCCGTTTAAATCTAACTTATCCATATGCTCAATAGATAAATGATTCCCTTATTGCTTATGCCCATTTTTATGCAACCAATTTTGTAAATAGTGCGTAATTTTTTCGTCATCGCTTTGGGCAATATTAAAGCGCATGAAATCAGATTTTGTTTGTGATAGTGAAAATACATTGCCGGGGGCAAGGATGATATTTTGCTTTAAAGCATCTTGAGCAAGATCGGCACTATCGAGACCATTGGGCAATTGCGCCCAGATAAATATGCCTGCTTGCGGTTTAATGGCAATTTTAAAGCCCATATTTTCAAAGCGCGGTAATAGTCGCGAAGTAAGACGGGCAAGATTGCCGCGTAAATTATCGCAATGGCGGCGATAACTGCCATCTTTTAATATTTGATAAATGACTTCACCGGCAAAATTAATACCACCCATGGCCGTTGCAATACGCAAATCCGATAATTTGCTCATCCAATCTTTGGGTGCAACAATATAACCACAGCGCATTGATGCTGAAATAGTTTTAGAAAAACTTCCGGTTAATGCGACTTGTTTTAAACCATCAAAGGCTGAAAAACGCGGCGCCGGTTCATATTCAAAATCGGCAAAAACGTCATCTTCAATGACCATCATATGATTGTTTTCAATGATCTTTAAAATGCGATGGGCTTTGAGCGGTGACAAAATCGCTCCAGTTGGATTATGCATAGCAGAATTGGTAATATATAATTTAGGGCTATGATCACTCACCAGTTGGGCAAAAACTGTTTCATCAGGGCCATCGCTTAAATAGGGAACACCAAAAGTTTTTACGCGGTGGGCGCGTAAGGTGGCTAGAAAATTAAAATAGCATGGATCATCGACAAGAACCGTATCACCCGGTTCCAAAAGTAACCGGCACAGCAAATCCAGTGAGCCTGTTGCACAATCAGTTAATAAAATCATGTCGGGCGACGCCTCAATACCATAATCAGTTAAACGGCGAGCAATTTGTGTGCGCAAACCAATATGACCTTGTGCTGGTCCATAATCAGTCATAGCGGTTGATTTGGCGCGAGCAATTTGGCGTAATGGTTTGGCTAGAATTTCTTCGGCTAACCAGTGACTTGGCAGCCAACCGCATCCGGGTTTTAAGAATTCTGTACCACTTTCAAGCGATTGGCGTGATACCCATAGGGGATCAATCATACGATCAAGCTGCGGCCCCATCTGTGCAAGGTCAAGCGGCTCATTATGTCCAGATACGAAAAATCCAGCACCTTTTTTGGCGCGTATAATACCTTCATTACAAAGCCGCTCATAAGCTTCAACCACGGTTGATTTGGAAACGCCCATTTTTTCTGCAAAACCACGGATAGAGGGCAAACGCTCACCTGCCGCTAAATGGCGGGTCGCGATACGCTCTCGGATCTCAGCCGTCACAAATTCAACCCGTGTTATTGGCGCTGTTTTTTGTTTATCAACCATATTTGCCATGACACTCATTCGTCGCTAGCCTTTTCCTGTGGTTCAGTGATCTATCTTTTATAACTGTACTTATATTTTTAACGGTACAGTTTAATTAAATTGTACTGTACTGTATCTAGTGATTTTGCGCAATAGTGATTAAAAACAAAGAAAATAACGCTGATATTTTGTTAAAATGGCACATTTTCATTAGCGAATTGCAAATCATAAAATTTATAAGGGCAAGAAAATGTCTGATGCTTCACTTCATATTACCAATGTTGGCTCAACAGTTACAAAAGCTAAAAAGTCCAATGGTTATTTAAGCGGCTTTTTAGGGGTGGCTATTTTTGCAGGGTCCTTGCCTGCCACTCGCATTGGTGTTTTGGATATGAATCCCTATTTTTTAACCACGGCGCGTGCCACCATTGCCGGTATTTGTGCAATTTTAGTGGTTTATTTGCTTAAAGCTAAATTACCACAAAGAAGTGATGTCTTTAGTCTTATTTTGACCGCTCTTGGCATTGTTGTAGGCTTTCCTTTATTTTCCGCCCTTGCACTCCAATATACAACGTCCGCACATTCTTTAGTTTTTACCGCTCTCATGCCGTTGATGACGGCAATTTTTGCGGTATTGCGCGCAGGCGAGCGGCCCAAGCCAATATTTTGGTTGTTTGCGATTATTGGTAGTTTGTGCATTGTTGCTTACTCATTATTACAAGGCTTTTCAGCCGCGCCGATGGGCGATATTTTTATGATCCTTGCGATAATTTCAGCCGGCCTTGGCTATGCGGAAGGGGCTAAATTGTCTCGCCGCCTTGGTGGCCCCTTGGTTATCTCTTATGCTTTAATTATATCGCTGCCATTAATGATTGTTCTAAGCATTGTATTTCGCCCTAGTGATTTTAGCGCTATTTCAATAAATGGTTGGCTTGCCCTTGCCTATGTTAGCCTATTTTCAATGTTTATCGGCTTTTTCTTTTGGTATAAGGGACTGGCTGAAGGCGGTATTGCTAAAATTGGTCAATTGCAATTATTGCAGCCTTTTATGGGTATGATATTATCAGCAGTTATCTTGCATGAACATGTTGATTTAATGATGGTTGTTGTGTCTGTTGGTGTTATTGGCTGTGTATTTGGCGCACGGCGCTTCGCCTAATCTGTTTAATATTCTTCGACAATTTATAATCAACCAATAAAAAAGCCGGATAGAAACTATCCGGCTTTTTAATTTATTTCAGCTTTATAAAAGCTTATTTTGCAGCTTTTTTATTGCGATTGTCTTTTTTCTCAACAATACGAGCAGCCTTACCAGTTAGGCCGCGCAAGTAGTAAAGCTTCGCACGACGAACTTTACCGCGACGAACAACTTCAACACCTTCAACAAGTGGAGAATAAACTGGGAATACACGTTCAACGCCTTCACCAAAAGAGATTTTGCGAACGGTAAATGTTTCTTGCAAGCCGCCGCCTTTACGAGCGATACAAACGCCTTCATAAGCCTGTACGCGGGTACGTGTACCTTCAGTAATACGTACGAGAACGCGAACTGTGTCACCAGGTTGGAAAGCAGGCAAAACGCGCTTTGCTTCAATCTTTGCACATTGTTCAGCTTCGATCTGAGCAATAATATTTGTCATAATGTAAGACCTTCTTGTTCTTCTCAACAAGCCAGAACGCCCAAACACTTGTTTGATAAATATTTATCTTCAAACTATGCCAATTGGCAGGAGCGGATAATCTCGTTATTGATTTTAAGGATCTAGAAAACAGATTTCTAAAACTTGTGAGTAGCCCTTACACTAGCAAAGGTGATAAATCAAGCTTTACTCGTATTTTTACAATATTTATCCCAAAGGTCAGGTCGCCGCTCTCGGGTAATATTTTCGGCCTGCTGTTGGCGCCAAGCATTGATCGCCTTATGATTGCCAGAGGTTAAAACATCAGGAATGGCAATGCCTTCAAACTCTTGTGGTCTGGTATAATGGGGATGCTCAAGAAGATCGGCTTCAAAGCTTTCAACACTTGCTGATTCCATATTGCCCATAACACCGGGTAAAAGCCTGATAATTGCGTCAAGAATAACCAAAGCTGCGGTTTCACCACCCGATAATATATAATCACCAATTGATATTTCTTGTAAATTTCTCTGATCGATGACCCTTTGGTCAACACCTTCAAAGCGGCCGCAAATAAAGGTTGCGCCATCAAGGGAGGCAATTTCATGCGCCATGGCTTGATTAAATGGCTTGCCGCGTGGGCTCATTAAAAAACGCGGCAAATCGCCAGGGGTCGAATCAATCGCACTTGCTAAAACATCCGCTTTCATTACCATGCCTGCGCCACCGCCTGACGGTGTATCATCAACATTGCGGTGACGACCTGTTGCAAAATCACGAATCTGTATTGGGTTGCACGACCAAATTTCTTGCTGCAATGCTTTGCCGGCTAATGATTGACCAAGAAAGCCCGGAAACATTTCAGGATAAAGCGTTAAAATATGCGCATTAAAGGCCATAACAATTGATCCGCTATTGAAGGTTAGTTTTTAGCAAGTGAGCTATTGGCTAATTTTTGTGCCTCTGCAAGTTCTGCATCGGTAA
The DNA here is from genome assembly GCF_014117425.1 of Bartonella sp. HY038. Lineage (NCBI taxonomy): Bacteria > Pseudomonadati > Pseudomonadota > Alphaproteobacteria > Hyphomicrobiales > Bartonellaceae > Bartonella > Bartonella sp. HY038. The sequence goes on from NZ_CP059725.1 coordinate 91,931, forward strand.
ATTCATCTTCTTTTTCGCTCACCAATCCAGCAAGAACGGGGTCTATAAAGATTTTACCGCCAGCAATATCAATGGTAGGAATCGCTGCTTGAGTAAAAGGAATAAAGACGAGCTTACCGGTTTTATCACTCATTTCAATAAGATCGCCGGCACCAAAATTATATAGGCTTCGCACTTTACCAATTGGCGTATTGTCAAGATCATGGACTGCAAGACCGATGAGATCTTCAAGATAAAATTCATCTTCCTCAAGGTCTGCAGGTAACTGATCGCGCTCAACAAAGATTTCTTTGCCATTAAGACTTTCGGCCTTTTCACGGCTATCAATACCGGCAAGCCTAGCAACCAACATATCTTTTTGCGGGCGCAGGGACAAAATTTTGATATTGTTGCCATTAGCATCATAAAGTGTGCCATAATCACCCAAGGCAAGTGGGTCACTTGTAAAGCTTTTTATACGCACTTCGCCTTTAATGCCATGGGCTGCACCGATTCGGGCTAGTAATACTGGCTTATTGAGCTTTACCATGATTTATCCAAACCTCATTTTGACTCATTGGAGGATGTTTAAAAAAACGTCTTAAAAATAAAATGGCTTTTTTCATGTTTTATGTGGATAAATGACATAAAATATACCACGATTTATTTAAACTTATCACTATAATTATGCCCTGTATTTTACACTGAGCTAATTTTTAAATTTTATTATGCGAAATAATAATTAAAAAGCCGCGCAATGCGCGGCTTTTTTAAATTGTCTAAAATATCCTTATCATATTTTAAAAATAAAACACAAAAGAAGATTTAGAAAGGAAAATTTTCAATTAAATATCAGTAACTTAATTGAAAAATCTGCCAAAAGGCTTAGATGCCAAGATTGCCAAAACGATTCTTGAACTTGGATACGCGGCCACCACGGTCAACAAGACCCTGTGAACCACCAGTCCAAGCTGGATGAGAATTTGGATCGATATCAAGGTTAAGAGTATCGCCTTCTTTGCCCCATGTTGAACGGGTCATGTATTCTGTACCATTGGTCATAACAACCTTGATGGCATGATAATTTGGATGAATGTCAGCTTTCATTATCGTTTCCTGAACTTTATTCCGCTAATCCCAATTTGAGGGGTGCGAACCAACTAATCTTTTGCTAAAGAAAACCTATCTAACATTACAGGCTTTCAAAAATCAGATTCTGCCTATACATCAGCATGACGACGATAACAAGGGCACAAAGTAAAATGGCATTATTTCGCGGCAAAAAAGATGAAAAAAACAGTAAAAACCAAAAAAATGGTAAAAAGACGCGACCGTTAAAGGTACTTTTCCCCTATATCAAGCGCAATCGCGGCATTTGTTTGGGTGCACTTATTTCATTAATTGTTGCAGCTCTTGTTATGTTGGCATTACCTATTGCCATTCGTCGTATGCTGGATCACGGTTTTTCCGATAGCAGCGGCGAAATGATTAATTCCTATTTTGTCATGATGCTAGCCTTGGCAGCCATTTTAGGTCTTGCCTCTGCAGCGCGCTATTATTTTGTTATTACCCTTGGTGAAAAAGTCGTCAATCATTTACGTAGTGATGTTTTTTCTCATGTGGTTGATTTGTCGCCGGGTTTTTATGATCGCTCTCATTCTGGCGAGATCGTCTCGCGCCTTTCAGCCGATACAACCCAAATAAAATCCGCTGTGGGTGCTAGCGTGTCTGTCGCTTTGCGCAATATTATTATGGCGGTGGGCGCTGTGATTATGATGATTATCACTAGTCCGAAATTATCAACACTGGTATTAATCACCATTCCCATCATTGTTATTCCGCTTATTGCTTTTGGCCGCAAAGTGCGTGTACGAACCCGTAAAGCACAGGATAGGCTAGCGGAAGCTAATGCTTTGGCGGGTGAGCAAATTGCGGCAATCCGCACCGTACAAGCTTTTAATGCGCAAAATTTTGTTTCATCGCAATTTAAGAAATTGGTTGATAAGGCGTTTAATGCAGCGCGCCAATCGGTGCAATCGCGGGCTTTTTTAACCGGATTTGCTATTTTTCTCGTCTTTGGTAGCGTCGTTGCTGTTTTGTGGATTGGCTCTAATGACGTGCTTGCCGGTAAAATGAGTGGCGGCACTTTAGGTCAATTTGTGCTATATGCGGTTTTTGCGGCAAGCTCCTTTGGACAATTATCCGAAGTTGGCGCCGAACTTGCCCAAGCAACGGGCGCGGCTGAACGTATTGCTGAATTATTGGACGAAAAATCTGATATTACCAGGCCACAAAATGCGCGCGCCATTGCCAAGGATATGGGCGACAGTGTGCGTTTTGATGATGTTTCCTTTACCTATCCAACAAGACCGGATTTCCAAGCCACTCATCATTTGAGTTTTGCAGTGGAGCAGGGCGAAAATGTAGCCTTTGTTGGGCCATCGGGGTCTGGTAAGAGCACAATTTTTGCGCTTTTGTTGCGTTTTTATGATCCACAAAGCGGTAAGATTTTTATAAATGGCCAAGAGCTTACCCTAGCCGATCCTTTTGATATACGCGACCATATTGCTTATGTTCCACAAGATGTTGCTATTTTTGATGGTACAATGCGTGATAATATTGCCTTTGGCCGCCCTGATATCAGTATGGCGGAGATTGAGAATGCAGCGCGTGCTGCCAATGCTTATGATTTTATTCATGAATTGCCCAATGGTTTTGATACGGAAGTTGGCGAGCGCGGTGTTACTTTGTCAGGCGGGCAAAAGCAGCGCATTGCCATTGCGCGTGCTATTTTGCGCAATGCACCAATATTACTGCTAGATGAAGCAACCTCAGCCCTTGATGCAGAAAGTGAAATGCTGGTGCAAAAAGCACTGGAAAAATTAATGGAAGGGCGCACTACATTGGTCATTGCCCATCGCCTTGCGACCGTTTTAAAAGCTGATCGCATTATGGTCATGGAAAATGGTCACATTGTTGAACAAGGAAAGCATGAAGAACTGGTTGAAAAGTCGGGCCTTTATGCCCGTTTAGCCCATTTGCAGTTTTCAAACCATGTCTAATGCAAAAATTTAGGCTTCTATTCACCATTATAAATTTATAGTTTTGCTTGCTTAAGAGATAAAATATGACAATGTGTCAAACGGCTGATGATCTTATCAAAGAATTTATGCGCCATCACCCCAAAGGCTTTGACTTGTCTTTAGGGCGCATTAGTGAGCTTTTAGAAAAATTAGGTTCACCGCAAAATAAATTGCCGCCAATTTTCCATATTGCTGGCACTAATGGCAAGGGTTCTGCCAGTGCCTATTTAAGATCGCTATTGGAAGAAGCCGGCTATGGTGTCCATGTCCATACGTCTCCCCATCTTGTCCATTGGCATGAGCGTTATCGCCTTGCGCAAAATACGCGTGCTAGCCAAAATGGTCAAAAAACAAGTAGCCAATTTGTTGATGATGCCGTTTTAGCCGATGTTTTGCAGCGTATTGGCACGGCAAATGCTAGTGCAGCGATTACTGTTTTTGAAATATTGACTGCCGCTGCCTTTTTGCTTTTTGCCGAGCATCCTGCCGACGCAATTATATTGGAAGTGGGATTGGGTGGTCGTTTTGATGCCACTAATGTCATCGCAAGCCCAGCCGTCTCGCTGATTATGCCAATATCGTTAGACCATCAAGCCTTTTTGGGCGATACAATTGCTGCCATTGCCGGTGAAAAGGCTGGCATTATCAAGAAAAAATGTCCGGTGGTGATTAGCGCGCAACAAAGCGATGAGGCTTTAGATGTTTTAACTACTATTGCCCAAAAAAATCACGCACCGACTTATATTTTTGGCCAAGATTTTACCGCTTATGAAGAACATGGGCGCATGGCTTTTCAAAATGAACAAGGCTTGATTGATTTGCCATTGCCACAATTAAATGGTGCTTATCAAATTCAAAATGCGGCTAGTGCTATTCAAGCGGTAAAAGTTGCCGGCTTTGCAATTCAAGATGAGCACATTGCTAACGCTTTACGTCATGTTTATTGGCCGGGGCGAATGCAAAAATTAGTATCAGGTGCATTGCTCGATCATGCTGCAAAAAATTGCGATATTTGGATAGATGGCGGTCATAATCCTGCAGCTGGCGCAGTTACAGTTGCGGCATTAAAGAAAATTATGAGCAATCAATATGATCGGCTTTACCTCATTGCTGGTATGATCAACACCAAGGATAGCCAATCCTATTTTGAAAATTTTGCTTGCCTATCGCCAAAGGTCTTTACTGTGCCGGTGCAATCATCCGATGCGGGTATTGATCCAAAGGATCTTGCTGCAATGGCAAAAGCTGCTAAGCTTGATGCAACAGCAACTGGTTCGATTGATGAAGCTTTGCAGGAAATTGCAACTATAAATGATGAAAGCAAACGCAGCCTTATCTTGATTTGCGGCTCGCTTTATCTTGCAGGTGACGCCTTAGACCAAAATGGCACACCACCGCGTTAGATCCAGTTATTTGCCCCAAAGCTTTAACGGCGGCAAGGTTTTGGCGCGTTGCTTTATCGCCTCAAGATCTGTTGGCTTATAATCCCATAAGTCAACACCGACATTGATGCTTTTATTGGTGCCTTGCCACTTATCATGGACATGACCAAAAAGATGTAAGCTACCATGGTGGTCACCATTCCAGCTTAAAAGTGGATAATGGCAAAGCACTAATTTTGTTTCACCATCGCTCAGCTCAAAAAGAGCATGAATACTTGCCCATGGCAGGCGCTTGACGCTGCTGTGATCATGATTGCCAATGATGAGATGTTTTTGCCCGGGAATAGAGTTGAAAAGGGCATTTAATAATGCGGCATCTTTGTTTTTCTTGCCGCAATAAAAATCGCCAATGATCCAAAGATGATCGTCTTGCATGACACAGTCTTGCAGATTTTGCAGCAAGGCGGCATCCATATCATCTGTATTTTCAAAGGGGCGATCGCAATAATGAAGAATATTCTTATGGCCGAAATGCGGGTCGGCAGTATACCAATGTTTCATGGCGCAATTTTATCACAGGAAATAGCGGCTCACAATGCGCACTTTGATAAAAAAAATGGCTGTTGCATTAATCAAACACAGATGCTTGATATTTTAAGCAAGTCGACAAAATTAGAATTATAATACTATAATTGCGATTCAATCGGCAGCCAACTAATAAGCTGCACAAAAAGTCGCCGCCAAATTGATGTTTTGGGGTCGTGTTTATAAATCTCAAGCTTATCATCTTCAATGTCATGCCAATTTAAACGGTCTTTTTTATCAAGCATCACTTCATAGCTCATATCATCATTGATTTCTTCGCAAAAAAGTTGATCCATCATGATAGCGATTTCGCGGCAATCAAATAAAATGCCCATTTCGGTATTAAGCGATGCCGAGCGTGGATCAAAATTGAATGAGCCAACAAAGCCACGCTCACGGTCGATCAAAAAAGCTTTAGTATGTAAGCTTGCATGGCCTGAACCAAAAAGCCGCAAATGGTGATGACCACTATCGGCCTTTAACTCATATAGCTTAACGCCGCCTTTTAATAGTTTTTTGCGGTAGCACATATAGCCGCCATGCACTACAGCGACATCGGTTGCTGATAGGGAATTGGTGAGAATTTGCACATCACAACCATCAGCTGCAATTTTGGTTAAATGCTCGCTGCCTGCAACACCTGGAATAAAATAGGGCGATGTTATTTGTAAATTGGTGCTTGCCTCATTGATAAAGGGCATTAAAATTTCCATAAGCCAATTATCTGCGCCTTTATTAAGGGCTTTTTCTGGTGGGTCTGAAATGACTTTCACCATATCGGCCGCAATGAGACGACCATTTTTTTCTAAAAAATGATGAAGTCCCAAATGATGGTGCAAATAATCAAGATAGGGGCGAGCCTTTGCCGATTTGCGGAAAAGCCGTAATTTTGTTTTCCATTTATCAGGGTTTTTAAGCGTGCGCGGTAGGGTTAGGGCATGGATTGGCAAAACCACTTCGCTATTCCAGAATGTATCAAAAATGCTTTCAGCATTGCGTACCTCTGGCCCAATGAGTATGAGATCAAGATCACGAAAATTAGACTTCTGCCCCGCACCAAAATAAGCGTCACCAATATTGCGTCCCCCAACAAAGGCAAGGCGACCATCGGCAATAAAAGCCTTATTATGCATACGCCGTGTTACAGTTAAGGCGCGCAGGGCCATTTCTAATCCACGTTGCAAACCATTTTGACGGGTACGCGAAGGATTAAACATGCGGATTTCGATATTTTGATGTTGGTCAAGAGCTACATAAGCGCGATCACGACCTTGCGCATTAATATCATCCAGAATAAGCCGTACTTTGACACCGCGATCTGCCGCTTCAACAATTTCGTTAAGCAAGAGCCGCCCCGTTACGTCATCGTCCCAAATATAATACATCATATCAAGGCTGCGCTCTGCCATGCGTGCTGCAAGAACGCGGGCGGCAAAAGCATCAAGATTATTAATCAATAGCGACAGGGCATTATAACTTACGCCAAGGCCATTACGCTCATGGGCAATTTTTTGCACCAATTGATCTATCTGGGTTGCATTTTCTTCCAAAGGCAAAGCATAAGAGGGTTCGCCGCGTGCTTGTTTAGCAAAGCGACCATAAGTATAGACGGCAAGAATGGACGCGAGTGCAATAATAATTACAATCAGCAAAAATATTTTTAAAAAGTCAAATATGCTATCCATTTGCTCCAAATGATGAAAACTCCCTTGATGGTTTTATTGGAACTCTGCTAAAACAACCACATTCATATCAGTTATAATTATTTGAAGTTCATGACATATTTATGTATGAACCATAGACTTATCAATGAAGCCTATTAAAAGATTTTTGAAAATTAACTGTCATATTATCCTGCACATAAAAATGAAAAATCATATTTGCGGCACAGCACATTTGCTAATGCAAATGTTACAAAAAGTGCATCGCAGTTTTTAACGATCAAGACATGGCAACAACAAGATAGAGATAAAAATGAGCGTGCAAGCCGACCCTTATTGGAAAAGCAATGTTATTATCGTCACGCTTGGTGCTTTTACCACCATTGTCGGTATGACATTGCTGCTGCCAATATTGCCGCTCTATATTGCTGATCTTGGTGTTGATAAACCATCTTCCATTGCATCATGGTCAGGTATTACTTATGGCATAACCTATTTTGCCGCAGCTCTTGTCGCACCACTTTGGGGGCGGCTTGGTGATCTTTATGGCCGCAAATTGATGTTGGTGAGGGCAAGCTTTGGCATGGCAATTTCTATTGCTTTAATGGGCATGGCCACATCAATTGAGCAATTATTTTTCTTGCGGCTTTTAACTGGTCTTGCTGGCGGCTATGCCTCTGGTGCAGCTATTTTAGCTGCAACACAAGCACCGCGCGATCAAACCGGATGGGCGATTGGCCTTGTTTCATCAGGTATTATGGCTGGTAATTTCTTAGGGCCATTAATTGGTGGTATTTTACCAATTTATATTGGCATCAGAGCCTCTTTTTGGGTTGTTGGTTTGGTTATATTTATTACCTTTTTGGCAACGACATTCATGTTAAGAGAAAATAAAAGCCTATTTCAAAAACGTGAAGTACCAGATAAAGCGCAAAGTAAACCTTGGCGTAGCGTTATGACTGTATCAGTGATTATTGCTTTGACCACCGCAATGTTATTGATGTTTGCAAATATGTCAATTGAGCCAATTATTACTCTTTATGTTCAACAATTAATGACTGTTGATGTTGGTGATTTGCAACAATCTCATTTACAGGGCGTGACTTTTTGGGCTGGTATTATTATGTCGGTGACGGCCCTTGGTAGTGCATTATCAGCTAAACGATTAGGTAGCCTTGCCGATAAAGTTGGCTATCAACCGGTTTTGATTATCGCCATGCTTTGTGCGGGGCTTTTGCTTATTCCGCAGGCCTTTGTTACCTCACCCTTGCAGCTTGCAATTTTACGCTTTTTCTTAGGTGTTGCTTTAGGCGGACTTATTCCATGCATTACCGCTAGTTTACGGCAAAATATTAGTGATGATAAGCTTGGAACCGTGCTAGGTCTATCGGTTTCTTGCCAATATGTTGGGCAGGTTTTAGGGCCGTTAATGGGGGGCTATATTGGGGGCTATTTTGGTATGGAGCCAGTATTTTTTATTACCGCTTTTGTGCTTATTCTTTGTGCTTTGGGCAATATGCTTTTATTGGTAAACAAAAAATAGAACATTTGGCTCATTTTCAAGTTGGCCTAAAAGCTCTATTTTTATGTTTTATGTAAAAAATGTTTAAATAAACAAGAATTAAGTCTTTGGGAAAATTACAATGTGCCAAGGCGCAATAAATCGTGGAAATGTAAAATCCCAATCGGTTTATCATTCTCCACCACCAATAAGGCGCTTATTTTATATTCATTAAGTAAGGCCATTGCTGATGCAGTAATCGCATCTGGATTTACGGTTTTCGGTGATTTTGTCATAACATCATCAACCTTTAATTGTGAAAGGTCGCGGTTACAGTTGCGCGCAAGGTCACCCTCAGTCACGATACCGCTGAGTTTGCCATTGTCATCAATAACTGCAACACAGCCAAAATGCTTTGCCGCAAGCTCTTGCATCGCAAGCGGCATTGGTGTGCCCAATTGTACCAGTGGTATACTGTCATTTTTATGCATGACATCACGTACAAAGCTTAAACTTGCACCAAGTGAACCACCTGGATGATAAATCTTGAAATCACTTGCCGAAAAATGTCGTGCTTCAAGTAGCGACACAGCCAAAGCATCGCCAAGCGCCAATTGCATACCGGTTGATGTTGTCGGCGCAAGACCATGCGGACAAGCTTCCTCAGCTTTTGGTAGCAACAAAAGAATATCAGCTTGCCGACCAAGAGCGGAATCTTCGCCAGAAGTTAATGCAATAAGAGGAATTTTAAAGCGGCGTGAGTGGTTTAATATGCCTTTAAGTTCTGTTGTTTCACCCGACCAAGAAAGCGCAAGAATGACATCATTGCGGCCAATCATGCCAAGATCACCGTGATTGGCTTCTGCTGCATGAACAAAAAATGCTGGTGTTCCAGTTGAGGCAAGGGTGGCTGCAATCTTTGCGCCAATGTGGCCGCTTTTGCCAAGACCAGTTACAACCACGCGGCCATTTATGCCGGCAATAGTTTGTACTGCGGTTAAAAATGGCTCTGAAAGACCATTTTTTAAAGCTTGCTCTAGCGCTTGAAGCCCAGCCTTTTCATTTTGCACTGTTTTGAGCGCAGAATGAATAACAGATTGCTTGTCGATGCTTGTTGTGTCTGCAATTTTTTCCATGATAATATCAAATAAATTAAAATTCTATCGCCGTCTATAAAATTATCGATAACAGCTTTCGGTATTATAGTTTTTCGATTTAAATATAGCCGCCATTTAAAAAAATAAAGTCAGGAAACAGCTAAATTAAAGCTATCCTGACTTTATCAAATCAAGCCGACATATTGTAAATCAATAGGGATGATTTACAATTATGATTTTTGAGCATTATTTAATAATTCGGTTAGCGGACCTATAATCCTATCGCACATGTCATCACGTTCTAAACCAAAGGCGACATTAGCTTCAATAAAACCAACTTTTGAGCCGCAATCAAAGGTTTTACCTTGGAAGTGATAGCCATAAAATTCTTGGTTTTTTGCAAGCTTTTTCATACCATCGGTCAATTGGATTTCATTTCCTGAACCGCGTTCTTGGTGGGCAAGAATATCAAAAATTTCAGGCTGAATAATATAACGGCCATTAATAAATAAGTTGGATGGGGCGCTACCAGGTGCTGGCTTTTCAACCATTTCAGTAATTTGAAAACCATTGGCAATGTCGTTACCTTTGCCAACAATACCATATTTATGGGCTTCTTCTGCAGCGCATTCTTGCACCGCAATAATATTGCCACCCGTTTCATTATAAAGGCGCACCATTTCAGATAGGCAACCTTGTTGAGATTGCATGATCATGTCGGGTAATAAAAGGGCAAATGGCTCATTGCCAACAAGTTCGCGCGCGCACCATACCGCATGACCAAGACCTAGGGGATCTTGTTGGCGGGTAAAAGATGTTGTGCCCGGCAAAGGTTGCAATTCTTGCAAATGGTTTAGTTCTTCTTTTTTGCCACGCGATTCAAGATTTTGGTATAATTCAACTTGCGCATCAAAATAATCTTCAATCACCGCCTTATTACGGCCGGTAACAAAAATCAAATGCTCAATACCAGCGGCGCGTGCTTCATCAACCACATATTGAATAACGGGCTTATCAACAACAGTCAGCATTTCTTTAGGCACTGTCTTCGTTGCAGGAAGAAAACGAGTGCCAAGACCGGCAACAGGAAAAACCGCTTTACGAATTTTGCGCAAGGAAATACCCCTTTTATAATATAGGCTTAAAAGCCGTTAAACTGCGTTATAAAGTACCTTACTTTTTGGCATATATCCGATTTAATTACAATACACCCTTTTGCCGCATTTGTAATGATATTTGATATTGTTAAAATTGCTGGCTCATCAAATATTGGGTTAATTGTACTTGCATTTTATTTATCTAACAGCAGTTGATATTTTCTCAAACCATGGTCATAAAACTAGTTTCTTGCATGTTGTGTTAATACTTTGATTGGCTTTATAAAAAAGCCTAAAAGAGATGTGATGACTAGCTATGGATGAAATTTAGAGGCGGCAATCTTTATCCATAAATGCGTAAACGGTAGAAAATGTCTAACAAAAAAGCAGTTGATTTTGAAATCAAATATGGCTCATCCTTAGCGGGTGGTTTTACCATGCAGCTAGTACCTATTGCCGAGGGAATTGTCGACTATGTAAATGAAATGGAGAATTTCTATTATGATGATGGAATATGCATAAGCGAAATTGCTTTTGGGTTCATCGAAAGATGTATCGCTGAAAATGTGCGAGATAATTATTGTCATTGGGGCATAACAAAAATTGATAACGAGGAATGGGAGATCATCGTCACCGCAGTGAAGGATGTGGTTAGTGATTGGCGAAACGCTAAAAACATAATAGATGTCATGGCTAGCCTCAATCGTTTTGAGGATGATGGTTTTTATCAAAAATTATATTTTGAAAAAACGCGAAAAGAATTTTTAAACTTTGCTGAAGAGTTTTTGCTCTGGGGCAATGGCGTGTTTGAAAAATACAAGACCATGGTTGTATTGGGCATTTGATGGGTGGGTTTATCGTTATTGACTTAGGTAAAATTGTGACGATAGCCACTCCTTATTTGTAAAAAATCCCTATTAAAAATAAAAGCCCCTTTGGCAAAACCAAAGGGGCTTTTGTTTAAGCATTTTTAAAATTTACATATGCAAAGGCTTAGCAAATGTAGCAAGGGCTGCTTCACGTACTGCTTCCGACAGGGTTGGATGTGCGTGGCAAGTACGGCCAAGATCTTCTGATGAGCCACCAAATTCCATGAGCACGGAAATTTCGTGGATCATTTCACCAGCACCATAACCTAGAATATGACCACCAAGAACCCGGTCGGTCTTTTTGCAAGCTAGGATTTTTACAAAACCGTCTGTATGCTGCATCGAGCGTGCACGACCATTAGCAGTGAATGGAAATTTACCGACATTATATTCAATGCCAGCAGCTTTTAATTCTTCTTCCGTTTTACCAACAGACGCAACCTCTGGCTGGGTATAAACAACGCCCGGAATAACATCAAAATTAACATGGCCTTTTTGACCAGCCAAAATTTCAGCGACAGCAACGCCTTCATCTTCAGCCTTATGGGCAAGCATTGGGCCTTTAACCACGTCACCAATAGCATAAACGCCATCAATATTGGTTTTCCAATGATTGTCAATTTCAACGCAGCCACGATTGTCAAGCTTAACGCCAACTTCTTCAAGTCCAAGACCAGTTGTATAAGGCTTACGACCAGTTGCAACCAAAACAACATCACCATGAAGCGATTGGGTTTCGCCGCCACTTACAGGTTCATAACGCACCGTTGCACCCATGAAGCCATTTTCAACACCGGTTACTTTAGCGCCAAGCTTATAAGTAATGCCTTGCTTTTCCATAAGTCTTTGGAAGTTGCGCGATACTTCGCCATCCATGCCGCCAAGGGCTTTATCAAGATATTCAACAATTGTTACTTTTGTACCAAGACGCGCATAAACTGAACCAAGTTCACTACCAATAACACCCGCACCAACGACAATCATAGTTGATGGAACTTTGCTAAGCGCCAAGGCACCGGTTGATGAAATGATGGTTTTTTCATCAAATTCAAATTCAACACCAGGGATACCTGCAACATCAGAGCCAGTTGCAATAACGATGTTTTTGGTTTCAACAGTTTGAACACCGCCATCTTCAGCAGTTACTTCAATTTTGCCTTGAGCAACAATTTTACCAGTGCCAATAAAAGTATCAACCTTGTTCTTTTTAGCTAGAAAGGCAACACCGCTGGTATTGGCATCAATAACGCTTTGCTTGAATTCCATCATTTTGGCAAAATCAAATTCCGGCTTGCCAATTTTAACACCGATTGAATCATAGCCATGAGAGGCTTCGGCATATACTTCTGAAGCATGAAGCAATGCTTTTGATGGAATACAGCCAACATTGAGGCATGTGCCGCCAAATGTTTTACGCTTTTCAATCATTGCGGTTTTAAGCCCTAATTGGGCAGCTTTAAATGCACAAACATAGCCGCCTGGGCCTGAACCGATCACCACAACATCATAAGACATGATTCTTCCTTTTGCTTTGGGTTTTCCCATCGTTTATCGGTGATTAGCATAAATTATGTGAGTCTCAAAAACAAAGTTGAGGCAAATGACAAATTTTATTGTCTTTGGTTTAAATATCATGTTGGTAAAATTTATTTAATCCTAAATAATGATAGACCAAATAATTATATACATAATGTAATAGAAACAGTAGTGGCAAAGCAGGTTTTTAAGGTTTTTGCATGTTAGATTTTTAAAGTTAAAATTTTTTTGTGTTGGTTGTAATAAAATTGTTATATTTTTATTCTTAATATGCAGTGGTAAATTACATTTTCTGTTTGAAAAAATTTGTGATTAATGTAGGCTTCGTTTATTAGGCTAGTAAAATGAGATTTTTGCTTAGACTTTTAACAAATTGCTTATTGGCGGTCTTAATTAAAACTACCTATTAATAAGGTTAAGATTTTAATGAAAATGTCAAATAGCAAGTTTCAATAAAATTTAAGCATATTCTTCAATAACACATTGATGACTAATTGGGATTATATATGCAAGCTTTTGATGTTATCATTTATCATAATCCACGTTGCGGTACTTCGCGTGATGTTCTCGATATGATCAGGGCAAGTGGTATAGAGCCTCATATCATCGAATATCTTAAAACACCTCCATCAGCATTAATGTTGAATATCTTGGCTAAACGCTCCGGTATCGAGTTGCGTGATTTTATTCGCACCAAGGAAGAAGCTTATAATAAATTTGGTCTTGATGACCTAACGCTTAATGATGAACAGATTTCTGCGCTGATGCACGAACATCCAGAACTTATTAATCGACCAATCGTTGCGTCGCCAAATGGCGTTAAATTGTGCAGGCCGGCAGCAAGCGTTAATGAATTATTGGTTCAAAATTAAAAAATCTGGCGCTCATTTTGATGGTTATGTCATATTTATATGGCTAATTTGAATAAGACAAAAAGAATTGGACTAGTTTATAAATAGCATTGTTAGTTAAGGCTTTGAAAATTGGTTTAACATAAGTTTTATTGCAAGCCGCTTCTCTTTTGGGGAGGTGTACAAGGACTGGACGTATTGAACATATGGCAGATCTCGGTATTCAACAAAAAAGACGTATGAGGGGGGTTGATTCTCCTGCCTTTCGCAAGCTAATCTCAACTGTTGGTTTTATTGTCCCAATGATAGGAGTTGCTACCGCGAACCCTTTGTTAAAAAGTGATGAATATGTAATGTTTTTGCCCGATATTGCTTATGAGCAAAGCGATGGCAAATATGTTGCAGGTGTGCAAGCCTGGGTCTATGAAAAGCAAAGACGACCCGGCTTAACTCAAATGCTCGCGCTTTTTTTAGGGATTGATCTGTCAAGCCTTACCCCTGCAGAACGCCAACGCTTTTATGAACGCACGCAATTATTTCGGGTTGATTCAGAGCGGGGGAAGCAAATTCTCGTTACCGATATTGCTGGTAATCGCCATAGCTTACCTTTGACTAAGCGTAGCGGAAGAACAGGTGATGTTGTGGCCATTTTGCCACCACAGCCTTTTGGAGAAGAAAATAAAAAAATATTTTTTGAATTAAATGGTCGAGGTAAGCCTGCTAATCATAATCAAGCAACGGCCTATTTTGCTCCTAAAAGTGGTCTATCCATTGTTTCAGATATTGATGATACAATTAAAGAAACCAAGGTTGGGAAAACCCGGCAAGTATTGATCAAAACATTTCTAGAGGAGTTTGTGGCTGTTGATGGCATGAGTGAATGGTATAGCGATCTTGCCAATGATAAGGAGGTTGCTTTTCATTATGTTTCATCTTCGCCTATTCAGCTCTATCCACTCTTATCTGAGTTTATGAATAAGGCGGGCTATCCCGAAGGCAGCATGCATCTGCGCGAAACAACCCGCTGGACCGAAATTGTGCCACGCGGTGCAGCGCGCTTGCATAAGCCATCTTCCATTGAACGTTTGGTCAAGGCTTACCCAAATCGCCATTTTATTTTAATTGGTGATTCAGGCGAGCATGATCCGACAATATATGCAGATTTTATGCGTAAATATCCCAATCAAATCATTGGTATTTGCATTAGAGATGTTTCATCTGAGGGAGTAGCCAAAAATTACGCAGAAATTTTTGCAGGTTTACCAGCGGAACAATGGTTGGTTACCAATTCGGTTGAAAAAATGCGGTTGGCTGTCAATCAATGGCGCAGCGCCCACGGTTATTAATATTTTTAAAATATTTAAACGGGAGAGTGTTGTGGCGTTTAAAGTGATGACGCTTTTCGTCTTGTTGCAAATATTACTGTGAAGCGTCATTTTGGGGCTCGTTAGCTTATCGAGTTAACTAAAATAGAGTTTCAAGGATCTTCATTTTACTTAGCACATTTTGAAATATGCTCAAAAATCCATAGAGCACATGGTGAAGAGAAGAAAACCTTAATGGCATTTTGCTGCATTTGTTATTTTTTTAGGTGAAAGATGATCGCCTCAGCAAATTGAATGCGTCATAATTTAATTTTTTTTATATAACCATGCCACATATCGACCAATTATGGCGAAATCTCCCAATTTGCGTCAAATTTCCTAAAATCAAAACAGAAATATCACTTAGAAATCCTATAAATTTAGGCTAAGGCTGTGAATAACTTAACTGAATTATGACCACAATAAGGAAATCTTACCAATTGCGGCAGGTCATTTTCAAAATTGGGCAAGGAAGCGTCTGCTTCTTTTACTAATAGAATATTCCAAATAACTTTTCCAAAAAGCTTTGATCAATGTTCAAAATCTACCGTAAATTATTTAAAATATTGAATACCTGATTTTTAATATCATTTATTTGTAATTGAAATAAATCAATCGATATTTTTTTAATATAAAAATATAAAAAATTTAATTTAAATAATTATAGGAATATAATTAATATAAATTTACTTAAAATAAAAGATTTATCATTTTGATACAATTTTTTAAAAATTTCTTCAATTTGATATTATCAAATTTTCAACACAGCATCGCCATATATTACCCTTAGGTCAGCAGTCATTAACCAATATTATCAATAACAATTGGAAATGATATGTCTTCTGCCCTTAGCCGAGCTGTGTGTTTGCTTGGTGCAATTGCAATGCCGCTTATTACTCTTATGCCTCAAACTGCATCTGCAGCTAGCCAATGTGGACGTGCTTCTTGGTACGCGCTTTACTCCAAAACAGCTTCAGGTGAGCGCATGAATCCATCAGCTATGACCGCCGCGCACCGCTCCTTGCCATTAGGCAGCAAAATCCGTGTTGTCAACAAAGCTAATGGTAAATCAGTTGTGGTGCGCATTAATGATCGCGGACCTTTCATTCGTGGCCGCGTGCTTGATCTATCTAAAGGTGCAGCCCGCGAACTTGGCTATATAAGTGCTGGTCACGCCGCTGTTTGCTATGAGCGTATTAGCTAATATACGCTGCCAATACCAAGCGCTATAAAACTATTGTTTCGAGTGCTTCTAAATTGCAGCTTTATACCCACAAAGTTTGATATATTTGCCAAACTGTTAGCTTGCGAAATTGCTAGTTTTTCTATAAGGAAAAAATAGTGGTAAAGCCTAGCGATTATATTAATAGAAAAATGATCGCTATTTATGGCCGCGACGCTTGCAATTGAAAACCCCTTAAGGTTTTATATGCGAATATATCAAGATATTGTAAATGCAAAATTGCTTTCTCATTATCTTGGAATTTTTTAGCATTGATTGTACTGCTATTTGGCTAAAATAGTTGTCAATCAATGGTAAGTGGGCTGGGATATCGCGTGATTGTGATGTTCTTCTTAGTAAACATAAGGGTAGCTACTGCTTTTCAAGCATAGGCCCCAATTTGAAGTGGCAAGTGACGCAAAATGGCGCGTATTGTGATGAAATTCGGAGGAACCTCCGTTGCAGATATCGACCGCATCCGTAATGTAGCACGTCACGTTAAACGTGAAGTTGACGCAGGCAATGAAGTTGCTGTTGTTGTTTCAGCAATGGCAGGAAAAACCAATGAATTGGTAGCATGGACAAAGCAGGCCTCTGCCATGCATGATGCACGCGAATATGATACGGTTGTGGCATCGGGTGAACAGGTAACGGCTGGTTTATTAGCTATTGCCTTACAAGATATGGGTATTGATGCGCGGTCATGGATGGGGTGGCAAATCCCAATTCGAACAGATAGTACCCATAGTTCAGCACGTATTCTTGACATTGACCCAACTATTTTGCTTGAGCGCTTCGCGCTTGGTCAAGTTGCGGTTATTGCAGGCTTTCAAGGGATTGCACCTGATAATCGCATTGCAACCCTTGGGCGCGGTGGTTCTGATACCAGTGCTGTGGCTATTGCTGCGGCAGTAAAAGCTGATCGTTGCGATATTTATACTGATGTTGATGGCGTTTACACCACAGATCCAAGAATTGAGCCAAAAGCACGCCGTTTGCACAAAGTCGCCTTTGAAGAAATGCTTGAAATGGCATCATTGGGTGCCAAGGTTTTACAAGTGCGCTCGGTCGAGCTTGCGATGGTTCATAAAGTGCGTACCTTTGTACGTTCTAGTTTTGAAGACCCCGATGCTCCGGGAATGGGCGATTTAATCAATCCACCAGGAACACTTATTTGCGATGAGGATGAAATCGTGGAACAACAGGTTGTAACAGGCATTGCCTTTGCTAAAGACGAAGCACAAATTTCTTTGCGCCGTATTGATGATCGCCCCGGCATCTCTGCTGCTATTTTTGGCCCATTAGCCGAAGATCATATCAATGTTGACATGATCGTACAGAATATTTCTGAAGATGGTTCAAAAACCGACATGACTTTTACCGTTCCATCGAGCGATGTGGAAAAGGCAGTCAAGATTCTTGAAGCCGATAAAAATGATATTGAATTTGATGCGATTCAATCGGAAACTGGCCTTGCTAAGGTTTCCGTGATCGGCATCGGCATGAGAAGCCATGCGGGTGTTGCTGCAACCGCGTTTAAAGCTATGGCTGAAAAAGGCATCAATATCCGTGCGATTACCACATCAGAAATCAAAATTTCAATTTTGATCGATAGCGCCTATACTGAGCTTGCCGTGCGTACATTGCATGCAATTTATGGTCTTGATAAGGACTAAGAATTTCTTGCTGGATTGACTTTTGCCGGTTTTATAACTGGTTTAATAAAAGTCTAATCTTATTCGATGAAAAAAGACAAGCCTTCACCATTAAGTTGAGGGCTTGTTAAATACAGATTGATAAATCGATTATTTTCTAACAAGGCCCATTTACAAAAAAATGTGTTTGGCTTTTAATAGTATGATAACGATTACATTCGACATGTTATCTTTTTTATTATAATGGAATATGCTCTATTCGACGAATATTTTTGAATAATCAATAGCTGCAACAAGCATCAGAAGAATGTATTTTAGGGCTATTCAATTATTTATTCAAAACCGTCGAAATTAAATATTATTATGTGGTTGGGTGAAATCGTTTTAAAATAATGATCTTGCCAATGAGTGGGAGCCCGTCAAGCCAATGCCAAAGGTCGAAACCGGTCCAAGACTACTCTTAAGAAGAATGCGTGAACTCATGGCTGATGCCATGGAGCCACAGGCACGTCTTGATCTTATTGTGCGCGAAATAGCCCATAATATGGTGACTGATGTTTGCTCTTTTTATGTATTGCGCTCTGATGCAGTTTTAGAGCTTTATGCAACCCAAGGACTTAATCCTGAGGCGGTACACCTTGTACAATTGCGTCTTGGACAAGGGCTTGTTGGCACGATTGCCGCTAATGCTACGCCGCTAAACCTTTCCAATGCACAAGTCCACCCGGCCTTTGCCTATTTGCCTGAAACGGGAGAGGAAATTTATTCTTCATTTCTTGGCGTGCCAATATTGCGCGCTGGCCGCACCTTGGGTGTTTTGGTGGTACAAAACCGCGAACAGCGCATTTATAATGATGACGAGGTTGAGGCGTTAGAAACTGTTGCTATGGTGCTTGCTGAAATGATCGCCGCTGGTGATTTGCCGCGCGTATCTCTTAACAGTGTAGATATTGACTTGCGCCGCCCCTATACGCTTAACGGACGCGCGTTAAATGAGGGTATTGGTCTTGGTACAGTTGTTTTGCATGAACCGCGCATCGTGGTTACCAATCTTTTCAATGAAGATATTGATCTGGAGCTGCAAAAGCTTACCACGGCGATGGATTCGCTAAGACTGTCCATTGATGATCTATTGGCGCGCGGTGATGTGGCGCGTGAAGGTGAACATCGTGATGTGCTTGAAGCTTATCGCATGTTTGCCAATGATAATGGTTGGATGCGCCGTCTTGAAGAAGCTATTCGCAATGGTTTGAGTGCTGAGGGTGCGGTTGAAAAAGTGCAAAGCGATACCCGCGCCCGTATGCTTAATTTGACCGATCCCTATTTGCGTGAGCGCCTTTCAGATTTTGATGACCTTGCCAATCGTTTGCTTTATCAGTTGATGGGAAGTAGCCGCGAAGATATTGCTGCAAGTGTTGGTAAGGATGCCATTATTGTCGCGCGTACTATGGGCGCAGCAGAACTGCTTGATTACCCTCGCGGCTCGGTGCGTGGGCTTGTTTTGGAAGATGGTGCTCCAACCAGTCACGTTACAATCGTTGCTCGCGCCATGGGCATTCCGGTTGTTGGGCAAGCAAAAGGTGCTGTGTCATTATCTGAAAATGGCGATCCAGTGATTATTGATGGTGAAGAGGGGCGCTTGCATTTGCGCCCTGCCATTGATG
This sequence comes from Bartonella sp. HY038, assembly GCF_014117425.1. NCBI lineage: Bacteria > Pseudomonadati > Pseudomonadota > Alphaproteobacteria > Hyphomicrobiales > Bartonellaceae > Bartonella > Bartonella sp. HY038. Next base: position 111,477 of record NZ_CP059725.1, read on the forward strand.
TTGAAAAAGCCTATGCCGAAAAAGCGCGTTTTCGCGCTCGTCGTCAGCAAGCCTATCGTGATTTGCGTGATGTACCAGCATTAACCCGCGATGGTCAAAAAATCATTATGTTGATTAATGCAGGTCTTTTGGTTGATCTGCCGCAGCTTTTTGAGTCTGGCGCCGAAGGTGTGGGGCTTTTCCGCACCGAATTGCAATTTATGATCGCATCAACCTTTCCGCGCTCTAACGAGCAAGAGCAGCTTTATCGCTCGGTCTATAAGGAAATCGGTGATAAGCCAGTAACGTTTAGAACTTTAGATATTGGCGGCGATAAGGTTTTGCCCTATTTCCGCTTTAAAGAGCAGGAAGAAAATCCCGCTCTTGGTTGGCGTGCCATTCGCTTGACACTGGATCGGCCTGCTTTAATGCGTACCCAATTACGCGCTTTGCTAAAAGCATCTATTGGCCGCGAATTGCGGGTGATGCTACCCATGGTAAGCGATGTGAGTGAAATTCATCGCACCAGAGAACTGATTGACCGCGAGATCAATTATCTTGACCGCTTTGGTTATGGCCAGCCGACACGGATCAAGCTTGGTGCCATGGTGGAAGTACCGGGGCTTTTATTCCAACTTGATGAATTGATGGAAGTGGTGGATTTTGTTTCCGTTGGTTCTAATGATTTATTTCAATTCCTTATGGCGGTTGATCGCGGTAACTCGCAAGTTGCCAACCGTTTTGATCAGCTTTCAGTGCCGATGTTACGCGTTTTACGCAATATTATCCGCGCAGGTGAAAGAGCTGAAAAGCCTGTTACGCTTTGCGGCGAAATGGCAGGCAAACCGATAACCGCTATGGCTTTAATTGGGCTTGGCTATCACCGTATTTCGATGACGCCATCATCGATCGGGCCGGTAAAAGCAATGCTATTGTCGCTTGACGCACAAGATTTACGTAAAAATCTTGATGATATTTTGGATAGCCGTGATACGGGTATTAATATGCGTGAATTTTTGCTGCGATATGCTGAGGATAATAATATCAGCCTTTAAGGATTTAAACGGGCGTAATATGATTTCCAATCGGGATTGGCGAGAAGCTACCCTTTAGTCACTTAACGCTTATCTTTAATCAAATGTTACAAGGTGGGCAAACTCCCTTATAAGGGGATATGCTCTAGTGTTTCAATGCAAGTAAAATCGCTAAGCTGTAAATAATTATCATGGGAAATATAGGACATTAAAACGTCGCGTGCGGGCGATTTTAGTTTTTTAAATTGCATCAAATCCATGGCATGTAAGCAAAGTTGTTCAACTATCGAAATGGCATCGCCAAAACTTGGGTGTTGATTATATCTGTCCCAAATATAAAATGTTATGATATCAAATTTTTTATCATGGTGTAAAGCATTTGCATGATGATTGCGCCACTCTAAACGTATGTCAAAGATATATTCAGAAATGTCTTTTAGTTCGCTAAGGCTTGCATATGTTACTTTATTTAGTGGTTCATTTGCTTTAAAAATTGGATCAATTGCTTCGAGATAATGCTTATATTTTGGGATTGTAAGAATATCAGATTCGTATGAAATTCCTCGAATATCCTGTTCTAAGCAATTAAAGATCATTTTGGCATAGGAATGAAAATGCTTATAGGTAAAGCTTTTATTCACACATCCTTCAAACGTATAAGCTAAAATTTTTTGTTCTCCCTAATCGGTCTATTTGAAGATATTTTAAAACATTGACAATGGAAAGATACTAAAAAACATGGTCGGTGTGCCAATGGCAAATAAAAATATTATAATGAATTCAAAAATATCTAGGAATTATAATAGAGCGCATGTTGTTTAAATGCGCTCTATTATTATCTTGTATTTTCTAATCTCGTATTTCTAATCTCTGGCAAGGGCGGCAACAGGATCAAGTTTTGATGCGTTGCGGGCAGGTAAAAAGCCAAAGACAATACCAATAAGGGTGGACGATAAAAATGCCGCAATGATCGAACCACTGGTGTATATAAGTTTGAAAGGTGCGCCAAGCACATCAAACAAGAAGCCAACCGACAAACCAAAAGCAATACCTAACGTACCGCCGATTAAACAGACGAGTATAGCTTCAATTAAAAATTGCTGCAAAATATCACTGCGCCGCGCGCCAACTGCCATGCGTACACCAATTTCATTGATGCGCTCCGATACAGTCACAAGCATAATGTTCATGACGCCAATACCACCAACAATCAGTGATATAAGAGCGATAGATGCAATCAGCAGGGTTAGGACTTGCGAACTTTGCATAATTTGCTCGCGGAACTCATCACTATTGCGAATGAAAAAATCTTCAGACCCGTGGCGCATGGTCAAAAAGTTTTTAACCGCTGTTTCAACAACTCGGGAATCATAGGCATCATCAACACGTAAAGTAATCGAGCGCACTGTGGTGGTGCCTAAAAAGCGCGTTTGAACGCTAGTATAAGGCAAATAGAGCGATAATGTATCACTGGCAGGGCCAAAACTTTGCAATTCAATTACACCAATGATGCGCGCTGGGACTTTACCAATAAAAATAACTGAACCAACCGCCTTATCAGGGTCATCAGGAAAGAGTGTTGAGACGGCGGTTTGATCGACAACAAGATCAAGAGTGCGATCTTTAACGCTTTGTTCGTCAAATAAATGGCCTGCAACAAGCGTTGCGCCTTCAGCTGAAAAATATTGTTCACCAACGCCTGTCAGTGATGCATTTGCCTCAATTCCCCCGCGACGCGCGGTTGTTGTCGTTGAAACGCTTGGCGTTACTGCGGCTGCATAGGGTTGTTCTTTAAGTGCTTGTGCATCAGCATCAACAAGGGTGGTAATCTTGCCTGAACGTAAATCTGCCATGCTGCGGCCCGCAAAAATGGTTAGCGTATTGGTGCCGAGGCGATTAATATTTTCTAAGATTTGTTGCTTAGTACCATTACCAAGCGCGACCATTGATACCACGGCGGCAATACCAATAATAACGCCAAGCATAGTCAAAAATGTGCGCATGCGGTGCGCGTTCATTGACAGGGTTGCCATGCGAAAGGCTTCAAGGAACCGATCGGTAAAGCCACGCAAAAAGCCGCTGCGTTTATAAACGACATCTTCTTTTTCGATTAAATCAGCCTTACCAGAAACACCACGCTGAGCGGGATTAGCGTCAGTAATATTGGGTGTGTCAGTTAAAATTTCACCATCACTTATTTCAATAATACGTTCAGCACGGCGGGCAACATTCATATCATGGGTAACGATGATAATTGTGCGCCCCTCAGCATGTAACTCTTCAAGGATGCGCAAAACTTCTTCGCCAGATTGTTTGTCAAGCGCGCCGGTTGGTTCATCGGCAAGGATTACTTCGCCATTATTCATCAAGGCGCGGGCGATTGACACACGCTGCTGCTGGCCGCCTGATAATTGGCTCGGCCGGTGGTTGACACGCTCGCCCATACCAAGGCGTTGCAAAAGTCCTTCTGCGCGTTTTTTTCGCTCGCTTGGATTGATGTTGGCATAAATTGCTGGAATTTCAACATTGCCAAGGGCGGTTAATTCACCCAAAAGATGATAGCGTTGAAAAATAAAGCCAAAATGGTCACGGCGCAATTCCGAAAGCTGATCGGCATCAAGCTCTAGGGTTTCACTATTCCTGATTTTGTAACTGCCTGATGATGGGCGGTCAAGACAGCCCAAAATATTCATAAGCGTTGATTTGCCAGAGCCGGATGCCCCAACAATCGCTACCATTTCACCTTCATAAATGGTAAGATCAATGCCCTTGAGAACGCTTACTTCACCTTCGCCAGCCGGATAATTGCGGCGCACATCCTTAAGGACGATAAGTGGTTTTTTTTGACTTACCATTACACTCACCACGGCCCCATGCCACGACCACGGCCAGATCCTTGTTGGCCACTTGGCATGCCACCGCCCGTAATAACTTTATCCCCTTCATTAAGGCCGGAGAGCACTTCAGCGTTCACCTTATTATTAAGGCCTATTTTGACATCTCGCGTTTCGACTTTGCCATTTTCGGTAAGAACTCGCACATTATAGCTTCCATCACGTTTTTTCGCCCCTAAGCCATCGGTTGAAATTAAAAGTGCATTTTCCGATTTGCCAAGGATAATTTTGACTTCAGCCGTCATATAGGTACGCAACGCACCATCGGCATTATCAATATTGAAAATACCATTATAATAAATAGCTGATGACGAAGATGAACTTGATGTGCTCGCACTTGAGTTAAAACTTATGTCATTGCGAATAGATTCAGGTGCTGGTTCAATCGCTTCCAAAACGCCATCATAGCGCCGTTCTGGATTACCGATCACATTGAAATAAAGCGGTTGGCCAGTTTTTACATTAACAACATCAGCTTCTGAAATTTCAGCACGAATGGTCATTTTGGTAAGATCACCAATAATTGCAATGGTTGGCGCCGATTGAACAGCATTAACGTTTTGGCCTTCTTGAACAACCGTTGCAAGCACCGTTCCATCAAAAGGCGCCGTAACTCGTGTATAGCCAAGATCTACTTTTGCTGTCTCAACATCCACTTGCGATTGGATAATTTGCGCGTTTAATGCGTCAATTTGGGCTTGGCGCACATTTACCTCGGCCTCAGCACTATCAAAATCAGCTTTTGACACTGCATTGCTCGCAATCATATTTTTTTGGCGAGCAAGGTTTTTTTGTGCAAGTACTAGTTGAGCTTGCAGCTCTGCTAGCTTAGCGTGATTGTTGCTCAGCGCAGCTTCTTTGTTTTTCAGATCATTTGCTTGAGTGGTTGAGTCAATTTCGGCTAATAAATCGCCTTCTTTTACTTCACTGCCGGGCTGAACTTTAAGTGAAATAATACGACCCGTTGCGCGCGCGCCTACGGCCACCAAGCGATATGGTTTGACAATACCGGTCGCAAGAGCGGTTACCTCAATATCACCGCGTTTTATCGGGGCAGTCATATAGTTGGGTTCGCTTGTTTGGCTCGAAAATAACATTTGATAAAGAAAATAGACAATAATCAGCGCAATGGCGGCGATGATAACCAGTAATAATTTCTTTTTTGGTTTATACATAAGTCTTTATTCCTATCAAAAAATTTAATTGTATTGGCAAATATATTTGCTTCTTATTGGCATTTGTTATTGATTGGCTCGTGGTTGAATATGAGGCCCAGTATTGCTGTCGGTAACTTCTTTGCGAGTTGTATCTAATGTTCCATTCCAACCGCCACCTAAAGCTTTCATTAGGGCAATATAATCGGTGGTGATGGATGCTTGCGCATCAATATAAGATTGTTGCGCTGAATAATGAGAACGTTCAGCAGTTAAAAGGTCTAAAAAGCTAGTATTACCCGATGTATAAAGATTGCGCGAAAGATCAAGTGCTTGGCGATAAGAACGCTCGGCTTGTCCTAATTTGGCTGCTCTTATTCTATCTTTGGATAGTGCAACAAGGGCGTTTTCAACTTCCTCAAGGGCAGTTAAGATTTTTGCACGATATGCAATAAAATATTGATCGCGCTGAGCTTCGGCCGCCATTACATCGGCAGCGCGTTGTCCACCATTAAAAATTGGCACGCTAAAACTTGGGCCAACCGCCCATGCAATCGATGAATTGCGTCCAAGGTCGCCAATTTGTGAGGCGGATGTTGAAATATTGCCGGTAAGTGAAAGCGATGGATAGCGCGCAGCTTCCTTTTGACCAATGCGTGCTGTTGCTGCGGCATATTGGCGCTCGCTTACTCGCACATCTGGACGGTTTAGCAAAATATCGGCGGGTATTCCACTTGCAATTGGCCATTTGGGGGTTGGAATGGCCTTGCGCTTTGCCATCATTGCATTAAGTGCAGCTGGTTGTTGCCCTGTTAAAACCGCTAAACGGTGGGTGGCGCTTGCTAATTGGCTTTCGAGTTGAGGAATATTTGCTTCAGTACTAGCAGTTTGTCCCTCGGCATTTGATACGTCGAGCTGCGATACGGCACCGGCGGCAAACTTATCGCGGGTAAGCTTTGCCGTGCTTTGCTGCGAAGCGACGCTTTCGCGGGTTAATGCAAGTTTTGCTTGTAGGCTGCGTACCTCAACATAATAGCTTGCAACATCACCAATCATTGTCACCAATGTTGCACGTAAATCTTCGTTAGCGGCATCAAGTCCATAACGTGAGGCCTCAACACCGCGCCGATTAGCACCAAAAAGATCAATTTCCCAACTACTATCGAGGCCACCGCGATAAGCGCCTTGGTCGCTTTGCGTGCCTGTGCGGCTGCGATTATAAGAGCTTGATCCATTAAGACTTGGAAATAATGTGCTATTTGACGAGGCAAGGCTAGCGCGTGCTTCACGAATTTTAGCCTTGGCGGTTGCAACATCATTATTACCGCGAATAGCAACATCAATTAATTGGTCAAGTAAGGGGTCATTTAATTTATACCACCAATTGGCTAATTGCGCTGGTTGCAGCGGCGTTAAATTGTTAGATTTAGACCAGCTCGCTGGCAGTGAAAGATTTGGCTTTTGATAATCTGGACCAACAACACAGCCTGCCAATAAAAAAAGTGATAACACAGCCGACAGGCTTTTAGCCAATGAATAGTTGGATGTTTTATTGGCTAGTCTTTTGGTTATGTGCTTTGTGGCAGACATATTATAAAGGTTTCCTACCTGTTGGCCCTACTGGACTATTTTTCTTGCGCTTTTTGGCGATTACTTTAAATTTTGACTAAAAAATAGCATGTTTGATATGAATGGCGGTTAAACATCATAATTCTTAGCGATGCAATTGTTAGAGCAACAATATTTTTTTAAAAATCTAAATATTTGATTGTTGTTCAATTGTTTTATTATTAAAGCGGTTTTATTTTAAGCTAAGTCAAAGAAGCCCGAGTTTAGCCTAATTGCGTTTAAACATATTTTTTAAAATTTTGCTCGTGAATTATTTGTCATAATTGCAAAATTTTATTCATGCCAATGCTTAGAGCTGAGATAATATGTTTGAGATACTGCAAATAGAGATCTATTGAATTTTAACAATAGGATTGTTAAATTATTTTGTATTGGTAACTGCTGGATGACAATCCATGTTTAATCGCGTAAAGACAAAAGCGTTCTGTTTTATTAAAAACAAATTTTTTACAAAAAATAGATACAAATTTTGCATTTGATGATGCATCACAGTAAAAAAGCATGGCTTTTGCGATTCTCATTTACAAGAATGCGCGCCAAAACATCGAATCGATTGATAGCCTAGTGTGTTGTTGAACTAGGCCATTAACAAATGGAATAAGATTAAGATTGTAATATGGATAATAACCAACCCTCTAAAGATCCCTTTTCAAAACGTTTATGGCGTAAAATTCGGCAACCTTTAAAGGATTCAAAATTTTTTAAATCCCTTCTGGTGCATTTTATGGCAACCTATTTACGGCTGGTTTATTGGACAAATCCATTGTTAAAAGACTCGGATGATCCTAAAGAAGCCCATAAAAAATATAATCCTTTTATTATTACCTTTTGGCATGGTCGCCATATTATGGGGCCATTTTTGCGCCCTAAGGGGGAAACAATCATTGCCATGTTTTCTCGTTCGGCGGATGCGGAACTTAATGCGCGGGTAAGTGAGGTTTTAGGGCTTGAAACTGTGCGTGGTTCGGGTGGACGCGGTGACAAACAAAAGGCAGAGCGCGGCGGTGCGCGTGCGCTCATTACCTTAAATAAGTCCTTGCGTGCTGGTAAAACAACCGCAATGATTGCCGATATTGCCCATGGTACAGCACGAGAAGCTGGCAAAGGTATTATTCTTTTGGCCAAATTATCTGGTCGCCCGATTGTTCCTTATATTTATGCTTTTTCGCGTGAAAAAATACTGGAGAAAACTTGGGATAAAACCGCTATACCATTGCCTTTTGGTCGGTCTATTTTTCTCATGGGGGATGCCGTTTTTGTGCCGGAGGATGCCGATGATGATTTATTGGAAAAAAAACGACAGGAACTTACAGAAATTATGAACCGCTTAACTGTTGAGGCTTATGATAAGCTTCACCACAAAAAGCGGGGCTGATATGCGTAATTTAAGAGCAAGACTGGCATTGTCATTTTATCGGGGGCTTGGCTCAAGCTTTCGCCCTTTTGCGCCTTTTTATCTGTCAATGCGTGCAGCACGTGGCAAAGAAGAATTAAAGCGTAAGCGTGAACGGCTTGGTAAAGCGACAAAACCACGCCCATTGGGGCCATTAATCTGGCTGCATTCGGCAAGTGTTGGCGAAACAATGGCGCTTATTCCAATTGTTGAACGTATATTATTGATGAAAATCAATATATTATTGACAACTGGGACAGTCGCGTCGGCAAGGCTTGCGGATGAGCGTTTTGCTGATAGGGTTATTCATCAATATGCGCCGCTTGACATTGTCTCTTGTACAAGGCGTTTTTTAGACTATTGGAAGCCAGATATTTCTATTGTTTGCGAATCTGAAATTTGGCCAGTACGAATTTTTGAGCTTGCTAACCGAAAAATTCCGCAAATCATGCTTAATGCCCATTTATCTGAGCGTTCTTATAAGTCGTGGAAAAAAAGCTCACGCGTTGCTTATGAAATTTTTTCAAGATTTGATGCGGTGGTTTGCCAAACGGAAGAAGATGCACGATATTTCCGCGACCTTGGTGCAGTGCGTGTATCGGTATCGGGCAATTTGAAGGCTGATGTTATTTTGCCAGGTAAACCGGCCGAGATTAAGCGTTATAAAAAGGCAATTGGTTTGCGCCCAGTCTGGGCGGCTATCTCAACCCATGAGGGAGAGGAAGCAATGGCGGCCGAGGTGCATAAAAAGCTATTGAAAAAACATCCTGGGCTTTTGACAATTATTGTGCCGCGTCATGTAGAAAGAGCGCCTGTAATTGCCCGCCATTTCGATGATATTGGTTTGACCTTTGCCAGTAAAGCCTATGACCAAATGCCAACAAATGAGACTGATATTTTATTAGGTGATACGGTTGGCGATATGGGGCTTTATTTGCGCCTTACTCAAATTGCTTTTGTTGGCAAATCCTTAGCCGGAGAGGGCGGTCATAATCCTATCGAACCTGCTTTGAGCGGTGCAGCTATATTAAGTGGTCCCAATATTCAAAATTTTAAAGAAACCTATCAGGCTTTGATGAAAAATGAAGCGGTGCAATTGGTTGATGATGCAACCATGCTTGCCGGTTATGTTCATCATTTATTGGAACGGCCCGATGTGCGTGAGCGGATGATTGAATCTGGCCGCCAAACCATTACGCAATTAAGTGGGGCAAGAGAGCGTTGTTTTGAAGTATTGGAAAAATTTTTACAACCGCTAACTCTTGCAGCGCAATTAAGTCAAGCTGATAATATGTTGAATAAGCGGGATTAAAAAAGTGCAGGCACCAAAATTCTGGTGGCAGAATAACAGCCTTTCAAGCCTTTTACTAAGCCCCTTTGCTTGGTTCTATGGTTATTTCGCGGCTAGAAAAATGCAAAGTCATTCTGTGCCAAAGGTTGATGTGCCGGTTTTGTGTATTGGCAATTTTACCCTTGGCGGAGCTGGTAAAACACCAGTGGCGATAAGCCTAGCAAAGACGGCGAAAACTATGGGGCTAAAGCCGGGCATTGTAACGCGCGGCCATGGTGGTTCGGTACAAAATGTCCATATTGTTGATATTGATAAAGATCACGCAACAAAGGTCGGCGATGAACCCTTATTATTAGCGCGCCATGCTCTTGTTGCGGTTTGTCAAGATCGCTTTTTGGCGGCAAAAACTTTGATAGAACATGGCTGTGATATCATTTTAATGGATGATGGGTTTCAAAGCCGTAAATTATTGCCTAATTTAAGCCTATTGGTGGTCGATGCATTGCGCGGCATTGGTAATGGAGCTGTTTTTCCCTCTGGCCCGTTACGTGCACCGCTTGCAACGCAATTGGCATTTACCGATAAAATTCTTATTATCGGCAATAGAGCAGCGCAATTTGATAAAACAGTGTTTTTACCAATAGATGGCGGGCAGATAACTAATGCTAAGTTACAACCAACAAGCAGTGTCGATTTAAAGGATAAAAAATTGCTAGCCTTTGCCGGCATTGGCAATCCTGATAAGTTTTTTGAAAGTGTAAGCGAGCTTGGCGGCATTATTGTTGAAAAGCGTGTTTTTGCTGACCATCATTTTTTTACCGCTAGCGAGGTAAAAAATATTGCTGTTGAGGCAAAGACCAAAGATCTTATGCTGGTTACCACCGCCAAAGATTATGTACGTTTGAAAGATCAAGAATTTGCTGCCAGCCTAGAAAAGTTGATCATTATCGATGTCGAAGTGGTTTTTAGCCATGCCGATTATGGCCAAGACCTATTGGCTGAAACAATTAAAAAATTTAAAAGCCGCTAATTTTACAGTGAATAATAGAGTCTGGAATGCGCTAAAATTTGCTACTATTGTTTAAAATCTAATTTTTTTATTAAATTTTTTTTCAAAAAACAGATCGTTTTTATTTAAAAAAATATGAAATTATTAGTCTAATAAATACTTTTTAATTTATAAAAATTGTTTTTTATCAATATATTATTTATATAAATTGATATTTATCATTTATTTGAAATAGGTAAAAATTTTAAAGAAATTGCGAAAAATAAATTAGTTCTTCTTTTTTATAAAAAAAGCGGTTATGGTTTAAAAGAACTCTAATGAAACGGTTTGTAGGAGGACCGGTTAGAGGTTGGGCGTTGGAGGATTGCCATTTGGATGATGCATGAGGATTGCATCATCAACATGTGTGGCAAGCGCATTTTTGGAGGAAAATATGACCAATAAAGTTTATCCCGTGCCATCAAGCATAAAGAAAAATACTTTGCTTGATGCGGATACCTATACCAAATGGTATGATGAGAGTATCAAGGATCCAGATACATTCTGGTCGCGCCATGGCCGCAGGATAGATTGGTATAAGCCATTCACTAAAGTTAAAAATACCAGTTTTAAAGGCCGTGTATCGATTAAATGGTATGAAGATGGTGTTACCAATGTCAGCTATAATTGTATTGATCGTCATTTAAAAAGCCGTGCTGATCAAATTGCAATTATTTGGGAAGGTGACAATCCCTATATCGATAAAAAAATCACCTATCGCGAACTTTATGATAATGTTTGCCGCTTTGCCAATGTGTTGAAAAAACGCGGTGTCAAAAAAGGTGACCGTGTTACCATTTATTTGCCAATGATTCCAGAGCTTGCCTATGCGATGCTTGCTTGCGCCCGTATTGGCGCGATCCACTCGGTTGTATTTGCTGGCTTTTCGCCAGAGGCTTTAGCTGGCCGCTTGGTGGATTGTGAGTCAACCTTTGTGATTACAGCAGATCAGGGTGTACGCGGTGGCAAGCCCATTCATTTGAAAGAAAATGTTGATCTTGCTATTGATATTGCTGCTCGCCAATATACTATTGTCAATCAAGTATTGGTGGTACGCCGAACCGGTGGTAAAATTGGTTGGGCGCCAGGTCGTGATATCTGGTATCATGAAGAAATGGTTGATGTGAAGGGTGATTGTCCACCTGCCAAAATGAAGGCGGAAGATCCATTATTCATTCTTTATACATCTGGCTCAACTGGTAAGCCAAAAGGTGTGTTACATACTACTGGTGGTTATCTTGTTTATGCATCTATGACCCATGAATATGTTTTTGATTATCACCCTAATGAAGTTTACTGGTGTACGGCTGACGCTGGTTGGATTACAGGACATTCTTATCTTGTTTATGGGCCATTATGTAATGGTGCTACAACCTTAATGTTTGAAGGTGTGCCCAATTTCCCGGATAATGCCCGTTTTTGGGAGGTAGTTGATAAGCATAAAGTCAATATTTTTTATACGGCGCCTACGGCAATTCGCTCGTTAATGGGGGCCGGAGATGAGTTTGTCACCCGCTCAAGGCGTACAAGCCTGCGCATTCTTGGCACAGTGGGCGAGCCAATCAATCCTGAAGTTTGGGAATGGTATTATAACGTGGTTGGTGATGGTCGTTGTCCGGTAATTGACACATGGTGGCAGACGGAAACTGGCGGCCACATGATTACGCCATTACCGGGGGCAACCGATCTTAAACCCGGTTCAGCAACTAAGCCGTTTTTTGGGGTGAAGCTTGATATTGTTGATGCAGAAGGCAATGTTCTTGAAGGGGCGGGTGAAGGCAATCTTTGCATTTCCGATTCTTGGCCGGGGCAAATGCGCAGTATCTATAAAGATCATGAGCGTTTTGTTGAAACCTATTTTTCCACCTATAAGGGAAAATATTTTTCTGGTGATGGCTGTCGGCGCGATGAAGATGGCTATTATTGGCTAACTGGTCGTGTGGATGACGTGCTTAATGTGTCTGGTCACCGCCTTGGTACTGCAGAAGTTGAATCCGCACTGGTTTCTGATCACTCGGTGGCAGAGGCTGCAGTTGTTGGCTTCCCCCATGCAATCAAAGGTCAAGGCATTTATTGCTATGTTTCTTTGATGGAAGGCATTGAACCAACCGATGCACTACGCCAAGAGCTTATCCAACATGTGCGCAAAGATATCGGACCAATTGCAACACCTGATAAAATTCAATTTGCACCTGGCTTGCCAAAAACCCGTTCGGGCAAAATTATGCGGCGTATCTTGCGTAAAATTGCTGAAAATGAATTTGAAAGCCTTGGTGATACATCAACCCTTGCCGATCCCGCCGTTGTTGATGATTTGATTGCTGGGCGCAAAGCAATTGGCTAAGAAATCTCATGCAAAACTGTGCAATGGTTTTGCATAGAGTTTTATAAAATAGAATGTCAACTTTGCTAGGGTCAGGACCTATTAATTTAAATGAAATGGCACAATAAACAGCAAAAATTTACAAGGAGGAGAGCGAAAAGTGGGTGGTATACCCATTTGAGCTTTACGACGCAGTAGATTACAGCTGTTTTTGTGTCCTTTCAGGATACAAGTAAATTTTCGCGAAAACTTTGTCAAAGAGCCTCGAAAATATTCATATTTCTCAGCGGATTTTTTTTGTTATCACAAAAATTTTCTCATACCATTTCGTTCAAATTAATAGGTCCTGCCCCTAATGCAGATTGACATTCTATAGCTACAGAATTGTAAATATTATTACACATATTCCGATTGAAAGAATTTTTGTATAGTATTAATCTTTAAACGCCACGTTTATTGCCCCATATCAAAACATGCAGTTGCGGCAAGACATGGGCTTTAAACCAACCATCTAGGCAGACACGGTCAATTAGCCATTCCATGCGATTTAAAATGCCATTCGTATCAATTTCACCATCAAGGTCTTGCGGTTGCGGCGGCGTGTGATTGCCGGGCTGCAAATAAATGTCAATATCGCAAAACTCATCACCAATTGATCGCGCAAATTGGTAATCTACATCATCAAAAACGACAAATTTCAAAACGACTTTGGTATTTTTAGCAGCTTTTATTGCAGATTTTAAAATGGTACGGTCGCATTGCATTTTGCTAGATGGTGGTTTGGGGCTTAAAACCAGCCAATCAAGATCTTTAAACCATGGTTTGACGATAGAGCCTTGGGTTTCCATTGCAAAGGAATGACCGCGTTCTTTGCCAGTATGAATAAGATTATCAAGCGGTTGAATAGCAGGGTTACCACCCGATAAGGACACCATAATAGAGCGACCATTGGATAGTTTTTCAACTTCATTTAATATGCTGCTGCTTGTCATTGGCTGCCATTGCTGACGATAGCTACTCTCAACCGCATAAAGCGTATCACACCAGTCGCAACGATAATCACAGCCACCAGTACGTACAAAAACCGTTGGCATGCCAATAAGTACGCCCTCACCTTGAATGGTAGGGCCAAAAATTTCGCAAATGCGAATTGTATCAGTCATTGATCAATACCATTAATCGTTATGCTTAGGGCAATATTTAGCCCAAGTTTTCGGTGTTTCACTTACTCTAACCGCGGTTATTTGTGGGCATTGCGGTTTGAAACGCTCATAAAAATGACGGGCAAGATTTTCAGCTGTGACAAGATCATGGCCTAAAACATCATTTAAATGTCGATGGTCATATTCATCATCAATGATTTTTTTAGCAAAAGCCAGTTCTCGATAATCAACAACAAAGCCAAATTCATCAAGATTTTCTGCGGCAAGTTCAATGACCACAATATAATTATGGCCATGTAAACGGGCGCATGGGTGACTTTGCGGTAAGGCTGTCAACTGATGCGATGCGGAAAAATGAAATTCTTTGGAAATTATAAACATAGTTCAAACCACCTTATGTCAAAACGTGGTTTAATTGCGGCATTAATAGCAATGCCAGCGGTATGGGGTACCGCATAGTTTACTCTAAGCATAATGTTGTCCTTGTTTTAAACGGGTAGGCTGCGACCGTAAGCTGGCGATTATCATTAGCACAGTAAAAAGTAAAGGCTTTTAAGCGGCAAAAGATTTTGCTTGTTTGCTCATAATCCCTAAGAAATCGATTAGTGAGATAAAAGACTGCTCATTTTTTAGAAATTCTTCTGCGTTAAAGCATACCGGCAGGCTTTGATAAAAATTTATATTTTCCTCATCTATATGGGGCAGCGCGAAATAGGAGCCAAAAAGCAAAAGATAATAATCAATAAGGCATTGGTATATTGTCAATTTTTGCGGTACCGATCGATAAAGCAGTGCGCGGGGTGATATAAATGCGATAAGCAATTGCTCTTTGATGTCTAGAAAATCATGGGGCCAATCGCGTTTTAAATATTTATGGTCAATTAAATGACGGATAGACGATAAAAGGAAGCCTTGGTAATCTCCGATAAAATCGGTATCTTTAAAATGGCTGCTGCGTTCATTTTTATAAAGTGGAAAGGCAATTTCGAAATTTTCAACATTTTCAAGCAAAATGGCATCAATAGTGATGTTGCCATTATCAATTTCAATGATACCATAACCTGCGGGAAAGCTTACAGTTGAAGGCATGGCATAATTATGGAGGTTATTAAATTGCGAATGGCCAAGAGCATGCATATGACCGCTAAAATGATAGCAAAGACCAGTCTTTGCTAATTTTTCACTAAAGGCTAAGGCTGGCATACGTTTTGCCCAGCTTACACCGCCCGCTAGCATATTTGTTTGTTCATGGCGCGGAAAACCAACCATTGGGTAATGGGAAAAAGCCAAAACTGTTTTGCCTTTTTGCTTACCGCGCCTTACAATATCGGCAATCCAACCTTCAATATAGGGGCGATATTCAAGCGTTTTTTGCCAAGCAGCATTAGCATGCAAAATATATTTGCCTGTCCTATCTTGCCGTACAATATTGCCATCCAATAAAATAAGCCAAATATCATCTTCTATTTCAAGTAAATAAGAACTATCACTTGCTAAAAAACTATAATCATCGGTGCTTTTCCCCGATGCTTGCAGCCATTTTTTAGGCGTTTCGTGGTAAATAAAATTTGGGCTTTCGCCCATACCCCAATGCTTTGTGTATTCTAGCGCTTGGGCTTTTGTCGAGCAAACCATGTCGGGGCTATAAAATACATGGCCTTCCGCTTGCTTGTTACCTGTTACATGAATGCCCTGTTGATCGCTGGCTTTCACCAACCATTTTTCAAGTAGCTTTCCTTGATCGCCAAAACAGTCATGATTGCCAAAAAGTGCATAAAATTGCATTTGATAATGCAAGGACATTTTATCGAGAATATTTTTTAATGCTTGATAATTGGGGGCTTGTCCATCATCGGTTAAATCACCAAGTAGCACCACATGTTTAATGCCGCGTTTTTGAATATCATTAAGAGCGTTGTTAAGAGCGGCAATACTTTCATTAAAAACGCGGGTGGAAGCCATACTATCTTTTAAGCTACGCAAACCAAGATCGCCACTGTCTGCTTCAAAAAGACCATAGCCGAAATAAATATCATGCAAATGGATATCGGATAAAATTGCTATTTTTTGCATGAAAATTCCTCTATTTTCACTATAAAATAGTAATATTCTATCTTATAAAGGCGGTAACGCTTGATATTGAAAGCTAACAATGGCCAAGAAACTACGTCTTAGCAAGTAAAAATTGTACAAATTATTTTATTATCTCTCAGTTTTAAAGCGAATTTGTTTCGACCATAACAAATTTTGTCATATTTCTTAGGTAGGACACCCTCATGAAAAAAGAGGATATAATGCAGGATAATATAATTAATAAACAAGAACAGCCTCAAAATACTGCTAATTTATGGGACGATGCTTATGAATACTATATGATTGGCTATTATTTTTTGCGAATTTTGCATGGTACAAAGAAGCGCAATAAATATGTAATTAATCAGGAAATTTTAAATTGGTATGAGGAATATCACCTTATATTGGGTCTCTCGATCCCAGAATTTAATCGCATGGTCAAGCTGGAAGAGGGGAGTTTATCTATTGATGATTTTCGCTTAACATTGACGCCGTCCATTTTTCAACAAAAGCAGCCAGTTCCTAGACTATCAAACTTGCAAAAGCGTCTTGATATTCTCGCCGATATATTAAAATTAGATGGTGATGAAGTTGCTGTTATAAATGCAGTTTATCGCTTTGTTCGGTTTTTGCCACTGATGAAAATGATATCAGCTTTTGATGATAATAGTTGGTTACGCAGTGAACCAGATTTTAAGCACCTTTCTGATGTGCTTGGCAAAAATATCATGCAAATGCGTGAATTATTGCGCGATGATTCAAATCTTATACAAATGGGGCTGATTAAGGATCGTCATGGTGATAGCTGCACCGTATCTGAGCTTTTGATCAAGATCGTTGAAGGTGAAAGCTTTGAGATGGACGAGCTTTGCAACCAATTGGTTGGCTTGCAAACCAAACCAACCTTAAGCCTTAGCGATTATGATTTTTTGGCGCAAGATTGCGATGATGCTATTCGTATATTAAGTGGTAGCCTTGATAAGGGCGCAAAAGGCGTTGGCATATTGCTTTATGGCGCCCCGGGTACCGGTAAAACGGAATTTGCCAAGCTGTTAGCCGAGCATAGTGATGCACGCGCTGCTTTTATTGGTGAAGCAAGCGATGACAATAAAACCGATCCATCGCGTTATGAACGTCTTGTGCATTTATCGCTTTTGTCTGCCCTTGGTAAAAAAGCGGGTAGGGTTGTTGCCATTGTTGATGAGGCCGATGATATTTTTGCCGGCATTGATAATTATGATCCACGTGGTCGCGCTGGCTCCAAAGTCTTTATGAATAGATTGGTTGAAAGCAGCGAAATTCCAGTAGTGTGGATTGTTAATGACTTGGAAAAGCTTGGCGAAACTATTTTGCGCCGTATGCTGCGTATTATTGAATTTCCAAAGCCAGCAAAAGCCATTCGCGAACGGATTATTACTTAAGAAGCTGAGAAAAACGGTGTTCGTCTTGATAGTGAAAGCTTTGAGGTTTTGAGTAAGATACCCGCAGCACCGGCGCTTTTTGCAAGCGGCTTAAGAGCGGCGGCTTTGGGTGGCGGTGATGGGCGGATGGCCGTTTCTGCTGTTCATTCGGTGTTTAAGGCGCTTGGCGGTGAAGTACCTCACGCTTTAGATAAGGATAAAGCACAGGCAAAAAATTTCGAGATTGAGCTTGCCAATTCAAATGCGGATTTAAAGCAATTGGTCGAAAAAATTGTTCATCTCGGGCCAAAGCCATTATCTTTTTTGTTTATGGGAGCATCAGGCACAGGAAAATCACTTTTTGCCCGCCACTTGGCTGATAAGCTTGGCATGAAAGTAGCCCATAAGCGCGCATCAGATATTTTGAGTATGTGGGTTGGTGGTAGTGAAGAAAACATCGCCAACATCTTCAAGCAGGTTGCTGAAAATAATGAATTCTTGATCATTGATGAAGCAGATTCGTTGTTGTTTAAGCGCGAAGGTGCTATTCGCAGTTGGGAAGTTAGTCAGGTTAATGAAATGCTGACTTGGATGGAAAGCCACCCTTTGCCTTTTGCAGTGACAACTAATTTGGTTGAGCGGTTAGACCCTGCGGTCTTTAGGCGGTTTTTGTTTAAAATTGAATTTTTGCCATTAAATTATGACCAAATCCAATTTGCTTTTAAACGCTATTTCAAAAGTGATGCGCCCGATAGTGTATTGGGATTAACACAACTGACCATTGGTGATTTTGCCGTTGTTGCCCGTAAATGCGATATATTGGCGGTTGAAGATATTGAAGCCATTGCGCAAATGCTAAAGACTGAAATTGAAATGAAAAAAGAAGCATCCATTCAATCATTATTATTGATGAATGGTATGTGAGCGTAACTAACCTTTGAAGCGAGCCGCATTTTGTAAAAATAGACTTTGTTAAAATGCGGCTTTGTCATTCATTTGACAAACAAACTGTCTATAATCCTTAGACTATCGGCAATTTACATCCATGCTATATTCTTAAATTTTAATGTTGCGAGGAGAAATTTTAAAATGGTCAAGAATATGTTGAAAGCTTTAGGTCTAGGGCTTGGTATTATGTCAATTGCTTGGGGAGGATCAGCTATGGCAAGAAGTCAAAAAATTAAAGAGCAACAGCTTATTGAAGCTGTCCAAAAAAACGATAAAACCGATGTTGAAGCATTGATAAAATTTGGTGCTTCGATCGAAACACGTGATAGTGATGGCGCAACCCCTTTATTAATTGCCACCCGCAATAATGACATTGACATTGCTCGCCTACTTATTTTGGCAGGCGCGGACGTCAATGCTAAGGATAAAATTCAAGATAGTGCTTATCTTTATGCTGGTGCACGTGGGCATCTAGAAATATTGCGCCTAACCCTTGAGCATGGCGCAGATGTGGAAAGTCTTAATCGCTATGGCGGAACAGCGCTTATTCCTGCCTGTGAACGCGGCCATGTTGAAACGGTAAAAGCTTTGCTGGAAGCAGGCGTTGATGTCAATCACGTCAATAATCTTGGTTGGACGGCATTGCTAGAAACGGTCATTCTTGGCGATGGTAGCAAAAATTATGTCGAAATTACCAAGATTTTATTAGATCATGGCGCAGATGCAAAAATTGCTGATAAAAATGGTGTCACCGCCTTAGATCATGCAAAACAAAAAGGCCAAAAGGACATTGTCGCCATTCTTGAAAAAGTCCAAGGGTAAAGCTTCATCTATTTCACAGCCTTCAAGACATTACGCGACTTGAAGGCGATAAGCCATGGATTAAATGGAAAACTGCTATCCATAGAAGCCACCATAAAATAAAACTGTTATTTGAATTTGATGATCGCCAAAACTAGTCGATTGGCCTGAGTAATTTTGATAAGCGATGGGACAACATGCTTGATGATATATTTCCCGATGCACAAGAAATATAACCCGAATGACTTTCCTTCATAGATATGCGAAGATATGCGACAAAGCCCAAATTATTAGTATGTGGAAAATCGCAATAATATATAAATAGATTATCAAAATCCTAATACCAATCGCAAAACAAGTAAAAACACTTAAGTTTTTTATTAACGAAACCGATTAATATTATAATTGACAAAGTATAGCCACTTTAAAGTGGCATTATATATTTATAAAAAAGCAATACCGAAGTTTAAAAAAACAAGGCGTGATAAACACGATCCAGTTCCATCAATGCTTGGCTTTTATTCAAATCATTTAAAGGAAATATTATGCGTAAAATATTGCACATGCTATTTATTGGAAGTTTATTGATTTGCAGCGCATGTGCATTAGATGTCGATCGCCCCATGAGGGCTATTGGTTTAGCTTCTAAACTTGAGAAGGGGTGTCACCATAGTACTTCATTGTGCAATGAATATCATCAATGTGTTTATAACGGGGTAAAATTGGACCGTTCCATCAAAAAAGACGACATTACTGCTTACAGCATAGAACTGAGTGGCCAATTATCTGAAAAAAGCAAAAATAGTCGTATACAAAAGTGGATTAATTATTGTGCCGCAGAATATAATATAAAACAATAACAAAGATATTTTATGCTCTCATTGGATGTTAACCCAAAGGACTTTCCTTCATAGATATGCGACAAAGCCAAAATTATTAGTATGTGAAAAATTGCAATAATATATAAATAGATTATAAAAATCCTAATTCCAAAAAAAAACAAGTAAAAACACATAAATTTTTTTATTAAAGAACCGATATATATTATAAAAAACAAAGTATATATACTTTAAAATTGCATTATATACTTACGGAAAATACCGAAGTTTAAAAATAATGCGTGATAAGCACGATCTAACTATATCAATGTTTGGATTTTATTTAAATCATTTTAAGGGAATATTATGCGTAAAATATTGCACATCCTATTTATTGGAAGTTTATTGATTTGCAGCGCATGTGCATTAGATGCCGATCGCATCCTAAGGGTTGTTTCTTTAGCTCATCTTCTTGACAAAGGGTGCCAACAGAATACTTCATTGTGCAACAAATATAATCAATGTGTTTATAACGGGGTAAAATTGGACCGTTCCATCAAAAAAGACGACATTACTGCTTACAGCATAGAACTGAGTGGCCAATTATCTGAAAAAAGCAAAAATAGTCGTATACAAAAGTGGATTAATTATTGTGCTGCGAAATATAATATAAAACAATAACAAAGATATTTATGCTCTCATTGGATGTTAACCCGATTGAGCCTCGCTGCAAAAATTATTCTTTAGCTAGATCAACATCAAAGTGTGAGGCTATTGGTTGTTTTAGGCCTACCTATTTTTGACCATTGTGTTTTTAAACATGGTGGATTTTTGCATGGGTAAAACATCAAAAATTTCTCGCGGTGAGATGAAGAAAAATGAAGATAAGCTGTTTATAAAAAAAATAGTATTGTAATTCATTTTCATTGATGTATTCTTATTGCAGTTACATTAATCGCAATGAGATTAAAATGGGAAGAGCATTTATTGATCATGTAACAAAGCTGATTGGCACTCAGGCTGTCGTTACCGATAGGGATGAAATTGCAATAGCTGCGCAGGATTGGCGCGGCAGATATGAGGGGGAGGCCCTTTGCATTTTATATCCCGCTAATACGGATGAGCTAAGCAAGGTTTTAAAACTATGCTATGAGCTGGATATTGCCGTTGTGCCACAAGGTGGCAATACCAGTCTTTGTGGAGGATCAGTTCCCCAAAATGCCGATGATAGTGGCAAACAGGCAGTGATTATCGGCTTAAAGCGGCTCAATCGCATTTTAAATGTAGATGTTATTGGCAATACTATCGAGGTCGAGGCTGGCTGTATTTTAGCAAATATCCATGACGCAGCCAAAGAAGTTGATCGCTATTATCCAGTAAGCCTTGGTGCGGAAGGTTCATGCCAAATAGGTGGCACGATTGCAACCAATGCCGGTGGCACATCGGTTTTGCGTTATGGCAATACCCGTGAAAATGTCTTGGGCTTAGAAGTTGTTCTTGCCGATGGTAGTATCTGGTCGGGGCTTAATGGTTTGCGCAAAAATAATACCGGCTATGATTTAAAACAATTATTTATCGGCGCTGAAGGTACGCTTGGCATAATAACCAAGGCAGTATTAAAATTACACCCTTTGCCGCATAATCATGCGCTTGCATGGCTCGGCTTTTCTTCATTGGATAGTGTTTTAAAATTATTGCCGCTTTTTCAGCAGGCATGTGGGGCAAAACTCTCGGCTTTTGAATTGATGAATGACTTCCAATTAGATTTGGTGGTTGAATTTGTGGCAGACCGCCGCTCTCCGTTGCAAGAACACCATAATTGGCATTTGTTAATCGAATTATCGGACAACACATCCGATGCTGCATTAAATGACCTTTTACAAACTGTTTTAGAGCAAGCCTTTGAAAATGAATTGGTTGATGATGCGATCATTGCTTTAAGCCAAAAACAGTATTTTGATTTATGGGAAATTCGTCATAGCGTTTCGGAGGCAAATAAAAAGGCGGGTATTGGGCTTACAACAGATTGCGCTGTGCCTTTGTCGGCTATCGTTAATTTTATCGAAGATGCCACAACTAATGTTCATGCAATCATAGAAAACCTACCAATTATCATTGTTGCACATCTTGGTGATGGCAATATTCATTTTATTCCATTTTTATCTTTTGATGTTTGGGAAAAATGTGAAAATCGTGACCAATTAGCACAACGCCTTAGGCGTGCGGTTGATGAAGCGGCTTTGTCTTATAAGGGAACATTTAGCGCTGAGCATGGCATAGGGCGCATGCATTTACCTGAAATGGCACATTTTAAATCTGATGTAGAATTAAAAATGATGCGGGCAATTAAATCAGCCTTTGATGCAAAAAATATAATGAATCCCGGTGTATTGCTGCCGGATATGTAATAAATGTCTTTGTAAAAATAAGCTCAAAGCTTTCATGGTTGTGATGAGGGGAGAGCAAAACTAAGTGAGGAGAATGCAATGAAAAATCAAATATCGCGTAGAAATATATTAAAACTTGGTGCTTTTAGCACTGTAGCGCTTGCCGCCCCCGCAGTTTGGAGCCCATCACGAGCACAGGGTAAAAAACGTATTACTGTAAGAGATGATGGTGGCATTTATAATCAGGCTTACACCGAAGTATTCTATCGTCCATTTACCGAAAAAACCGGTATTGAGGTTATTGGTGTACCTGCGAATGCAGAGCCTGCAGCGCAAATCCGTTCTATGGTAGAAACTGGTACATATACTTGGGATATGGCTAAAATTTCTCAGCCAACTATTTTGGTTTTAACCTCTGGTGAGCGCAAATATTTGCAAAAGCATGGCCTTGAAAGTGATCCAGTCATTTCAACAATTCCGCAAAAATATATGAGCGAATGGGGTGTTGGCAATAATATTTATGCGACAATCCTTGCTTATCGCAATGAAGCCTTTGAAAACAAGCAAGCTCCTGCTTCATGGGCTGATTTTTATGATATTGAAAAATTTGAAGGCCGCCGCGCTTTGCGTCGTCATCCCTTTGATACGATTGAAGAAGCGCTTTTTGCCGATGGTGTCGATATTGCTAATATGTATCCTTGCGATACCGAGCGAGCATTTAAAAAGCTTGATCAAATCAAAAATGAAATTGAAGTCTTTTGGACAAGTGGCGCGCAGGTCGAGCAAATGTTGCAATCTGGCGAAGTCGACATGGTGCCTGTTTGGGTTTCACGCGCACATTCGGCCATTGCAGCCGGCAGCGATATTGGTGTTGTTTGGGATCAAAATATTTGGGGCGTGGATAATTGGTCTATTTTGGAAGGTACGCCCAATGCTGATCTTTGCCGTGAATTTATTATTTTTGCGTCCGATGCCAAGCGCAATGCCGAGCTCATGAAATTCTTCCCCGCCGGTGTTGCCCAAGTTGATGCTTTTGAATTTATCGATCCAAATGTTGCAAAAAATTGCCCAAGCTTCCCTGCGAATAGTGAAAAAGGCATTCAGATTGATGCAAAATATTGGCGCGACAATCAAGAAAAGCTCATCACAGATTATAATCAGTGGCTTTTGAGCTAAACCAAAAGCCTGCTTAATCAACAATAGATAAAGCCATTTTAATCACTCAAAAGCCCTTTGGGGCTTTTGAACAGGGTTGCTTTGTTTTTAAGAGGCAAAAAATGGCGATTGATGAATGATTTAAAACACGAGCATTTAAAAAAATTTCAAAAGTCGTTCGATTTGCCCCTAAAACCCATTTTACCCGTAAAACCCAATTAATTCATGAAACAAACAAAAATTTAAGAGGAGAGCGATATGGGATCATCTAGTTTAACCATCAGACAGCTCAAAAAAACATATGGTAATTTTATCGCTTTGGCACCAACTGATCTTGATGTTCCCGAAGGCGAGTTTTTAACCCTTCTTGGTCCTTCTGGGTCTGGTAAAACAACACTTTTAAATTTGATTTCAGGCCTCACCACACCTGATAGCGGTTCAGTTCTAGCCGGTGAGCGCGATATGACCTTTGCGCCGCCCCATGCGCGTGATTTGGGGGTTGTTTTTCAAAATTATGCGCTTTTCCCGCATATGACGATTGTAGAAAATATCGCTTTTCCATTGCAGATGCGAAAAATTCCCAATGATAAAGCAAAGTCCATGGCGTTAGAAGCTTTGGAAATGGTACGCTTGCCGCAAGTTGCGCAGCGTTACCCTAAAGAGCTATCTGGCGGACAACAGCAGCGCATCGCTTTAGCACGCTGCATGGTTTACAAGCCATCTATTATTTTGATGGATGAGCCTTTGGGCGCGCTTGATAAAAATTTGCGCGAACATATGCAAATTGAGATTAAACAACTTCACCGTGAAATGGGTACAACTATTGTCTATGTCACTCATGATCAGGAAGAAGCGATGACCATGTCAGATCGCATTTGTTTGATGAATGCTGGTGCCATTGAGCAATTGGGTACGCCTGCTGATTTATACTTCCGGCCGCAATCCTTGTTTACCGCACAATTTTTGGGTGAATCCAATATATTTAAAGCGCAAATGAAAGGCGATCATGGCGAAGAATGCACTCTGCAATTGGCTGGAACCACGATAAATATGCGTGCCATGCGCAATAATGTAGATTATTCGAATGATAAATCAGTCAATATCATGATCCGCCCACAAAATATGATTATCTCTCATCAGCCGAGTGAAAATAGCATTAAGGCGAGTATTTTTGATGTTATGGTAACCGGCAGTTTGACCAAACTCTATGTTAATACACAGATTGAGGGAGGTAACCAAGTTGTTGCTTCTTTTGTGACCCGCAATCAAAGTGAACAATATAAGCCAAATGATATAATTTATTTAAGTTGGGATGTGAGTGACAGTGTTGTTCTTCCAAATAGTGAGGAACGCAAATGAGCACATCACCAAGTCCTGCCAAAGCACAGAATAAATGGCTAAAGCCGCTTTTAATGGTGGCACCGATTATTATTTTATTGTCGGTCTTTTTGCTTTATCCAGTTTTCCAGCTACTCTTTTTGAGTGTTTGGGGCAAAGATGGCTTTACTCTTGCCCCTTATCAGCAAATTTTTTCATCTTCTTTGTATATGAATGTTATGTGGATCACGCTAAAGATTGCGTTTTTCACCACAGTCATTGCAATTATTTTGGGTTATCCGGTAGCCTATACAATTTCCCGTGCTAAAGAAAAAACCAAAGCGCGTTTGATATTTTGGGTTTTGTTAGCTTTTTGGACAAGTTTTCTTGTGCGTGCCTTTGCTTGGGTGGTTATTTTGGGGCGCAATGGCGTTATCAATAATACATTAATCGGCTTTGGTATTATCGATAAGCCGCTTAACCTACTTTATGGCTTTAATTCAGTTCTTATTGGTATGGTTCATGCCATGATCCCATTGGCGATTATGACTATGCTATCGGTGATGGAAAATATCGACCGTAACTTGCCGCGCGCCGCAGGCACATTGGGGGCAAAGCCTGGAAAATCATTCTGGACAATTTATTTTCCCTTATCCATGCCGGGCGTTGCTGCGGCAAGCATCATGGTTTTTGTCACCGCAATTGGCTTTTTTATCGTACCAGCCTTGCTTGGCGGTAGACGTGATACAATGATTACCCAGCTTATTATCGATCAAGTACAGCAAACATTAAATTGGGAATTAGCAGCAGCAATTTCTGTTTTCCTTCTCCTTGTGGTTGTGGTCATCTTTATGGTTTATGATCGCATTTTTGGTTTTCAAAGCTTAACTGGCGAGAGTGCAACGACAACGCATAAGCGAAACTCGGTTTTTCGCATTTTGGGTAATCGCGTACTTTCCTATATTGGTGATGCAACCGATTTTATCCTAAAAATCTTCCCCAACCGCAAACAGCAGGAAAA
This sequence comes from Bartonella sp. HY038, assembly GCF_014117425.1. Classification (NCBI taxonomy): domain Bacteria; kingdom Pseudomonadati; phylum Pseudomonadota; class Alphaproteobacteria; order Hyphomicrobiales; family Bartonellaceae; genus Bartonella; species Bartonella sp. HY038. Next base: position 137,305 of record NZ_CP059725.1, read on the forward strand.
TGAGCAAGCTTCAGTCGGTATTCGTAGCTTTGTATGGGTATTATTAGTGGTTATCAGTTTGCCAGCCTTTTTGATGATTCCTCTATCATTTAGTACTGCCAATTTGTCATGGCCGCCAACCGGTTTTACTTTAAAATGGTATGAGGCCATTTGGCAGTCACCAATTTGGATGCAAGCTATCTGGCGCTCGATCATCATCGCAACCGGCACAGGTATTTTATCAATGCTTATTGGTGTACCAACTGCGTTTTTAATGGTGCGCCATCAAATGCGCGGTAAAAGCATTATGTTAGCCTTTATCTTGTCGCCAATTATTGTACCGCGCATTATTGTTGCTGTTGGCTTATTTTATGTTTTCGCTCAGCTTGGCATTGTTGGTACTATTCTTGGTCTGGTTATTGGTCATACCGTGGTGGCGGTGCCTTATGTGGTTATGACGATGATGGCAGTGCTGCGCAATTATGATGTCAGATTAGATCTTGCCGCACAAAGTCTTGGCGCGACACCATGGAAGGCATTGAGGAAAGTAACATTTCCAATTTTAGGCGCTGGCATGTTTTCCTCATTCCTGTTTGCTTTTGCAACATCATTTGATGAACTTACCATTGCGCTATTTTCAACTGGCGGCGTTACGACCACCTTGCCTAAGCAATTCTGGGATGAAGTTACCCTATCGGTGTCACCGGTAATCGCAGCCGTATCAAGCGGACTTTTGATTTTCATCGCTATTTTAATTTTCGTTGCCGACAAATTACGCCAACGTAGTCTTAATCGTTAAACTTAATTGCCAAACATTTGTGACATTCTCATCAATGTTTGGCATATCTTCTGGAAAGAATTATTATGTTAACTTCACATGACCTAAAGGGTATTATCCCTGCAATTCCAACACCGCTTAATAGTGATGACACAATTAATATTGATGCATCAAAAGCTTTGTTTTCATGGCTATTACAGCAAGGTATTGATGGCGTTTTACCTATTGGCGGAACGGGTGAATATGGTTCACTGGCGCGTGCTGAGCGGCTAAAATTTGTTGAATCATCAAAAAATGCAGTTGAAGGTAAAAAGCCAGTTATTGCTGGGGTTTTAGATGCTGGCTATTATGATGCGATTGCCGCAGGCAAAGATCTTGCAAGTGCTGGTGCTGACGCACTTTTAGTGGTGACGCCTTATTATACCAATCCAACTCAAACGGGACTTTATGATTATTATTCGCGTTATGCAGATGCTTCCCCTGTGCCTGTTTTAATTTACGAAATTCCTTATCGCACACGTATCGCTATTAATCCGGAAATTATTCATAAATTATCCCATCATCAAAATATTATTGGCATGAAGGCCTGTAATACCGACATGTATCATTTTTTACAGGTTGTCGCCGGGGTTAGTGATAATTTTTCGGTTTTAAGTGGTGAGGATAGTCTTTTCCCATTGCATATGGCAGCAGGTGCAAAAGGTGGTATTGTTGTAACTGCAACCATGCTACCAAAAGCATGGCGGCTTATTTTTGACTTGGTCAATGCTAATCGTCTACAAGAAGCCCTTGAAATTCATCGCGCAATTATTCCTTTGCTCAATTTAACTTTTGCCGAAACAAATCCAGGCCCGATGAAGTCGGTGCTCGATCTTGTTAAAGTTAATGCGCCCCATATGCTTTTGCCATTGGAAAAGCCAAATTTAAACCTATCCAATTCGCTGCGAGAAACCTATGCAGCGTTAATCGAGCGTTTTGAAAAATAGTTTTAGCTATTATAGATCACTCCTTGTAATGATAAGAATTGCAGGGAGTGGTTTTTAATGTATCAACAGTTTAATTTAAAATATGCTGACAATATTGTTGCTGTTTTTTTTGCAAATTAAATATATGGTTTTGAAAAATTATAAACTTCTTTTACAAATATGCATCTAAATCAAAATCACTTAATTTTTAAATAATTGAAAGAATAAATATGCCCAAATTCTTGTCGGGTTCCAAACAAAACGAAATTGAAAATGATCCAAGGGATTCATCTTTATTCATTGGTTCTACCGAAAAGACATTTAGAGTTCTGCATGCTTTTGATGCTCCCCAAAGACAGTTGCCTTTATCTGATATTGCCCGTTTAGCCAATTTGGATCGCAGTGCAACCCAACGTATTGTTTATACTTTAGAAACCTTGGGGTATTTACAGCGTGTGCGCCAAACTAAAAATTATGCGCTAACCTCAAAAATATTACAATTTTCCTATAATTATCTTAAATCGAATGAGTTGATTGACAAGGCCTCGCCCTATCTCTTCGCAATCAGCCGCGATATTGGTGAAACAACCAATTTGCAAGAGCTTGATGGCAATGAAGTTGTTTTTGTTGCGCGCTTTCCAGGCCAGCATCTTGTCAATGTTGATATTACTATTGGTAGTCGTTTACCTGCGGTTTTTACCGCGACAGGAACGGCTATTTTATCGCGCCGTCCTATTGATGAGCTTGATGCAATTTTGCAATCAACCGTGCTTAATCCTCTTACTCCTTACTCATTGACCGATCCGCAAAATTCGTGAGCGTATTTTGGCAACCAAGGAAAAAGGTTACGCGCTGATTAGCAATGAAACAGTTATGGGGGATATTTCGCTTGCTGCTGCCATTACTGATGAACATGGTATTGCAGTTGCCGGCCTTAATATTTCTGTTCCAACCACCCGTTGGACTGTTGAGCAAGTTGAAAAAGAATTGGTTCCCCATGTGCTTGTTGCTGCGACATCCATATCGTTTTCCCAAGTTTAATTCCTATTGATTTTTAATCATATTTTCTTTGAGGCCGAAATGAAAAAATTGTTAAACTTTCACGATTATCGGCAGGCTGCCAAAAGAAAATTACCGCGTTTTTTATTTGAATATATTGATCGTGGCAGTGAAGATGAACATGCAATTTGTAATTTGCATAATAGTTTTTCCAACATACGATTAATCCCAAAAATTTTACAAGGCATTGATAATCCGGATTTATCAACCCAATATTTCAATAAAAATTATAATATTCCGCTGATTATTGCACCTACTGCTTTGGCGGGTATCGTTGCTGTTGATGGTGAGGTAAAATTGGCAAGGAGCGCCGGTAAACTTGGCATTCCTTTTACTGTATCAACCCAATCGGTCACCACGATTGAAGATATTCGACAAAATGCAGCAGAAACTGAATTATGGTTTCAGCTTTATATGTGGCGCAATCGCAAACTCACGCAAACACTTTTAGAAAGAGTTTGGAGCGCGGGTGTAAGCACTTTGATGGTAACTGTTGATACACCAATATCACCAAAGCGCGAATATAATCAAAAAAACGGCTTTTCTATTCCGTTTCGTCCATCTTTGCGCTCCATATTGGATATTTTGGGCGCACCGCATTGGCTATTTTTTGTTCTTTTGCAATTATATAAAAGAAATGGCATGCCAAGCTATGGGCATTATCCAGAAGAATTTCGCCACAATATTATGTCCGTAAGTCAAAATGAAGATTTGCGCATTGAGGATAAACTCAATTGGAGTGATGTTGAAGAATTACGCACTACATGGAAAGGGCAAATTATCCTAAAAGGCATATTATCGCCTGATGATGCGCAAAAAGCATTGGCGCTCGGCATGGATGGTATTGTTGTCTCTGCCCATGGCGGCCGAAATTTTGATAGTGCAGTAACCCCAATCGATGTTCTTGAGCCAATTATTGATAAAATAGGCGAAAAGATAGCCATTTTTGCCGATAGTGGCGTACGCCGTGGCAGTGATATTGCCAAATTATTATCATTTGGCGTAAAGGCAGTTTTATTAGGTCGCGCGCCATTGTGGGGATTGGCGGGCCAAGATGAAAAAGGTAGCATGATAATTCTTCAATTATTAATTGAAGAATTACAGCAAACCATGATTATGCTTGGATGCAAAAATATTGAAGATTTATCAATGTCGCGTCACGTTTAAAAACGATTTTAACAATTCTCTATTTTGATGTTTATATTGCGCAGCTTTGCTGCCAATATTATCATTTATCGATGATAATATCTGTATCAAGCAAAAATGCATTTCTACTATTGTTAGCCAATAAAATGATTATAGAAGCACCGCTAAGATGTGAACTTAGATTTTGTGATAAGCTTTAAACCAAGATATAAATTTCGATAAACCATCATCAAGCGATGTTTGGGGGGCAAAATTCAGATCGCGTTGCGCTAATGTTATATCCGCATAAGTCATAGGCACATCTGCTGCCGGCATTGGCTCATATTGTTTGATTGCTGCTTTATTTGTCCACTTTTCGATAAGGTTTACAAATTCTTCAAGTTTTGACGGCCGGTTATTGCCTAAATTATAAACTGGCTCGATCGTGTTTTCAGTATTCAAAATACGATTTGTTGCACCAATAATACCATCGACAATATCATCAATATATGTGAAGTCGCGCATCATATCGCCATAGTTAAAAAGCTTTATCGGTTTTTGATGCAATATAGCATCGGTAAAAAGCCAAGGTGCCATGTCTGGTCTTCCCCAAGGGCCATAAACTGTAAAAAAGCGTAAACCTATGCTGCGTAAACCGTGAATATGTTGATAGGAATTGGCTAAAAGCTCGCCAGCACGTTTGGTACTTGCATAAACGGAAACAGGTCCATCAACTCTGTCGCTTTCACTAAAAGGTATCTTTTTATTGCTACCATAGACCGATGAGGAACTTGCATAGATAATCGGTACGCTTTTTGGCATTTTAAGGGCTTGTTCAAAAACCGTTACCTGTCCGGTGACATTTGAATGAACATAGCTATAGGGATTTTCTATCGAATAGCGCACCCCAGCCTGTGCTGCTAAATGAATGATGATATCGGCATCCATATCATCAGATATGGCTGATCGTAATTCTTCCGGCAGCGCTATATCGGCTTTAGAAAAACGGAAATTTTTATCATTTTGCAATGATTTTAGCCGATGTTCTTTTAGTGTTGGGTCATAATAAGTGTTGAGATTATCAATGCCAACCACGCTCCAGCCATTTATAAGGAGTTGTTTTGCAACATGAAATCCAATAAATCCTGCCGTTCCAGTTACAATTGCTTTCATATTGATTAAAATCCCATATAAGATATGCCGATTAAAATATTGCAGTTTAGTCAGTCTTTGTTATTTTTGATAAATATTTTTTTATCAAATTCTTAAGCAGCTTGACTAAAGCGACATTATTTTACGTGACTTTTTCAACTGTTTTTGTCTTTGCGTCAAGCTTTGATTTAAACCTATTTTAGTTTGGGGTAATCCAACGTTTTTGATAGTTCCGTACTAAAAAAATCGAAAGCTACACTTTCCAATGAAGTGCTTAATTTACATAAAATATTTTTCAAAAAGGTTATTAAAAAATAATTATTTTATGTTTATTTTAGTAAAATTCAACTGCTTTTTATTACATAATCTTTCTAAAAATTCAGAAAATGAACCAAGTTTTGTAATATTATCCCAATCATCAAAAGAATAAAAATTACCAAATTTATCAGTTAGCAACCCAGAAGTGATCACATATTCGCCCATAGGGGTCATTTCTAATATTCCATTATCTGTAAACCTTTGATAATCTAATTTATCAAATCCAATTGACCCCCCCAAATCAAATTCAACAAATGGCGTTTTCCATTCACCGTAATTTTCTATTTTTGATAATCCATCAAATTGTTTTGCAAAAGACTTTGCAAAATTTGAAACTATACAACCGTCATTAATAAGGTCGTTTAGCTTATTTTCAATATCAACTTCTCTTCCCTGAAACCATCCCATTTCTAGCAATGGTTTCAATTTATCTTCCAATAAATCACATTCAAAACCTTTTATTATTTCCACCATTTATTTTCTCCTATTTTGGTTTTATAGCCGTGGCACCCAAATATTTAAGTGCATCTCTAGGCCTCGTCGCAAATATTACTTGTAATTTATATTAACGTAAAAAATAAGAAAACTTGAGACTATGCCTGCCTATTTTAGGGAGCCTTAAATGCTAACGAGATTAAAGAACAAATTATTTTATAGGGCAAGAAATGATTTTAAAGCCAATTTTAGTAGTTGGGCACCTTGAAGCAATGATCGTTATTCAGGCTATCAATTGGTATATTCGCTATTGTTTAAGCTATAGGGATATTGAAGAGCTGTTATTGGAGCGCGACATCAAGGTTGATCTGGGTTAAATCAACCGTTGGATGCTGAAATATGCGCCAAAACAAGAAAAACGAGTGCGAAATTTCGAGACCAGCCCCATGCGGCTCAGTTTGCATCAATGAGACATATATCAAGTTTTTCTTAACTGTTTATTAAATATTTAAAGAAATTCTCTTGGCAGTTACAGTCATTTTAAACAATGCAATTTTTTTAATAAAAAGCAATAAATTAACTTTTATTGTCGCTAAACTTGCTTTAACACTAGGCAGCTAAAGCATATAAATGGTTCAAAGTGGTTTTGAGCTATGATATGCAAAGATTATCATAGAGCATTGCAGCAATGATGCATCTATTGACGGTTTAAAGGTTCATGAATGATGGCTCGCACCGATATTGCCCGACGTGTTTTTAACCATACATGGAAGCTTGATCCGATTGTTCGATCATTGCTTGATACTGATTTTTACAAATTGCTTATGCTGCAAATGATTTGGGGGCTTTATCGCGATGTTGATGTGACCTTTTCGCTGATCAACCGCACCAAGACTGTGCATTTGGCCGATGAAATTGACGAAGACGAGTTACGTGCCCAACTTGACCATGCACGGCAATTGCGCTTTAGCAAAAAGGAAATGATTTGGCTTGGTGGTAATACATTTTACGGCCGCCGCCATATTTTCCAACCAGAATTTTTAAATTGGCTGCAAGATTTTCAACTGCCCGAATATGAATTGCGCCGTCGTGATGGCCAATATGAGTTGCGCTTTTCAGGCCCTTGGACCCATACAACCATGTGGGAGATTCCCGCTCTTGCAATCATCAATGAATTGCGCTCACGTGCCGCAATGCGCAATCTTGGTCGTTTTGCCTTGGATGTGCTTTATGCGCGCGCCAAAGCAAAAATGTGGGGTAAGGTTGAACGTTTACGCAAATTGCCAGATATTCGCATATCAGATTTTGGCACGCGCCGCCGCCATTCTTTTCTTTGGCAGCGTTGGTGTGTGGAAGCCTTGAAAGAAGGCATTGGCACAGCTTTTACTGGTACTAGCAATGTGTTATTGGCCATGGATACGGATGTCGAGGCTCTTGGCACCAATGCCCATGAATTGCCGATGGTGGTCGCCGCTTTAGCTCAAAATGACGAACAGTTGAGCGCTGCTCCTTATAAGGTTATGCAGGATTGGAACCGCTATTATGGCGGCAATCTGTTAATTATTCTGCCTGATGCTTTTGGCACAGATTCATTCTTGCGCAATGCCCCTGATTGGGTTGCAGATTGGACGGGGTTTCGCCCTGATAGTGCGCCACCAATCGAGGGTGGTGAAAAAATCATTAAGTGGTGGCAAGAGCATGGTAAAGACCCACGCGAAAAATTATTGATTTTTTCTGATGCTTTGGATGTTGATACGATTGAAGAAACCTATCGCCATTTTGATGGGCGGGTAAGAATGAGTTTTGGTTGGGGGACCAACCTAACCAATGATTTTGCTGGCTGCGCACCGGACGCAATTTCGGGCCTTAAAGCGATTTCATTGGTGTGCAAAGTTACCCATGTCAATGGTAGGCCTGCTGTTAAATTGTCAGATAATTTGCAAAAAGCAACTGGCGAACCTGATGAAATTAAGCGCTATATTGATTTTTTTGGCAATAAGGATCGCCTTGACCGCCCAGTAGAAATTTAGCAATTGACTTGCATTAAAATTGCAAAAATAATTTTGGTATGAGCATCTTTGCATGTGACCGTATTTTTAAATAGGTCTAGCTGATTATTTTTTAATGTCAGCAAGGCATTTTGTTATTTGATAAGGTGTCTAAAATCAATTATTTGGGATTTAGCGCCCGCTAAACTCTTATGGTCTTCAGTCAGCATTTTTTTCAGCAAATTTTTTACTTTTAAAAAATCTTGCATTAGGTTTTTATGGAGAATTTCTTCTCCTGAAATTATTGGTAAATCAGTGTAAAGAAGTCTATTTTCTAAAATATCCAAAATGGTTTTATTATCTGTTCGACTTTCAATGAAGGAAATAAATTTAGGCAAAAATATTAAATCTTCAGCGCATTCAGAAGAAATACAATTTTTTATTTGCATATCTATTAGGGTATATAACATACAAGAAATTAGAAAATCGTAAGTAGTTTTTTGGTTTTTAAGGGGATCAATCATTTTATCAACTGTTCTAAGCGGTCTTACTGGAGAATAAAATTAACCGCTTGATAAAATTCTTTAGCGGTGATTAAAAATGTGAGTTAACATTTTTAAACGCGTAAACTATACTTATTGATAAGGTCGATCCGCGGGGTGAATGTAAGAGGGTAAAATGGTCTTATAAACATAAAGAAGATCTTTCGCCATGCAGGCCAATCCGTCCTCATTTTCCATAGTGTCATAAAAATTAAAAAGGTCTTCGGGGTTGTTAACTCCCAATGCTTTTTTTTCCATTCAAGAAAGCAGACCAATAAATTAGCTTCATTATCCTTTGATATACCACTTTCACGTTTTTGCGAAAATACACCAGAATAAAAATGATACATGCCAGAAGCATTGATAACAAACATTCGTGGACGTGTGGTCATCAAAAATAGGGTATGTTCAATGTCCATGCATTTCCTCTTTTAGAAAATTGCAAGCCTATGCTAATTCATTAATATGAAAAATTTTGTTAAGCGCTTGTTTTAACCAAGTTAATAAAGCACAATCATATAAAAATCTGCCATCTAAATGGCATTTGCCATTTTGTGCGCCCATATCATTAAAGCGCTGCGCACCATGCACCACCCAGCGTTGCATCATGACGCGAGTTAGCTCCGCATGGAACTGAACGCCCCAGGCGTTTTCACCATAGCGAAAGGCTTGGGTGGGGTAATTCGCGCCGCTTGCTAATAATTGTGCATCACGAGGGAGATCAAAACAACCTTCAAGATGAAAATGATAAACCATTTTTGGCCAGTTAAATAGGCTTTGGCCAACAGGAGTTGCTTCAATTGGATACCAACCAATTTCTACCAAGCCGTCCTTGTGCGAGCGAATTTGGCCACCAATATGGCGAGTTAACAATTGCGCTCCAAGGCAAATGCCTAAAAACGGTTTATTCTCACGCAACGGCACACTAATCCAATCCGTTTCATAGCGTACATAATCATGGGGATCATTGGCACTCATCGGGCCGCCAAAAATCACAACACCACTATGATGCACAAGGGTTTTGGGTAGTTTCTCACCTAGGGCAGGGCGTCTAATATCAAGGGGAAAACCAGCCTTTTGCAATAATTGTCCCACACGTCCAGCGGTAGAGCTTGCCTGATGCAAAACCACTAAAATAGGAGCTTTTTCCCCACTAGCTAATAAGGGCCGTTCATCATCATAATCCAATTTAAAATTATATGCCAGTGACATGATCTATCGCTCAACACCCATAATTTACAACCAGCCAATTATTTTTGGCAAACCCCTTGAGCGTTTTTCTGGTGGTTCAGAGTGACGCTCTCTTTATTGTTTAAAGCAATATTTACCGCAAATTTTTCTATTTTTGGTAAATATGCTAAGCAGAAACACATCAATTTAACTGTTGTTTGGTGATGTTTTCTAAGTTTTTTATAAAATTGCTGCACAATTTTAAAAATATCTTACGATAATCAACTTTCTATAGGCGCAAAGTCAATTCTCATTTTAGCAACAATCTATCAACACCACGCAAACATTTGCAAACTGCCATTGATCAAACAATAAATATATTAACCATCTTATAAGCTATTTATTACTATAGGAAAAAGATTAAAACGAGTTTAATTTATAAAAATAACGAAAAATTGTTCAAAAATAGGCAAGAAAATAAAATTTTAATCCAATTAATGCCGGTTTTTACACCACTTGAATGGTTGAATTTCTTCGACTTGATAAAAGTCCGTACTTGGCTAAAGGAACATAGATTAATCGTCTTTAACGCGGCCGCGTAATTTTTTAACGCTGCCGCGGCTCGTTTTACTGACTAAGCGGCGCTCCACCGAGGCTTTGGTTGGCCTTGTTTTCTTTCTTGGCGGTGGTGGTGGCGCACTTGCTTTTCGCAGTAAATCAACCAAGCGCTCGCGCGCATCAATTCTGTTGCGCTCTTGTGTGCGAAAGCGATCAGCCTCAAGCAAAATTTGCCCATCCTTGGTGGCGCGTTGTCCGGCAAGTTTAATCAGGCGATCAATTACATCGGTAGAAATATCAGCTAATTGCGGGAAAAAACGCAATTGCACAGCAGTGGCGACCTTGTTGACATTTTGTCCCCCAGGGCCACTTGCGCGAATAAAGCTTTCTTCAAAACTGCTTTTATGAATGGTGATGGTTTCATTTACATAAAGGAAATCGTCACTTAAGTCTATTTTTTGTACCATGACGTAACCATCTTCAACACATGTTTATATTGGCTCAACCCATCGCTAGACTGGAGAAATTGCAGCTTCTTTAGCAGAAAAAGGCATTAAACGCAAATGTACACAATGCGTTACTGAAATTGATCCCAGTGTTTTATAAATTTTCGATTTTAAAATCTATTGGCAATGTAAGAAAATATTATTTTTTACCAATATCAACCTTATGACCCTGCCATTGATAGCCACCTTTGCCAAAGGCTGAAAACCATACTGCTACTAATAAAATATCGCGATAAAAAATAGCAATTGCTTGCCGTATGGACATTGGCCACCCCACATAAGCGGTGGTTATGAATTCTACGCCATACCAAACAAGCATAAACCAAAGAATGGAGGTGAAGGACACCGCCCCCAAACATGCTGCAAGCAATAGGCATAGCAGTGGAAAAACGCTACCTGACAAGATTTCAATGTAAAAGAAAAAGGCAAAGGAGTCACGGCGCAGTTTGGCCCAGCGAACTTGCCTTGACCATACTGGTTGAAATTGCTTTTCGCCAAGCGGTTGGGCAAAAGGCATTGCAGATAGGCGTACTTTTAGTCCTTGTGAGCGCACGACCTTGGTGGCGGCAGCGTCTTCGGCAATTTCACTCGCTAGGGCTTCAATACCACCGGCATTATCTAATACCTCGCGCCGCCAAAATAATGTCTTACCTTGTGCAAAGCCGTTGCCAAGCGTATCGGAACATAATTGCCAGCGTGCTTGATAGCTATTTAAGAAGGCTGCTTCTACATCAGCAGCAAAATTTTCAGGCTCAGTACCAAGCGGCGGCGAAGCGACAAGCCCAGTATCATTTTTAAAACGAGCAAAAAGCTGAGCAATATAATCAGGCGGCATCAATACATTGGAATCGGTCATCACTACCCAATCATATTGAGCGACTTTCCAACCTTTGATTAGGTTGTTTAGTTTAGGATTTGGGCTAATTGGATTATCACCAATTAATAATTGTGATGGCACATCAGGATATTGCGCCATTAGTTTTTCAACCAAGGGGATAACTGGATCATTATCGCGCGAAACACAAAAAATAATTTCTTTTTTAGGGTGGTCTAGCGTAAAGGCGGAAGTAAGGGTACGTTCTAAATTATTTTCAAGACCAGCAACTGGCCGCAAGATAGTTACACCCTCATCATACCAAGTCTCAATTGTGCTAACGGGATGCCATTTTGAGCGAATAGCCACAACAAGCAAAGTTACAATTTGAAGCAATAGACACAAAGCTGCAAGTGTCACTAAAATGGTTCCTATAATCCACACGCTTGCTTTTTCCTCTCAGTTTTCAAAACTGTTATTTATCATAAATCTTATTTAATTCATTTTTGGCAAACTGTGAAGCTGCTTTTAATTAAAAGACATATAATCAAATAATTAGATCTAATGATTACTAGGCTTATAATAAAAATCTACCCTTTGCCAACATATTATTTATCGCTATATTGTTTAGAACAAAAAATTGTCAAAAATATTATTGTGGTTTTATCGGAAATATTTCCCCTTGGTGCAGTAAAAATGCAACCAATTTTTTGACATCAAAAAGACCGTTAAAAGCACGATGCTCAAGATCTAGTCCACCGGCATAAGCTCCCAATGCTGGTAAGATCAAACGCGAAAAATCGGTAGCAAAACAAAAGCCGCGTATAGATGCACCATAGCGTTTAATCCGCTTAGCTGGGTGTAAATGGCCAGAAACTTGGCCCTTTTCACCATTCTTTTGCGGTTCATGACAAAAGGTAAGTGTCTGAATTTTTTTTTTTGTAACAATTTCGCCATTTAAATTATCTGGCAAAAATGGATCATGGTTGCCGCTAATCCAAATCCAATGAAATTGTTGCGATAAGCTTGTCAAATATTGGCGAATGTCCGGTGCGATAAAATTAAATATGCGCGTATCGTGAAAGCTGTCACCAAGGCTTAATATTGCTTCGGGTTGATAATGCGCAAATAGCTTTGTTAATTTTTCAATGGTAATTTTAGTGTCAAGGGGTGGTATAAGGTGACCTTGACGTGCAAAGGCATTGCCTTTTTCAAAATGTAAGTCGGCAATAATTAATAATTTTTCACTTGGCCAATATATAGCACCCGATGCATCAAGTATAAGATCTTGGCCACAAAAGCCTATTTTAAAGGCTGTTCTCAAATAATATTTGCCTCTTAATCAATGAAATCTTGTAGCCATATATTGCTCAATGTTTGAAATGATTCAACACCATAGGCTTTACCCATGGTGTTGAAGGTATTGTATTTCAGTTAGTTTTTTCCCATGTTTTCAAAAAAGTCTTTCATACGTGAGAAAAAGCCGTGCGATTGCGGAGAATTTTCATGATTAGACAATTCATCAAATTCTTGTAGCAATTCACGTTGGCGCTTGGTTAGCTTTTGTGGTGTTTCAATCGTTACTTGAATATAAAGATCGCCTTTTACCTCTTGGCGCAAGACGGGCATGCCTTTGCCGCGTAAGCGGAATTGCTTGCCGTTTTGCGTACCTTCTGGCACTTTGACTAAATTTTGTGCGCCGTCGAGGGTTGATACATCAAACTCGCCACCAAGCGCTGCCTTGGTCATTGAAATGGGCACTGCACAATAAAGATCGGCACCATCACGCTGGAAAAACTCATGGGGTTTTACTGATAGGAAAATATAAAGATCGCCATTTGGTCCACCGCGCGATCCGGCTTCGCCTTCATTCGATAAGCGGATGCGTGTACCATCTTCAATACCGGCTGGAATATTGACTGAAAGCGAGCGCTCTTGCTCAACTTTGCCTTGACCATGGCATTTAGGGCATGGATCCTCAATGACTTCCCCGCGACCATGACAAGTTGGGCAAGCGCGTTCCACCGAGAAAAAGCCTTGAGATGCCCTTACACGCCCTGCACCTTGACAGGTTGGGCATGTTTTTGGTTTGGTGCCTTTTTTAGCACCAGTGCCGGAGCAGTCGTCACAAACAATATGGCTTGGTACACGAATTTGCGCAGTTTTACCGCTATAGGCTTCTTCAAGTGTGACTTCCATATTATAGCTAAGATCGGCGCCACGTTCACGGCCGTCACTACGACGACGGCGGCCGCCGCCCATCATATCGCCGAAAATATCTTCAAATATATCAGCAAAACCACCGCCAAAGCCACCGCCAAAACCTCCGCCGCCGCCACCAAAGCCACGACCACCATTTTCAAAGGCAGCATGGCCATATTGGTCATAAGCGGCGCGTTTTTGTGGGTCTTTTAACACATCATAGGCTTCGCCAAGTTCTTTGAATTTACGTTCAGCTTCTGCGTCACCGGGATTACGATCAGGGTGATATTGCATTGCTAATTTGCGAAAGGCTGCCTTTAGCCCCTTTTCATCGCATCCACGCGCAACGCCCAGCACTTCATAATAATCGACCTTCATATCTTGAATAATCCTGTTCTATTATTCCATTTCCATAGAACACATCTTATGAAAATATTATAGGTAGTGGCTTTAGTGAACCAAAGCCGTAGATTTTAAAGGATAACTATTGCCATTATAAATTCTCAATAGTCTTGAATTTTGAGCTTTAGACAAAAGCCCGACCCGCTTTAAAGTGGGCCGGGCTTTTTATCGTTAAAGCATTTTTACATTACTTTTTCTTATTATCGTCAATTTCTTCAAAATCAGCATCAACAACATCATCCTTGCCGCTTGCAGCTTCTGCCGCAGCCTCAGGATCATCAGCCATATTACTGGCTTCATACATGGCTTGTCCAAGCTTCATGCTTGCTTCTGTAAGCCTATCACTCTTAGCGCGGATGTCGTCAGCATTATCACCTTCCATTGCTGCCTTAAGGTCAACAATAGCGGTTTCAATTGCAGCCTTATCTTCAGCCGAAACCTTATCACCATAATCAGCAACAGATTTTTCTGCAGAATGGATAAGACCTTCAGCCTGGTTTTTAGCTTCAACAATTTCACGACGCTTCTTGTCATCTGCGGCATGTTCTTCAGCTTCACGAACCATCTTTTCGATGTCATCATCGCTAAGACCACCAGATGCCTGAATACGCACTTGCTGTTCTTTACCAGTACCTTTATCTTTTGCAGAAACATTAACGATACCATTAGCATCAATATCAAATGTCACTTCAATTTGCGGAACGCCACGTGGTGCTGGTGGAATACCAACTAGGTTGAATTCGCCAAGCATCTTATTGTCGGCTGCCATTTCGCGCTCACCTTGGAACACGCGAATAGTCACAGCATTCTGGTTGTCTTCAGCAGTCGAGAACACATTAGATTTCTTGGTTGGAATAGTTGTGTTACGGTCGATAAGACGAGTAAACACGCCACCAAGAGTCTCAATACCAAGTGAAAGTGGTGTAACGTCAAGCAATAACACATCGGTTACGTCGCCTTGGATAACGCCAGCTTGAACGGCTGCACCCATTGCCACAACTTCATCAGGGTTAACACCCTTATGAGGATCTTTACCAAAGAAGTTTTTAACAACTTCTTGGATTTTTGGCATACGAGTCATACCACCAACAAGAACCACTTCATCAATATCAGCAGCGGTCAAATCAGCATCTTTTAATGCAGCCTTACAAGGTTCAATGGTGCGCTTGACGAAATCTTCCACCAAGGATTCAAATTTGGCGCGAGTAAGTTTCATGGTCAAGTGCTTTGGACCAGTTTGGTCTGCAGTGATAAATGGCAGATTGATTTCAGTCTGCTGAGCCGATGAAAGCTCGATCTTTGCCTTTTCAGCAGCTTCTTTCAAGCGCTGTAATGCAAGCTTGTCGTTCTTAAGATCGATGCCTTGTTCTTTTTTGAATTCATCAGCAAAGTAAGAAACAAGACGCATGTCAAAGTCTTCACCACCAAGGAATGTGTCACCATTGGTTGATTTTACTTCAAAAACGCCATCGCCAATTTCCAAAATTGAAACGTCGAAGGTACCACCACCAAGATCGTAAACAGCAATGGTCTTACCGTCTTTTTTCTCAAGGCCATAAGCAAGTGCTGCAGCAGTTGGCTCGTTGATAATACGAAGAACTTCAAGACCAGCAATCTTACCAGCATCTTTGGTTGCCTGACGCTGTGCGTCATTAAAGTAAGCAGGAACCGTAATAACGGCTTGTTCTACTTTTTCACCAAGATAGGCTTCAGCTGTTTCTTTCATTTTCTGCAAAATCATTGCAGAAATCTGTGAAGGTGAATAGGTGTTGTCTTTTGCTTCAACAGCAGCATCGCCATTGTCACCGCGTACAATAGCATAAGGAACAAGTGCCTTATCCTTAGCAACGGTTGGATCATCAAAGCGACGACCGATAAGGCGCTTAACCGCAAAAATTGTGCCTTCTGGATTTGTCACGGCCTGACGTTTTGCAGGTTGACCGACAAGGCGCTCACCGCCATCGGTGAAAGCAACGATTGATGGGGTGGTGCGTGCACCTTCCGCATTTTCAATTACTTTTGCTGTTTTGCCGTCCATGACAGCAACGCATGAATTGGTGGTACCAAGGTCAATACCAATAATTTTTGCCATTTTTCTCTCCATTCAGCGAACCACAAGGACCTATAAAAGCGTTCCGTAATGTGGTTCCTAATCGTTAATTTTGTTAGGCTTGAAATAAATTCCAACATAACAAGTTGATGGGTATATAAGGAGCGGTTTTTTTTACTGCAAGAGAGGATTGAGTTGTTTTTGCACTTCTTTATCAAAAAAAATGCTTTTTTTATTATTTTTTGTGTTTTTTTACCAAGCTGTGTCATTTTTGAAGTGGATTGATAGCAAAAACACGTATTTTACTGATTGATATATAGGTGTAGGTTTATAAAAGCCACCGCTATCCTTATATCATCGGCAGCCGTTTTCATAATCCTTGCAAGGGGTGTTGGTTGCAAATAAAACAACCAACACCAAGCAACATTATTTTACAATTTTAAAAAGACCTAACGCAGGTAGCTTTCAACCAACATAGCAAAATAACTGCCACCAAGTGGGATGAGTGCGTCATTAAAGTTATAGTTGGGATTATGCAAAGGCGCACTTTCACCATTGCCAATCATTAAATAGCTGCCTTTACGCTCTTCAAGCATAAAAGCAAAATCTTCACTACCGGAAACTCTTGGCATATCGCGATTGACCATTGTGTCACCAAAGGCATTTTGGGCAACGTCAAGCGCAAATTCGGTTTCTGCCCGATGATTAACAAGCGGAGGGTAGACGCGCTTATAAATAACCTCTGCTGTTGCGCCAAAACTTTCAGCCTGCGTTTTTGCAATTTTTTCGATACGCTCTTGTAGTAAATCACGAGTTTGTGGGGTGAAACAGCGTATTGTTAGCAGCATTTCAGCACTATCAGGAATAACATTGGCGGCAAAACCTGCATGAAAACTACCAATGGTTACCACTGCCGCTTCAGAAGGTGGTACATTGCGTGATACGATTGTTTGTAACGCATTAATGAGCATGCCACCAATGGCAATAGGATCAATGGCTTTTTCAGGCAATGCGCCATGACCGCCTTTGCCGTGTATGATGATTTTAGCCGTATCGCTAGACGGCATGAAAGTACCCACTTTACTGCCCATATAGCCAATTGGCGCATCTGGCCAATTATGCAATGCAAAAATCTTATCACATGGATATTTTTGAAATAACCCATCATCTATCATGGCTTTTGCGCCGGCATAACCTTCTTCTGCGGGCTGAAAAATCAGATTAACTGTGCCATCAAAATTCTTGCTTTCGGCAAAATAACGAGCCGCCGCCAATAACATGGCCGTATGACCATCATGGCCACAAGCATGCATCTTTCCAGCATTTTTACTGGAATAAGAAAGGTTGGTTTGCTCTTCAATCGGTAGAGCGTCAAAATCTGCTCGAAGACCAATCGTTTTGGTGCCATTGCCGCATTTTAGTTGGCCAACAACACCAGTTTTGCCAATTTGCGTTTCAACCTCATAGCCCCAACTTTTCAATAATTTCGATACAATATCCGCGGTTCGATGCTCTTCATAGGCAAGTTCTGGATGGGCGTGTAAATCTTGGCGAATAGCAACCATATCATCATTAAAGCGGATGATATGATCTTGGATGTTTTGAATATTAGGAAAATTTTGCTTTGTACTCATAGTTCAAAACCTTATTGTTTGTGACGTTTTTCATGAAACAGTGAAGCTGCGATAATACCAATAATGAGGGCTGACCCGAGATACCAAAATGGCGCCATGATATTTTTGTCTGATATTTTTAAAAGCCAAGTCACAATGATTTGTGCTGTGCCGCCAAAAATAGTAACACCAAAAGCATAGATCACTCCGGTTGCAGTTGCTCGAATTGACCGCTCAAAAGCTTCCATAATCATTAAAACGCTAAATGTCATAAGAAGGCCAAGGCAACCAATGCCGATGGTATGGAAAATGAAGAATAATGTTGGTGTTGCAACAAAATAAAAATCAAAAAAGCTAGCTATAAGCGCAATGAGCAAAATTATCAGTGCAACTGGCTTACGCCGTTCCAACTTATCGCATAAAAATCCAGAAATAATTGAGAAGATTATCATAACAATACTGGCATAGCTGGTAACCAGAAAAGTCTGCGATTCTCCCATGGTGGTCACTGTTTTAAGATAATTTGGCATGTAGAAAATCAAAATATACATAAGCGCAGTGACAGGTAAAATATAAAGAACGCCAAGGCAAGTTTGTAGCAAATGCTTGTCTAACAAAACTGCGAAAGGATGGCTGCTTTGTTGTGTGTGGCTTTCCGCTTCAAAGGTTTCATTAATATGGGCACGAATATAAAGCCCTACAGGAATAATAAGCAACGAGAAGATGAAAGGCACGCGCCAACCCCAACTATGCAAGGCTTCCGTCGATAATACTGCTGTTAGACTAGCCGCCATGAGCGAACCGGTTAGAGAGCTTAAGCCTTGACCGATAAATTGCCAGCTAACAAAAAAGCCACGTTGATGACGTTCTGCCGATTCCATCAGCAATGTTGTTGCTGCACCAATTTCGCCGCCTGCAGAAAATCCTTGCAATAGCCTACCAACGACCAATAAAATCGGTGCCATAATACCAATAGCCGAAGCAGGCGGGGCAAAACCAATCAAAGCACTGCCTAAAGCCATTAACAAAATTGTTAAAAGCATAGCAGCTTTTCGGCCCTTGCGATCAGCATAAGCTCCAATTATGATGCTACCAAGCGGACGCATAACAAAGCCGACACCAAAAACGCCAACCGAAAATAAAAGCGATGTCAACCAGTCTTCTGATTTAAAGAAAACTTGTCCGATAATACCAGCAAAAAAGCTATATACGGTAAAATCGAAAATTTCCAAAAAATTGCCAATACTAGCTGCTACAATCAGCTTGGTTTTTTCAGATTTTGTTTTGAGCGCAGAACTGGTCGTTGTCTGTACTCCATTTTTGGAATGTACCATAGTTCCCCAATATCTTTTTTAATTAAGAGTTCATCTAAAGATATAATTTATATAGAATAATTAAAAAAATAAAACCAATTCGTAAGGGATTAAGATTTTTATTGATTATTGGTTCAATATAGATTGTTTTAACCATATTCGCCCCAATTGATTTGCACCCGATAATAAATGCCTTGTTGTTTTATAAATAGGCTATATTCATACTGCACATTATTGTCATTTTCATTGTAGAATAAACAGTAATGGTGGGATTCTAGCTCAAATTTATGGGGGTGGATTTCACAGTATTTAAGTTGAAATCTTTGCTTATAAAAATCAATAATTTCCGACAGCGAGAGGGTGGTTTTAAACTCTACCACGCGATATTCGAAACTGGTCACCTCAAATATTTGAAAAGAAAGCCTAATTGGTTTGATAATATTATGTGAGGGAATAGGAAAATTTTGCAAATCTGTGGGTAAAAACCAAGCGTAAAAACTATCTTTTTCAACACCTTCTTCTAAAATAGGTGCGATAGCAAGACTTGTACAAATTATAAGTGCTAGACCAGAAAAGATGGCGAAAATGGCAACAATAAATCGGATGATTGCTTCCTTTTCAAAATGAAATGGCATTAGGATTAATTCAGTTTTCCTAATGCCAATTTATGACAGTCTATTCGTATAAAATTGAGTTTTAGCGGTTATCGCCGTCTTAAAACACTCAAAACTTCACGGCTTGGGTGGCCATCAGCTTTCAAACCATTGCGCTTTTGAAAAGCTTGAATGGCTGTTTTTGAAGCTTCGCCAATGCGCCCATCAATTGGACCATTATAATAGCCAAGGCTTTTAAGATGATTTTGCAATTCTTGCCGCTCGCTCATGCTAATGGGCGTAAAGGGCCGGCTCCAATCACGCACCAAACCACCATAGCCAGCAATTCTATCAGCCAATAAGCCGACTGCAAAGGCATAGCGATCAGCTGAATTATAACGTTTGATGACATTAAAATTCTTAGTCACCAAAAATACGGGCCCTTCGCGTCCATCTGGTAATTTAAGAGTTGCTGAATCATTAGGAAAAGGAAATGCTGAGCCATTAGCACGGCGCAAGCCAAGACGCTGCCATTCAGCAAGGCGTAATGATCCACCAGGGAATTTTCCTGTAGCTGGTAAGATAACTTCATAGCCCCAAGTTTTACCACTTTGCCACCCATTTTTGTGGAGTAAATTAGCAGCAGTTCCCAATGCATCAGGAATAGAATTCCAAATATCACGCCTGCCATCGCCATCAATATCGACAGCATAGTCTAAATAACTGGTTGGAATAAATTGGGTGTGTCCTAAAGCACCAGCCCAAGAACCAGTTAAATGTGAACGGTCAATATCACCACTTTGCAAGATTTGCATTGCTGCTATTAATTGCGTACGGCCAAATTTTGCCCGTTTGGGATAGCCATAGGCAAGGGTTGCGAGTGAGCGTATAGCATCACGCATAATATCATCGCGCTTTAAAGCTGCGCCATAATTTGATTCCATTGACCAGATAGCGAGCAAAATATAACGGCTAACACCAAAGCGCTGTTCAATAACATTGAGAACTTTTGCCCATTGGCGACCATGGGCCTGTCCTTGAGCTACTGCTTCATCTTGAACACGATTATCAAAATAATTCCATGTCGGATCTTTAAATTCAGGTTGCCATGCCGCCTTTTTCAAGACTTCAGGATCTGGCGTAGTAACGCCGCGAAAGGCAAGATTGAAAGTTTTATCGCTTATGCCCGATTGGCGAGCAGTGCTACGAAATTGCTCAATCCAGCGCATGAAACCCGCATCGGCAAAAGCCGGCGAAACACCAATAAAACTTGCACCTAACATAGCAAAAGCTGAACCAATGACCAATTTGCGGCGCGATATACCCGTAGTGGTAGGCGCATCATGCTGGCTTTGTATTCCATTCCTATGCCAAAATTTTTTCATGATAATCCTCTTTTGCAATGATCAAACCTATCATCCCACAGCAAGAGTTATTAATCCGTTTATAAAATTGCATATTATTCATATAATACAGGATTTAAGCGTGGTTTTCAAAGTAAACATTTGTTTTTCACTTGATGTACGCGTCAATTCTTAGCGGTTTTGGGATAATTGAAATAAATCAAGTCATAAACATACACTTGTTAAAATCTAGTCTAATTTTGTGTGTAATTGATGACATGCGCCTTTTTGGCACATTTTTTTATGCTTAAGGGCTTGTATTATTTGTTGAGAAAAAAATACAACTATTATTATAAAAAGACAAAGTAGAGATTGAGATTATTGTTTTAATTAAAATTTTGCCGCTAATTGCGACGGGCTTTTGAGGGAAAGTTTGATGTCATTATTGGTAAAAATTTGCAAAATTGGTTGATGCGTAAGTGATGTGTTGCCTCGTTTGATTTGGAAATATGTCCATTTTATTCATTCCGTTATTGCAAATAGTTTTGTAGGTAAGGAGAGTAGGGGTGCCTCATTTCATCAAGCAAGGCTCAAAAACCCATTTGGGCCATAAATCGTTATTTGCCACAAGTTTAGTTGCACTATTATTGTCAACAGGGTTGGCGACCGCGCAAACCGCGAGTCCTGGTGCCCCAATCATTCTTGATGCTGTTGTTATTGATGGCAACAATGGTCGTGAAGCTGAGGTTGAACGTCGTTTCCAAGCAATGCCAGGTGGTGTTAATCTTGTGTCGCAAGATGATATGCCAACGTCAGCCAATCTTACCTTATCGCGTGCATTAGAGCAGGTGCCAGGTGTGGTTATTCAAAATTTCTTTGGTGGTAACGATCAGCCACGTATTCAAATTCGTGGCTCTGGCCTACAACAAAATCCGGTAGAGCGCGGTATTTTAATGCTGCAAAATGGCTTGCCGCTCAATCGTGCCGATGGATCTTACATTGTTGGGCTTGCTAATCCTAGCCAAGCGCAATCTATCGAAGTTTATCGTGGTTACATGGCAAATCGCATTGGCGCAACAGTGCTTGGCGGTGCGATCAATATGGTGTCCCCCACAGGTTTAAGCCAGCAAGGCGCAAGTTTTACCGCGAGTGGTGGTAGTTTTGGTCAATATAATTTTGGTGGCCAATTTGGTTTTGCAAAAGATAATTTTGATGGCTTTATACAAGTCGATCATAGCAAGCGCGATGGGTTTCGCGATTATAATGCTTCAGAGCGAACGAGCATCAGTGGTAATATTGGTTTTCGTATCAATGATAGAGTAACAACTCGTTTTTTCGCAGGTTATACAGACCTTGACTTTGATGTGGCAGGGCCAGTTAATAAAGCGATGCTTAAAAAACGCCCTCAAACCAATTGGTCTGGGCCAACGCTAACACCAAATGGCGCAATTAACCCTGGCCCTAATGTTTGGCGTGATCGCCCAAAGCGTGAAGCAACCCAATATCTTATTGGTAATCGTACCAGTTTTGAAATGGGTGCGCATCTTTTTGATGTGGCTTTTAGCTATAGCTATAGTGATGATATGTTTCGCTTTCCGGTTTCAGCCGGCGTGCGTCAATCAAAAGGTGGCGACTTTACCGCTCTTGCCCATTATGCATATAGCCCTGATGAAAGTAAAGCTTTACCCCTTTTCGAATTGTCATTGCTTTATGCAACGGGTTCGATGGAGCGTGATTACTATCTTAATCAATCAGGCAGTAAAGGTGCAAAATTTGGTGCTAATGATTTAGATTCAACAACCCTATCACTATTTGCTGGTTTAAATGTGCCAATTGCGCAAAAATGGACATTATCGCCATCTGTGTCGTTTGCACATGCCACCCGCGATAATGATGATCGTTATGATGGAGTAAGGCGGCCAACCATTGCCTATAATCCACGCATGCCTGATCGTCTTTTACCTAATGGTGCGGTTGCGGCAAACGATACAAGTTATAAGCATAGCTATTCTGGCTGGAGTCCAGCCCTTGCGCTTAGCTATGAAATTTCCGATGAGCAAACTGCTTATGTAGCCGTTAGCCATAATTTCGAGCCGCCAAGTCAAGATGATCTGATCGCGACAATTAATGGCACTCCAAATTCGAGCGCTGGTCGCCCTAATCCAGCAACGCCTTTTGTATCCTATGCAAGTTTTGCAACGCCTGATCTTGATGCACAAAAGGCAACAACAGTGGAAGCTGGTTGGCGTGGCCGGTTTGATCGCTTCTCCTTTGATCTATCTAGCTATTATTCATGGGTGGATAATGAATTATTGAGTTTGCGTGATGTGAGCGGCGCACCGCTTGGTGCTGTCAATGCTGATGATACGCGTCATTTTGGTATTGATATCGGGCTTGGTGCACAGTTTTCCAACCAATTTTCGGGGCGTTTGGCCTATACATACCAAAATTTCCGTTTTCATGATGATCCACTACGCGGCAATAATTATCTTGCTGGAGCGCCGCGCCATATTATCAATGCTATGTTACAATATCAGCCAATTGATGAATGGATTATTCAAACCAATGTGCGGTGGCTGCCAAGCAAAACCCCAGTTGATAATATGAATACGCTTTACAATGATGCCTATGCAATTGTGGATTTGCGCAGTGAATATCAAATCAACAAAAATTTCAAAATATTTGGCGAAATAACCAATTTATTTGATAAAAAATATGCCTCATCTACCATTATCGCAGATTCTGCACGACCTGACCAAGCGGCTTTTTTACCAGGTGATGGCAGAGGTTTTTTTGCAGGTATCAAGGCTTCGTTCTAAATACTGAAATAGTTCTAATGGCCATGTGCAAAGGAGAATAGGGTATCATGTTTAAGGTGAATAGACGTCATGTTCTTTTAGGTTTGGCCACAAGTACTATGATCCTACCCAATGCAGGACAGGTATTGGCGCAAAAAAGTGAAGAGCAGGCGGCCAACATTATTTGGGGGCCGCCTGCAACGCCATCGCTTATCCCGGCTTTTGCGATTGCTAGTGGCATGCTTGATGAGCTTATTCCCAATTGTCAGTTTAAAGTTTGGAATAGTCCCGATCAAATACGCGCTGGTTTAACTTCGGGCAAAATTACTATGGCGATTATGCCAAGCTATAGTGGTGCTAATCTTTATAATCGGGGGGTAAAGCTGCGGCTTGCCAATATTTTAACCGATGGATTATTATATATTGTTGCCAAAAAGGATGCCAATATTACATCACTTGCGGACTTAAAGGGCAAAAAGCTCGCGGTTCCTTTCAAAAATGATATGCCAGATCTTGTTATGCAAGCGGTGTTGAAAGCTCATAATATTGGGCAAAATGAAATTTCCATTAGCTATATTGGTAGCCCACCAGAGGCTATTCCAATGCTAATGATGGGGCGTGTTGATGCTGCGGTTTTGGTTGAGCCAGCAACCAGTGCAGCCATAGCAATGAGTGAAACTGCCCATAAAGATTTGGTTCGCGCCCTTGATATTCAAGACTTATGGCAAAAGGTGACGGGAAGTAAAATCTTACCGCAAGCCGGCCTTTTAGTTGGCCAAGGATTTGAAGGCGCACAAGGAGATGATAAAATCACGCGTCTTAATGATATTTTCAAATTGGCAACCGAGAAAATATCGAAAGATCCACAAATGGCCGCCAAAAGTGCTGCCAAATATCTCGATTTTCCAGCAAATCTTATAGAAAAAGCTTTGCCGCATAGTAATCTAGTTGTTCGTAGCGGGCGCGAAAGCAAGTCATCTTTGCAGGAATTATTCAGCTTATTATTGCAGCAAAACCCCGATATTTTAGGCGGAAAACTGCCTGATGATGGTTTTTTTGCCGGATGATACGTTATCGGATTATGTCGCATCTCTCATGGCTTATCCGTTATTTTTGGGGGGGCTTTGCCGGCCTTGCTGGTTTCTTTTGTTTTTTAGCCTTTTGGCAATTGGCACATGAACTTTATGGCAGTTTTGTACTGCCCTCACCACAGGAAACTTTTTTAAGTTTGCTTGCATTAATCAAGCAAGATAGCTTTGTTGATGCGGCTAAATTAACGGCATGGCGATCTCTTTATGGCTTCTTATGTGCGGCTCTAATTGGCACTTTGGGCGGCTTATTATGTGGATATTCCTTTGCTGCCATGCGGCTTATGCGGCCTATTATCACAATATTACTTGGTGTGCCGCCTATCGGCTGGATTGTACTCGCAATTATTTGGTTTGAAGCATCGGGTGGATCGGTGATTATGACCATTGCCGTTGCATCTTTTCCATTAATTTTTATGAGTAGCGCACAAGGAATTGCAACGCGTGATCGTAATCTTGATGCTATGGCACGTGCTTTCGGCATTGGTTGGTTTAAGCGTTTACGAACAATTTCCTTGCCGCAAATGGTGGCTCATGTCATGCCAGCTTGGTCGCTTTCGGCTGGCAGTGCGTGGAAAGTGGCAGTCATGGCAGAATTACTAAGTTATAGCGGTGGTTTGGGCGGCATTCTTGCGCAAGCGCGCACCTCTTTTGATGTTCCAAAGGTAACGGCTGTTATAATGGTGGTGGTTATTTTTGCTTTGATTACGGAATTTGGCATTATTCATCCCGTTCGTGAATTATTGGAAAACTGGCGCCATGCTGATGAGCCATGGGGTGTAAAGAAAAGCGAAAACGATATTGTAGCGATAAAGAAGGATTAAAGCCATGAAACTTCTGTTTGAAGACGTTGCTTTTGCCTATCTTGGCCGCAATATTGTTGAAAATATAAATTTTTCGATATGTGATGGTGAAATCCTTGCCGTTCTTGGACCCTCTGGCATAGGCAAAACGACATTGATGCAGATGGGAGCAGGGCTTCATCAACCAACTAAGGGGCAAATTATTCGCAATTATCAACGTCAAGCGGTGGTATTTCAAGAACCGCGATTGTTAAATTGGAAAACCACCTTTGATAATATTGCTTATGGTATAAAAAATAATTTATCCCGCCAAGAAAAACACGCTATCGTGGTTAAAATGGCGGCAGCTGTTGGCCTTAGCCAAGATGATCTGCTTAAATATCCCGCTGCTTTATCGGGCGGTATGCGCCAAAGAGTATCAGTTGCAAGAGCTTTGGCCATTAAGCCTGATATAATCTATTTTGATGAACCTTTTTCAGCTGTTGATATTGGGCTGCGGCGCAATTTACAGGACATTATTATTCAACAAGCAAAAGGTCTTGGTTTTTGTGGCTTGTTTATCACCCATGACCTCCATGAAGCTTTGCGCATCGCTAACCGGCTTTTATTAATTGGTGATGTACCAGCCACTATAATAACCGAGCGCAATATTGCTGGTATTGCAGGTGAGCGCAGTGAGCGTGATATTTTTGAAATGATGGAAGCCTATCGTGTTGATCCTGCCTTTGGCGCATTACTTAATGGCAAGGCGGAGGCTTAGATGAGAGCAAAGCTATTTAAAAGCCCATTTTTTTCCGAAGGTGTCTTTTTCTTTTTCCCGATTTGTGCGATTTATGCAGCATTAATGCCGCTTATCTATGTTGTTGGTTATGGGCTTTCTTTTCCCGCTAGCGATTATATAGTGCCACAACAATGGCACGGTCATGAAATGATTTTTGGCTTTTTTTCATCCGCCCTTGCAGGTTTTTTAACCTCCGCCGTTGCTGAATGGACTGACACTAAACCTGTTCATGGTAAAACCTTATTTTTAGTTTTTATTCTTTGGTTGCCAGCAAGGTTAATTGGTCTGTTTGGTGTTGATCATTTAATGATTGTTGCCAGTTTTTTTGATTTTTCTTTTTTAATACTTTTATTGTTTCTTATCCTAAAACCAATCATAAAAAAGCGCCAAACGCGAGCAGTCTCATTTGCCATTTGGTTGATTATTTTAATTATTGTTGAATTTTGTTTAAAATGGGCATGGTGGCATGAGGATGTGTTGCTTGCAAGCCGCGCGCTTAATAGTGAAATTTTAGTATTTGTAATTTTGTTTTCTCTGTCGCTTTCGCGTATTCATATTGTTGTGGTTAATCTTGCTCTTGATCCAAGTGGTAAATCCAGTCCCTATCGCCCGCATCCAGGACGACGAAATCTTGCTGCTTTTTTAACGGCCTTTTATGGTGTGGTTGCATTTTTCTTACCCGATTCAATGATGCAATATTACTTGGCATTTGCAGCCTCAGCAGCTTTTTTTGACCGGTTGGCAGAATGGTTTATAGGGCGGGCAGTGTTTAAAACAGAAATTCTATGCTTATTCATGGCCAATTTAGGTGCAGGTCTTGGATTGTTGTTGATTGGATTATCGGGCTTCTATCCTTCAATATCGCCCTATCTTGGCTTGCATGTTTTAACAATTTTAACCTTAGGGCTAGCAGTTATCGCGGTGCTTATTATTGCTGGTTTGCGCCATTCAGGTCGTGATTTGACGATTATACCTTGGCAAGCAAAACTTAGCATTTGGGCGATCTGTCTTGCCGGAATCATGCGTGTTTTGCCGCAACTCATTGATGGTTTTCCATTCGCCCATTATCAATATATGATGTCATCACTGTTTTGGAGTGCTGCTTTTATTTTATGGCTTTTTGCCTATGTGCCACTTTTGCGCCACCCACTCCATCATCATTAAGGGGTGGCTTGTATCTATAAATAGGGGGAAAAAAGCCAGATAACCCGATCAAGAAGGCGGGCAGTAAATGGACGATTTATAAGGTTTTGCAACAAAACTTGTTGGGCGTCTTGCATAGAGTTATCAATTTTTTCGGCAATTTCTTGCGCAAATTGATAATCCATAACCTCCATATCCACTTCAAAATTCAATCGCAATGAACGCGCATCCATATTGGACGTGCCGACATAAGCCCATTTGTCATCAATCACCATAAGCTTAGAATGGTTAAATGTACCACCGGCTCGCCAAATATTGCAGTTGTCTTGCAATAATTGATCAAATTGCGCGCGCATGGCACGATCAACCTGTTTTAGGTTGTTTTCGCCTGGTATAACTATATCAACCCTAACTCCGCGCCGTGCCGCTGTTACAAGAGCACTTATTATTTCACGATCTGGCAAAAGATACGGTGTTTTAATACGGATGTGTTTTTGTGCTAACGAAAAGGCGCCAATGAGCATTTTATGATTGGTTTCAATGCAGCGATCAGGACCTGATGGAACGATCCGGATTATTTTGCCTTGGCCTGGTGCAAGGGTAGGGCGGGGAATAGCCCATTCAGCCCCAGTAAGCTTTTCATTGGTGGTAAAAATCCAGTCTTCGGTTGCAACATGAAAAAGATCGGCAACTGCTGGTCCCTCAATACGAAAATGGGTGTCGTTATAAGCTTGATCCCCTGATAAAAGATGCGAGAACCCAACGCGAATATTCATGCCGCCCGTAAAGGCAATTGCGCCATCAACTATCATGATTTTGCGGTGGGTGCGTAAATTGGCGTAAGGCAGGCGCAGGCCGATGATAATATTGCCGTTAAAAACATCAACAGGAACATTATGTTGTTTTAACAAATGCACGACACTTGGAAAAGAATAGCGCGCGCCAACTGCATCAATTAAAACTCGTACTGCTATGCCGCGCTTTACCGCATTAGCCAATGCGTTTACAAATTTTATTCCAATAGGATCGCGGTCAAAAATATAGCTTTCTAACAATATGCTGCGTTTGGCATTAGCTATAGCATCGAGCATAGCTTCATAAGCAAGATCGCCATCGTTTAATGCTTCAATATAATTGCCGCTTGTTTGATTGCAGCGGCTGACCTTATCGCCAAGACGGCTCATGGCTGCGCCGAAATATTGATAATTTTGTTCGATTAGTGACTTATCAACCGCATAATCGCTGAAGTGAAAATGCGCAATTTCATTGACTTTACGGCGCTGGCTGTCAACGCTTTTGCGTCTTATACGATTAACGCCAATAATCGCATAAATAACCGCTCCCAAAATAGGCGAAAGGATGATAACGCCCACCCAGCCGATAGCGGTGCGCACTTCTTGCTTGGTCATTGTTGCGTGAATTGCAGCGGTTAAACCCATGACAACTGATAAAATTGCAAGAATATGGGGCCAATAATGGAGAATTAGTTCAGTCATAAGGCTCTCAATCAAAATTTGATATCGTTGTCTTTGGCTGTGCTTCATTGTGATGAGCAGCAGTTTACTTGCATTTTCAATGTTATAACATGGCATGAGCCATCTTTACAAGCAGCCTCATTGTTAACAAGTATATTAAATATTAGTAATATGACTAATATCCTTTGACATTGTAATTTTAGTAGTTTATTAGATGCTGAAATAAACCTTAAGAAGCAGTCCCGATTTTTTAAATCTGCTCTACTACAATTTTTGACCAAAAAATCAATATTTTGAGTCCAGTGGAACCAACATGCCTTTTATTCGTTTGAATATAAGTAGCTTGGATGAGAAATCTTTTTGAAATACAAATTATTAAAATCATAGTTATAAGCTTTTATTTTTTAATACTTATAATATAAGTTGAATAATTATAGTTATATTTTTAATTATATTTTTTATTTACTTGTTATTCTACGTTTTGTAATGTAAATTTTGTTTTCAATGTTAATTTATACTATTTTATAGGTTTGAGCTTCGTTATTATATTTGAATATATAATAATATTATTTGATTTGTTGGTGTTATCTCAAATTATTTCTAATTTGAGAGGCTATCGGCATGAGTAAATCATTTATGCGCGCAGTGCGTTAAGTGGGGTAAAGATAATGACTAGTAAATCTGTTTTGAATAACCATGTAGATACAAAAATTACCAGTAAGTCGGGCGTTGTTAATGCGTCCAACGAAGCTGGCAATTTTTACATTGATGTAGCCAAGGGGGATATTGCAAATTACGCCCGCGAAGGTGGCGATCTGGTCATTGAGTTTAAAGATGGTGAAAAGCTTGTTATTAAAAATTTCTTTACCTATGGATTAGAATTCAATAACTTATTGCTAAGTGGCGGCGAAGTATTGTTGTTGGTGGACTTTACCAAGGCATTATCAGGTCAAGATGGTATTGAAGACCCTGACGTCATCTATCACGAATTAAATGATGGTATTGATGCAACGGCAGTATTGCTTGGATTGCTTGGCGCTGGTGCGCTTGCTGCGGGGCTTTCAGGATCCTCAGGCTCCGATTCTGATCAATCGCCGCCACCAGTTGTTGATAATACTCCGCCAGCTGTTCCTAGTCTTAGTAGTGTTTATGATAGCGTTGAAGCCATTATAGGTGATATTGCAAATGGCGATAGCACCAATGACGCACGTCCAACATTTTCCGGTACTGCTGCTGCAGGCTCGACAATTAAGTTTTATGATAATGGCCAGTTTATTGGCTCTACCGTTGCTGATAGTAATGGAAATTGGAGCTGGCAGCCTGATACAGATTTGGTTGATGGTGCTCATTCTATTACCTATACTGCTTCAGATAATGCTGGCAATGAAAGCGCTCATAGCAATCCATTTGAATTTACCGTAGATACCCAAGCGCCAAATGCGCCATCAGCTCCAAATGCGACTGATAATGCAGAACCTTTTATTGGCACAATCGAAAGTGGTGGCAGCACCAATGATAATCAGCCAGAATTTTCTGGAAAAGGTGAACCAGGTTCAACAATTACCGTCAAAGATGGCGATACGATCATTGGTGAAACAATTGTTGATAGCGATGGTAATTGGACATTTAAGCCAGAAACACCGCTTGGTGAGGGTAGCCACTCGATTACTGTGACCGAAACAGATAAGGCTGGTAATCAAAGCGATTCAAGTGCGCCGATTGAGTTTGAAGTTGATACAATTAAGCCATCAACTCCATCAACTCCAAATGCGGCCGACAATGCCCAACCATTTATTGGTACAATTGAAAGTGGCGGTAGCACCAACGATAATCAACCTGAATTTTCAGGGAAAGGTGAAGCTGGCGCAACGGTTACTATTAAGGATGGTGATACTATCATTGGCGAAACAACCGTTGATAGCGATGGTAATTGGACATTTAAGCCAGAAACACCGCTTGGTGATGGTAGCCACTCGATTACTGTGACCGAAACAGATAAGGCTGGCAATCAAAGCGATTCAAGCACACCGATTGAGTTTGAAGTTGATACAACGCCGCCTGCTGCCATTGATGAAACATTGATGGATCTTGTTGATGATTTTGGCCTCTATCAGGGCACTATTGCCCATGGCGGACCAACAGACGATCACATTCCCACCTATAGCGGTGGCGTAGGTTCAATTGATCCTAATGATGCATCTTCAATTAATATTTATAATAAAGACGCTGATGGTAATGTAACGCTTATTGGTTCGACGACAGTTAATGCTGATGGTTCTTGGAGCTTTGACCCTAACCCATCTTTGGATGCGGGTGATTATATTTTTACCGCTCGTCCTGTGGATAAGGTTGGCAATATTGGCCCTGAAACAAGTGGTTGGAACTTTACAGTTTTTGGTGATGCACCGCAAAACCCAGCCATTACAAACGTAACCGATAATGAAGGTGCTGTCGTTGGTGAGTTACAAAAAGATGGCGTAACAGATGATACCACGCCAGTGGTAACTGGAACAGGCGAAACTGGTTCAGTTATTACCATTTATGTGCAAAATCCTGATGGTACAAGCTTTATCGGCGGTACAACTGTTGTAGATGCCGATGGTGTTTGGAGCCTTGAAATTAGTCCAGCTTTTGCACAGGGCGATGGCACTTATACTATTTCGGCGCAAGCCCATGATGCGGCTGGACAGCTTAGTGCCATGACCGGCGGTTATCCGGTTATTCTTGATACACTTGCACCAAACGCACCGCAGCAACCGATTTTAACCGATAATGTCGGCGATGTAACAGGAGCTTTGTCGCCAAATGACACAACCGATGACAAGCAGCCAGTGCTTTCAGGTAATGTAGGCAGTGAAGAAGCTGGCGGCACAATTACTATCAAGGATGGAGATACTGTTATTGGCACAACCACGGTTGAGCCGGATGGATCTTGGAGTTTTACCCCTCCAGCTTTGTCTGAAGGTAACCATTCAATCACTGTCACTGTAACTGACATGGCAGGTAACGAAAGTAAACCAAGCCCAAGTTTTGACCTTACAGTTGACACCAGTAATGTTGAAGTAAGTTTTAGCCATTTTGTGGATAATGTCGGCTCTATTCAGGGTAGTGTTGATATTAATGGGGTGAGCGATGATCGCACTCCCGTCATGGTGGGCAATGCTACAGCCAATACAACGATTACGATAAGCTATATTAATGGTGATGGTGAAAAAATTATTGTTGGCGTGACCACTGCTGATAGCAATGGCGCTTGGACTTTGACACCAACAGCCGAATTTTCTGATGGTACTTATGGTTTTACAGCGGAAGCTGTTAATGCTGCTGGTACTAAAGATGATGCATATTTTAATATTGAAATTGATGCTACAGCACCAACCGCGCCAATTATTAATGAAGTTCTAGACGATGTAGGTTTCATTCAAGGTCCGATTAGTTCTGGATCTTCAACCGATGATACAACGCCAAGCTTTAGCGGTACCGCAGAAGCTGGTACGACAATTACAATCAAGGATAGTGATGGTACTATTGTTGGTCAAACAACTGTTGATGATGATGGCAATTGGTCGCTAACTACTGATCCTTTAGCTGAAGGTTCCCATAATCTTAGCATCACCGCAACCGATACTGCTGGTAACGAAAGCACCGGCACTGGTTTTGATGTAACAATTGATACACAAGGGCCAACGGCAACAGCTGAGCTTAGCTCGATTAGTGACGATAGCGGTTTTGATTCAACCGATTTTGTTACAAATGATACAACGCTCATTTATACGATCCGCATAAATGGCGACATCGAGGCAGGTGATACTGTTTGGATGCGTATTAAGCCCGATGGTGGAGCAAGTGGAGAGTGGATACAAGCGACACGCAATGATGATGGCACTTACAGTGTTAATCATAATGATGCTGCACATTCTTTAGCTGATGGCCGCTACACAATTGAGACTATTATTCGTGATGCGGCTGGTAATCCATCGGAAATTTCTTCGCAGGCGATTACAATTGACACACAAGGCCCAACTGGAGCAATTGTTGCCATTAGTGGCTATTTTGATGATGTTGGCGCTATCACAGGCACAATTAGCCAATCAGGTACATCAAGCGACGATACAACACCCTTGTTAAAAGGTACTATTTCTGGTTTGCAAGATGGCGACCGTATCATCATCAAGGTTACTGACGCTGCTGGTGTAACCACTATTCTTGGTGAAGCAACCGTTAATAATGGTGTTTGGGAATATCAGGTAACTGATAGTCAAGCATTTGCAGAAGGTGATTATCATTTTGAAGCAGTTGTGACTGATAATGCTGGTAATGAGGGGTCAACATCTAATAGTTTTGCTATAACAATTGATGTTACGCCACCAAGTGCTATCAACAATGATAGTCTTGAGCTCATTGATGATTTTGGGCCGCTTCAAGGTTCAATTCAATCTGGTGATTCAACTGATGATCGCACACCCACCTATAGTGGAGCTGCGGGCTCTGTGGACGCTGATGATGTTGCAACAATCAATATCTACAACAAGGATGCCTTTGGTGATATTCATCTTATTGGCTCAACAACAGTAAATGCGGACGGCTCATGGACTTTTGACCCCAATCCACCTTTAACACCAGGTGATTATATTTTTACCGCGCGTCCAGTTGATAAAGCGGGTAATGAAGGCCCGGCAACAACGGAGTGGAATTTTACTGTTGTTGGTGCGGCCCCTGCTGATCCGGCTATTACCAGTGTTGGCGATAATCAAGCACCCGTCACCGGTAATTTGCAGCAAAATGGCGTGACTGATGATACAACACCGGTTGTGCGCGGTACGGGTACTGCTGGTTCGACTATCACTATTTATGTTACTGGCCCTCATGGCGAAAGCTTTACTGGTGGTACAACTACCGTTGGAAGTAATGGCGTTTGGACATTGGAAATCAACCCAGCTTTCGATAAGGGCGATGGACAATATGTTATTCAAGCGCAAGCAAGTGATATAGCTGGTCAGCTTAGCAATATAACCGGCGGATATCCGATTGTTCTTGATACATCAGCTCCAGCAACGCCGTCCTTACCAACAATTACAGATAATGTTGGAGATGTAATAGGTGCGCTTGCTCCTGATGGCACAACAGATGATAGCCGTCCGGTTATTTCGGGTCAAGAAGATGCAAGCGAAGCTGGTGGTACAATCACTATTAAAGATGGTGATACTGTGCTTGGTACAACGACAATTAACCCAGATGGCTCATGGAGCTTCACACCGCCTGCGCTCAGCGAAGGCGATCATACCATCACAATTACAGTGACCGACCAAGCCGGTAATGAAAGTAACCCTAGTGATGGTTTTGATATTCATGTCGATACCAGTAATGTTGTTGTAAGTTTTGATCATTTTGTTGACAATGTTGATCCAATTACAGGTAATATTGACAATGGTGGTATCAGTAATGACCGCACACCACAAATGGTGGGTAAAGCAACTGCTAATGCCGTTGTGACGGTAAGCTATGTTGATAGTAATGGTACAAAAATTATTGTTGGTACAACAAGCGCTGACAGCACTGGTGCATGGAGCCTTACACCATCAACAGATCTTATTGATGGAAATTATGGGTTTATGGCTGAAGCGGTAAATGCTGCTGGTACTAAAGGCAACGCTTATTTCACCATTAACATTGATGGAACGGCGCCGGCAGCTCCGGTTATTAACGATGTGCTTGACGACGTTGGCTTCATTCAAGGTGCTATTGCATCTGGCTCATCGACCGATGATACAACACCAACCTTTACAGGTAGCGGTGAAGTTGGCGCAACCATTACAATCAAGGATGAAGATGGCAATGTTGTTGGTCAAACAACTGTTTCCGGTGATGGGACATGGTCTATCACAACCAACCCACTTGCAGAAGGTAATCATAGCCTTACAGTTACTGCTACTGATCAAGCAGGCAATGAAAGTAGTGGTGTTGGATTTGATGTAACAATTGATACAACTGCACCAACATCGACAGCAATTTTGCAATCAATCAGCGATGATTCTGGCTTTAATACCGCCGATTTTGTAACCAATGATCCTACGCTTATCTATACCATAAGCATTAATGGCACTTTGGAAACAGGCGATACTGTTTGGATGCGAATTAGGTCTGAAGATGGTAGTGTTGGCGAATGGATAAAGGCGGTTGATAATGGTGATGGTACTTATAGCATAGACCATAATGATGCAGCACATTCTTTAGCTGATGGTAATTATGTTATTGAAACAATTGTACGCGATGCAGCAGGTAATAGTTCTGCGATTTCAAGCCAAATTATCATTATTGATACAACTGCACCTAATGATGCAACTGTAACAATTAGTGGCTATTTTGACAATGTTGGCGCAATTACCGGTAATATTACGCAATCAGGCAGTTCGTCAGATGATAAAACTCCGTTACTCAAGGGCACTATTGCTGGTCTTGAAACGGGAGATCGTGTCATTATTAAAGTGACAGGATCGGATGGTATTACCAAAATATTGGGCGAAGCGACAGTCAGCGCAGGAACATGGCAATATCAGGTAAGTGACGTACAAGCATTTTTGGATGGTGATTATACATTTGAAGCGGTTGTCACAGATAATGCTGGTAATGAAGGTTCAAAATCAAATAGTTTTAAACTCAATATTGATACTGTGGCACCATCAGCCATTGATACAACAAAATTAGATCTTGTCGATGATTTTGGACCAGTTCAGGGTACAATTAATCGCGGCGATTCAACTGATGACCACACCCCAACCTATAAGGGTGCGGCAGGTTCCGTTGATCCAGCTGATGCATCAAAAATTAATATTTATAACAAGGGCTCTGATGGTACGTTAACCCTCATTGGCTCAACAACAGTCAATGCAGATGGTTCGTGGAGTTTTGATCCTCAGACTGCCCTTACCGCCGGAGACTATATTTTTGTTGCTCGACCAGTTGATAAAGCGGGTAATGAAGGTGATGCCACACCGGATTGGAACTTTACAGTTGTTGGCGCAGCGCCTTCAATTCCAGTGATTTCGCGTATTGTTGATAATGTTGGTGATGTCACCGGTGATTTGCAACGTAATGAAGTTACCGATGATACAACACCAACTCTTCATGGTACTGGTAGCGTTGGTTCAACCATTACTATCCATGTAACTGCGCCTGATGGTTCAACCTTTATTGGTGGAACAACAGTTGTTGCAGCTGATGGTAGTTGGACATTAGAAATTAATCCAGCATTTGCCAAAGGCGATGGTACTTATACTATTGCTGCACAAGCAAGTGATGCAGCAGGCCAATTAAGTGGAATGACAACTGGTTATCCTATTGAGCTTGACACCACTGCACCATCAACTCCATCAATACCAACCATTACTGATAATGTTGGTGAAACAACAGGTGTGCTTGCACCAAATGATACAACTGATGATAAGCGTCCGGTTATTTCAGGTAATGCGGGTGTTGGCGAAGCAGGCGGTGTTGTTACCATTAAAGATGGCGATACTGTTCTTGGTACAACCACAATAAATGCCGACGGTTCTTGGAGTTATACACCACCTGCGCTGAGCGAAGGCAGCCATTCTATATCTGTAACAATTACAGATAGTGCTGGTAATACCAGTAATGCAAGTGATAGTTTTGATCTCATTGTTGACACGACAGAAGTTGTTGTAAGCTTTGATCATTTTGTTGATAGCGTTGGCTCAATCACTGGTAATGTTGCAACAGGTGGTATAACCGATGATCAAAAGCCAGTATTTAATGGTAATGCAACGCCTAATGCAACTGTAACCGTAAGCTATGTAAATAGTGACGGGCAAACAGTGATTGTTGGCACAACAACCGCTAATAGTGATGGCACGTGGACACTAACACCGACTGAAAATCTTGCCGATGGGTCTTATAGTTTTACTGCGGAAGCTAAAAATGCAGCTGGTAATACTATTACAACCACCTTTACGCTTGAGGTTGATGCAACAGCACCACAAACACCAGCATTGCCAGTAGCAACTGATAATGCTGAGCCAAATATTGGTGTGATCACATCTGGTAGCGATACCAATGATAAACGTCCACAACTTTCAGGCACAGGTGAGGTTGGCTCAACTATTACCATTAAAGATGGCGATACAGTTCTTGGCACAACTACAGTTGATAGTGACGGAAATTGGTCGTTCATGCCTGATACACCGCTAAGTGAAGGCAGTCATTCGATAACGGTAACAGAAACAGACACCGCTGGTAATGCAAGTAACCCAAGCCCATCGCTTGATTTTAATGTTGATACTACGGCACCTGCAACACCAGCTGTTCCAACGGCTAACGATAATACCGAGCCTAAGACAGGTGTCATTACTGCTGGAAGTAGTACAAATGAAACAAAACCTGTATTTAGTGGCACAGGTGAAGTAGGTTCAACAATTACAATTAAGGATGGCGATAGCGTTATTGGTACAACAACCGTTGATAGTGATGGTAATTGGTCATTAACCCCTTCAACCGCGTTAAGTGAAGGTAATCATTCTATCACTGTTACCGAAACCGATAAGGCTGGTAATGCCAGTGAAGAAAGTGCAGCGCTTGACTTTACCGTTGATACGACTGCGCCTGCAACTCCTGCTGTCCCCACCGCAACTGATAATACTGAGCCTAATACAGGTGTAATAACCGCTGGTAGCAGCACCAACGAGACCCAACCAGAATTTTCTGGCACGGGCGAAGTAGGCTCGATTATTACGATCAAAGATGGCGATACAATTATTGGTGAAACAACTGTTGATAGTGATGGTAACTGGTCGTTAACGCCAAATACCCCACTTAGCGAAGGCGATCACTCGATTACAGTGACAGCAACGGATGCTGCGGGTAATGCAAGTGATTCAAGTGCCTCGTTGGATTTCAATATTGATACCACGGCACCAAATGCGATTGATGAAAGCAAGTTGGATCTTGTTGATGATTTTGGCACGATCCAAGGTACAATCAATCGTGGTGATCCAACCGATGATCGCACACCAACTTATGATGGTGCGGCAGGCTCGGTTGATCCAGATGATGCTTCAACCATCAATATTTATAATAAGGACGCCGAAGGTAATGTAACGCTTATCGGTACAACAACAGTTAATGCTGATGGATCTTGGAGCTTTGACCCAAGCCCACAATTAATTCCTGGCGATTATATTTTATCTGCTCGTCCAGTTGATAAGGCTGGGAATATTGGTCCAGCAACGACTGATTGGAACTTCACCGTTGTGGGTGCAGCACCATCTGATCCAGCTATCACCAGCGTTAGCGATAATGAAGGTGCAGTTACAGGTGGCTTGCAGCAAAATGGCGTGACTGATGATACAACGCCTGTTGTTGGCGGTACCGGTACAGCTGGTTCAACCATCACCATTCATGTTACCGCTCCAGATGGAACAAGCTTTATTGGTGGTACAACTGTAGTTGATAGCAATGGTAATTGGACCTTGGAAATCAGCCCAGCTTTTGCCAAAGGCGATGGTACTTATACAATTAAAGCGCAGGCAAATGATGCGGCAGGTCAGCTCAGCAATATGACGGGCGGCTATCCAATTGTGCTTGATACTACTGCGCCATCAACGCCATCAATGCCAACCATCACCGATAATGTTGGTGATGTAACAGGTGCCTTGTCACCAAATGATACAACTGATGACAAGCAACCTGTGCTTTCTGGTAATGCGGGTGTTGGTGAAGCTGGCGGTGTTGTTACCATTAAGGATGGCGATACGGTTCTTGGTACAACAACAATTAATGCTGATGGCTCTTGGAGTTATTCTCCTTCAGCCTTAGCTGATGGTGATCATTCAATCAGCATCACTGTGACCGATCCTGCGGGTAATACAAGCGTTGCAAGTCCTAGCTTTGACTTTACAGTTGATAGCAGCAACGTCATTGTTGGTTTTGACCATTTTGTTGATGATTTTGGTTCAATCCAAGGTAATGTTGGCAATAATGGTGTTTCTGATGACCGCCGTCCGCAAATGGTTGGTAGCACAAGTGCTAATGCAACTGTAACCGTAAGCTATGTAAATAGTGATGGGCAAACGGTGGTTGTTGGTGTTACCACAGCTGATAGCAATGTGTGTGGACATTAACACCAACAACAGATCTTGCTGATGGTGTTTATAGCTTCACTGCTAATGCTGAAAATGCAGCAGGCACCAAGGGTAGTGTCATATTCGGCATTGAAATTGATGGTACAGCGCCAGCAGCGCCAGTGATTGATGAAGTGCGCGATGATGTTGGCTTTATCCAAGGGGCGATTACATCTGGTTCATCAACCGATGATACAACACCAACCTTTAGTGGCTCTGGCGAAGTTGGTGCAATCATCACGATCAAAGATAGCGATGGGAATGTGGTTGGAACAACAACAGTTGGCAGTGATGGCAAGTGGTCTGTTACCACAGATCCTTTGACTGAAGGTGATCATAGTCTTACTGTAACTGCAACCGATGCGGCAGGCAATGAAAGTACAGGTACAGGTTTTGATGTAATAATTGATACTCAAGGCCCAACTACAACTGCTACCTTGCAATCAATTAGCGAGGATACTGGTTTTGACACAGGTGATTTTATCACCAGTGACAATAGTTTGATCTATACCATTGCTATCAATGGCACTTTGCAAGCTGGTGACACCGTTTGGATAAGAATTAAACCAGAAGGTGGAACCGTAGGTCAATGGATTGAAGCAACACGCAATGATGATGGCACTTATAGTGTTAATCATAATGACGCTTCTCATGCGTTAAGCGATGGCAATTATATTATTGAAACCATTGTTCGTGATGCTGCTGGTAATCCATCAACCTCATCAACACAAAATATCACTATTGATACACAAGGCCCAACATCGGCCGTTGTTACCATTAGTGGCTATTATGATGATGTTGGTTCAATTACGGGTGAAATTTCTCAAACCCCAACTTCAACCGATGACACAAAACCACTTCTCAAAGGAACCATAACAGGCCTTGAAGATGGTGATAGAGTTATTATCAAGGTCACTGGTGCCGATGGTATTACTAAAGTACTTGGCGTTGCAACTGTAACTAATGGTACTTGGGAGTATCAGGTGACAGATGCGCAAGCACTTGCAGAAGGTGATTATAGCTTTGAAGCCGTTGTTACTGATAATGCAGGCAATGAAGGTTCGAAATCAGCTAGTTTTGATCTTAATATTGATACGACGGCACCAAATGCGATTGATGAAAGCAAGTTGGATCTTGTTGATGATTTTGGTACGATCCAAGGTACAATCAATCGTGGTGATCCAACCGATGATCGCACACCAACTTATGATGGTGCGGCAGGCTCGGTTGATCCAGATGATGCTTCAACCATCAATATTTATAATAAGGACGCCGAAGGTAATGTAACGCTTATCGGTACAACAACAGTTAATGCTGATGGATCTTGGAGCTTTGACCCAAGCCCACAATTAATTCCTGGCGATTATATTTTATCTGCTCGTCCAGTTGATAAGGCTGGGAATATTGGTCCAGCAACGACTGATTGGAACTTCACCGTTGTGGGTGCAGCACCATCTGATCCAGCTATCACCAGCGTTAGCGATAATGAAGGTGCAGTTACAGGTGGCTTGCAGCAAAATGGCGTGACTGATGATACAACGCCTGTTGTTGGCGGTACCGGTACAGCAGGTTCAACCATTACCATTCATGTTACCGCTCCAGATGGAACAAGCTTTATTGGTGGTACAACTGTAGTTGATAGCAATGGTAATTGGACCTTGGAAATCAGCCCAGCTTTTGCCAAAGGCGATGGTACTTATACAATTAAAGCGCAGGCAAATGATGCGGCAGGTCAGCTCAGCAATATGACGGGCGGCTATCCAATTGTGCTTGATACTACTGCGCCATCAACGCCATCAATGCCAACCATCACCGATAATGTTGGTGATGTAACAGGTGCCTTGTCACCAAATGATACAACTGATGACAAGCAACCTGTGCTTTCTGGTAATGCGGGTGTTGGTGAAGCTGGCGGTGTTGTTACCATTAAGGATGGCGATACGGTTCTTGGTACAACAACAATTAATGCTGATGGCTCTTGGAGTTATTCTCCTTCAGCCTTAGCTGATGGTGATCATTCAATCAGCATCACTGTGACCGATCCTGCGGGTAATACAAGCGTTGCAAGTCCTAGCTTTGACTTTACAGTTGATAGCAGCAACGTCATTGTTGGTTTTGACCATTTTGTTGATGATTTTGGTTCAATCCAAGGTAATGTTGGCAATAATGGTGTTTCTGATGACCGCCGTCCGCAAATGGTTGGTAGCACAAGTGCTAATGCAACTGTAACCGTAAGCTATGTAAATAGTGATGGGCAAACGGTGGTTGTTGGTGTTACCACAGCTGATAGCAATGGTGTGTGGACATTAACACCAACAACAGATCTTGCTGATGGTGTTTATAGCTTCACTGCTAATGCTGAAAATGCAGCAGGCACCAAGGGTAGTGTCATATTCGGCATTGAAATTGATGGTACAGCGCCAGCAGCGCCAGTGATTGATGAAGTGCGCGATGATGTTGGCTTTATCCAAGGGGCGATTACATCTGGTTCATCAACCGATGATACAACACCAACCTTTAGTGGCTCTGGCGAAGTTGGTGCAACCATCACGATCAAAGATAGCGATGGGAATGTGGTTGGAACAACAACAGTTGGCAGTGATGGCAAGTGGTCTGTTACTACAGATCCTTTGACTGAAGGTGATCATAGTCTTACTGTAACTGCAACCGATGCGGCAGGCAATGAAAGTACAGGTACAGGTTTTGATGTAACAATTGATACTCAAGGCCCAACTACAACTGCTACCTTGCAATCAATTAGCGAGGATACTGGTTTTGACACAGGTGATTTTATCACCAGTGACAATAGTTTGATCTATACCATTGCTATCAATGGCAGTTTGGAAGCCGGTGACACCGTTTGGTTGCGGATTAAACCTGCAAGTGGCTCGGCTGGCGATTGGATACAAGCGACACGCAATGATGATGGCACTTATAGTGTTAATCATAATGATGCTTCTCATGCGCTAAGCGATGGTCGTTATATTATTGAAACCATCGTTCGTGATGCTGCTGGTAATCCATCAACTTCAACCTCCCATGATATAACGATTGATACACAAGGCCCAACATCTGCAACGATATCTATCACTGGTTTTGCTGATGATGTTGGTTTGATCCAAGGTGATATGACCACATCTGGTACATCAACCGATGATACAACACCATTGTTGAAGGGTACTGTAACAGGGCTCGAAGATGGTGATCGCATTGTTATTAAGGTAACTGGTGCTGATGGTGTAAAGACTGTGCTTGGTTATGCAACCGTGACCGATGGTACTTGGCAGTATCAGGTGACAGATGCGCAAGCACTTGCAGAAGGTGACTATAGCTTTGAAGCCGTTGTTACTGATAATGCAGGCAATGAAGGAACTATATCAGCGAGTTTTGATATCAATCTTAACTTAACTGGGCCGTCTGCTTCTTCATCAATAACCAGCATTAGTGATGATACCGGCACAAGTGCAACTGACTTCATCACCAATGATGATACGCTTATTATAAATGGAACTGTTTCTGAAACCTTAGCAACAGGTGAAAAAGTACAGATTCAGATTGATAGTGGCACATGGGTTGATGCTGTCTATGATGCTGATACCAATACATGGACATATGATAATACTGGTAGTGTTTTATCGGAAGGCACTCACACGATTACTAGCCGTGTTATTGATGCTGCCGGTAATGTGACAGTTGGTAGCACTCAGAATGTTACTATTGATAAAACGGCGCCAATTGATGGATATGAAATTGCTATTAGCGGATTTACCGATAATGTTGGTTTGATCCAAGGTGAAATGACCGTTTCTGGTACATCGAGCGATGACACAACACCGCTTCTTAAAGGGACGGTTACTGGCATGCAGGATGGAGATCGTATTGCGGTCAAAGTTACTGGGCCAGATGGACAGAAAATCTTACTTGGCTATGCAACTGTTACCGGTAACACTTGGACCTATCAGGTTAGTGATGCCCAAGCTTTTACAACCGATGGACAATATAGATTTGAAGCCGTTGTTACCGATAGTGCTGGTAATGAAGGTAAAACTTCCACCGTCTTTGATATCAATCTTGATCTTACAGCACCAACTTCTGCCGCCACGATTACCGGTATCACAACCGATACAGGCTTTAGCGACAGTGATTTTATCACCAGTGATACGACCTTGACCATCCATGGTAGTGTCTCACAGACCTTAGCATCAGATGAAAAGGTTCAAATCTCGATCGATGGTGGTGATTGGGTAGATGCTGTTTATAATTCTGCCGATAATAGTTGGAGCTATGATAACACTGGTAGTGCTTTATCTGAAGGTAGCCACTCAATTGCGACCCGCGTCATTGATGCTGCTGGTAATGTCACCAATGGCGGATCACAAACAGTAGTTATTGATACGACAGCTCCAACAAGTGCTAGTGTTTCTATTACTGGTTTTTATGATGATATCGGCTTGAATACTGGTGATGTAACGACCAGCAACAGCTATACTGATGATACTAAACCTCTTCTTAAGGGTACAATTGCTGGCGTTGGCGATGGTGAAAGGGTTGTTATCAAAGTTACCGATGAAAATGGTGTAACAACTGTTTTGGGCGTTGCTACTATTTCTGGTGGTACATGGGAATATCAGGTTACTGATGCCCAAGCCTTTAGCGATGGTAAATATAGCTTTGAAGCAGTTGTCACTGATACGGCTGGTAATGAAGGAACAAAGTCAAGTGCATTTGATATCAATGTCGATACCGCGGCACCAACGGCAACTTCAGACATAGTTTCAATTACCGAAGACACAGGTAATGTTGGTGATGACTTTATTACCCGTGATGGAACCTTAATTATTACGGCAAAGGTTACCGGAACACTTGGAGCTAATGAACGCGTTCAAATTTCATTGGATAATGGCCAAACTTGGCAAGATGCAACCTATGCTGCTAGCAGTGATAGCTGGAGTTTGGATAATACCGATACAGAGCTTGCCGATGGTACATATACCTTTAAAACACGTGTTATTGATGCTGCAGGTAATTTAGGTACTGAAAGCAGTAAAGAGGTGACCATTAATAATGGTGTACCAAGCACAACTGTAAGCATTACGCATTTTAGTGATGATTACGGCACGCAGCTTTATGACAGCTTGCCATCTGGTAGCTATACCGATGATACGACACCAACTTTACACGGCACTTTAAGTGAAGAGCTTGAAGCAGGCGCAACAGTTGCTGTTTATCGTGGTAGTGTTTTTGTCGGCTATGCCACAGTTAGCGGTACAAGCTGGAGCTTCACCGAACCAACTGAACTTAAAGATGGGACTTTTTATACCTATTATGCCGCTGTACAAAGTTTGTCCGGTGTAAATGGTAGCCTTTCTTCAGGTTTTGAAATTGCTATTGACACAACTGACAGTAATATGGCGCCAAATGTTGGTACCGGCGGTGCTTATGCGACCTATTCCATGTCCTTGCGACTTGGAAATAATGGCGGCTGGACAATGATGACCGATATGGCTGAATATTCAGCTGATGGTAATGATTTCCGCAACTTTGGTTCGCCTTCATTGCTCAATTGGGCAAATGTCGGTAACGCAGCTATTTCTGCCCAATATACGTGGGAAAAACTATTTAGCTCATATACTTATGGCGATTATAACCGCGATGGTTATATGGATATGTTCTTGACTGACAGAACTTACGATGCTGGCATTGCAGGTTCAGGAACAGGAACAATGTTTGTAGGAAAGGCTGATGGTACTTACGAAGCAACGCTTGTTCAAGTAAATTCGCTCACTCACTTTGGTAGTACTGTTTCCTTAGATATGGACGGTGACGGTTGGCTTGACGTTGTGTTGGGTGACTCAGG
The DNA here is from genome assembly GCF_014117425.1 of Bartonella sp. HY038. Taxonomy (NCBI): domain Bacteria; kingdom Pseudomonadati; phylum Pseudomonadota; class Alphaproteobacteria; order Hyphomicrobiales; family Bartonellaceae; genus Bartonella; species Bartonella sp. HY038. The sequence continues at coordinate 182,291 of NZ_CP059725.1, forward strand.
AAACGATAGCTCAACCTTCCTTCATAATAAGGGGCAAGCAGATCTTAATCTAGGCACCCAGCAGTGGGATACTTATGGTTATCCAACAGCCAATGCTTCGTTGCCTACGGCTCTTCGTAATTTTACAACAGATCACGAATTGTCAGTTGTTGACCTTAACAATAGTGGTGCGGTTGATTTAGTCGTTCATGGCAATTATACTTGGGAAACCACCTATAATTTGGTAACGCTGAAAAATAGTGGTGTAAGTTCGGCTACGGGACAAAATTGGTCATTTGGGCAAAGCTTTACCAATATCTTCAATACCAGTGGCGCATCTGGAGCAGCCAATTCGTCGGATAGTTTTGAACGAACCATTTCTTTGACTTGGGCAGATTTAAACGGCGATGGCTATATGGATCTATTTATTGGCCAATCCAAAAATGCTGGTGTGGGTGCAGCCGCAGATACTTTAGGCACCGATAGTATGATTTTCTATAATGATGGTGCCGGTAATCTTAAGGATCCGCAACGCATTGCTGATGGTATTATGGGTAAATCAACCCTTGCAATTGACTGGGATGGTGATGGTAAAATGGACCTTGTTGAGGTTCCTGAAGCCAAATATTCTATTGGTACATCGCTTTATTACCATAATACTGGTACGCTTGATGATAGTGGCCAAGTTGTCTGGGATATTAAAAATATCAAGGATATGGGTGTTGCAACGGCTGGTGGTTCCATCATGACGTCAACAGCACTTGATGCTGCGGTTAATGGTGCAAGTGCTGCTGCAATGGATTATGATTGGGATGGTGATCAAGATTTGATCATATCACGTGCGAATACCAGTGAAGCATCGATTGTTATCACTAATCCAAATACGCCAGATTATGGCACTGCCATGCATTTGCGTATCATCCGTCCCGATGGTTCCAATACGTTTTATGGTAATACGGTTGAAATCTATAATTCAGCTGGTGTGCGTGTTGCAAGCCAGATTATCAACCCGCAATATGGTACGGGTTGGAATGATAGCTCGGCAATCGTCCATTTCTATGGTCTTGATCCAAATGAAACCTATACTGCAGTCATGCGATTTAGCCAAAATGGTGTTTCACAAGACTTTGGTGGTCAAGCTTTTGCTAGCAGCACCAATCCAGTTGAAAATGTAAATTCAAGCTGGACTAACCTTAAAGCAACAGAACCCTATAATGGTTATGTTTTAACAGCTGAAGCTGATGGTGCAACCGCCAATACGAATAGTTACAGCGCTGACGTTGGTATTGTTGGTACTGGTTACAATGATACCTTTTTCATTGGTGCTGGTACGCGTTACTATAATGGCGGCGGCGGCTGGGTTGTTGGCGATGGTGAACGCACTTGGGATGCAAATAGTGGTTTGGATATTGCTGATTTTGCAGCGGTTGGTTCTACTGGCATTAACGTAAGTCTTGCCATTACCGATGCTTTCCAAAATGTTGCAACTGGCTATACCATTAAGTTAACCAATATAGAGGCCATTTATGGTACTAGTGGTAATGATACTATTACCGATGGCAATGGAAATAATATTTTAAATGGTCGTGGTGGTGATGATAATTTCATCCTAAGCGGCACTGGACATACAACCTTACTTTATGAAGCAATTGCTGACGATGCAACGGGTGGCAATGGTCATGATACGGTAGATCAGTTTACCCTTGGCAATTATGCAAACAATGCGAATGCAGACCGAATTGACTTAACTGATATTTTGATTGGTTATGTTCGCGATGCTGATGGTCCTGCACATTTTGACTCAAATGGCGTTGCTAAAATCGATGTGGGTGATAAGATTGGAGATTACCTCAAAGTAGAGCAAGAAGGTGGCAACACCGTGCTTTACGTTGATCGCGACGGTAGTGGTGGCTCTTATGAATCAACACCATTATTGACCATTAATGACGTAAACGTTGACCTTGCAACTCTACTTGCTAATGGCCAAATTGTTGTTTAAATTTTAAAAACCTACAATTCAAAAATGAAATAGAAAGTCCCCTGATTTGCATCAGGGGACTTTTTTTGTGGGGGTTTTATTGTGATTACCAAAAAATAAAATTCTTCCGCTCAAATATGCAAATTCAAATTATCTAAGAGCGTATTATCTGCGTTTAAAAATAATGTTACAATGCCTATTCTGCTTAGCTTTGAACAAAGAGATGCGTATTTTTGGCATAGTTTTGAGTAAAAAAACGCCGCCAACTTGAAAAGTTGGCGGCGTTTTATGCCTAAGATATTTTATGCGTATAGGATCGGGCGTTAACTACCCTTACGCACCAAGTCTGCCATCATGCCGGCTGCAACACTAAAGCGGGAAATATTAAGATCGCCCTCAATCAGTGTATTCATCCGATTGATGATAGCTTCAATGTGGCTGCCTTCGGCTTCAAGCCAGCTTTGGGCCGGATTTTCAGCGTCTTTAAAGTCACGCAAGGCTTTCATCACCATGCGGCGCAGCGCATCAATAATGGTATCATTGGCTTGTGCCAAGGCCATGCCATCATAATAGTCAACCACGGGTATGGTGCGACTGGCATTTTCAATGCGGTTAATACGGAATATTTCAGCAAGTTTGAAATAGGTTTGGGCGGCAACAATAAGGTCAGAATCTGTTTGATAGGCTACCAAAGCAATATCGGGTACAACCGATGCTGTTTCCAGCATTGCAAGGCGTTTAGCAAGAGCATTTGGTGCGCCTTGTGCCTCAAACTCTGCTGCCACTTGTGCCATTTGTTCACGCATATAATCAGGAATTAGCGTTTCCAATTGCGGCTCAATAGCCATGCGGGCTTCTGTCATTGACTGGATATGCTCATTTAATGGCTTATCCAATTTAACATTTTGTAACAACCAGCTGGTCACTGCAAACATCATGCGCGAAATAGCTGCGTAGAAGCTATTTTGCACAAGACCAGGTATTTTATTGTCAAGCGCATCAATTTCAGCATAAAGAGAATTTAAGTCAAAACTATCACGCACCAAAACAAAAGCGCGAATAACCGATTCGGCTGAATGACCAGTTTTGTCTTGTAAGCGATTGACGAAAGTCGGTCCACCGCGGTTTACTACATCATTGGCAAGCAATGTTGCAATAATATCGCGGCGTAATTGGTGGTTGCTGATTTCCTCGGCATATTTTTCGCGCATTGCTGGTGGGAAATAGTTAAACAATGCAGTTTCAAAATATGGATCTTCTGAAAGTGGATTGGTTGCAATTTCCGCTTGCAAAGTAATTTTGGCATAAGCCATAATAACCGATAATTCGGGACGGGTTAAGCCAATTCTCTTTGCTTGGCGATCAGCTAAGGCTTCATTATCTGGTAGGACTTCAACACGGCGATCAAGCAGTTTTACCCGTTCCAAATCATGCATGAAGCGAATTTGATAAGGCAAATCAATAACTGCGCGTTTTTCCGCTAGGGAAAGGGTTAGCGGTTGCAGATAATTATTGCGCAAAACAAGGTTCGACACGTCATCGGTCATGCTTTTTAGCAAAATATTGCGATCAGGACGGCTTAGTTTACCTTGACGCATGGCGCTTGCTAATGCGATTTTGATATTCACTTCAACGTCAGAACAATTAACGCCGGCAGAATTATCAATTGCATCGGTATTGCAACGGCCACCTTTCATTGAATATTCAATGCGGCCGCGCTGGGTCATGCCAAGATTAGCACCTTCACCAACTACTTTTGCTCGTATTTGCGAGCCGGTGATACGGATAGCATCATTGGCATGATCGCCAACTTGCGCATCATTTTCACCTGATCCACGAATATAAGTACCGATACCGCCAAACCATAAAAGATCAACAGGTGCTTGCAAAATAGCATTGATGATTTCAAATGGCGTGCCGCTCGTTTTGTTAAAGCCAATAGCTTTAGCAGCCTCGGGGGATAAGGTAATAGTTTTTAACGAGCGAGAGTAAACACCGCCGCCATTTGAGATTTTTTGCTTATCATAATCCTGCCAGCTTGTACGTGGCAGGTTAAACAACCGCTCACGCTCAGCAAAGCTTGCGTCGGTATCAGGATTTGGGTCAATGAAAATATCGCGGTGGTCGAAAGCCGCAACAAGGCGCGTTTTGGTTGATAGCAACATGCCATTGCCAAATACGTCACCCGACATATCACCAACGCCAACTGCACTAAATTCTTGGGTTTGAATATCGTGATCAAATTCACGGAAGTGGCGTTTTACAGCTTCCCATGCACCTTTTGCGGTAATGCCCATAGCTTTATGGTCATAGCCAGCAGAACCGCCTGAGGCAAAGGCATCATCAAGCCAAAAATCATTGGCTTCACTAATGGCATTAGCGGTATCTGAGAATGTTGCTGTACCCTTATCAGCGGCAACAACAAAATATGGATCATCACCATCATGGCGGATAATATCTTTTGCCGCAACGACTTTGCCATCAATAATATTATCGGTTATGGAAAGCATTGCGGTAATATAGATGATATAGGCTTGGCGAGCAGCTTCACCAATGGCAGCACGGTCATTGGTTACTGGCAAGTGATGGGGATAAAAACCACCCTTTGAGCCAACTGGTACAATCACCGCATTTTTTACTTGCTGGGCTTTGACAAGACCAAGAACCTCGGTGCGGTAATCTTGCCGGCGATCAGACCAACGTAAACCACCACGCGCTACCGGGCCAAAGCGTAAATGCACACCTTCAACCGCTGGTCCATAAACAAAAATTTCACGATATGGACGCGGATCAGGCAAGATATCAATCAAATGCGGATCAAGCTTAAAGGCAAGGGTTTTGCGTTCGCTACCATCAGCTTCGCGTTTATAGGCATTGGTGCGCAAGCTTGCGGTTATTAAAGTGCGGAATGAACGCAAGATACGATCATCATCAAGGGTTGGTACATCTTGCAATTCGAGCTCAATACGATCGCGCACTTCAGCTTCTTTTGCCTCACTACCATGATGGGGGCAGGTTGGATCAAAGCGCAGGCGGAAAAGACTATAAAGATCGCGGGTAATATTGGGGAAGTTATTTAGCGCGCGGGCAAGGTTATCCTGCGAATAAGGAATACCAGCTTGCTGTAAATAACGTCCATAAGCACGCATGATAACTATTTCGCGCCAATCAAGCCCAGCTGATTGAATTAAGCCATTAAACGCATCATCATCAGCATCTTCTGCCCAAATGGCTTCAAAAGCTTCAGCTAGTTTTTTGCCAATTTTTGTAAGATCAACCTTGGTTTTATGGGCGTTTTCAAGCTCCATATCGTGAAGGAATACGGTTTCGCCAGCACCATTATGCAATTCCAAGGTTTGTTCGGCAATGACGCGGAAGCCCATATTTTCCAACAAGGGTACGCGCAGTGATAGTTCGAGCGCATCGCCAAGATGGAATAATTTTAGTGAAACAAATTGCGGCTCTTCTTCTATGTGATGATAGAAATTAACCTCAAGCGGATTGTTTTCTGAAAGCTTATGAATTTCAGCCGCGTCAAGCAAGGCGCTATCAGCACTAAAGCTGTTGCGATAGCTTTGTGGCAAATCCATCGCAAGGCGAACAGTATCCATATTAATGCGCTTTTTGCTAGCAGCAAGTTGCACACGATCTTCCCAATTGCGGATAAGTCCACCAACATCTTCTTCAATTTTGGCTTGTGAAAATTCAGGAACAGATCCACCCTTACGGTGAATGATATAATGGACGCGAGTTAGACCATTATTTAAAAATAGCGGATAAAATTCAAAAAAGTCGCCGTCAAAAACCTTGATGAGATATTGGCCCAATTTTTCGCGCGCCTTGCTGTCATAGCGGTCGCGCGGCACAAAAACAAGCACTGACACAAAATGGCCAAATGGATCGGGGTCGGCAAGAACGCGGACGCGCGGACGCTCTCCAAGTTCAAGAATTTGTTCTACATTGTTCGTTAATGTGTCAACATCAATACGGAACATTTCATCGCGCGGATAGCCTTCCAAAACATTGATGAGACTGCGGCCAGAATGGTCTTCCATATTAAAACCAAGACGGTTGATAACCGCCTCAGCTTTGGGCTTCAAATAAGGAATACGCAAAACAGAGCTTGTATAAGCAGGTGCGGTGAAAAGTCCAACAAGGCGTAATTCGCCGGCAATATCGCCTTGTTCATTGAATAATTTCACGCCAATGTAATCAAGCCAAACACGGCGATGAACGCGCGAACGGATACGCGCTTTAGTTACAATCATCAAGTCAGGGCTTTCCATAAAGGACAAGGCCTCACGGGTGATTTCTTCCATTGCATGTTCACGCAGAACACGAATGGACGCATCGGTCAAAATGCCAAGTTCGGTACTTGCTTCACCTAGATTAGTTTCATTTTTATTGGTCTTCTTGGTTTTATCGCTATCAAGGCGATATTCGCGCATGCCAAGCAGGGTAAAATTATCATTTTTTAGCCAATTTAAAAAATCAGCAACACGCTCGGCATCACCACTGCGACCACGTGGGTGGTGGGCGCGGTAATGGCGGGCAACATCGTCAAGTGTGTCAAGCATTGGTTGCCAATCGCGCACCGCAGCTGCAACCTGCTCTAAAACATCGCTTAAGCCTTGCTTTAACGTGTCGCTTTGTTCTGGTAGCAATAATGGCACATGGATTTGCATCAAGCTCTTGCGTTGCTTGCCTCTTGGGGCAGGGCCGCTCGCTGTTTCACGGCTAACGCTTAAAGATTGATCATCATTTTGCGCAACATCAATAACAGGATGTGAAACAAGATAGATTGATGGGGTGTTTTCGCTAATTTCAGCCATGACAGAATCAAGCAAAAAGGGCTTGTTATCATTAACAAGGGTGATAATGCTAACTGGCTCACCAGAACGATTACACGCATCATTGTCTATGCGAATAAGCGAAGCGCCATTTTCATGGGCAAGAAGCGCCTTTTGGGCAATGAGCGCCGCATTGGCTAGCTCTCCTGATGCATAGGCTGTAATATCTTCCTCTGGAACATGTTCAAACAACAAAGCTTCAAAAGCCGCATTAGCCTTATTGTCATCTGATAGCTTGATTTCTTTGTGCATTAATGGTGCTGCACCCGATGTCATGATCAATTCAATCTCCCAATGATCCTGTTTATTCGCATCATCTAACTTGAAATATGGTAGCCTTCATCAACCATAAATTAGATTCTGTAAATGACTATAGTGATTGCATACATATAAGGCAATCTGATTAATTTTTCGCCAATATATTTTTGCAGTAAATTATAATGGAATGTCGCAAAGATCTTGATTTAGGGCTTATGATTGGGGCTTTATAGTGGTGGCTTTTAAAAGTTTGCTTTTATTTGTTAAAAAAATCACGAAAAAATGACAGGTGATATATTAGGTAATTTTGCCTAAAAAATAATCAGTTTGTTTAATATGTCAAAAAATGATCGCCTCTTTTGCTATTTATTTTTCTGTCTTGGAAAGCACCATGCTTTATTGCCAGAAACATCCCTATAAATTCAGTTGATCTTTAGAACCTTAAAATAGTTTATTGAGAATTGAGATTAAATCCATCTCATAGCTTTAGCATTGAGTATTTTAACTAATATAAATTTTCGCAATTTGTGGCTTGGACGGCCTTTTATTTTCTTAATATAATATGCAAGGCATTTTTAGGGCCTTGGCAAGCAGCACTAAGAGATTCAATGTTGAAAATTGTTTACCTTTTGCACTGCATGTCTAGGTCCTGAGCCTAAGAATAAAATATTTATTGTTTTTACTTTAGTAGAGGATGAATCACAATTTTAGAAAACTCAATGCAAAAAGCGAATTGGTTCGAATGTTTAAGTAAGAAATGCCAATATTCTATTATATAAGCTATTTGTTATGTTAGTAATTAAATAATCATATAATTTTAATTGAAATTTTGGAATTTTTTTCTATTTAGTCGCAAATTATTTTGAAATACCCAATTTCAGTGATAGACAAAGCTATTTTAATAGTTTCTTATAAGATTTAGCTGATATCATTGCAATCACTTATAGCGGAAGGGTTGCGTAAGCCCATTTGCCGATTATTTGTATATTTCGGGGGTGATAATACAACTATAGTGATATGATATTATGGCTGGGGTACCGTCTCCGATGGGTGAATTTTATATTCGCTCGTCGGAGATATATCGGTTTTAAAGTAATTTGAGACTAGAAATATCTAGCCCTATTTTTATCGCTTTTTTCTTAATTAATCTAATAAGCATTTAATAAAGGCATAAAGAATTATCAATGTATGCAGATTGCTATTGATGACTTTACCTAAGATCTTATTCGAAATAATATTTATTTTAATTATAAGCTTCAATTGAAATGAAAAAGGCAGCATTAAACCGCCATTTTCAACAATTACAAATTTGTATTTTTATAACTTTAGGCACTTAAAAGCACGTCATCAGTTTCTATCTTGGTAAAATGGCTACTTTCTTTATCGAGTACCCACAATTCACCATATAAAATATCAAACCAGGCAGCATGTAGTTGCAACAGCCCTGCTTTTTGGCGCTTTGCAATCCAAGGAAATGTGGAAAGATTGGCAAGTGAATAACGCAGTGAAATGCGCTCCAATGCGGTTTGCCGCTCAGCTGGTGACATTGACTTATCACCACTAACCGCCTCAGCAGACGGCTTTAGCAACCCCATCCACCGGCCAATAAAATCGTCCGACGATAATGGTTTACTCTCCATATCAAGGGCAGCTCTTATTCCACCACAACGGCCATGCCCCATGACGACAATGTGCTTTACTTCGAGTGATTGTACTGCAAATTCAAGGGCGGCCGAGGTCGCGTGATATTCACCATCAGGCTGGAATGGTGGTACTTGGTTTGCAATATTGCGCATGACAAATACTTCGCCTGGATCCGTATCAAAAATTATTTCCGGTGCCGCGCGGGAATCGCAACAAGCAATCATCATAACTTCAGGCTTTTGCCCTTCAACCGCCAATTCCCTATAACGGTTTCGCTCACTGCTAAAGCGTGTTTGTACAAAATTTTTATAGCCATTTAGCAAATGTTCTGGAAACTCGTTCATTTCTGCCTCTATTTCTCTTAACTTGTGCGATTTTCTGTACCAAATCGCAAACATCTTTTTAACGTTAACGCCCCTATTATGGTTCCAGCATTTTTATTTGGTAGATAAAGCACGCATGGTGATATGGGAGTGAGGGCGCATAAATAATGGATAGCTTTGTTCAAGCACCAATTCATTCGATTGTTTTTGTAACGTTGCACAAAGGCAATCAAAAACCGATGCAGTGGTAAATTGTAGGGCTGCCTTGGCACTCATTCCTGTAAGGTAATGACTTAAGAATAATGCCGACGTCAGATCGCCCAATCCATTAACAGGGTCTTTCACTATGCGGTGTTCGGCAAGCCAAATTTCACTGTCATGGACTAATAAATTGCCTGTTGCGTTTTTAAGCAGGGCTGCAGCCGATGTTATCAATACCATATCGCATTGGGTTGAGCGTGCGGCTTCAATAATATCTTCATTGCTATCAAGTTTGCGTCCCACCATCCATTCAAGCTCAGAACGATTAGGCTTAAGAATATTACAGAGCGGCACTAAATGATCTTTAATGGCTGTAGCTATATCCTCGCGCACATAAAGGCCACCCTCATCAGCCATGACAGGGTCGCATAAATAAGTTAGGTCTGGTCGCTTTTGCTTTAGCTTTTTTATGAGCTGGGCAGCAATTTCTACTTGCTTGGCAGAAGCAAAATAACCCGTCATGACCGCATCAATTTCAGTTGAATGAAGCGATGCTGCAATATCATCTGCAAAAGCGGAGAAATCTTCAATCGGGATATTTAAGCGATGCGCAACCCCGTGTCTTGGTTGCCAGGTCATGGTAACAGTCAACAAAGTCCAAACATGATGCCCTAATGTTTCAAGGGCAAAACCAGAAGAGCGCACACCGACCGTACCACGAATGACATGGCTCGAAATGAGCAAAATGGTTTTGCCCTGATCAATTGTTTCCATATTTGTGCACTCCTTAATCAAGTTAATTCGCATCCCAATATCTTTATGCGATTTTCATGCTTAAATATTTCATCGCTTAATTTAAGAGTATTAGGTGGCAAATTTTTTATCATATTAGTAGTGCCAGAATATGCGATGAGATAACAGCTATTTTTCTAGAATATTTTTAAAATTGTCTATTTTTAATCATAAGCAGCGATACGATAAGGTCTAAAATAGTATTTTAGCCTTTTGAAATATGATTTGTCTAATCAAATTGATTTTTAATTCTTATAGTTAAATCTGTCATTCTTTGCGCACAATAATTATAAATCGTTAGCCAAAGTACACGATGTTTGGTTATAATGAGACGGATTTTTAGTCTATGGGATGTGCATTTGATAAAGGCTTTTGAAAATGACGAATAAAAGTAAATTTTGGATTTTTTTTGTCGCCTTGTGGTTTGTTCCGGCATTTGCCTTGATAAGCACCATTTCAGCAGCCCATGCACAAGAACGAAAAACCTTATTTGATTTGCTTTTTGGTCCAAGGCAAGCTGCACCTAAAGCTATGCCTAGAAATAACAATCCCCCAACTCGCCGCAAACCAGTTAATAGGTCTCAACCTAAACCAAAGCCAGTCGCTACGCCAATAATTGTTACGCCCCAGATTGAAAAATTGACTGATGCTAAGAAGATTTTATTTCTGGGTGACTTTGTCGCAAGTGCAATGAGTGAGGGGCTTAATGAAATTTATGCAGATAATGCAAATTATCGGATTATAAAACGTACCGATGGTTCATCGGGCTTGGTGCGCGAAGATCATTATAATTGGCATGAGAATATAGCTAAGATTGTTAACGAGGAAGGGGCTGATATCATTATTTTTGTTATTGGTGCTAATGATCGTCAATCTCTTAAAATCAATCGGCAAACGATGGAGTTTGGTAGCCAAGATTGGGATAAAATTTATCAAGAGCGCGTTGCAGCTATTGTAAAAGATTTGGAAGCAACACAAAAGCCATGGCTTTGGGTTAGTTTGCCAAGTTTCGGCAAACCGCAATTACATAAAAGTTCAGGGCGGTTCAATGCATATTATAATGCGGCTATTGGTAATACAAATGGGCAATTTATCGATTTGTGGAGTGGCTTTGTTGATGATAAGGGCGCTTTTGCCTTATCTGGTTATGATATGAATGGGCAAACGGCACGCTTGCGTACAAATGATGGTATCAGCTTTACACCTGCTGGCCGGCAAAAGTTAGCTTTTTATGTGAAAGCGCCAATTGAAGCGATTTTTGGCAATCAACCAAGTCCTATTAAAACCGATAATGTGCTTGAAAATGAAGAGATTGCTCCAGTAGAACAACCAGCGAGTGCTCAGGCTCCGGCGATTAAAGTGGTTGCCCCCCAAAAGAAAATTACCCGTATTCCGCCGATGAGTTTAACTGACTTGCCACAAGATGGATCAGAATTAATTGGAAAAAATCCAAGTGGTAATAATCATATGCCGATTGGCCGAGCTATGGAACAAAGTGACCAAAAAGGGCGAGCAGATTATTTTGTAACGCCTTAGGTTAACTTTTATAAATTGCAGCCTCTGCTTAGTATGAAAGTGAAAGACTGCTATTTGCTATATTTTATCTACAGGTTAGTTTTTTTTCATTGGTAAGATGAGCATTATTGTTTTTGGCACACTCAATATTTGCTAGTTCTTGTACCAATTTGATTAAATCTTTTTGCCTTGAACCTTTAATGTGGTCAATATCATATTTATTAAGTGTCTTTGCACTATAATCATCAATTGTTTTTTCATCTAGATTATATTCAATAGATACATCAAGATTTTGATTAATCCAAAGATGATAATGCTCACAGCCTTGGTCTGGTATTGTATCCAATAAATAGACGCAATAAATATCATGATATTGTTTTAAAAAATTCATAATCACATAGACAACTTCATTGCTATCATGATGATTAGCCATGAATATTAGATTACTTGCAATCAATTTTGCTCTTAATTCATGCTCGTTAAACTTCATAAACGTTAAATTTTCTTAGAAAGTAAGTAAAGATTATATTTCATATAACGCAGTAATAATTAAATCACTGGAGCGGGTGAAGGGAATCGAACCCTCGTATTCAGCTTGGGAAGCTGCTGCTCTACCATTGAGCTACACCCGCATCGCTCTAGCAACTATTTCCAGTTGCGGTCATTGAAAAAACTCTCTATCATTTTTTTTAACCCCTGACAATCAAGCGATTTCTCTTTTCGCATCAAAATTTAAATAATTGCATGGACTGAGAATTTTTACATATTGGGATAAACTGGCCCTTCTCCCCCTTGTGGGCATGTCCAATTAATATTTTGATTGGGGTCTTTAATATCACATGTTTTGCAATGAAGGCAGTTCTGCGCATTAATAATGTAGTTTTCAATGCCATCTTTCTCAATCCATTCATAAACACCCGCGGGGCAATAGCGCATTGATGGCCCAGAAAAAATCTGCAATTCTGATGTTTCCTGTGTGTTTAATGATTGCACTTTTAAATGGCAAGGTTCATTTTCTTCGTGATTGGTATTGGATAAAAAAACCGAAATAAGTCGATCGAAAGTTAAAACATTATCTGGTTTTGGATAAGATATTGGTTGGTGGTTTTGCGCAGGTTCCAAACATTGATAATCGGCTTTGCCATGGCTTAACGTGCCAAAAAATGAAAAGCCCAATAGGCTTTGGCACCACATATCAAAACCGCCTAATTTAACACCAATCTTTGTTCCATATTTTGACCAAAGTGGTTTAACATTGCGCACCTTATACAAATCTTTACCAATATTACTATCGCGCCAAGTGGTCTCGATGTCAGTTACTTCATCATGGGCGCGCTTATCTTGAATTGCCTTTGCTATGAAATTGGCAGTATAAATTCCCGACAATACGGCATTGTGTGAGCCTTTGATACGCGGCACATTAACAAAGCCGGCGGAACAGCCGAGCAATGCGCCACCTGGAAAACTTAGCTTTGGAACCGATTGCCATCCGCCTTCGGTTATTGCTCGCGCACCATAGGCTATGCGCTTGGCGTTTTTAAAAGTTGGGGCAATAAGACTATGAGTTTTAAAACGTTGAAACTCATCAAAGGGTGATAAATACGGATTTTTATAATTTAAATGCACCACATAACCAACACTTACTTGATTATTTTCTAGGTGATATAAAAATGCGCCGCCACCGGTTTGATTGTCCAATGGCCAACCAGATGCGTGTTGTACAAGCCCCGGCTGATGTTGGGATGGATCAATTTCCCATAATTCCTTTATGCCAAGACCATATTTTTGCGGGTCGCAATCCTTGTCAAGTTTGAACCTATGTATAATCTGTTTGGCCAATGAACCACGAGCGCCTTCAGCAATAAGGGTGTATTTGCCAAGCAGCTCCATACCGCGCATATAATTTGCGCTAAGGCTACCGTCTTTTTCAACTCCCATAATATCACCGGTAGCAACACCAATCACAGCGCCGTCAATATTATAAAGAACCTCAGTTGCGGCAAAGCCTGGATAAATATCAACACCCAAGGCTTCGGCTTGTACACTTAGCCATCGGCAAACATTGCCCAGCGATACGATATAATTCCCATGATTAGAAAGCATTTTTGGTATAATAAAAGCGGGTATTTTTTGTAATTTTTTTCAGTTAACTCATAAAAATGATCGTCGGTAACCGGTGTTTTGAAGGGATGACTTGTGTCATTGCGCCAATCAGGTAACAAAGTGTCAATGCCAATCGGGTCCACAACTGCACCTGAAAGAATATGTGCGCCGACTTCAGCGCCTTTTTTCAAGACAACAACCGATAAATCGCCATTTAATTGTTTTAAGCGGATTGCTGCGGCAAGCCCCGCAGGTCCTGCGCCAACAATTACCACGTCAAATTCCATGCTCTCACGGTCTGGAAGCGCATTTGTCATTGTCTATCTGTCCTTATTTCAAATATGCGCGTTGGATATTAGCGCATTTTATTGGGCGCAGCTAAGGGATTGCCGATCGGGAGTTAACCAAAACGGCTCATTGTAGCGAAATAGGTTTCAACCTTAGTTTTTGAGAAAGCAGCTTAGCATTGATATTTCATCCAAATGGTTTTGAGACCGGTGAACTTATCAAGAGCATGGAGCGATAAATCTCGACCAAAACCAGATTGACCAAAACCGCCAAAGGGAGTTTTTGCGCTTAATGCATCAACCGTATTGACCGAAACCGTTCCTGCCCTCAAATTGGCTGAAACGCGGTGTGCTCTTGAAAAATCATCCGTCCATACTGAGGCTGCTAATCCGTAAATACTATCATTGGCAATGGCAACTGCTTCGTCTTCATTTTCAAAGGCAATGATTGAGAGAACTGGTCCAAATATTTCTTCCTTGGCGATGAGGCTATCAGGCTTAACTTGATCAAAAATAGTTGGGGTGATGTAGCAACCCTTGTCATTTATCATAATGCGATTTCCCCCGCTCACCAATCGCGCCTCGTTTTTACCTTTGGTTATATAATCCATCACCGTATTGGTTTGCCGCTCATCAACCATGGCCCCCATGCCAGAAGCAGGATCTAGTGGATCTCCCGGTTGCATTGTTTTTGATAAAGCAACAAGCCGTGCCACGAAATCATCACGAATGCTTTTTTCAACCAAAAGTCTTGAATTTGCTGAGCAGATTTCGCCTTGATTGAAAAATATTCCAAAAGCCGCCATTTCGGCAGCCTTATCAAGGTTTTTACAATCGGCAAAAATAAGGTTTGGACTTTTGCCACCCGTTTCGAGCCATACTTGCTTCATATTGGATTGACCAGAATATTGCATGAAGCGTTTGCCCGTAGCGGTTGATCCCGTAAAGGTTAAACAATCAACATCCTCATGTAAACCAAGAGCTTGTCCTGCAATAGCGCCCAATCCTGGCACTACATTTAATACACCTTCAGGTAAACCCGCTTCAATGGCAAGTTCGGCTAGCCGCAAGGCTGATAGGCTTGATTGTTCGGCAGGTTTTAACACAATAGAATTACCCGCAGCTAAGGCCGGTGCACATTTCCATGTTGCCATATCAAGCGGAAAATTCCATGGTACAACAGCGCCAATAACGCCAAGCGGCACACGGCGCATCATGGCGAGATCACCCGCTTGAGTTGGTGCTATTTCATCATAAATCTTGTCGATAGCTTCACCATACCATTGAAAAATAGCTGCCGATCCTGGTACATCACCCGTATAGGCATCAACAACGCGCTTACCCATATCAAGGCAATCAAGCAAAGCCAATTCAACACTATTTTTGCGGATGAGGTCGGCAAGGCGTAAAAGTACCTCTTTACGCTTTTCTGGTGCCGCGTTGGACCAAATACCGCTTTCAAACGAGCGCCGTGCTGATTTAACCGCACGATCTATATCGCTAGCGCCGCCAGCGGCAATTTCTGCAATTTTTTCACCATTAGCTGGGTTGATACAATCAAAGCGTTCGCCGTTTTTGGCTGCCACAAATTGACCATCGATGAAAATATCTTTGCGAAATGTTAGCTTCTTTGCGTCATTTTGCCATTGTTGATAGGTTCTATCGCCCATAATTGTTCTCCCTTTATTATTATACTTGCTATGATTAGAGCGATTTTGTCAGTTCTGGAATAAGGTCAAAAAGATCGCCAACCAAGGCATAATCGGCAATCTGCATGATTGGTGCGTCTTCATCCTTGTTAATGGCAACAATAATTTTTGAATCGCCCATGCCGGCAAGATGTTGAATAGCACCAGAAATACCAACGGCAATATACAGGTCTGGCGCAACTATTTTACCCGTTTGTCCTACCTGCCAATCATTGGGGGCGTAACCCGCATCAACCGCCGCACGGCTTGCCCCAAGGGCTGCGTTAAACTTGTCGGCAAGGGGTAAAAGCAGTGATTGAAAGGCTTCTTTTGAACCAAGTCCGCGTCCTCCTGATATAACCACTTTAGCCGAGCTAAGCTCTGGTCTATCACTTTTTGAGCCTTCATTTTTTAGGTGCTTAGTAAGGCAAGGATCATTTGCAGGTGCTAGATTTTGTATAGGAGCCGAGCCACCATTTAAAGCCGCCGCAAATGCAGATGTACGCACGGTGATGACTTTTTTACTATCGGTTGATTGTACGGTTTCAACTGCATTGCCTGCGTAAATTGGTCGTTTAAAAGTGTCTGGCGACACAACCGCGATGATGTCCGATATTTGCATAACGTCAAGCTTTGCTGCAATCCGTGGCATGATATTTTTGCCCGTTGTCGTTGCCGCAGCCATGAATATATCATAGTGATCTGCTAAAGAAAGAATGGTGGCGGCGACCGGCTCTGCCATTTGATGGTCAAGATAATCTGCTTCACTCAAAATAACTTTGCGAATACCTAGCAATTGTGCTGCTTGCTCTGCTACTGTTTGAACATTGTTCCCGCAGATTAAAATGTCGATATCACCACCTATGGCTTGGGCGGCACTTAGCGCATTTGCGGTTTGCAAAGATAGGTTTTGATTGTCATGTTCGGCCAATAAAAGAATTGTCATTTTGCTATCCTCCCTTAAAGTGCTGCATTTTCGGTTTTAATCTTGGCAACAAGTTCACTTATTGTTGCAACTTTAATTCCAGCTTTGCGCTTTGCAGGCTCTTCAACATTAAGGATTTTCAATCGCGGATTTAGCTCTATGCCAAAATCGCTCGCTTGCTTTTCTTCAATAGGTTTTTTCTTCGCTTTCATAATATTGGGAAGAGATGCAAATCGTGGTTCATTTAAACGCAAATCCACGCTGACAATGGCAGGAAGCTGTGCTTCAATAATTTCTAAGCCGCTATCAACTTCGCGCGTTACTTCAATCTTGTCGGCAAATACATCAAGTTTTGATGCAAAGGTAGCCTGTCCCCAATTTAGCAGCGCCGCTAGCATTTGCGCCGTCTGGTTGCAATCATCATCAATTGCTTGCTTACCAAGTAAAACAAGATCAGGCTTTTCTTGCTCAATGATGGCTTTTAAAAGCTTAGCAATATTGAGTGGCTCTAAACGCTCATCACTTTTAATATGAATGGCCTTGTCCGCTCCCATGGCAAGGGCTGTGCGCAAGGTTTCTTGTGCGGCTTGCGGCCCAATAGACACCACGGTAATCTCATCGGCTTTACCAGCTTCCTTTAAGCGTACGGCTTCTTCAATTGCCACTTCATCAAAAGGATTGATCGACATTTTGACATTGGCAAGATCTACGCCACTACCATCACTTTTAACGCGTGGTTTGACATTATAGTCAATAACCCGCTTTACACCCACTAATATTTTCATTTTATTCCCTCAACTTATATTTATTATTTTAGACTTTCGATTTTATCAAAAGCATATCACTGCTTGCATAATGATAAAGTGCTTTCATGCTAAAAAAAATCAAACTAATGCATAGGAAAAATATTACTCTTAAGGCAGCAAGCTGCATGCAGTGTCATTGAATTTTTAATATTGCTTATTATTGCTTTTGATAGACTAAACGTCCCCCAACAAAGGTAGCTAACACTTCTACATCAGCTAAATCATCAGGCGGAATTTCTAGTGGATTATGCGAAATAATGATAAGATCAGCTAATTTACCTTCACAAATTGACCCTTCATATTTTTCGCGGTGTCCTGCATAGGCAGCCCCTAATGTATAGGCATTTATAGCGTCGATTACGCTAATGCGCTGGTCTGGAACCCAACCATTTGCAGGTTCGCCATCACGGCTTTGTCTTAGCACTGCATTTCGAATACCAATAAAAGGATTAAGATCAACAATTGGCCAATCCGTACCAAAGGCAACAGCAGCGTCATGGTCAAGCAGCGATTTTATAGGAAAAGCGAGGGGTAAATTATCGGTGCCGGCGCGTTTTTCCCAAACGCCAACCATGCCTACCCATTGATCTTTGGGGTAGATCATTGCTGGTTGCATGGATGCAATGGCGTTTATGTGCTTGAAGCGACTTAAGTCTTGCGCCGCTGGAATTTCTACATGCTCAACCCTTGGCCGTTGTTGGCGTGATTGTTCAATGTCGCTTTCATAGCCATCAAGGGCAAAACTTATAGCTCCTCGCCCTATTGCATGCGACCAAATTTGCAAACCTGCTGCTTGTGCTTGATGAATGGCGGATTGATATGCCATGCTATCCCATAATAAATCACCATGTTCATTTATTTTATCATTATAGCCATCCGGCATATAAGCGGTGTGGGATTCTAAGACGCCATCAATGAAAAATTTCATTACTCTTGCATCAAGAAAATTATCCTTAAACCGCTTATGCCTTTCTAATGCAAGATTAAGTGTTTCTTTATCCAATACTGGCGGATTGCATAGGGTTGCTAGAGTAAAGCGCAAGGTCAATTCGTGATTGTTTCGCAATTTTTCTAAATGCGGCAACATTTCATCATCAAATCCGGCGCTTTGTACCCGTGTAATACCTAGTTTATTTGCTTCAATAATAGCAGTTTTTAGCATTGCTAATGTGTCATCATCACTGGCTTTTGGTATTTTAGCTTCAACGATTTTTGCAGCTTGTTCAATCAACCAACCTGTCGCGTTGCCGTCTTTATCACGGACAATTCTTCCGTTTTCTGGATCTTTAGTGTCTTTATCAATGCCGGCAAGTTGAAGGGCCTTGCTGTTTGCCCAAGCCGCATGGGCCATGCCAGAATAAAAGAAAACCGGCCGATCATTGACAATTTTATCAAGCATTGAGCGATGAAACTCTTTGCCTACCATGTCATCATAGCCATAGCTAAACTCCAAACCGGTGATCCATTGGCGGTTGGGATTATCCTTGGCATATTTTGCCAGTTTTTCTTCAGCTTCAGCAAAGCTTTTTGCCTCGCGTAGCCCAATCACATCAAGATATTGCGATCCCCAAATAAAGTGCAAATGGGCATCAATAAAACCCGGCATTAAGGTTTTGCCTTGCAAATCTATGATCTCTGCATCACTTTTGATCATGCTTGCAAGGTCGCTAAGGTCACCAACTTTTACTATAAGTCCTGCCTCGACCAAAACCGCTTCAGCCAAAACCGGTTCAAACTTGTTGCAAGTTTTCTCCATGGTTAAAATGACACCATTTTTAAAAAGCATTTGAGTCGCCATTTATATATCCACTTTTTTAGTTGAAGTTTAAAAGCACGATAGTGAAGTGCGCCGCGTGCAATAATTAAAGGGATTAGCTGCACGCGGCAAAATTGAATAGCAATTGGTTTGCCTTTAACTTGCCAATGCGGTTACCTCACGTCTAAAGGGTAAAGCATCACCAAAATCTGGCTCGTCAAGTTCACGTGCAAAGCGATGCCCTGCATAGGTTGCCCATGCAATCGGGCCTGGTGCTTCGGCATCGCCAAACACTTTAATTGTTTGGATGCCATGATCATTCCATTGATCAGGCATGGCTTTTAATGATTGCCAAAGCGCATCATTTTGTAAGCGTGATGTTACTAAAAGCACCTTATCGGCTGGAAGGGCAGATTGCTTGCCTGAATACACACATTCGCTCACCACCCCACCATTTTGAATTTGGGAGATTGAGCGATTTAAAATGATTTCAACGCCCATATCGACCAAACGACGATGAATGGTGGCTTGTTCTAGCGTGTTGCGTGTCCAATCAGAAACATAGGCCGATGGGGTAACCAGTGTTACTTGGCAACCTTGTTTGATTAAAAGCTCTGCCATAACGCCGCCCATATAATAATGGTCATCATCAAAAATAACCACATGGCCGGAAAGCTCGGCTCCTGCCATTAAATCATCAGGCGTATAAATTGGCATTGCTGCGTCAATCGGCATTGGTACCACATGGGCGCGTGCAACACCATCACGCCGCCAAGTTGAACCCGTTGCAATAGCAACATTATCAAAGCCAAATTCTAAAACATCATCTGCGGTAAGCTTACTATCAAAATAAACTTCGACATTAGGCATTTGGCTAATTTGATATTCGCGGTAATCGCGCACACGTCCCCAAGCGGAAAGTCCGGGCAAACGACATTCTTTAGCAACGCGGCCACCAAGTTCAGTTCCAGCTTCGGCAAGCACGACTGTGTAACCACGAAGCCCAAGGGCTCTTGCTGCCTCCATGCCGGCGGGGCCTGCGCCAACTATTAACACGCTTTCTGTTGTGCCTTTTGCCTGCATACGCTCAGGGTGCCACCCCTTACGCCATTCTTCCATAAAGGTGGGGTTTTGTGTGCAGCGTGAAATTGACATGGTCATGTCGCCGGTTACGCAAATATTGCAGCCAATACATTCGCGAATATCTTCTATCCGCCCTTCCTCGATTTTTTTTGGCAAAAACGGATCAGCAATTGATGGGCGCGCACAACCAATAAAATCCAATACACCAGACTTAATCATGCGCACCATAACATCAGGGGAAGTAAAGCGACCAACACCAACCACAGGCTTTTTGGTTAGATTGCGAATACCACTCACCAAATTTTCTTGGGCGGCTTCTTCTTTAAAGCGTGATGGGCCAGAGCAATCTTCCCATGCGCCATGGGCAAGATCCCACAAATCTGGAATATCGCCATTCATTTCAATCATGTCGCGCACTTCAGCATTGGAAAAGCCAAGATCGCTAATCATTTCGTCTAATGAAATACGCAAAGTAAGGCCGCAAGTATCACCAATGGCATCGCGTCCTTCCTCGATGAGTTCGCGCATGAGGCGTGAGCGATTTTCAAGACTGCCGCCATATTCATCTGTGCGTTGGTTGGTGGCTTTCGATAGGAAATGTTGGATAATACCAAAACCATGGGCACCATAAAGGCAAACAAGATCAAAGCCTGCTTGCTTGGCACGCAAAAAGGCATTTTTATGCCAGCGACGTAAATCCTTAATATCTTGCTTATCCATGGCGCGCGCTTGCACCGGATCATTGGTGAATGTGCGGATCGGCAAGGCGCTTGGGCCGCGTGGTACTTCCTTGGTATAAAGATTAGGGCCATTTATGCCTGAATAAGCTAATTGTATGCCAGCCAATGCGCCATGCTCATGCATAGCGTCAGCCATACGGGCAAGGGCCGGAATATCTGCGTCATCCCAAAGGCGAAGTTCAATAAAAGGGGTGATTTCCGATGTGTGATGCATTTCTGTTTGTTCAGTAAAAATAACGCCCCAACCGCCTTCTGATTTCATCCGGCGCATGGTTGCAGCAGCCGTTGGATCACGATAGCCACCACCATTACAATGGGGTACTTGGTAAAAGCGGTTTTTAGCCGTAACTGGGCCAATTTTCATTGGTTCAAACAAAATATCATAACGTGGGTCACGCATAGATCCCCTCCTTCTTCCGTATTTAAAACGGTATTTTTGTTAAAGTTTTCTATTCTTAGTCCTTAGAGATCTTGCTGATTTATTCATTGAATTTTGGCAAAATCCCTATAAAATTGGCAGCTTATATTGTTCGATCCTTATATATAAACCGTGATGCTTTTTCGGCTATCATCATGGTTGGCGCACTTGTATTACCGCTGATTAAAAATGGCATGATCGATGCGTCTGCAACTCTAAGATTGTCCATGCCATGAATTTTAAGGCTTAAAGGATCAACGACTGACGAGCGATCGGTTCCCATTTTGCAGGTGCCAACAGGATGATAAACGGTAAGGGCTTCTGCGCGTAAATAGGCAAGCAATTCGTCATCACTTTGAACATTTTTCCCAGGAAGCATCTCACTGCCGGCAAAAGGCGCAAAAGCACTATTTGCCAAGATTGAACGAGCGATTTTTATGCCATCAACCAAAATGGCTGCATCTTGCTCGGCACTTAAGAAATTGGGGTTAATATCAACTTTTAGCTCGGTATTATCGCGCCTTATTGTTATTTCACCGCGGCTTTGGGGACGCAGCACACAAGTATGGATTGCATAGCCATGACCATATTCCATAAGGCGACCGCGATGACTGCGGTAGCCTGGGACAAAATGAAATTGAATATCAGCAAGATCAGTAAAATCGCCAAGATCACTTGCATAACGGGTTTTGGCAAAGCCACCAGCTTCAACATAGTTGGTGGTTAGCATTCCTTTTCGCTGCATAAAATATTGCAAAGGTGCAGCAAGCATTTTGGGTAAATTTTGCATCGATAGGCCTAAAGTTTTAGGGCTTTTCGAGCGCACAGTTATCATGGCGTCAATATGGTCTTGTAAGTTTTTGCCAACGCCTTGAATATCAGCTTTAACCTCTATACCTTGCTCTGTAAGCTCATTTGCTGGGCCAATGCCCGACGCAAGCAAAATTGCTGGCGAGGCAATGGAACCTGCAGTCAATATAGCTTCGCGCCGCACTTCAATGCTTGTTTCAATATTATCTTTTTTGATAACAACACTTGTTACTTTTTTATTGAGAATTTCTAACTTTTTAACATCACACCCTGTCCAGATGGTAAGGTTTTTGCGCTCTAAGCACGGTTTTACATAGGCATCATAAGCACTAAAACGTTGGCCGTTTTTTTGGGTTACATTATAAATACCTACGCCATCAAAACTATTGCCATTAAAATCTAGATTGGTTGGCAAATCCAATGCATTGCTAGCTTTGACAAAAATATGGGATAGCAGATTGGCATCGCGCGGATTATCCACTAAAAGCTCGCCATCAAAGCCATGATATTTTGGGTCTTGGTGAAATAAATTATGTTCAAGATCCTTAAATATTGGCAAAACATCGTCATAAGACCAGCCAAGGCAATCATGGCGTGCCCAATGATCGTAATCAGCAGCGCAACCCCTAATATAAATCATCGAGTTGATGATGGTTGAACCGCCAAGCCCTTTACCACGATTCATGGGTATGCGGCGATTATTAAGGTGCTTTTGCGGGGTAGAGGCAAAGCGATAATCAAATTGTTCTCGGCCATACATGGCAAGGATGCCAGCAGGAATTTTGGTTCTCCAGCTCTTTTGCTCTTGCCCCATTTCAAGCAGTAAAACCTGATATTTAGGATCAGCGCTTAAACGGTTAGCGACAACGCAGCCCGCTGCGCCTGCACCTATGATGATATAATCAAATGCGTTGCCATTCATTTATAATCTCCGCCAATTATTAACGTAATTGGACATTTGATTGAAACAAAAGCGCATTTTTTTAAATCAAAATATGCGCTTTCACATTCATGAATTACTGCAATAATTGCGTCCAAACCTTGGTAACCAAGTCTTGTGCAGCAGGTGAGCAGGCTTGTTGCATTTTGATTTCAACCGTTGGAAATAGTTCTGGTGCAACATCCTTATTATTGACAGCTTTGCTTTCATCAATTTTGAGCGGTGATGAGTGGCCATAATAATTGGTTTGGATGGTGGCATTTTCTTGCGTTGCCATAAATTCTATAAATTTGATGGCATTGTCTTTATGGGGGGCATTTTTAGGTATAACGAAAGAATCCATCCAACCAACAAGACCTTCTTTGGGCATGGCATATTCAATATTGACCTTGTCATTTCGGCGAACGCGCATTGAATTGCCATCCCACCAAAAATGCATGGCAACCTCACCACCACCAATGCGGTTTTCAATATTATCACTGGAATAAACAGCGACATAATCTTTCTGTGCCTTTAGAAGATCGAGTACTTTTTTCATTTCAGCGGGGTTTTCGCTGCAATAGGGAATACCAAGATAATTTTGTGCGGCTGAAATAACTTCGTCAGGTTGGGCAAGGCTTGCAATTCTGCCGCGCAAATCTGCGCTTGGTTCAAAATAAACCTTCCAACTGTCAATTGGCCCTTTATATTGATCGCGGTTTACCGTAAAGCCAGCCGTTCCATAGGAAAATGGAAAGGAATATTCATTGGTTGGATCCCACCACTGATTAAACCATTTTTTATCCACTTGCTGAAATGCCGGCAGTGATTTCATGTCAACATTTTCAAGCAGATTGCTATCAATCATAATTTTTACAAAATGCTGTGATGGGGTGATCAAATCATAGCCTGATGAACCCGCCTGCAATTTGGTTAAAACATCTTCATTAGATGTGAAGCCATCGACTGAGACTTTAATTCCAGTTTCCTTTTCAAATTTTTTGATGAGTTCTGGCGAAACGGAATCTGCCCAAACAAAAAGATTTAAATTCTTTGATTGGGCAAAGACGGCTTCGCTCAAAGAAACTATGCTTATTCCCGCTAGTATTAATGATGCGGTAAATTGCTTAAACTGTTTATGTTTCATATTGTTCCTCTTTTTGTTGCTTTATGCGTCTATTTACTCTTGCGTTGCAGGATGAAAGAAAAACTGGCAATAATCACCGATATGATCATAATCAAAGTGGATATGGCATTAAGTTCAGGTGTAACACCTTGTTTAATCAGCGAATAAATATAGATCGGTAAAGTTGTACCACCGCCAGAATTTAATAGATTACTGGTGATGAAATCATCAAGTGAGATAACAAAGGCCAGCATTGCACCGGCAAAAACACCCGGTAATATTAAAGGCAGCGTCACACGGCGAAAGGTTGTCCATGAATTGGCATATAGATCATTTGATGCTTCACTTAGCTCTTTATCCATGCCTTGCATGCGCGCCCTTATCGGCAAAAAGGCAAAGGGGATACAAAAGGTGGTATGGGCGATAATTAATTTAAGTTTGCCATTTACAATGCCAAGTTCAGAAAACAAAATGAGTACCGCTACGGCAACGACAATTTCAGGCAAAAGCAAGGGTAAATTGACGATGGTTTCCGATATTCTGCGAAACCGCATTTGCTGACCGCGTGAAAGAACTAAAGCTGCCATTAGCGCAATAATAGTTGAAAACAATGTTGCACAAAAGGCAACCTCTAATGAGGTTTTAACCGCATTTAGTAGATTGGTATTTTGTAAAGCCGATGCATACCAATCCAATGAGAACCCACCCCAATTGCTGGCAATACGGCTTTTATTAAATGAGAAAAACACCACCACAGCGATTGGCAAATAAAGATATAGAAAAAAGATTAAGGTAAAAACGCCAAAGCCCGGATAACTGCGAACATCTGTATTTTTCATGACAGCGCCCTTTTCTCGTGGTTTATCGAGCGCAAGCCCTGAATAATGAGAACAATGACAACGCTCACCATCAACACAATGGCAAATGCCGAGCCAAGTGGCCAGTTGCGCCCTGCGCCAAATTGTAATTGAATAAGACTACCCATAGTCATATTCTTACCGCCGCCAAGGATCATTGGTTCTAATACTGCGCCAAGGCTTGGAACAAAAACGAGGATAGAGCCAGCAACAATGCCCGGTCTGCATAGCGGCAGAATAATTTTGCGAAGGCAGATTAACCTGCTGCCATAAAGATCATGCGAGGCTTCAATTAACGAGCGATCAAGCTTTTCAACACTGGTGAAAATCGGCAAGATCATGAGTGGAATGTAAGAATAAACCATGCCCACCAGCATTGCGCCATCATTGAATAAAAGTGTGCCATTTTCGTCAATAAGACCAAGCATATAAAAGGCTTTTTGGATAAAGCCGCCATTGCCCAAAAGAATTGTCCAAGCATAAACTCGAATAATCATCGAAACCCAAAAGGGTAGGGTTACCAACCATATGAGCAACATTTTACGTTTGGCATTTTGCAACGCAATAAAATAAGCCGCCGGAAAAGCCAGCAGCAAACAAATAAGCGTTGTTGCCAAGGATAGTAGGATTGTGCGCCCTACAATGATAAGATATTGCGGATTAAACTCTAATTCATCTGTCCAGCCTATATTAAACAGCAAGGAACGATACGCTTCTGTGGTAAAAATATAATCAAAACCACCATAGGGGCCGCGCGTTGAAAATGACACCACGACCACAATAGCAATTGGAATAATCAGCGTTACTATCATCACAAGATAGGCAGGGGCTAAGCCAAAATAGGATTTATTGATAGGTTTCTTGATCATGAGAGTAATATCCTAACCGAGTTAGGACTAAAGCCGATACGCGTCGTTGAGCCAATTTGAAAAAGTGGATCACCGCTGACATTATTGCGTTTAGAAACACACAAAATGCTATCGCCAACACTAATTGAGTATTGGGTATATGCACCCAAATAGTTAACGTCAATTATTGTGCCATCAACAGTAATATCCCCCTCATTGAGGATAAAATTGATTTTTTCAGGCCGCAGGGATGCACTGGTTTTTGTGCCTTGGCTTAAATTTTGCTGATTGACAAAAATAGGCGCACAAAAAGGTAGCTTAATTTCAGCCTTATCGTCTTTTACCGACAAAATAGTAACATCAAAAAAATTGGTAGCACCAATAAAATCAGCTACAAATTTATTTTCAGGAAACTCATAAATTTCACTTGGGGCGCCGATTTGCTGAATACGACCATTGCCAAGAACGCAAATGCGATCAGACATATCAAGCGCTTCTTCTTGATCATGGGTAACAAAAATAAATGTAATGCCAGTCTTGCGTTGTAACTGCCGAAGTTCGTTGCGCATGGCTTGGCGCAATTTAAGATCAAGCGCAGACAAGGGCTCATCCAATAACAGCACTTCAGGCTCTGGTGCTAAAGCGCGTGCCAAGGCTATTCTTTGACGTTGACCGCCAGATAATTCTGCGGGATAACGCGCGGCATAATCGCCCATATGGACAAGATTTAGCATTTCTTCAACACGGGTCGCGGCCTTCTTTTGCTCCCATTTTAGATTTTGCAAACTGTAGGCAATATTATCATAAAGGGTCATATGCGGAAAAAGTGCATAATTTTGGAAAACTGTATTAACCCGCCTCTTATGGGGAGGCTGATTAGCAATATCTTGACCGCGTAATAAAATACTGCCTTGGGTTGGCTGCTCAAATCCAGCAATCATCCGCAATAAAGTCGTTTTGCCGCAACCTGATGGACCAAGCAGCGTAAAAAATTCATTATCATTAATATGGAAATTAACCGGCGTTAACGCATGATATTTTCCATAAATCTTCGAAACATTTTTAATTTCGATAGCTTTTCCATTGCTCATTAGCTATTCCCCACATAGGTGAAATATTCTATCGTGTGAAAGAAGTGCATTTAGGCAAACTTCGTTTCACATCATGATGGACAGGCTCTGGCCTTTCACAAGACAAGAGAAATATTAAATAGAAGCAATGGGATAGTTTTGCTAAGCCGCAAAATATTTCATTGTTCCGCCTCATTTTTATTGTTCGCTTATAAGTGCGATTGGTTTTAATATATTTCAGTTGGAAAATAAGGAAATTAGAAAAAAACTAAAGCATGTATAGTTTTTATCGTTTCTAAACTGCAGATGATTTGCAATAGATCTAATAGATAGAATAAGACACGGCAAAGCGTTCCTTCTTTTAGCTATTCCATTGTTTTTAAAAACGGCTATTAAACCAAATAGACAGCCACCAAAAAATAAGCCGATGACTGCACATCATCGACTTGCTATTTAAAAATGATCGGGCATAAAATTCATAGTTTTAGATAGGTTAAGCGGTAGTATATTTTAGCTTTATAAAACCACTTTAAATTTTTGTTGGTTACAAGCTTTCAACCATATTGCGCATTTGCGTTTCATTCATTTCAAAAACAACAGGGCCATTAGTATAGATCAGCAAGCCCTTAAACTGCTTATTGGGATAAATTTCACCGAGTAATTTACGATAAAGCGCCATTTGTAAAATATATCCATCTGGCACTTCATTCATGCTTTCTGGTACTTGGCCAGTTTTAAAGTCAGCAAAAAGAACATGTGCGTCATCAACCACTAAACGGTCAATCTGGCCCGATACAGGACGTTGTTTACCGCGCACATCAACAACCCCCATTAAGGCAACTTCTGCTTGGCTTTGCTTAGAAAAAAGCAGCTTGAACTGCGGATTATCCAACACATCGAAAATCATTTTTTGCATTTGTTGCCGTGACTTTTCGTCAAAATGGCCTGCTTGTTTAGCAAGATAATTTTGCGTGA
Organism: Bartonella sp. HY038; assembly: GCF_014117425.1. NCBI lineage: Bacteria > Pseudomonadati > Pseudomonadota > Alphaproteobacteria > Hyphomicrobiales > Bartonellaceae > Bartonella > Bartonella sp. HY038. The sequence goes on from NZ_CP059725.1 coordinate 210,242, forward strand.
GTGCGCGCCTTTTATCCTCTGCAACATCAGGTAAATATTGCAATAATGTATGGATAAGTGTTCCACGCTCTAAGCTCGTTGGTACTTGGCTTTGCTCAGTTTTTTGAAAGATTGGTGAAATGCTCATGCCATGAGGGTCGATATTGGGAGCATCTTCAATCAAAATACTGGCTTTTGATGGTGACAATGGGCGCGGCAAGCCATGTTCTGCTGGTGCGCGTTGCAAAAGATAATCAGGCATATCAAAATGCTGTATAACTTCCTCCACCACTTTTTCTTTATTATACATGCCAAGCTGCGGCGGCGTTATTTGATAGCGATAGGCGGTTATCCCGTCAACGGGCGAGGATATTTCTACCATTTCATTTTGCAAGGCATCTTTTACAAGATCAAGCCATGTGCCTGTGGTTGGGCGGTTACTTTTATAGCCACAAACAATCAGGCGATCTTCAGCTCTTGTCATGCCAACATAAAGCAAACGGCGATATTCTTCCGCCGCCCGTTGTTTAAGTCCGTCAATTGCTTCGCCAATTAAAGCGGTTTTATAATCACTTGATGGCTGCCATAATAAAACCGTCTCGATTGTTTGCCCTTTGGCTGTGCTATCCACCTCGATCAATTTTGGCTCGTGCTGGCTGTTCCAAATACGGCTGCCAGAATCAACAAGGAAAACCACAGCCGCTTCTAAACCCTTGGCCGCATGTACCGTCATAATACGTACTTCATTGCGGCTTTGGTCCATCTCACGCTTAATTTCGGGCTGTGCCTCAGCTAAGGTTTCCAAAAATGCTTGTAAGCCGGGAAGTCCGGTTTTTTGCACTGCAAGCGTATAATCCATAAATGCATCCAGCACATCACTGGCTTCATTGCCAAGACGCGCTAAAATATCACGCCGCCCATGATGCTCACTTAAAATGCGGCTATAAAATTCATAAACTGGAGTAATGTCAGCAAGGGCGCGCAATTCTTCCAATAAATCATAGGCACGTTGATATTTGGGGTCATTACCCGCTTGCTGTTCTAATGCGCGATAGAGTAGGTCACTGCGTTCTGCTGCAATTTTTAAAAGATCATTTTCATTTAATCCAAAAATTGGACTTTTTAACACTGCGGCCAATGATAAATCATCATAGGGCTGTAAAACGAACCGCCCCAAGGCAACGAGATCACGAACGGCAATATGATCAGCAAGGCGCAAACGATCAGCCCCTGCAACGGCAATATGCAGGTTTTTAAGTTCACGCGAAAGGGCATGAACAAATTGGTCGCGTTTACGCACCAAGACCATAATATCACGCGGTGTAATCAAGCGATTTTTGCCAGCAATAACCTCGCCATTATCAAGCCAATGCTTAATGGTTAAAGCCATTTGCCGCGCTAATTTAATAGCGGGAGCCGCCAATTGATCGACTGGCTCGCGCCAATCTTCCGGCTCACTTACCTCATCAGGCGTTAGGGCTTCCCAAACATCAACCTCGCCGGGCTCGTTTAGTCGGACGGGTATATGGATAGTTTCTTCGTTTTCAGCACTTAAGCCTTGATAATTTTGCGGATGCTTAAAAACATGATCAACAGCCTTTAAAACATCTGTAGTTGAGCGAAAGGAATAATCGAGCCGCAATTTTTTAAAATCAAGCTTGGCAGCAAGGGCCCGCTTTTCAACCGCACGGCCATTTTGGGCAAAGTCTTCAGGTATTGCCCCTTGGAATGAATAGATGGATTGCTTTTCATCACCCACCGCAAACAAGGTGCGCCGTTCATTGCGGGCAGTTGTCCCAGAAAAAAACTCTTCTGATAATAGCCGAATTATTTGCCATTGTGCTGGGCTCGTATCTTGGGCTTCATCAACCAAAATATGGTCAATACCGCGATCAAGCTTATATTGTACCCATTCGCCTGCACCTTTGCGTTTAAGCATTGCAACGGTTTTATGGATTAGGTCATCAAAATCTAAAAAGCCACGGTGTTTTTTAAGCCGGTTATATAGGCTGTTTAATGCGTCGACTAGCACATAGGCCGCTTGATTAAGCTCCACCAGATCAACCGCGCAAATGGCATCGATGAGTTGTAAAACATGATCATGCTTTTCGCCAAACTCATCTATCGCGTCTGGTGCGACGGCTTGGACGGCTTTGGTAAAAATGGTTTTTGGGCTGCGAGCCTTACCTTGGCCAGTAAAATAAATATCGTGAGCGAGATCTTTAAAATTTCGCCAATTGGCCTCTGTGGCCAAAGCCTCGATGCGATCGCAAAATTTTTCCATATTGCTGCCGCCAGCACTTAAAAACAAAGCAATGCGGTCGGGCGAATAAAGAGCGGCTTCTTTTAAAGCATAGCTTAAATTTTCAGGATTATCGCTGGCTTTAACCCCAAAAATTCTGCGAAAAAACTCAATTCCTTGTTCACGCCAACGTAAAAGTGGTTCGCTTAAGGATTGGCGTTTATAAATAGCTTCACTTAATAAACGATCTAGCCCGAATTCACCCACCGTTGATAGAATAAGATCAAAAGCTTGGCTTAATTCTTCATCATCACGCTTATAGGCAGTTTCAAGGATAAGGCGCTTTGCTTCGCCAATAAGGGCGATTTGGCGCATATCATTAATCATTTCAAAATGACCAGCAATATTGGCTTCAACGGGAAATTGATGCAAAAGTGCTTCACAAAAAGCGTGAATGGTTTGTATTTTTAAACCGCCCGGTGTTTCAAGCGCATGGGCAAATAATTTGCGTGCGGCTGTAATGCGCAATGCATCAGGCTTTTTATGCTCTAATTTTTGCAGTGCTTCACCAAGTTCCTCGTCGCTAATGCGCGTCCACTGCGATAGGCGCGAAAATATACGCGTTTGCATTACCGCCGCCGCCGCCTTAGTATAAGTAAGACATAATATGCGCGATGGCGGTGTTCCAGTAAGCAAGATACGAATAACCCGTTCGGTCAAAACATGGGTTTTACCAGACCCAGCATTGGCCGACACCCAAACACTGGTATTGGGATCAGATGATTGCGCTTGGGCTTCCAAGGCTTTGGTGGGGATTTTGCCGGAAATTTTACTTGTTGCTTTCATGGCTTAACTCCCCAAATCATCGGTGTCTAGGTTGCTATCGCCGCTTGCAGACCATTCCCAAATGCGGGCAAGATGATCATAGTCACCAACATAATTAACCAATGGTGGCATAGCCCGCGATAAATAGCCTTGGTTTTCATCCAAATAGAGCGAGACCAATTGATGCAATCGCTGCCATGCAAGCTCAGATAGTTCCATGGCTGTTTTATCACCATCTTTTAAAATAGTTTGCGCTTCCACTTCGCCTTTGCCGGTTAAGCGCACATAAATAAGATCAGTTGGTGCACTGTCTTTTTCACATTCACTAAAAGCACCGCGCCGCAATAATGCTCCTTCAAGGGCTAATTGCGGTGCCATAAGGGTTGCTGCTTGTTTGATTGAAGGGGTCGATCCTGTTTTAAAATCTAAGATTTCTGCGCCGCCATCATCTAGTAAATCAATACGGTCGGCGCGTCCTGATAGGCTAATGCCGCTTCCATTAATCTCAACAGCTCGCGCTTTAATTTCTGGTAAGCGCTTGCGCGGTGATAAATTTTGTTCAAACGCAATAAGCTGCGGCATTAACATACGAAAACGCGGCCACCAAATCGCTTCAACATCAAGCGGTAATTGCATTTTATCAAATTCTTCGCGGGCAATATCACTCAGCATATTGAACATTAATTCATCATCAAGCATTGGAACATGCTCGCTAAAACTTGCAACAATGGCGTGATAAAGCGTACCGCGTTCTGCGACCGATGGATCGCGAATAAGCGGATCAAGGGGTTTTAGCCGTAAAATTTTCTTGGCATAAATCGCATAAGGATCGCGGCGCAGCGTTTCCACTTCAGTCACTGAAAAATGTTTAGGCCGTAATTTTAATAAAGGTTTTGGATTTGGACGCTCAATAAACGGTACGTCATCGGCTTCATCAAGCTTTCTTGCCCAATAAAGATATTTGGCACCGCGCTCGCGCAGTTTAATCATATCGGCTTGGCCTATCACCGTTTCAAGCCGCTGCAACCAGCGTGATGGCACTGATGGCGCATTATCCAATTTGACTGAACGGGTCATAATTACCCGCTCGCTACCAAGGATCATTTGAAAATCATGGGCGGCGATACCGGTGCTGCGCTCTGGTGGATCAAGGGCAATAGTGGCTTTCATCGGCCGCGACATGAAAGGGTCATTACGGGTAGAACCCGGCCACACACCTTCATTAAGGCCACCAATCACCATAGTATCGACATTTTGCAAGCGCGATTCTAACGCACCCCAAATATAAAGCCGTGGGTGGCCACCTTGTAACATACGCACACTGATTGTTGCACCAATTGCCGCAAAAACTTCTGGCCACTCTGCTGCTTGAAATGTAAGACCCGAGCGGTCAGCCACCAATTCTTGCATAAAACTGATAAGACCTTGCCCAGCTTCGCGATCATATAGTTTTTCAATCGTTCCATCTTCATCACGGCCGAAATTTTCAAAACTGGCAATGGTTGCTTCCACTGCTTGTAAGATGGTGACTTCACCTTCCATCTTGGCAAAATCAGCAAGTGGTTTTGCAGCTTCCATCAAAAGACCAGCAAAGCTTTGCGCTTCTTCAATTAATATGGGATCAATCCGATCAAAATTATGGCTATCAAGCTCGGTCATTTTAAGCAAGCGTTCGGCAATAAAAGCAGAGCAATTGGCCAAAGATATGCGCCCCGTACCGCCACGCAGGGCAAAAAGCTCAAAACGCTCAACCAAGCGGCGTAATTGATGGCGTGGTTTACCAAGCCGCGTTAATGGATGCTTCAACAATGATAAAAATGCCACCGGATCACCGGGAGAAAAAACACAATCCAACAATAAGCGAATGAGCGCGGCAGGTTCCGTTTCACTTAATGGCTTGCCGCCAGAATCATCGGCATAAATGCCAAAGCGTTTTAATTCTGCCGCAACACGGCGGGCAAGGTTTCTGTCACCAGTTACAAAGGCCGCAGTTTTATTGGGCTCATGGATGGCATCACGCAAAGCAACGGCAATGGTAACCGCTTCTTCACGCTCGCTTGCGGTTTCAACCAGTGAGAAACTAGCAAAAGCTTCTTCAACCAATTTTAAGTTGAGTTTTGACCACTGGTCGGTGGTCGCAGCCGGGCGAAAGGCTTGCGCAACAATATATTCCCTTGCGCGTTTGTCGGGGCTTATATCACCAATATGCTCAACGCTGTCACGCAATGCACCAATTTTTTGCAAGAGTAAACTCAAACCATATTGTGGATTACCAAAAATTGATGGATCGGAAATGGTATCACTTAAAGAATTCCAACTTTTGTCATCAAGATCGCGATCAAGCCCTGGTAAAACCACCGCACCATTAGGCAAATGGGCAATGACTTTCAAAAGCTCTGCCGCGGCTGGAATAGAGCCAGTTGAGCCTGCCGCTATAACGGGGCCTTTTGGTGGATTATTTTTAAGGCTTGAAGCATGCTCGCGGATCATTTGATTACGCCACCAAGCAGGATTGGACTGACCGCGTTCTTTCAAAATTTCAGGCCAACTTGCGGTGACAATGCGTAAAAAATCAAGCGTTACTTGCCACCATTCGGCAACAAGGTCGGGGCAAATATCTTTAAGGCCTGCCCAATCTGCTTCATCGGTTTCTACTTGATCCATCAATTTAGCAAGATCACCAGCAAACCAGATGGCATCAGCAGTATTGGCTGGAATGGTAATATCTTCACGGCCGAATAATTGGCGTAAATGCTGGGGTAGATTTTCACGCCATGGACGAATAAGCCGCGCTAATAATAATTGCCGTTCAATGGTAGAAATAGGCGGCGCTTTTTCCAATATTTCTTCGCCTGATAAAAGCGATAAAGGCCCATCATCATCAACATCACCCAATGGGCGGATGATGGGCAAAAAACTGGCTGTAGTTTTATTTTTTTCGACAAAAGCCGCACGAAGCGCACGACCGGCACGGCGCGTTGGCACATAAATGGTAACATTGGCAAGGCTTAGTGGATCGTCAATTTTATCGCCGTCAAGCAAAGTGCCATTGGTCAAGGCATCAACCAAGGTTGGAAGAAATGGCACACCAGACGCAATCGAAAAAAGCCTCGGCTTTCGCATATCTTCACCTTTAAACTTTATAAAATAATGCATTTATTTTGCATGAATATCCATGCAAAACAAGCAAACTATTGCCTATGGCATAATGGTGACATTTAATCTTGATGCCGGCTCTTCATCAAATTTTCAACCACATCAATCATATCCATCGTCCCAGCCGTATACCAATCGCCAAGAAGTGCTAGTCCATAAAGCCGATGATTGGCAATTGCCTTATCAAAATAATGATTTAATGAATGGGGTTCAAGATTACCTCTATCCAATATTTGCGGATTAAGAATAATGCAACCGGGATAAATAACCGAATTATTAACAAAAGCAGGTGCGCGGCTAAGTCTACCATCATCATCGATTAAAAAATCGCCTCGCTCATTGCCTGGTGCGGTAAGGCGCGGCACAACCAACATCGCCATATCCATTTTGTCACTATCAAAAAAATCAGCTAGGCGTAAAATATTTGATTGGTTATAGTCAACCCAAAATGAATCCGAGTTCATAACGAAAAATGGTTCATCGCCTAGTAATGGCAATGCTTTGATAATGCCCCCAGCTGAATCAAGCAACTGTTCGCGTTCATCGGAAATGATGATGTCCATATCATCAAATTTTTGCTGTGCGATATAATCAGCAATTTTCTCGCCAAGATAATGAATATTGACAACGACTTTTTTAATGCCAGCATTTTGCAATATCTGCAAATTGCGCAATAGCATCGGTTTGCCACATATTTCTACCAAGGGTTTTGGTGTAGTAAGCGTCAATGGCCGCATACGTGTACCAAGCCCCGCCGCCAATATCATTGCTGTTTCAATTTTCATGACATGTTCCGGTAAATTTTTAAGCGCATATATCTAATGAAAATTTTTGGTGTGAATTTTCAATTTTATTAAAGTGCTATTTCATTTTATTTTTTTGCATAGATTATTTTAAACCCTTGTTGCTCAAGGCGCTTTTCAACAACGCTAAATTTTTCACTGAGCAATTTTTCATAAGGTAATTGTTTATTGGCAACCAGCATTAACTGCCCTTTAGGCTTTAACGCTTCAAAGGCGCGTGCAATAAAATTCTGCCCAATGCTACTATCGCTAGCCCGTCCTTCATGAAATGGCGGATTACTAATAATCCAATCATAAGAAATTTCAGGCTTTTCAGTTAATAAGTCATACCAATAATAATTGACATTGCGTGATTCAGCTTGTGCAGCAATATTGCCTTTGGCAGCCTCCAAAGCATCCAAATCAGCTTCAAATAAATCAAGCTGTGAAATCTTTGGGAATTTTTCTAACAATTTAGCTGCAATGAAACCCCAGCCTGCGCCAAAATCAGCTACATCACCTTTGACATCATTTTCTATGGTGTTTATTAGCAATTGTGAGCCAGGGTCAATGCGCCCATGGGAAAACATACCGGGCATTGTCATAAATTGGTCATCAAAAGTAATGGATTGTATATGGGTTGTTTCGATCTTGTCCAATGATAGCGTATCGGGACAGGTAAACCAAAAACATTGACCATGATATTTGGCTAGATTTCCCTCAATATCATATAATTGGCTAACCCATTTGCGCATTGATTGTACGCCAAGATTTTTGTCGCCGCAAATGATGATTTTACCTTGCGGCTTAACCACTTGAAGCAATTGTAAAAAATACTGTTGGTTGCGCCCCTTATGCTTGGACAGCATTAAAAAACCACCATCATAAATTTTGCCATCTAGCAGCTCGCTTTGGCAGTTAAAGCCGCTATGTTTTAATCTTAAATAGCTTGGACGCCATGTTTGAATATTATCTAAATGGTTCTGCCATTCTGTCGGTGGGCACTGATCAAAACCAAAACTAATATAGGATGTGTTTGGTTCTAAGTGAAGGGCATCATTTTCAAATGGTAAAAAGGGTAATAGATTGTTGCTTTGTACCATTGTAAATTAACCTTTTTGATGTGTTAATGACGCTTTACCAATAACTTGGTCGATTATTAGCTCTTTGTGTTGCATCTATAAGGCTAAAACAACGATAAAGAAAGCTTAAAGCGCTAAATAAGGCGTAACGTCTTGCTTTATTGCAATTAATCGCTTGTTGAGAGGATAAGCTCCCTTAAACGACCTTTGTTTAAAGGAGCTTATCACATAATTGCTTATTTATTTTTTGGCAAAGCCGGTTTGACGTAATCTGGCATAGGATTAACAAATTCATGGCCATTAAGACGCTTTTTAAGGTCGGCTTTCATATCAGCAATTTGCTCAGGATTGCGGAAAATTTCTAAAGCTGTCGCCGCCATTGCTTTTGCGGCATGGGCCATGCCCTTATGGGCAACGGGTAATTTTCCTTGTGCGGTCATTTGCCATGAGTGCAATTGTGTACCAATAGCGCAAGTTGCACCGCGCATTTGAACCGTTGGTACAACCCAACTAACGCTGCCAACATCGGTTGAGCCAATAAAGCCTCTTTCACCTGCATAAGGCTTGAAAATTTCTTCACAAAGACTTTGGTCGGCTTTATAGGGCACGCCATAGCGTTGGAATGATTCTTCAATATCTTGCGCGCTAAATGTTTTTTGAAATTCTTTGGCTGTTGCACGATCTTGCTCGTCAAAAATCGGTGGTCCAAGACGCTCCAATTCTCGTTGCATAATAGCTTCAAGCGGTGTATTGCCAATAAGATTGGCTTCACCACTGGCAATTTCTTGCGACATTTCAGTTTCGGTCATAAGGGCGGCACCTTGTGCAATTTTAATTACCCGCTCAACCAATTCATAAACTTCTGGCAAGGTTAAGGCGCGAATTAAATAGCGCACGCTAGCATAGGCTTGCACCACATTAGGTGCAACGCCGCCAGTATTGGTAACTGCATAATGAATACGTGCAGATGATGGCATATGCTCGCGCATATAATTAACGCCAACATTCATCAATTCAACTGCGTCAAGCGCTGAACGGCCAAGGTGAGGGGAGGCCGCCGCATGAGCCGAGCGGCCTTTGAAAGAAAAGATAATTTCCATACAAGCAAGCGAGATGGGGTCGGTTAAACCGGCAAATGGTCCTGGGTGCCAGCAAATAGCAACGTCAACATCATCAAAAAGACCCTCACGCACCATGAAACCTTTGCCCGAGCCACCTTCTTCAGCGGGGCAACCATAATAGCGAATACGCCCTTTTAGGCCATTTTTTTGTAGCCAGTCTTTGACTGCTGCTGCCGCTAATATCGAACCAGAGCCAAGAAGATTATGGCCACAGCCATGGCCGTTGGTACCATTATCTGCCCGCTTTTCTTCAGCAAGGCCAGCAACCTGCCCAAGATCCGGTAAAGCATCATATTCGCCAAGGATTGCGATAACAGGTCCATCTTCGCCCGCTTCACCTGTAACGGCGGTTGGTAATCCTGCAACGCCACGCTTAACTTTAAAGCCCTCAGCGTGGAGCATTGCTTCATGAGCGTCACAGGCAACAAACTCATTAAAGTTCAATTCTGGATGATCCCAGACCGTGTCACTAAGCCCAAAAAAAGCTTCTTCTTTAGATTCAACAATATCCCATACATCAAGAGAATTCTTGCTCATTCTATACTCCTAAATTCCTTGCCCTAAAGCCTTTTTATAAAAGCCGTATAGTGGGCTTAGAACACTATAATTTAAGTTGAGGTAGTTGTTTCAAGGTTGATCTTAAGGGGTTACATCAACACCAAACCATTTAATGCCTAATTCTTTTACAACACCTTCTTTAATGGCTTGCGCAATGGCTTGATTAAACATTGCCTGTAGCTCTGGCGAGTTCTTCCTAAGTCCGATGCCTGCGCCTTCACCCAAAATTCCGCCCTTATAAAAAGGGCCAACCATGATTAATTCTTCAAAACCAGGCTTTTTTTGTAAAACACGAAAATAGCTTTGTGCCGCAATAAGGGCATCAACCCGGCCAGAGCGTAAATCAAGATCATGTTGCTCGGTCAATTTATATTCGCGGATGGTTGCAACATCTTTGAAATAAGCAGCGGCTAAAGACTGGGCTAGTGATGCTGTCTGCACACCAATAACATGCCCTTTTAGCGCAGCTTTTACATCATTCATGGTTTGATCAATAGTAGCTTTATCACCATCTAGGGATAGGTTTTCGCCATCATGGGGTAGCTTTGCAAGTGGGCTATTCTTCATGGTTGCAAATACTTGTGGACCAGCCATGTAAGAAGCAGTAAAATCAACAACTTCCGCTCTTTTCGGTGTGTTGGTGAGGCCAGACATGATGACATCAAATTTTCCAGCATTAAGAGCGGGAATGATGCTATCAAATGGTTGCACAACATAAGAGCATTTAACTTGCATTTTTTCACAAAGATAACGCGCAAGTTCAATTTCAAAGCCATCTAATGTGCCGTCAGGCTTAGTAAAATTATAGGGATAGAAGGAAGCTTCTGTGCCGATTTTTACTTCGGTAATGGGTTTGTTCTGAGCATGGGCAATTATGCTCACCATGCTCAAAAATAAACTCGAAATTATTATAATTATTTGTTTCATTGTGTTCCCCTATTTGCAACTTATGGCGTTACATCAAAACCAAACCATTTTTCTGATAAGCGTTTGATTGTGCCATCAGCTTTAGCTTCATCAATTGCTTTATTAAACATTGCTTGTAGTTGTGGCGAATTTTTGCGCATGCCAACACCAGCACCTTGCCCAAGAAGTCCACCTTTATAATATGGTCCAACAAGTACTAAATCTTCATAACCAGGCTTGGTCTTAAGGTCGTTAAAATAGCCTAATGAAGCAACGATCATATCAACGCGGCCAGCTTTAAGGTCAAGATCATGCTGTTGTGTCGTTTTATATTCACGAATTTCGCTGCTATCCTTGTAATAGGCATCAAGTAAGGAAAGACCTAATGACGCGGTTTGTACGCCGATAACACGGCCTTTAACGGCAGCCTTGATGTCTTCTATGGCTTTTTCGGCGTTTTCTTTATCGCTTGCCAATTGCAAAGTTTCGCCTTGATGGGGCAAAGGATCTAAAGGACTGCCCTTAAGGGTTGCAAAAACCTGTGGAGTTAAACTATAAGATTGTGAAAAATCAATGGTTTCACGCCGTTTTGCTGTATTGGTAAGGCCGGACATGATGACATCAAATTTTCCTGCATTAAGCGCGGGTATCATACTGTCAAAGGGTTGAATAACAAAGGTGCACTCCACCTTCATTTTTTCACATAAGGCATTGCCAAGGTCAATTTCATAGCCATCTAGGCTGCCATCTGGCTTGGTAAAATTGAAAGGACGAAATGCGCCTTCAGTACCAATACGGATAGATGTAATTGGCTTTTCTTGTGCCTGTGCAAATGACCCATTAAAAGAAATAGCTGCAACAATTGCGAGTAATGCGGTTTTTAATTTCATAAAATATGCCTTTCTAAAACATTTTTGAGTAAAAGCTCAATTAGCTTTTAGATTGAAAAATGCGATAAAACAAAGAATTTAGAGCGCCTCACTGTTTGAAGTGAAAGTGATTTAGTCATGGTTACGCTGATGCTCATGGTTAATAAATTGGCGAAAACGTTCCGATTTCGAATTTTTGAAAACGTCTGCTGGATGTCCGTCTTCCTCGATATGACCTTTTTCTAAAAACAAAACACGATTTGAAACATCGCGGGCAAAACCCATTTCGTGGGTAACCACCAACATGGTGCGGCCTTCTTCGGCAAGGCTACGCATCACGCGCAACACTTCACCAACAAGTTCTGGGTCAAGGGCGGATGTTGGCTCATCAAACAACATGACTTTGGGGCGCATAGCAAGTGCACGGGCAATAGCTGCGCGCTGTTGTTGCCCACCCGATAAGTGCGAAGGGTAATTATTGCGCTTGTCGGCAATGCCAACTTTTTCAAGCAGGGCTTCTGCTTCGGCTATACAGTCCTTACGATCACGCTTTTGAACATAAATTGGTGCCTCAATCACATTTTCTAAAATAGTGCGGTGGCTCCATAGGTTGAAACTTTGAAATACCATGCCAAGCTCAGAGCGAATATGCTCGACCTGTTTACGGCTTGCAGGCCCATAATTTTTCTTGCCCGGATGCTTCATTTTAATTGGTTCACCAGCAACAATTATTTCACCGGCAGAAGGGGTTTCAAGAAAATTAATGCAGCGCAACAGCGTTGATTTGCCTGAACCTGATGAGCCTAAAATAGAAATGACATCCCCTTCCATCGCTTTAAATGAAATGCCTTTTAATACTTCATGATTGCCAAATGTTTTGCGAAGTTCACGCACTTCCAATGCCGGCATTGTATTGGCGTCATTTGTATTCATATTATCGGCAATGGTCATGAATTTAATACTTTCAATTCTATTTCGACCGGTGGTCGTTGATGAGCATTTAGACGGTATTCGATCATTGCGACACACCGTGTTAGAATAAAGTTTATTGCAAGATATATTGCGCCAGCAATGATGAAAACATCAACCGCGCGATAAGTTTCTGCAATGATTTTACCTGCAATACCAGTAATTTCAAGCAAGGTAATTGCAGATGCTAGTGAGGTTGTTTTGACCATGAGAATAATTTCATTGCCATAAGCAGGAAGTGCCTGCCTTATTGCTAAGGGTAAAACCACCCGTCTAAAGCAGGTAAATCGTGACATGCCACAGGCAAAAGCTGCTTCAACTTGGTTTTCTGACACAGAGCGTAAACCTCCGCGAATAATTTCAGAACCGTAAGCTGCATGGTTGAGCATAAGAGCTATAATTGCGCACCAATAAGGTTCACGTAAAATTGGCCATAAAAACGAATATCGGATTGTGGGAAATTGACTTAATCCATAATAAATAATGAAAATTTGTACAAGAAAAGGTGTCCCGCGGAAAATGAAAATATAAAACCGTGCGGTCCAGTCAAGAAACCATAGGCCTGATAGACGCATACCTGCTAGCAATAAAGCAAAAAACATGCCTAAAAATACCGACCATGCCGCAAGTTGCAAGGTAAGTGGTGCGCCCGATAGGATTTGAAAAAAAGAATCGATGTAAAAATTATCGCTCATCGTGAACGCCTCATGCCACGGGAAAAAATGCGTTCAGATATTTGTAATGCACTGCCCGAAACTGTCGAAATTAAAAGATAAATGGCAGCAGCTATTATATAAAACTGGAAGTGTAAGCCCGTATTGCCCGCACCAAATTTAGCTTGTTGCATCAAATCGATAATACCAACAATAGAGACCAAGGCTGATTCTTTAAGGGCAACCTGCCAAACATTGCCAAAACCTGGTAGCGCATAGCGAAAAGCCAAAGGGGCAATAATTCGGCGAAATTTAATCCAAAGGCTCATTCCACTTGCGGTTGCGGCTTCAATTTCACCTGATGGAATTGCTTTATACGCGCCGCGAAAGACTTCAGTGTGAAGCGCGCCTGAACAAATGGCAATAGCAAGGACGCCGGCTAAAAATCCCGGAAAACCTATAAAACCCTCTGATCCAAAATAACGCCCAATAGCGGTGACAGCACTGCTGCCGCCAAAATAAAATAGGTAGATCACTAGAAGATCGGGGATACCACGAATAACGGTTGTATAGGTTTCGGCGATGATACGCAAAATGCGACCACCTGACAATTTTGCCCAAGCTGCCAAAATTCCGATCACTGCACCAAGAAAAAAACCACAAATGGCAAGAGCAATAGTTAACAAAGCACCTAATAATAGCACTTTGCCCCAGCCTTCAGGGCCAAAGCCGATAATATTTATAAAACTGGCAGCGTCCATATACTAATCCGAAATTTGACAACAATATGAAATTTTAGTTACGCACTTTGTCATTAACAAATGAAAAAAGCAAATTTGTTCCTCATATTTCGCCCTGTTATGACAGGTTTTTCAACAAATCATCATATTTAGAATGTGTTTCACTTAATCAATGCAGACCCTTGCAGTTGTAGCGGGGTCTCATGGCGTATAGCTTGGCGGAAAAATGAACATGCTATTTGTTTCATCAGCAATAAGAACCAGTGAAAAACTAATTTCTAACCTCAGTATTTTCTAGCTTCGTCCTAGGTTTATTATATTTTACCTTTTGAATGCAAATTTATAACCTCTCTAGTTATAGCAATAATAGGAGAGGAACTCATGGCTGAACAAAAGCGGGTTATTGATACGCTTGTCATTGGTGGAGGACAGGCAGGAATTGCAGCAAGTGAACATTTAAGCAATAATCATATTGAGCATATCGTACTTGAAAAAAATCGCATTGCCGAAGCTTGGCGCACCGGACGCTGGGATTCATTGGTTGCCAATGGTCCTGCTTGGCATGATAGTTTTCCTAATATGGAATTTAAGGGTGGCGATCCCGATGCTTTTATCCCCAAGGATGATATTGCCCAATATATGGAAGATTATGCCAGCCAAATTAACGCACCAATTGAAACAGGTGTTGAAGTCACCCGTGTCATGCCCAATGAGGGACGCTATGGTTATACTGTACAGACTACCAATGGCGTTATTGAAGCGAAAAATATTGTTATCGCAACCGGGCCTTTTCAAAAGCCAATTATTCCAGCTATTGCCCCACTTGGCTCTGATCTTTATCAAATTCACTCTGCCGACTATTATAATCCGCAACAATTACCTGAAGGTGCGGTATTGGTGGTTGGCGCTGGCTCGTCTGGTGTGCAAATTGCCGATGAATTGCAAAGAGCGGGCAAAAAAGTATATCTTTCAATTGGCGCCCATGATCGCCCACCGCGTTCCTATCGTAACCGTGATTTTTGCTGGTGGCTTGGCGTTTTAGGGCTTTGGGATGCCCCTGCTAATGCGCCGGGTAAAGAACATGTAACCATTGCAGTAAGTGGCGCGCGCGGCGGTCATACGGTAGATTTTCGTAATCTTGCCCAGCAAGGGATTACTTTGGTTGGCTTAACGAAATCCTTTGCTGATGGTGAAGTGTTTTTTGCGGATAATCTTAATGAAAATATCCGCCTTGGTGATGAAAACTATTTGGCTTTGCTTGATGCTGCCGATGCTTATATCAAAGCCAATGGTCTTGATTTACCCCAAGAGCCGCAAGCAAGGCAATTTTTGCCCAATCCCCCAGAGATGGATGAACCTATCTTATCGCTAAATCTTAAAGAGGCAGGTATTACCTCAATTATCTGGGCAACGGGCTATGGAATTGATTATAGTTGGGTAGAGATTGACGAATTTCAAGGACAACAACGCCCCAAACATCAACGTGGTGTTTCTAATTATGAAGGCATTTATTTCCTTGGCCTACCATGGTTATCGCGGCGCGGATCATCTTTTATCTGGGGTGTTTGGCATGACGCCAAATTTGTTGCCGATCATATTGCTAACCGAAAAAAATATACGCAATATAGGGATAAGAGCCAACGAGCTTAATGCCTTTAACCATAGCAATAAAGCATTTTTGCAAAAATAAAAAAATCTTTAAATGTTATTTTCCAATTTGTTAGGAGCATTAAATGCCAACTCACACCCGTATTCGTATGTTTAATACTAAGGAAACTTACCCAAATCAAAACTTGGATAATGATTTATGTCAAGCAGTTCGTGCCGGCAATACTGTTTATGTGCGTGGGCAAGTTGGGACTGATTTTGATGGCAATCTTATAGGCTTGGGTGATCCACGCGCTCAAGCCGAGCAAGCAATGAAAAATATCAAACAATTGCTAGAAGAAGCAGGTAGTGATTTATCGCATATTGTTAAAACAACAACCTATATTATTGATCCTCGTTATCGGGAGCCTGTTTATCAAGAAGTTGGTAAATGGCTTAAAGGTGTGTTTCCCATTTCAACGGGTCTTGTTGTTTCTGGTCTTGCGCAACCCCAATGGTTGGTGGAAATTGACGTAATTGCCGTTATTCCTGATGAAAGTGCTAGTTAAGGAGCGATCATGACTTTTTCAATTACAGCACGCTGCGCACAAACGGGTCAGCTTGGCATTGCTTTGAGCTCTTCAAGCATTGCAGTTGGCGCACGCTGTCCTTGGCTTCAAGCAAAAATTGGCGCGGTTTCCAGCCAAAATATCACTTTGCCTTCTTTGGGGCTGCGCGGTCTTATCTTTTTAAAAAATGGCGATACCGTTAATGTTGCTTTGCAAAAAGCCTTAGCCGAAGATCCTTTTGCCGATTATCGTCAAGTTGCAATGATTGATGCTGAAGGGCAAACCGCGTCTTTTAGCGGTAAGCAAACCTTGGGTATTTTTCATGTGGTGAGTGGCAATAATTGTATCGGTGCTGGCAATATGTTGGCAAATACTGCAGTTATTGATGCCATGGTGCAAGCATTTGAAAACAGCGATGGGTTACTGGCTGGACGTTTGATAAAGGCCTTGCAAGCAGCGATAATTGCAGGGGGAGAGGCTGGTCCCGTGCATTCTGCAGCCGTTAAAGTTGTTGGTGAGCAAGCTTGGCCGATGGTGGATTTAAGAGTGGATTGGCATGATGATGCGCCAATTAGCGCGCTTCAAAAACTTTGGCTGGATTATGCACCTCAAATGGATGCCTATATGGTTCGTGCGCTTGATCCAAGGCAAGCACCAAGTTATGGAGTTCCGGGGGATGAATGAAAATGTCAAGGCGATATTGGCGCAGCTTGTTGCTTTTGATACAACTAGCTATAAATCCAATCTTGATCTTATTCATTACATCAAGGAATTATTACAATCTCATGGCTTAGAGCCAAAGCTTATTCATGATGCGAGTGGCAAAAAGGCTAATCTTTATGCCTGTTTACCGGCACAAACAAAAGGCGGTATCATATTGTCGGGGCATACCGATGTCGTGCCAGTCGATGGGCAAACATGGACATTTGCGCCATTTGAATTGACAGAGCAGGATGGCCGCTATTATGGGCGCGGCACCACCGACATGAAAGGTTTTATTGCCTGTGTGTTAGCGTCATTACCATTGTTTTTAAGCGCAGATCTGAAAATGCCCCTGCATCTTGCTTTTTCATATGATGAAGAAGTTGGGTGTCTTGGTGTTGGTCATCTTATTGATCAGTTAAAGTTAATGGATGATAAGCCAGATTTTTGTATCATCGGTGAACCAACTCAAATGCAAGCGATTTATGGGCATAAGGGTAAAGTTGCTATGCGTTGCCAAATCCAAGGACATGCTTGCCATTCTGCTTATGCGCCACAAGGGGTGAATGCTATTGAATATGCTGCTAAAATGATGAATAAAATCATTTCGGTTGCTGATGGCTTAAAGACAACGCAAGACAAAAATTTTGATCCACCTTTTAGCACGATGCAGGTGGGGGTAATCCGTGGTGGTAGCGCACTTAATATTGTACCACAATTATGTGAATTTGATTTTGAAATTCGTCATTTGCCAAATAGTAAGCCAGATATTGCATTAACTGAAATTGCAAATTACGCATCGGATATTTTATTGCCAGAAATGCAGGCAGTCCATCAGGCAACACATATTGAATTTAGTCAATTAAGCCGCTATCCTGGGCTTTTAACCGATGTAAAATTGCCTTTTGCACAAAAATTGGCAAAATGGAGTGACAGCAAGGATTTTTCAACTGTGGCATTTGGAACAGAGGGTGGATTATTTCAAGATGCTGGCATTACCACATTGGTTTGCGGTCCCGGTAATATGGAGCAGGGGCATAAGCCAGACGAATTTATTGCTATTGAACAATTAGAAAAATGTCAAACCATGCTTACCAAATTGCATCAATGGCTGAAAGCTTAGGTTTTTATGTTCGTATTTTTCCCAATAATGTAGCAATCAAACATTTATGCCTTGCTGCTAAGATTATGGAAGTGGGGGATATAAAACAAATTTTTTAGCAGCTTGGCTTTTTCCAGTAAGGTGGCATTGCGTTAAATTAAAATTTTAGGATTGAAGTTAATAAGGCGCATCCATTCCAGGGATAACCTCATTAGAAATCATTTTATAACAATGATCATAAAATAATTGTACGAGTCGTGTTTTTTTTGTGCCAGCCAACGCAATAAGACCGATATTCATTGGTTTTAAGCCTTTTTCAAGTGGAATATGAATGAGTTTGCGTCCGTCCATGGAAATATGAGAGCGTGGACGCACATTGGCAAGAGTATAACCATAACCATTGGCAGCCGTTGTTCGTAATACGTCTTGGTGGGGAGAGCGCATGGCAATATTGGGGTTAAGCCCTTGATTAAAGAACAATGATAAAAAATATTCAGTACTTACGGGTAAATCGAGCAGTAATAATGGCTCGCGTACTAGGTCAGACAATTGTAAAGATTTTGCAGTTGCTAATGGGTGGGTTTCACCCATTACGACATAAGGCGGTAATTCTGCCAGTTCAATAAATTCAAAGCCGTCAGGAATTAAAAGGTCATAACTGAGTGCTACGTCAATTTCGCCATTTTGTAGCTTTTGGAGAAGACCATGATGATCGCTAACAACATTATTTATAATGACTTCATCATATTGCGATGTAAAACTATAGGTAAGTTCGGTCATTACCATTGAGGCAAGGGTTACCATACAACCTAGTGTGAGTTGTCCGCGTGCGCCATTGGCTGTTTCAGAGGCAACAACATAAAGACTTTCTGCCTGCTCTAGCAATAATTTTGCCTGTATTAATAGGGTTTTGCCGGCTGGAGTCAGCGCTAGGCCTTGGGCATGGCGGCGAATAAAAAGCTGAACTTTTAATTCTTCTTCTAAGTTGGCAATAGCGGCAGAAATAGAAGGCTGCGATATATGAACCCGCTCTGCTGCAAGGGTGATGCTTCCAGTTTCTGCAGTTGCAATAAAATATTGAATTTGACGTAATGTATAACGCATTATCCCCCCAATAAGTTGTTATTTTGCATTTTTCTTGCAATAACTTCGCTTGATAAATATCAGCACCCGCAATTAAAAATGTTAAGCCGCCATTATGATTATGTCGAGTCCTTAAAAGTAAATGATTTTTGATTATGGATATTCTACTGGCTTATGCGCAGCTTTATCGCTTAGGTCGGTTGGTCTTTGGCTTTAATATCAGTGGTATTATTTTTTCTTTATACGCAATGCATTATAAGCTTGGCAATTTTCGCAAATCATATGGCGTTCTATATCATTTGAATTAAAATTGCTTTTTACATCCCAAACTTTTAAATTTTGCTTTTGACATTTGGGGCATAAAACCATCGCATCTTTGTTTTGACTAATAACTATCCCTGCTTGTATCCATCGATTAGATATATGCCTTTCAAGCATCATAACTCACCTTATAAAATAAGCCTTTTTTTGTATTATTAAGCCGCGTTGATAGAGTTATATGAAACCCTATTGTTATGTATATTTCATAGCAGTGTGGGTTTTTCATTATGGTCTAATTTTTATAAATTTGTATTGATATTTAGACAATAAAAAGCCCGCATAAAGCGGGCTTTTCTATAAGTTTTTTAAAACACTATGCGGCTGTCACAGCGTGATCAGTTAAAAGCGAATAAAGGGCTTGCGAATCGTGGCTATTGCGCAATTTATTGACCATGTCGCAATCGCGTAATAGGCGTGCAATCCGTGATAGTGCTTTCAAGTGATCCGCACCAGAACCTTCTGGAGCAAGAAGAAGAAAAACAAGATCAACAGGTTGATCGTCAAGCGCTTCAAAATCAACCGGATTTTGCAATCGTGCAAAAACACCGACAATTTTATCAATGTCTGGCAATTTACCATGGGGAATAGCAATACCATTACCCACAGCTGTTGAACCAAGTTTTTCACGTTGCAAAATTGTGTCGAATATATCGCGCTCCGGTAAACCGGTTAATTCTGCAGCTCTTTCGGCCATAATCTGTAAAAGCTGTTTCTTAGAACTCGCTTTTAACGCCGGAATAATAGCTTCCGGCGCTATCAGATCACTTAAACCCATCATATTTGCTTCCCTTCAGTCAGCATAGCTACTGGTTAAAGTATAATTTGCACCATATAGGGCTAAATTTAATTACTTCCAGTATGTTTTACATTTGATGGATCAATCCAACCAATATTGCCATCGGCACGGCGATAAACAATATTAACTTTTTCACTTCCCGCATTGCGGAAAACAAGGACCGGATTATCCATCAAATCAAGTTCAATAACGGCATCTGCAACCGATAATAGGCGCAGCGCCATGGATGTTTCAGCAACAATTGTTGGTGCATAATCTTCTGGAAAATCGTCCTCTTCATCAGGGACAGGTTCCATAACCCGATAAGCAACATCAGCAAAAGCCTGACTGGTAGACTCGTTCTTGTGGGACTTGATGCGGCGCTTATAACGGCGTAGGCGCTTTTCAATGCGTTCAGCAGCGGCGTCAAATGCGCCTTGCGGATCCATTGCGTCACCGGTGGTTTGCAATACCGCACCAGTGCTTAAATGTAATACGCAATCGGCAGAATATTTTGCCCCTGACTTTGTTACAGTTATATGCCCTGTAGTGCCATCAGCAAAATATTTAGAGATTGCATCATTGATGCGCTCTTCAATTCGGGTGCGGAAAGCATCACCGATATCCATATGCTGTCCTGAGATGCGTAGCGACATTGTGAACCTCGTTTATTATTTGTTACAAGACCAATGTAGCCCTAACCGATGAATAGCGCAAATACTATCCGCATCTTCCACAAACAACTTGATTTGAGCACCAGTTTTGCGGGGTTCTAGTCACAAATTATGTAAATGTCAATCGTCGAATTTAGGCTTTTGTGGACAAAATTCGTGCTTTTTTCTCACGCCGACGTGCAACAGAAGATGGAATATTCATTGCTTCGCGGTATTTGGCAACGGTTCGCCGTGCAATATCCATGCCCTCTTTTTTTAGTAAATCAACCAAATTATCATCGGATAATATAGCATTGGCCGGTTCGTCTTGGATTAATTGCCTGATGCGGTGGCGCACAGATTCTGATGAATGCGCTTCACTGCCATCTGCGGCGGCAATCGCCGTGGTGAAGAAAAAGCGCAAATCAAGCGTGCCGCGTGGTGTTGCAACATATTTATTGGTGGTAACTCGGCTGATGGTTGATTCATGAATACCAATTTTTTCAGCTAAAGCAGTCATGCTTAATGGCTTTAAATGACTAATGCCGTGGCGCAAGAAGCCCTGTTGTTGGCGCACGATCTCGCTTACCACTAGCAAAAGCGTATTCGCACGCTGGTCTAATGCTTTTAACAACCAATTGGCGCTTTGTAATGCATTGCTTAAAAACTCTTGATCGGTTTTGTCACGGCAAACAATATTGCTGTAATTTTCATTGATTAAAATTTTGGGTAATAGATGTGGGTTAAGTTCAACTCGAAAATCATCGCCACTATGCGTAATAAAAACATCCGGCACTATGATATCAGTGGGGCTTGAGCTAAAGGCAAGCCCCGGTTTTGGATCAAGCGCGCGAATTTCTCCAAGCATGTCGATTAAGTCTTCTTCATCAACCCCGCAAATCCGCTTTAATTTAACAAAATCTCGTTTGGCAAGATCTTCTAAATGGATAAGAAGCTTTGCCATTGCTGGATCATAGCGATTTTTGTCTTTAAGTTGTAGGGCAAGACAGCCGGCTAAATCCTTCGCAAAAATACCAATAGGATCAAATCCTTGCAGGCGATTTAAGACATTTTCTATTCTCGCAATTGATTGATTAAGCCGCAAGGCGGTTTCTTCTAGATCTCCAATGAAATAACCTGATTCGTCAATCTGATCGGCAAGATCACGGGCAATAAAGCGATCAACCGAATCATGAAAACTATAAAGAATTTGTTCATCAATATGGGCGCGAAGGCTAATCGGTGCACTGATAAATTGTGCAAAATCGTCAATATTACTGTTTGCACTATCTTTTAAGCGAAAATCTGCCCTTATATCGGGCTGTTTTGGATCTTCGATTCTGGGAGCGCTATCATAGATATTATCGTTAATAACTGCACTATCGGTGGCGATATGTTCACTTTGACTAAAGGCTGATTTTTGCAATTCCTCAGTGGTGAGGCTTGGTGTTTCATCACTATTTGGGCGAGTATCTTTAATATCATTATCGTTTTTATTGACAAGATCAAGCAATGGGTTGCGTTCAATTTCCTCGTTAATAAAACGTTCAAGCTCAATACCGGTCATTGCCAATAATTTAATTGACTGCACCAATTGCGATGTCATCACTAGCTGTTGGGAGTGCCGCAAATGTAATTCTGCTGATAAAGCCATTTACCTCCTCCCTTCGCTGCAAAATATTGACCAGTTTTTAATAATCCAAGTCTTTTAAAACCTAAAAAGGTCTTTTCATAAAGCTTTTTTTATTCTTTTCTTGATTTGTTGTTTATTTTTTGGCTTTCCCAAGGTCTTTTGCCATTATTATAAATAAAAAAGCCCCGAACTTTATTCAGGGCTTTCATAATCGCAATTTAAAAACAGCTTTTATGCATTGGCTGCAGCAAGCTTCTCGCGGTCTGCTTTGCGCATGCGTTCAGATGCTGATTTTAATTGACCGCAGGCAGCAAGAATATCACGGCCACGAGGCGTGCGGATAGGTGATGCATAACCGGCACGATTAACAATATCGGCAAAAAGTTCGATCTGTTCCCAATCTGAACATTGATAATTGGTGCCAGGCCATGGATTGAATGGAATAAGATTAATCTTTGCTGGGATGCCTTGCAATAATTTAACCAAGCGCTTTGCATCCTCAACGCCGTCATTAACATCTTTGAGCATCACATATTCAAAGGTAATACGCCGTGCATTGGAAAGGCCGGGATAATTACGACAGGCTTCCATTAATTGCTCTAGTGGATATTTTTTATTGATTGGCACAAGCAAGTCACGCAAGTCATCGCGCACTGCATGGAGCGATATGGCAAGCATTACACCTATTTCATCACCGGTGCGATAAATTTCTGGCACAACACCCGACGTTGATAGGGTTATACGGCGTTTAGATAGAGAAATTCCTTCGCCATCGGATGCAATCAGTAAAGCTTTTTTGACGCTTTCAAAATTATAAAGCGGCTCACCCATACCCATCATGACGATGTTGGAAATTTTACGCCCTTCTTCAGGTACAATCGCGCCATCAGGCGTATCCTTATCTGGAAAATCACCAAGCTTGTCACGGGCAACCAATAATTGCGCCAAAATTTCTTCCGAGGTTAAATTACGCACCATGCGCTGTGTGCCAGTGTGGCAAAATGAGCAAGTAAGGGTGCAGCCAACTTGACTTGAAATACAAAGCGTACCGCGCCCTTCTTCAGGTATATAAACGGTTTCAATCTCAACAGGCCGCCCCGCACCGCGCGGTGGGAAACGCAATAACCACTTGCGTGTACCATCGCTTGAAATTTGCTCGGTTACAATTTCTGGGCGTGCTATTGTAAAGTTTTGTGCAAGCTTTTGCCGCAATTCTTTAGAAATATTAAACATATCATCAAAAGACGAAACACCACGTACATAAAGCCAATGCCATAATTGCCCAACGCGCATACGTGTTTGACGTGCAGGAACACCGATTTTTTCAAGCGCTTGCGCCATTTCTTCGCGGCTCATGCCAATAAGGGCTGGCAGGGCTTCACTCATGCCGACAAGTGGGGGTGCTTTGTGACATGCACCAACAGGGGCTAAATCATAAGAAATGCTCATTAATAGGCTCGATTATCTAAAGGCTTTATGGTTGGTTTCATTATGGCACTTATTCATTGCACAAAGACGTAAGGAGTTTTCAATTTTTAAATTGAAATGTTTAATCCATATTATCCAGATAGGCCACCCTTGTGATTGCTCATTTTAAGCATCATTAGTCAAGTTAAGGCAAATAAGTGCAAATATCTCTATTCCATAGATGAAAATCTATATCTCATTAAAGGAGGCTTATATCATAAAAATTCTAAAAGGTCACGTTTTTTATAATAGTGATAAATGAGCCAGTTTTATTAACATGCAATATGGAACTTATAACTAAGATGTTGGCCATCTATTTTGTAAATTGCAAGATGTCTTAAAGTGAAAAACCCATGTGAAGGCACATGGGTTTATGAGTTTAATAGGCTTATAAATTCAAAATAAAACCATTAAATCAAAAGAATAGCTAATGTTTAATGTTTTATACCGTTTAGTGAGCCATTAATTAAAGCAAATTATTTGCAGTTTTTCATGGAGTTTAATGCAGCGGTAATGCCTTTAAGCGAGTAAGTATACGTTGTATTGGTACCGCGTGCTGATACCGCCTTCACCACCATAGTCGTACCCGAACGCAATGCTGCGATTAATTTTGTTTCGTTTTGCGGCGATTCAATCCAAGCCGATTTTTCTTTGGTGAAAAGTGTGAAGCTACCTTTACCATCAATCGTCACCGTAACATTGGCGCGCAA
Source organism: Bartonella sp. HY038 (assembly GCF_014117425.1). Lineage (NCBI taxonomy): Bacteria > Pseudomonadati > Pseudomonadota > Alphaproteobacteria > Hyphomicrobiales > Bartonellaceae > Bartonella > Bartonella sp. HY038. The sequence goes on from NZ_CP059725.1 coordinate 234,726, forward strand.
ATTGTAACCGGCCATGAATTGCGGTTCAAAACTTGTCGATCCATCTGGACGCTTGGAAATAAGAAAGAAATTATCGCCATGATTGACACTTGATGGCTCTTGTTTCGTAGGTGCCGACAAGACATAGCAAACGGTACCTGTTCCAGCTTTATAGGAGTAAGCGCCCCAGTAATCAAACTGATTTAACCGTGTTGGGCTCTGTGCCATGGCGGCAGTTGCCAAACCAATGGTCAATCCAATGGTCATGATTGACGCTGCAACAAAAGTTTTTCCAAACATCATTATACCAGCTCACTTTTTTGTTTCATTTTTGTTTATCTTTAGTCTTTTGGTTTTAGTGCATTAACAGCTACATCATAAATTTCCAAAATGACTATTACTCAAATAATTTTTGTCTTTTAATTGTTTAAGCCCAAATTAGCAAATAGCAATTTAATGGCAAATTCTATAAAACAAATCAATAATGGCTTAAATAGGGTTACTAAAAAGTGAATAAGTGTATATTTTTCTGCTTAATATGCACTTTTTTTCACGTTTTTTGCTTCCAATGCCTCATCAGCTAGGTCAAAATGCTGCTCATTGATATAAGGTTTAATAGTTGCAAGGGCCGCAGCTAATACAGTTATATCATCGCTAAAGCCAATAATTGCCAAAAAATCAGGGATGATATCAATAGGCATAACAAAATAAGCAAGGGCTGCAAATAGCGTTGCCTTGACATGTTTTGGAGTGGCTGGATCAAAAGCACAATAATATGCAGCAATGAGTTCACGGGTAAATGGAATATATTGTGCTGCTTTTTTGAACGTAGACCAAAATAGTCTCTTAACACGTGTGGCACGGGTTTGTTGCTGGCGTTCACTACCTGCAGCTAAAATTTTACCCAATTGTTTTTCATCCAATACAATCGTCCTATAATTAAAAAGTTCAAGCAACCATTTTAAAATTGGTTTACGCTTATTTATGCGAATATTATCGTTTAAATAGGGATTAAATGCGGCGTTTTCCAATTAACTGCTAAAAAATTAACCATTTCTAATTTTATTGATTATATTGATAATGCGTGCTTTTGATCTATTATAAATTTCAAATGAAACATGAATGATGATATTTTGATATATTTTGTGGTCTCAACCGCTATATTCAACAAAATATATTGATTAATTGAGCTAGTTTAGAAGATTATTATCCTGGCCGCATAAAAGCGCCTAAATCATTGTTCTATTATAGAACAAAAGTTTTATAAAATGGACAGTTAGCGCTTTTTCATTACCCATACATCATATGCTTATGAGGTATGGGTTTGAAAATATAAGCTTCATTCAATCTGGCTAACGGGTTCACCCTATAGTTATATTGAAACATAAGACAGATGAACGTTAAAAGCCTGCTTCGGATTTAAGAGATGAGTATTTATCTGCCCATTGCTGAAATGTCTTTAAATATGCTGGTGTTAATTGGCATGGGAGCAGTTGTCGGTTTTTTATCTGGTCTTTTTGGCGTTGGCGGTGGCTTTTTGATTACGCCACTATTAATTTTTTATAATATTCCGCCAGCAATTGCCGTTGGTACAGGTGCCAATCAAGTTATTGCTTCATCGGTTACTGGCGCATTGTCGCATTTCAAACGCCGTACTCTTGATATAAAGATGGGTACATTTTTAGTTGTCGGTGGTTTGGTTGGCTCGGCAATCGGTATTGAGCTGTTTTCACTCTTGCGACGTATTGGTCAACTTGACCTTATTATCTCGTTGCTCTACGTGGTTTTACTTGGTGGCATTGGCATATTAATGACCATTGAAAGCGTGCGCTCAATGCGTCGTGCGCGTGGTGGCATGTCGCCAACAGTCCGCCGCCCTGGACATCAAGGTTGGATTCACCGCCTGCCATTTAAAATGCGTTTTAAAGCGTCAAAAATCTATGTCAGTGTGATTCCTGTTTTAGGTATTGGTTTTGTTATTGGTATTTTGTCATCCGTGATGGGTGTTGGCGGTGGCTTTATTATGGTTCCAGCTTTAATTTACCTTTTGCGAGTACCAACCAATGTCGTTGTTGGAACATCGCTTTTTCAAATCACTTTTGTCACCGCCTTTACCACTGTTTTGCAATCAATCACCAACCAATCGGTTGACGTGATTTTGGCATTTTTGCTGATGCTTGGCGGTGTTGTCGGTGCGCAATATGGCACCAAAGCTGGTCGCAAGTTAAAGGCCGAGCAGTTACGTCTTTTATTGGCTTTATTGGTATTGATTATGGCGCTTTGGCTAGCATTCCAGCTATTTATTCGCCCAAGTGAGCTCTTTAGCTTAACTATTGTGACGGGGTAGGTAATGAAAAATCTGTTTCCCTATCTTTTAAACAAAATAGCTGTTTGTGTTTTAGCAACAATGGTAGTTGCTGCCAATGCCCAAGCGCAGGATGCTACACCAACAGCGCCAGTTGCGACCCAAATACCCGAGCAGGTACAAATTATTGTCACCACTGATACCATCACTATTGGCACAAACTTTACCGGTACTGATCTTTATATTGCTGGCGTTGTGCAGCATGCCGACCCCTTGGTTGCGCGCCAAAATCGCTATAATATTATTGTGACCCTTGAAGGCCCCTCACGTGAAATGACCATGCGGCAAAAAAAACGCCGCCTAGGCGTTTGGGTTAATGCCGATGCGCTCACCTTTAAGTCTGTACCACTTTATTATAATCTTGGTGCAACAAGTGAGTTACGGGATATTACCGCGCCGCAAACCTATCGTGATCTTGGTTTGTCTATTGATTATATGCCCTTGCAGTCAGATAGTTTGGACCAGGAAAAAGTTCACCAATTTCGTGAACAGCTCATTGCTTTGAAGAAAAAACAACATCTATATACGGAAAATCCGGGAACAGTTATGCTTGATCCGTCTTCATTGTTTAAGGCGCGTTTTGAATTGCCTGCTAATTTGCCAGTTGGTAATTATCAAATCAAAGCGTATTTATTCCGCGATGGCGCCTATGTTAGCCATGCTGAAACCCGTATGGATATTATGAAAGCGCATTTTGCCTATTCTATCTATCATTTGGCTCATGCCCATGCTTGGCTATATGGCTTATTGGCGGTTTTTATAGCAATTTTTACCGGTTTTGCAGGACGTTTCATCTTGCGCAAGGATTAAAAAGGCAATTAGCATAAGCATTGGTTTTAGAAAAAGCGGTAAGGATTATGCGATCCTTACCGCTTTTGAAACTCAATGGCGATCAGCTTGTTGTTTTTTCCATAGGGCCTTTAATTGATATAATTCGTCTAAAGCTTCACGGGGCGATAAATTATCAGGGTTAAGGCTTTTAAACGCTTCGTCAAAAGCAGAATCAATGCTTGATTTTTCTTCATGCTTTAAAGCCACCGAAAACAGTGGCAAATCATCAATAAGCTTATTGGCTTTGCCAGAAATTTCACCATCTTCCAATTGCTTTAAAACATCACGCGCGCGGTTTACTACCTGTTTAGGTAGGCCGGCAAGCTTGGCAACTTGTACCCCGTAAGAGCGGTCGGCCGCACCTTCACCCACTTCATGCAAGAAAATAACATCGCCTTTCCATTCGCGCACTTTCATGGTGTGGTTGCTCAAACGTGGCAGTTTTTCGGTTAAAGCGGTCATTTCGTGAAAATGGGTGGCAAATAGCGCACGGCAATGATTAACTTCATGCAAATATTCAACACTTGCCCAAGCAATAGAAAGACCATCAAAGGTTGAAGTACCCCGGCCAATTTCATCAAGTATGACCAAAGCGCGTTCACCTGCTTGATTTAAAATAGCAGCTGTTTCGACCATTTCCACCATAAAGGTTGAGCGGCCACGGGCAAGATCATCAGACGCGCCAACACGGCTAAATAAGCGATCAACAGTACCAATATGGGCAGAGCCTGCCGGCACAAAAGAACCCATTTGCGCCATAATCGCAATAAGAGCATTTTGCCGCAAAAAGGTAGATTTACCACCCATATTGGGGCCAGTGAGCAACCAGATTTCACCAAATTGCGCATTTTTATGCGGAGATAGATTGCAATCATTGGCAACAAAGGGATCACTTGCTTGTTTGCGCAAAGCTTGCTCAACAACGGGATGGCGGCCAGCAACAATATTAAAAGCAAGACTGTCATCAATTTGTGGGCGGCAATAGCCTTGTTCATCGGCCAAAATAGCAAGGCTGCTGGTAACATCAAATAAGCTTAAAGCATTGGCACCATTGCGTAAAAGGTCGGCTACTGCAATAACTTCATTTTCGAGTTGACTAAAAATATCAAGTTCTATGGTCAAAGCTTTATCGGCTGCATTGGCAATGCGGCTTTCAAGGTCTGCAAGTTCAGTTGTGGTAAAGCGCATGGCATTGGCCATGGTTTGGCGGTGAATAAAGCGGGCTTTAGCGTCAGCACCTTCGGTCATTGCGCCAGATTGGTTGACGGTTACCTCGATAAAATAACCCAAAATATTATTGTGCTTGATTTTTAAGGTCTTAATGCCTGTTTCATCCATATAACGCGCTTGTAAGGCTGCAATAACTCGGCGCGACTCATCACGTAATGCGCGCATTTCATCAAGCTCTTGATGGTAGCTTGTGCGTACAAAACCACCATCGCGTTTTAACAAGGGCAGTTCATCGGCTAAGGCGCGTTCTAAATGAGCGTAAAGTGGAAGGGGTAAGGTTTTTAAGGCTTCTAAAGCTTGCGCCAATTCAATAGGTAATAAAGTATTTTCTAGCATTTCCGTTAGCGAAAAGGCGGCGGACATTGCATTTAAAATTGCGGCAAAATCGCGTGGACCGCCGCGCTCAACCCCAAGGCGTGATACAGCGCGCGGCATATCAGCTATGCCTTTTAAAATTGCTCTTATGCCATCACAAATTTGCGCATTACCAAGGAAAAAAGCCACTGCATCTAATCTTTGATTTATGACATTGGGATTGGTAAGAGGGGTCATTAAACGTTCAGCTAACAACCTTGCTCCGCCATTGGTTACCGTGCGGTCAATGGCTCTTAATAAGCTGCCATTGCGATCCCCCGATAAAGTGCGGCTTAATTCAAGGTTTAGACGCGTTGCTGGGTCAATAAAAAGGCTGCAGCCTTCAAACTCACGCTCCGGCCGCATCAAGGGTGGACGTTCGCTAATTTGGGTTTTTTCAATATAAGCAATAGCACCGCAGATAGCAATTAATTCGGGCTTAGTAAAATTGGCAAAACCGCTTAAGGTTGCCACTTTAAAATAATTGCAAATTCGAGCTTCGGCAGTTGCACTATCAAATAGGCTTTGTGGTTGTGTTGTAACACTGCGCCCTAAAATATCAAAAACGGGCCGTAAGGATTGGTCGTGGAATAGCTCATCACTGACCAAAATTTCCTTAGGGTCAATGCGCATAATATCGCCCAAAAGTCGTTCAAGACTGCTTTCAATGACTTTGAAAACACCGGTTGAAATATCAATCCATGCCAAAGCAAAGCCATGGTCGCCTTGTCCTTTAACCCGCCCCAAAGCCATAAGATAATTGGCCGATGATGGATCAAGCAATTTTTCTTCGGTGAGTGTTCCTGGTGTTACAAGACGAACAACGTCGCGCTTCACCACCGATTTTGCACCGCGCTTTTTAGCTTCTGCAGGGTTTTCAATCTGCTCGCATACGGCAACGCGGTAGCCTGCAGTAATCAGGCGTTGCAAATAATCATCTGCGGTATGAACAGGCACACCGCACATGGGAATGTCTTCACCAAGATGCTTACCGCGTTTTGTGAGCGTTATGCCAAGCGCACGCGAAGCATCAACTGCATCATCAAAAAATAATTCGTAAAAATCACCCATACGATAAAACAACATGTAATCGCTATGGGCCGCCTTGATTTCGATATATTGTTCCATCATTGGCGTTGGGCGATCAACTACAGGCGTTACGGGCTTATTGTCAGTGGCGCTTGGTTGCAAGGCTTGTGTTCCAGTCGTTCTTAAGCGATGATTAAAAATTGGCAATTATCATCATGTCACCATAAGCAATGGCACATTGATAAAATGCATATTGCGTCAATGATCAAAAATTGCAACGCTTACTACGCATTATTACACATGATAATGCGCCATTCCTTCAATGCAAACTTTCACTCAAAACTCAACTAAAATTTCAAGCTGAATTTATTTTTGATGGAATTAAAGCGCTTTTATTTGCGATACATTCCATGAAGTATCATTTTGCTGGCAGGCTTTGCCTTGATAAATCATAATGCCGTTGAAGGATTCGCGCGTAGTTTTAAATGAGCGACATTGGCTGCCATTTTCAACAAAACTGTCAAGGATAGACATGGTTCCGCGGCTACCTGTTGCGTCATTTTTCCAGTTAACGATTGAGGAATCAGGCTGCGCTGCTATTTGTTCACGCATGACTTTTTCGTCGCCGCCTAAATCAACCTTGGGTAAATTTACGCTATTTCCACCAATTGATCCGGTAATAATGCTGTTATCAGGCATGATTTGCGGTGTTTTGGGTTGCACAACAACGCAAGCTTGCAGGCACGACCCTAGCACTAATAGGCTAGAACCAAGCATTATGGGGCGAAAATAACAAGAAAATGCGTTTTTAAATTTAATCATCAAAAGCTTTCCGGTACTTTATAAACAAAGGTTTTGATGTAACCAATGCTTGAACTCTTTACGCAATACTAATAGGCTCATATCAAGCCGGACGACTTGAGCTTAACTTCTATCTCAGAATTTCACAAGCGCTAGGATATATTATGACAAATGATACATTAACAGAAGATGACTTTACCAAGGAGGAATCTCCTTTTGATCTTTTTACAAAATGGTTAGATGACGCAAGCGCTAGCGAAATAAATGACCCCAATGCGATGGCTTTAGCCACAGTGGATAGCCAAGGCCTACCCGATGTGCGTATGGTTTTGCTGAAAGGTTTTGATGGTGATGGCTTTGTTTTTTACACCAATTTTGAAAGTCAAAAAGGTGTGGAAATCTTAAATAGCATGAAAGCCGCATTATGTTTTCATTGGAAAACCTTAAAGCGGCAGGTGCGTGTTCGCGGTATTGTGGAAATCGTTAGTGATGAAGAAGCCGATGCCTATTATAATAGCCGAGCACGCGGAAGTCGTATTGGTGCTTGGGCATCTAAACAATCACGACCGCTTGAAAGCCGCTTTGCACTTGAAAAGGCAGTCGCTGAATATGGCTTGCGCTATGCTGTTGGTTCAATCCCGCGCCCGCCTTATTGGTCTGGCTTTCGCATTCGTCCAACTTATATTGAATTTTGGCACGATAGGCCATTTCGCCTTCATGACCGTTTGGTCTTTAAACGAGATAATATTGATGATGAAAACTGGCAAACCGTGCGGCTTTATCCGTAATTATCTTTAATTTATTGTGTAACTTAAAAAAGGTCATTATTCATTTAATGGCCTTTTGCTTATTTTAGAATGATTTTATTCCTCATTGACAATTGATTATATCTAGCTAATGATCGGCTTGTACCTGGGGTGTCTCGACAAGAGGCTGAGATATTGCTGGCTTTAAAGCAGCGCAATGACCCGTTGAACCTGATCCAGCTCATACTGGTGGAGGGATGGTCTTATGTCTGCTGCTTCTCGTCTTTATCTTTAGACTTATCGCAAATAGGCATTTTTCTCCTTTACCTTTGGCGAGAGGGATTTTCCTTTAAATAAAGCAAGGAGAATTCACCATGTCAGAAAATTGTTTTAAAGTAACAACTGGCGCACTTCCTTCTTCTAAAAAAAACTATAAATCAGGCACTATTTATCCGCAAATAAAGGTGCCTATTCGCTATATAAAATTGCATCCTTCTAGTAATGAACCAGATTTGCCAGTCTATGATTCGTCTGGCGCTTATAGCGATGAAAATACGGATATTACGATTGATAAGGGGCTTGCGCCTATTCGTGAATCTTGGATATTGGCGCGCGGCGATGTTGAGACCTATGAAGGGCGAACCGTCAAGGCTGCAGATAACGGTTTTGTATCGGAGGCAAAAAAAACACCAGAATTTTTGCAATGCCGCCAACCACTTCGCGCCAAAAATAATGCAGCCGTCACGCAAATGGCTTATGCACGCGCTGGTATTATAACGCCAGAAATGGAATTTGTTGCGATACGAGAAAATTTGGGGCGTGAAAATTTAGAGCATGAAATACGCACCATTGGTGAAAGCTTTGGTGCAGCTATTCCACCATTTGTAACGCCCGAATTTGTCCGCAATGAAATTGCGCTTGGTCGAGCAATTATTCCCAATAATATCAATCACCCTGAAAGTGAACCAATGATTATTGGTCGTAATTTCAGTGTGAAAATTAACGCCAATATTGGTAATTCAGCCGTGACGTCTTCAATGGAGGAAGAAGTCGAAAAAATGGTATGGGCCATTCGATGGGGGGCGGATACAGTGATGGATCTTTCAACAGGGCGCAACATTCATAATATTCGTGAATGGATTATTCGTAACTCTCCTGTGCCTATTGGCACTGTGCCAATTTATCAAGCCTTAGAAAAAGTTAATGGCATTGCCGAAAATCTAAACTGGGAAATTTTTCGTGACACTTTGATTGAGCAAGCTGAGCAGGGGGTTGACTATTTTACCATTCATGCTGGCGTGCGTCTTTCCTATATTCCCTTAACCGTTGATCGTGTTACCGGCATCGTCTCGCGCGGTGGCTCGATCATGGCGAAATGGTGCTTATATCACCATAAGGAAAGTTTCCTTTACGAGCATTTTGATGAAATATGCGATATAGCCCGTGCTTACGACATTGCCTTTTCACTGGGGGATGGTTTGCGTCCAGGTTCGATTGCTGATGCCAATGATGCGGCGCAATTTGCCGAACTTGAAACCTTGGGAGAGCTTACAAAAATTGCTTGGGCAAAAGATTGTCAAGTGATGATTGAAGGGCCAGGTCATGTGCCCATGCATAAGATTAAGGATAATATGGATAAGCAGTTAGCCTATTGTGGTGAAGCACCTTTTTATACTTTGGGGCCGCTTACTACCGATATTGCTCCGGGCTATGACCATATAACATCGGCAATAGGTGCGGCGCAAATTGCTTGGTATGGCACTGCTATGCTGTGTTATGTTACACCAAAAGAGCATCTTGGCTTGCCAGATCGACAAGACGTTAAAACCGGAGTTATCACTTATAAGATTGCAGCTCATGCCGCCGATCTTGCCAAAGGATTACCAGCTGCTCAATTGCGCGATGACGCGTTGTCGCGTGCACGGTTTGAATTTCGCTGGGAGGACCAGTTTAATTTATCATTGGATCCAGAAACTGCCCGTTCTTTTCATGATCAGACCTTGCCGAAAGAAGCTCATAAGCTTGCGCATTTTTGTTCAATGTGTGGTCCCAAATTTTGCTCTATGAAAATTTCGCACGAAATTAAAGACGAAATGGAAAAGGAAAAGCAAAAAAAAGAAGGTATGGCAACAATGGCACAAAAATATAAGCAAAATGGCGATCTTTATATGGACGTTTCAAAATAGTAAAAAGCACCTGTGTTTTCACACAGGTGCTTTCAAACTTTAAAGACATTAAAAGCTTATTGCTGTAAGGCAACGGCGCGGTCAAGACCTGCGCTAAAGCCTTTTAGTGAAACGGTGAGCGTTACATCTTGGCCACCATCAAAAGCCTTGCCAACGAGAATGAGGTTTTGTCCACTTTTTAGACCAGAAACCAATTGGTTGGTAAGTGGAAGATTTGCAACGCAACCACCTGGATAGCAAGTATTGAAAGCTGTGGTCGCTGGTGCGCCATTATCAATGCGATAGGTCATGCCTTCAGCTAAGCGAAGACCAAAAGGCAAAACAAGGTTGATTTTGCTGTCGGTTGCACTTGGAATAACCTCAATAGCCATGACGCGCTGACCATTATTTTGCATTTGCTGTTGTGATACACTACAGATTTTTTTGGAATTTTGCACACCGCAAGATACAGTCCAATCTTGGAATGTTTCTTGTACGGTACTTGCACCGCCGGAGAAACTAACTGAATTTGCGGCAGGAGCTGCATCTTGTGCAGAAGCGACCCCAAGTCCAGCGATGCTCAATACAGCTGCGATCAACAGTTTTTTCATCATATTTCTTCCTGTTTCATAGTCATAGATTGTGGCTTTACATTAAATTAAAGCTTATTATTCTCATAATTTCTAATTTTCTTAAATAAAAATTCTAATACAAATAGAATTAAATTTTGAAATTTTATATTATGACATTCTGTCGAAACCAATTAATCATTTCTTTGCTCATTAAAATACTGCAACACAAGCTGTGTAAGTTACTGAGCTTAGGTGACCTTCTATTTCAATATAAGAGTTAGAGCAATTTTGCAAAGAGTAAATAGTTAATTAAAAAATCAACAAGATTTATAAAATATTTCACCACTTTTTGGGCTAAATTTTTTATTAATTCTAATATCTTGTGCAGATTCAAACAGAGTTCTGGGTAATTCTAAAGACTGAAAAAAATAGCGAATAGATCAAAATATCTAAACATAAAAAATAATTATATTAAGTAATTAATTTTTTTTGCCTCATAAGGTTAAAATAGCATTGCAATCACCTTGATAATGGTGCTGTTATGGGGCAACAAAAATGTGTCAAAAAAATACATTGTATCACCTTAATTTAGGTGAAGCATTTTTTAATGCTTTGGTTGGTTCTAGTTAAAAGGAGAGATGACTTGGGCGAGATAATCTTCGTTGCCAAAGAAACGGCAGAGGGGGAGCCGCGTGTTGCTGCGTCTCCTGAAACAGTAAAAAAATATATAAGTCTTGGTTATAGCGTGCTCGTTGAAAAATCAGCTGGTGATCGCTCACGCATTCCAGATAGCGAATATGAATCAGCAGGCGCTACCCTTGCAAGCGCAAGTCAGGCAAAAAATGCCGATATTATTTTAAAGGTTCGCCGTCCTAATGAAAAAGAATTGTCAGCCTATAAAAAAGGCGCGGTGCTCATTGCCATGCTTGACCCCTATGGTCATGAAGGTGATGTGGCAGCGCTTGCCAAAGCTGGCATTAGTGCGTTTACAATGGAATTTATGCCGCGCATTACCCGTGCTCAGGTGATGGACGTACTTTCTTCGCAGGCTAATCTTGCCGGCTATCAAGCGGTGATTGATGCAGCTAGCACCTATGATCGTGCCATGCCAATGATGATGACTGCCGCAGGTACTGTGCCGGCTGCTAAATTATTTGTCATGGGCGCAGGCGTTGCCGGCTTGCAAGCTATTGCGACAGCTCGTCGTCTTGGTGCTGTGGTAACCGCTAATGATGTGCGTCCCGCCGCCAAAGAGCAAGTGGCATCACTTGGCGCAAAATTTATCGCCGTTGAGGATGATGAATTTCGTGCCGCTGAAACATCTGGTGGTTATGCTAAGGAAATGTCCAGCGAATATCAGGCAAAACAAGCAGCTCTTACCCAAGATCATATTGCCAAGCAAGATATTGTTATTACAACGGCGCTTATTCCAGGCCGTCCCGCACCGCGATTAATTACCAAAGATATGCTCAAAACCATGCGTCCTGGCTCAGTTGTTGTTGATCTTGCAGTTGAGCGCGGCGGTAATGTTGAAGGTGCGGTTGCCAATCAAGTGGTGGATGTTGAAGGAGTTCAAGTTGTAGGCTACACCAATATGCCGGGCCGTATTGCTGCCACAGCGTCTCAACTTTATGCGCGCAATCTTTTTGCTTTTCTTGAAAGCATGACAAATAAGGAAGCCAAAGAGTTGAAAATCAATCTAGATGATGAATTGGTAAAGGCAACTTTACTTACCCATGATGGGGCGATACTTCATCAGGCTTTCGCCCATGTAGAAATTGAAGAAAAACCAACTGCCAAAAAGGCCGCCAAGAAAGGGGCTGAATGATGGAGACCACTGCTATTGAAAATATAATTCAAAGCCTTGATCAAGCTAAAAACAGTTTAGAACAGATTGCTACAAATCAGAGCGAGACTATTATAACTATCACCCAAACAACAACGGGTGGCTCTATGGATTTTGTTTACCAATTGGCTGTTTTCTTTTTGGCTATTTTTGTTGGTTATTATGTTGTTTGGTCGGTTACGCCCGCGCTTCATACGCCGCTTATGGCGGTTACCAATGCTATTTCATCGGTTATTGTGGTTGGTGCACTTTTAGCTGTGGGTTGGTCTGCTTCTGGTATGGCGACAGCCTTTGGTTTTATTGCTCTTATCCTTGCCAGTATTAATATTGTTGGTGGGTTTTTAGTGACACAGCGCATGCTTGCCATGTATAAGAAAAAAGAAAAGTGAGGCTTAAATAATGAGTGTTCAATTTGCTGCCTTCCTTTATTTGGTGTCAGGCATTCTATTCATCATGGCCTTGCGCGGTCTATCGCATCCAACCACCAGCCGTAAAGGTAATATTTATGGCATGGTTGGTATGGGCATTGCCATTGTAACAACCCTATTATTAACCACTCCCGGATTTTTGGGTATAACCCTTATTATTGCAGGTCTTGGTATTGGCGGCGTGATCGGCGCTAGAATTGCAGATCGAATTGCAATGACCTCCATGCCACAATTGGTCGCGGCTTTCCACTCCTTGGTCGGGCTTGCAGCTGTTATGGTAGCTGCTGCCGCGCTTTATTCACCTAGTTCGTTTAATATTGGCGATGTTGGCTCAATTCATGGCCGCGCACTGGTTGAAATGGCGATTGGTGTTGCTATTGGTGCTGTGACGTTTACCGGTTCTATCATTGCATTCTTGAAGCTTGATGGCCGCATGTCTGGTAAGCCAATTTTATTGCCAGCCCGTCATCTTATCAATATTGCCCTTGGCATTGCTATTCTTGTTCTCATCATTGTTTTGGTGGCGAGCGAAAGTCATTTTGTTTTCTGGCTTATTGTTGTTTTGGCATTGGTTATCGGTGTTACTATGATTGTGCCAATTGGCGGCGCAGATATGCCGGTTGTTGTATCAATGCTTAATTCCTATTCCGGTTGGGCTGCAGCCGGCATTGGCTTTACCTTACAAAATATGGCGCTTATAATCACTGGCGCGCTGGTTGGCTCATCTGGTGCAATTTTAAGCTATATTATGTGTAAAGGCATGAACCGCTCATTTATTTCAGTAATTTTGGGCGGCTTTGGTGGTGAAACAGCCGCTGCTTCTAGTGGTGGTTCTACTGAACAACGCCCGGTTAAGCAGGGGTCTGCCGATGATGCTGCCTTTGTGATGAAGAATGCTGCTAAAGTTATTATCGTTCCAGGCTATGGTATGGCGGTTGCACAAGCACAGCATGCCTTGCGTGAAATGGCTGATAAGTTAAAGGCAGAAGGCGTTGAAGTTAAATATGCCATTCACCCAGTTGCTGGCCGTATGCCCGGCCATATGAATGTGCTTTTAGCTGAAGCAAATGTGCCTTATGATGAAGTCTTCGAGCTTGAGGACATTAATTCAGAATTTCCAACCGCTGATGTGGCCTTTGTTATTGGTGCAAATGATGTTACCAATCCGGCAGCCAAAACTGATCCAACCTCACCAATTTACGGTATGCCTATTCTTGATGTTGATAAGGCAGGAACAGTGCTATTCTTGAAACGTGGTATGGGTTCTGGCTATGCTGGCGTTGAAAATGAACTTTTCTTCCGTGACAATACAATGATGTTGTTTGGTGATGCCAAGAAGATGGTTGAAGCAATTGTTAAATCGCTTGATGCTGACTAGTCTTAAGGCTTATTGAGGCAAATATTAACGGCGATAAGATTATTAATTTTAATCTTATCGCCGTTTTTTATTGCAATTTATTATAAATATACCAAATTGCAAAGAACTTACATATTATAAAAAATAATTTATTAATGTCTTTCCATTTGTTGTTTACATTTTTCTTAAAGTATAATTTATTATATTTTGAAAATATTTAAAATAATCAAATGGTGGATGATGAAAAAAGCTCTTTCAGTTATTTTGGCAGCGGGCCTATTGGCTAGCTTATCAACAATTACATCAACAATCGTAGTGGCTGCGCCAATACCAGATGCGGCAATTCAATCTGCCCATGAAGTACCACCACCCGTGGCAAAAAATGATGCTGATTTTGATAAGGCATTATTGGATGATGTTGATGGTGTATCGCTACAGCTTTATACGCGTATTTCTTATAATGGGTTTTATAAAAAAATGCCCCTTGATAATGATGATGCGTTAAAGGCTGAATATAATATTACCAAAGCGCAGTTTGATAAGGCCAACGAAATTTTTAGCAAGCGTATGCAGGATGATAAAAGTTTTAAATTCATCAACCTTTTTGGTGCCTATTTCTGGGATCAAGCTGGCGCTGGCGGCAAAAACAGCGAGTTTGCCAAGGATTATGTCCAATCGGTTTTAAATGATGGTCCTCTTTACCTTGATCCGCCGATGACAATGACCGAATATAGCGATCTTATGCGCTATTATGGCAATAAAATTGCTTTTGAACCTGATATGGGTGAGCTAGCCGCATCTGACCGCGTGCTAAAGGATAAGGGCTACACTTTTGAGGAGTTACAGATTATTGGCGCGTGGCTTGGGCGTGCTACTGCGCTAGGCATGGGTATTCGGTAATGGTAATAAAATGGAACCGTCTATTGATACTGGCAATTTTAAGCTATCTTTTGTCAACCTTTCAGGTCATGGCGCAAGGTGCTCCCAATTATGTGCCAGGAACCCGCCTTGAAGGCGAGTATCAATCTTTTGGTAAATGGCAATTTACCGTTACCAGCCTTACGCGTGATGAAACATCTATTCATCCGCAAACAAATACGGTTGAGGTGTGTTTGAAAAAGGGTATGGATCAAGCGGCAATTCCGTTTACGCCCAAGCCTTTAAAGGGTCGCTGCGTTCTTCGTGGCAATCGATTTGCTGCAGATAATATTGACATTAATTATATTTGTGATGAAGGACAAGATATTTATAGCCACCTAAGTTTCAGCCTAGATCATAAAGGAGATGGCATTTATGAGGGGCCACTCAATTATGGAGTTGCGCCGCAAGATTTAGCTTATCAACTTCATTCCGTTGCCTATGTTACAGCAAAACGTATGAGTGATTGTGAGGACTGATGTTGCGTATATTATCTGTTATTTTATTGGTCATATTTTCATTTATGCCAATCGCTTATGGAGCTAGTGGTTTGCTTGATACAGATCGGCTCATAGAAGGCAAAGCCCGCGATACGATTGCTGAAACCTTTACCCCCGGCCTTTACAGTATCACTTGGTTTGAACCGATGCTAACGCCCAATTTAACCATTGAGAAAAGAGAGTTAAATCGTTGCTATAGCGCAGAAGACGCTAAAAATGGCGTGAATATTGCGCTGCCGCCAGCCCAACAAGCATCTTGCAAAAGCCGTACAACGATGGTGCATGATGACATTGTGTTTGATACCGATTGCACCAATAAGGCCTTTCAACAATTACGTGTAATGGAGTGCGGACACCGCCTTTGCGGTACTTATCGTTATTCAGACAAGGATGATGATCGCATTTTTGAGGCAACTGTTTTTATTGATAAAATGTCGGAAGATTGTCCTTGATTTAACACATTTTGTATTTTTTGCGACATTGGATGAAATGAGGATTATGTTATTTTATCTAATGTTGCATTCATAATAATACTCACCAGAAAATCTGGTTTGCTAATTAAATGTCGGTGTTAGAAAGGTTTTTTTATCGATAATTTAACTCTTAAACCATGGGAATTAGTGAAAGATCAGGCATATTACATTAAGGTGCTTGTCAATATGGGTATGTCCGAAGATGGCGCAATCGTTCGTTTTGGAACGGTAGGCGAAGGTGTTCATCCTAATTATCAGATAGCATTTGCTAACGGCGAGCAAGTCGACTATCGCGGTGATAATCATAAGGATAAATCAAAAGAGCCGAAATATAATCCTGCAAATTTATCGCGTGCTTATGACAATCAGGGCGTTCAGGATCTTTTATTTGAATGCATTAAACGTCAAGTAGAAAAAGAGAAATAATTAGTTTTAAGCGTGCGAATGATGGGCGTTTCTTGCAAAATTAAGATACGATAATTTAAATAGATGAGTGCGTTGCGATAGGTAGAGACATTTATTGCTTTTTGTTTAACCAAAGGGCAATATTTTTCATTTATAAAATTGCAAAATTTACTCAAATATTGATTATTTCCTTGAAGGATTGATGATGTCTGCTCACCTCCCTAAACTTGGTATTATCCGTCTTGGTCATAGCAATGGTTTGGATCTACCTGCCTATGAAACGGCAGGTGCAGCAGGAATGGATCTACGTGCTGCCCTTCCTAAAGACCGTCAGATTATTTTAAACCCAGGGCGGCGCATTTTGGTGCCAACTGGTTTGATTTTTGAAATTCCATTGGGTTATGAAGTGCAGATCAGACCACGCTCTGGTCTTGCCTTAAAGCATGGCATAACCTGCCTTAATACGCCTGGTACTATTGATAGCGATTATCGTGGTGAAATTCAGGTGCTGTTGATTAATTTAGGTGAAGAAGAATTTAGAATCACCCGTGCTATGCGCATTGCACAAGCGGTAATTGCGCCTGTTGTGCAGTTACAGTGCGAAGAGCGCCAAGAAGTTTCGCAAACAGAGCGCGGCGAAAAAGGCTTTGGCTCAACTGGACATCATTAGGGCACTAGCTAATTTTAAAGTAAATTAAAAAAATGCCTCAAATTTTCATTTGAGGCATTTTGCATTTTAAAGATTAGTTTGTTTGCACTTGTTGACGTGCATTTTCTTCAGCCATGCGCTGTTGGAAAATTGCTGCAAAGTCAATTGGGTCAATCATCAATGGTGGGAAGCCGCCACTGCGAGTAATACCAGCAATGATTTCACGCGCAAATGGGAAAAGCAAACGTGGGCATTCAATGAAAACAACCGGCATTACATGTTCTTGCGGGAAGTTTTGCACGCGGAACACGCCGCCATAAACGAGTTCAATATTGAACATAACGTCTTTTTCATCGCCTGCACGTGCATTTAATGAAAGCACAACGTCATACATGTCATCGCCCATTTCATTGGCGTTAACATTTACAGCAATATTGATTGGCGGAGCATTATCACGCAAGCGCAATGAATTTGGCGCATTTGGACTTTCAAAAGAAAAATCGCGGATATATTGCGTTAAAATATTAAGACTAGGTGCAGTTGCACCATTATTGTTTGCATCTGTTTCAGACATAAACACTACCTTCTTTTAAAGGCGAACAACGGCCCGCCAGCGTTGGAATATATTATTCGCTATCACGTAAGTACAATTATGGCAAGAAAAGCTGGAAATAGTTTTACGTTTTTTTTAGGATTATCGCAAGTTATCATCGTTTTTAGTGTCACTTATGTATTTAATGTCACGCTTTTCATCATTTTCACTGCGATAATCATTACTATCAAGATCAATGATTATTTCGCCATCCTCTGTCGATGAATAACCGCGACGATTACTTGTTTGATGGTCTGCGTAATATTTTGTGCTAAGTTTGGTGTGGTTCTTCATGAATTTTAGCAGTTTTTCTTGCACGAAAGGAATGAGCAAAATAATTGCCAAAATATCCGTTACAAAACCCGGAATAAAAAGCAAAATACCGGCAATAAAGGTCATTAAACCTTTAACCATGTGTTGGTCGGGATTTCTTCCTGCTGCAAGCTCTATTTGAACTTGCGTTATCATATCGCGGCCTGATTTTGCGATCAATGATCCCCCAATTACCATTCCCAAAAACAATAGTAATAACGTCCAAAGTACGCCGACTTGTCTTCCGACAACTATAATGCTTGCAACTTCAATAAAAAAAGCTGCAAAAAATACAAATCCAAATAAACGCAGCTTCATTAGTAATGCCTTTTAATCAACAGCGCAGTCGCCTCTAAACTTAACAAAATTATAGCTAGCTAAGATTTTACAATCTATCTTATAAAATAAAAGCTAATACCCGCTTAAATTACCAGCGGCTGAAGTTTTAATATAATTATTAAATATATAATTTAAAGTGCAGCTTTGCCTTTTGATGCTCACCGATTGAGGGGTGGGTAATGTTTATATAGTCTAATGGTTGGATATTTGCGTTTGGCAGTGATGTTATCGGTATTTAAGGCAGTGCCAACTGCGTTAACCCTTTTCGATATTTTAATAGCTAAAGATTTGTATTTTCTTAAAAATATTGCTACAAATTTTTTGTTGAATAAAAGCTGCAGTTTGAGGAAACAGTTCAACTTGGAGGAGCCATTTTTTTAATTCAACAAAATGTAATAAATTTGCAATAAGCAAGCGGTAACTCCAAGAGATTGAATGAGCCAAAATACATGGCTGGTCATATATTTTATGAGAATTTGGATCTAACTTTGGAGTAGGTTATGGGTTTTTCGGTTAAATTTGGTATTGCCGCAATTGTATCAGCGCTTTCAATGAGTACTGCATTTGCGCAAACAGAAATTACTTTTTGGCATTCAATGAGTGGTCAGCTCGGGCAGGAAGTTGAAAGCCTTGCCAATGATTTTAATAAAAGCCAGACAGAATATAAGGTTGTGCCATCTTTTCGCGGTGAATATGAAGAAAGCATGATTGCAACGATTGCTGCCTTTCGTGCTAAGCAACAGCCAGTACTCGTGCAAATTTACGAAGTAGGCACTGGCACGATGATGGCAGCTAAGGGCGCTGTTTATCCCGTATATAAATTGATGCAAGAAACCAAAGAGGCTTTTGATCCATCTGCTTATCTGCCTGTTGTTAGTGGCTATTATACCGATACTGACGGCAAAATGCTGTCTATGCCGTTTAATTCTTCAACACCTATCCTTTATTATAACAAAGACGTTTTCAAAAAGGCTGGACTTGATCCGGAAAAAGCACCAACAACTTGGGAAGACATTGAAGCTTTTTCTAAGAAAATTCTTGATTCAAAGGCAGCAAGTTGTGGTTTTACCATGACTTATGCTGCTCATTGGATTGGACTTGAGAATTTCTCGGCCGTGCATAATGTTCCTTATGGCACCAAAGAAAATGGCTTTGGTGGATTAGATGCAACTTTAACTTTTAATGGTGACTTGCAAGAGCGCCTATGGAAAGACCTGAAAAAATGGTCGGATAATGGCACTTTCCGTTATGGCGGTCCTGCTGGCGCTCTTGATTCTGCACCAATGTTTGTTGCACAAAATTGTGCCATGTTTATGCAATCATCGGGTTCGCGCGGCGGTATTGTCAAGCAAGCTAAGTTCGATGTGGGCTTTGGCATGTTGCCTTATTATGCTGATGTAAAAGGCGCTCCGCAAAACTCGATCATTGGTGGTGCATCGCTTTGGGTATTGCAAGGACATAAGGATGAGCAATATAAGGGCGCAGCCAAATTTTTAAATTTCTTGTCCTTGCCAGAAAATCAAGCGCGTTGGCACCAAAATACCGGCTATTTGCCAATTACCAAAGCTGCTTATGAGCTGAGCAAAAGCCAAGGTTTTTATGAAAAAAATCCCGGCACTGAAATAGCTATCAAGCAAATTAATTTAAATCCACCGACAGAAAATTCAAAAGGCGTGCGTTTTGGTAATATGCCACAAATTCGCTCTATCCTTGATCAGGAATTAGAAGCTGTCCTTAATGGGTCAAAGCAACCAAAGGCAGCGCTTGACGAGGCCGTTTCACGCGGCAATCAAATATTGCGTGAGTTTGAAGCTGCTAATCAATAGCTAGTAAGCGCATTTTAAAACCGAGGAAATGGCCATTTAGGGGCATTTCCTCTTTCATTTTTTTAGGCTGATTGGCCATACTTAAAATTTGGAAAAAAAGCACTATGCAAGAAAAACGGGTCTATTTTAAAAACAATACGCTGCCCTATTGGCTATTGGCACCGCAATTAGCGGTAACGTTTTTCTTCTTTTTATGGCCGGCTGCACAAGGTATAATTTCATCTTTCCAGCGTGAAGATCCATTTGGCTTTAAAACTGTATTTGTCGGCTTTGATAATTATGTCCGTATTTTTTCAAGCCCTGCCTATTTCCATGCCATTTATGTGACTGTTATTTTTGCCGTATCGGTGACGGTACTTTCCATGGGAATATCGCTATTGCTTGCTGTTGCCGCCGATCGGGTTATTAAAGCAAAATCATTTTATACGACAATGCTCTTATGGCCTTATGCAGTTGCGCCGATCATTGCTGGTGTTTTGTGGTTGTTTCTTTTCCATCCTACCATTGGCACAATACCCTATTTATTACATTTTATTGATGTTAATTGGAACCATCGTGTAAATGGAACTCAAGCGATGATATTGATCATTATCGCTGCAAGTTGGAAGCAAATTTCTTATAATTTTTTGTTTTTTCTTGCCGGCTTGCAATCCATACCAAAATCTCAAATTGAAGCTGCTGCAATTGACGGGGCAGGGCCAATAAAACGGTTTTGGACTATTGTCTTTCCACAATTATCGCCAACAACTTTTTTCCTTTTAATTATTAATATAAATTATGTGATGTTTGATACTTTTGCTATTATCGATGGCACCACTCAAGGTGGGCCAGCACAGGCAACCAATACTCTTGTCTATAAGGTTTTTGATGATGGTTATAAAAATCAAATGATCGGCGTTTCTGCCGCGCAATCAACCATTTTGATGATTTTAGTTATTGCGCTTACTATTTTCCAATTCCGCTTTGTTGAGCGACGTGTGCAGTATTAAGGAGTTCCATCATGGTAGAAAATCGCCCTTTTATGGTGTTCCTTACTTATTTTATCCTCATTGTAGGTATCATTATTACCTGCTTTCCTGTTTATATCGCCATCATTGCGTCAACCCATGGTTCTGATGCGTTTTCTACTGGCACATTACCGCTTTTGCCCGGTGGTCATGCTATTGAAAATTATACATTGGTGCTTGGCGATGGCATGGCAAAAATGGGCCTACCAGCGGTGGCACCGCTATTAACGAATTCATTTATTATGGCAATGGGAATTTCAATTGGTAAAATTGCGATTTCCATCATTTCCGCCTATGCTATCGTCTATATGCGTTTTCCATTTCGTAAAACCGCTTTTGCATTGATTTTTGTGACTTTGATGCTGCCAGTTGAGGTGCGTATTGTGCCCACATTTAAAGTGGTTGCCGATTTGGGGCTGATTAATTCTTATGCGGGTATGATTATACCGCTGATCGCTTCGGCTACAGCTACCTTTTTATTCAGACAGTTCTTTTTAACGGTACCCGATGAATTATTGGAAGCGGCGCGAATTGATGGGGCAGGACCATTTAAATTCTTTAAGGATATTTTATTGCCGCTAAGCCGGGTTAATTTGGCGGCATTATTTATTATTCAGTTTGTTTATGGTTGGGTGCAATATTTATGGCCGCTTATTGTCACTACTGACGCTAAATATCAAACAATTTTGGTCGTGATGCGCCAGCTTTTTGTGGAATCGGTACAATATGACCCTAAATGGAATATTTTAATGGCAGTTGCAGTGCTTGCCATGTTGCCGCCTATTATAGTGATTGTGTCGATGCAACGCTTATTTGTTAAAGGCCTGATTGAAACGGAGAAATGAGATGGCTTCGATAAAGCTTTCTAACATAAAAAAACAATATGATAATGGCATTACCGTGATTGAAGGACTTAACCTATCGGTTAATGATGGTGAGTTAGTGGTTTTGGTTGGACCCTCTGGTTGTGGCAAATCCACCCTATTGCGCATGGTGGCAGGTCTTGAGCAAATTAGCGGTGGTGAATTATATATTGGCGACAAGCTGGTCAATAATATCGAGCCAGCCGAGCGTGATATTGCGATGGTTTTTCAAAATTACGCGCTTTATCCGCATATGAGTGTGCGCGGTAATCTTGAATATGGTCTAAAAAATCGCAAAACGCCAAAGGATGAGCGTGATAGACGCATCATGGAAGCCGCCAAGATGCTCGAAATTGAACCGTTTTTAGATCGTAAACCACGACAATTATCGGGTGGGCAGCGTCAACGTGTGGCGATGGGGCGCGCTATTGTGCGCAAACCTAAATTATTTCTTTTTGATGAACCATTATCCAACCTTGATGCCAAATTGCGCGGTCAAATGCGCGTAGAGATTAAGACCTTGCAAAGGCGTTTAAAAACTACGAGCCTTTATGTAACCCATGACCAGTTGGAAGCTATGACCTTGGCGGATAAATTGGTGGTGATGAATAAGGGTAAAATTGAGCAAATGGGCTTGCCAGTTGATATTTATGATAAGCCTAAAACCTTATTTGTGGCTAGTTTTATCGGTTCGCCGCAGATGAATTTTTTAGAACGGTCAGTGTTAAGCGCCATTGGTGGAGTTGGCATGGTGTTTGGTAAAGAGGCTGATTATATTGGCTTTAGACCCGGCGCTGTATTATTGGGTGAGCCCCGTCAAGGTTGCCTCAATTTTAATGCTAAAATTTTGCTGGTGGAGTTAATTGGTGCAGGTTGTCAAATTCTGGTTGAGTGGCAAGGGCAACAATTAACCATTGAATTGCCGGATCGTTTACAGCAAAATAATGAAGGGAATTTACAGTTTTCTGTGCCGCTCAAAGATCTTCACCCCTTTAATAAGCAAAGCGGTTTGCGGGTGGAGGATTAGGGGTAGAACCTATTAATTAAAAGAAACAAGCACATTAAACAGCAAAAATATATTCATTTTAAATTCAAAGGGGGGGAAGCAAAAAGTGGGTGGTATACCCATTTGAGCTTTCTGATGTAGTAGATTACAGCTGTTTTTGTGTCCTTTCAGGATATGTTAAATTTTTGCGATAACTTTGTCGAAGAGCCTTGATAATATTTATATTTCTCGGCGGCTCTTTTCGCATTTAATCTTTGGTTCTCACAAAAATTTTCACTATCATTTCGTTTAAATTAATAGGCTCTGACCATAAGTCCCATAAATATTGCTTTCTAACCTTAATCTTATGATGAATATTATTAGAGTATTAAATTTATTGTGTTAAGTGGAAGTATAAAATGCGGAATTATTTATTATTAATATTATTTATACTATTATTAAGTGGTAATTTTGCAAATGCGGGAACCGAAAATAAAAAAATTGCTTTGTTCAACATATATGCAGGTGACGCTTGGCATCAGGCCATGCTTGAAAGTTTTACAAAAACTACAAATGAAGCGATTAAAAGTGGTATCATTGCAAAGGCCGATGTTTTTACAGTGCTTGCGGATAAAAAAGGTGAGCAAAAGGCGAAATTTCGGGATATTATTGCACAAGGTTATGATGCTATCATTATTGATGCGACCACGCCTAGTTTTTTAAGCGAACCCGCCTCTTTGAGTGAATTAGTCACAGAAGCTTGTGCTGCTCATATAATTATTGTTTTTTTTGGTGCTACAATCAGTGAACCATGTGCATGGCAGGTTGTTTCTGATTTTGATGAAATTGGAGAAAAGCGTGTTGAATATTTTCGACAACACTTTTCTAATCACTTTAATTTTGTGTTTGTAACTGCTGCGCTCAATGATCCTACTGCCGAAGAAATTGAAAACGGTAGCATAGGTGGATTGTCGAGATTTGTTCATTTTAAACCAGTAGCATCTGTCTTAGCAAGGCAAGGTGAAGGTGAGACGCAAAAAGCAGTTAGTAATATTTTAACGGACTTGCCATCTATTGACGCTGCACTTGTTTCGGGGGATTATGGTTATGAAGTTGCACAAGCCTTTCTTGCAGCAAAACGGCCACTACCAATTATCGTTATGTCGGGCAATCAAAATGAATTACAATTGTGGCAAGAGCAACATAAACTCAATGGTTATGAAACAATTTCTATAAGTGCACCACCGGCGATTGTTGATGCAGCATTTTGGCTGGCTCAACATATTCTAGATGGTAAAAGCGCCGATAAGAAACGTTTATTTATTCCATATCTTAAAATTACCAGTGATGAATTGGACAATGTGTTAAAAACTATTCCAAAGGGTGGGGTTGCGAGTGGATCTTTTAGCCATAAAGAAACAGTTGAAATTATTGATGATGCAAATTCTTATGAAAAAGCCAAATGTTTTATGACGCGCACGTTTAGTAAAACACCAATGCGTGATCTTTATCGGTATTGCGATTAAAAGTTTTTCCAATATCTAATATCAATGTTTGTTGTTTCAATAGAATTAAGTACTTCTTGGCCTGACCCTAAGTCTCATATTTTTAAAACACCATGTTTACAATTTTCACCAATCAAAATTTTTTGGTAATATTTTAAGTGTTGTTATATTACCTAAAAATATGCTTTACCAATTTCTACGCTTGTCGTGAGTGCATTTGTATCAATGATTGTATGGTGACTGTCTTTGATAGTTTCTTCATCACCCAATAAAATAAGATTGTTTTCTATTTGTAAATATTGGGTTGGTTTTAAATGGATGGCACTTACTAAGCTACCTGATATTGTTAAGTAAATATCAATCGTGCGCCAACCTTGGTCAAAGATAAGTTCAACTTTACGATCATTATTGCTAAAAACAATAACCATTTGTAAGAGATCTTGATTAAAATAGAAATCTTGCAAATGGGCGCAATCAAAAAATAGTGTCTCGTCTATTTTCCATAAATCAAGCGCGTGTAAAGCCATGATGGATCCTTATCAAGATAGGGCCAGGGAATATAACAGGACAGTCATTTTACTCTGCTTCATTCTTTTGCTTCTTCCTCGGGTCGCCCTCTGCCCATTCGCGCAAATATTCTTCACTTTGCATTTCAAAGAGGCGTGATGCGGTGCGCTCAAACTCGAATGTTTCAGTTGTATTAGAACGTCCTTCATAAAGCTTGTCAGCCGTAGCCGCCGCTGAGATAAAAAGCCGCGCATGATGGTCATACAGTGTATCAATAAATAAAATAAAGCGCTTGGTTTCATTGCGGCGCGTATCATCAAGTATTGGTACATTATCCATGAAAAATGTGCGATATTGTGCTGCAAGTGCCATATAGTCAAAGGCAGCAAGGGGCTTTGAACAAAGATCGAAAAATTCAAATCTTGCGCAATCCTTGGTCGCTTTGGGTATTTCCACCAAGTGGCCACGTACTGATATTTCGGTCGCCTCTGCTTTTTCATCACCGATGACATTTTGCCAAGCCGCATCCATTAATTTTTGCGCTTCATTGCCAAGTGGCGAAACATAAACTGGCTCACGGCCATTTTTTTCAAGGCGATAATCAGTTGGCGCATCAAGATTATAAACCTCGACTTGTTTTTTTAAAATTGCGATAAATGGCACAAATAATTGCCGATTTAAGCCATTGCGGTAAAGATTATCTGGCGCAACGTTTGAAGTTGCAATAAGGGTTACGCCCTTATCAAAAAGTGCAGTGAATAGGCGCCCTAAAATCATTGCATCGGCAATGTCGGTTACGGTAAATTCGTCAAAGCACAAGATATGTGCTTCTTTTGCCAAAGCATCAGCCACCACAGGAATTGGATCATTTTGTTTGGTTTCACCACGATTTAAAGCTTGGCGATGTTGGTTGATGCGGTCATGGACATCATTCATAAAGTCATTAAAATGGGCGCGTCTTTTATCACCTTGGGGCAAGCAGGAAAAAAATAAATCCATAAGCATGGTTTTACCGCGCCCAACTTCACCATAAATGTAAAGACCTTGAATGGGTTCTTGTGCGGCTTTGCGTTTGCCAAATAACCAACCAAGTGGACTTGATTTGCGAGAAAGATTTTTTTCGCGCAAACGATCAATCAACTTATCAAATTCAGCCACCAACTTGACTTGCGCAGGATCTTCATTAATTTCCCCAGATGCAATAAGTGCCTTATAGCGATGACTAACCAAATCCATAAAATTCGACTCCACTAAGCTATTTTTGCTCACTTTAATTAACGCATTATGCGTTTTATTGTGTCAATCTATATATGAGCTAAAAAAACGTCTAAAGGCAAGTGTTTATAAGGTTTTTTGTTGCAAATGGTAAACATTCGCATCTCCCAGTAGCTTTTTTAAAAAATAGTCAAACTGGTTTTAGCGCAAAATGTCTTTGTTAATTGTTATGAGCTGTCGTTTAAAACCTACTTTGTTGGCGCAATCCGCATAGCAAGACCTTCAATGCGCTTGGCAGCTTCATCAATAAGTGTGATAAAAGCTTGTTCCTGCTGCGAAATATTGGAAGAGGTGTTTTCTTGCTCAGCAGTGAGCTGGGCATTCTGGTCTTCTAAATATTCGACACGCTTTTCAATTTCAGTCATTTCATCCATGACCATAATACCCGCCATGACCGATAGGCGATGATCGCCAATTTCACCAAATGATGATTTTAAATGGCTAATATAGCGATCAAGTCGGGCAGCTAAGCCCGCTAAATGTTCCTCTTGTCCCTCATCGCATGCCATACGATAGGTTTTGCCATCAATTGTGACCATCACTGTTGCCATGGTTTTAACTTTCCTATCGCTCGATAACTGCTCTAATGGTCTCCATTGCCGTGATCAGGCGGCGGGACACTTCCTTATTGGCTTGTTCAAGGCGCTCGCCGCGCGATTCAGCCCTGTCGAGTTCTTGCGCCAAGCGCGAGCGGTCGGCATTTAGCCGTTGCACTTCTTCCTCAAATTCTTGCATGTCGCTTTGTGCTTCAATACGAGCCTCGACGGCATTTTCAAGCATGTTAAGGGCACGCGACATATGCTCAAGCGCCTGTTCTAACGATGTATTGACTGCCATTGGCTTTTATACCCTATCTATTAAAGCATATGGATAAAAATCCATCTACCCTTTATTCTCGCTTTTATCACAATGTAATTTAAGTGATTTGCCCAATTTAAAATCACCTAAAGTTCTTTCATAATCGAATCATGCAAATTACGAAAGATGTTAATTTATTTTATTCCACTTATCTTTCAAATTGTCCGATATAATAATGGACTTTCATTGATTGTAGACGTTTTCTTATGAGTTTGGCATGAGTTTTTAAAACCGGCAATTGTGTTTTGCCAAAGGTTTAAAATAATTATTGAACGAAAGTTATAGGAGCAAATAATACACAAACTGTTATTGAAATAAGGTATATTTGTCGTTAATGTTGACTTAACCGCCCTAAGTGATATTTGTGGTTAAGTCTTTTTAAAAGGCGTGTTTACACCCATCCCGTCAATGCCAGATTAAGCGAAAAATAAGCTCATGACAAATTCAGAGAAACAAAACCAGATGGCCAATGCCATCCGCTTTCTTTCCATCGATGCCGTACAAAAAGCCAATTCTGGCCATCCCGGCCTACCAATGGGTGCGGCTGATATTGCCACCGTGCTTTATACCCAATTTATGTCACATGATCCTAAAAAGCCTCATTGGCCTAATCGCGATCGCTTTGTGCTTTCAGCCGGACACGGCTCTATGTTGCTTTATTCATTGCTTTATCTAACTGGCTATGAAGATATTTCAATTGAAGAAATTAAAAACTTCCGTCAATTGGGCGCTCGCACCGCTGGGCATCCTGAATATGGTCACGCTGCTGGTATTGAAACAACAACCGGCCCATTAGGTCAAGGTATTGCCAACGCCGTTGGCATGGCCCTTGGTGAACGTTTGATGAATGCGCGTTTTGGTGATCTTGTTGACCATTACACTTTTGCATTAGCAGGCGATGGCTGTTTGATGGAAGGTATTTCGCAAGAAGCAATTGCCCTTGCCGGTCATTTAAAGCTCAACAAGCTTATTTTACTATGGGACGATAATAATATTACCATTGATGGTAATGTAAATGTTGCTGACAATACTGATCAATTAGCGCGTTTTGCGGCTGTTGGTTGGGATACATTCTATGTTGATGGTCATGATCAACAGGCAATTGCTGATGCTATTGCAAAAGCTAAACAATCGGATAAGCCGAGCTTTATTGCTTGCAAAACTACCATTGGTTTTGGCTCGCCTCATATGGCTGGCACTAATAAGGTGCATGGTTCACCCCTTGGCGCAGAAGAAATTGCAGCAACTCGCAAAGCGCTTAATTGGACTGCCGAACCATTTATTGTGCCTGAAGATGTTTTGGATAGTTGGCGCTTGTCAGGTCTTAACTCGGCAAAGAAACACGTTGAGTGGACCAAGAAATATGAAGCGCTTGACGCCAATACTCGTGCAGAATTTGACCGTTTGATGCGTGGTGACTTGCCAGGCAATTTTGATGCGGCAATTGATGCTTATAAGCAAAAGCTAGCCAATGATCAGCCAAAGGTTGCAACGCGTAAAGCGTCTGAAATGGCTTTGGAAGTCATTAATGGTGTTGTGAATGAAACCATTGGTGGTTCGGCTGATTTGACTGGTTCAAACAATACTAAGACCAGCCAGACCAAAAGCATTACACCCGATGATTTTTCTGGCCGTTATATGCATTATGGCGTGCGTGAACATGCAATGGGCGCAATCATGAACGGTTTGGCACTATATGGTGGTATCATTCCATATTCAGGCACATTCTTGTGCTTTGCCGATTATGCGCGCCCTGCAATGCGTTTATCATCACTTATGGGTATCCGCGTTATCTATGTGATGACCCATGATTCCATTGGTCTTGGTGAAGATGGTCCAACCCATCAGCCAGTTGAGCATCTTGCTTCCTTGCGCGCTATTCCAAATCATTTGGTTTTCCGCCCTGCTGATGTGACTGAGACGGTAGAATGCTGGCAATTAGCATTAAAATCCCACAAAGCTCCATCAACTATCGCGCTTACTCGTCAAAATTTGCCAAGTTTACGTAAAGAGTTTGATAGCGACAACCTTTGTGGTCTTGGGGCCTATGAGTTGGTAACTGCAAGCGATGAAGCAAAAGTTACCATTTTTGCCAGCGGTTCGGAAGTTGAAATTGCGGTTAATGCCCGTGATATTCTCGAAAAGCAGGGCATTGCAACTCGCGTTGTATCGGTGCCATGTTTTGAATTGTTCGAGCAACAATCACCATCCTATCGCAAGGCTTTGATTGGTTCAGCGCCAGTTAAAATTGCAATTGAAGCGGCTATTCGCCAAGGTTGGGACAGCTTCATTGGCAATGATGGTATCTTTATTGGTATGCATGGCTTTGGTGCCAGTGGTCCAATTGAAGAACTCTATCCGCATTTTGGCATTACCAGCGATGCTGTTGTTGCTGCTGCAAAAGAAAAGCTTCAATAATTTCATCAAGCCGGCGGTTTTTTCCGCCGGCTTTTTTCTTATCCTTTATTAAAAGATATATTTTTTCAAGAATAGGTATAAATATTTGTTGCTAAAAAGAAATCGTCATTAATTGGCAAAGATTGGGCGTTAAGTTTAGATCATGCGTTCCAATGCCACAGATTAATATGGGATTATCGCTTTTAAAATTACCTTTTTTTGTATAAAATCACTATCGTATAAATTCACTTGGTATAGGCTTTAAAAGCCATATATTTAAATTATGCCAATAATCAGGAGAATACCCATGGCAGTACGTGTAGCTATTAATGGATTTGGCCGTATCGGACGCAATGTTTTGCGTGCAATTATCGAAAGCGGTCGTACCGACATCGAAGTTGTTGCCATTAATGATCTAGGTCCAGTTGAAACAAATGCCCATCTTCTCCGTTACGATTCTGTGCATGGTCGTTTTCCTGGTACTGTGACTGTTGCCGGCGATACAATTGATGCTGGTCGTGGCCCAATCAAGGTTTATGCCGTTCGTGACCCAAAAGAACTGCCTTGGGCTGAAAACAATGTTGATATCGCTCTTGAATGCACTGGTATTTTCACTGCACGCGATAAAGCTGCTATGCATCTTGAAGCTGGCGCAAAGCGCGTTCTTGTTTCGGCTCCTGCTGATGGTGCTGATCTTACGGTTGTTTATGGTGTAAACCATGATAAGCTAACAGCAGATCATAAGGTGGTTTCTAATGCATCTTGCACCACCAATTGCTTGGCACCTGTTGCTAAAGTGTTGAATGATGCAATCGGCATTGAAAAGGGTTTCATGACCACCATCCATTCTTATACGGGTGATCAGCCAACCTTGGACACAATGCATAAGGATCTTTATCGCGCTCGTGCGGCTGCCTTGTCAATGATCCCAACCTCAACTGGTGCTGCTAAGGCTGTTGGTCTTGTATTGCCTGAACTTAAAGGTTTACTTGATGGCGTTGCTATTCGCGTACCAACCCCTAATGTTTCTGTAGTGGACCTTACTTTCATTGCTAAACGTGCGACATCAGTTGAAGAAATCAATGATCTCATCCGTAATGCAGCCAACGGTCAGCTTAAGGGTATTTTGGGCTTTACTGATGAAAAATTGGTAAGCCATGATTTCAATCATGATCCACATTCTTCAGTGTTCCACACCGATCAGACCAAGGTAATGGAAGGTACAATGTGCCGTATTCTTACTTGGTATGATAATGAATGGGGCTTCTCAAACCGTATGAGTGATACAGCTGTTGCTTTGGCAAAGACCATTTAATGCTGATGCGCTTATCCTTTAAGATTAGCGCGTGAATATTATAACGCCATGCATTTTCAGCTGGAAAATGTGTGGCGTTTTGTTTTTTAAAGTGTTTTAGGGCGGCGTGCCCAAGCTATTTAATGCATTTAACTAAATGCAATGAGGAGAAGATAAGTGGCATTTAAAACTTTAGATGATGTTGATGTAAAATCAAAACGCGTTCTCTTGCGCGTCGATTTGAATGTACCTGTAAGTGATGGCAAGGTAAGTGATGTTACCCGTATTGAGCGGGTTAAACGCACGATAACCGAACTATCTGACCATGGTGCAAAAGTGATTTTGCTTGCTCATTTTGGTCGTCCCAAAGGTAAAGTCGTTTCTGAAGATTCCTTGAAACAGATTATTTCTGCCGTTGAAGGTGTTTTAGGACAAAAAGTTGCTTTTGCAGATGATTGCATTGGCGAGCAAGCTAAAAAAGCCGTAGATACAATGAAAGATGGCGATGTTCTTTTGCTTGAAAATACCCGCTTTCATGCCGGTGAAGAAAAAAACGATCCTGAATTTGTTAAAGCTTTGGCAGCTAATGGCGATATTTACGTCAATGATGCGTTTTCCGCCGCTCACCGTGCCCATGCTTCCACTGAAGGTCTTGCCCATGTCTTGCCAGCCTATGCGGGCCGCGCAATGCAGGGCGAATTGGAAGCCTTGGAAAAAGGTTTGGGGCAACCTAAAAAGCCAGTTGTCGCAATTGTTGGTGGAGCCAAGGTTTCAACCAAGATTGACCTTTTGAACAATCTTATTGATAAGGTTGATGCGTTGGTTATTGGCGGCGGTATGGCCAATACATTTTTGGCAGCCCAAGGCTATAGCGTCGCAAAATCTCTTTGCGAACATGAACTGGGTGATACGGCGCGTGCTATTATGGTTAAGGCCGAAAAGCAAAATTGTGCGATTATTCTACCGATTGATGCGGTTGTTGCAAGTCGGTTTGAAGCTAATGCTGACCATCACAATTACGGCATTGATGCAATACCAGCAGGCGGCATGATTTTGGATGCTGGCGATAATTCGATTGAGCGTATCAATGCGGTTATTGATGAAGCCTCCACCGTGGTGTGGAATGGCCCACTTGGTGCGTTTGAATTAACGCCTTTTGATCATGCAACCGTTGAAGTTGCAAAACGCGTTGCCGAGCGTACGAAACAAGGCAAGCTTGTTTCAGTGGCTGGCGGCGGCGATACAGTGTCAGCACTTAATCATGCTGGCGTTGCTGATAAGTTTACCTATATTTCAACCGCTGGCGGAGCTTTCCTTGAATGGATGGAAGGCAAGCCGCTTCCAGGTGTTATTGCGCTAGAAAAATAAAGATTAAACACCAAGGCAATGCTCGTTACCAAGTTTTTTGGTATCTAGGCATTGCCTTATGAAAGCATATTTGTTCTGCCTATCATTACCAAAATCATATAATTAACTCTTATAGGAAGCCGTGAATGAGCGAACGTATAGCCGATATTGCCAAAAAATTGGTGGCCACTGGCAAGGGTATTCTTGCGGCCGATGAAAGCAACAGCACAATTAAAAAACGCTTTGATGCTATTCATCTTGAATCAACAGAAGAAAATCGCCGTGACTATCGCGAAATGTTATTTTCGGACAAAGATGCGATGGAAAATTATATTTCTGGCGTTATTCTTTATGATGAAACTATTCGTCAAAAGGCTTCAAATGGCCAAATGTTGACCGATCTCATCAAGGCAGCAGGATCAATTCCTGGCATCAAGGTGGATGAGGGGGCAAAGCCACTCGCACTTTTTGCTAATGAAACGATTACCGAAGGGCTGGATGGTTTACGCAATCGCTTGCAAGAATATTATCAATTGGGCGCGCGCTTTGCCAAATGGCGAGCGGTAATTGCTATAGATAGCAAAAGCCTACCAAGCCGTGGAGCAGTGTTACAAAATGCACAAGCTTTGGCACGCTATGCAGCACTTTGCCAAGAAAATAATATAGTACCAATCGTCGAGCCAGAAGTGCTCATGGATGGCGTGCCGGGGGATCACTCGATTGAACGCTGCTATGAAGTAACCAAATTTGTACTTCAACAAGTTTTCATCGCTTTAAATGACGCAAATATTGCCTTAGATGGTATGATATTAAAACCTAATATGATTATTGATGGCAAAAACGCCCGCAAGGCATCGGTTGAAGATGTTGCGCTAAAAACCGTGCAGTGTCTTAAAGAAACCGTGCCAGCGAGCGTTGCAGGTATTGCGTTTTTATCAGGCGGGCAGGGTGACGTTGAGGCAACAGCCCATCTTAATGCCATGAATGCAATTGGAAATTTACCTTGGCCACTTAGTTTTTCGTATGGTCGCGCTTTGCAAGCAGCAGCAATTAAAGCTTGGGATGGAAAGGCGCAAAATGTGTTTGCTGGTCAAAACGCCTTTACCCACCGCGCCAAAATGAACTCCCTTGCTTCATTGGGTAAGTGGAGTGAAGCAGCTGAAAGTGATAAATAAGCAAAAATAACTGGGTTGAATTTTGGAAATACAGTCTTTAGCTTTTAAAAGCGCTGTTCTCAAACGGCGCTTTTTATTTAAAAAATCGTATTTTTGAGGGGTTAAACTAAACGCAGGACTTATTTTTACTCTTGGAAAGGATCCTCTTTTACCAATACAAGCCAATCAACATTGTCCAATTTGAAACGTCCTGCTTCACTAAAACCTATCTTTTCGTGGGCTTTTAATGACGCAATATTGTCAAGATTAATAAATGCTATAGGCTTTCCCGTATTTAAAGAGCAAATCTTGTCGCATAATTTGGCAAGAAGTCCTTGGCCACGATAATTTTCGTCAATACAAACAGGACCGTAGAACCAATCATCTTGGGTTAAATTAGGATAAAGCTCTACAATTTTTTTAGCAACAGGTGGCAAGCTTTCAGAACTTACCGAGAAACTAAAAACAACACCGGCAACCTTATCACTTTCTTGCGCAATAACTGTGTTAAGACTAGTTTTGAACATGCCTTCAACTTTTTTTAGCGGATATTCGCCAAAAAGCCCACCATGATTGGATTGGGCATTTTTTTGCAATAATGGTGCCACATGCTTGCAATCTGCAAGGACCATTTTACGTGTAATAATATTCATTTTTTGCCCTCATTGTAATTTATGATATTTAAAAACAATATATGGATTGTACAAAATATATTTACATTACCGTGTTTATACACCACTCACTCCAGAAATTGGAATGGTAAAGCTATTGTTATGGGCTGTGGTTGTTTTTGATTCATATTTTGAACAAAATGAGCTGATTTTTAAAAAATATCTCTAAATTTTATACAAGTTTTTAAAATAGCGGCAGTAAAAATCAAAATATGGAATGAGGCGAAGATAAAAATTTCGCATATATAGGCGTGTAGAACGAAGCCTATCCATCATTATTGATCTTTAAATTCCAATTAATTTATCACGCAAAAATGCCGCTTTTGTGTTATACAACTTTAGCAAGAACATTATTCATATTAACATAGTTTCAAGTTTTTATTGTTACATGAGCGTTACGAGAATAGCATTGGCTTATGACCAAAATTTATCACTTGCTGTTTGGCAAAGCACTATTGATAATAGGGGCGCTAACTATAAATATAAAGAAAGGTTCAATTGAGTGAATTATTAATATGGAGCATACGCAATTAATAATTCCTTGTTAAAGAGATTATAATTATTATATCATAATATATAAAATTAATATGTAAGAGGACCGCGTGGACGATCGTCAAAATAGCGATAGCAGTATTTTTTCAACAAGTGTCAAAAAGGATAGTGTCTTTTTGGCAGCTATGAAGCATTCCAGTAGGGTAAAATTTATTAAAATTCTTTTACCGATTATTGCTGTGATGATTGCTGCGGTTTTTGCATGGTTTACATTTTTTGCCGCCCGCCCAACAGCGGATGTTGTTGCGCTTAATACTGATGGCAACGACAAACTTGTCATGACTAGCCCAAAAATTGAAGGCTATTCAAAAAGCCAAAAGCCTTACTCATTCAATGCTAGTCGCGCAGTGCAAGATCCACTAAAACCGGGCCTGATTGAGCTTGAAGATATTACCGCTAAAATGCCACTTGGCGAACGGGCCGAAGCTGAGGTATCTGCCATTGGTGGGATTTATGATAGTATTAATAGTCGTATGGTGCTTGAAAAACCTTTTACGGTTACAACCAGTGATGGTGTCAATGCTAGTTTTAAGTCAGCGGATATCAACATTGAAACAAGCCAATTAACCACAAATGAACCAGTGGAAATAATTCGCGACAGAGAACATTTGACGGCTGATAGTTTAAGTATTAAAGAAAATGGACAGGTCTTTATATTCAACGGCAGAGTCCAACTGGTTATTGCGCCGCAAGAAGCAGATAATAAAACACAATAACACTATGTTATGGAACATCAAAATATGGGTGGTTCGTGCCCAGTGAAGGAGCGTCAAAGAATGCTGAATATTTGCACTCGTTATCACCTGGGTCGTTTGGCTCTAATTGTGGGATGTCTTTTTACGCTTGCGCCGACTGCAATGGCGCAGCAAGCTAATTTTGGTCTTAATCTGTCCGGTGGCAAAGAACCTATAAAGATTGATGCTGACAACCTTGAAATGCGCGACAAAGAAGGCCTTGCTGTATTTACTGGCAATGTCACGGTTATCCAAGGTGATCGCTTGCTTAAAGCAGGTAAAATGATTGTCTATTACGCTAAGCCCGATGGTACAAAGCCACAGCAAGCAGCAAGCGGTGGACTTGGATCGAGCGGGATTGAAAAAATGGAAGTGTCAAACAAGGTCTATATTAAGCAAGGCACGCAAATCGCGACGGGTGATCAAGGTGCTTTTAATGGTAAAACCAATGTTATGATTTTAACAGGTAGCAATGTTGTTTTAACCGATGGTGATAATGTTGCGACCGGTTGTAAATTAACTGCTCATATGGATAGCGGTAAGGCTTTTCTTGAAAGCTGTTCCAGTCAACAGAAAAAAGGCCGTGTCTCTGTTATCATGAACCGCGCGGAATAAAGTTATAGTAATGCAGCAAATTGTTGAAGAAACAATCGAAATCGAACGCAGTGATGAGCCCGTTGAGCAAACAGATAACGCCAGCGTTAATCGCTATAAAGGCACACTGATTGCACGTAATTTGAGTAAAACCTATCGTGGGCGCGCGGTTGTAAGTGATGTATCTTTTGGTGTGCGCGCCGGCGAAGCTGTTGGCATTTTAGGACCTAATGGTGCAGGTAAAACTACTTGCTTTTATATGGTAACTGGTCTTGTTCCTGCGGATGGTGGCTCAATAGAAATTGATGGCTTTGACGTTACCACCATGCCCATGTATCGTCGCGCTCGATTGGGCATTGGCTATTTGCCTCAAGAAGCATCGATTTTTAGAGGGTTGAGTGTTGAAAATAACATTAAAGCCGTTTTGGAAGTTGTTGAAAAAGACAAGAAAAAGCGGGCACTGCAATTAGACGAATTGCTTGATGAATTTAAAATCTCGCATTTGCGAAAATCCCAAGCAATTTCCTTGTCAGGTGGTGAAAGACGCCGTCTTGAGATCGCGCGTGCGTTAGCTTCAAAGCCGAACTTCATGCTGTTGGATGAGCCTTTTGCCGGTATTGATCCGATCGCAATTTCTGATATCCAACAATTGGTCCGTCATTTAACGCGTCGTGGTATTGGCGTTTTGATTACTGATCACAATGTGAGAGAAACATTGGGGCTGGTTGATCGCGCTTATATTATTCATTCAGGTCAAGTGCTCACTCATGGTTCTCCTGACGAAATCGTGGCAAATGCTGACGTGCGTCGCCTCTATCTTGGCAATACATTTTCTTTGTAAAAGCTAAGTCATATTTTACGATGCTCCAATTGCTTAAACAGTTTGCTCAGATTTCGCAAGCTGTTTGACTTTTGTCAATTTATAAAGCGTTGCACTCATTGAACATTAGAAAATATTGCCGAAATATATCAAAATTTTAATAAAGGCATTGACGGATAAACACCTTGTCTTCATAAGTCATTCGCAAAGTTTATTTTGTTTTGAATACAAAATAGTTTATCAATTTATGTAAGTGGATCATCTCGAAAATATTTTTTAATTTTTGCAGTTTAAATTGCTGTAAAGCTGTTACTTTTTGTGGTTTTTAATTCAGGTACTTCACAGTGCCGGCAAATTGTTTTAAAAGAAACATACAAAATTATTCATTGGTTAAATTGCTGATTCACATTAATGTGATATTTGGCAAGTTGATGCCAAGCCATGATCGTACAAAAAAATTAGACTGAAACACTTAACATTTTACTTAAGCATTTATGCTAGAATAACATGAATATTATAATTCGCTGAAACGGAGATTAATTGTGATAAAATCGGAACTCGTGCAAATCATTGCCAGCCGTAACCCGCATCTTTTCCAGCGCGATGTTGAAAACATTGTCAGCACAGTGTTTAACGAAATTTCCGATGCCTTGGCTGAAGGAAACCGCGTCGAACTAAGAGGCTTTGGTGCTTTTTCCGTAAAAAATCGCCCATCACGTGTGGGGCGCAATCCGCGTACCGGCGACGCTGTTGAAGTTGAAGAAAAATGGGTTCCATTTTTTAAAACTGGTAAAGAATTACGCGACCGTTTGAATAGCGAAGACGAATGACTTTTAAACGCATCATAGCAGCAATTATCCTTATTCCATTAGCCATTATTGTTGTGGCCTTTATGGTTGCCAATCGAGCTGCCGCCACATTGGCGCTTAACCCTTTTGATAGCACTACTTGGCATTTTACTTTGCCATTTTTTATCTGGCTATTTTTGTTCTTAATTATCGGTATGATCATTGGTGGGTTTGCAGTTTGGTTTGAACAGCATAAATACCGCAAAGCCTTGCATGAATGCCAAAATGAATTAGCAGCACAAAAGGCAAAAAATCGCAATCAGGATCTCGATATTGCTGTTAAGTCATAAAATATAGTCGCAGATAGGCAGTGTTGAACATATTTTTGCTATTTAACGAGTATTTAAAGTAAGCGCTTTGGCTTAGACATAATCTGGCTTTTATTGACGTTAAACTATCATGCGGGCCTATGCCCGCATCATTCATTTTAAATAAGTTTTTAACCATCCAATTACAGGCAATATTCTGGTGAAATCTAAAAAAGCCCGACCATCAATGGCAAAGCAGAAAGTGGCAAAAGATAAGCCAAAATCTTGGGATAAACAACGCCCTTCACAGGCTAATTCATCCGCAAAAACAAGGTCTTTTCAAGAAGGTCCGCAAAAGCCCCGCGATAGACGCGATCAAGCTAGCTTGAGTGATGATAATAAGAACCAATCACATAGCGGTAAGCTAAGACGAGTAGAAAAGCCTGTCGAGAGTGGTGACAGCGCAACCACTACCGCACTGCCCTTTGATAAAGCAACACTCTTTAATGCA
Organism: Bartonella sp. HY038; assembly: GCF_014117425.1. Taxonomy (NCBI): domain Bacteria; kingdom Pseudomonadati; phylum Pseudomonadota; class Alphaproteobacteria; order Hyphomicrobiales; family Bartonellaceae; genus Bartonella; species Bartonella sp. HY038. The sequence continues at coordinate 272,613 of NZ_CP059725.1, forward strand.
TTATCCAACATAGAGATTGCCAAGGTGGAAGGTGAGCGACCATTAGGAAGTGCACCGCTTATTCTTGAAACCCTTGCCGATAATGATTACGCATTGCTGGATAGTGGCCATGGTTTAAAGCTTGAGCGTTATGGTCCTTATAAAATTATCCGCCCCGAAGGCCAAGCCCTTTGGCAGCCAAGCCTTGATATCAAGGAATGGGAACAAGCAGACGCCATTTTTACCGGCAATACCGATGAAGAAGGTTTGGGGCGGTGGAATTTTCCCAAAACCCCACTTGGTGAAACCTGGCCCATGGCATGGAATGATATGCCATTTTTAGGCCGTTTCACCTCATTTCGCCATGTTGGTGTTTTTCCTGAACAAGATGCCCATTGGCGTTTTATGGAACAGCAGATTATTGATGCTAAACGGCCAGTAAAAGTGCTTAATCTATTTGGTTATACGGGGGTTGCCTCATTAATTGCCGCACGCGCCGGCGCTGAGGTTACTCATGTCGATGCGTCAAAAAAAGCCATTGGTTGGGCACGCGAAAATCAAGAAGTTGCCGGTCTTAATGACAAGCCAATCCGTTGGATTTGTGAAGATGCGATGAAATTTGTTGAGCGTGAAGCACGGCGCGGCAAGACCTATGATATTATATTGCTCGATCCACCGGCCTATGGCCGTGGGCCACATGGCGAGGTTTGGCAATTATTTGACCATTTACCGCAAATGGTTGCTGGTTGTCGCGATATTTTATCTGATAGACCTTTGGCTGTCGTACTCACTGCCTATTCCATCCGTGCGTCATTTTATGCGATTCATGAATTAATGCGCGACCGTTTTCGCGGCCTTAAAGGCGAAGTTCAATCAGGTGAGCTTATTTTACGTGAAGAACAGGCAAAACGCGCCCTATCAACCTCATTATTTAGCCGTTGGATTGCATGATGAATAATTCAAGACCAAGAACCGGACAAGTAAAAGAAATTACCAGCCTTGCCAATCCAATTATCAAGGATTTAAAAGCGCTTTCTTTGAAAAAATTCCGCGACCGTGAAGGTATTTTTATAGCTGAAGGCTTGAAACTGGTTATTGATGCGCTTGAACAGGGTTGGCAAATTCGCACATTGGTATTTGCAAAATCTGGGCTTGGTAATCCAGCGATTGAAAAAGTGGCAGCACGCACCGTTGCAAGTGGCGGACTTGTTATTGAAGCAAATGACAAGGTTATAACATCAATTACGCGGCGCGAAAATCCGCAAACGGTTATTGGTGTTTTTGAACAAAAATGGCAGCCATTAGATCAGTTGAAAGCTGGCCGTGATGATCTCTATATTGCTCTTGACCGTGTCCGCGATCCTGGCAATCTTGGCACAATTATTCGTACTGCCGATGCAGTTGGGGCACGTGGTATCGTCTTAATTGGTGATACAACCGATGCTTATTCTTTGGAGACAGTGCGTGCGACTATGGGATCAATTTTCTCAGTACCGCTTTATCGTGCTAAAGAGCCAGAATTTCTTAATTGGCGCAAAAGCTTTAATGGCGACATTATCGGCACCCATTTAAAAGGCTCGGTGGATTATCGCACTATTTCCTATAAAAAGGGGCCAATCATGTTAATGATGGGCAATGAGCAACAAGGATTGCCCGACAGTCTTGCTCAAAGCTGCGATAAGCTTGCACGTATCCCACAAGCAGGACGTGCAGATTCGTTAAATCTTGCGGTGGCAACGGCGGTGATGCTTTATGAAATGCGCCGCAATGTTTTGGTATTGGATGAGCGTATAGCATGAAGAAATCAGCATTATGGGGCGGGATAATTTTTGTCGCCATTTTAGTCGCGCTTGATCAAGTGATAAAACATCTTGTCGTCACCCATATGGAGCTTTATCAAGCTATTGATGTTTTGCCGTTTTTAAAGCTTTTTTACACGCAAAATACCGGTATTGCTTTTTCAATGTTGGCATCTTTCCATGATTGGGGGCTTATTGCCTTAACTATTGTGGTTATTATTTTCGTTATATTTTTATGGCTGAAGGGCGATAAGAATAAACAGCTCGCTAATATTGGTTATTTGCTGGTGCTCGGTGGTGCCTTTGGCAATTTAATCGACCGTGTGCGTTTTCATTACGTGGTGGATTATATTCTTGTTTATGCCTATGGCTGGTCTTTTGCAGTTTTTAACGCCGCAGATGCTTTTATCACCATTGGCGCTGTGCTGATTATTCTCAATGAATTATTTGGTTCAAAACCAGTTAAAAAGACTTAATTTTTTTTAAAGTGAATTTTATACCGCTTGTTATTTGGGTCCTAATTGTTATCCTCAAAAGGATAGGTATTTAGGGGATGCATCTATGCGTAAAATTTTAACAGCGATAATTCTTTCAATTTCCTTTTTTACCTTTAGCATTATTGCCCCATGTGCCAAAAGCCGTGAATGCACTGATCATGAACGACTAGCCTTTTATGATGATGTCATGCTGAGCCGTTGGCTTTTTAAAGGGCAGATTATTGCTGAAAATAGTGAAACTACAAATACAGACATCTATCTGGAAGCAAATGAAAAACAGCGCCTTAAATTTAGCTATGCCGGGTGTGCATCATATTATTGCATAAATGTAACAGGCGTGAAGGGTGACAAAACATCTATTGTTGTCTTTGTAAACTATTTTATTCCTCCAGCTATTATTGATGAAAATTCAAAGGAATATATTTATGAGGGTAGCAGCACTATTTTTATTACAGATAACGATTTTTGTACTTTTCAAAATACTATTGATGAGGAAAATGGCCAATCAGTTCATATGATGAACTTGAATAAAATAGTTCAAATGGTAAGAGTAGATGTTGAAGACGTTTATGAAAAATACAAAAGCGGTAATTTAAAAAAATTTGAAGATTTTACTGACTGACATTTACGAAGAAAAAGTCATTCATAAATAAAACTGCCATCATAATCGCGGCGCCAATTTCTTGAAATCGCCTGATAAAAACTTATGCCCCACAACCAAAAGAATATAATGAAAGTTAATAAGAAATAATGAAAAGAAAGTTTTTCATCTATGACTTTCAGCATTGCATGAAATGCCTCGACATTGCTTCCAGAAATATCAAGATCATTATTGTCCATAAAATCAGTTATTTCCGATGATACGAACTGTGCCCGATATAGATCTAAAGGGGCCAGTGACGAATAGCTTTGCTGATAAACACTTAAAAATTGATCAAAAGACAAAGGTTTGCCCAGTTTGTCAACAATTGGCTGCGCCACCAGTTGATTGTCAATTTTATGATAAGTAGGTAAAAATAAGAAAATATAAAAGCCAATATAAAGAACAATGCATGGTAAACTTACAACAAGCATTATGTCGCGGATGAACTCTCTTGTTATGCGTGGTTTAAGGGTTAAACACCGCGCTTCCAAATAAAGCAGTAAGACAAGGTATGCCATTAAAGCGCAAAAGACCAAAATAAAGAGGCGAGACCACGGCTGATCGGGAAAGGGATTTAAAACATACGGCAATAATAGGCCAAGTGTCAAAATTGCAAAGACTAACCAGCCGATAATCAATACAAACCGCTTATAAAAAGGCACAGGCAATTGGTTGGTGCGTTTAAAGCCGATGAATAGCCAGAACGCAAATAAGAGTATAAGATAGATCAATAATTCTAGCCCCGATTTACTGACAGCCGTGAATAGCGGCCCACCAAGCGATGTTGTCCACATTATTCATGGCGAATAAGTGGCGAAATAGTGGATAAAATTTGATTTCAATCAATAAGCTGCTATGCGACTTTTGATCAAATTGCTTTTTTCTTGAATTTCATTGATAAAAATGTCAATTGAGGAAAATTTTGCATTTCAGTTGGATGAGGAGATTTATATGGCAATTGAAATTGAACATCTAGTTTCAACAAAACCAAAGCCGAAAATATACAACCATCTTTATGTTCAAGTGGTTTTTGCTATTGCTCTTGGTATTGCAATTGGTCTTAAATGGCCAGATCTTGGCAAATCACTCGAACCATTAGGCACTGTATTTATTGCTTTGATTAAAATGATCATTGCTCCCGTTATCTTCTTAACCATTGTTGTTGGTATTGCTGGCATGAGCAATCTTGCGAGTGTGGGGCGGGTTGCTGGTAAAGCGTTCATTTACTTTTTAACTTTTTCTACCCTTGCTTTGATCATAGGCTTAATTGTCGCTAATGTGTTTCAACCAGGTCATAACTTTCCAACGGCTATTTCAGATGCTGATAAAGTTAAAGCATTAAAATATGCGGCCGATGCGCAAAGTATTTCAATTATTGATTTTTTTAAAAGCATAGTGCCTAAAACATTAGTATCTGCATTTACTGAAGGCAATTTACTACAAGTTCTTTTGGTTGCTATTTTATTTGGTATTTCGCTTGCATCAATTGGCGAGCGCGGCAAGCCTATTCTTACGTTTTGCCAAAACCTTATACCACCTGTTTTCAAACTAGTTTCAATCATCATGCGCGCTGCGCCAATCGGTGCATTTGGTGCTATCGCCTTTACTGCAGGTGCATATGGGTCAGAGGCTATTTTCCGCCTTGGCTATCTAATTTTATTATTTTATTTAACTTCGGTTTTATTTGTCGTCATCATTCTTGGTGCTGTCTGCCGCTATAATGGCTTTTCAATTTTCAAGCTTGTGCGCTATATCAAGGATGAGCTTTTACTTATTCTTGGCACATCGTCATCGGAATCGGCACTTCCATCTTTAATGGATAAAATGGAAAAAGCTGGCGCTAAAAAATCAGTGGTCGGATTGGTTGTACCAACGGGTTATTCGTTTAACCTTGACGGCACCAATATTTACATGACTTTGGCTGCTTTATTTATCATTCAAGCCTATGGTGTTCCTGTTGACATTTGGCATCAGCTTGCTCTTTTGGGGGTTGCTATGGTGTCATCAAAGGGTGCGGCTGGTGTATCTGGTGCTGGCTTTGTTACCCTAGCTGCAACGATTGCCATGTTCCCAACCATTCCTGCTGAAGGTCTTGGCCTTATTCTTGGTATTGACCGCTTCATGTCAGAATGCCGTGCGCTTACCAATTTTACTGGTAACGCCGTTGCTTGTGTTGTTGTTGCCAAATGGGAAAACGCTTTGGATCAAGAACAGCTTCATGCAACTCTTGACCGCAAAACTGCCCCTGATGCAGTTGCATCATAAGCAATTTAACTTTTTATAAAAACAATCATTAAAAAAAGCGGCAGCCTTAAACCAAAGGCTGCCGCTTTTTTAGGTAAAATCAATTATTATTATCTGCGACGATAACGAATATGCTCGATAAAGAGATTAAAAGCCTGCATATGCTGACGCTTGCTAGGATAATAAAGGTAATAGCCCTCAAATGGCTCGCACCAATCATCTAATACTCGAATAAGCCGCTTTTTCTCAAATAAATTCCAATACGAGATCTTCAGGAATATAAACAAGGCCTGCGCCATCGAGTGCAGCATTTACCCGCAACTGCAATTGGCTTAAAGTTAGTTGACCATCAATATGAACATTTAAAGCGCGACCATTTTTTTCAAATTCCCATTGAAAAAAGCCGCCCGTTGTTGCTGAGCGCATATTAATGCAATTATGGTGGACAAGCTCGCGCGGGGTAACAGGTTTGCCATAGGTTTCAAAATATTGCTGTGTTGCAACAATTGCCATGCGTTGTTTTGGGCCGATTTTAACCGCTACCATATCTTGATCAATCGCTTCGCCAAAACGCACACCAGCATCAAAGCGATCTCGAACGATGTCAATAAAGCTATTGTCAAACGACGAGCTCTATTTTAATATCAGGATATTTTTTTAAAAATGCTGTTATCGCCGGCTGCAAGATTGTCATTGCTGGATGCTCACCTGCTGAAATTCGAATTGTGCCACTTGGTTTATCGCGCATTTGCTTTATATTATTAAGCTCTTGTTCAATATCGTCAAAACGTGGCACCAAGGTTGCCAATAATTTTTCTCCTGCTTCGCTTGGTGATACGCTGCGTGTGGTGCGCATAAGCAATCTAATCCCTAATCGCTCTTCAAGATTACGTATTGTTTGACTAAGCGCCGATTGCGACACTCCAAGCTTTGCGGCGGCTTTAGTAAAGCTTTTCTCATGAGCAACAGCAATGAAGGCCACAAGGTCATTTAAATTTTCCATATTAATAAGTACGCCTTATAAGCTCTATCCAATTATACCCTATTATAATTAATCATAGCATCATTTATATCTTAGTCATAGAGCAGCTAAAAATAAAGCTGCACCAACCTCATTGGAGAAAATCATGCAAAAGCGCTATTTAGGAAAAAGTCGATTAGAGGTTTCGGCCCTTGGTCTTGGTTGTATGGGTTTAAGCTTTGGCTATGGTCCTGCCACCGATAGAGCAGAGGCGATAAAACTTATTCGTGCAGCTTATGACAAAGGCGTCCGTTTTTTTGACACCGCCGAAATTTATGGGCCATTTTTGAATGAAGATGTTGTTGGCGAAGCCTTACAGCCATTTCGTGAAGACGTAGTCATTGCCACTAAATTTGGCTTTGATACTGAAAATGCCAATGCTTTACAAAATATGGATAGTCGGCCAGAACATATTAAACGTGTAGTAGAACAGTCATTAAAGCGTTTAAGAACTGATTATATTGATCTTTATTACCAACATCGTGTTGACCCCAATGTGCCGATTGAAGATGTTGCCGGCACAGTAAAAGACTTAATTGCACAAGGCAAAGTGCGCCATTTTGGTCTTTCCGAAGCGGGGTGTGAAACCATACGCCGCGCCCATAAAGTGCAAGAAGTAACCGCATTACAAAGCGAATATTCCATGTGGTGGCGTGAACCAGAAAATGAGATCATTCCATTATTAGAGGAGCTAGAAATTGGCTTTGTACCTTTTAGCCCATTAGGCAAAGGCTTTTTAACTGGCAAACTCAATTCACCAGATGATCTTAAAGAAAATGATTTCCGCTTATCGGTACCACGTTTTGCCAAGGAAGCTATGGAAGCCAACCAAGGATTGCTTGATGCTATTCAAAAAATTGCACAAGATCATAATGCCACACCCGCGCAAATCGCCCTTGCTTGGTTACTAGCCCAAAAGCCTTGGATTGCACCTATACCCGGTACAACAAAAATATCGCGCCTTGAGGAAAATATTAAAGCGGTTGACGTTGTATTATCCCCCGCAGCCTTAAGCAATATTAAAACCGCCCTTGATGCGATTGAAGTTGTTGGCGCGCGCTATCCTGCTCATTTACAAGCACGTGTTGGTAAATAGGCCTTATTTCTGACCCTAATCAAACCAATTACCCAAAATAGGGTAATTGGTTTTTATTGCTTTAATAATTAAACTGCAACAAAGTATGTTTATAGCAATATTGTTCAACGTATTTTAAATTTGCTAAAAGCCCTTTGCAGCTTTAACGTTTGCTATGATCATATTTGCGCGAAAGATGATCACCAAACCACTGCACGGCTACATTCAATGCAATGAGTATAGCGACTACAACCGTCATAACGTCACTCATATCGCGTTTATAACCATAACTAATGGCAATTCTACCCAAACCATTACCGCCAACAAAGCCAGTAATAGCACTGGCGCTAATAATAGCAATGATTGTAACAGTAAGGCCGGTAATCAAGCTAGATTTTGATTCTGGAATGATCACTTCACGGATAAGCTGCATACGTGTTGCGCCCATCGAGCGTATTGCATCAATAAGGCCTTTATCAATATTGCGAAACGATAGCTCGGCCATTCTTGCGTAAAATGGTATTGCTGATATGGCAAGCACGAAAATAGTTGCTTCATTACCAAATGGCTTACCTACAACAAACCGCGATACAGGCATCAAGTAAACAAATAGAATTATCCAAGGAATGGCTCTTACCGCATCGACAAGAGCACTCACGGGTCGATTAAGCCAAGCATTTTCAAAAAGACCATCCTTACTTGTCACATAAAGATAAAGTCCAAGTGGTAGCCCAAATAAAAGCACAAATAGACCTGACCAACCAGTCATCCAAAAGGTATCAAGAATGGCTTTAGGGACTTCGTCATAAATAATCGAAATATTTTCACTATTAAACATAGCCCAAAACCTCGCAATGGTCTGCTCTTTGCTTTAACCAATTCATGGCAAGGCTAAGTCGATCTTTATCTTTTGCATCCGCTGCAATGAAGAAAAGGCCTATAGGCTCATCTTGAATTGTATCAATACCACCTTGCAAAATGCGGGTGACCATGCCAGTGTCATTGGCAAGATTATTGAAAAACGGTTTGCGCGCTTCATCACCGGAAATATGCAATTCTATAATCGCATCGTCTCCACAGGTTTGATGTAATTTAGCAGCAATGCTGCTTGGTAATTGTGGCGTTATGACTTGTAAAAGAGATTGTGTCGTTGCATTTTGTGGGCGAGCAAAAATATCTTTGACAAAGCCTTGTTCTACTATTTTTCCGCGATCAAGTACAATAAGGCGATCAGCGATAGAGCGAACAACTTCCATTTCATGGGTGATGAGAATAATAGTAAGTTGCATTTTGCGATTAATTTCGCGCAAAAGCTCAAGGATTGATTGGGTTGTTTCAGGATCAAGGGCAGAGGTTGCCTCATCGGATAATAAGATGCGAGGATTACCTGCAAGTGCGCGGGCAATACCAACGCGCTGCTTTTGGCCGCCGGATAATTGCACCGGATACATTGTAGCTTTATCAGCAAGTCCAACAAGTTCTAGCAATTCATTAGCGCGAGCAAAACGTTGTTTGCTATTCATGCCAGAAAATTTCAGCGGTAATGCAACATTTTCAATAATTGTCTTGGAAGATAATAAATTAAAATGTTGAAAAATCATGCCGATTTTTTGGCGAATTTTACGCCATTCATTGTCGCTCAATTTGGAAATATCTTGCCCTTCAAAATAGATATGCCCTTGATCAATGGTCTCAAGACCATTGAAACAACGAATTAGGGTTGATTTTCCAGCGCCACTACGGCCAATTATACCAAGGATTTCGCCTCTATTAACTGTCAATGAAATATCATCAACCGCCGCCGTTTGTGCAAAATGGCGACGGATGTGCTTCAGTTCTAAAACTGGGGTTGTTTGTAATGTCATTACCACGTCGTTGCGTAATTGATACCAAAGATGCGCTTAAGTTCAGCGCGCGCTTGTTCGCTGTGATAAGCAGCGACTAGTTTTTTAACCCAAGGTTCATCCTTATCGGCAGTGCGTACAACAATAATATTGGTATATGGGTTATTTTCTGGCTTCTCCCACGCAATACCATCCTTTGCGCCATCAAGACCAGACACCAAAGCCCAATTTGTATTAACCACAGCAATATCTAAATCTGCGATAGAACGGCCAAGCATACCTGCATCCATCTCAACAAATTTCAATTTTTTTGGATTGTCTTTGATGTTGTTTGGCGTTGCTAAAATATTTTTAGGGTCATCAAGAGTAATCAAGCCATGTTGGGCAAGCACGAGTAACGCACGCCCCTCATTTGATGGGTCATCAGGAATACCAACGCTGGCACCTTCCTTTAATTCGTCAAGGTTTTTGATCTTGCGCGAATATACACCCATTGGAAATAAAGCAGTATCACCTGCGATAGTTAGTTTATAGCCGCGTTGCGCAATCTGCGCGTCAAGGTAAGGCGTATGTTGAAACGCATTGGCATCTAAATCACCGCCATTAACGGCTTCATTTGGAATAGCATAATCATCGAACATAACAAGCTCGATATTAAGGCCATCTTTTTTAGCAACTTCAGCAGCAACTTTCCAAACATCTGCTTCTTGACCATCCATCACGCCAAGCTTGATGGTGGTTTTATCTTCAGCATGAAGCGAAGACATGGTCGTGCCAACCATACCTAGTGACAATATCATTGCTAAAAGTGTACGGCGTTTAAGTGCAGTAAAGAATGCCATGGAAATGCTCCTTTGTAATGGCCGGTCATCATTGCCGGATTTATCTGCATAATTGTGCGGCTATAGCAAAAAACCAAGAAAGAAAAAACGATAAATCTGTTATTTTGCAATAAGATTTTACAATTAATCGCTTTTATCGATAGTTTTTTTCTAATCTATGGTTAAAAAACAATATTGCTATTAAAAATGATAAAAATATTGCCAAAATAAGACTCGCTTCACATTTCAACAAATGGTTTGTTTAATAATTTAGTTGTCACTTTTCACTATAGGAAAGTGGGGATGTTTTTTTATAAAGCCAGCTATATTGGCGCACCATTTGATTTACTCGTGTATGGCGATAGCCAAGGGCACAAAAAATCAGCATAACCACAAGGTCAACTAAATAATAATGTAGCGATAAAAATGTTGCATGATAAGTGACATTTCCATTGTCGGCTTCATAGTAAGGAATGACATAGTGCAAAAAACGAATGGCTACAGCCAATAAAACCATATAGGCAAGTGCAATGCTAATATTGCGCCAAGTAAGGGCGCAAGCACGTCCAGTCATCCATGCTGCACCGCCACCTAATATTACTGTAATGATGAGAAAATAAACTATCGAGGATTGCTCGAATAAAATGCCTCTCATTTGTTTTCTCCTTATGCTTGTCTTTGGTATTTTACTATTTTTCGCAAATTTTAATTGGTAAATCTAATGATGGCCGCCTTCCAAATACGCAGCGCGCACTTGTGGGTCTTCTAATAATTCACGGCCAGTGCCACTCATCGTAATAACACCATTGACCATAACATAGGCGCGGTCAGCAAGACGCAGCGCACTAAAAGCATTTTGTTCAACCAAAAACACTGTAAGACCAGTTGTCTTGTTTAAATCCTTAATGGCAGCGAAAATTTGCTTGGCAACAAGTGGTGCAAGCCCAAGCGAGGGTTCGTCAAGCAAAAGAAGGCGCGGCCTTGCCATTAATGCGCGTGCAATCGCCAACATTTGTTGCTCGCCGCCCGAAAGTGTACCGCCGCGTTGGTGCAAGCGCTCTTTAAGGCGGGGAAATAGTGCAAACATTTTTTCGACATCTTCATCAAAATAAGCCATATTATCAAGGCTTGCACCCATTTGCAGGTTTTCCATTACGCTCATACGTTGGAAAATGCGCCGTCCTTCAGGGGATTGCGCGATGCGTAAACGCGCAATTTCATGAGATGGCAATTTTGTAATATCTTTACCATCAAATATAATACTACCACTGCGAGCTTTGGGCGCACCAAATATAGTCATCATCAAAGTTGATTTACCAGCGCCATTGGCACCAATAAGGGTGGCAATTTCTCCTTCATGCACTTCAATGTTAACATTTTTTAAGGCTTGGATAGAGCCATAAAAAGTCTCAACATTATTGACCTTGAGCAGCAGTTTCTTATCATTCGTTACTTGGCTATCTTTCATCGTGCTGCGTCTTTCGTGGTCTCGTCAGTTTCTTCAATCAGCTTATGAACGAGTTCATCGGTTTGATCACCATTGTGTGTATCTTGTTCATCAATCCACAAATCTTCAATTTCTTCATCATCAACACCAAGATAGGCGGCAATAACTTTAGGATCGTTTTGGACCTCCAGTGGTTTTCCATCTGAAATTTTTGAACCATATTCAAGAACGATAACATGGTCGGATATTTCCATAACCACGGACATGTCATGTTCAATAAGCAAAATGCTGGTGTTGTAGTCTTTTCTTATTGAAAGCAGCAATTTATTAAGTTCAAGCGACTCACGCGGATTTAATCCTGCAGCAGGCTCATCAAGACATAAAAGCTCGGGATCTGTACACATGGCGCGAGCAATTTCCAAGCGCCTTTGGTCGCCATAAGGCAAATCACCTGCAGGATCATCAGCGCGGTCAATAAGGTCAATTTTTTCAAGCCATTGTGCGGCTTTATCAAGGGCGTGTTTTGCTGCAGTTTTATAAGATTTAAGGCCTAAGAGGCCAGAAAGGCTAAAGCCAGAGGCTTGCATTAAAGTATTATGCTGCGCAACAAGCAGGTTTTCAAGTACGGTAAGCCCAGTAAAAAGTCTTATATTTTGAAATGTGCGGGCAACCTTTGCCTTTTTGGTTATTTCAAAATCAGCAAGACGTTCCAATTTTAGTGTCTTGCCGCTTTTTTGCCGCATCGACACCATTCCACCCGTTGGGCGGTAGAACCCAGTAATACAGTTAAAAACGGTTGTTTTTCCTGCGCCATTAGGTCCAATCACTGCTGTGATTTCACCACGTTTTGCACTAAAGCTTAAATCATCAATGGCGATAATACCGCCAAATACCATGCGTAAATGTTGGACATCAAGAATGATATCATCTTGATTAATTGTCTTTTCTTGTTGGGACATTGTTAGATTTTTCATCAACCATTTCCCTCTTTGGTAAAATTACCAGAAATATTTTTCTTTTCTTTTAAGTAGGCGCTCGGTTCGCGTCCACTTACAAAGCCACGTGGCCGCCAAATCATAATGAAGACCATAGCAAGACCAAACCACAACATACGATATTGAGTAGGATCAAAGCCGGGACCAAATACCATTTGTACCGATGGAATACTGCGCAAAGCTTCTGCGCCGCCAACCATAATAATAGCAGCGATTGCAATGCCCTTTAGCGAACCCATGCCACCAAGGACAACAATGGCAAGAATAATGATCGATTCTAAGAAATTGAAGCTTGTATAATCAATCATGCCTTGACGTTGCGCAAAAAATGCACCGGCAATACCACCGAAAAAAGCGCCTGTGGCAAAAGCAGATAATTTGGTTGTAACTAGATTTATACCAAGTGAACGGCAGGCAATTTCATCTTCACGCAAAGCTTCCCAGGCTCGTCCAATAGGTAATTTCTTTAAGCGAGTGATAAAAATAGCCATTGCGATGACAAAAAATAGCACAAGATAATAAAGGAAAATTTTAAAATAAATTTGGCTATTTATGAGACCAAAAATATCGGCAAAGCTTTCCTTGCCACGAGCAAAAGAAATACCAAAAAAAGTAGCTTGCGATTGCACCTTAACGCTATTGCTGCCGCCGGTAACGGGTTCCCAGTTTTGTAAAACAATACGGATAATTTCGCCAAAAGCTAATGTAACAATTGCTAGATAGTCGCCGCGCAGTCGTAAAACAGGAAAGCCGAGCATCATACCCCAAAGAGCGGCTAAAATACCTGCAAGGGGAAGACACAGCCAGAAAGAAAACCCGAAGTGATTGCCAAGCAATGTCACCGTATAGGCGCCAACAGCATAAAATGCGACATATCCAAGGTCAAGCAATCCAGCTAAGCCAACAACAATATTAAGCCCCCAAGCCAATATCACATAGATGAGGATATAAATGCCGTAATTATCGATAAAAAACGATGATTTTTTAAAAATATCAGCTAGTTTTGGCTCACTTGTCGAAGATAAATAAGCAAATATATAAACAAGGAAAATAACTAAAATTGGATAGATAATAAGCAGAACAGAAACTGATTTTCCTCCTGCTTTGGAAAGGCCTTTAGATATAAATCTCAATACCTGATCAGTCGATTTTTGGCCAAATCTTGAAGACGAGCGTATTATGTTTAGAAAAATCAATAGAACAGCAAGTATTATAGCAATTATGGCTAATTGATCTATTTGGGCTGAAAAATCGTAAATGCCTTCTTGGCTTGCAGTTACATACCAAAGCCAAGCACGATACCCAATAAACAATGCAAGAACTGGTATGATCGCAGCATATGTTCCACGTGACCCGCCGCCAAATAGCACCCATGTAAAGCGTCCAATAGCTGCAATAGCGATATAATTGACTAAATAGCCAATTTGTGGGGTTAAAACCAGTTGGTTTTCAAGATCATAATCGGCATTAAAACCAATAATGAATAGAAATAGAATAAAGGCAATACCGCCAGTTAATAAGCCTTGCTTTAAAGCATTGGAAAAGCGTTCTGATAACATATTTTGATTGGATAGGTCTGACATGTTAGACTTTCTCCACTTCTGGACGACCAAGAAGCCCAGTGGGCAGGAAAATCAACACTATGATCAAAATCATAAATGTGGCGGCATCCTTATAAGCAGGGTCAACATAGGCTTGCCAAAATACTTCAATAAACGCAATTAAAATGCCACCTAAAACAGCACCCGGCAAAGAGCCGATGCCGCCTAAAACAGCTGCAGTAAAAGCTTTGATGCCGACAATGAATCCTTCGGTAAAGGAAATCGTACTATAGTAGATTAGGAAAATAACACCGGCAACGCCAGCAAGTGCGCCGCCCATGATAAAGGTTATTGAAATTGTACGATCCACGTTAATACCGAGCAGAGACGCCATTTTTGCATCTTGAGCGCAAGCTCTTTGAGCGCGCCCTAGCGAAGTTTTGGCAACTATAAACGAAAAAATTGAAAGCAATATAATTGTAGTTGCGACAACAAGAATTTGTTTATATTGCAGGGTAACGGTTGTTCCAGGGATAAGAAAACCACCTGAAATTTCACCGGTAAAGGTTTTGGGTCGCAAACCTTGGAATACTGGTACAAAATTTTGCAGTACAATTGACATACCAATAGCGGTAATAAGCGGTGCTAGGCGAAAAGATCCACGTAATGGGCGGTAGGCCACTCGTTCAATTGTCCAGCTCCAAGCTGATGTAAAAAACATCGTGACTAGCAACACAACCACCAACGCAAAAGCCACGGGCAATGCTGTGGGTAGCAAGGCAAGCAGCATAAACGAAATTAAAGCAATAAAACCGCTCACCATGAATACATCACCATGGGAAAAATTGATCATTCCTAAGATGCCGTAAACCATCGTATAGCCAATAGCTATCAAGCCATAAATTGCACCAAGAGCAAGCCCCTGTATCAAAGCTTGAAGGAAGTAATTATAATCCATAATATCAATTTCCTGATTGCTTAAATAGTTCTTCAGTGTCTTGGAGCTTATTTGGCTCGCTCATTTAAGCATATAGCATTTTTTCATTTGCTGTTTGTACGTCACTGTTGGGCGATGTTCATAACAGATACGTCGTTTCAATCAATAAGTTTGCACTATTTTCATGTTAAAAAATACAAAAATATCCGTAATTAGGTAGGATTTTTTGCAAAATAGCTAAATTTATGCCTCATTTTGAGAGAAAATTACACAAAATAGGCATTTTAGCTAATTTTCTACGAGTCGGTTAACCGGTAACCATTTTGTTATTGTTTGCTGTTTCAACAGCTCTTGTCAAATCCCTTGTGCTTTCCCAGATATATAAAAGGTTAAAAATTTTATTTTAGGAGTTTGCAATGAGTATTTTTGAGCGTGAGCAATCCGAAGTTGAAAAACTAAAAAAGCATATTACAAATTTGCGCGAAGAGCTTAATGCTCTCACTCAAAAATCTAAAGATATGCATCTTCTTGATGATGCCCATGAACTTGGAGAGCGCTTGCGTCAGCATGGACGCAGGGCAGCCCACGAAGTAGCTGATCAGGCTATGATTGTGCGTGATAAGGTGAAAGAAAATCCTAAAACAACACTTGCTGTTGTTGCAGCGATAGGGTTTTTGGCCGGTGCTTTTTTCTGGACACGTAGATAGAGTTTTTTTTAAGCGAATTAGGTTGGATTTTTAAATTTAACCGCTTTATTAATTAAAAAAGCTTATAGATTGTCTTTTCAATCTATAAGCTTTTTTTTATAATGCAATTAAAAATTGCTTTTTTGCAAAATAGATAATGGGAATTTATTAGAATAATTTAAAAATATTGTATTTATATTTGAAATATAAAAATAATTGTTCATTATATTTATTCTCACTTGAAAAAAGAAAAAAATTCAACCTTATTGATGAGGTGTGATTAAATCCTTTATTGAAGAGATTAAAAGAATGAAAAAATTTTTAGGTCTATTAGCCGTTGCTTTGATGGTAAGTGCATGTGGTAGCGAGCCTACCATTGATATGAGTGACGCAACAAAAGCAACTGAATCAACTCAAAAAGTTGTCGAAAAACTTTCTGCAGAAGACAAGGTTAAGTTTCAGCAAGCAGTAGCAAAAATTATGGCTGACATTATTGCAACTGGTGAAACAGACCAAGCTAAAATGGAAGCTGCCTTAAAAGATAAGATTCAAGGTAAAACAGGTAAACAAATTATTGAAATGAATAAATAATATTTTCTAACTTATAGGCCCTGTTAAATCAAACAGGGCCTATAAATAGTTTTATCGGGCGATAATTAGTTGAAAATTTAATTACCTTTGGTGTTTTAAATTATTTTCTTTGCAAGAAAACTATGATGATACGTTTTATAATCCCCGATCACGCATCATCGCATCAGGCGTTGGCATGCGCCCACGAAACTCTTTATAAAGAGTTTCAGGATCTTTGCTACCGCCAGCCGAATAGATATATTTTTTCAAGCGGGCAGCAAGCTCACTGTTAAAAGCATCGCCTGTTTCTTCAAAAGCTTCAAAAGCATCGGCATCCAAAACTTCTGACCACATATAGGAATAATAGCCGGCACTATAGCCATCACCTGCAAAAATATGTGCAAAATGGGGTGGACGATGGCGCAGCCCAATAGCTTTTGGTTGACCCGTGGCAATAAGTTGCTCTTGCTCAAATGCGGATGGGTCATTTACCTCGCCGCCCTTATGGAAAGCCATATCAATCAAGGCTGATGAAGTGTATTCCACGGTTTCAAAACCTGCATTGAAGGTGCGTGAAGCAAGCACTTTTTGTAATAATGCATCGGGGATGATTTCACCAGTCTTATAATGGCGGGCAAATTTTTCTAGAACTTGCGGCACCGTCAACCAATGTTCATAAAGCTGTGAGGGCAGCTCAACGAAATCACGCGATACTGATGTTCCGGAAACCGATGGCCAAGTAACATCTGACAAAAGCCCATGCAATGCATGACCAAATTCATGGAAGAGGGTGCGGGCATCATCTAAAGATAAAAGAGCTGTCTCACCTTCTGGTGGTCGGGCAAAGTTCATCACATTATAGATAATTGGCTTTTCACCACCAGCTAACTTATGCTGGGATTGTAAGGCGCTCATCCATGCGCCAGAACGCTTGCTAGAGCGCGCAAAATAATCGCCAATGAAAAGACCTTTGTCCATACCATTTTCATCGCGAACAATAAATAGCCGCGCCTCCTTATGCCAGAGCGGCACGCCTTTCTTTTCTTCAAATTGCAAACCAAAGAGGCGATTGGCTGTATAAAATGCAGCATTGATGATTTCATCAAGTTGCAAATAAGGTTTAAGTTCAGCCTCATCAAAGGCAAATTTTTGCGCCTTTAATTGTTCAGCATAATAGCGCCAATCAGAAGCTTTGATTTCACCATTATCGCCTTGTGATGCAGCTAAATCTTGCAGCTCACTATATTCTTCTTCAGCCTTAGCTTTTGCTTTTTGCCAAACAGGTAATAAAAGATCCATAACATGCTGCGGCGTTTTGGCCATGGTATTATCAAGCTTATAATCAGCAAAGGATTGATAGCCTAAGAGCTTTGCCTTTTCATCACGCAGCTTTACCGTTTCGCGAATATTGGCGCGATTATCATGATCACCATTATTTTCACCGCGTTTTATCCACGCTTCATAGGCTTTTTCGCGCAAATGGGCAACTTTTGAAAAAGTTAAAAATGGATCGATAATGGCACGGGATAAGGTAAGGGCATAGGCATTATCTTTACCGCGTTCTTTGGCGGCTTCGCGCATTGCGGCTCGTAAATCATCTGGCAGTCCAGCAAGATCGTTATCACTTTCAAGGAAAAGCACCCATTCAGCTTCATCATGTAAAATATTTTGACCAAATTGTGCGCCAAGCATAGCGAGCCGCTCGTTAATTTTGGCAAGATGTTTTTTGTCTTCACTGCCAAGGCGGGCGCCATTGCGTGTAAAGCCTTTCCAAGACTCTTCAATAACCCGTTTGGTTTCTTCATCTAGACCCAAATTTTCGCGATTTTGATAAAGATGGTCAATTTTTTTAAAAATGCGCTCATCCATTAAAATATGCGATGAAAAGCGCGATAATCTTGGAGCAAAATCTTGCTCTAATGCGCGGGTAACTTCATTGGAATGTGCGCCCGACCGCATCCAAAAAATAGAGGAAACGCGGTCAAGCATATTGCCAGATAGTTGAAAAGGAATAAGAAAGTTTTCTACGGTTGCCACTTCGCTATTTTGGGCTAACGCCTCAATTTCCGCTTCTGCTTTTGTTAAAGCAAGGTCAAAAGCAGGTTTAAAATCATCATCACTAAAGCTTGAAAAATCAGGAAGCCCCTGAAAGCCCTGCCATTGGCTAAGAGCTTTCAAACCATGATCATTTAAATCTTTTGTCATTGTAATCGCTTTTCTATATCAATAATTTCTGTATTGGTTAATTTTATCAAAGATATGCGTTTGTTTATATCAAGTCCTATCGAATATAAGAAAAAAAATTATGATTAAAAGCATATATATTGATAAAACCAAACTTGTTGAAATCTTGCCGTCATTTTTTAGTGGGATTTTGATAAATACGGCTGTTTTCACCAAAGCTTTTATTGACTTGTCTAAAAAACACAGACAAATCATCAAATAAGCTATTCGATGAATTTAATGTTAATATATTGAAAAAGCGTGGAAAATATAAAAGACATTTAGTGATAATATTCATGCAGATGAAATGAGAGGTATATTAAAGTGACAGAGCCTACCAATAAAACCGATTCCATTGCCTCTCTCGCGCCTAAAGTTATTGCAACTGAGCTTGTACGGCTGCGTTATGCTGACGCCATTGATGTTATCAATAGTTTAGAAATAGATGAGGCTGTTGAGGTATTTATCCACTTACCGCTTGATTACGCTGTTGACCTTTTTGACATGCATGAATTGCAGCGCGCCAGTGAAATTATGGAAGCGCTGCCAACCAATTTAGCAGTTGATATTTTAGATGGCATGTCTGCCGATGAGGCGACTGACGTTTTCCAAGACATGGATGAAGAGGTCCGCAAACGGCTATTTTCCATGTTGGAGCCGGTGACGCGTCATGAATTGAAAACGCTGACCCTTTATCCAGAAAATACTGCTGGTGCTTTAATGACCACAGAATTTATTTCCGTTCCAGCCACCTGGACGGTGGAACGCAGCCTTAATTTTATCCGTGAAGTTGAGCGCACCCGTGAAACAGTTTACACAACTTATGTTATTGATCCTGAAAGTGGTATTTTACTGCGCGATGTGTCATTGCGTGATCTCGTCTTAGCAAAACCATCAGAATTAATCCTTGAGGCGGGCCGCCATCAGGAACCAGTTACCATTTCGCCATTAACCGAGCGCGATGATGTGGCAAGGCTTTTTCGCCGCTATGATTTGTTGTCAGTACCGGTGGTTGATGATGAAAAACATGTTATTGGTATTGTCACCGTTGATGACGTTCTTGACGTTATGGTCGATGATATGAGTGAAGATACCCAAAAATTTGGTGGTATGGAGGCGATCGAAGAGCCTTACATGCAAACCAGCATGTGGGAAATGTTTACAAAACGTGGCGGTTGGCTTGCTGTTCTTTTTATTGGCGAAATGTTTACTGCAACAGCCATGCAATTTTTTGAACATGAATTAGAAAAGGCAATTGTTCTATCCCTTTTTGTGCCGTTGATTATCAGTTCCGGCGGTAACTCCGGCTCGCAAGCAACCTCGCTTATTATTCGTGCCTTGGCGTTACGTGAAGTAACTTTACGCGATTGGTGGAAGGTTTTCTTGCGAGAACTGCCAACAGGGCTTATTCTTGGAACGTTGCTTGGTTCCATTGGCTTTGTGCGAATTCTTGTTTGGGAATTTTCTGGTTTTTATGATTATGGTCCGCATTGGTTGCTCATTGCATTTACTATTTTTTGTACGCTGGTGGCGATTGTTACCTTTGGTTCGCTCATCGGTTCCTTATTGCCGTTCATGTTAAAACGCCTTGGTTTTGATCCAGCAAGTGCTTCTGCGCCACTTGTTGCCACCCTTGTCGATGTTTCTGGTATTGTGATTTATTTTTCCATTGCCGCGCTTATTTTATCGGGTACATTGCTTTAGTTAATGGCAGTATGAGGGTTTGGATAGTTTGTCTAAACCCTCAAATAAAGATTAGCTATCCTAAACATCTAATATCTTCATTCATTTAAAGCTTTAATTTCAGACCATGGAATTTCGCCGCCAAATAGCCTTGTAGTAAATTGATCATCTTGATAATCGGGATAGCGTTTTAATATTCTCATCGCTAAGTTGCGATTTTTGATGCTACGGTCATCACCGCGCTGAGTATATCCTGAAAGGTAATTGATAGTACCGATAATATTACTCATTTTGACATTGTCTAGAAGCCCATGATCGACAAACCGCAATAATGTATTATATCCTGCCGGCGTCATAGCTAAGTATTCAACTAAATTAGTTTGGCTTCCATCTTTTTGCCATATGTTTGCCCCAGCTTTTACAAGAATATCAACACCTTCATAATTTTGTGCAATAGCAACATCTAAAACTAGTGGGGTATTATTGCCGTTTGTTTGTATATAATTAGGATCGCCACCAGTTTTAAGATAAATTTTTATAAGTTCATTGATGAATATTAAATCTTCAGCCTCATCATCGCCACCACCCGGCATTCCTAAGTAATTCATAAAAGTCATCGGATGACGCTTTGATGGTCTATCGACCATAGTTACGTCCGCGCCATTACCAATCAACGTATCAATTGCTTGTATATTGCGTTGCGACAAGGCATGGAAAAGCAAAGTTATTTCTTGTCCGTAACGTTGATTTATCGCGCCCTGTGGAAGTTTTGCAAAATCGCTTTCGCCGATATTTTGATGTCTTTCAATTTTTTGTGCCAAATGATAGACATTTTTGTCATATTCACTAAATAAAAGATCCGATTGTGGCGTTGGCATCAAGGCTATATGGCGATAGGTTTGATATCCAATAAAAATCAATAAAATTATCACGCCACAGGGTATTAATAATTTAAATTTTTTCACGTGTTGATATCCTATGATAGGCGGCGATGCTTCGAGATCTTTAAACGGCAAGCCTTTATTTAAAAAATTGCTTATCGTCTATAAGCGCACAGTTCCATGCTGGTCCCTCGCTTTCTATCGCGCTTTCTTCATGCCATTTTTCTAGCCTATAAGAAAAATATTGTCGCTTGCACAAGTTGTCTTGTTCCCAACGGGCTAATAGTAAATTTGAATCTTGCCGCATAATAAGCTGTAGATTTGTGTAATGTGCACCTAAGGGAAATTTATCAATTTTGCCTGTTTGAAAATTATGGGAATAAATATCATGATTGCTAGGGGCAAAGTAAATAAATCCAAAACCATATTGTCCGGCAAATATTGGTATATCAGATTTAGAAAAGCTTTCAGTCAGTGCCGTTCGATAACGCTTATATTGGCTATTGGCACCGTTAAAACTAGGGTCTTTTTGGGGACCATTATAGATCTTTGAAACAAAGTAATCCTTGGCTTTCAAGATTTTAAATGCTTTGGCTTGGTTTTCCTTTGGCTCTTGCCAGTCCATTAAAGGTAAATTTTCTAAACCCTCCACTTTTTCTGTTTTGGCGATATAATCTAAATCAGTTAGGGCGATGGCTTGTAATTTTGCGTTGTTATCCCAAGCATATTCTTCCTTTTTGTTATAAAAAGCGGAGGGTTGGAAAAATATTATTTTATTCGTGCCCATAACCGGAGTTGTCGTTACATAGCTATCTTTATTGAAAATAAAACTTATTACGACAGTGTTGTCCATTTTGTCATCATTGGTTATTCTATAGTTTAGATAAGTTTTTGGCGCATTAAAGTCAGAAAAACTAGATAAAAAATGTATTCTTTGATTGTTAGAATTATTTAAAAGGAAGTTTTTATTAATAAAAATATCTTTGTAGCGCGTTTTTTTTAATTCGAAATTTGAGAAAATGCCTGTATCGCCCTTAGTATGCGCAATTTTTAAGATTTTTACTATCTTTCCGGTATTTCGATTAATCGTGACTTTGAGGTTCTTGTCAGAAAAAACATTTATCGGAAAACGAGATTTAACCATTGTAGGTTTTAAATTTGGATAGTTCTCTAAAACAGACTGATCGTCCCCTATTCGCAAGCCGTCAATAGACTGTGCCTGTGCCTGTAACTGTACTTGGGCAAGCGATACGATAGTCATTAAAATAAAAGCCAAATAAAATCGCATAAGCCCCCCCAATTATTTAAATAAATACTTGCATCCAATTCATTAGTACCAAGCAGTTTCTAACACCATTATCAAACAATTAACGGCGAAAATAAGATTAAACAAAAAAGGCATTTCTCTATCTTTCGATAAAAGAAATGCCTTTTATAATAAATCTATAATTAGGTTATTATTCGCTTGATAAAACTAAGTTTAAGTAGATATTCAATTCTTATGTTCTTCATTAACAACGGCAATACGCAGCATATTGGTTGAGCCTGGTGTACCAAAAGGAACGCCAGCGGTAATGATGATGCGCTCTCCAGTTTTACAAAAACCCTCGTGGCAAGCAATTTTTGCCGCGCGATCTACTACCTCATCAAGGTCTTTTGCGTCTTCCGTGACAACACAGTGCAAGCCCCAACCAATAGCAAGGCGACGTGCCGTTTCAACCTTAGGTGATAAGAGAATGATAGGTGTGCGCGGACGCTCACGCGAGGTTCTAATGCCAGTTGTGCCCGTTGTTGTATAGGCAACAATGGCAGCAAGGTTAAGTGTTTCAGCAATTTGTCTGGTGGCAAGAGCGATAGCGTCTGCACTTGTTGCCATTGGTTTTGGATGTTGAGCATTGATCATGCCACTATAGAAAATATCGCGTTCAATTTTTTGCGCAATGCGATCCATGGTCTGTACCGCTTCAATCGGATATTGGCCGGAAGCTGATTCTGCTGAAAGCATAATTGCATCAGCACCCTCATAAACCGCTGTTGCAACATCAGATACTTCTGCGCGTGTTGGAACAGGGGCGCTAATCATTGATTCAAGCATTTGGGTTGCAACCACAACGGGCTTACCTGCATTGCGGCAAGCTTGAATAAGCCGCATTTGGGTACCGGGGACACTTTCAAGCGGCATTTCAACGCCAAGGTCGCCACGTGCTACCATGATCGCATCAGATTGATCGATGATTTCCTCAATGCGCAGCAAGGCTTGCGGTTTTTCGATTTTTGACAGGATCGACATGCGACCCTTGACAATTTTGCGTGCTTCGGCAATGTCATCGGGACGTTGAATAAAGGATAATGCAATCCAGTCGACATCTTCCTCCACGATAGCTGCAAGGTCGCGATGATCTTTTTCAGTCATCGCACCAACTGCCAATAATGTATCAGGTAGGCTTACACCTTTACGATCAGAAATTTTGGTACCAGCCACCACGCGACACTCAATCTTATCAAGGTCGCATTGAATGATAACCAGTTCAAGCCGACCATCATCAATAAGTAAGCGGTCTCCAGGCTTTACAGCCGCAAAGATTTCAGGATGAGGCAAATAAACGCGATTAGTGTCACCAGGTGCCTCATTACGGTCAAGTGTAAAATTTTGCCCTTGCTTTAATTCTACGGCGCGGTCAGCAAATGCGCCTACACGCAGTTTAGGGCCTTGTAAATCACAAAGAATGCCGATTGGGCGACCTTGCTTTTTTTCAACATTTCGAATGCGTTGCACAAGTGCGCGCATTGTATCATGGTCGGCATGGCTCATATTAATGCGGAAAACATCGGCACCTGCTACGAAAAGCCGCTCAATCACGGTCTCGTCAAAAGATGCAGGCCCAAGGGTGGCTAGAATTTTCACATTACGGTTGCGTCTCACGGATTTTGACTCCCTGTCACCAATGAATTATTTATTGCAGGATTTGTTGTAACTGGTTCAGTTAATTGCACCATCCAGTTTTTTTGGTTTTGTGTATCAATTTCCTGAAAACCAAAACGCTGGAAGCCACGGGCAAAACAATCATTAGTTCCCGGAATTTTAAATTCGGCTTCGGTGCCACACATGGTAACAGGACCATCCCA
This sequence comes from Bartonella sp. HY038, assembly GCF_014117425.1. Taxonomy (NCBI): domain Bacteria; kingdom Pseudomonadati; phylum Pseudomonadota; class Alphaproteobacteria; order Hyphomicrobiales; family Bartonellaceae; genus Bartonella; species Bartonella sp. HY038. The sequence goes on from NZ_CP059725.1 coordinate 296,625, forward strand.
GCGGCTTTTACCGCTTTCATCTTCGGCATATAGATAATAGAAGCGTGAAGAAAGCGAACCAACAATAACTGTTTCACAGCTTGCCTTATTAATGCGCCACCAACCTTCGCTAACCCAACCTTCATCAGAGCGATATCCAACGGCAACTCCAACAATATCTTGGGTTGTATTACAAACGCGTAAATCTGCCATCGCCGAATTGACAGAAATCAGAAATAGGAAACCGGCAAAAAACCATTTCACTATAGATCTCAATTGCATTGGCGATACTCCATTAAAGCGCTGACCTTTCTTTATGCCAATTTAAATATTCATTCTACCATTAATTGATGCCATGAATGGTGCAAAAGCACAAATGCTATTGTTCATTCATATATCTCTCTATCGCGTTTTTTAAACCTTTTTATCTCAACGAAGCAAAATATTCCCAATTGATTGTGCCAAGAACTGGTGATTGTGCCAAGAACTGGCTTGGTAATAAAGGGATTTTGGCATTTTGCTGCATAATTGCAATGGCAAAGAGGCTAAATAACAAAGAAATATTGGTGTTAAAGCTGTGGTAAAATGATGATCCTTTTTAAATTAATCATAAATAATCGGTGTTTGGTGAAAAAGTAGAATCGCTTCTGCTTTTCCAATATGAACTTATTCAGTGCTTTCATAACAAAGTGATCTTTAAATCGATATATCTTATTCACTTTGGTACTATCGTAATATTCAATTTGGCTTTCATGAATGAAAATTAGGCGAAATCTTGATCGCACATTTAGAACCATAGTTAAAAACCAAAAACAACATTACTCGAACACTTGACTTATTAGGTGAAGTTTTAATAGCAGAATTGTGACATAAGTGTTAAAATTTTTAGCATTTCGTAAATTATCTTGCAATGAAGCTAACGGATGGGATTAAAAATCTTAAAATACTCAATTGTGAAATGACTTAATGGTTGGGAAAGCTAGTATGTTTTGAATGTTGGGCATTGTTAGAAAATGTTTAGGTTTTAATTGTCTTACTAATGATTTTGTGATTTTGAACTTGTTTGTCGATATTATTGGTTGTGTGGCGTTATGGTGAGTCATTTTCTGATTAAAAATAGCTATAGTTTTGCTGTTTTTAGTTTTGGTGTAATTAGCGTATAATAGGTTTTAAAATAATGGGATTATGTTTTTAATAATATAGATTATAATAGTTCTAAATTGATTAGTAAAATTTTGGTGTAATGTTACAATTATTTGCAGTATTTTCTGTTTAATACTTAAGTTTAATTTTAATATGTGTTATGAAGATAACGTTATTAGTATTATCGTTTTACGTGTTTTGGCATATGTAAAAAGCCCGATGAAGTGAGAGGTTGGTTGGAAGCTAGCAGTTCTTATTGTCGTGGGGTTAATAAAGTATGACTAAGCATTGTGATTGCATATGGTGCAAATTTATCAATATACACCAAAATACTCTAATTTAATAATAAATGAAAATACCACATTCAATATAAGCAGGATATATTGGATGCTTATATGAAAATTGGTTTTAGAAAGTTTATTTAATGTTTGCTGCTTTTCTTATTATGTTGCGTGAAGGACTTGAGGCGGTTTTAATTGTTGCTATTATTTCAGGCTATTTGACACGCACGGGGCGCCGTGAATGGTTGCCAGCCATTTGGGTTGGTATTTTTTTAGCTATCGCGCTTTCACTTTTTGTTGCAGCAATGATATTGGCATTGCGTGCTGAATTTCCGCAAAGACAGCAGGAGATGTTTGAAGCCTTTGTGGGCTTTTTGGCGGTTGGCGTGCTCACCTGGGTTATATTATGGATGAAAAAGGCCGCATCAAGTGTTGGTCGTGAATTAAAGGAATCGGTTGAAGCTGCTTTTTCGCAAGATAAATCAGGCTCAAAAGGCACAACCCTTGCTCTTGTCGGTATGGCTTTCTTAGCTGTTGCGCGTGAAGGTTTGGAAGCGGTGTTTTTCTTGCTTGCTATTCTTCAGCAAGGCAATGAAACCAATACTCTATGGGGCGCGCTGTTGGGTGTTCTCTTAGCCAGTGCTATTGGCTTTTTGCTATATAAAGGTAGTATCTCGCTTAATTTACGGGTTTTCTTCCGTTGGACTGGTGTTCTTATCATTTTCGTTGCAGCCGGTCTTGCCGCAAGTTCGCTCAATAAGTTGCATGAAGCAGGTATCTGGAATAGTTTGCAAGACATTGCCTTCAATATTCAGCATATCCTTTCCGATCATAGCACTTTAGGTACATTTTTAGCAGGTCTCTTTGGCTATAATCCCGCCCCAACTATTGGTGAGGTAGTGATTTACGTTATCTATTTGGTGCCTGTTCTTGGTTTTTATATTTACGAAAGCAAGCTGCCTAAAAAGCCAGTAGGCGCTTAATATCTAGCCATTGCAAGATGAATGAGGTGCCTTGATGGTAAAGTACCTTAAAAAACGAAATAGTGTTTATTAAAGAAAGTAAGTTTCATGACATCGCCAAAAACAAATAAGACCCCTATGGTGATTGCTCTTGTCGGCTCATGTGTTTTGGCCGTTGCTGCGGCCGGAACATTGTGGTGGGCAAGCAGCAATCATACAGATGATACCGATGTTAATGATATCATAGCGGTTAAAGTGGGCAGCGATAGCTGCGATCCGATGAATTTGACTGTACCTGCTGGCAAGCGTTTTTTTGAAATTGAAAACACATCAGAGCGTGCGGTTGAATGGGAGATTTTATCGGGCGTTATGGTGCTTGCAGAGCGTGAAAATATTTTACCCGGATTTAAATCGCGTCTATCGGCAACGCTTGCACCTGGTGAATATGAAATTACTTGCGGTTTGCTAACCAATGCGCGTGGCAAAATGGTTGTCACGTCAAGTGATGAGTGGAAAAATGCCGTTGCAGCCCAGCCGGGTAATCGCGAATTCTTAAAGCCTTTATCCGAGTATCGCGTCTATCTCATTTTAGAAGCAAAGCGCATGTCTACAGCGCTTCAATCACTTAAAACAGCCATTGATGCCAATGATGTTGATGCGGCCAAAAAAGCATGGCTTGATGCCCGTCTTCACTATCGCAAGCTTGATACATTTTCTGGGCGTTTTTCTGATCTTGAAGCCAAAATGAATCCGCAAGCGCAATATCTTGCTAATCGTGAAAATGACACAGCTTTTGTTGGCTTCCATCGCATTGAATATGGTCTATGGGGGCAAAATTCTACTGCAGGACTTGCACCATTTATGGCCGATTTAGAAACTGCGGCCAATGATCTTTCCCAGCGCATCAAGGATAATCAGGTTGCACCGATTGAAATGCTGACAAGTGCTGAAAATATCACCCAAAAGCTGATTGATATGTTGACAAGCGATCATGGTGTTAATGCTTGGGCTAAGGGTGAAGCGAGCGAAATGGCGGCCAGTATTGACGGTATAAAAAAGACTGCATCGCTCATGGCTGAAGTTGCACAGCATTCTGCACCGCAATTGCAAACCGAGATCAATCAAAATCTGGATGCTTTAAGCACGATTTTCAAAGATGGTGTAAATGAAACTGGTGAACTTGCGGCAGATAAAAAGCAAGTTCTTTTAGCTGATTTGAAAAAGCTTTCGGAGCAGCTAACGCAGTTACAAGCAAAATTAGGGTTTTAGTGCGGCTAATATTGCACTAAACCCCTTGAAATAAGTGGTTTTACCATGCGCAAGCAATAAAGAACCGCTGTGAAATGAAGAGATTGGGTGATGGATAAAATCTGTCACTTGATCCTATGGAGTAGAAGATAATGACCAAAAGTGGATCAAGCCCTTTTAATCGTCGTTCGTTTTTAAAAACCGCCTCTGCAACGGCGTTAGTCACACCGACCTTGGTGGCTGGCAATGAGGCATTTGCCCAAGATAATGCAAAAGCCACGCATATGGCGCAAAGTGGTGCGGTGACAGCTGCACCAACGGGCAATGATAATTTATCAGATGTTGTCGCTTTTTATGGCGAGCATCAGGCAGGTATTTTAACCCCGCGACCGGCAACTGGTCTTGTGGCGGCATTAAATGTTGTTGTTAGCAAACCTGAGCAATTAGAAGACTTGTTTCGCCGTCTTACCGACCGTATCCGCTTCTTAACCAAGGGTGGTAGCTATCCAGAGCGTGATGATAAATTACCGCCTTATGATTCTGGTATCTTGGGGCCAGAAATTACACCGAATGGTCTTACGGTAACGGTTGCGCTTGGCAATTCGCTCTTTGAAAAATTTGATTGGCTAAAGGTTCATAAGCCTGCGGAGCTTGAACAAATGACCGGCTTTCATAATGATGCTTTGGTTGCGAGCCGTTGTCATGGAGATATTTCAATACAAATTTGTGCCAATGATATTGATACAGTTATTCACGCATTGCGTGACATTAATAAAAATCTATCAAACCTATTGGTGATGAAATGGATGCAAGAAGGGAGTGTTCCAGTCATTGCCCCATTGCCAAATGGCGAAGTCGAAAATGCCCGTAATTTCTTAGGCTTCCGTGATGGTTCTGCCAATCCTGATACCAATGATAGCGCGTTGATGGATCGTATTTTGTGGGTTAATGACAGCCGCAAAAATGAACCAGAATGGGCCCGTGGTGGCTCCTATCAAGCCGTGCGCATTATCCGCAATTTTGTTGAGCGCTGGGATCGCACTCCCTTGCAAGAGCAAGAGCGCATTTTTGGCCGCAAGCGTGATAGTGGTGCGCCGATGGATGGCAAGAAAGAATCTGATGTTCCAGATTATACCAAGGATCCTGATGGCAAAGTAACATTGCTTGATGCCCATATTCGCCTCGCTAATCCAAGAACGGCAGACTCAGAAAAACATCAAATTTTGCGCCGGCCTTTTAATTATTCCAACGGCGTAACCAAGTCTGGCCAATTAGATCAAGGCCTATTGTTTATTTGTTATCAAGCTAGCCTTCATGATGGTTTTATCCATGTGCAAAGTCAACTTGATGGCGAACCGCTAGAAGAATATTTGAAGCCAGAAGGTGGTGGGTATTTCTTCACGCTTCCCGGTGTTCAAAATGATGAAGATTGGCTAGGCCGTTCGCTTATGGAAGCGGTAAAGGCTAGCTAATAAATTAAGATGAATGAAAAAGGTAACTGCTTTAATAGTATGGTTTTCTTGACCACTGCGTTAAACGCCTTTTCATTCATGCGCAAATTTTCGATACCAATTTCAAATTGGTATCGTCATAAATACAAGTGATGATTGATTTTTTAGCTGATATGCTTGGATTTTTCATCAATGTATCAAAGGTGGTGGATTATACTAAATCGCCGCCGTTTTCGTTGAACAGCTATAGAAAAGGAAATAGCGATGTTTTTGAAAGCACTTCCGATGCGAAAAATGGCTTTAAAGGCTGTGGCAATTGCTGGTCTTATGTCATTGATGACACCTGCTTTTGCGGCAAATGAGCCAGAGCTTGATCTTGTTGCGCCGATTGCCGAATATAAGATTTATGTTAGCGAAAAAGTTGATAAGCTTGTCGAAGACACCAAAAAATTTACCGCAGCGATTAAGGCTGGCAAAGTAGACGAAGCTAAAGCACTATTTGCACCAACCCGCATCAGCTATGAAGCTATTGAACCAATTGCTGAACTCTTTGCTGATCTTGATAAATCAATTGATGCTCGCGCTGATGATTTTGAAAAAGAAGAAAAAGATCCTAATTTCACGGGCTTTCACCGCATTGAATATTCTTTGTGGGAAACCAAAAGCACTGACGATATCCAAGGCACAGCTGACAAGCTTTTAACGGACGTTAAAGACTTGCAAGCACGTATTTCTGATCTTGCTTTCCCACCAGAAACCGTTGTTGGCGGCGCTGCTGCCTTGATGGAAGAAGTTGCAGCAACCAAGATTTCAGGTGAAGAAGACCGTTATAGCCACACAGATCTTTGGGATTTCCGTGGTAATTTTGATGGTTCACGCAAGATTTTTGATCTTTTCAAGGGCTTCCTTGGCAAAGATGATGCAGCTTTCGTAACTAAGGTTACTGAAAACTTTGATACTGTTGATGAAATTCTCAGCAAATACAAAGAAGGTGAAGGCTATGTAAGCTATGAAAAGCTTACTGATGATGACCGCAACACGCTGTCAGCAGCTGTAAATACTCTTGCAGAAGACCTTTCAGAACTTCGCGGTAAGCTTGGTCTTGAGTAGGCTTTAATAATCAAGCGATAATTTGCTTTAAATGAAAGGCATATTTATATCATTGTGATATGAATATGCCTTTTTAATTTTATGTTAATCGCGGCTTTAGTCACAAACAAAATATAAGCTGTTGCCATTTTTCGTGGCTGTTTCTAATAGGGTAAGCCACCTTGATTTTTCTGCCTTATCAATGGAAGCATTTTTAAAAATTTTAATAAATTCTTCAATCATCGAAATGTTCATTATAAAATCTTCAAAATAGGAAAACTCTATATTAAAAGCCTTGTTCAGTTTCTGTATCGCTAAATCTACTTTAAAAAAATCTGCCAGATCGATGTTCGAGACTAGATTTAAACTATTGCTATTGATGTCATCCAATTTGAAGTCGCGGCTTACTTCAAAAATATCAAGCATTGCGAACTCTTTTCACTTTATCGCTAAAATATTCACTTTATCAGCGACTTGGTATCGGTATTTCGCCACGATAGTCATAAAAACCGCGTCCACTTTTACGACCAAGCCATCCAGCCTCAACATATTTGATTAAAAGCGGGCAGGGGCGATATTTAGAATCTGATAGGCCATCATGCAAAACTTGCATAATAGAAAGGCATGTGTCTAATCCGATAAAGTCAGCAAGCTGCAGCGGTCCCATGGGGTGGTTAGCACCAAGACGCAAGGCACTATCAATGGCTTCAACGCTAGCAACCCCCTCATAAAGCGTATAAATTGCTTCATTAATCATCGGTAGTAAAACACGGTTGACCACAAAGGCTGGAAAATCTTGCGTCACAACTGATGTTTTACCAAGGCTTGCGATGAATTGAGCTGCTGCATTGAAAGTTTTGTCGTCAGTCGCAATGCCGCGCACGATTTCCACAAGATTCATCAAAGGCACGGGATTCATAAAATGAAGACCAATGAATCGCTCGGGCCTATCGGTTGTAGCAGCTAGCCTTGTAATCGAAATGGTGGAGGTATTGGTGGCAATGATTGCTTGTGGGTTTAGAAATTGACATAGATCATGAAAAATATCTTGTTTGGTTTTTTCATTTTCAAAAGCTGTTTCAATAACTAGGTCAGCAGATCCAAGCTGTTCTTTATGATCCAAAACTTTGATGAAAGATAGCGCATGCTGTCTTTGTTGTTCTGATAGTTTATTAAGTGCTACTTGTCTTGCTAAATTGCCATTGATAGTTGCAAGAGCGGCTTCTGCCTTTTCTTGTGAAAGGTCATGAAGCAACACAAATTTTCCTGCCAATGCACAAGCATGAGCAATACCATTGCCCATTTGTCCAGCGCCAATAATGCCTATTGTTTGAATCATACCATCCTCACCCCATCAAAGCATTTTGCAAAAGACATTTATAGTTTTTATAAATTTGCAGATATATTATGAGGACTATAATATTGCTTTTAGCCGAAAACTAGTTTTTCTTTTCAGGAAGCGTTGGTAAGGGGAGCAAGTCTATACCTTCCTCCACCAGCGATTTCACTTCCTCGCCATCGGCTTCGCCATAAATTGTGCGTTCAAGTGCCTCGCCATAATGAATTTTTCGGGCTTCTTCGGCAAATTTTTCACCAACATAATCGCCTTCCTCACGGATTTTTTCAGACACTTTACGCCATTGCGCTAGTAAATCGCGTTCTTGTGAAGAAAGCGCATTGCCAACCATTTTTTCTTTTTTGCGCGAAGTTGAAATGGCAGGCGCCATAAGATCCTTGGCAATTTTTATTGATTCGCATTGTGGGCACGAAACCCAACCTCGTGCACATTGCATGTCAAAATCATCATTGGAGCGAAACCAAGCATCAAAATGGTGGCCACCGTCGCAGTGAAGATTGAAGCGAATCATTGGTTAGTTCCCTTTTTTGTAAGGCTGTAAAAGTTCATCCAGCCTGCCAGTTTCTTCCAATGCAAAAAGATCGTCGCAACCACCGACATGGATATCGCCAATAAATATTTGCGGAAATGTATTGCGCCCATTTGCACGCTCACGCATTTGCGCCCGCACTTGTGGATCGCTTGCAGCTTCAATCGCGATAAATTCAACATCCTTTTGTTCAAGCAAAGCTAGTGCCTTCGCGCAATAAGGACAGCCCGGTTTAATGTAAATTGTAATAGCCACGTATTTTCTCCTTAATTTTCTTATATAGTGGCAAAATATAGCAATGCCAAGCACTAGCTATTCTTTCGATTGCGAATATTAGTCGCAGTAAAGTATAATTGAACACCATAAGTATCAGCCCAAAAGGCCAAAAACATACTGTACTAATCGTGATGGTTAGTTAATAAGTATATATTTATTTTTCCTAATAAAACTGTGTATTTTGTTGCAAACTTGAAATAAAAATAAAATAATTTTGATTTATAAAAAATCTGGTTGCTTTTTAATTAAAGTTGAAATAGACAGGTCAACGGGCCACCTCTTCCCACCGAGAGGCGAGCTATCTGAGAGGATAGAATAAAATGACTAATATTAATGAGCCGGGTAATCGCCCGAATAATCCTAATTTTTCTTCTGGCCCTTGTGCCAAGCGTCCAGGTTGGACAACACAAGCACTAAATGATGCACCTTTAGGTCGCTCTCATCGTGCAAAAATTGGCAAGGCCAAATTGGCAGAAGCCATCGATCTCACCCGTGAAATTTTAGAAGTTCCTGCTGATTATCGCATTGGTATTGTACCTGCGTCAGATACTGGTGCTGTTGAAATGGCATTATGGTCATTGCTTGGTGCGCGCGGTGTTGACATGTTGGCTTGGGAAAGCTTCGGCTCAGGTTGGGTCACAGATGTGGTCAAACAATTGAAGCTAAAAGATGCCCGCATTTTTGATGCTCCATATGGCGAATTGCCAGATTTTTCACAAGTAGATTTTAATCGTGACGTTGTCTTTACATGGAATGGTACAACATCGGGTGTGCGTGTTCCCAATGTTGGCTTTATTCCAGATAATCGTGAAGGTTTAACCATTTGCGATGCAACATCCGCGGCTTTTGCGCAAAATTTAGATTTTGCTAAGCTTGATGTTGTTACGTTTTCATGGCAAAAAGTTCTTGGCGGTGAAGGTGCCCACGGTATTCTTATCCTTAGCCCACGCGCAGTAGAGCGCTTGGAAAGCTATGTGCCACAATGGCCATTGCCAAAAATTTTCCGCATGACCAAGGGTGGCAAGCTTATTGAAGGTATTTTCAAAGGCGAAACTATTAATACGCCATCAATGCTCTGTGTTGAAGATTATCTTGATGCATTAAAATGGGCTAAATCTCTTGGTGGTTTAAAAGCTTTGCGTGAACGTGCTGATAATAATTTTGCTGTTCTTGATGCTTTTGTTGAAAAATCAACATGGCTTGCAAATCTTGCTGTTGATCCAACAACCCGTTCCAATACATCCGTGTGCTTAACCATTATTGATGAAGATATCAAAAAGTTGAGTGCGGATGATCAGGCAGCTTTTGCAAAAGCAATTGTAACTCGTCTTGATAAGGCTGGTGTTGCTTATGATATTGGTGCTTATCGCGATGCCCCATCGGGTTTACGCATTTGGGCCGGTGCGACGGTAGAGGCTGATGATTTAGCTGCTTTAACGCAGTGGTTGGACTGGGCTTTTGCTTGCGAAAAGGCTGCGTTGGGCGCCTAATATTCGCTTATAGTTAAACATATAGAGTGGTTGAAGCCACTCTATTTCAATCTCAAATTTCTTGAAGTTTTGGTTTTGCCTTGCAATTAGTTGTTAAGGCATAAGGTTTTCTTTCACCTTTTTTATGGATGAAGTTAAACTAAAATGAAAAATTATGAAATGCGCATGGTGGTAAAAGCGCTTTCTTAATAATCCTTTGCAGTATTTTGACAATTATGGAGGCCATTATGGCACCTCGCGTATTAGTATCTGATAAACTTTCTCCAACCGCAGTACAAATCTTTAAAGATCGCGGCGTTGATGTTGATTATTTGCCTGATCTTGGCAAGGATAAAGACAAGTTACTTGAAATTATTGGTCAATATGATGGGCTTGCCATTCGTTCTGCAACGAAGGTAACCCAAGCGGTTATTGACGCAGCAACTAAGCTTAAAGTGGTTGGTCGTGCTGGTATTGGCGTTGATAATGTTGATATTCCAGCAGCTTCACGCCGTGGTATTATTGTGATGAATACACCTTTTGGTAATTCTATCACTACAGCTGAACATGCAATTGCCATGATGTTTGCTGTTGCGCGTGAATTACCTGAAGCTGATGCTTCAACTCGCGCCGGCAAATGGGAAAAAAACCGTTTCATGGGTGTTGAAGTAACCGGTAAAACCCTTGGCATTATTGGTTGCGGTAATATTGGTGCGATTGTTGCAGCGCGCGGCATTGGTCTTAAAATGCATGTTATTGCTTTTGATCCCTTCCTTTCTGAAGCGCGTGCCGAAGAATTGGGCGTTGAAAAAGTTGAGCTTGATGATTTGCTACGCCGCGCCGATTTCATCACATTGCATACGCCACTTACTGACAAAACCCGCAATATTATTGATGCAGAAGCCATTGCTAAAATGAAAAAAGGTGTTCGCATTATCAATTGTGCTCGTGGTGGTCTGGTTGTTGAAAAAGATTTGGTGGAAGCGTTAAAATCTGGCCAAGTTGCAGGGGCTGGTATTGATGTGTTCGAGCAAGAGCCGCCAGCAGCTGATAATCCACTTTTTGCGTTAAACAATACCGTTTGCACGCCGCATCTTGGTGCTTCAACCTCAGAAGCACAGGAAAATGTTGCTATTCAAGTGGCTGAGCAAATGGCTGATTACCTTGTTAAAGGTGCAGTAAGTAATGCCATCAATATGCCAGCCATTACCGCGGAAGAAGCGCCGCGCCTAAAACCATTTGTCAAGCTTGCCGAAGTGCTTGGTAGTTATGTGGGACAATCCACAGAAGAAGACATTCAGGAAGTTGAAATTCTTTTTGATGGTTCAACTGCAACTATGAATACTCGTGCTTTAATTAGTGCAGCCCTTGCTGGTTTAGTGCGTCCACAAATGGCTGACATTAACATGGTTTCAGCACCTGTCGTGGTTAAAGAGCGTGGCATCATCGTTTCTGAAATTAAGCGCGATAAATCAGGTGTTTTTGATGGTTATATCAAGTTAACTGTGCGCACATCGAAGCGTACCCGATCAATTGCCGGCACTTGTTTTGTTGATGGCAAGCCACGCTTCATCCAAATCAAGGATATTAATCTTGATGCAGAAGTTGGTGCGCATATGCTTTATATTACCAATAGCGATACACCCGGCATTATTGGTACAATTGGTTTGATTTGTGGTAAGCATGGCGTTAATATTGCAAACTTCGCCCTTGGCCGTAATAAGCCAGGTGGTGATGCCATTGCATTGCTTTATCTTGATGCGCCAATTCCAGCGGCAGTACGCGAAGAATTGCAAAATGTTGCAGGTATTAAGCGCGTTCAACCGTTGGAATTTAACTCTATTGAGGCATAATGTCGATTAATTGGCGTTTTATGAATAAAAGCGATCTTGCAGCTATCTGCGAGGTCGCCTCCATTTGTCATCCTGATTATCCAGAAGATGAAGCGGTTTTGGCGCAAAAGCAAGCATTGGCGCCGCAAAGCTGTTATATTTTGGAAAAGGATAGTAAGCCAAGCGGTTATATTTTAGCTCATCCTTGGAAGGCGCATAATATTCCGCCACTCAATCAATTATTAGATGGCTTACCGCAAGATGCAGATACGCTTTATTTGCATGATATTGCAATTTTACCTGATGCACGTATTGGCGGTGTTGGTTCGTTAGGCTTAAAAAACCTATACCAACAGGCAAAAGCATTGGGTTATAGCTCTATGTCATTGGTGGCAGTCAATAACTCGTCGCCTTTTTGGCTAAAGCAAGGATTTGTAACCCAAGTGGTGAACAGCACTTTGCAGCAAAAGCTTCTAACCTATAGTGAAGATGCACTTTATATGATGAAGACTTTATAGGTTTTGTTTAAGGCACTTATGGGGGCCTTGTTCATATGTAGATTTGATTAAAAAAGCGGATAATAGATTATTTATTATCCGCTTTTGTTTTTACTATTAGTTGAAAGAAAAAGCTAATTATTGTGGTTTTTCTTCAACGCCAATTTCAAATTCGCGGGCTTGACCACGGCATAGTAAATAAATCCCAAGGCCGCTGGCCAGCATACCAATAGCGATCAAATACCAGACATGTCCCATTGGGGTTAAGCGGTTAAAGAGAGAAATAACAACCGGTATGGTTCCACCTAAAATTGCATAAGAAATATTATAGGAAAAAGCGAGGCCAGAAAAACGCACGGCTGCAGGAAACGCCTTAACCATGACATAAGCTACCGCACCAACATAGCCAGCAAAAAATCCTAAAAATGCCGATAGAATAAAGAGTGAAGTGGTTGAGCTGTCGGCATAATTATAAAATACATAAGCGGTTATGGCAAAACAAATACCACCACCAATGAAAAAGCGCCCACTGCCAATGCGATCACATAAAATACCAGCTATTGGCGTTGCGATAATCAAAAATAATGAAGTGACGCAATTAGCTGCAAGGGCTATATCACCGCTATAATTATAGGGTGGGTGTTGTAAGAAATTGGGTGTCATTAAGGTTGAGATAACAATAGTTGCTGATAATGCCCAAGTCAGCAATATCGCAATAAGAACGCTTTCACCATGTTTTTTTAGAACAATTTTAAGCGGCACTTCTTTGGTTAAGCTACGTGCTTTTTGCATTTGCTTAAAAATAGGAGTTTCATCAAGCCATTGTCGTAACCAAACCGCTAACAAACCAAATATGCCGCCAAGGATAAACGCCCCGCGCCAGCCATAATCGGTTACAAATTGTGGTGTAAAGAGGTGATTAACAAGAGTTGCAACTAATGAGCCTAGCAATATGCCTAATGATAGGCCAGAGGTTAAAAAGCCGGTTGCAAAACCGACATAACGCGAGGGCACATGTTCGGACACAAAGGTCCATGCGCCAGGAATTTCGCCGCCAATGGCAATACCTTGCAAAACGCGCAGAATTGCAAGCAAGATGGGGGCAGCAACACCAATGCTGGCATAGGATGGGATAAGAGCCATGCAGAGGGTAGATACAGCCATAAGTAGAATAGAAAAAGCAAAAACTTTTTTGCGGCCTAATTTGTCGCCAAGATGCGCCATAATGATACCGCCAAGGGGACGGGCCAAATAACCAGCGGCAAAAATACTATAGGTGAGTAGGGTGGTTAGCCATTCCGCCATTTCTGGATTAAAAAATACGGTACTTATGATTTTGGCAAAAAAGACAAAAATGATAAAGTCATAAAATTCGAGAGCCCCGCCCAACGAGGATAAGCCCAAGGTTTTCATATCAGAACGCGTCAACATTCGCGGTTCGCTCATTTTGCCTCTCCTAAATATATGTCCAATTGTCTTCCCATTTAAGATTTAAGTCTGTTTAAAAGGGTAAATTGGTAATAAGCCTATTTATAAGATTAGTGCAATGCACATTATATGAAATTATTAATCGTTTTGATTTTTCCTCTTGACCTTGCCGCGTTGGAAGGTCGCATATAGACCCATATGAATAAAAGGAGAATAAAATGAGTGAAAATGCTGATATTGTATTTCGTGTTGCTGATATGACCTGCGGCCATTGCGTTAAGTCGGTTACAAATGCCATTGTTGAGGCTTTGCCAAATGCAATAGTAAAAGCTGATGTTGCAAGTCATCTTGTAACGGTTAGTGGAACTCAAGATGCAGCTAAAGTAAAGCAAGCTATTATTGATGCTGATTATACGCCTGAAGCCGTGTAAATAAGTTTTTTAAAGCATCTGATTTTTGCTTTATCAAATTTATCATCTTTCATTTTAAAATTATATGTCAATTGATGCAAATAACGCCACCCGTTAAGGTGGCGTTATATTATAGCTTAGCTTGCAAGTCGTTCGCGATATTTATCAAGCACAACGGCAAGGATAATCACAAGACCGGTAATCATCTGGCGGATAAAATCGCCAAGACCAAGAAGCACCAAACCATTAGCAAGCACACCAATAATAATAGCACCAACCAGCGTCCCAAAAACTGAACCGCGCCCACCATTCAAACTTGTGCCGCCAATAATAACGGCCGCAATAGCGTTCAATTCAAAGCCCACACCAATAATCGGACTTGCTACGCTCAAGCGGGCAATATAAATAATCGCGCCAATACCAACTGTACCACCTGCTATTGTAAAGGCCGCCACCTTATACCAAAAAACTGGATGCCCTGCTAAACGGACAGCTTCTTCATTATTACCAATAGCATAAAGCATACGGCCAAAAACCGTTTTGGTGAGAATAAACCAAGCAACAAACACCAGAATAAGCGCAACAATAAACACCAACGGAATACTAAAATAATGAAAACTAAGGGCCATATCTCCAAAATTAATTAATTCTGGTGGGAAAGAGTAAATTGGTCGTGCATCGGTAAATTGCAACGCTGCGCCGCGCGCAACGTTTAACATACCAAGAGTAACAATAAAGGGTGGTATGCCCCAATAGGCTGATATCAAACCATTAGCCATGCCGCAAGCAATGCCCACCAAGATAGAAACGACGGTTGCCAGCAAAACAGCCGAAACAACGTCAAGGCCAGATAAATTCATCACCGTGCCACCAACAACAGCACACAGTGCCAAAATAGACCCGACAGATAAATCAATACCACCGATTAAAATAACAAAGGTCATACCGGTTGCCAAAATAAGATTGATGGTCACCTGAGTAAGAATATTAGTTATATTGGACGGTGCCAAAAAATTTTTGGTTGTAAGAGCAAAAACAAGAATTAATACAAGGAGCGCCAACGCAATTCCTGCATCGCGTAATATGGATTTCATTTTTTGTGATTCATTTGCCATTATATGTCCTTGTAAAAAATTCGTCTTTTCATTATCATTGTAAGTATTTTATGCAGCCTGATGATAGGCCAGTTGCAAAATACGTTCTTGCGAATATTCATGGCGTTGCAATTCACCAATAATTTGATGATGCGCCATAACCAAAATGCGATCACATAATTCAATCAGTTCACGCATTTCTGATGAAACTACCAATAGGCCTTTATCCTTCGCGGCAAAATCGCGCATTAGGGCGTAAATTTCGTCCTTAGCCCCAACATCAACGCCGCGCGTTGGTTCATCAAGTAAAAGCACTGATGGATTAATTGCCATCCATTTTGCTAGAACAACTTTTTGCTGATTCCCACCCGATAGTGTCGACACAGGATCATTCAGTTTACCATATTTAATTGCTAATTCTCGGCCATATTTTAACGAAATTTCGTCCTCTTTTTGCTTTTGCAAAATACCGGCTTTTGATATGTCTTTGGTGTCAGCTAGGGTTATATTGGTAGCAATTGGCATGGGAAGAATTAAACCTTCATGACGGCGATCTTCACTAACAAGCGCAATGCCATCGCGAATGGCGGCACCGGGCGTTGCATATAGCTTAGCCTTACCATTTAACGCAATATGCCCCGATCGCGCTTTATCAGCGCCAGCAATTGCTCGTAAAAATTCAGTTCGTCCAGCACCTACTAAGCCAGCGATGCCAACAATTTCGCCCTTATGTAAGGTTAGTGATGTACCTTCACTATAAGGGCTTGCTATGGGTCGTAGTTTTTCAACCCGCATTAGCACATCCTTATGCGCTACAGCTTCTTTAGTTAATGGTGCTGCCTCAATCTTACGGTCAATCATCGCTTGAATAAGGCTGTCAATTGTAACATCTGAAATGGAATGGGTGGCAATAGTGCGGCCATTGCGCATAATAGTGACTTCATCACAATGGTTGATAATTTCGTCAAGATGGTGTGAAACAAGTAAAATCGCAACGCCTTCTGCCGCCAATTGATGAACTAGTTTAAATAAACGGTCAGATTCAACTGATGTTAGGGTTGCTGTTGGCTCATCAAGAATTAAAATACGGCTTTTACTTTTCAATGCCCGCGCGATCTCAATAAGTTGTTGCTGAGCAATACCAAGATTTTCGATTGTTTCCGAGGGAGATAAATTATCAAGCCCAACCAAATCAAGCGCGGTACGCGCTTCCTGTTCCATCTTTTTTTTCTGGATAACACCAAACCAATTGGCAGGCAAATGCTCAAAACATATATTATCTGCAACAGATAAAAACGGCAAAAGGTTTAATTCCTGATGAACAACCTGCACGCCTTTCTTCTTGGCGTCACCGGGAGAATGAGGGGTATATGAATTGTTATCCAATAGCATGGTCCCTTGGTCGGGTGTTTCAATGCCACAGATAATTTTAATCAAGGTTGATTTGCCTGCACCATTTTCACCAATAAGGCCATGGATCGCGCCTTTTTTTAAAGCAAGATCAACACCAGCAAGTGCGGTTACACCGCCAAAATGCTTAACAATGTTTTGAAGTTGTAGCAAAATTTGATTTTTTAATGCCATAGGAGCCTGCAAACTATTGCCCAATCATCGGGCAAATAATGAAATGGAAAGCTGTAGTTAAGGGGCAAAACAAGATTTAAACATGTCAAAAGATGCAAAGAGGTCTTGTAGGCTTTTCCAGCAATCGAAGGGGTAATATGAAAGATATTTTAGCAAAACTATCATATTTAATTTATCAAATGCTTTAATAGTTTTTCATATTTTATTGAAAAAGGCGCCTAGCATGGCAAATGTGCCATGCTAGGAAAAGATTATTATTCCACATTGTCTTTGGTAATAAGAGCAACACGGGTCTTGATCCAACCTTTTAAAGGTTCGCCGCCATCAATAACCTTAAGGGCAGCGTCAATGGCATCGGCAGCTTGGCTTGAACCAAATTGGTCAATACTTGCTAAAACCTTGCCATCCTTGATTAAAGGACGAATAGCAGGAACATTATCAAAGCTTACAACTTTAATGTCATTGCGTTTTGCTGCATCTAATGCACGAACAACACCTAACGCCATTGAGTCATTGGCGGCCATAACACCTTGGATATCAGGGTTAGCGGTTAAAATATTCGTGAAAACAGTATTGGCTTCTTCTGTTTCCCAATGAGCGGTTTGAGAGGTTACCAGTTGAAGTTCACCCTCTTTAATTGCATCATTAAAGCCTAAGCGGCGTTGTTCGGCATTGTCTACACCTGGAATACCTTCAATGATAACAACCTTGCCGCCTTTACCAACATGTTTTGCTAAAACTTCACCTGACATGCGAGCGCCTTCTCGATTATCTGGGCCCATATAAGGAATTTCAACCTTATTTGCTTTTAAGGTGGCTTCATCAAGCTGCACGTCAATATTAATAACTGTCACGCCTGCATTTATAGCGCGTTTTAATGGCTGGATTAATGCACGTGAATCAGCTGGCGCAATAACAATCGCTTTGACACCTTGGGTTACAAAATTATCAACCGCGTTAATCTGGCTTTCAATATCGGTTTCCGATTGCATGCCAAAGCTTTTAAGCTCGTATGTGCCTAGCTTCTTATTGTGGGCTTCAGCGCCATCTAGCATATCTTTAAAAAACTCATTGGCTAGAGATTTCATGATTAAGCCAACAACTGGCTTGTTTTGTTCTGCTGCCATTGACGGGGCAGTAAGACCAAGAGCAAGGGCTGCCGTAATTAACAATGATTTGAATTTCATTATAATCTCCTCAAATTATGGTTTTTAATTTATAATAAATGCGACAGAATGAAAACCTAAATGGCGTTGTGAAGGTATCATTGGTCAATAAATTACTTTATTATACTATTTTGCAAATGGTATTAAAAGGACTTTTCAATTGTTATCCCAGATTGTTTATAACAATTGAATGGCAAAACGTGGAGGATAAGACGATGCAATATTTACAAAAAAAACTGTTTTTAATATTTTTTCTTATTTTTTCATTGGCATGCATTTCTTTCAACGCAAATGCAGCAATGAAAGTGATTATGGATACTGATTTTAGCATTGACGGTGATGACGGGCAAACGCTCATTATGGCAGCTCAACTTCATAAGCAAAAGAAAATTGAATTGCTTGGCGTGACAGTAGTGACTGGTAATAACTGGTTGCAACAAGAAGTTGTTGATGCATTGAAGGCTGTAGAACGGTTAGGGATCGAAGATGAGGTTGGTGTTTATGCCGGCGCACTTTACCCGCTTGTTCACGACCCAAAAAGTTTTGACAGCGAACGAAAACTCTTCGGTTTTGGAGAATCTTATTTAACTGCTTTTCATAGGCCAGAACCTAAGAAAGATGATCTCATTGCGCCTTTAGGCAGCTTTGCAACCAAAGCCAAGCTACGAGATGAAAATGCAGTCGATTATATAATTGATACAATTAAAAAAAATCCCCATGAGGTTTCAATCTTAGTCATTGGCCCTGCAACAAATCTTGCCTTAGCCGTGCGTAAAAATCCTGAAATTGTGCCTCTCATCAAGCAAATTGTTTATATGGGTGGCGCGTTTGATGTGCATGGCAACACAACTCCTGCAGCAGAAATGAATATTTGGGTTGACCCAGAGGCAGCAAGGATTGTAATGCGCGAGGCTATTCCACAAGTGATTATCCCGCTTGATGCAACCAATTTAACCCAGCTTGATAAAGCAACTTTTGAAAAAATCACCGCTGAAGATGCGCCTAATGCTGCTCTTTTTAAAGACAGTTGGATTGCAAAAGCATTTGCGAAAAATCCTCATGCCAATGTCAATGTGTTTGACACCTTGGCGCTGGCTTATATGCTTGATCCCACACTTGCGATAACGACTGATGAGGTGTTTGTCGATGTTGATGTTACTTTTGGGCCGGGATATGGCCGAACCTATGGCTATTGGCAAAAACAACCAACAGATTTGTTGCAAAAGATCAAGGTTGTAAAACAAATGGATAGTGAGCGTTTTTTAAAGCTCTATGGAGATCTAATGACTTTGCCTGTTCCAGTTCAATAGCTTTAACAATAAGGTGGGGTCAATCCCGCCTTATTAGCTTCAATAAATAAATCCTTGCAAAAATATTAAAATAATTGGGTAAATCTTTTATTTAAACTGAAGCCCATATTATCTACAATATTCCAACATAATTAGATACTAAGCTATATAAGTAGAATAAAGACAAGGTGAAGATAAATAGTGGTGCCCAGACGCGGCAACTTATTGATATTTCACAGTAAATCAACGTTTGTCACCTTGTATCAAACTATTTGATATTGCAATATGTTTTTGTTTCGTTCATTGTCATGCTTAATCATTAAAATTCACCTAAGCGCAAGATCATTGGGGGATTGGCTGGGGGATTGAATAAAGCCTTAAAAGATGAGGTAAAGCATGAAAGTGATGAATCAGTTAAGCGCTAAGGCGGTTATGACGCTAGGGGCTGGTAAATATGAAGATGGGGCAGGATTGCGACTTGTTAAAACCAGCGCACAAGCGGGCAATTGGGTTTTGCGTTTCACGGTACATGGCAAACGGCGCGAGATGGGTTTAGGCTCAATCCATGAAGTATCATTAAAAGAAGCTAGAACAATCGCAAATCAATATAGAGCAACCATACGCGAGGGATTAGACCCTATAAAGGTCAGAGACAAAAAGAAGCGCGAGGCAGCCCGCAATCTTCATTTGTTAAAGGATATTGCGCGAGATGCCTTTGAGAGCCGCAAGGCAGAATTAAAAGGCGATGGCAAGGCGGGGCGGTGGTTTAGCCCGCTTGAACTTCACGTATTGCCACGATTAGGGAATATTCCCGTTTCAGATATAGATCAAACCGATATTAGAGACACATTCGCCCCTATTTGGCATGATAAAGCCGATACAGCGCGAAAAGCGATGAACCGCCTCAATATATGCTTGCAACACGCGGCGGCGCTAGGGCTGGACGTGGACTTACAAGCAATAATGAAAGCAAAAGCATTATTGGGCAGGACTAGGCACAGGCCGAAGAATATACCAGCCATGAACTGGCATGACGTACCAGCCTTTTATGCAAGCCTTAATGACGGTAGCGCAACCCATTTAGCTTTACGGCTTTTAATCCTAACGGGCGTTAGGTCTAACCCTTTGCGTCATATCCATGAAGATCAAATTGATGGTGATATTTGGACGGTTCCAGCCGAGGCAATGAAAGGGCGGCGCGATGCAACGAATGATTTTCGCGTTCCCTTATCCACTGTAGCTTTAAACGTCATTGATGAAGCAAGGCGCATATCACGCAATGGATTTTTATTTACTGGAGCGCGGGGAAGTATCATTTCAGATATGACAATGGCAAAGCATATGGAGCGAGTAGGATTAGAAGCCCGTCCACATGGTTTTAGATCAAGCTTAAGGGATTGGCTGGCAGAGGCAACAGACGCGCGCCATGATGTAGCCGAGACGATTTTAGGGCATACCGTGGGCGGTAGTGTTGAACGGGCTTATAGGCGTACTGATTTTATAGACCAACGCAGGGCGTTAATGGAACGATGGGCGCAGCATGTAACAGGCCGCAATAATAGTATAATTCCATTTGAAAAACCTAAAAAACACGGCTGATAATTTAGATGAATGGCATGATTGTAAACTTATCCACGTTTTATCCACAGGATGCATGCAATATTTTTTGCCCTAACCTTGAGCATATTAAATGCGTTTTAAGCGACTTTAATGCATTGAATGCAATTTAAGAGGCTTTTTGGGGACACCACTTTTATTAGGGTATGAATTTGTTGGATTATTTGCAAGTGTTCCCCTTTTGTATTCATTCAATGGGATTTATAATCACCTCGTATCAACGCGGCATATGGGGCTAGAGTTAACTTAAAACCCTCATGTTTCATATGCCCAAACTTATGAGGTGAAAAGCATGACCAATATTGATCCACTTTTAAACGCAAAAGAAAGTGCAAAAATTCTGCAAATCAGCGCGCCAACATTTTGGAGGCGTGTTGCCGATGGTACTATTCCGCAAGCTTTAAAAATCGGCAACCTATCACGCTGGCCGCAATCAGAAATTATCAATGTTATTGAAAAAGCCAAAGCGCAAAGAATAGGCAACCTAAAAGGGGAAACGGAGGCAAGGCGTAATTTTATGTAAAGAAAGCACCCGCTAGAATGGGGCGGGTTTGCTCTCTCGTTTTCGCAAAGCCACGTTAGCAGACCATGCCCCATATTTCAAGATATGGAGTAAGAAATGTTGAACTATGAAGAAAAGGCAAGGATGATAACCCTTAGCCTTAAAGGTCAATGGCATGGTAGCTATGGGGTTGCATGTTGCCCAGCGCATAAAGATAGCAGCCCTAGCCTTGCCTTATCCAACGGCAATGATGGCCGCTTATTGTTGCATTGCCATGCAGGGTGCAGCTTTACCGATATTATGGATGCTTTACGGCAAAAGGGAATTATCGAGCCAAAAACTGATAATTACAGCAACGCCCGCAACCTGAGAAAACCTGAGATTGAAAACCTGACAAAACCTGACAAAACCTGACATTGGGAGCAGCTTTAACCAGCTTGAAGAACTTCATAAAACTTCACTTTTAAATGATGCAACCAACGCCCGCAAAGCAGAGGCAGCCCGCAAATTATGGGGGCAATCATTACCGATTAAAGGCACAATAACCGAACGTTATTTGCGGGGGCGTTTTATCAATTGCGCCTTGCCTCACTCTTTACGGTTTAATAATAATTGCCGTCACCCTAGCGGCCAATATTACCCAGCTATGATCGCATTGGTTGATGGTGGAAGCGGCTTTGCAGTACATAGAACCTATTTAACCAATACCGGTGATAAAGCTACTATCGCCCCAGCTAAGGCGATGCTAGGGCGTGTTGCAGGGGGTGCAGTACATTTAACCAATATTGCAAGCAATCGGTTAATCATATGCGAGGGGATAGAAACAGGGCTATCGCTCAATTGCGGTATGCTATCAAAGCCAGCGAATATTTGGGTAGCATTATCAACAAGCGGTATGAAAGCAATCAACTTACCAGATCAGCTAGGCGAATTAATCATTGCCTTTGATGGTGATAAGGCGGGGCTAAAAGCTGGCAAAGCGCTTATTGATAAAGCACGGGGGTTAGGCTGGACGATTAAAACAATGATGCCACCGCAAGGGCAAGATTTTAACGATGTTTTGCGAGCGCTGGCAGCAGCCAATAAAGGCGGTGAAGCATGAATTTTATCATTGATGAAAAACCGCTTATTGAAATGCAAGAATATGCATGGGGCAGCATAAAGCCTATCGCTTCAAGTTTGCCAAGTGTAGAACCATTTGACGCGGCTATGTTGCCGCCCGCGCTTTATAATTATGTTTTCGATGTTTCAGACAGGCAGCAATCACCGATTGACTTTGTTGCAGTCTCTTGCCTTTGTGGTTTAGCGGCAATCATTGGCAACAGCGTTAGGATAGCCCCAAAGCAGCATGATGATTGGCAGATAGTCCCGAACCTATGGGGCGCAATTATTGGCCGCCCGTCTGCTATGAAATCACCCGCTATGCAATCAGCATTAGCCCCAGTCTATGCACTTCAAACAGCCATACGCGAGGAATGGGAGCAAAGCCAAAAGCAAGCCGCTATTGATGATATTCTTGATGCGCTGGACGATAAGGACAGGAAAAAACGCGCAGCCAAAGCCTTTAAGGACGGGGGCAAGGAGGCCGCCCGCGCTTTACTGGTAGATGGTACCAAAAACAATGACGATGAAGCCCCATGCCCGCGCCTTGTCGTTAATGATGCAACAGTTGAAAAGCTAGGGGAATTATTAAACGAGAACCCCAGAGGCATTTTATTAATTCGCGATGAATTAGCTGGCTTTTTAGCTAAGATGGAAAGCGAGGACGCGCAGACAGATAGAGCCTTTTATTTAGAGGCTTTTAATGGCGATGGTCATTTCACCTATGATCGTATTGGACGCGGTACCGTTCATATTGAAAACGCCACTATATCCATGATTGGGGGCATACAGCCCGCAAGAATTGCCCCGCTTGTTCATAATGCAATCACGGGCAAAGGCGATGATGGTCTAATTCAAAGGCTGCAAATGGCGGTTTGGCCTGATGATGTTGCTAATTGGCAATGGGTAGATCGCCACCCAAATAGAGAGGCAAGGCAAGCATATGACGCGGTTTTCCGTACATTTTTTGATAAGCCAATAGGCAGCCCAGATAATCCAATGGTTTTGCGGTTTTCACCCCCAGCGCAAGAGATGTTTCGCGAATGGGTAGAAGCAACCCACAGACAAGCAAGGGGCGGCAATATAGCGGGGGTTATGGAGTCGCACATGCTGAAAATGCAAAAGACTGTTGCAAGCCTTGCCTTAATCTTTGAACTTGCAAGCGGCGGGTGTTTTGACGTTGGAGAGGCTGCAACCTTAACCGCGCTTGCATGGGCAGATTATTTGCTTAGCCATGCCAACCGCTTATATGCAGCAGGGCAAAGAGTGGTAGAGGATAGCGCCAAGCTAATCATTGAAAGGCGCAAGGAATTGCCCCCCGTCTTTACGCTGCGCGATATTCATCAAAGGAAATGGGCAGGACTTGCAGATCGTGAAACAGTGGCAACAGCAATAGAGATGCTCACCGATACGAACCATTGCCGCGAAATACCAAAAGGCACAACAGCAACAGGCGGGCGGCCAACTGTTCAATATGAATGGAACCCAGCTTTAAACGATGGGGGCAATAATGGGTAAATGGCTTGCAGCATTAAAAAAATATAAAAACGGAGGTATTGGGAACACTCAAAACCCTCAAAACTATCAAAATGGGGGTTTTGAGGGTTTTGAGTGTTCCGATTATAGGCAAAAACAGAAATTTTTTTTAAATAATACGCCTCATAATGATGGTGATTTTTCACGCGCTGGTATGTTGACAAATGTTGATATTGCCGAGAGTAAAACCAGCCCCCAAACTATAAACCCAGATCATAAGCATGATATGCAGATGTTAACAAATGTTAACCTTTTAACTGGTACACCCAGCACAAAAACAGGTCATGCCACCACTAAGCCGCGCATGTTGAAGAATGTTGAAAGCTATAACAGCAAAGCAAGGCTAGACGATGCAGAGCTTTACGCAAGAGCGCTTAAACTTTATGGGGCTATGTCATATGGCATGGCGATGCAAGTTTTGGAATGGGGCGCAACCAGAGCCGCCAACGCTCAAGATCAATTGCGTGAAGCTGGGCGAATACAATTTAATCATTTAGGGCGGGCGGTATTGGTTAAGGATTGTTAAGGTTAAACGCAACCCTTAATCGCCCTGCCATGTTAGCAATTGTTAAGGTTGCAACCTTTGCGGACACTATAAAGTGAGCGCATTTGCTTTTAAAGCAAATGATTAAGACGAACGATAATAAAAAAGGGGGCGCGGTCAAAAGTTTAAAAGCCAAGGGGCGGTTAGACCGGCATGGGGCTCATGCGCAGATTTTTTAAAGTGCTTTGATTTTTTTTGATTTAATTCTTGAAAAATTAGCCGCCTTTTCAAGTTTTGCCACTTCACTAAATTACACTATTTTTATGTTGCTTTTCACACAAAGGCGGCAATAAGTGTGCCTTACTATGAAACAACATGACTTGATTTTTTTGCTTAAATATTGCCAATGTAGTTTAACAATATCCAAAATGTTTTACACATGAAGGGCAAGGGGCAATTAGCCTTAAGCCTTGAAGATTTAAGGGAAAGTGGCGCAACAAAATGGAAACAAAACTAATCAAAGAATTAAATAGCGTGTTAAAAAGCTTTCCGCAATTTTGGGATGGTGAAACGCTATTGCGTGCACATGTGGTTGACGCGATAAATAATAAAGAGCCAAAGCTTATCAAAGCCTTGATTGAAAACCCAAAAATTAAACAAATTTATGGCACTGATATTGACGGTATACTCGTTTTTGACTTTGAAAAATTCACCAGTCTTTTGCGCTTTAAAGAATATTGGGCGGATAGTTTTACCAAATATCGCAATAAAATTGGCCTCACCAGCAATGGCAAATATCTTGATTATAATAGCGATGTTGTTTTGGATTTTCCCTTTAAGGATTGCGTGCTGGAAGGCGGCATGACACGGGAAGAGCAAGGCAAAAATGAAGTCTATTATAATGAAATTATCGCCCGTGATGAAATTGATAGGCTTTTTTCACCTAAACTCTTTACCAATAGCAAACGCTATAGCAAAGACGGGGTGGAGGATAATATAACCGCGTTTCATGATGATGATAATCTCATCATCAAGGGCAATAACCTCATCGCCCTTCATAGTTTAAAACAACGCTTTGCTGGAAAAATAAATTTAATTTATATAGATCCACCGTTCAATACGGAGCATGATTCATTTAAATATAATGACCGCTTTAACCGTTCCACATGGCTAACTTTCATGAAAAATCGCCTTGAAGTAGCCAAAGAATTATTATCGGTTACTGGTACAATTTACGTTCATATTGATCACAATGAGGGGCATTATTTAAAAGTATTGATGGATGATATATTGGGGAAAAATCTTTTCCGCAATGAAATTATTTGGCGATATAGTGGTTGGAATAAAAAATTACGTTATGGTTTTGAAAAACGACACGATTCTATATTTGTGTATGGTAAAAGTGATCAGCAGTATTTTAATAGTTATTTTGAAAAGTGGGAATCTAAAGAAGAATATATAAAAAAGAGAAAACAAAAATTATTAATTGACGAAAACGAAAAAGAATATGTACTTTCTGATGCTGGCGGAGGAAACCGCGTAAAAGTTTTTATCGAAGACGTTTTGGATAAAGGCGTTGTAGTAGATGACGTGTGGGTTATTGATAAGTTGAATAATTCAGCCAATGAGAGCGTTAATTTTTCGTCTCAAAAAAGAGAAGCTTTGTTGGAACGTATTATTTCTTCATCATGTCCGCCAGATGGTTTCGTCCTAGACTTTCATCTTGGCAGTGGCACAACGGCGGCGGTGGCGCATAAAATGGGACGGCGCTATATCGGCATTGAGCAAATGGATTATATCAATGACATCACCGTTCCACGCTTGCAAAAAGTCATTGATGGAGAACCCAACGGCATTTCCAAAGACGTTGCTTGGCAAGGCGGCGGTAGTTTTGTCTATACAGAATTAAAGCAGCTTAATGCGGCTTTTATTGATGTTATTGATGCCGCAAGCGGCTATGATGAATTAGCCAAGATTTTTGACACCATGAAGCAGCAAGCGCATTTAAACTATCAAGTGGAATTGGATGAAATTTTAACCAAAGAATATGAGCTTGATGGCATTGACCATAGGTTAAGTTTTAAAGATTTAAAAATAGACCAGCAAAAGCAGCTATTGAAAGAATTATTGGATAAAAACCAACTTTATATCAATGCGTCTGAAATGGATGATGCAAGTTTGGATATATCTTTAAACGATAACGCTTTCACCAAAAGCTTTTATGGTGAGGCGTGATTATGGCAAAGGCAGTAAAAACCATTGATAAAAGCTTGCTTTTTAATAAATTGCAAGAGCTTGATAAGTTAGGCTTGTTTGGGGAAAATTACCAAAACCCAGCCTATATTCAAGATAATTTAAAGGATGATTTGCGCCCCTATCAAGCGCAAGCTTTGCGCTATTTGCATTATACGCAAAAAAGCGCTGAAGCCCTTATACACTATAAGCATTTATTGTTTAACATGGCGACGGGCTCCGGCAAAACCATGGTGATGGCGGGGGCAATGTTGTATTTGTTCAAGCAATATGGCTATCAAAATTTTATCTTTTTTGTTCATACTGATGCAATTATTCAAAAAACCAAAGAAAATTTGCTCAATATTCAATCATCAAAATATTTGTTTAAAAATCCAATTGAAATTGATGGCGAGCAAATCACTATTGAGCCAGTGGAAACATTTCCAGCTTTGCCCAATAAAAACACTCTTTATCTTAAACTTTCCACCATTCATAAAATTCATGAAGAGTTAAAAAACACCCGCGAAAATAGCGTTACCTATGATGAGTTAAAGGAAATTCCGCTTATTTTGCTTGGTGATGAAGCACATCATTTTAACGCGCAAACCAAGGCGAAAAACAAATCATCAAAAGAAAATGAAGAAATAACATGGGAAAAAACCATTGAGCGCATTTTAGGTTTACGCCCTGATAATCGGCTTTTTGAGTTTACCGCCACCATTAATCTTAATGATAAGGATATTTACAATAAATATAAAGATAAGATCATTTATCAATATGATTTAAAGCAATTCATGTTGGATGGTTATTCTAAAAAAGTTATGCTTTTAGAGGCTAATGCCAATGATAGCGACAAAATGCTGGATGCGGTTTTATTAAGCCAATATCGCAAATCTATTGCACAAAAAAACAATATTGCCAATTTTAAGCCAATTGTTTTATTCAAATCCAACCAAATTGCCACCTCTAAAGCCAAGCAAGCAGAGTTTAGCCAATTGATAGCCGATTTATCACCGGCAATGGTAAGGCAGCATTTAACGCTCAAGCAAACGCATTTGAACCTATCAACCAGCATATGGCATAGGGTTATCAATCATTATTTGAGCATTGATTTAATTATGGCAGTTGAGGCCATTCAAAATGATTTTAGCGAGATGAATTTATTAAACGCTAATACCAATGAATTATTGGCCGATTATCCTATATTGCTCAACACGCTTGAAAATAATGATAATCCAATTCGCGCTATTTTTGCCGTTGCCAAACTTAATGAAGGTTGGGATGTTTTAAACCTTTTTGATATTGTGCGTATTAGCGAAAAAGCCTCCGCCACAAAAGCCGCTACTGACAGTGAAGCGCAATTGATTGGCCGCGGCGCCCGCTATTACCCATTCATCCATGAGGCGCAAAAGAGCTATACAAGGCGCTTTGATAAAGAAACAAGTGAGCTTTCTATTTTAGAGCAGCTTCACTATCATACTATAAATGATACCGCTTATATTAGCGCCCTTCATGCCTCGCTTGAGCAAGCCGATATTATTGCCAGCCGTGATGGGCAAGGAACGGTTGAACACGCTAAGTTGAAAGAAGACTTTAAAAAGTCTGATATTTATAAAACCGGCAAGCTCTATTTTAATGATGTTGAGGAAATAAAAGACAGCGCTAGGACATGGGAAAGCTATTCGCTGGATAAAACCTTTAATGTCAAATATCAAACAGGTAGTGAGACATCACTCGATAAATTAGATGAGGGTGAAACGTCATTAACAGCCATAAAACCCTTGCAGCTTGATGCACGCTATTTTTATAAAGCGCTTCAGCAAATAGGCTTTTATAATTTTAATAATTTAAAAAAATATTTTCCTGAATTATCCAGCATTAAGGAATTTATTGAAAGTGATAATTATTTAAGCAAAATTACCATTAGCCTTGAAGTACCAGTAACATTGGACGTGAGCGCCATTGCGGCAAAAGAAAAGCTGGATATTTTAAAAGAAGTGCTAAACAGGATTAAGGATAATATCACCCGTAATTACATTAAATATAAAGGTACCTATAATTTTATCAGCACACCGATTAAGGATGTTGTCAAGGATTATAGCCAGTATATTGAGGCCTATAATGGAGCGACGGCCAATCAAAAGATTGAGGCTAGGGATACCACGGGCAAAACATGGTATGTTTACGACAAGGCTATTTTAAACCAGCTAGAGCATGACCTAGTTAAGCTACTTGGACAGTTTATGGATAAGCTAAAGGCAAAATACACGAAAATTTATCTTATCCGTAATGATGAACAGGCAACGCGATTTAAATTAACCGAATTTGATGGCGTGCGGGGCTTTATGCCCGATTTTATCATGATTATTACCGACAAAAGCGAAAACGCCTATTATCAAGTATTGATTGAGCCAAAGGGCGATGATCGTTTGCTAGATGATGCATGGAAAGAAAAAATGCTTGAAAAGCTCAATGATGAAACACTCATTGACATGGGCGAAATTGACGATGTGCATTTAGTCGGCATTAAATTTTATACAAAGAAAAAAATTAATGAGTTTACTGAAGACTTTCAAAACAAGCTTTATGACGGTAACGACTTAGTTGATAAAACCCTTATTTGATTTTTTCAAAAAAACGCATATTTATGACAAATTATGAAAGGGGTGAGCAATCACCTCTTTTTTATTAGGTAATATAGTTGGCTAGTTATGATTCGCATGAAATATGCACTTCTTAAAAAATAACCAGAATCAAGATTCTTTATTTGTAAAAACAACGGCAATTGATTTGCTTATTCTCAATAAAGATCATTCAAGTGCAAAATATTTGGGGGGGTGGCTGGGGGACTAAAGCAGAATTAAAAATGCTATCTTATTGATTTTATTGGTAAAACAAAAAAATAATGGTGCCCAGACGCGGATTCGAACCACGGACACGCGGATTTTCAATCCGCTGCTCTACCAACTGAGCTATCTGGGCATCTGCTTCAACATGGTGAAGTGGTTTGCGTTATAGCATTAAATTTCATTCTGTCTATAGGCAATTGCAATTTTTTTAAAGTTTTTCCAATAAATAATTGAATTTTATTTTTAAAAAAAATACCATTATAGAATTAATATAAAAAAACCAACATGTTACTATTTAAATGGGCTTTTTGAAGTAGCTGAAAGTGATATAAATGAAAAATTATAAATCATAGTTCGCAGCAGGTACATTAAGCAAATAATTGACCTTACCATTTTTAATGTAATATTCTGCTTTACCATCCACTGATGCTGGAACGATTCTTTCAAGGACTGTTGACCCAAAGCGTGCATTTCCTGCATTGGTGAGATTGGCCGGGTTGAAAACTTCTTGCCACGTAATTTGGATGAAATTACTATTATCTTTATTGGTTTTTAAAATACAGTCGATCTTGACAACGCCGCAGTCGCTTGCGAGTGCACCATAAGAAGACGAGTTGATGATAAGCTCATGAAAGGCAAGCCCTATATGCAATGCAGCGCTTGGAAAAAGGTAGGGATTTTCACCATGAATCATAAAGCGTCCGCTAGAATGCTCGGTATAACCCGTAGCTTGCGAGCTAATAAGATCCTTTAACAAGGCACCACGCCAGTTTGAATCCGTAACTAAGTCTTGGGAATGAGAAAGGGATTGGATACGCCCTTGATATTTTTTTAAAAAATCAGCAACAGAATCACTAAACCTAGCCGTTTGCGATGCAATGCTTTGCATGATTGCTAATAAGTTCTTGGAACGGTGACTGACTTCACGCAATAGTATTTTTAAAACTTGTTCACGTTGCCTTAGTTCTGAAACATTAACGCCAGTGGTTATTAAGCCAATAATTTCATCCTTATCGTTGCGGTGGCAATCGATTGAGAATTTAAGCCATGAAGGTTTAGCACCGTCGCCAATTTTTACCTCTACGGTATCGCCAGTACCGTTTTCGAGAACGGATTTTTTAGCCTTAACCATGAGGGAACTTGTTTCAGCATCAAATAAATCTCCGTCAAGGCAATGGGGTTTCCATAATGTTTCTAACTGCGGAGGTAAATTTTTTGCCCATTGAAAGATTAAGTCAGGAGTTTGGTAAAAAACACAAATATCTGCATTGTGGATCGCTTGAATAAGGCCATCAATTTGTTCTTGATCAGTATTTGTTGTTTTTAGAACCTCTATGGCCATGCTGCTCGCCTATATTTTGTACAAACCTACATCTTCATGCATGTTCGATAAGCTTCATATTATGCTAAATTAAAGTATTGATAATATCATCTAACGAAATTAGCCTTCTGTTGAAGCTTATTTTTAATAATCAATATTAACCTATACCCTTTTTGGTTTATTTAAAAGGGTATAGCTATTCTTTTATATTTATACTGCTTGGTTAAAACCCAAAATAAAGTAAGATAATCTTGATTTTATCAGAAGGGTTTTTAAAAAATTAAGCAATCTTTACCCATTATGGGCGTTTTCTTGAAAAAACAAAGCTTGGCTTATAAGTGCCTTAACCATATCAGGATTAAATGGCTTGGTTACAAGAAATGTTGGCTCAGGGCGCAAGCCTGTCAATAGTCGCTCTGGAAAAGCGGTTATAAAAATGACTGGCAGAGCGTTATCGGCGAGTATATCGTTTACTGCGTCTATTCCTGAGCTTCCGTCAGCAAGCTGAATGTCAGCAAGAACCATACCGGGCTTTGATTCGTTAAATAGCTTGACTGCCTCGTCACGTGTGCGGGCAATACCGACAACATCATGCCCCAAGCCTTCAACCAATTGCTCAATATCCATGGCGATGAGGGGTTCGTCCTCAATTATGAGGATTGTTGTTGCTACCTGCTCAGAAATGTCTTTTGATGCTTCACCCAGAAGATCAAGAAATTTGCCTTCGCTAACGCCTAAAACTTCACTGGCTTCCTTTTCATTAAACCCTTCAACCGCAACCAGCAAAAATGCTTGCCGTGCGCGCGGTGTAAGGTAAGATAATTTGGCATCGGGATGGGCAAATTTATCAATTTGTGGCATTGGCTCAGGAATATTTGAAGATGTTTGGTCAAAAAGCCCACAAAACAAATGATAGACACTAATACGATCATTAGTTGATTTTGGAAAAATCGATATATCTGCTATCAATGCACCAAGCATTGAAGCAACATAAGCATCCCCTGACTGCTGGGAACCTGTAACTGCGCGTGCAAAGCGTCTTAAATAGGGAAGATGCGGTGCAATCCGTGTGGAAAGGGACATGCCATTTAGCTCCTTTTGGCCCTAAAAAATACAACTTTAGGGTATAATGCCTGACGAGGAAAAAAGTTTCATACAATTCGGAACTTTTTTTATTTTTACATGTTCAACTATAGATGATAAAAAACATATATCACTTATCATCTATAGGTGGTAAAGAACATATACCACTTATCATCTTTTGATGATAAAGAACATACATCACTTATATTTGTGGTTAAAGTTAAAAGGTTAGAAAAAATGCAAAATAAAGAAGACAAAGGTGAAAATCGGGGTCAGCCTGTGTCTGATGAGTTATTTGGTTCTAACAGCCAAATCGCAAATCAGTTGCGTGCCTTTTATACTTCGATTCAAGAAGAAGAGATTCCAGATCGATTTTTGGATCTTCTCGAACAACTTGACGAAATAGAAATGAGTGGGCAAGCGAAAGGCTTTAAGGGGGAATAAAGTGACTGGTGAAGCAAACGATTTTCGACGAAATATGTTGGCAACTTTGCCGCAATTGCGCGCATTTGCTGTATCATTAACCGGCGCTTATGACCGGGCTGATGATCTTGTGCAAGATACCATCATGAAAGCATGGGGCAAGCAAGATAGTTTTGAGGCGGGTACAAATATAAAGGCTTGGCTTTTTACTATTTTGCGTAATGAATTTTTTAGCAAAATGCGCAAACGTGGGCGTGAAGTTCAAGACCCAGATAATGTCTTTACCGATAATATGGCTGTGCATCCTTCACAATATGGTGCTTTAGATTTACAAGATTTCAAAAAAGCTTTGGAACAATTGCCAGCCGATCAGCGTGAAGCAATTATTCTTATCGGCGCTTCAGGTTTCTCTTATGAAGAAGCGGCGGAGATTAGCGGTTGTGCGGTTGGTACGGTTAAAAGTCGCGTTAGTCGCGCCCGTATTCGATTGCAAGAGCTTTTAGGTGTTGATGGCGAATCTGATTATGGACCGGATGCAGATTCTGCCGGTGCAACCATGCGCTCATTTAGTGTATAAATTTTGATAAGCCATGCGGGGGCTTATCCATAAATAAATTTTCTTACATATTAGGTAAGCAAGTCCATTCGATCAATAATACTTATATTTGCTAAAATAATTTAATTGTATATTTAGTAATATTTAATTTGCGTATTTTATTACTTAACAATCAGACCATCTAATTGATTTAAAAATAAAAAATCAATTAATATGTTGATTGGCGAAGCTAGTGATTAAAGCTTTCACAAAATCTCAATAAAAAGAAATGCAAAAATCATTTTTCATTCTCATCATTTATTGGTTTACCAGGTAAGACATAACGACCTGATAGCCAACGGTTAAGATCCATTGATCTACAGCCTGAAGAGCAAAATGGATAAGTGCTGCGGCTAGACAGTTTTCCACATTCTGGGCAGGGTACGGGTGGGCGCAATGGTGTTACGTTGTCGCTTAAAGCATTATTTTTATCAGTCATTTTTATCTACTTGTCGTGATGTGCAGCTGAGCTAGTTAACATGGAGCCTTTTAAAAGCCTTATAGCCCTAGTTCAAGCAAATTTAGTGACAATAACACAAAATTTGCCTATAATTATCGAGTGAAAAAATATGCCAAGACAGCTCTGCGTTAGTTAAAGACAATGAATATCTATTTGTTTCTAGCCATAAATTTAGACGCATATTGCTGTTGAGTACTGCGCAAAAACTTCTAATCATCCAGATAAAGTTTGATATAACAGCTAAATCCATCAGGCTTATAATCAGTTGAGATTTTATTGCGTACATCAATGCCAAGACTACGTTGTATTAGTTTAGAACCGAAGCCGTCTCTCCCTTTTTTAAACGGCTCAGAAGAATTGTCTTCCTGCTTTATATTATTATTTGTAAATTTTTCTTCCCATAAAATATCGATTGCACCATCTTTTTGTAATTGCCAATGAATTGACAATGCCCCATCCGGCACCGCTAATGCTCCATATTTCAATGCATTGGTTGCCAATTCATGCAAGGTCAGACTTAACGGTAAACAATAGCGTTTTGGCAAATTTACAGAAGGTCCTTCAATTGTAATATTGGGAAAAGTTTCAAGGCTTGTTGCAATAGAATCTTTAATAATATTGCGTAGATCAAGCTTCAATATGCTTTCACCAGCAATGGCATTTTGAGCTGAATTTAATATTTCAAGTCGATTGTAAATTTTTTGCCGGGCACTGCTAATATCATCACTTGTTTTAAGGGTTTGCAATACAATTGCTTTGGCAACTGAAATAATGTTCTTAATACGATGAATCGATTCGCCATTTAACAGCTTTACTTCTTCTTCATATTCACGCCGTTTAGTGACATCTACTCCTTGCACATAGATCCCAATCATTTCACCGCTGGCGGATCGCAATGGTTGGTGAATCATATCCACATAACGGGTAACGGGGTGATCACTACCTGGAGGCTGTACCAAAATTGGTATGTCATTACCAATATAGGGCTCGCCGGTTTCCCAAACTCTATCAAGCTTTTCGCGCACTGCATCACGAGCAAATTCAGGTACAATTTCATCAACTGTATGGCCGATAAGATCAGTTTGCCAAACGAGCTCTTCTAGGGCCTTATTGGTTATATATATCTCATGTTGCCGGTGAAGATACACAATAACAAAGCCGGGAGCCTGTGCGATAAGCTCCCTTAAAAAATTGATGTCGGAAATAACTTTTTCCTTTACCATCGCAAATGCCCAACCCCATTAACATTTCATAAGACAGAATCAATTTTATATATAAAAAATCACGATAGCATCATTTGGACTCAG
Source organism: Bartonella sp. HY038 (assembly GCF_014117425.1). Classification (NCBI taxonomy): domain Bacteria; kingdom Pseudomonadati; phylum Pseudomonadota; class Alphaproteobacteria; order Hyphomicrobiales; family Bartonellaceae; genus Bartonella; species Bartonella sp. HY038. Next base: position 331,222 of record NZ_CP059725.1, read on the forward strand.
GAAATAATATTTAAACATTTAACAGCTTTTCGCTTTTAATTATCTCATTTAGTTGGACAGAAGTTTGAATAAAAATTGTCAAAGCGGTTCTGTAAGATATTTTGCCAATTAGCGTATCGTTAAACTTCAATCAAAAAATTTTTACAAAAATTAACCGAGCAAACCTTTCAATTGTCTTTAACCGCCATAACTAACGAAATTAGGTGCGGTATTGTAGTATTTTTCAAAGCTAGGAAAAAAAAAGGCTTAAATTTGACTGTTATCAAAGCAAAAGAATGTTTGTAATTTATTGATCTTTCTATTTTTCAATATTCAATTTCATTTTTGCTGCATCTTTAAGACTAGATTTAAAATTTATGAGGTAATATTGAGTGTATGCAAAGGAAATTTTGTCTGAGCTCGATTTTTTAAGGCAAGTCGTCGCGCAGGCTCCAGGTTTTGTTACTGTATTTTTGGGTCGTGAATATCGCTATGCTTTTATGAATAGAGGCATGGAAGTGATGCTGCGCGGACGCAATGTTATCGGCCAAACCGTTTTTGAAACCTTGCCCGCTGATCTTTGTCATGAAATTACAAATCGACTTGACCGCGTTTGGAAAACCGGAAAACCTTTCATGGCCAAAGCCTTAGCCTATCGAACTTACGATAAGAATAAGAATGATATTATTGTGCGTTATGGTGACTTTTTGCATCAACCGATTAAAAACCATGATGGCAAAATGGTGGGCATCTATGTGCAAGGGATTGATGTTACCGATCGAAAAATTGCACAAGAAAATTTGGCGTTTTTAAAGCATCAGTCTATAAGCCTTATGCGTGATATTATAATCATGATCGAAAACTCGGTTGATCATGCATTAGAAACAGCTGATAATCTGGATAGTGTTTATAACGACGTGCAACGTCGCTTTGATTTATTGGCAGAGTTACAGGCAAGTTTTTTAAGCAATACGAATGGCAATAGAAGTCTACACAGCATTATTCGAAGCGCGATATCGCTCATAATGCCTAATGCGCAAGCTATAAAAATTAGTGGGCAACCAATTGAACTAGACCGCAATTACCAATTAGCTTTGGTGTTGTTGATGCAAGACATGGCACGCAATGCTATTAAAAACGGGGTAGCGCCTGAAAAAATCCATATAAGTTGGAAGCGAAACGGCCAAAATAAGATAAATATAGCTTGGCAAGAAAAAGCGATCGAAACGGATAAGTGTCAATTATCAAGCCTTGATAGCACTGTTGTAAATAGATTAATGACGCTGAACCAGAAAAATAAGATAAAATCGTCAAGACGTTCGCAAAATATTGAATATGTACTTGACCTATGTCTTGAAGGTGCATGAGCATAGGGAGATATTATCATCTTACTGTTTAACTGTGGAAATTAATAGCAATGTTTAACCAGGCATTCTATTGCAGGTGCAATAAGTTATAGTGGTCATTTACTTAACATGATTATTTATGGCTCGCGCGCTTAGAGCATATTAATTCAGTTTTAATTGTAGTTTTCATATAAACAATTGCCTAAAATTAAAACTTTGCTCTATTTATTGGCTCCTTAAAATCTGTTTGCTTTGATAAAAGTCACTCAAGCGCGCAACCAATTATCAGTTTTATGCGTTGTTACCATATCGATCATGACTTACTGTGGAATGCGCTTATTTTTAAGTGATCTATTTACCTTCTAATTAATCAATTAGATGAATTCCCTTCAAAAGTCACACCTATTTTCCTGCATTGCTCAGCAAATTTTCGCTTGGCTTAAGATGCGTTGTTTGAATTGGATATTTATTTTGACTAACGTTAAAAAACTTCCAGAATTGGCATTTTTACAGGATTTGCTCGCGCAAGCCCCAGGATTTGTGATGATTTTTTTAGGAGAAGATTACCGGTTCGCTTTTACAAATAAGGAAGTTGAAGTGATGCTTGGTGGTATGGATGTAATCGGTTTAAGCATTAAAGAACTTGCACCTGAACCATTACGAAAGGATATAGTCGGCCGTTTAGATTCAGTTTGGAAAACTGGAAAACCATTTATGGCGCGTGAGCTGCCTTATCGTGCTTTTATCAATAACGGTCCTGACTTTAAAATTCGCTATGCCGATTTTTTGCATCATCCTATTCGCGACAAGGAAGGCGAGATTATTGGCATTTATGTGCAGGGAACAGATGTAACAGAACGTAAGCATTTTCATGAAAATCTTGCTTTATTGAAACAACAATCGGTAAGCGTGGTTCGTGATATAGTCAAAATGATTGAGCGTTCAGTTGATGAAGTATTAAGCCGTGAAAGTGATACAGTAAGCGCTGAAATGGAATTACAACGCCGCTTTGATCTCTTGGTTGAAGTTCAAGCATCTTTTATTGATATGCAGGGCTTATCTAAAGATATTGAGGAAACTATCAGGAATGCATTATCATTAATGGTGGCTGATATCAGCGCTATTTCTATTAAGGGCGATCGTGTTGCTTTGAGTGCGCTTTACCAACCTCCTTTGATACTTTTAATACAAGGGCTCATTCACGATGCGATTGACAATAATATTGAGCTTAAAAATATTAACATATATTGGCGCGTCTTGGATAACAATATGTTGAATATTGTTTGGCGAGAACAAAGGCTCAATTCACTCCATGATACTAATGGCGATATTGACAATAGCCTTATTTATCGTTTGATTAATATTAATCCTAACAATAATCTTTCCACACTTCAGGAAGATGGCGTTTTGGAATATAATATTGATATATGTCTTGATGTTTGAGGCAAGCATTTTAGAAAAAGTGCGTAGCGGTTTTTCGTTAAAAAATGCGTAGAAAAAAGCATTTTAGAAAAGTGTGTAGCGGTTTTTCGTTAAGAAATGCGTAGAAAAAAGCATTTTAGAAAAAGGTGCATGCGGTTTTTCGTCATACCATGTAAGGCTTAGCTGCTGGATGATAACCGATAAGACTAATGATGAGATCTCGTTAAGCACCTATAAAAATCCCCAAAATAGGTATTCCATTTTGGGGATAGATTGTCGTCATTTATGCGGCTGATTTAGGTGTCAATAGACCCTTGGCAACGAGAAGCTCAGCAATTTGTACTGCGTTTAGGGCAGCGCCCTTGCGCAAATTATCAGCAACCACCCAGAAAGATAAGCCGTTTTCAACGGTGATATCTTCGCGGATACGGCTAACAAAAGTATCATCTTCGCCTGCAGCTTCATGGGGTGTGACATAACCACCATCTTCGTGCTTATCAACTACCTGAACACCTGGAGCGTCACGCAATAATTCGCGGGCTTCTTCAGCGCTAATTGGCTTGTCAAATTCAACATTAACCGCTTCACCATGGCCAATAAAGACAGGAACACGCACAGCTGTTGCGGTCATCTTGATCTTTGGATCAAGCATCTTTTTGGTTTCGGCTACCATTTTCCATTCTTCCTTGGTGTAGCCATCTTCCATAAAGACATCAATATGAGGAATAACGTTAAAAGCAATGCGCTTGGTAAACTTTTTAACCGAGATTGGATCACCAACGAAAACGCCGCGTGCTTGTTCAAAAAGTTCGTCCATGCCTTCCTTACCTGCACCTGATACCGATTGGTAGGTGGATACAACAACGCGCTTGATGGTCGCTGCATCATGTAAAGGCTTTAACACGACTAAAAGCTGTGCAGTTGAGCAATTTGGATTGGCAATAATATTGCGCTTTTTAAAATCATTAATCGCATCAGGATTAACTTCAGGTACAATCAAAGGCACATCAGAATTATAACGCCATGCCGAGGAATTGTCGATAACGACACAGCCCTGTGCGGCAATCTTAGGAGACCATTCTTTTGAAATAGTACCACCAGCCGACATAAGGCAAATATCAGTATCGGAAAAATCATAATTATCAAGGGCGCGAACTTTAAGCGTTCTGTCACCATAGGAAACTTCTGTTCCTAAACTGCGTCTTGAAGCAAGAGGAATAATTTCATCTGCAGGAAAGCCGCGTTCTTCTAAGATGTTAAGCATTTCACGGCCAACATTGCCTGTCGCGCCTACAATTGCAACCTTATAACCCATTTTGTCACTCCTGTCCCTCTCCGCTTTTCACGAGAACCCGGCGGCCACACCAGGCTTTCTCCCCGGGCCTTGACCCGGGAGAGGGGCGAGTTGGCCAAGGGACATTAAACCGTTTTGGTTGTCGTTTTCTTGAGGCCAGATTTTAGAGTTGACGAGCGCGCAGCAAGGCTTACACCAAAATGGTGTGTAAATTGAGCCAAATTTTCCGATAACTTGCGCATTTTCGAAAACTCCTATGGGATTTGTTTTTAGCGTTTTTTTGCCATAAGTCAATTATCTATTCTGTTTCACTCAAAAAATATTGGTATGGGACAAGTAAAAGTTAAAATTTATGCGTCCAATACAAAAGCAAAATCCGCCCAATGACATATTGAGCGGATTTAAATATTGTAGGTAAAATTAATGGCGGAAATGACGCATACCAGTAAACACCATGGCAACATCATGTTCATTAGCCGCGGCAATTACTTCATCATCGCGGATAGAGCCACCTGGTTGAATAACTGCGGTAGCACCTGCTTCAATCGCTGATAATAAACCGTCAGCAAATGGGAAAAATGCGTCTGATGCAACAACAGAGCCTCTGGTTTGCGGCTCGCTCAAGCCTTGGGCATTGGCTGCATCGATGGCTTTTTGTGCAGCAATACGGGCGCTATCCACACGGCTCATTTGGCCAGCACCAATGCCGACGGTTGCACTATTTTTAGCATAAACTATGGCATTTGATTTTACATGTTTTGCAACACGGAAAGCAAATTTCATGTCATTTAATTCACGCTCAGTTGGTTGGCGCTCAGTTACCACTTGTAAATCACAGGCATCAACAATGCCATTATCACGACTTTGCACCAAAAGGCCACCCGCGACGCTGCGATAGGTAATGCCTGCAGCTTTAGGGTCAGGTAAACCACCGGCAATGAGCAAGCGCAAGTTTTTCTTGGCGGCGATGATTTCGCGCGCTGCTGGGGTTGCATCGGGTGCAATAATAACTTCGGTGAAAATTTTTACGATTTCTTCTGCAGCGTCTTCATCAAGAATGCGATTTAATGCCACAATGCCACCAAAGGCTGAAACAGGATCACAGGATAGGGCTTGTAAATAAGCGTCCTTTAAACTTGTGCCTTGCGCTACACCGCAAGGATTAGCATGCTTGATAATTGCAACCGCGGCTTGCTTTTCTGGCGAAAATTCGGCAACTAATTCAAAGGCTGCATCGGTATCATTGATATTATTATAAGAAAGCTGTTTGCCCTGCACAACTTGCGCTGTTGCAACACCAAAACGTTTTTCACCATTGACATAAAAGCCAGCTTGTTGATGTGGGTTTTCTCCATAGCGCATAACTGTGTGCAATTTACCTGCTGTTGCGCGCCAAGTTGGTGTATCAATTTCTAATGTTTTGGCAAACCAATTAGAAATAGCCGCATCGTAAGACGCAGTGCGAGCAAAAGCACGAGCCGCTAATTTGCGGCGAAATTCAAGGTTGAGGCTACCTTCATATTTATCAAGATTGGCAAGAACTTGGTCATAATCATCAGGATCAGTGACGATGGCGGTATAGGCATGGTTTTTAGCCGATGCCCTAATCATAGCAGGCCCGCCAATGTCGATATTTTCAACAATGGTGTCATTGTCAGCATCAGAGGCGACAACTTCTTCAAAAGGGTAAAGATTAACAACCACAAGATCAATACCAACAATGCCATGATCTTGCATAGCTTTGGCATGTTCTGGGTCGTCACGCACGGCTAATAATGCACCATGGACCGATGGATGCAAGGTCTTTACCCGGCCATCCATAATTTCAGGAAAGCCAGTAATTTCCGACACATCGCGCACTTTCAAGCCTGCTTCACTAATTGCTTTGGCTGTGCCGCCTGTTGAAATAAGTTCAACCCCGTGAGCAGTGAGCTTAGTTGCAAAATCAATCAAACCGCGTTTATCAGAAACAGAAAGCAAAGCGCGGCGCACCCGATGTAAATCAGGAGCGGGAACATGTTTAGAAATGACAGCCATGAGAATTACCCTATTTGAAGATGGAGGGAAAGAATGGCTATGCCATAGCATAGACAAACAAAAATTCCTATAGTGACATTATGAATTCAATATAGGAATAACCCTGCTTTACGACTATTTGCTGTTGCCGTAGAAAATACCTTGCGTTTGGTATAAATGAAGGACGCGTTTAGCTAATTGGGGGTCGGTTAAGTCATCCATAGTTATGTCTAATTTATTTTTCTGTGGATCATTAATAAGATCAACGAAAATTCGTTCACAAAATCGCTGGTCTGAAGTCATCAAGTCTTGAAGCCTTTGAAGGGAATTATCGACAGGAAGCTTTGCCATTTTGGTTAAGCAAAGCATGTTTGTAATATCTATTTTTCGTATTGAGAGTTCTTTGAATAGAGGGTCTTTGGTTATTTCGCCAAAAAATACAGTTAATTGTTCATCGCTCGCATTGGCAGGATTTTTTTTGCAGCCAAAAACAAAATTACAAAGCAGGGCTAAAATGACAAATTTTAGCAGTAAATATTTTGGTTTATTTTTCAATTGTTTTTCTTTTCATACATTTTTAGCGTATTTTTTGCCGATTATACGAAATATGCTATATTATAAATTAAAAACCTTACATAATTTGATCAAAATATGCATATATTTTATCAAATTATGGTATTTCTATTTCAAAAAGCGAATGTTTCATTGTATTATGGCTAAGGATCTTGAAAACCTGCGTTAACACAAAGGAGTATCTAGGTAATGCATGATACGGGAATATTTTGATCCAATGCATGTTAAGATATATATATAAAAAAAAGTGAATATTTAATCGTTGAAACTTAAGGTGGACATTGGTTCGTTAGGTATTTTAATAATAGCATAAATATTCTTAAAATTCATGGATAAATTTTTTGTAATTTGCCAGTTCATATATGGGAAAGCCTAAAGAACTGTAATATAAACAGCCAATAAGAGTTGTATTTAGATATTATGAAATAATTCTGGGGTAATCGCATTGCTCCATTGTCGTGAAAACACTTTAATCAATAAACTATGGGAGATAGAATATGATTGAGAAACGCCAATTTTATATTGATGGTAAATGGGTTAATCCAATTCAAAATAATGACTTAAGCGTTATTGATCCATCAACCGAAGAAGCCTATGCGGTTATTTCCATTGGTGGTATAGAAGACACCAATAATGCTGTCGCAGCAGCTAAAAAGGCCTTTCCAACATGGTCGCAAACAACACCAGAGGAACGGCTTGATTATGTGGAACGTATTTTGGCTGTTTATAATCGCCGTATCAGTGAAATGGCTGAAGCTATTACTTATGAAATGGGTGCGCCAAGCGACATGGCTTTGTCTCAACAAGCAGAGGCTGGAAAATGCCATATTGAAGATTTTATTGCTGTTTTTAAAAAATTCAAATTTGTACGCCCCCTTAACGAAGAAAATGAGGGCGCACTTGTTTATGATGCCATTGGTGTCGTTGGTTTGATTACGCCGTGGAACTGGCCGATGAACCAAGTTACTTTGAAAGTCATACCGGCCCTTCTTGCTGGTTGTACCATGGTGCTTAAACCATCGGAAATTGCGCCAATGTCATCATTGCTTATGGCAGAATTTATTGATGAAGCTGGCGTTCCTGCAGGCGTTTTCAATTTGGTTAATGGTGATGGCGCTGGTGTTGGCACTTGTCTTTCTGGTCACCCTGATGTGGAAATGATTAGCTTTACCGGTTCAACTCGCGCTGGCAAGGCCATATCTGAAAATGCGGCTAAATCCTTAAAGCGGGTTGCACTTGAGCTTGGTGGTAAAGGTGCTAATATCATCTTTGCCGATGCAGATGAAGATGCGGTAAAGCGCGGTATTTTACATTGCTTTAATAATAGCGGTCAAAGCTGTAATGCGCCAACCCGTATGATGGTTGAACGCCCACTTTATGCAAAAGCAGTTGAATTTGCGAAAAGTTTTGGTGCAAGCGTTAAAGTTGGCAATCCAAAGGAAGCAGGCAATCATATTGGCCCTGTTGTGTCTAAAGCACAATTTGACAAGATTGAAGACCTTATTCAAGTTGGTATAGATGAAGGGGCAACTTTGCTCTGTGGCGGTGTTGGTCGTCCCGATCATTTGTCAAAAGGCTATTATGTGCGCCCAACTATTTTTGCTGATGTGCATGATGATATGCGCATTTATCGCGAAGAAATTTTTGGCCCTGTTTTGTCAATTATGCCCTTTGATAGCGAGGAAGAAGCAATAAAACTTGCCAATGATACGGAATATGGTTTGACCAATTATATCCAATCACAAGACGCAGAAAAATGTCGCCGCGTTGCGCGTGTTTTGCGCTCTGGCATGGTGGCCGTCAATGGTAAGGGCTTGCCACGCCAATGCTTCTTTGGCGGTGTTAAAAGCTCCGGTCGCGCAAGAGAAGGTGGAATTTGGGGGATTGAAGAATTCCTTGATAGCAAAGCCGTCTCACAGTGGTAGTTTTATACATTGGTAGTTTTATAAAGCAAAAAGGCAGCGTCACCGCTGCCTTTTTAATGGGTTGTCGATTAAAAACCTTATCGTGGCAAAAGATTTTGGTCGCCTGCAAGATTAAGGTTAGAACCTATTAATTTAAATGAAATGGCACAATAAAAAGCAAAAATATACAAGGAGGAGAGCGAAAAGTGGGTGGTATACCCATTTGAACCTTACGACGCAGTAGATTACAGCTGTTTTTGTGTCCTTTCATGATACAAGTAAATTTTCACGATAACTTTGTCGAAGACCCTTGAAAATATCCCTATTCCTGTGGATCTTCTCACCTTTAATCTTTGGGTTCTCACAAAAAAATTCCTCAAACCATTTTGTTCAAATTAATAGGTTCTGACCCTAGGGGCAACACGCTAATGCAAGCAAAGGCGGATCGGTTTTAAAAGCGCCATAGGCTCTTATTTTTTTAGCACCGAATTTGAAAAATGTGCTTCTAGCAGGCTGGCTAATTTCAAAATTGCCGGTCTAGCAACCCATCATTTCTTTAAATAATCCAATTTTTGAGTTATCTTTCTTTTTAATCAATAGGATACTGCTTTTCAGATAACGCTTATTGAATCAATATTCGTACGACTAAAAAGAGAATTGCATTCTTATAATTAACCTGCAATCGAACTATGGTATTTTAATAGAGTATATCCTCTATTTGTTAAATGACGTTACATGAAAATCCATTTAACTATATGAGGTTATACCATTTAGTAATTTTAAAGAGGCAATTTATACATATTTTTAATTGAAATACATGATATAGAATGATAGTTAGCAATTTAGAATTTAATTCTGAGGGATATTTTTATGGCTTTAGGTTTGCAATTTAAACGGTCAGTATCGGTTGTCGCATTAGCAACGGCGCTTGGAGCAACAGGGGTAATTCTACAATCAGTTTTAGCACCAGCTATGGCAGCAGACATAGAATATGGTGGTGTTAATGATATCAGTGTATTGCAAATTGACCCAATGGGAAATGGTTATAATTACCAAAGCCTTTATCCAAATGCCAATGCAACACAATCTGCCAATAAAATAACAGTTACGGGAAACACAGCAAGCGTAAATGCAGTGAATGGCAAAGATGTTTGGAATACAGATGCTAGCGACGGCAAAATTGTTGTAGCACCCTATGTGGTTTATGGCGGTATTGATATTGGTGCTAATGGTACAAGCGGTGATAATGCAAATGGAGCGAGCGGGGCAAACGTCTCTGAAAATAGTGTTACGATAAAAGATGTTCAATATGATTGGACAGGTCATATTGCAGTTAACAATAGCTCGGATAGAAGTTATGGCCCTTTTGGTGGTGGCAGCATAATAGGCGGTGTTAGCATTGGTGGCAATGGAGCATTCGGTGCGCTATCTGGAAATGGCGGCGCAGTAACCAAAAACTCTGTTGCTCTAACAAATGTAGACATTAGCGGCGGTATTGGCACCCAAGGCGGCGGCCTTGTACTTGGCGGATTGAGCATTGGTGGTTCAGCCTCTTCAGCTTTTAATGACCGAAATACTCACGCGAATGGTGGTCTTGTCGGTGAGAACCTTGTGACCCTTGCTCATGTTAGATTAACCGGTGCGGAGACAACAAGACCAACCTTTTCCCTCAGTGGTACCCAAGGAGGCTTCGGCGGTGGTTCAGTTATTGGCGGTGTGAGTATTGCAGGAACAGCCGGCGCAGGCGGCACAGTTCATGGCAATATTATTACCCTAACCGATGTCCAACTGATTGGCGCAAAAGGCGGTGATGGATTGCGTGGTTCTGGCGGCGGGGGCCACGGCGGCATTGGTGGCGGTTCAGTGTTTGGCGGCATTAGCTATGGTGGCACTGCAATTGGCGCGAGCTTTGGCGCTGGCGCTGGCGGTGAAGTGCGTGATAATCGCTTGCTAATCACCAATGCGACATTAACTGGAGCAGATGGCGGTCGTGGTAATAATGGTGGCGGCGGTGGTGGTGGTCACGGCGGTGCTGGTGGCGGCCTTATTGTTGGTGGTGCAAGTTTTGGTGGCTCTGGTATTGGCGATAATATTGGCGGAGGCAAAGGCGGTGCCGTCACCTCAAACCAGGTCGTATTAACCAATATTACATTGATAGGGGCAGATGGTGGCACTGGCTCTGATGCCACCGGTGGTGGTGGCCATGGTGGTATTGGTGGCGGTTCTGTCATTGGCGGATTAAGTGTTGGTGGATCTTCTGGCTATGATGATGGCTTGGATACAAATGGTACCGGTATAGGTGGCTTTGGTGGACTTGTTAGCCAAAACGAAGTTATTGTAAAAGATGTAACCTTGATAGGCGCTAAAGGCGGTTTGGGTGGTGAAGGTGAAATAGCTGGCCATGGCAGTCAAGGCGTTGATGGAGGTTCAATCTTTGGTGGATTGAGCATTGGTGGCACTGGCGGCTTTAGCAATGGTGGCAATGGTGGCGATGTTACTGGCAACAAGATTAATATTTCTGGCAAATCACTCATTTGGGGTAATGTCTATGGCGGTTATAGCATGGGAGGGGCAGCCGACCCGATAGAAGACAGCGGTATTGGTGGTGCGACAATCAATAATATTGTTACCCTTGAAGGAACCGACATAAAGATAGGCAATCGCGATGAGAATAATAATCTTACATCTTACGGTGCAATTTATGGTGGTTATAGTCTCAATGGTGATGGCAGCGTTAATAGCGCTTTTGATAAGGTTGCCGCTGGGAATACGTTAAATCTCAATGGTTATCGTGGCACACTATCAGGTATTTATAATTTTGAAAATTATAATTGGTTATTGCCAAGCAATGTCTTTAACGGCGACACAATGGTGACTATTGCAGAAAATGGTACACCAGTTGACCTTACAAATACAAAACATAGTATCGCTATGTATAATGATGGTTCGCGTTTAAATGTTGGTGATCGGGTAAATTTGATTGATAAAACCCAAGGATCATGGACAGCTTCTGGTCTCTATACAATTCAGCAAGGCAGCTTTATCATTTATGAAGCAAGCTTAGCCCAACAAGCTGATGATAATCATGCACTTGTGCTGACCATTAATGATAAAGCAGATAGAGCTTCTGGCAATTCTGGTGGCAGTAGTTCTAACGCTAATAATAACGCTTGGGGAGGAACTACAAGCACAGGGCAATCGGCCGCACGGCTTAATCCGCAGTCAAAATCCTATGCCGAAGGTCGCGCAGCTGCATTGGCATTTGCCAATCAAGGCAATGATCTAATAGGTTCAAGTATTAATATCATCCGTACACAAGCTTTTTCACAAGGGGCAGAAACGAAAAATGCATTAGTACCTTTCGTACTTATGAATGGTTCATCGCAGCGCTATGAAACTGGAAGCCATGTTGATATGAAGGGCTTTAATATGGCTCTTGGTTTAGCACTTGGCTTTGATTTTAATTGCGGCCATAAAGGAACAGTCGGTGCTTTCTTTGAATATGGACGTGGTACTTATGATACCTATAATAGCTTTACTAATTACGCTGCCGTTTATGGCGATGGTAACAGCAATTATAAGGGCGGCGGCATTTTTGGCCGTATTGATTTTGTGGGTAGTGGTCTTGGCAAAGTCAATACTATTGCGGCAGATCAAGCCGATGGGCTTTATGCTGAGGTATCATTGCGTGCTGGTCGCTCCACGAATAAGTTTGATGTGGGGCAGACCTTTGGCGGTCTTTCTTTCTTAAACGGTAATTATAGCGGTTCTTATGAGAGCAACTCAACCTATTATGGTGGACATTTAGCTGGCGGTTATGTGTTTAATTTTGATGAAAAACAATCGCTTGATGTATATGGTCGCTATTTATGGACACATATGGATAGCGATACAGTGACAATTGGCTATGAACGTTTGCATTTTGATAGTTCAACAAGTTCACGCCTGCAAATTGGTGGTCGCTATGGCTATAACTATAATGACCAGTTGAAACCTTATATCGGTGCAACTTATGAGCATGAGTTTGATGGCGATATATCAGCAAAGGCTTATGAGTTTAATTTGGATAAGCCATCATTAAAAGGTGATAGTGGTATTTTTGAAGCAGGTTTCAATGTGCAGCCAATATCAACTAATAAAGCACTAAGCATTGATGTTAATGGCCAAGGCTATGTCGGCGAGCGTCAAGGCGGCGGCGGCGGTGTAAAAGTTAAATATCAATTCTAACTATTTGAAATATTTTACATTGGCATAATCATTAATACAACGTGCCTCAATAATTAAAAGCCAGCACAGATTTATTTTGTGCTGGCTTTTATATCTAAAATGAAAAAAAATAGTGTCTTTGAAAAAAAACGCTGTATTCAGCAATAATTTTTTAAAAGTAAAATTCTTATTATCATTGTAATTCATCAAAAAATATTATCAATATGTATCGAAGTTATTACAAAATATGTTTTATATTGGTAAGTATTCTATAGTTTGCGCGATAAAAGCTGATAAAAAATTTATAATATTCTATGTTATTAATATCAATTAAATCGTCGACTGTCGCAATAAAAAATGGTTTGAAATGAGATGTATTGCAATTATGATGAAAGCATCATGATTGGAAACCAACGTGATGGTGCACGATCTGTATATCGAATTAACATTCTGGCACATTGACAGCAAGACCGCCTTGGCTTGTTTCCTTAAACTTCAAATTCATGTCTTCGCCGGTTTGGCGCATGGCTTCAATACAATTATCAAGTGGCATAAAATGGGTGCCATCACCGCGTAAGGCAAGCGATGCCGCCGCAACGGCTTTGGTTGCACCAAGGCCATTGCGCTCAATACATGGCACTTGCACAAGACCTGCAACGGGGTCGCATGTCATGCCTAAATGATGCTCAAGCGCAATTTCTGCTGCATTTTCTATTTGCATTGGCGTACCGCCTAAAGCTGCGCAAAGGCCTGCTGCCGCCATCGCTGATGCTGATCCAACTTCACCTTGACAGCCGGCCTCTGCACCAGAGATGGAGGCGTTATGTTTGATCAGTCCACCAATTGCGGCGGCCGTTAGTAAGAAATCTGCAATTTTTTCTTTTGTCGAACCATGGCAATGGTCAAGATAATAACGCAAAACTGCCGGTACTACACCGGCTGCGCCATTGGTTGGAGCCGTTACCACACGGCCGCCTGCAGCATTTTCTTCATTAACCGCCATAGCATAAACAATTAACCAATCGGTGGCGGCGTGGGGCTGCATTAAATTGCTTTGTTTTTCAGTGATTAATTGCTGATAGATCCTTTTTGCGCGTCGCTTTACGCGTAAGCCACCCGGTAATTCGCCATCATGTTCAAGCCCGTTATCAATGCAATTATTCATAACCGCCCATAATTGGTCGATACCCTCATCAAAATCACTTAATGAGCGGCGGCAAAGTTCATTTTCGCGCTTCATTTGGGCAATAGATAGGCCACTCTCGCGTGCCATGGTTAGCATTTCTAAAGCATTTTCAAAGGGGTAAGGAAATACCGTGGCATCGCTATTACGCTCAATATTATGCTTTTGGTCTTCTAATTGCGCGGCGGTTAAGACAAAGCCCCCACCGATTGAATAATAGGTTTCTTGTAAAAGCTCGGTGCATTTTTCATCAAAAACTCGAAATATAATGCCATTAGCATGGCCGGGCAAAGGTGGGCCATAATCAAAAATAATATCTTTTTGCGGATCAAATCGCATTTTGGGCAGCCCAAGCGGTCTAATCTGCTTTTGTTCTTCCAGTGCTAAAAGCTCGGCTTCGGCTTGGTTAGAATCTAGAGTTGCAGGTAAAAAGCCTAATAATCCTAAAGCAATTGCTCGGTCGCTAGCATGTCCTTTACCGGTAAAGGCGAGTGATCCATAAAGCGTTGCGCTAATTGCATGAATTTCGTTGTTTTTACGATAGTTTCTTAAATAATCTAAAAAAAGGGAAGCCGCACTCATTGGTCCCATTGTATGGGATGATGATGGACCAATGCCAATTTTAAAAATCTCAAAAATACTCAAAAACATTAGCAGCCTCGTTAAATAAATGTGAAACCGCATTTAAGCTATAAAACTTCACCTATCAATCTTGATAATATCATGACAGTTTAGAGTTTTTCAAGCTTTGTTAAAAGCGACTTGCTGTTTATTGAGTTAGTTTTTTAAACCAAAAGTACTTGTTCTTAAGACTGGGGATAATCTTATTGCATTTTCAGTATAAATTAAGTGAGTTTTTGGCTCAGATAATTCGTTAAATTAACCAGATTTCGACGGGTTATTATTGAAATCAAAATAAAAAAGCGTTTGCATAATCAATATGCAAACGCTTTTTATATATTTAAATAGTAAAAACCATTTATAATCTATTGAAATTAAGCAGCCTTGGCTTCAGCTTTTAAAACTTCCAAAATATTCTGTGGTGATGATGCGCCATAAGGATCGCTATCACAATTGTCGCTCAAGCCTTCTTCTTCAAACCATTGCTCAATAGTGCCATTATTAATAACGGCGGCATAACGCCATGAGCGTAGGCCAAAGCCTACATTATCTTTACGCACCAACATGCCCATTCTACGGGTAAACTCACCAGAGCCATCTGGAATAAGTTTAATGTTCTGAACACCTTGCTGCTTGCCCCATGCATTCATAACAAAAGCATCATTAACCGATAAGCAATAAATGTCATCAATGCCTAGAGCTTGAAATTCTGGAAAAAGTTTTTCAAAGTCTGGTAGCTGAAATGTTGAACAGGTAGGCGTAAATGCACCTGGCAATGAGAAAAGAATAACCCGCTTATTGGCAAAATAATCAGCTGATGTCACATCTTCCCAACGGTAAGGGTTTGAGCCCCCGATTGATTCATCACGAATACGCGTGCGGAATGTAACATCAGGAACTTTTCTACCGATCATCATATTAAATTACTCCTAAAAATGAACAAATAAAACAGCCTTACCTGCATAGCAGAAAGGAACATAGTCATGATAAGGCTATTTGGAAAAGGTAATTCTAATGTTGGTGACAGTAACGAATTTTTTGAAAATAGTCAAAGGATTTTCGCATCTTTAGAATAAATTTAAATTGTAGAAACCATTAAGAAAATGCCAATAAACTGGGGTTATTGCGCTTATAAGAAAAACATATGGCGATGCTTTATGGTATAGATTACATTTGTCTTACTAATGAGTTATTTGCTCCTTTTTTGTTTAAATTGAGAGGTCTCACTCTAGGCTTATAGCTTCGCATTTTCTTTTAAAATAGAAATATAATTTTTAATAAAAGCTTACCGAAATAACCGCTAAAAAAGCAAAAAATATTTATAAAAGGGCTAAAAGTTTTTGCTTTTAAAGATCTACCTTGGTGTTTTTTCAAGCTTCGGTTATTATGGTATTAGATTAAATTTTAAAAACTGGATAATTTTATGATAAAGCATATTAAAACAGAGCCATTTTCTGATCAGAACCCCGGCACATCAGGGCTTCGCAAGAAGGTCAACGTGTTCCAAAGTAAAAATTATGCAGAAAATTTTATCCAGTCAATTTTTGACTGTGTGGGCGAGAAAGCCGGAGCCTTGCTCATTGTTGGCGGAGATGGGCGCTATTATAATCGCGAAGTTATCCAAAAGCTGATTAAAATGGCTGCTGCTAATGGTTTTGAAAAGTTGATGATTGGCCGTGGCGGCATTTTATCAACACCAGCAGCGTCCCATCTTATTCGTAAGTTTAAGGCGCTTGGCGGTATTATTTTGTCAGCTAGCCATAATATGGGTGGTCCAAATGGTGATTTTGGTATTAAATATAATATTGCCAATGGTGGGCCAGCGCCTGAAAAAGTCACCAATGCTATTTTTGCTCGCTCAAAAGTTATTGATGAATATCTGATTGAAGAAAGCGAAGATATCGATCTTGATGTTACTGGGCATTATCTTATTGGTGATATGGTGGTTGAAATCATTGATCCAGTTAAGGATTATGCAGATCTTATGGAAGAACTCTTTGACTTTAATTTGATTAAAGCCAAAGTTAGCGAAGGGCTAACCATTCGCTTTGATGCTATGCATGCGGTTACTGGTCCTTATGGTCTTGAAATTTTTGAAAACCGCTTAGGCTTTGCCAAAGGCAGTGTAGTTAATGCCGTGCCATTGCCTGATTTTGGTGGCCATCATCCTGATCCAAATCTTGTACATGCCCATGATCTTTATGAATTAATGCTTTCACCGCAAGCGCCAGATCTTGGCGCAGCATCTGATGGTGATGGCGACCGCAATCTTATTATTGGCCGCGATATATTTATAACGCCATCTGATTCTTTGGCTGTTATTGCTGCAAATGCCAATCTTGTAAAAGCCTATAAGGATAAGGTAACAGGCATTGCACGCTCGATGCCAACCAGTGAAGCGGCAGACCGTGTTGCGGAAGATCTTAAAATCAATATGTTTGAAACGCCGACAGGATGGAAATTTTTTGGTAATCTGCTCGATGCTGATAAGGTAACTTTTTGCGGTGAAGAAAGCTTTGGCACAGGTTCAAATCATGTGCGTGAAAAAGATGGTCTATGGGCGGTGTTATTCTGGCTTAATATTCTTGCAGCAAGTCAAAAAAGCGTTAAGGATATTATCAATGCTCATTGGTTGCGTTTTGGTCGCAATTATTATTCGCGCCACGATTATGAGGAAGTGGATACAAAAGCTGCTCAAGACCTCATGGATACGTTGCGCAATAGTCTTCCCGCGCTCATTGGTAAAGAATTTGATGGCCTAACTGTTAGTAAGGCAGATGACTTTTCCTATCATGATACAATTGATGGCTCGGTGAGTGCTCATCAAGGTATTCGTATTTTCTTTGATGGCGGTGCACGTATTGTGTTTCGTTTATCGGGTACAGGTACACAAGGAGCAACTTTGCGCCTTTATATGGAGCATTATGAGCGTGATCCACAGAACCACAATCTTGATACGCAAGTCGCATTAGCAAGGCTGATTAATATTGCTAATCAGCTTACGGATTTGCAAACCAAGCTTGGCCGCGATAAGCCAAGTGTTATTACTTAATCAAGCGTTGTGACATAATAAAGTGTTGTTAGGTAATAAAGCCTTGGCTGTTTAATAAAGTTAATTAGAATAAAATGATGTAAAAATTTAAGCTTTTCAATAGCATAAATGGTCAAAGTTTCTGCTGCGTCATAAATAGCGCAGCAGAGAAATATTATGACCAAAGTCTTTAAATATTCAAGTTTAAACCTGTGGGAATTAGTAAAGGTAATCATAATTTTGTTATGGATACGTTATTTTGCGATAAAATTTTTGCCATTTGCTTGAAGAAAAGTTAAAGCTGTGCCATAGGCTCAAGATAATATTGCATTTTAAAATACAGGAACTTGTCAATGACCATAAATGGTATTGCGACAAATGAAAGAGTTGGGGCAAACAAGAACGTGACGACAACAGAAAATCAAAATAAGACTAAAGGCTTGTTGAGTGGAAAACGCGGCTTAGTATTTGGTCTTGCAAATAACCGCTCAATTGCTTGGGGTATTGCCAAGGCTGCTCATGATGCAGGTGCCGAGCTCGCTTTCACCTATCAAGGTGATGCTATGAAAAAGCGGGTTGAGCCGCTTGCAAAAGAGTTAGGCGCATTGGTGTGCGGTAATTGTGATGTTTCCGATCCTGCTACCATTGATGCCGTTTTTGACGTCATTGCTGAAAAATGGGGCAAAATTGATTTTGTTATCCATGCTATTGGCTTTTCAGATAAGGACGAGCTTACTGGCCGTTATGTTGATACTAGCGAAGCAAATTTTGCTATGACCATGAATATTTCGGTTTACTCGCTAACGGCTATTGCCCAGCGTGCAGAAAAATTGATGAATGATGGTGGTTCAATTATAACACTTACCTATTATGGTGCTGAAAAAGTTATGCCTAACTATAATGTTATGGGCGTTGCAAAAGCTGCACTTGAAGCAAGTGTGAAATATTTGGCTGTTGATCTTGGTCCTAAAAATATTCGCGTAAATGCGATTTCTGCAGGCCCTATCAAAACCCTTGCTGCATCAGGTATTGGTGATTTCCGCTATATCTTGAAATGGAACGAGTATAATTCGCCATTGCGCCGTACAGTCACTATTGAAGAAGTGGGCGATGTTGGTGTCTATTTCATTTCTGACCTGTCGCGTTCGGTAACCGGTGAAGTTCACCACGCAGATTCTGGATATCACGTCATTGGTATGAAAGCCGTTGATGCACCAGATATTTCAGTCATCAAAGACTAAAATTTTAAATTTCCTCTATACTGCATGCGCCTTAGTCTATAAAGTCGCATGCAGAGCTATAAAGAGGAGATTTCTAGCCATGCTTATCTATTTTTCACGACACGGACAAACTGACTGGAATGTGTCGGGCCGTATTCAAGGGCAAGTAGATCAGCCGATCAACGATATAGGTCGCGCACAAGCCAAGGGCAATGGTAAAAAACTCTATAATCTTATTGGTGATGGTGAAGGATTTGATTTTGTTGCAAGTCCGCTTGGTCGCACGCGTGAGACTATGGAGCTTATCCGCGGCGCAATGGGGATTGATCCTAAAGCCTACCGCCTTGATGATCTATTGATGGAACTTAATTTTGGTGACTGGCAAGGTTTTACGGAAAGCGAACTTGGGGTTGAACATTCAGAACTTTTAGCTGCCCGAGCCAAAGATAAGTGGAATTTTTTACCCCCCGGTCAACACGCAGAAAGCTATGCTATGCTGCGCAACCGTATTGAACAATTTATGTCCAATGTGCGTGATAAAAGCGTTGTGGTAACCCATGGTGGCTGTATTCGCTCGCTATTTAATATTTATGGCGGTTTAAGTGAAAAAGAGGCGTCCAATGATTCTGTACCGCAAGACCATATTTTACGCTTTGAAGATGGTAAACTTGATTGGGTATAATGCTCGAATATCAAGACAAGTTTATATCGGTTAAGGTTTTTAAAAACCTTTTGCATTTTATCGCAAAGATTACGCTGGTAAACTACGCATCGTCTTGCAAAACAATGCACTAAAAGCTAAATGTGCAGGATAAGAATTTTTTCATGGATAAATACTATCTTATTTTAATAAAGATAGTTGTTCCTTTGGTTGGTAATATTTATCAATAATTGCTTATTTGATTGGAATTTTTGGGATGACGAAACGCCTTCTCGCCTTATCACTCGTAACCGCCTTTTGTGGGTTGGCTTTAGCAGGTTGTGGTCGTAAAGGGCCGCTTGAACCACCGCCATCTTCAATAATTGAAAATGCTAATGGTGAAAAAGTACAAAAGCCAAGGGAAGATAAGCCTTTTATTCTTGATGGTTTGATTAAGTAGTCGGATTTTAAGCGTGGATTATTTCAAATATAAAGACGGTAAGCTTCATGCTGAAGATTTGCCACTGGAAACGATTGCTGCCAAGGTTGGCACGCCATTTTATTGCTATTCGGCTAATAGTCTGCGTAAAAATTATCGCGATTATGTAAAGAGTTTTGCTGGCTGCAATGCGTTAATAGCCTTTGCTTTAAAAGCCAACTCCAATCAGGCAATTTTAAAATTGCTTGCCAATGAAGGGGCAGGGGCTGATGTTGTTTCCCAAGGCGAGTTACGCCGAGCATTGGCGGCTGGTATTATCCCGCAAAAAATTGTTTATTCTGGCGTTGGTAAAACCATTGAAGAAATGGATTATGCGCTATCGCAAGGCATTTATTGCTTTAATGTCGAATCCGAGCCAGAGCTTATACAGCTATCGCAGCGCGCGACTGCCATAGGTAAGGTTGCTCCTGTTTCAATTCGTATCAATCCCGATGTTGATGCAAAAACCCATAAGAAAATTTCGACTGGTAAATCAGAAAATAAATTTGGTATTCCGCTAAAAAATGCGCGTGAAACTTATAATATGGCATCAAGCCTGCAGGGCTTAGTCATTCGCGGTGTTGATGTGCATATTGGCAGCCAGATTTGTGATCTTGAACCTTTTGATAGTGCCTTTGCAATTACTGCCGATCTTGTTCGCCAGTTAAAAAATGATGGTCATGATTTACATCATGTTGATGTTGGCGGTGGTCTTGGCATTTCTTATCGTTTTGATAATGATCCACCACCATCAACCGATGATTATGCGACTATTGTAAAAAAACATATTGCGCCACTTGGCGTAAAAATTATTTGCGAACCCGGCCGCCATATTGCCGGCAATGCTGGTATGTTAGTAACTTCGGTTATTTATTTAAAAGAAGGCGATGGTCGCAATTTTCTCATTGTTGACGGCGCAATGAATGATCTTATTCGTCCAACACTTTATGATGCATGGCATATGATTATGCCAGTTAATCAACCAAAGCCAAGCGATGAATTTATTCGTGCTGATATTGTAGGACCCGTTTGTGAAACCGGTGATTATTTAGGGCTTGATCGTATTGTACCAAAATTAGGCCCTCATGATCTTTTGGCGGTTGCAGGTGCTGGTGCTTATGGCGCCGCGATGTCTAGCACATATAATACTAGACTCTTGGTGCCAGAAGTTTTGGTGAATGACAATGAATTTGCGATTATTCGTCGTCGTCCTACTTATGAAGAATTGCTAGCGCTTGATAACGTGCCTGATTATTTAAATATTTAAAAATCGTCTTTTGACCATCCAACTTCTTATTCATATGAAGCCCACCATTTGGCACTGAAATTTTACAGCGTGGTGGGTGAAATATATGTGCTATAGTAAAACCTATTCAATTTCACGCGTTGAAATGGGGTTTGTCTTCGGTCAAGATAGTATTAATTTGCGATGATTGTGTCGTAGAGCCTCAAAAATATTCATGTTTTGAGGCTTTTCTATTCGTTTTTCAAATTAGTTTTCGCAAATTTTGATTCATTAATCAGCTTGATCATCACAAAAGCCTTGATAGTATTATTATTATGGGAGGAGATAGTCATGACTAAGACAACTTATGCGGCGCCTCATGGCGGTGTTGCACCACAAAGCCAATTATTAACCGGACGCGCAGTTTTTAAAGACGCCTATGCCTTTATACCAAAAGGTGTGATGTGCGATACTGTCATCAGCTTGTTACCATTTTGGGAAAATACCCGCTGCTGGATTATTTCGCGGCCAATGAGTGGCTTTTCAGAGACGTTTTCCCATTATATAATGGAAGTTGGACCAAATGGTGGTAGTGAGCGGCCAGAGCTTGATAGCCATGCGCAAAGCGCCTTATTTTGCCTTGAGGGCGCTTTTACCATTATCGCTGATGGTCAAGAATATAAAATGCGTGAAGGTAGTTTTGCTTATATTCCGGCGGGTACAAAATGGCAGCTAAAAAATGAGAACGGTCAAGCGGCGCGTTTTAATTGGATACGCAAATTTTATATTGCAGTTGAAGGAATTGAAAAACCGCCGATTTTAATTATTAATGAACAGAATATAACTCCTGATGCTATGCCTAATGCCCATGGTACTTGGGCAACGACCCGCTTTGTTGATGTGAATGATATGCGCCATGACATGCATATTACCATTGTAACCTTACAGCCGGGCGCAGTCATACCCTTCTTGGAAACCCATATTATGGAACACGGGCTTTATGTGTTGCAGGGTAAAGGCGTTTATAGATTAAATGAAGATTGGGTGGAGGTAGAAGCTGGCGATTATATGTGGCTACGTGCTTTTTGTCCGCAAGCTTGCTATGCTGGCGGCCCACAGCCATTTCGCTATTTGCTTTATAAAGATGTTAATCGCCATCCTCATCTTGGTGCATCGGCTTTTTCGCGTATATAAATATTAAACCCTTTGCAAGTGGGTGAATTTATCCACTTGCAAGCGTGTTTTTCATTCACTTAATGAATAAGAGGACGGCCGATAGACACATATTCAATTTCAATTTCTTGAATGTCTTCGCTTTTATAAATATTGCGCATATCAATTAAAACATTACCAGTCATTAGCTGTAATATTTGCTTAAGGTCTAAAGCGCGATATTCATTCCATTCGGTCAAAATAACGGCAATGCCGCAATCCTTCGCAGCTTCATAGGGTGACTGACACCATTCAACATTTGCAAGCTTATCTTTTGCCTGATCCATAGCTTCAGGGTCGTGGGCTTTAATCAAAAGACCTGCCTTTTGTAATAGCGGAATAATATCAAGGGCAGGGGCTTCACGTATATCATCCGTGTTCGGTTTAAAGGCCACGCCCAAAATAGCAATTTTAGTTACGTTGTTTTTTTGGGCTATGTCAATGATACGTTCAGCCATTTGGGCTTTTCGTTGTTCATTAATGTCAATGACAGTTTCAATAAGTTTTTGCGGTGCATTATAACGCTTACCGGTTGCGGCAAAGGCACGAGTATCTTTTGGAAAACATGAGCCGCCAAAGCCTGGGCCTGCATGTAAGAATTTGGAACCGATGCGTTTATCCATACCCATGGCACTAGCCACATCTTGAATATTGCCACCTGTCTTTTCACATAGATCAGCAAGTTGGTTGGCAAAGGTTACTTTCATCGCTAAAAACGCATTGGCTGCATATTTTATAAGCTCGGCATTTTCAAGAGATGTGAATACTACCGGTGTTTCACGTAAAGATAATGGGCGGTAAATACGGCGCATAGCTTCACGACCATTTTCATCAAGAACACCAACCACGACACGGTCAGGGTGTAAAAAGTCCTCAATAGCAGAGCCTTCGCGTAAAAATTCAGGATTGGATACCATTGAAAAATCAATATTGGGACGCTGCTTTTTCATGCGTTCATAAATAATACGATTGGTACCAACAACAACGGTTGACTTGATAACTATAACAGCGCCTTTTTTCATGTATTGCGCAATTTCGTCTGAGGCGGCTTCAATATATTGTAAATCAGCCTCACCATCGCCACGCCGTGATGGTGTACCAACTGCAATGAAAATAACATCGGCATCTTTTACATGATGGGCTAAATCGGTTGAGAATGTTAAGCGTTCAGCACTGACATTACGTTCAAGAATTTCTTTAAGGCCGGGTTCAAAAATTGGAATTTCACCCTTTTTAAGTCGCGCTATAATCGCTTCATTCTTATCAATGCAGGTAACATTAAAGCCAAATTCGGCAAAACAAACACCAGAAACAAGTCCGACATAACCTGTGCCTATCATAACAATTTTCATAAAATTACCTTATAATCTTCTTTGTTTTGGTATCATGCAAAAACAAAATGCATGTTATTTTGTGTTGATGCCATTCTTATACAATGTCAAAAATCTCACATCAACAAATCTTTGGTTATTATAATCAAGTGTTGGTTAAAAAGCCTTTTAAACCATTTGCAAATTATGTAAAATTTTAGGGGTGGAAGAATAATCAATGGTATTGTAATCGCTTGCTTTGCAGTTTTGTGTGCTACTGCCTGATAAGCTTATAAAATAGCCGATAATGATTACGCAAATAGCTGTGTAAGATCGAATAGATTTTTTTATACTACTGCCAAAAGCAATGATATATTTTCGTGAAGGTTTTTTGATGGTATTTCAATGCAAATGAAATAACACTTTATTGTTGGGGGATGAAATTATTGGTTTGAAAGCAAGGTACAAGGCTTTCAGCAAAAATATCAACGCAATGTTCCCAAGTGAAGTTACCTAAGGCGCGTTCAGGATCCATTTTACCCATATTAAGTGCTTGCAAGGCAGCTTGTTGCAAATTTTCAGATAATACACCAGCTTTTGTGCCTTTTACCACGTCAAGGGCGCCAGAAACTGGAAAGGCGGCAAGGGGTAGGCCGCTTGCAATGGCTTCTAGCAATACAAGACCAAATGTATCGGTGCGCGATGGAAAAACAAAAACATCAGAACCAGCATAATAACGAGCAAGATCTTTGCCATGCTTCTTACCAACAAAGACCGCATCTTGATATTTGGCTCTGAGGTTTGAGAGCGCTGGGCCATCACCAACAATTAATTTTGTACCGGGTAAATCAAGCGACAAAAAAGCCTCCAAATTTTTTTCAATCGAAACTCTGCCGACATTTAAAAAAATAGGTTTTGGTAAGCCAAGGTCTATTTCCGGCATTGGGTGATATAGCGCGCGATCAACACCGCGAGACCATATTTTAAGATTGCTAAAACCGCGCTTAGCCAAAATATCATAAATGGAACGGGTGGGTACCAGTGTTAGGGCGGCCTTGTTATGGAAGCGCCGCATCATGGCATAGGTAAGTGATAAGGGGACAGGAAATCTTTCAGCCACATATTCTGGAAAGCGGGTATGAAAACTCGTGGTAAATTTCCACCCATTCCAAAGGCAAATGAAACGAGCAAGCAAACCCAATGGCCCTTCAGTAGCAATATGGATGGCATCGGCATCCATGGCTTTTAAACGGCGAGATAAACCAATAGGTGAGGGCAGCGCTAAACGTATTTCAGAATAGGTTGGACAGGACATAGAATAATAGTCAGAAGGAGCGATTATTTCGGTTACTATTCCTTTTTGAGAAAGACCAGAAATAACATTTTCAAGAGTGCGAACAACGCCATTTACCTGTGGCAACCATGCATCTGTAACCAATGCTAATTTCATGTTACCGCCTTATTTAGAAAATTAGCATTTCGCCAATTTTGCGCATTTAAAAATAAAGAAAATTAATATGTTAAAAACATATTAAATATGGGTTTGCATAGTTAGAACCATATTTACCAAGTAAATCTTTTTACTGTCACCATTGATATTACCTATGCATCAAAAGGGTCGATTTGATTTTTTAAAAAATCAAATAGGCTCATTGTATAATACTTAAAATGCCAGATTTACTTGACATAAGCCTTACAGTTTCATGATGTTTTTATGACATTTGGTTTAAGGTTTTTATTATGTGCTTTGAATGGGAAGCGTATATATTCTTGTCCATTAAAGTATTATTAAACCCAATTTGGGTTTAGGTGTTGACCTTAAGTTATTTAAAGATCAATTAAATATAGGCATGCCAAAAAAAAGATTTATCAGCTCATAATTACAGCCGTAAATAAAATTTTGATAATTTTTAATTTAGTTGGTGATAAATACTTTTTATAATGTAATATAACAATAAATCCATGAAGCCTATCGGGAGTGTCGAATTATGCATTATGATGTTTTTATCATTGGCGGCGGCGTAAATGGCTGCGGTGTTGCTCGCGATGCTGCCGGTCGCGGGTTTAAGGTTGGGCTTGCTGAGATGAATGACATTGCCTCGGGCACGTCATCAGCATCAACCAAGCTTATTCATGGTGGGCTGCGCTATCTTGAACAATATGCTTTTCGTCTTGTTCGTGAAGCTTTGATGGAACGCGAAGTTATTTGGCACATTGCACCGCATATTGTGCGACCATTGCGCTTTATTTTACCTTATCATAAGGGCTTGCGGCCAAAATGGATGCTGCGCTTTGGTCTTTTTATCTATGATCATTTGGGCGGCAGCAAAGAACTCAAAAAAACTACTGTGGTTGATTTTGCAAAAGAAACGGAAGATCCACTAAAAGCAGGTTATAAGCAGGGATTTGAATATTCTGACGAGCAGGTTGATGATGCTCGCCTTGTAGTTTTAAATGCTCGCCACGCCAAAGAGCTTGGTGCGGATATTATGGTACGCACAAAGGTTTTATCAGCCAAAATTATTGATAAAAAATGGCATATTGAATTAAAAAATACTCTAACCGGTGAAGAAAAAACGATAACCGCTTCATTCTTGGCCAATATGGCAGGGCCGTGGATTGATCATATATTGAAAGATGTTGCCGAAATAAGTGGTCACCCACAAATAAGGCTTGTTCAAGGTTCGCATATCGTTGTACCGAAATTATACAATCACGATCGCGCCTATATTTTTCAAAATCCAGATGGGCGCATCATTTTTGCAATTCCCTATCAAGAAGATTTCACCCTGATTGGCACAACAGATCGCGACTATCATGATGATCCAAAGGATGTAAAAATATCTGATGAGGAAATTGAATATCTTTGCAACGCATCAAGTGAGTATTTTGCGCAAAAAATTACCAGAGATATGATCGTTTGGAGCTATTCAGGGGTGCGCTCGCTTTATGATAACGGTGCTGCTAGCGCGCAGAAAACCACTCGTGATTTTGTGTTGAAACTTGCTGATGAAAATGCCGATGCGCCACTTTTATCTTCTTATGGCGGTAAGATAACCACCTATCGTAAATTATCAGAAGATGTCATGGAATATGTAGAAAAATATCTTGGAACACGCAAAGCGGCATGGACGGGGGCAATACCTTTGCCGGGAGGTAATTTTCCTCATGGACGGTTAGATCTTATTCAAGATGGTATAAAGAAAGTTTTGCCAGATCTAGATGATTTTACTATTCGTCGTTTGGCGCGAAGCTATGGTACCGATGCGCTTGTTATATTTGAGCAGGGCGATAAGCCATTAGGTCGTCATTTTGGTCATGGCTTATACGAGGCGGAAGTTGATTGGTTAATCAAAGAAGAATGGGCAATTGATTGGCAAGATATTTTATGGCGGCGTTCAAAACTTGGACTTTGGTTTAAAGACAATGAAATTGAACCTTTGAAAACTTATCTGGAACAAAGGAATATTAGCACTAGTAAAGGGGCTTAAGTTTTTCTGATAATATTTAAATTTTGCAGCAAAACTGGTTTAAAAGGTAAATTGTTGGCTTGAGAATTTTTCTTGGGGAGTAGGGAGAAGGTTATGAAATATTCGCAGCTAAGAAATGAATGTATCGCTGAATTTATCGGAACTTTTTTATTCATTGCTATAGGTATTGGTTCTGTTGCAGGGTTGGTACTTGCCGGGGCTAGTTACGGCCAGTGGGAAATTAGTATCATATGGGGACTTGGTGTCGCTATTGCTGTTTATGTCACTGGCGGCGTGTCAGGTGCTCATCTTAGCCCATCGGTTACTATTGCCTTGGCAGTTTTTGGTGATTTTCCCAAATCTAAGATTATTCCCTTTATATTATCACAGTTAGCGGGTGCCTTTATGGGGGCGGCGGTCGTTTATTTGCTCTATCATAATTTGTTTGCCGTTAAAGATATGAGCAATGCGGGAGTATTTACTACCTTTCCCAATGCGAAAATAACCATTTTGCAAGCCTTTATGACCGAGTTCTTTATAACCGCACTTTTATTGATGGCTATTTTGGCGCTTACCGATAATGATAATGGCGCGCCGCGCGGTGCCATGGCACCATTTTTAATTGGTGTTGTTGTTGCAATTATTGGTGGCTCTTTTGGCCCATTAACTGGTTTTTCGATGAATGCTGCGCGCGATTTTGGCCCAAGACTATTTGCTTTTTTGGCTGGCTGGGGCCCAGATATCATGACAGGTGGACGCTCAATCCCTTATTTCCTCATTCCCCTTACTGCCCCAATATTAGGTGGGCTTGCGGGTTCATTTCTTTATAAACGTTTTATTGGCAAAGCATTGAAACAAATGAAGGCTGGCAACAGCAATTAACGGGAGCATATCATGGCGGAGAAAAAATATATCGTTGCTTTGGATCAAGGCACAACCAGTTCTAGAACCTTGGTTTTAAATAAACAGGCTGAAGTTGTCAGCGTTGCTCAGCGTGAATTTACCCAAATATATCCCCATCCAGGTTGGGTTGAACATGACCCGCGTGAAATTTGGGCAACTCAAAGCTCAACCCTAACGGAAGCTTTAGCAAAAGCTGGCATTAGCACCGATGAAATTGCTGGTATTGGTATTACCAATCAACGTGAAACGACTATTGTTTGGGAAAAAGCAACTGGAAAGCCGGTTTATAATGCCATTGTTTGGCAATGTCGTCGCACCACTGAAATCTGCGCAAGACTTAAAAAAGCGGGTCTTGAAGATCATGTCCGCAATAATACAGGTCTTGTCATTGATCCTTATTTTTCAGGCACCAAAATTGCATGGATTTTGGAAAATGTTGAAGGCGCACGCGAAAAGGCAGACCGTGGTGAACTGCTTTTTGGGACAGTTGATACATGGCTTATTTGGAATATGACGCAAGGTCGCGTGCATGTGACAGAATATACCAATGCGTCACGCACGATGATCTTTAATATCCATACGCTAGATTGGGATGATGAAATGCTAAAAGCACTCAATATTCCACGCTCTATGCTGCCTGAGGTGAAGCGCTCATCAGAAATTTATGGACAAACCAATCTTGGTGGCCGTGGTGGTACACGTATCCCTATTGCTGGTGCGGCTGGTGATCAGCAGGCGGCGCTTTTTGGCCATATCTGCGTCAATGAGGGGGAAGCCAAAAATACTTATGGTACAGGTTGCTTTATGTTGATGAATACTGGCAAGAAGGCCGTCACATCTCATAAGGGCTTGATTACTACCATCGCATGTGATGAAAACGGCGGCCCAGCCTATGCGCTTGAAGGCTCTATTTTCGTGGCTGGTGCGGCGATCCAATGGCTGCGCGATGAATTGAAGTTCTTTACTGACGCGGAAGATTCTGAATATTTTGCTGATAAAGTTGGTACTGCCAATGGTGTTTATGTGGTGCCAGCCTTTACAGGTCTTGGCGCGCCTTATTGGGATCCATTTGCACGCGGTGCCATTATGGGTATTACACGCGGTGTTAATCGCAACCATATTACTCGTGCAACATTGGAAGCTATTGCTTATCAAACTAAGGATGTGCTTGACGCAATGCTTGATGATGCAGACACGGATATGAAAGCCTTGCGCGTTGATGGTGGTGCGGTTGCCAATAATTTCTTGATGCAATTTCAAGCTGACATTTTGCAAAAACCAGTAGAGCGCCCAGTCATTCTTGAAGTGACAGCCTTTGGTGCTGCTTATCTTGCTGGCCTTGCGGTTGGCTTTTGGAAGAGCCTTGATGAAGTGCGGCAAGTGTCCAGCGTTGAAAAATTATTTAGTCCATCGGACGATGTGGCAAAACAGCAAAAACGCTATAAGGGTTGGAAAAAGGCCGTTCAGCGCGTCCGCGATTGGGACATTGAAGACGCAGAGGATGAATAAAATAAAAACCATCAAGCAAAGTTGTTAAAGTTACTTTGCTTGATGGTCTAGTTTCATAAAATAGCCAAAAGCCCCAAGCTAAAATTTGAAGAATTAGCTTGGGGCTTTTTTATTTAGCTGCCATCGCGTTCATGTAAATAAGGAACAAATAGATCTTTCCAGTCATTTGGTTTTGTCTTTATTGTACCTGAAAGGCCTAAAAACTCAGCAAAGTTCATAACATTAACTGGTGTTGTCGAAAATTTGGTATCCGGATCATTAATAATTGCGAGTATTTCATCCTTATCAATTTTTACTTTTGAACTATTGACAAAAATTTCCGCGGCAAGCTCTTTATTTTCTGCGATAAATTTATTGGTTTCGTCTAATGCGTCGATAAAGGCTTTGGTTGTTTGTGGATTTGCATCAACAAAGCGTTTAGGTGCATAGGTTACGTCGAGAGTGAGGTTGCCTACATAATCAACTGAGTTAACCACCCGATGAATATGGTCTGATTTGATTTCAATTTGTTGGAATGGTGGTGAGGTGAAATGGGCAACAATTTCTGTTTTCCCAGCGATTAATGCAGCCACAGCCTCAGGGTGGGGAAGTGCAACGGTTAATGGATCAAGTTTTGCATAATTATCATGGCCAAATTCTTTTGCTGCAATCATCTGTAACACTACTGCTGCGAGCGATGTCTTTATGCCTGGAATGGCAATTTTATCGCCTGATTTAAAATCGCTTAAGGTTTTGATATGATCACGATTGGTATTTAACCAAAGCGAAGTCGCACTCAAAGCAGTTAAGCCAATTACCTCAACATTAGGAATACCACGAGCTTTTGACCAAAGGGTAATAAAACCCGGCGCGCCTGTACCTGCAATATCAATAGATCCTGCCATCATAGCGTCATTAATGACATTGCCGCCATCAAGAATAACCCATTTAACGTTTAAATCACCAAGACCTTCTTCTTTAGCCTTTTTTTCAAATATTTTTTGGTCTTGCATTACAATCAGTGGCAGATATAAAATTCCATAGCCACGCGAAACACGCACTTCGTTTACTTCTGCTTGTGCCTTGGTAAGGCTGAATGCAATTATTAGAATAAATAAAAGCGATTTTGCCAATAATTTTATATTTTTATTCATGGTTTCCTCCCATTTTAAATTATCGAAAATTAGATTAAAGCTTAATCAAAGCCAAACTTAATGTTGCATACCCCAGCGGCGAATAGTTTTACGTTCAATCCATGCGAAAATGATATTTTCAACAATAAGGCCAATGATAATCACCGTAAAAAGACCGGCAAACACGTTTGCTGTTTCAAGTTGGTTGCGGTTTTCGTAAATAAACCACCCCAATCCGCCAGATCCCGAAGAAGCACCAAACACCAATTCGGCTGCAATTAATGTGCGCCAAGCAAAGGCCCAACCTACTTTTAAGCCAGTTAAAATAGATGGAAATGCCGCAGGTATAAGGATTAAACGCACCAATTTTAAACCTTTAAGCCCATAATTCATGCCAACCATCTTGAGTGTTGTGGAAACAGAGCGAAAGCCTGCATGGGTATTTAGGGCAATTGCCCATAAAACTGAATGAACCAAGACAAAAACAATACTGCCTGTACCAAGACCAAACCAGATAAGCGCGAGGGGTAAAAGCGCAATGGCTGGAAGTGGGTTAAACATTGAAGTCAGTGTTTCCAATAGGTCCGAGCCGATACGCGAGCCAATTGCTAATGTGGTTAATAAAGCGGCTAATATAATACCTATACCGTAGCCAATAACTAATGTTTGCAAAGATGACCAGGTGCGTGCTGGTATTATGCCGTTCATAATGTTTTCGATGAAAGCATGTACAGTATCAATAAAGGTCGGGAATAAAAGTGGATTATTCAGCCATGTGCCATAGGCTTGCCAAATAGCGGCTAAAATGACCAAAATAAAGGCTTTTCTAATCGCACTTATTTTATAAAGTTTTTCAAATAATGATAATTGTTTTTCAACTTCGGGAATACCTACCGGTAACTCCGTTTCTATTCGTTCAGGGCGTATTAAGATGGAATTAGACATAAATTTCCTCCCAAAGCAATGCAAATGCTAGAGTATTTCCCATGAAAGTCGGGTCAACTTTTGCGTTGGACAATGCGACAAAATAATTAGAGCACGATATTGCTTCAACAATAAATAGACGTCCTCTAGTACCAAATGAAACCTATTTGATCGTGCGGTTAACTTTAATATTTTAGCTAATGCACAAAAAGCATATCATTGATACGCGCTTCCAGTTTTCCTTGTTCATCTGTTCCTAATAATTCTGCCGGAATGCTATTTAACTCAGCTTTTACTTGGCCAGGATGAGCGGAAAGAAGTAGGATACGTGTGCCAATGCGGATTGCTTCCTCGATTGAATGGGTAACAAAAAGCACAGTAAATTTTGTGTCTTCCCAAAGGCGCAGTAATTCATCTTGCATTTTACGCCGTGTTAAAGCGTCAAGGGCCGCAAATGGTTCATCCATCAGCAAAATTGCCGGTTCCATTGCCATGCCGCGTGCAATAGCAACGCGTTGTTTCATGCCGCCTGACAATGTATGAGGATAGGAGTCGATGAATTTATAAAGACCAACTTTTTCAATGTAAGAAGTGGCGCGTTCGTCAGCTTCTTTGTCATTCAATTTGCCACTTGCCGTGAGTGCAAATTTAACATTTTCTCGTACTGTTTTCCAAGGCAATAATTGGTCAAATTCTTGAAAAACCATCATTCTTTCAGGGCCGGGGCCGGTTATTAATTGGTTGTTGAGCTTAATTTTCCCCTCTGTTGGTTTAATATAGCCGCCAACAGCTTTTAACAATGTTGATTTGCCGCAACCTGATGGTCCTAATAGAATAAATCTATCTGCATTAAAAATATCAAAGCTTACTTTCCAAGTCGCTGTAACCAGTGTGTCAGGCGTTTTATATTGTAAAGTTACGCCATCAACCGACAATAGCGGTTGCAGCGCTTGCGCGTTATTTGACATTGAATTCTCCTCCTCCGATAAGCGTTGACCACTATTGCAAGGCCATGTTATCGAATTAAACAGCATAAATTAGAATACTGACTCTAACCTGACATTGAGGTTCAAGCGTGCGACTTTTGGTTGTCGAGGATGTTAGCGATATTGCTATTGCTGTTCAAAAGCACTTTCAATTGAGCGGCCATGCCGTTGATCTTGCATACAATGGCAATATTGCATGGGATTATCTTTGTGTTCAAACTTATGATCTTGTTATTCTTGATGTTAATCTTCCAGAGTTGAATGGTTTTGAATTATTGAAACGTTTACGCAGCCAAGGTAATTCGACACCTGTTTTAATGCTGACGGCTCGCTCTGCCATTGGTGATAGGGTAAGTGCTTTGGATCTTGGTGCTGATGATTATTTGGTAAAGCCATTTGATTATCTTGAGTTAGAGGCGCGGGCGCGGGCATTATTGCGCCGTGCTAAAGGACAAAGTCAAAATCTTGTTCGCTTTGGAGCCTTAGCAATTGATACAGTTGGGCGCATTGCAACGATTGATGATATTCCTTTAGAACTCACGAGCCGTGAACTGACTATATTAGAAATATTGGCAATTAGAAATGGTCGCTTTATTTCTAAAGAGGAACTTTTGGAGCATATGTTTGGTTTTGACCGCACACCACAAATAAACGCAATTGAACAGTTTATCCGGCGTTTGCGGTTAAAATTGGCCGATAGTTGTATAGAAATAAAAACTACACGGGGATTGGGGTATCAACTTGCGCATATTCAAGCACTTTAATTCGCTAAAGTTACGATTTTTAGGTGTGTTAATATGCATTGTCATAGTTGTAACCGCTTGTATTTGCTTTTTTACTTGGCAGTTTGCTTTTGTTACATCAAAACAAGCTTTTGACCGTATTTTAACCAATGCAGCAATTCAAATTGCCGAAAATATTTATACTCAAGGCAAAGTAATAACGCTTGATCCGCCTGCCGCAGCGCTTGGATCTTTGTCGCGCAATGATTTGGTGTTTTATAAGGTTGTCGATGCGCGTGGTATAACCGTTGCAGGCAGTGCTGATTTACCGCGCGCTGGTACGCTCGATGATATCCAAAAATCCGTGGTGTTAAAAGATGGCCAATTCGATAATATGGCGATACGCATCGCGTCTATTGGCAAGCGCCTGACAATTGATGGCATACCACAATGGGCTGAAATTACCGTTGGCCAAACCACCCATGAAAGAGATGAGCTTGCATCATCCATGGCAACCAAAGCCTTTATCATTATTTTTATTATGAGCTTTTTGATGATTTGCATGAGCTATTTAGCTATTAGTTATGCATTGTCACCTTTGACAAAAATCGGCAATGAAATACAAAATCGTCTACCTGAAGATATGAGCGCCATTAAATTTGATCTGCCGATAGAGGTTAAGCCTTTTACGCAAGCTTTAAACGATTTTTTTCAACGGCTTTCCAAGCGCATGGCGCGAATGCAGCGCTTTATTGCCGATGCTGCCCATCAGATAAAAACCCCATTAACCAGTTTGGATGCTCATGCTGAAATGCTGTTGCGAAAAAATACTTCGCCAGAACTTCAAACAGATTTAAGGGAAATGCGGGTTAAAATAAAAGCTCTTTCAAGGCTATGTCACCAAATGTTGGGGCGAGCAATGGTCACCCATCGCTCGCAAAATCAAAGTTTTAGCGAGTGCGATCTTGTTGCGCTTTGCAAAACAACTTTGGTGCAAACAGTTCCCCTTACATTAGAACGTGAGGTTGCAACGGCTGTTTATCATCATGGTTTTAAGCAATTAAAAATTCTATGTGACCCAATCACACTTTGCGAGGCTATATCCAATCTAATTGATAATGCGCTAAAGCATGGGGCACATACTCGCTTAATTCTGACAATTGGTAGTGATGAGGAGGGGGCATGGATACGTGTTTCTGACGATGGACACGGTATTTTTGAAGGCGATTATGAACGCTTATGCTTACCTTTTCAAAAGGGAGGTGATCATTTTGGTAATACTGGTCTTGGGTTGACGATCGTCCGCGATGTTGTTGAAGCGCATCATGGGCGATTGCAGTTTTCTTCCAATGATGGCATGTTTCATGTTGCAATTAATGGGTTAAAACTAGCTAGTTAAATGTAATAATCTGTAATACTCTTCAATTAAATTGATAGATTTAAATGAAGAGTGATGTCATTTATAGTGAACGGACAATAATAGCATACCTACATATAGTTAATTTGGAATTATCACACGATATCAATGATGTTAAGAGCAATTTTCTTGAAAATATTTCATGAATGGAGCCATCTTATATTGTAAATTAAGTGATTTATTTTATGAATTTCTAAAATTCAAAAAAGCTGTTGTATAGCCAATATTGGTGATATTAATAAGCCAATTCCAATAAAAATATGGCTTGATGATTCAAATTGACGCCCAGAAAATTGGAGTGGAAAATGGATAAAATAGCCCTTATCACAAGACGCCAAGCAATTTTAGGCGTGATTTTGTAACCTTAAATTATTTAAGCTAAATGTCGTGAACAAACCAATACAAACATTAAAACGCCATATGTTTGGAAAGGTTAAATGGTCTCAATACCATTCACATGATTAATGTGTTTTTTCACGCGCAAAGTTCAGCACTGTTTCAAATGGTTTTGGTAATTTAACACGTTTTGGCATAACAAAATCTCCATTGATGCGAATGGCATATCGTGTCGATAGTTCCTCAATTACGTCTTGGGTTAGTTGTTTGTAGGTGGATAAAACTTGCGCAAAAAAAATATCTTTTTCAGCAAGAATAGAAAAATCACTACTTTTATAAATGCACTTGTCTACTTCAATAAGGCAACGCTCTAAAAGGGGGGCACAAATATCTTCGTAATTGTAAACCATATTACGATATTGCTCCATGATAGGGTAACAATCATAATCGGCTAATGGGTAATCCATGCGTATATTGCCAAGGTAATTTTTAATAAAGGCAAGTTTTTGTTTGGTTTTTTCATCAAGTTCCTCGCTTACTGCATCGCCAAAAGCTGCAATTTGGCTTGGTCTTTTATTAGGAAAGTAAATTCCACCTTTTGGCGAAAAATTATAATTGCCAACTTTATAAGCGTCGAAAAATAGCTCAATATCTTTTACAACTTGTTTTAATAAAATAGTCATGCTGAGCACCATCTTGACAAGGGGTTTTATTTTTTATTTCTGTTATTATAATAGTGACCAAGAATATTATAGTGTCAATCTATATTGATGAATTTGTCCTTAGATGGTTGCTTGGCTGTTGGGATCTTTTCACTTTGCTCTTAACCAAATTTATAGGTAAAATAATGCTCAATTTTAGCTCTGATTATTTAGAAGGCGCTCATCCGCTTATTTTAGAAAACCTCATGAAAACTAATATGGAAAAAACGCCCGGTTATGGCCTTGATCCCTATAGTGAAAAGGCAAAGCAAAAAATTAAAGACATTTGCAAAAAGCCTGATGCAGAAGTTTATTTTCTTGTTGGTGGCACTCAAACCAATGCAACGGTGATTAAGGGTATTTTGCATTATTATGAAGGGGTTATTGCTGCTGAAACTGGCCATATTGCGACCCATGAAGCTGGTGCTATTGAAGCTGGCGGCCATAAGATTTTAACTTTGCCCCATGAAAATGGTAAAATCAGTGCAAAATCCGTCAGTGATTTTATCGATATTTTCAATAAGGATGGCAATAATGCCCATATGGTACAACCTGGTATGGTTTATATTTCTCATCCGACCGAATATGGCGCTCTTTATAGCGCCCAAGAGTTGCAAGATTTGCATGATATCTGCAAAAAGCATAATATTCCGCTTTTTCTTGATGGCGCACGCTTAGGCTATGGGCTAGCTGCAAGAAATACCGATGTTACCTTAGAAGTAATTGCTGAAACTTGTGATGTCTTTTATATTGGTGGCACTAAGGTAGGTGCATTATTTGGTGAAGCCATTATTATTCCGCAAAAAGGTTTGGTCAGCCACTTCTTCACCTTTATTAAGCAACAAGGAGCATTGCTTGCCAAGGGTCGTATTCTTGGTATCCAGTTTGATACATTGTTTAGCGATAATCTTTATTTAAATATTGCCAAGCATGCGATCGATATGGCGGAAAAACTCAAAAAAGGTTTTGCTGACAAAAATTATCGCTTTTTCTATCAATCGCCTACCAATCAGCAATTCATTATTCTTGAAAATGAAAAAATGGCGGAGTTAGCTCAAAAAGTGATCTTTAGTTTTTGGGAAACTTATGACGATAATCATACTGTCGTGCGCTTTGCCACCAGTTGGGCAACAAACGAAGCCGATATTGATCAATTACTCGCTATTATCTAAGTAACTTGGCTAAAAAGCGGACGCTGTCGTAAAGACAGCCTCCGCTTCAATAAACTACTTGTTTTTATTATGCTCTTGGTGCTTCAACCAAAATTTTAATCTGAGTTTTTTCCTTGACCAAGGTTTCAAAACCTTCCGTCACAATATCATCAATCTGGATTTTTTTGGTAATCAACTTGTCGGCGGCAAAATAGCCTTGCGTCATCAGTTCCATAGTAGCTGGAAAAACATCGCGATAAGCAATAGTGCCTTTCATGGTACGTTCTTTCAGTACAAGTGTATTGGGCTGAATCGCAGCATCTTTTTCCCAAATGGAAACAACGATAACCTCACCCTCATAGCGCACACAATCGATATTTTGTTGCAAAACGCTTGGCACGCCGGTTACTTCAAAGGCAACTTCAACACCTCCGCCCGATAATTCGCGGATACGCTCGGTTACATTTTCAGTCGCTGGATTAATTGCATGGCTCGCACCAAGCTCCAAAGCTTTTTTGCTGCGTTGCTCGGATAATTCTACAACGTAAATTTGCGCAGCGCCTGCAGCACGTAAGGCTTCAACCACCAAAAGACCAATTGGCCCGGCACCAAAAACAACGGCCTTATCGCCAGCTCGCAATTTGCTGATACGCACCGCGTGAAGGGCAACCGCGGCGGGTTCTACCAACGCGCCTTGCTCCAATGATAGACTATCAGGCATTTTATGCACCATATGCTCGGCTACAACTGTGTAACTCGCAAAACCGCCGCCACCACCGGAAAGGCCATGAAAGCCCAATTCGTCACAAAGATTATATTTGCCATGCCGGCAAGCATCACAATTGCCACAAGATAAGATAGGCTCAACTACAACACGGTCTCCCACTTTAACGCGGGTAACACCTTCGCCAATCTCGCTAACGACACCGGAAAATTCGTGCCCCATAATAATAGGAGCTTGTTCACCACTAATTGCATGGGGTTTATCAACCGGAATAAAAATTGGCCCAGCAATATATTCATGTAAGTCACTGCCACAAATGCCAGTCCAAGCCACATTAATTTTGACTTTGCCAGCACTCACCTGCGGCTCACTCACTTCTTCAACTCTAATATCCCCTGCTTTATACCAACGTGCAGCTTTCATTTTGTTTTCCTTTCAAGGTCAAACAACAACCTACTCAAATGGTTCATATGTTGAAACCAATGGGTGCGTATGGGAATTTAAATTGATTCTAATACCAATTTTATGAATGTCCAGCATAATCTTGCAACATATTTCTATTGGAAGTGACGGTATTAAAATACCTATAATAACAGAGATAAAAGTCGCGAAAGTCACTTGCTCAAAGCTTGAAGCATCGTAGCTTTTGGCTCTAGCCATTTTTGTCATATGCGGAAAAGCCAGCATCTATAAAGAATCTTTGCTTAAATCAAGAATTTGAATTGACTTAAGAACAAAAAGAGAACATAAATAATACAAATAATGAATATATGGAGAATCGAATGTCAGACCTTATCTATGATATGATTTCATTTGTATCTATTATGCTTTTTGTTGCCACCATTGGCATTTGGATGGTTGCTTTATAAAAGTAACATATTTTGTGTTTTATGCGGGTGGGGAAAGGCCATATGCAACATGCATATGGCCGTGTTAGAGCCGTAATTTTCACAAATTGGAAATATACTC
This sequence comes from Bartonella sp. HY038, assembly GCF_014117425.1. NCBI lineage: Bacteria > Pseudomonadati > Pseudomonadota > Alphaproteobacteria > Hyphomicrobiales > Bartonellaceae > Bartonella > Bartonella sp. HY038. The sequence continues at coordinate 369,806 of NZ_CP059725.1, forward strand.
AATAATTTAGCATTTTACATTGATGTGATTTAAGCGGGGAAAAAAAGCAAGATTGCATTTTGGGGGTTACTTTTCATGAGCAATTGGCATATAAAACACACTTAGCCTTATATGTTAGAAATTTATCAACCCGACGGTATTAAAGCCGCTCGGGCGTTTGCCACAGGAAAAAGCGCCATGCCAAAACGTTCTGATATCAAATCCATTCTTATTATTGGTGCGGGTCCCATTATTATTGGACAGGCTTGTGAATTTGACTATTCCGGTACGCAGGCATGTAAGGCTTTGAAGGAAGAAGGTTACCGTGTTATTTTGGTAAATTCCAATCCTGCGACAATCATGACTGATCCAGATCTTGCTGATGCAACTTATATTGAGCCAATCACACCAGAAGTGGTTGCCAAAATCATTGCTAAAGAGCGGCCAGATGCGCTTTTACCAACCATGGGTGGGCAAACTGCATTAAATACAGCGCTTTCACTCAAGCGTATGGGGGTTCTTGATCGCTATAATGTTGAAATGATTGGTGCTAATGCTGAAGCCATTGATAAGGCGGAAGATCGTGCGCTGTTTCGTGAAGCGATGAAGAAAATTGGTCTTGAAACACCGCGCTCAATGCTTGCCAATGCAACGGAAATCAAAGAAGAAGATCGCGCTATCCATGAGGCTGAGCGCACGCGTTTACGCAGTGAATTATCGGGCGATGCGCTTGATAAGGCTTTAGATGAATTAGAGACAAAATGGCAGCTAGGTTCGGCTGCGCGCAAACAGCGCTATATTGCCCATGGTATGGGTAAAGCTGGTCAAGCTTTGGATCATGTGGGTTTGCCAGCAATTATTCGCCCATCCTTTACCCTTGGTGGTACAGGCGGTGGTATTGCTTATAACCGTACTCAGTTTTATGAAATTGTTGAAGGTGGGCTTGATGCCTCGCCAACTACGGAAGTTTTAATTGAAGAAAGCGTTCTTGGTTGGAAAGAGTATGAAATGGAAGTGGTGCGTGACCGCAAGGATAATTGCATCATCATCTGCTCAATTGAAAATATTGATCCAATGGGCGTGCATACTGGCGACTCAATTACTGTTGCGCCAGCATTAACCTTGACCGACAAAGAATATCAAATCATGCGTAATGCCTCTATCGCGGTCTTGCGCGAAATTGGTGTTGAAACCGGTGGTTCCAACGTGCAGTTTGCTGTTGATCCAGCAACTGGCCGCTTGATTGTTATTGAAATGAATCCGCGCGTATCGCGCTCTTCGGCACTTGCTTCTAAAGCAACTGGTTTTCCCATTGCAAAAATTGCAGCTAAGCTTGCCATTGGTTATACTTTGGACGAGCTTGAAAATGATATTACGGGCGGTGCAACGCCTGCATCATTTGAACCATCCATTGATTATGTGGTTACTAAAATTCCGCGTTTTGCTTTTGAAAAATTTCATGGCTCATCAAATGTCTTAACCACCGCTATGAAATCGGTGGGTGAAGTTATGGCCATTGGTCGTACTTTCAACGAGTCTTTGCAAAAAGCTTTACGTGGTTTAGAAACAGGCCTTACTGGGCTTGATGAAATTTTAGTGCCAGAGCATGAAGAGGGCGATGAGAAAAATGCCATTCGTGCCGCTATTGGTACGCCAACGCCAGATCGTTTGCGCTATGTTGCCCAAGCCATGCGTATGGGTTTAACTTTGGCAGAAATTCACCAAATTAGTCGTATTGATCCTTGGTTCTTGGAGCAAATTTACGCCATTGTTCAAATGGAAGAGCGTATTCGCGTTAATGGATTGCCAGAAGATCAAGAAAATTTGCGTATGCTTAAATCCATGGGCTTTTCAGATGCACGCCTTGGTACACTTATTGGCAAAAATGCCGATTTCGTTGCCAATTTGCGTAAAAATTTGGATGTTAAGCCAGTATTTAAGCGTATTGATACCTGCGCGGCAGAATTTGCTTCGCCAACCGCCTATATGTATTCAACTTATGAAGTGCCATTTGCCGGCAGCATTCGTTCAGAAGCGCAAGTATCAAGCCGTAAAAAAGTGGTTATTCTTGGTGGTGGGCCAAACCGTATTGGGCAAGGCATCGAATTCGATTATTGCTGCTGTCATGCCGCCTTTGCGCTTCGTGATGCTGGTTATGAAGCGATTATGATCAATTGTAACCCCGAAACTGTTTCAACCGATTATGATACATCAGACCGCCTTTACTTTGAGCCATTAACCGCTGAAGATGTGCTATCTATCCTTGAAGCGGAAAAAGAAAAAGGCGAGCTTGTCGGTGTTATCGTTCAGTTTGGTGGTCAAACGCCACTGAAATTGGCCGCAGCGCTTGAAAAGGCTGGTATTCCAATCCTTGGCACATCACCCGATGCAATTGATTTAGCCGAAGATCGTGATCGCTTCCAAAAGCTTTTGGTAAAGCTTGATTTAACCCAACCTAAAAACGGTATTGCTTATTCGGTTGAGCAAGCGCGACTTATTGCAACAGAACTTGGTTTTCCATTGGTTGTGCGTCCATCATATGTCTTGGGCGGCCGCGCTATGCAAATCATTAATGATGAGCGCAATTTGCAAAACTATCTTCTTGATACAGTTCCAGAATTGGTACCTGAAGATATTAAAGCGCGTTATCCAAATGATAAAACTGGGCAAATCAATACGTTGCTTGGCAAAAACCCATTGCTTTTCGACACCTATTTGACCAATGCTATTGAGGTTGATGTTGATTGCCTATGTGATGGCACCAATACGACAGTTGTTGGTATTATGGAGCACATCGAAGAAGCTGGTATCCATTCGGGCGATTCAGCCTGTTCACTTCCAGTCCACACTTTGTCTGCTGAAATTGTTGCAGAATTAGAACGCCAAACAGCAGCGCTTGCTAAGGCATTGCATGTTGGTGGTTTAATGAATGTGCAATATGCGATTAAAGATGGTGTCATTTATGTGCTTGAGGTTAATCCTCGTGCATCACGCACGGTGCCATTCGTTGCAAAAGCTATTGGCCGACCTGTTGCAAAAATCGCTGCCCGCATTATGGCAGGTGAACAATTGGATGGTGCTTATAATCAATATGGTGGCAAGCCGATTGAACCAAAGCGCCAACATATTGCAGTTAAAGAAGCAGTATTTCCATTTGCGCGTTTCCCTGGTGTTGACACTTTGCTTGGGCCAGAAATGCGCTCAACTGGTGAGGTTATGGGGCTTGATTATGATTTTGCTATGGCTTTTGCCAAAGCACAGCTAGGTGCTGGTGTAGATCTTCCTCGCTCTGGTACTTTATTTGTTTCTGTGCGTGATAGCGATAAGGCGCGGGTACTAAAACCAGTCAAACAATTGGCAGCCCTTGGTTTTTCTATTCTTGCTTCAAGCGGTACGCAAAAATTCTTGAGCGAAAATGGTGTGGAAGCTACTAAAATCAATAAGGTTTTAGAAGGCCATCCGCATATTGAAGATGCCATTCGCAACCGTCAGGTGCATATTATCTTTAATACTACCGATAGCCCAAGTGCGGTATCCGATTCCAAATCGCTTCGTCTTGCTGCGTTGTTGCAAAAAGTACCTTATTACACCACCATATCTGGTGCTGAATCAGTTGCTGAAGCAATTGAAGCCTTAAATGCTGGCTCACTTGAAGTGCGCGCATTGCAAGAATATTTTATTGCATAAGCTTAATTTCAGCTAGGGGGTAGCTTCCTAGCTTTTATTTGAAACTAAAAGAGCCAAGCATTTGTTCATCACAAATGCTTGGTTTTTTATTTTGGTCTTTTTATTTTTGGCGTGTATGTTATGGGCAAGAGTTGTTATGCAATGACTTTTTGACATAATAGTTGTTGTTGCAATTAAAACGCCTTTAAAGTCAAACTGATGCGGCAGCTTTGCGTTAAATAGAAAATGCAATGGGGGAATAAAAATGGTGGCAGATTTAAAAAAGCGGATTGAAATTTGTGTTGCTAATATTACGACATTGAAAGTTGATGCAATTGTAAATGCTGCCAATAGCTCATTATTGGGCGGTGGCGGCGTTGATGGTGCAATTCATCGCGCTGCCGGGCCTGAGCTTGCGCTTGAATGTCGTATGTTGAATGGCTGTAAAACGGGGCAAGCAAAAATAACTAAAGCCTATAAATTGCCTGCACAATTTGTGATCCATACGGTTGGGCCGGTTTGGCAAGATGGTAATCATGATGAGCCAAAATTACTGAGGGATTGTTATCAAAATTCATTTTTGCTTGCCGAAAAACACCAATGCCAAACAATTGCGTTTCCGGCAATTTCAACCGGAATCTATCGCTTCCCAGTCTTGGCTGCTGCTAAAATTGCTATTGAGGCAATAGGCAATTTGATGCAAGATCATGAAACACCACAAAAGGTTATTTTTTGTTGTTTTTCAAATGAAGTGGCACAATTATATGAACAAGCTTTGGAAGATTATTTGAAAAACTAACCTGCAATAAAAAGATCGCTTTAAAAGGCGATCTCTTTTTTAATTAGATAGATGTAATTTAAAAAATCAGCCTTTAAAGTCACGAGCGAGCAAATAAAGCTCCACCGACTCGGCACGTGATGCTGGCGGCTTAACATGGTGGACAGATTTAAAGTTTTTCTTCAACATGGTAAGCAACTCATTTTCAGTGCCACCTTGGAAGGTCTTGGTTAGAAAGTGGCCGCCCGGCCTTAGCACTGAAATAGCAAAATCAGCCGCAACTTCACAAAGATGGGTTGTCCGCAAATGGTCGGTGCGGCGATGCCCAGTGGTTGGCGCTGCCATATCTGATATGACAAGGTCTGGTTTGCTGCCAAGCGCATCAAGTAGTTTTTGCGGTGCATCATCATCAAGAAAATCCATTTCCAGCAAAATAACCCCGCTTAACGGATCAACATGTAGATAATCGATACCAACAACACTCGGCGCTTCTTCGGTGGAGCCCACAAGATCGGCTGCAACTTGGCACCAACCACCTGGTGCTGCGCCAAGATCAATAACTTTCTGGCCTTTTTTGAGTAGTTTATAACGGTCGTTTATTTCGATCAGCTTATAAGCCGCACGTGAGCGATAGCCATCAATTTTGGATTGATGCACGTAAGGATCATTAAGATGGCGTTCAAGCCAACGGCGTGATGATTCCTTGATCGTGCCGGCTTTCTTTTTAACGCGATTAAATAATTGCCGACTACCGGCACCACCTCTACCACCGGTTGTTGTTGGTTTGCTCTTTTTCATTTGTTATTTACCTTATCATAATGGTTTTGTCGGCGCGCAAATCGGCTTTTGCGCCATGCGCCGCTATGCGACATAAGTTCGGTTAAAATGCCCTCACGCAAACCGCGATCGGCAACGCGAAGGCGGCCACTTGGCCAAATATCGCGAATGGCTTCAAGAATGGCGCAGCCTGCCAAAACAAGATCGGCGCGATCTGCACCAATGCAAGGATTGGCAACCCGTTCGCTCATATTCCATGATAGAAGCTTTTCAGTCATTCTATCAACCTCATTGCTTTGCATCCACATGCCGTCAATACGGCGGCGATCATAGCGCTCAAGCTTAAGATGTATGCCAGCAAGCGTGGTAACAGTGCCAGAGGTGCCGAGTAAATGGAAGCCTTGACTATTGACCAATGCACCAAGCTTTTCGCGCTCATTGAAATTGGCAAGCAAATCAGTGACATGCTTTTTCATGGCATTAAAATCATTAGCTGTTACCGTTTCACCACCAAAAAGCTCGGCAAGAGTAACAACACCAACCGGCAGGGATGTCCAAGCAATAATATGATCGGCAAGGCGCGGTGAGCGGCGATGCGAGACATCAATCAGCGCAATTTCAGACGAGCCACCACCAATGTCAAAGAGTACGATGGCTTCTGTTTCAGGTTCCACCAAAGTGCCACAGCCTGATACGGCAAGCCGTGCCTCAGTTTCACGGTTGACAATTTCAAGCGCAAGTCCTGTCTCACTTTTAACGCGGGCAATAAATTCTTCACCATTTTGCGCAGAGCGACAAGCTTCCGTTGCAATAAGCCGTTGATGGCTAATATTGCATTGTGATAATTTATTGGCACAAATTTTTAAAGCTTCAATGGCACGGTTCATTGCCGTTTCGCTTAGATTATTGTGGCGGCTTAGACCCTCACCAAGGCGTACAATACGCGAAAATGCATCAATAACTCGAAAATAGCCTGGGCGCGTTGGCGAGGCAATCAGCAGGCGGCAATTATTGGTGCCAAGATCAAGCGCCGCATAAAGACCATTATTGCGCGTTGGTTTGTCATAATGAGTATGGTTAGGTAAGCCCTCTTTGAGTTTGGTGAAAGTTTGATTGTCAGCACCTGCAAGCCCAACTTGCTTTTCAAAGCTACGATTGTTTTTTGTGTTATTGCTTTGCCTGCCACCATGGCGCTTTAAATGAAACTTACGATAGCGGCGCTCAGGTATTGGATCTTTTTCGCTGTTTTCGATCGTTTTAGCGCTAAAGGGCAAAACAGCACTATTGCTTTTATTTTTAGCGCAAGGCTTATCAGCCTGTCGATCCTGACTATCCGCATGCGTGATAGGTGGCTGTAGAGATTGATTAGCGCGCGCAATAGTCGAACGTCTACGCCGGCGCTTTTTATTGGGCGTAGCAGTCGTTTTACCTTCTTGCGCCATTTTGGACGCAAAGGGCCTATTGGTATTATCCGTTATAGGACTATTGGTATCTGCCACTTTACTGCTAGCAGCCGTGACACCATTACCTTGTAGGTTTTGGCCATTTAAGTTGGCATTACGCGATTTTTGTCGCCTTCTTGCCCGCTTTTTTGTCTTAAAAGGGCGTACACCATCATGAGATGATTGCTGCGTAGTTAAACGCGAGCTATCATCATTTAAAGTATTGACGATAGCTTTTTTATCAGCTTCCATATCGTCACCAGCCCCCCGTACCGGCTTTTTATAGCCTTCATGTAGCGGAGTCATCATCTATTCCTTGTGAGCGCTACACAATCATTTAAGCATTCTCAATCGGGCTAGATTAAAGCCTTGAATAACAATTGCTTAATATAAGGCACAATTTTAAATGGATAAAATTGAGCTTGAGAGGAGCACTTAATATTTTACGTTGCCATTAATGTAACAGTGCTTTGACAATTTACCAATAGGTAAATGACATAATCTTGATTTTTTTGCCCGTAAACTGTGCGTTTTTTGATTTTGATGCAACAATAGCTGTCTAAATAGCAAATTTCAGCAAAAACACCAACAAATGATAAGACCGTTATCAGGTTACCGCTTGATTTAGTTTGATAGCGAAATTGTGATAAGTGAGAGGCTTTTGTTTCAGCCGTTTTATTACTATATATTGAATATAAATAGAATTGTGGGAGCAATATTTATAACTAACCTAGAACAAAATTAAAAAATTTATTTAACTGAAAAAGAAAATTTAAAATGCTTGTGATGATTAGTTATTATTACATGCTAATAAGAAGGAAAAATTCATGTCTTCATTTAATTCAAGAAATAACATGCCTCCCCTTCCTAATATTGGTATTAAATGGGGCTGGTTTTTAGCGCTTGGTATTGCGCTTTTAGTGATAGGTTTCATTGCAGGTGTTTATACCTTGGCGGCATCTGTTGTTGCAGCCTTTTATATTGGTGCTTTAATGATATTTGGCGGTGTCGCCCAAATTTTCCAAGCTTTTAGTGTTAAGGGTTGGGGGCAGTTCCTGTTGTGGCTGATTGCCGGTATCATTTATTTGCTAGCTGGATTTGTTTGTTTTTATAATCCTCTTGAAGCTGTTGTTGTGTTGACCTTTGTGCTTGGCTTCTTCCTTATCTTATCCGGGGCTTTGCGTATTGTGATTGGTTTCCAAAATAATGGCATCACTGGATCTGGTTGGATTATTCTAGCTGGTGTGCTTTCTGTGCTTTTGGGTCTTATGATTCTTATTGGTTGGCCTGCCAATTCATTTTATATTATTGGTATTTTCATTGCCATTGATCTTATTTTCCAAGGATGGGGCTGTATTGCATTTGCGCTTGGTTTAAAAGCTATTCAGAAATAAAAGCTTTTTAAAAAGACAGGTTTAAAGCAGGGCTTGAAGCAGGATTTTAAATCCATTCAGCTCTGCTTTTTTATTTTAATCATCTTCACATTATAGCCAAACTGCATTACCTTAGAACTGCAATAAATATAGGTAATTGCAATAAATATGGGGAAGGCTTTTATGAAAATTACAATTGAACTTGATGATATGAGTGCAAATGGCTTAAGAGCATTTAATGATAAGGAATGTAAGGGTTGCTCAATCGAAATGGCAGCAAGCCAACTCCTAGCTAAGACTTTAAAAGAACTGGGCTATGTTACCGATATTGCTCAAACAGGAACATTGCCGGAGAATTTGAATTCATCGAATGACGATTGATCATAAAAACCAAAAAAGCACTGGACAGCAACATTCAGAAAATGCTGGCCAAAGCTATAAAGATATCGGGCAATTGCCAATCAAGCAGGTAAAAAGACGCTTTTTTTTACTGCTTACATTGGCATTGGTTCTTATCGCCGTATTGGTGTGGTTAACGCTTGCGGTGTTAGAGGCTAATAATATTGAACCGTTCGGCGAATTAGCAATATTGCTAACTTCATTTATAGTTGTTTGATTCTTAGAATTTTTATTTTACCTTTTAGGTGCAATTAAGTTTAATAAAATCTTGCGCCAGCTATCATAATGTTCAACTGGTAATCCTTTAAAAGGTGAACAGCGATTTAAAGCGGCTTTTGCTGTTGTCGCCATAATTTTTTGTTGTTTTTCATCGCCGCCAATTGGCGTTATTTTTGCTTCACCGATAATCGCACCATCGCGATCAAGCTCCATTTCTACTTGAACACTTAAACGCTCAATACCATCACTGCCAAAGCCTACTGGTAGGCTCCATATATGGGACATACAGCCTTGAATAACTGATCCAACGGTTTGAGCAAGATTGGCTTTGTTATTGCTACTAATTTGCTCACCAAAGCCTTGTTTCCTCCCATCTGGTGTTGTGTTTGGGGGTTCTGGATAAATTGGACGCTTTGAAATATTGTCTTTTAATGGCAAAGAGTCTACAACCAGATATGATGGGGTTGACGCTGATTTTTCAGCATATGCAGCAGGTTGAAAAATTATGAGCGTAAAAAGCACATAGGGAAAATGTTTCTTAAAAACCAAAACTCAACCTCCAATCTCGATCATATTTTTTCCAACATCACAAAACAAATGGTACTTGAATTTTTTTGTTTTAGAAAGCCATCAAATTTATTGTTTCGATGGATAAAGATTAAGAGTAATTAGACGCCATTGTGCATAGGATTCGGCAGGTAGCCCTTTAAATGGTGAGCATCTTTTCAAAGCAGCTAGCCCTGTCGTCAACATGATTCTTTGTGCACTTGCATCGCCGCCAATAGGTGTCAATTGTGGCTCACCAATAATGTCTCCGTTGGGGCCTAACTCAAAAACGGCTTTGACCATTAATTCTTGGCTGCCTCCTGCTGCACTGATAGGCGGTCGCCAGACATTGGACATACAGCCTTGGATGATAGCACCAACGGTCTGCGCTAGCGCTTCTTTATCACCAATATTTTGCGAGCCACCAAAACCAGCCTCACCCTCACTGCGCCTAGCACCGCCACCTTGGGTTCGCGTTCTATCAACCATTGCAGTTTGTGGATTATTATTGATTATATCTGCAACATCTTCACCAGCGGCGGAGCTTGCTGAAGGCTTTGGTGTATCCGTCGGCGTACGTTCGGTGGTTTTGGCTGTTGCTTGCGGGCGTGCACCGGGGATCGGTGCATTTGTGGTTGGCAATTGCGGTACCGGTTCGACTTGCGTTGTTTCTTGTGGTTTTACAGCTTCTACTGGTTTTGAAACTGTTGGTTGTGGCTCAACTGGCTTTGGTTCTTGCGGCTTTGGCTCCATAGGTTTTGGTTGAAGCTCATCTTGCGTTGCGGCTTGTGTTGGGATCTCCTGTGGCTCTGGTTTTACGGGCTCAGGCTTCGGCTCAACCGGCTTTGGTTCTTGCGGCTTTGCGGGCTCTGGCTTGACAGTATTTGGTTTGTTTTGGTTTTCAACAATTTGTGGCGTTGGTGGCTCAGCCTTTGCCGTTACCTGTGTTGCATCCATTGCACCACTATCGGGCGTTGTTTCAATTGGTTTATCCTGCGGTGGTACAATATCAGGTTTAGCGTCAGGCTTACCTGCGGTTGGCTGGTTTGCATTGACATCGCGCGGCTTTTCTTTTGGTTTTAACGGTGTCGCAACATCAACCTCACCATCGCCGACATTTTCTGCAGCCGGCTTAACTGCAGGTTTTGTGGTTGGCTTCGGAGCAGGTTTTTCGGATAGAGGCGAAGTTTTATCACCCTCGCGTATTGATGCTTTATCGCTAATTGGCACCAGCGTAATCGGCAATGCTTCCGTCAATGTATTTTCAAGCGGCTTTGGTACCGCATTAAAACTAATAAATGCGATAGCAAGTGCGAGTGCGTGTAACCCAACCGATGATAAAAAACCTGACTTCATATTTTTCTACTTATGACTCTTGGTTGTAATTGGTAATTCTTGGCTATAATTGACTGCTACCATCATCGACCATTATTTGAAGGTGAGCTAGCAAGGGCAATATTACTAAAGCCAGCTTTTTGAATAAGATCAATAAGATCAAGAACTGTTTCATAATTGGCACTGCGTTCCCCTTGAACAACAACACGCTGTCCAAGCCCTTCTGAACTTAAAGCACCTACAGCTTTAAGATGAGGAACGATTTCATCACGCGGATAAAACTCTTTTTTTATCGCATAACGCCCATCGGCGGTAACCGACACGGTTAAAGGTTCCTTTTGCGCCGAAATAGGCCCAGCACCCGATTTTGGTAAATCCATAGGTACGCCATTAATTAAAAGAGGTGCAGAAACCATGAAAATAATCAATAGAACCAACATAACATCCACCATCGGCGTCACGTTAATCTCACTCATTAAAGCACGTTTACCGCCTCTACCCCGTCCGCGCCGTCCATGGCCACTTCCTGATCCACCAACCGACATCGCCATGATTAAAACATGCCTCCATCATTATTGCGCCGATCAAAAGAACCGCGATCTTGGCTTGTACGATCAAAAGAATCGCGATTAGGCGATACTGGATCGGGTGCAAGGCGATCGCTATTATTGCGTTCTTCTACGGGGGTAGCACGTGGGGCTGCTGCTTGCTGTTGGGCAAATTGATTGGTTTGCTGTACAGGGCGCTGCGGATTAGATCTTTCATCAATCTGGCGTGAAAGAATGCCAGAAAACTCGTCTGCAAAACCTTCAAGTTGCCCACCAATGCGTGCAGCATCAGCGCTTAATTTATTATAGGCAATAACCGCAGGAATAGCGGCAAGCAAGCCAATGGCGGTTGCAAGCAAAGCTTCGGCAATACCGGGAGCCACAATAGCAAGGCTAGTATTTTGTGATTGGGCAATGGCCTGGAACGAGGTCATAATACCAATAACAGTACCAAAAAGACCGATAAAGGGTGAAGCAGAACCAATGGTTGCCAAAAGCCCAAGGCGCGATTCCAATCGGTCTGTTTCACGTGCAAGCGCCACATCCATTGCTTTATCAATACGCATTTGCAAGCCAAAGGGAGAGCGGGCGCCTTTTTCAAAGGATTTTTTCCATTCACGCATTGCGGCCATAAAGACTGTGCCCATGCCGGTTACACGGCGCTCATCAAGGTTGCGATAAAGATCTTCCAAAGATTGGCCAGACCAAAACACTTGTTCAAAGCGCTTTATGGCACGGCGCGCATTGGCAAAAGCAATCATTTTATCAAAAATAACTGCCCAACTCCAGATTGAAGCGATCATCAAACCGAGCATAACTAGCTTGACAATCCAATTGGCCTGCATGAAAAGGCCTAAAAGTGTAACATCCGCAACAGGAGCTATCGCGTCCATAATTATCTATCCTTAAAATGTCTACCCTTACACATAAGGGCTTCCTTCGTTTTCGCTCATAGTTTTGATGCGATATTTTACTTTTTGATTTAGTAAAAACGTCAATCTGTACCGCATTTTTGTTGATGATTTGCTAAAGGTTATATGGCTAAAAGCCTCACCAGTTCTACTAATCACATGTTGATGTATAAGCTTGAAAGATTTACGCATATTTAATTGCAAGCAATCTTTTACATCTTTTATTTTTGGCTGCTAAATTTGGTGAAACAAAGGCTGAAACTGGCCATCAATTAGGTATTTTAGCGGCTTTGTCAGCGTCGTTTGCTTTTAAAGTTGTAAAATTGGAAAATTATGGGCATTGCCAATCCAATGTGATCTTTCAAAAATAATGCTTTGCTATAAATGTATTGTTTTTCATATGGTAAAGGAGGTAGGTTTTTCAAGTTTTAAATATATTGCGATGATCATGGTTGGGGGGAGACACGAAATTGCAATATTAATGGCGCATTTTTAATTTTATAGCCTAATTCTTGATGTTGTCGTGAGCTGTTCCATATAAATATCTCATTAATGCGCAAAATGAGAAGATATAATATTAGCATTTATTGGAAAATATCGCTTCTATTTGTAATTTAAGTGGTTTTAATTTAAGTATATTTAATATATTTAAACCTACATCTTTAAAAAATCAAAAATGATGACACGTTTAAAAAATAGAAAAATTTGAGCAGATAGAAATCGGCTAAAAATCGAGGAAAATACAGATGATAAACCTCAGAAACGCCAAGCGTATTGCAATCATTGGTGGCACAATGGAAGCTTGGTTTGCAGCCCTTACCTTTCGGCGGATATCAAGCACAGAGGTAGAGGTTATTGTTTATGATGACGAGCAAAAAATCAGTCAGGGCTTAGGCGCAGGTAGCTTACCGGTTCTAAGTGCGGCTTTACAAGCCAATCAAATCAATATTGATGAATTTGCCTTTGCTACAGATTTGACCATTAAACTTGGTTCATCGTTTGAAAATTGGCGCCATAGCGGTGACAATGATGTTTTTTTTCATCTGTTTCATGGATTTAATCAAGGCGTAGAAGAGCTTGATGTTATTGCTAATCGCACCTACCCATTTTTGGCAGGGCGGATTGCAAAAAACATGGATTTGGTGGGCTTTTATCCTGGTTTTTCCATGTTTACCCAAAATGTTCCGCAAGTTCAAGCTAATCTAATTTTAGGCGCTCGCAAAAGTGGTTTAATACCATCTTACCATTTTGATGTGCAAAAATGCCTCACCTATTTGAAAAATGTTGCGATTGGTCGCGGTGTTAAACATCAGGTTATGAAAGTACACAAACTTGTTTTGGATGATGAGGGCAATACAACTGCTCTTAATACCGACCTTGGTGATATTAAGGTGGATTTTGTTGTTGATGCGGCAGATACAAAGCGTTTAAGTCTTGGTAAAGCTTATCAAAGCAAATGGCACTCACTTAAAGAACAATTTGCCGTTGATCGTGTTTTACAATTTAATGTAGAGGCAGCCTTAGTAAACCCACGGCTTTTCACCCGTTCCATTGCAATGAAATGCGGTTGGTTACAGTTAGTGCCACTAAAAAATCATATTAGTGCTAGTTACTTCCTTGCTTCTAAATATACGAGTGATGAAGCCGCATTGAAAGAAGCGGCAGATCTACTTGAGCAAAAGATTACTTTTGCAAATCCTGTGGATCTTGATCAAGGATATTTTGAAAGCAATTGGCATAAAAATACTCTTGCTGTAGGTCCTGCCGTCGGCTTTATTGAGCCATTGGTTTCAGCAAATCTTGCACAGTTTTTCTCACTTATTTATAAGGTTGAGCAAGCGGTGATTGAAGGGCATGGTATTATTGGTGAAACAACCATTAAAGCCATTAATAAGGATCACGCAAAAACTTTTAATGAAATTGTTGATTTTACCCGATTGCATTATGAAACACAGCGCAAGGATAGTTCTTTCTGGCGCGATGTTAAAAAACTTACCCGCTCCAAAACCTATCAAGAATTGCGCAAGGTATTTGCTGAGCGTTTCCCGCGCGCTGTAGATTTGGAAAACTATTGTGGCTTTGGTTGGCCGCCCTTGTTTGCACCCCTAGACTGGATCACTGTTGCGAGCGCTATGGGAATTATTACACCACAAACGGCGCTAAGTGAATTGGACGTTATGCCAAGGGAAATTTTTGAGCAGGTTGAACGATATCTGCAAGGCTAGAGCTGTTTTTCAATGCATGCAAATTATACTGCGCCAATGCGCACTGACTTATTGTTAAGGGTCAATCATGATTAATCTTAGAAATGCTAAACGTATTGTTATTATTGGCGGTGGAATCGCAGGTTGGTTTTCCGCGCTTACTTTTCGCCGCATCGCGGCTCCTGAAGTCGAAGTACTATTATTGGAAGAAGGCGCAGATGACAATAAGAATGCTATTAAGGGCGGTTTTTCAAATCTGGTTTTTGGACTGCAAAAAAACGGCATTAATATTGAGGAATTTATAAATGCGACCAAGGCTACCGTAAAGTTTGGTTCTTCCTTCGAGGGTTGGCGTAACGGTAGCTTCAATGATATTTATTTTCATTTATTCCATAGTCTTAACGGTGGCAGTGAAGAGTTGGAGGGAACAACCAATCGAACCTATCCGCTGCTTGCAGGACGTATTGCCGCCGGTCTTGATATGTTCAGTTATTTTGCTGGTTTCTCGTTGATTAATAATAATGCAACGCAAGCGCAAGCTCATATTGCGCTTGCCTCTAATCGGACTGGATTATGGCCATCTTTCCACTTTGATGAAAACAAGATGGCTGATTTTTTAAAAACCGTTGCTAAAGCAAGAGGTATTAAGCACAAGCATTTAAAAGTTGAAAAACTTATTCTTGATAAGGATGGTAAGACAACAGCTCTAAAAACGCCCGAAGGTAATTTGGATGTTGACTTTGTTATTGATGCTTCAGGTTTGCGCCGTATCGGTATTGGTGAAACCTATAAGCAAAAATGGCAGTCTTTCAGCAAAGAACTGATTCTGGATCGTATTCTGCCTTTTACCATCAAGCAGCCTAATGCAAATCCTGCGCTTTATACACGTTCTATTGCTATGCAAGCTGGTTGGATGTGGCAAATTCCGCTTAACGATAAAATCGGTGCTGGCTATGTGTTCTCTAGCAAACACAGTGATGAACTTGCCGCAATTAAAGAAGTTGAAGCCTATATTGGACATGCAATTGAACCGCAGGCGGTAATGCAATTTGATCCGGGGCATTATGAAAATGTCTGGTGTAAAAATGTCTTGGCTGTTGGCTTGTCATCTGGATTTATTGAACCCCTAGAGGCGACATCCATCGGCCACATGCTGCGAGTTCTTGAACGATTTGAAAATATTGTAAATGATGGCCACGGTATTATTGGTGAAAACACCATAGATACCTTCAATCAAGATAATCAAGCAGGTTGGGGTGAAATGAAAGATTTCCTTCGCCTTCATTATGATACCAGCCGGGAAGATACGCCCTTTTGGCAGGACGCTAAAAATGCAAAGCGTTCAACAGAATATCAGGATCTTTGCGAAGTCTTGAAAACACGTATGCCGCGATTTGTTGATCTTGAAGCCTATGCCGATTTTGCTTGGCAACCAATGTTCAATACAACCAGTTGGATTATGGTTGGTGCGGCACTTGGTGTTATCCCGCAGCAAGCTGCCTATGATGAACTTGCCACCCTGCCAAAGCCTATTTTTGACGAAGTACAGCAATATCTCATGCGGCAAAAGCAATTATTATCGCAATAATCCAATCCACAAAAAATCAATCTAATCAAAAGGCTGTGATGAGGAATTTAGCGCATCACAGCCTTAATTTTATCAATGCTGCAGTTATCCGAATATTCATAGCGCGCTTCAGGTGTCTGCTATAAAATTTATAACGGGTTGAATAAGCCTTTTAATGATCTAAAAAGTTTAAGAGACAATAATTGTAAAAGCGATGTGATCTGTTCGGTGATGATAATCAAACTTTAAATGATATTTGCAGCAAAGGTCTTTGAAGTCTTGTTCAGCCAATGGATCATCGCTCAAAATTGTTAGCCTGTCACCCGATGCTAAATCTTTTAACCGCCGCGCGGTTTTTAAAATGGGCATCGGGCATTTAAGGCCACGCAGATCATAGATTATCGGCTTAAGAAACCCAGCCATGACTTTTTCTTATTTTCTTGTACAGGTACTAAGGCAGCCGTTTGCTGATCTGATGAATTTTGAACGGCACTACTTTGTTGCGTCTGTTCAGTTGTTGGCTTTGCAGCAGGTGCACTTGCATTAGTTGGCAATGTCGTATTTTTTGAGGCTTGATTTGCTGAGGCTGGAGCAATATCTGGCGCGCCACTACGTTCAGTAGATGCAGAACTCAAAGATGGTGGGGTACGACTTACCTTTTCACCCCTTGCGCGCCGTGCGCTCCAATCAGCAACAAGACGTGCTTCTTCAAGACCGGCAATGGATGGTGAAGCAGGTTTTTTTGATTTCTTGTTTATTGCCTCTGAAAATGCCGAATTGTATTCAGCTTGATAGGCGGCATAGGCGACAGGCAAACTCTGTGTTGGGGCAGGGCATGCACCAGCTGGCGACAAGGGCTGACCGCTTGTGCTTCTGCGATTAAAGACATAACGCTTCTCACAAACATCAACTTGCGGCGGCTTTTTGGTCGCTTCAAAAATGTCATAACCTTCCTTTAGCATGCGCCAAAAGGAATAATTGGCGTCATTGCGATAACGCGCCATATTGGCAGCGGTCATGCGAAATGGAAATGCTTGTACTTGGAATTCATGCTGGCCGCCCCTAAAGGAATCGCGCCCAAAAGCATAAATTTCAGCAATGCTTTCATCGGTCATTGAATAGCAACCAGATGACGAACAAGCGCCATGTACCATTAAATGGCGCCCTGTACGACCATTGACAGCATCATAGGCATTAGGAAAACCAATGTTAAAAGCAAGATAATAATTAGAGTTTGGATTCATTTGGGTTGGGCGAACTGTATAGAAACCTTCAGGGGCTTGGCGGTCTCCTTCAATGAATTTAGGCCCTAATTTACCTGACCATTGGCAAATCTCATAAGTTGCAATTAAGCCATATTGTCCATTTGATTTTTGTTTCCAAACTTCTAAAGCGCTTTCTTCCTTGAAAACGCGAATGATAATAGGCGATGTTTTTGGCATGCCCATTGCTGCCATTTTTTGTTGGATTTTGGCAGGTAATTCGCGCTCCGCGCGGCCTGACATAGATAGACTACCTCCGCCACTACCACTACCGCCTTGTTGACAGCCGACAAGTGCCATGCTTGAAACCATAAGCGCCGCAAAAATAGCAGTTTTTATTTTCATGGATAACTCCTGCATCCGTCAAAGCGTATCATATACGCTGCAAATAGGTGAAAGTTTAAAAAAATCACCTTGGTTAAACAAAATCCAATATTCAACAGCTTTCATAAGCTATCATTTTTATCAGCGCTATTTTGATGAAGCCATTTGTGCTTTATCAAGCATAGCAATAAGCATGTATTGCGGTTTGTTTATTTTAGCCAAATTATGCTTTATTTTCTAGCATAATAGTAAGTTAAGATAAATGCTTGGTTAATAATTAACCGCAATAGTTTTTTAAATAACTATAAGTTCTTCACTTGTGCACAGACCGTTCTTGCTGCATTTTTATTTTCTGCCGATGTTACAACATAATTCTTGCCGCAGGTGACAGTCCGCGCTGGAATATACTCGTTTTGAAAAAGGTCATAGGCTGGTTTTAATTGTTGCCAAAAGGCCATTTCAGGGTGGTCATCAAATTGGGCTAAATTGTCATCACTCATTTTAAATGGAAAAATATGCATTGGTATGGATTTAGCCCCACCCTTAAATGCTTCACGTAGCAAAGCGTAAATTTCTTCAATCCTGTCATCACCCATTGCTAGGCAACCAACCGATAAGCAGTTGCCATGCACCATGATAAGGCTGCCAGTATAATTATTATTGCGATCGCGCAAATTTGGGTAACCAACATTAAAAGCCAGATGATAATTAGACTTTGGGTGGAGCTGCTCTTTAGTCAAACTATAAAAGCCTTCGGGCACTTGATAATCACCCTCTTGGCGCTTTTGGCCAAGTTTTCCTGACTGTTTGCAAATTGTATAAAAGGCAAGTGGTTTATAGGTACCTTCAGCACTTTGCTTCCACACTTCTAAGGTATTTTCCTGTTTGAAAACCCGAATATAGATTGGGCTATCAATTTTAAGATCAAGGCTTGCCATACGCGCGGACAAATAGTCAGGCAAAGGCTTACTTTCCTTGGCTATTGGACTTGCATTTACTGCTTGATAAGCAAATACTATATTAAATGCGATTAAAAGAATGGCAACGGCAATTATTGATGCCAAATTATGGCACAAATGAATTGCGGCAAGTTTATAGCGCCAATCAATCATTGCATTGTCCTTTCTTTTAATGGCTTTATGATGATCAAGTTATGAGCAGTGGTATATTGCTTTTTAGTTAAGACCAATTTGAGATAAAATGGCGTTTTATTAATGGCGAATGACAGTTTTTTGTATTGGTGGTAAATAATTTGTTAATTTTTGCAGGGCCGATTGATAGCAAAATGGCAGCGTTTTTTGGGGGGTAGTATGAGCAAGCAAGAACAAACTGTGTTGAGATTGGTATTTCCTCAGTGGCAGGGCGGTAATAATCCGGCCTATCAGATGGGAAGTACTTTGCTAAATTTTTTAGCGCCGCAGCCAAGTTTTGCAGTTGAGCAAGTTAATGTCGCTAGTGACAATGAACAATCGCCATTGCAGCTTGAAAATGGAATTATCGGGCGCGAGGTTTTATTAAAACAAGCCGATGAAGCGCGCAAAAAAATAGACCAGCATCAACCGAAAAAAATAGTTGTTTTTGGTGGAGATTGTTTGGTTGATTTGGTTCCCTTTGCTTATTTAAATGAAATTTATAATGGTGATCTTGCTGTTGTTTGGCTTGATGCCCACCCTGATGTTATGACGCCAGAGGTTTTTCACAATGCCCATGCTATGGTTCTTGGCAATCTTTTGGGTAGGGGTGATGAAGATTTTGTCAAACGTGTCAAGCAACCAATAAAGCCAGAAAATGTCATGTTTGCAGGTCTTGGTAAAACCCTGCCATTTGAAACGGATTTTATCCATCTACATAATTTGAAAATAGCTAGCGCCAGTGGTTTAAAAGCATCAAGTGACAGTGTGATTGATTGGCTAGGCTCGATTAACGCTAAATATTTAGCCGTTCATTTTGATCTTGATGTTTTGAATGTCAAAAAGTTTCATTCAATTTATTTTGGCAATCCAGATGCTGCAAGCGGTGATTTTGATGATATTACACAAGGTGAAATGTATTTTCCAGATATAGTACGACTGTTGAGTGATGTTTCTGCACATGTAGATATTGTTGGACTTGGTATTACCGAATATTTGCCATGGGATGCTATCGCCCTTAAAGATGTTTTGGCAAAACTACCAATTTTACGCGATGGCGGCTAGCGTAGTAATCCTTCATTAAAAACGATAATAAAAAAATTTTTTGAACATTGTTCATTTTTTTCTTGCTAAACAAAATAAGGCAAGCTATAGTGGGCTAAGTTCATTTTAAGACGGGAGTTTAACATGACGAGCGTAAGCGACAAAGAAGGCTTAGGTGCTGCAGGTGGCGAACAGGGTAGCTCGCAAAAGGGCACGGCTGAAACAACACTACAAGTAGAAAGTGTTGAGGCGGTCATGGTGCAGGGTCAAGCGGGAGACAATCAGAATGGCGATACCCACAAGGTTGCTCGTCAATCCTTTAGCCAAATAGAAGGTGAATTTGCCGATAATCCACCAATCGCCAATTTGTTAACATCCCGCCGGTTTGGGCCTTTATTTGGGGCGCAATTCTTCTCAGCCTTTAATGATAATTTTTTAAAAGTTAGCCTAGGCTTGTTCATTACTGTAACGCTTGCCAGTGAATCAAGTGAGTCGCTCAACACGTTAGGGACAGCTATTTTCATGCTGCCTTTTTTATTATTTTCTGCAACAGGCGGCGAATTAGCCGATCGCTTCGATAAAGCACGTCTTGCACGGTTTTATAAATTAATTGAAATATTTGTTGCCGCTGGCGCAGCGTTGGGGCTCATCTTAGGCTCAGTACCGATTTTAATGATTGCTTTATTTATGTTTGGTGTTGGGTCTGCTTTGTTTGGTCCGATTAAATATGCAGTTTTACCAGAGCAAATTGCCCGTACCGATTTACCCAAAGCAAATGGTTGGGTGGAAGCTGCAACCTTTATTGCAATCCTTGCAGGCTCCGTACTTGCCGATTTTAGTTCTTCTGGTGGTCACGGTTCATCCTATCTCACTGCAACTTTGATGATTGTTTTTGCGGTATTTGGTTGGATATGCTGCTGTTTTATGCCTTACCATGGCGCTGCTAAAGCAGATCTAAAAATAGATAAGAACTTTGTGCGCACTACAGGTCGCCTGCTGCGCGAACTTAGACGTGAACGTAAATTATTCACCGTATCCTTGATGATTTCTTGGTTCTGGTTGGTTGGTGCTGTTTTAGTACCCATGACCCTAGTTTTTGGTAAGCAGCTTGGTCAATTTGCTCATAGCAGCTCCTTCTTTCTTGCGGTTTTTGCCATATCCATTGCTATTGGCTCAGCTATGGCTGTTTGGGCGTCAGCTGGTCGTATTGTTCTTTTGCAATCGGTGTTTGGCAGTATTGTCTGTGCCTTTGCTCTTCTTGATGCTAGTTTTACCGTTAACGGCATGGGAACTGATCAAAAAATCCTTACTTATAGTGAATTTTTCATGGTTCCTGGCACAATCCGTTTGGCCTTTGATCTTGCTTTTACCGCTATCGGTGGCGCATTCCTTGTCGTACCGGGGTTTGCGGCTCTTCAAGCATGGAGCGCACCGCAAAGTCGTGCCCGTGTTATTGCGGCTAACAATGTGCTGAACTCTGGCATCATGGTTATTGGTGCGCTGGTCATCGCTTTTGTGCAAAGCGGCAAGGTATTTTCAGTGCAATTATTTACCGGTGCATCCGAGCATAGCGTATTAATAGGCTTATCAATTGCCTCATTCATCGCGTCATTTTTTATGTTGCGTTTTTTGCCAACCAATCCATTTCGCGACTTTATCACTATTTTATTCCGTGCTTTTTTCCGTCTTGAAGTTAAAGGACTTGAAAACCTCAAAAATGCCGGTGAAACACCTATTCTTGCCCTTAACCATGTATCATTTTTAGATGGTTTATTGGCACTTGCTATTACCGATAATACTATGCGCGCTCCAGCTTTCGCTATTAATTCGGTTATCGCACGCCGTTGGTGGATCCGCCCATTCCTAAAATATATGAACGCATTTCCAATGGATCCAACCCGCCCCTTGGCAGCACGTAGCCTAATTCGTGCGGTTAAAAATGGCTCGCCGCTGGTTATTTTCCCTGAAGGCAGGATTACGGTTACCGGTAGTTTGATGAAAGTTTATGATGGCGCGGCAATGGTTGCAGACCGCACCAATGCTAAGGTTGTGCCGATTAAAATTGATGGATTGGAGCGCACATTCTTCTCACGCCTTTCTGGTATTGCTGTGCGCCGCCAATTTTTCCCTAAAGTGCGCGTGACTATTACTGCACCGGTTGAATTAGAACTTGATCCTAAGCTGAAATCTCGCGCTCGCCGTCATGCTGCCGGTAACGAATTATACCGCATCATGTCCGATCTTGTTTTTGCAACCTCAGGTCATGATGGCACAGTTTTGGATGCTTTGGTAAAAGCTGGTAAAGATTATGGTATGAGCCATGATGCGATTGAAGATCCAATGCGTGGTTTGATGAGTTATGGCCGTATGCTTACCGCTATCCGTGCTCTTGCGAAACCCCTTGCCAAACATTTGGCAAAAGACAGCAATGTTGGCTTAATGATGCCAAACTCCAATGCTGCAGCGATTACCTTTTTTGCCTTGCAATCTGCCGGTAAAGTGCCAGCAATGATGAATTTTTCAGCCGGTCTTTCAACTTTAACCTATGCAACAACGGCGGCTGAAATTAAAACAATCGTCACATCGCGGGTATTCTTACGCCAAGCACGCCTAGAAGAACTTGCTGAAAGCTTAAAAGCCGTCAATATCCGCTTTGTATTTTTGGAAGATATAGCGAAAGAAATCAACTATTTAGCAAAAATAACTGCTATGGTTATGAAAACACGTCCCTTGGTTAAAAACCGCCAGCATCACGATCCTGCAGCTATCCTTTATACATCAGGTTCTGAGGGTACACCAAAAGGTGTGGTATTATCTCATGGCAATATGTTATCGAATGTTGCACAAGCTGCAGCAAGGGTCGATTTTAACAGTGCTGATCGTCTTTTCAATGTTTTGCCAATGTTCCATTCTTTTGGTTTAACGGCAGGTACTGTCTTGCCATTAACATCGGGCGTGCCAGTTTACTTTTACCCATCACCCTTGCATTATCGCATCATTCCAGAAGCGATTTATTCATCTAATGCTACCATTATCTTTGGTACCGATACCTTCTTAAATGGTTATGGCCGCAATGCCCATCCTTATGATTTCCGCTCAATCCGTTATTGTTTTGCAGGTGCAGAGCCAGTAAAATCAACAACCCGCGAAATGATGATGAATAAATTTGGCATTCGTGTGCTTGAAGGTTACGGCGTTACTGAAACCTCACCTGTTTTAGCACTCAACACCCCCATGTATAATAAGCCAGGTACGGTTGGTAAATTATTGCCAGCAATCACTCCGCGCCTTGAAGCGGTTGAAGGTGTTGATAATGGCGGTCGATTATTTGTTTATGGCCCAAATGTCATGGCTGGCTATTTACGGGTGGAAAAGCCCGGTATTATTGAGCCACCTGTTGATGGTTGGCATGATACAGGTGATATCGTCAATATTGATGATGAAGGTTTTGTTACCATTCTTGGCCGCGCGAAACGTTTTGCAAAGGTAGGCGGCGAAATGGTGTCACTATCGGCGGTTGAAGCAATGGCCTCGCGTGCTTTCCCAGGCGTTATGTTTGGGCGTTGTAACTCTAAGCGATCCTAAAAAAGGCGAGCGTATTGTGCTTATTAGTGAAGAAGAACAAGTAAATCGACCAGATTTATTAAAGCTTGCACGCGCTGAAGGTATCCCTGAACTCTTTGTGCCATCGCGAATTATTTATGGAAAATTACCCTTGCTGGGCACTGGTAAGATTGATTATCCAGCCTTAAAAAAACAAGTTGAAGAAGCTTAATAGAGCAATCACATTTGATTGGTATAAAGTTTGAAAAATGGCCGGCATCGGATTGTGGTGCTGGCCATTTTTATTTCATGCATTTTTAGCGCCGTTTAAAATAGCCGTGATGTAACCGCTATGAATCTTTTACTCATTTAAGGGGTATGCCTATCAGCATATGGTGTTAATTTCTTAGTTTGTGTGCTTATTTAAAATTTTGAAAGATTGCGGTGAGTTTTTTATCCTCATCAAAATAGAAGGATAAATCCTTAAAATTCCATCGCTCTTCATTGATTTTGGTGAATGGTAAATAATCCTCTATACATGCTTGGCTTTTGCCAAATAAATATAGGTCATCATTAAAGACATCTTTTAACGAGCTATTTGTATAAGGTTCCACTGAAAAGTAACTTAATGCATTTTTGTGGTAGCCAAATTCTAATTTGAACATTCCATCCCATAGAACGAGCAACGCCGTATCTTTTTTTTCTATTGTTTCATTAATTGGAAAAAGTTGCATCACACTTTCAATCGAAAGCGCTTGCTTGAGCAGGTAACCTTTTTGGATCAGCATTGTTGTTTTTAAAACAGGCATTTTTAGCTCTTAATCGATTAAATCATACATGGATAATTTATAATAATAAAACTGCAATTCAAATTAACGGGTAAAAATACTGCGTAAAGAATACCAAATCGAAATTATTGGCAAAAAAAACGGGTATGATTTTCACCATACCCGTAAAACGCTTTTACTTATAATGCGCAAAGTTTATGATTTACTCTGAGGCGTTTCATCATTTTCAGCTTTGCTATCATCAGCAGGCTCGGATGATTTCATATCTTCGCCTTCAGTTGGCTTTTCGATATCAAGCTTAACACTGCGGCCTGCCTTTGGCACACCGGAACTACGGCTTGTTTCATTACCAAGATTTCGTGATGGCTCTTTGCCTGCCATAACTTCGATAATTTCTTCGCCTGTTAAGGTTTCATATTCAAGTAAACCTTCAGCAAGGCGCACCCATTCATCTTTCTTTTCGAGTAGGATTCGTTTTGCTTCTTCATAAGCTTCATCAACAATTCGGCGCACTTCAGTATCAATAATTTGCGCTGTATGCTCGGACATAGTTTCTTGTCGCGGCGGGCCATAACCTTCTTCTTGATTGCTACCATAAGCAACTTTACCAAGCTGATCAGAAAAGCCCCATTTGGTGACCATAGCACGAGCCAATTTGGTGGCTTGTTCAATGTCGGATGATGCACCAGAGGTGATATTTTCCTTGCCAAATTTCAATTCTTCAGCAATACGGCCACCCATTGTAATGGCAATGCGCGATACCATCCATTGATAGCTCATGGAATAACGATCACCTTCTGGCAATTGCATCACCATACCAAGGGCGCGACCACGCGGAATGATAGTTGCTTTATGGAGAGGATCGGCTTTTGCAACATTTAAAGCAACAACCGCATGACCTGCTTCGTGATAGGCGGTTAATATTTTTTCGTCTTGTGTCATCGCGGTAGAGCGACGCTCTGCCCCCATTAATACTTTATCCTTGGCATCTTCAAATTCTTGCATGGTAACAAGGCGTTTATTGCGTCTTGCTGCCATAAGGGCTGCTTCATTGACCAAGTTCATCAAATCCGCACCCGAAAAACCGGGTGTACCACGGGCAATAACTTTTAAATCAACATTGGGAGCTAGCGGTACATTGCGCACATGCACTTGCAAAATTTGTTCACGGCCAGCAACATCGGGATTTGGCACAACAACCTGACGATCAAAACGACCTGGACGAAGAAGCGCAGGATCAAGCACATCAGGACGGTTGGTCGCAGCAATGATGATGACATTTTCATTGGCTTCAAAGCCATCCATTTCAACCAATAACTGGTTTAATGTTTGCTCACGCTCATCATTACCGCCGCCAATGCCGGCGCCGCGATGACGACCTACGGCATCAATTTCGTCGATAAAGATAATACAAGGCGCATTCTTCTTGCCTTGCTCGAACATATCGCGGACGCGGCTTGCACCAACACCAACAAACATTTCAACAAAATCAGAACCGGAGATGGTGAAAAACGGTACATTTGCTTCGCCGGCAACTGCGCGGGCAAGCAAGGTTTTACCCGTTCCTGGAGGGCCAACAAGTAATACGCCGCGTGGAATACGTGCGCCAAGGCGTTGGAATTTTTGTGGGTCGCGTAAAAATTCAACCACTTCTTCCAAGTCATTCTTGGCCTCTTCAACACCTGCAACGTCATCAAAGGTAACTCTGCCATGCGCTTCGGTTAATAGCTTGGCCTTAGATTTACCAAAGCCCATAGCCCCGCGTGAACCGCCTTGCATTTGGCGCATGAAAAATACCCAAATAGCAATAAGAATAACAATGGGTATGATGGTGCCAAGAATGCTTACTAGTGGGCTTGAACCGGTACTTTCAGGTTTAACCTTTATGCCAATATTATTATCTTGAAAGGCTTTGTAATCTGGTTCCTTAGGGCCAACAGTTTTAATAAGCGTGCCATCGGTAGCAGTTGCAACGATATTTTGGCCGTCAATAGTAACTTCTTTAATTTGCTTATTATTAACACGCTCTAAAAATGTTGAATAATCAATCTCGCCACTTATTCCTCGTTGTCCAGTTCCCTGAAACATTGAAAATAGTGCAATAATAACAACTGCGATAATACCCCACAGGACAACGGAACGGTAATTCGGGTTCATATCAAATCCATATCTAAGCCAAAGGCACTTATAATTTTGTCAATTCTTTTGTATTCTTGTCATAGTTTTCACCGACAAAACCCCAACACAACATCTTGCGCGACATGTCGATTGTCAAATTCATTCATAAACAACTAAAAGTTGCTATAAATACTTCTCTGGCATATTCCCAGAAGAAGTTTTTTGTAACATATGTTTTCATTCTTCACTTGCCAAGGTGTAAGACGGTATTTCTGCAAGGTTTTTGTTAGCAACGTCATCTATTTTTATTTTTATCGCCA
The DNA here is from genome assembly GCF_014117425.1 of Bartonella sp. HY038. Classification (NCBI taxonomy): domain Bacteria; kingdom Pseudomonadati; phylum Pseudomonadota; class Alphaproteobacteria; order Hyphomicrobiales; family Bartonellaceae; genus Bartonella; species Bartonella sp. HY038. The sequence goes on from NZ_CP059725.1 coordinate 396,079, forward strand.
TTCTTTGCTTAAAAAGTCGATATAATGGCGACAACATGGCGAAATCATGGCTAGATGCAAGCCAATGAAACGGCATTAAGACCGGAGTAATTTGATAATGGGGGCTGCAACAATCTAACTGGTCGATAAAGGGCAGTTCGCTGCCTGATTTTTTGTCAATTAAAGGCGAAGTTAATAAGGATGGTATATGAGGTTTAATCTTAGTGGAATTGCGATTGCCGATATTGTTTAACCTAGAATGTATCTCTGACAGTTTTGGCGCGCGTACAATAAATTCTTCTTGATTTTTATTCGTAAAGGCAAACCGCCCATCCCAGATTGCGGTTTCCTGAGCTTTCACAGTGATAGGCACTAAGTTGCGCAGTTCACGCCAAAGCCTTAATTCATAGGGATGATTTTCAATTATTGTGGCACTATGAGTTGCTTTTTTTGCCTCAGCCCCATATGCAAGAAATTCAATAAGTGCATGAGGCGCCGGTTTAACATATGCCTTGCCGCCAATAAGTCCTGCTAAAATTTCAATAAAATGAATAAATATAGGCTGTTGTCGCAGCGAATCATTAGCAATTTTAATTATAAGTTGTTCATCGCGCCAATGGGCATTGGTTTCTATAATGAGTTTGGCAATATGCTGTGCATTTTTTTCCCGTTGCAATCGTGCCGTTTCAAGTTGGGCGCAAATCTCATTCTCAATCGCTGGGGTAGGATTTTTGCGAATGCGTACCCGTTCATAATGCAAATTGTCATTGCTCGGATCATCCACCCAGTTAATATTTTTTGTTAGCAAATAGTTACGCAAATCGGCTCTTTTGCAATTGAGCAATGGTCGTAATAATCTGAACTCTTGTTGTAATAGTGCCTCTTTTGCCATGCCAGCGAGACCGCGCCCTTTATCAAGGCGCATTTGCCGCATGCGGAAGGTTTCAATTTGATCGTCAAATGTATGACCGGTTACAATAATATTGCTGTTATAATGGGCGGCAGCCTTGCATAAAAGGTTATAGCGAGCAGTTCTTGCCTTGTCTGAAATGCCCACCTTGGGCTTGTCACCTTGCCAGACATATATGGTGTGACGGATATTATGTTGACGACAAATTTCTGCAACGCCTTTGGCTTCAGCTAGGGATTCTGGTCGAAGACCATGATCAATTGTAACAGCAACAAGGCGATTATCTTGATCATGTTTTTGTAAAAACTCACGCAATAAGAATAGCAAAGCCAAAGAATCGCTGCCCCCAGACACGGCGGCAATGATATTTTGGCTTTGCTCAAAATCTTCAATTAAAAAATTTGGTTTTAAATTTGCTATCACGGGTTACAATTAAGGCGCTTTTGTTCATCGACTACCCGCTTTAACACGGCAGGTTCTGCTTGTTTATATTCTTGTGGCACTTTTGCAAAGACCGCACAAGCAGTTTCATCGTCATTAAGTTCTGCCATTGTCATACCAAGTTTAAGCATATTTTCAGGTGCGCGCGGTGTCGAGTTGTAATTACGCTCAACATCCATATAGGCTGCGGCCGCTTCACGATAGCGCCCTTGACCATAAAGCGATTCTCCAAGCCAAAAGGAAGCATCGGCAATTAATGGATCGCTTGGATAACGCTCTTGAAAGGCGCGAAATATCGGTTCTGCAGCGCGATAGTCGCCGGCAAGAATTGATTGGTATCCAACCTGATAAAGCTCTTTTGAGCTTGAAGTTTGCGGCACAGCGCTAGTCTGGTTACCGCCTGTTGGAATACTTGCCTGCGAATTTTTATCGCTCGCGCTTTCAATAATATTGCCGTCGCGATCAAAATGAATGGAGCCTAAATTTTCTGTGCCGCCATTGGTATTTGGTTTAGCTTGCGTACTTGATCCAACATTTTTGCTATTTTCTACGCTACTATTAGAGCTTGTATTTGCTATTGCGCGTGTTGAATTATTAGCTATCGCAGGCTGAGAGCTAAGTGATGTTTGACGCTGCTGACGTTCGGCAATTGCTGCATTGCTTGGTTTTTTGCCTTCCAAAATATCAATACGGTTTTGCATTTCTAAAACCTGTATATTCAAGTTTTCAACTTTAGTGGTCAAATCACGCAAAGCTTGCTCCAGCTGAATGGTGCGCGTATCAATTTGTGGTGAGGCTTGTGCAACATTTTGGCTTTTATTGCCGCCAAGAACCCGTTCTAAAAAATTGGGGTTTTGTTGCGCCTGTGCCATTGGTACTTGCATTGCAGTCAAAGAAAGGACGGGGACAAATAGGGCCGTTGACAAAAACTTTTTTGTTGAGCGTTCCATAAATTACCTCAATTTCCATAACTTTGTTTTAAGCGTTTGTTTATTGCCGCTTTGCAGCAACTATAATGATATATCCAGTTTTAATCTATTAGACAGACAGCTTCACTTTTGATTTTACCCGATGAGTTCAGGCTATAAATGCCAAAACTATATAAGGTTGCCCGAGTAGCTTTTCAATTCGTTTGCTGTGTTGGCTCTAATTTGCCTTTTGACTTTGGTGAAATTTTGTTCAAGATGGTGATGAAATGTGATTGTTTCGTGATCTTTTGCGGCAAAATTTATAATGGTTCAAAATATTTTTTTGCGTTTCAGTTGCTACATTTGCTCAGTAAAATTTACGGCAGTAAAATTTGGATTGAAGCATATATGTTCAGCGATTTAGATAATTTGAAATAATTATCTAATATTAAAAATTATTTTAGAAATTAAATGCATTATTCCATGAAAAATTAATTCATCAGTTCTCTTTTGTTGGGTTGAAAAGGACTATCTTGATTTAAGAATTTTTTTAATGGCATATCGCTTTAAAATAGGCGCCTATTGCCTTTTAGCTTTAAACGATGGAGCTTTAAATGAGTGGTATAGAAAAAAACACAACAGCCAAATCCACTAAGGGGCGTGGCAAGGTTTATAATTCCATTTTGGAAACAATTGGCGATACGCCGCTTGTTCGGGTTGATAAATTTGCAAAAGCCAAGGGTGTTGGTGCGAATTTACTTTTAAAGCTTGAATTTTTTAATCCTCTTGCAAGCGTCAAGGATCGCATTGGTTATGCAATGATTGATGCATTGGAAAGGGCGGGCAAAGCCGTGCCTGGTAAAACGGTATTTATTGAGCCAACTTCGGGTAATACTGGTATTGCTTTGGCCTTTGTTGCGGCGTCAAAAGGCTATCGTATTATTTTAACTATGCCGGAAACCATGTCGGTTGAGCGACGTAAATTGCTCAAATATCTTGGTGCTGAACTGGTTTTGACAGAGGGCGCAAAGGGTATGAAAGGCGCTATTGCGAAAGCACAAGAATTAGCGCAAGAAATTCCCGATGCGATTATTCCCCAGCAATTTGAAAATCAAGCCAATCCGCAAATCCACCGCGAAACAACCGCCGAAGAAATCTGGAATGATACCAATGGTCATGTCGACTTCTTTATTTCCGGCATTGGCACTGGTGGTACAATCACTGGTGTGGGGCAAGTATTAAAAGAGCGTAATCCCGATGTTAAAATTATTGCAGTAGAACCAAAAGATTCTCCCGTTTTATCAGGTGGCAATCCCGGCCCACACAAGTTGCAAGGTATTGGCGCTGGCTTTGTGCCAGACACCTTAGATACAAAGGTTTATGATGAAATCATCACCATTGCCAATGATGATGCCTTTGAAAATTCTCGTGCGCTTGCGCGTATTGAAGGTGTTCCAGTTGGTATATCGGCTGGTGCGGCTTTAACCGCGGCAATTGAAGTTGGTAAGCGTCCAGAAAATAATGGCAAGAACATTGTGGTTATTATTCCTTCCTTTGCAGAGCGTTATTTATCTACTGCGCTTTTTGAAGGGCTTGAATAGGATCTATGTCTCATAATTGACATAGTCTAATTGTGAATTTTGAATATAAAAAGCACCAATTGACAAGGTTCAATTGGTGCTTTTTTGCTTTAAATAATAATTATCTGCCCCAATTATTTATTGAATAAACTTCATATAATATGTGGGTGGTAGCTTGATGAAGGTTTATAAAAATCTTTAAAATAATATTTACAAGCGTTTTTCACTATTTTTAGACGCTGTCATTTATGGCTTTTGCCAAATTTATCCACACAAGTTGCAAGATGCTATTTTGTCAATTAAGCGATGTGGTTTATAAGAGATTAACGACAGAATCATTGCGCTGATTTTGATGCGAAGTGATTTGTCTATAAAGTTTGGTTTAGCGGTTAAATATCCGCAGTTTAGGAAGTGAGTTATAGATATGCGCATTACAGTTGATCGTGCCAATCTTCTCAAATCATTGGGTCGTGTTCATCGGGTCGTGGAGCGGCGCAATACCATCCCTATCCTGTCTAACGTATTGATTGAGGCTGATAATGGTCAAATGTTGCTTAAAGCAACTGATCTTGATATTGAAATAACCGAAACAACCACATCAACTATTGAGCAAGCGGGCGCTACAACCGTTCCAGCCCATCTTCTTTATGACATAGTTCGTAAACTTCCAGATGGTGGCGAAGTAAGTCTTTCGATGAATGGTGAAGGCAATGCGGTTGCCGTTGCTGCAGGCCGTGCTAGCTTTCGTTTGCAATGCTTACCAAAAACCGATTTTCCTGAATTGAGCACTGGCCAATTTAGCCATTCATTTGAAATCAAGGCTGAAGATTTAAAGCGCCTTGTTAATTCTACGCAATTTGCAATTTCCACCGAAGAAACTCGCTATTATTTGAATGGTATCTATTTCCATGTGGTGGAAAGTGATGGCGTATTAAAGCTGCGTGCCGTTGCAACTGATGGTCACCGTTTGGCGCAAGCAGAGCTTAATGCACCTCATGGCACCGAAGGCATGCCCGGCGTTATCATTCCGCGTAAAACCGTTGCTGAATTGCAAAAGCTGGTTGGTGATGACAATGAAGCTTTGGTAAAAATCGAATTATCGGACGCTAAAATTCGTTTTTCGGCAGGTTCTGTGGTTTTAACATCAAAACTCATTGATGGTACATTTCCTGAATATGGCCGGGTTATTCCACAAGGCAACGATAAAAAATTGATTATTGATCGCGCCGCCTTTGCAGCAGCAGTTGATCGCGTATCAACTATTTCAAGCGATCGCGGCCGCGCTGTTAAACTTACAATTGGCGATGGACAATTAAAGCTCACGGTTAATAATCCAGATTCTGGTAGTGCTGAAGATGAGTTAAGTGCAGATTATGAAGCTGATCCATTGGAAATTGGCTTTAATTCTCGCTATTTAATGGATATTACTGGGCAATTGGCGGGCGATGAAGCAATATTCTTATTGGCTGATTCAGGTTCGCCAACTTTGATCCGTGACAGCAATGATGCTGATGCGCTTTATGTTTTGATGCCCATGAGAGTTTAGAAATTGAGAGTTTAGAATTTGCGAATGTAGATTCTGCGAGTTTAGATCTATTGGGCAGATTTAGATATTTTTGAGATAAGGTCAAATAATAGATTTGTCTGATATTCAATCCTATGGTGAAAAAATGCGGGTTCGCGGGCTTAGTCTCGCGGCCTTTCGCAATTATGAAAGCCTTAATTTGGCTTTTTCTGGCCAACATGTTGTGTTAACTGGCCATAATGGCGCCGGCAAAACCAATATATTGGAAGCCATATCGCTATTATCACCAGGCAAGGGTTTGCGCCGTGCCGGTTATAATGAGCTTATCCATGGCGCTTATGATAAAAATTTAGCCTCAAAACAAAACGGTTTTACAATTTTTGCTCGCCTTGAATGTGATATTTATGGCGAAGCGCAAATTGGTACCGGCATTAATGATAATGAAAGCACACGTAAAGTCCGCATCAATGGCGCAAATGCTTCGGCCGATAATTTGCTAGAATATAGCCGCATTAGTTGGCTAATTCCAGCGATGGATGGGCTTTTTACTGGTACTTTATCGGACAGGCGGCGTTTTCTTGATCGGCTAGTTATGGGGCTTGATCCCCTGCATGGGCGGCGGGTTATCAATTTTGAAAAAGCCATGCGCTCACGCAATAAATTATTAAGTGACAATGTTGATGATGCCTATTGGATGAGTGCATTGGAAGCGCAAATGGCGGAACTTGGGGTGGCAATTGCTGCAGCGCGCAAAGAAATGGTGCGCCTTATGGGGGCAATGATTGAAAAAATGCTGTTAAACAGCTTGTTTCCCATGTCGGTTTTGAGTGCGACTGGTCTTTTGGAGGCAAAGCTTGATGAAGCTGCCGCGGTTGATGTCGAGGAAGATTACCGCACGCTTTTAGAACAAAATCGCCCGCTTGATGCACGGGCAGGGCGTACTTTGGAAGGCCCTCATCGCAGTGATTTAGAGGTCAGCCATCTCATTAAATCCATGCCGGCGGCGCTTTGTTCAACCGGCGAACAAAAGGCATTGTTGACGGGGCTTATTTTATCCCATGCACGTCTCATTGGTGAGGTTTCAGGCATGACACCAATTCTACTTCTTGATGAGATTGCCGCCCATCTTGATCCTTTGCGGCGGATTGCACTTTTTGAAATTCTCGATCAATTGCAAGCCCAAGCCTTTATGACCGGAACGGATCACGCGCTGTTTGTGGGGTTAGAGGGCAGGGCGCAATTCTTGTCAGTCAAAGAAAATCATGTTGAGGCTTATCATAATGCCTAATTCTACTTGTTAACTGATAAAAGAAACTATTTTTACATTATTTGCCATATGTAAGTCCTAATTTAAAATAATAATAATTATAAATTGAGATTATTTTATTGTTAAAAATGAATATATTTTATGATACTATATTTAAATATCTTATGAAATGTATTAAGAGCATGCTTAATCAAAAATTTTGAATTCCAAGAATTTTAATAATTATTTTAAGTTATAAGGGGCTGCTTAAGATGGCTAATATCGTTGGCATTGAAAATATGAGTGTTGAAGAAATACGTGAAGAAGTGGCCAAAGGCGGTCGCTTTGTTCAGTATATTTGGTGTGTTTCTATTATTATTATGTCATTTAAAAATCCGACTGACATTTTCTTTGTGCGTAGTGATGAATCGGCAGCTAAAAAGGCTTTGCCTTATACATTACTGACCCTGTTTTTGGGTTGGTGGGGCTTTCCTTGGGGGATTCTTTATAGTTTTCAATGTTTAGGTGTAAATACAAGTGGCGGTTATGATCTTACTGAAGAATTTATGCAAAGCATAAATGCTTCACTTCATGATGAAGCGATTGCAATGGATTATTCTGAGACTGTTGCAGAAAATGCCGACGCGGAGCAGGATTTAAAGCCTAAGGATGATAATCGTCCCGTCAATCGTAGTGGTTCTGTTGTGCAGCGTTAAATATCAAAGAAATACCAAAGTTGCGGTGCTTTAGATAGGCTGTCTTAAGCACTGGTTGGTAATTATCTTACTAATGCTGTTATGGGTTGCATGAGGATATAATTTAAATTGTTAAAAAAATAATTGCGGTTTTCTTGTGAAGCCAATAATGTAGATTTTTAGTGAATTTAATTTTCGTACATGGTCAATGCCATCGGGAGTTATTGACATTTATTGAAGGTCAGTTGCTTTAGCAATCACCAATGAAAGGCATGTCATGTCCGCAAAGTTGATTTATATCCTCAATGGTCCAAATCTTAATATGCTCGGCACGCGTGAACCAGAAATTTATGGTGCAGAAACCTTAAAAGATGTTGAGAAACTATGTGAAAAAGCAGCAAAATTGGCTGGTTTTGATATTCGCTTTTTACAAAGCAATCATGAAGGGCAATTGGTTGATTGGATACAAGAAGCGCGCGCAGAGGCCGCTGCCATTGTCATTAACCCAGCTGCCTATACCCATACATCTGTTGCCATCCTTGATGCCTTAAAAAGCTTTGATGGTTTGGTTGCTGAGGTGCATATTAGTAATGTTCATCAACGGGAAGCTTTCCGTCATCATTCTTTTGTGTCATTAAGGGCTGATTGTGTTATTGCTGGCTGCGGCACTCTTGGCTATCATTTTGCTATTGACTTTGTTGTAGGTAAATTAAAAACAACCAAATAATATTGAAGTTATTAGTTACAGCTATAGCATCTTATTTTAACCTGCTTTTGCGCCTTTAAATTTATTAAAAATTTGGCAATCAACTTTACTTGGTCGTCAATTATTAGGTTAGCCCATTTCTATTTGACGCAGCAATTTTATTATTTAACGCTCCCTCTTAAGATTTTTTATTTCTTTTGAGAAATCTGCGCTATAAAAAGTTTAAAATGCTTGCCGTACTACAGGCAATAAGTGCATTATCCCCTTGATTAGACCAAGAATTTTATGAAAAAGGCAAATTTTCTGTAGAATATGCCCATAAGGTGCGCAATATTGCCGCAAGGCGCATAAAGAACTTTTCTAAATTGTTATCACGCGCTATTAGTTGCCTAGAATGCGCCACAATTATAGTTGTGGCAGATTCGCATTGATTTTTAATTTATTCAAAATGATAAAATTAATGGGAATAGAAATAACCAATGATGGCTTTTGATCCGTTGATTGGCCTTGAAAACAACATTAACTGGGACCCTCGCACAGAATATGCACTGCATATGGAGAGGCAGGTAAGAATGAAAAACTTAACAAAAATACTGGGCATAGTCGGTGTGTTTGCATCGATGTTATTGCTGTCTGGTTGCGATATTGTGGTATTAAATCCCGAAGGGTATGTGGCACAAAACCTGCGCGATGTTATTTTGATTGCAACAGGTGTTATGCTTTGTATCGTTATACCAGTTATGGCCGCTGTGGTCATTTTTGCGTATAAATATCGCTCAACCAATACCAAGGCTGAATATCTTCCTGATTGGGGCCATTCAACAAAAATTGAAATGTGGATGTGGGGCATTCCAATTGTGGTTGTTGCACTTCTTGCTATCTTGTTGGTTGCTTATACCAATAAATTTGAGCCATCTCATCCGCTTGATGAAAAAGTTGCAGGCAAGGTTGAAGATGCTTTGCAGATTGACGCGGTTGCCATGGATTGGAAGTGGCTCTTTATTTATCCGCAATATGGCGTTGCTTCTATCAACGAAATTTATGCGCCTGTAAAGAAACAAGTTTTCTTACAGCTTTCATCAGAACAATCGGTTAACGCATTTTGGGTCCCATCACTTGGTACTGTTCTTTATGCAATGCCGCAGATGAACGCTAAACTTCACCTTTATACCGAACATGAAAATGTTTATAAAGGTATGTCAGCCAATTATAGTGGCGATGGTTTTGCCAATATGCGTTTTGAGTGGCATTCAGTTTCTCAGCAAAAATTTGATGATTGGATCGCTAAGGCACGTGCAAGCAACCAAGCTCTTAATGCTGAGCGTTATGCAGAGCTTAAGAAAAATAAAAATAACCGTAACTTCCATGAGCCTGAATATTTCTCATCGGTACCAACGGATTTTTATTATCGCATCGTAAACCGTTGTGTTGATGGTTCAGCTTGTAACGAACAATTGATGGCAAAGGCTGCAGCCCAATCGCTTTGGGGTGAACTCTGCTCTGTTGTTGAACCTGAACTTGTCGTACAAGCGCGTGATACTTTGTCAAAAGAACCTGCTGAAGCTCCAGCACATTAATCTCCATAGATGGACGCGCGCGATCATAGTGCTGCTGCCCATCCATTTTGAAATCTAGAATTTGGGTTAAAAAATGTCATCATCATTTCTTTTCGGAAGACTGACTGACCCCTCAGCGGAAGCATTCCATGCGATAACGCATGAACCTATTGTGCTTTACACTGTTATTGCAATTGTTGTGCTCGGTGCCGCCGTGCTTGCAGCAATTACATTACTCGGTTGGTGGGGTATCTTATGGCGCAACTGGATAACAACAGTTGATCATAAGCGTATCGGAATTATGTATATCGTCCTTGCAATTGTTATGCTTGTGCGCGGCTTTGCCGATGCAGTTATGATGCGTACGCATCAGGCTTTTGCAGTTGGACAGTCAGGTGGGTATCTCCCTGCTGATCACTTTGACCAGATCTTTACTGCGCACGGCGTTATCATGATTTTCTTCATGGCAACCCCTTTGCTTTTCGGTATTTTCAATTATGTGATACCTTTGCAAATTGGTGCACGCGACGTAGCATTTCCGTTCCTTAACAATCTTGGTTTTTGGATCACTTTTGCTGGTGCCATTCTTATTAATCTGTCACTTGCATTTGGTAACTTTGGCCGCGTTGGTTGGCTTGCCTATCCACCGCTTTCAGGTCTTGAGGGAAGTCCAGATACCGGGGTTGACTACTACCTATGGTCCCTACAGCTATCGGGTATAGCGACGACCACGGGTGCGGTGAACTTTGTTGCAACTATCATCAAAATGCGCGCTCCTGGCATGACTATGATGAAGATGCCAGTTTTCATCTGGACAGCTCTTGTATCTAATATTTTGATCCTTTTGATCTATCCAGTGCTTACTGTTGCTTATGTGCTTCTTGCGCTTGAACGCTATTTGGGTTTCCCATTCTTTACCAATTATGGTGGCGGCAATCCAATGGTTTGGATCAACTATGTATGGATCTTCGGTCACCCTGAAGTTTACGTGCTTGTTGTGCCTGCTTTTGGTATACTTTCAGAAATCGTTCCGGTTTTCTCAAGTAAGCGCCTTTTTGGTTATACCTCGATGGTTTGGGCAGTGTTGGTTATCCTTCTTCTCTCCTTCCTCGTTTGGGCTCACCACTTCTTCACTATGGGTGGCGGTGTTGCCGTTAACAGCTTCTTTGGTATTGCTACCATGATTATTGCTGTGCCAACAGGTGTTAAAATCTTCAACTGGCTGTTCACCATGTATAAGGGTCGCATTCGCTTCGAGCCACCAATGCTTTGGTGCATGGGCATGATGTTTACCTTTGTTGGCGGTGGTTTGACTGGTGTTCTCTTGGCTATGGTTCCTGCTGATTGGCAGTTCCATAACAGCTTGTTCCTTGTTGCCCACTTCCATCACACAATTATTGGTGGTGTTGTATTCTCTTACCTTGGTGGTCTTGCTTTCTGGTTCCCGAAAGTATTCGGTATCAAGCCAAATCGCGCTCTTGGTATTGCGTCATTCTGGTGCTGGTTTGTTGGCTTCTATGTTGCCTTCTTCCCGATCTATGTTGTTGGTTTGCTCGGCGCAACCCGCCGCTTGCAACACTATGTCGATCAATCTTGGCAAATATATTTTATCATTGCGGCAATTGGTGCTTTAATTATTGCTCTTGGTATTTTGTGCTTCGTTGGCCAAGTCTTGCTTGCCATCTGGTATGGCATCAAACACAAAGGCAATTTGCCAATTACCCAAAACGATCCTTGGGGCGATGCTCGTACGCTTGAATGGTCAATTTCTTCACCTCCTCCTGCCTATAACTTCGCAACTGTACCACAGGTTCAGGCAGAAGATGCTTATTGGGATATGAAGGTGCGTGGCGAAAAACGCCCAACAACTGGCTTTACAAAGATCCACATGCCTGCAAATACTGCAGCTGGTTTTGTTATCGGTATTGCTATGCTTGCACTTGGCTTTGGACTTGTCTGGCACATTTGGTGGTTGGTTGCTCTTACATTTATCTTTACAATTGCAAGCGTAATCGTCCATTCATTCACAGCTGATCATAATGGCTATTATATCTCTGCTGAAGAGGTACAAAAGACCGAGGATCATTTTACTGCTGTTCTTGAAGGCAAAGGAGCAAGAGCATGAGTGCAACAGCTCTAAATAATAACCACGCAGACGATCACGGCCATGGCCATGAAGAAGTAGATTCTGTAAAAACCTTTGGTTTTTTCGTTTATATTCTTCAAGATTTGATCTTGTTTGCAACACTTTTCGCAAACTTTGCCGTTTTCTCTTCAGCTTATGCTGAAGGGATCGTCGGTAAGAGTGTGATTGATCTGAACTTTGTGGCAGTTGAAACTGCATTTCTTTTGCTTTCTTCTATCACTTATGGCTTTGCAATGATCCAATTGCATCGCAATAATATTTCCGGTGTACGCCTATGGCTCGGCATTACCTTTGTTTTTGGTATCGCCTTTATTGCTATGGAACTTTATGAGTTCGCTCATTTGTTCCATGAAGGTGCACAGCCTTGGACATCAGCTTACTGGGCATCGTTCTTTACCCTTGTGGGTACGCACGGTTTGCACGTTACTGCTGGTCTTATCTGGATGGCTGTCATGTTCGTGCATCTTGCTCGCACAGGTCTTTCATCACAAAATAAAACACGCCTTACCTGCCTTTCGTTATTTTGGCACTTCCTTGATATCGTTTGGGTTGGCGTATTTACCGTTGTCTATTTGTTGGGGGCTTTATAATGAGCGCACATACACAAGAAAACCACGACAACAGCACATCCAAATATATAACCGGTTTTATCATATCGGTTGTTTTGACAATCGCTTCTTTTGCTCCAATCATGGCCGGTTGGCTCGCTGAATGGTCAATTAGTGCGAAAGTTATCTATTTGCTTGGTCTTGCATTTATTCAAATGGCCGTGCAGATCGTTTTCTTCTTGCATTTGAGCGATGGACCTGATTCCAAGTGGAATATTACTTCCATGTGGATCACCGTTGTAGGCGTGCTTGTCATTATATTTGGCACATGGTGGACCATGTTCCATCTTAACTATAATATGATGGGTGGCTCTGGTCGTGTGATCCAGACCGATGTTATCTATCCTGCGACATCTGCTGCACCTGCAGCAATTGCGCCAACAGCGCCAAATGAAGCGCCTGCTGCTTCGCAAAGTGAAGCACCAGCTCAATAATTTAAGTGATTTATTGATCTGTTAAAATAATTAAAAGCCCGCTTAGTTGTTGCTAAGCGGGCTTTTCTATGTCGTTAAGTACCTGCTGCGAATAATTTTTATAGGTTGGCTGTTGTTTTAGGGAGTAAACATAAGTTGCTCTTTTTAAAATAAATCTAATTATAAATTATATCAAAATTGAGTATAGCTGCATTCAAGAAGTGAAAATAATTGCTTAATATTTTTAATTTTATATCAATACTCCAAAATAATATTTTGGTCTGACCAATTGAAATTATTTGCTTACTTTTTACCGTTGACTCCCATATATATTGATGTTTATAAATATATATACATATATTGGTCTGACCAACCTTGGAGGAGGATGCAGATGGAGTGGGTACAGAATTATATGCCCGTCGGTAATTTATGGGTTTCCAGCATTATCGCGGCAATTCCTATTTTATTCTTTTTTATTGCACTAACAATGTTACGAATGAAAGGTTATCTTGCCGGTACTATTACCGTGTTGCTAACTTTTCTTATCGCAATTATTGTCTATAAAATGCCAATAAGTGCCGCGTTGGCATCAGGTGTTTACGGCTTTTTTTATGGGCTATGGCCAATTGCTTGGATTATTGTTGGTGCAGTATTTCTTTACAAGATATCAGTCGCTACAGGGCAATTTGATATTATCCGCAATTCGATTTTAGGTATTACTCCCGATCAGCGTATTCAATTATTGCTAGTTGGCTTTGCTTTTGGCGCATTTTTGGAAGGCGCTGCTGGTTTTGGTGCACCTGTTGCTATTACTGCCGCTTTGCTTGTTGGCCTTGGCTTCCGTCCGCTTTATGCAGCAGGACTTTGTCTTATTGCTAATACAGCGCCGGTTGCTTTTGGCGCCATGGGTATTCCGATTATCGTTGCTGGGCAGGTTTCCAATATTGATCCATTTTTAATTGGTCAAATGGCTGGTCGCCAATTGCCGCTTTTGTCCATTTTGGTACCTTTTTGGCTCATTTTGATTATGGATGGTTGGCGCGGTGTGCGTGAAACATGGCCAGCTATTTTAGTTGCCGGTGGTTCTTTTGCCGTGGTGCAATATCTCACTGCCAATTTTATTGGGCCAGAATTACCTGATATTACAGCAGCCATTGCCACACTGATCATCTTGCCGGTATTTTTACGCTTTTGGCAGCCAAAGCGCATCTTCCGTTTCGATGATGCAGCGACTGAAAATGAAGCGCACCATTTTACGGCGGGACAAATTGTCAAAGCGTGGTCACCTTTTATCATATTGACTGTATTTGTTAGCCTTTGGAGTATTGTGCCATTTAAAAATCTATTCAAATCAGGTGGTACGTTAGAAAGTTGGGTTTCGCAGCTACAAGTGCCTTATTTGCATAATCTGGTGCATAAAACCCAACCCATTGTCGATCCCAATGCTCCTTTAGCAGCAATTTATAAGTTTGATTGGTTTTCGGCAACGGGTACCTCAATCTTGTTGGCGGCAATCTTGACGATTATTGTCCTTGGCATGAAGCCGGCAAAAGCCATCGCAACATTTGGCACAACCTTAAAAGATTTGGCTGTGCCGATTTATTCTATCGGTATGGTATTGGCTTTTGCGTTTCTCGCTAATTTTTCAGGGCTTTCAACAACGCTGGCACTTGCTTTGTCGCATACTGGATCGGCATTTACGTTTTTCTCGCCCTTCCTTGGTTGGTTAGGGGTGTTTGTAACCGGTTCCGATACCTCGTCAAATGCCTTGTTTGCCGCGTTACAAGCAACAACAGCTCACCAAATTGGCGTTTCAGATGTTCTATTGGTTGCAGTTAATACAACAGGTGGCGTAACCGGTAAAATGATTTCACCGCAATCAATTGCGATCGCCTGTGCGGCTGTTGGACTTGTCGGTAAGGAGTCAGATCTTTTCCGCTTCACAGTTAAACACTCACTCGCATTATGTGCTTTTGTTGGTATTATTACCACCATTCAAGCCTATGTCTTGCCTTGGATGATCCCTGCATGACATCTTTAAAGTCAATAGAGCCTCATAGTGTTTCTTTACGCATTGAAAATGAAATTGAGGCTTTTATCAAAAAGCAAAGTTTGAAAGCAGGCGATCGTTTGCCTTCAGAACGCGCTTTGGTTGGCTTACTCAATGCTTCGCGGGCAACCATCCGCGAAGCTGTTAGCAAACTCTCTGTACGCGGTGTTATTGAAGTGCGCAAATCTGGTATGGTGGTTGGTGAACCTATGCCAGAGGTTTGGGCAGATAAAACTATTATTACCCCGCTTACGCCGCTTCTGACTGAGAAAAATGGCTATCATCATGATGTCATGGAAACCAGAGAAGCGCTAGAAGGCGCAACCTGCTATTATGCGGCGATGCGCGCCGATAGGCTGGCAAAGGGCCGCATTTTGCAATGCCTTAATGCTATACAAAATGGCCATGGGCAGGTTGATGCCAATGAAGAGGCGCGGCTCGATGCGGCTTTTCATATGGCAATTGCCGAGGCTTCCGACAATATTATTTTGCAGCAAGTTATGTCTAGTTTATTTGGGCTCTTGCAGCTTAATATTTCGCAAAGTCATAAAAAGCTTTATAATGTGCCACGTAATTTTGATATGATTTTTGAACAGCATCAGGCTATCTATAAAGCAATCGAGCGTAATGATTGTGAAGGCGCGCGTAACGCCTCCAATACTCATCTTGATTTCGTTGTAACAACAATTAAGCAAATAGACGATGATACGGCACGCAAATTGCGAGCGCAAAGCGCCAAGCAAAGCCGCACCGCTAAAAAAATGTGAGTAAATATTATGATTATATCTTCTATTTCCGATTATCGTGAAGCCGCAAGGCGCAAATTACCACCCTTTCTCTATCATTATATTGATGGCGGTGCTTATGCTGAGCATACGCTGAAAAGAAATGTTTCTGATTTATCCGATATTGCTCTGCGTCAACGTATATTAAAAGATGTTGCCGAGTTAAGTTTGGAAACAGAAATATTTGGTGAAAAATTTGCCATGCCTGTCGGTTTGTCACCAGTTGGTTTGACTGGCATGTATGCACGCCGTGGTGAAGTACAGGCGGCAAAAGCTGCAGCTTCTCGCAATGTGCCTTTTACCCTATCAACCGTCTCAGTTTGCCCGATTGCTGAAGTGCAAAGCCAATCGTCAAAGCCAATCTGGTTTCAGCTTTATGTGCTTAAAGATCGCGGCTTTATGCGTGATGTTTTGGAGCGCGCACAAGCAGCTGGCATAACCACCTTGGTGTTTACCGTAGATATGCCGGTGCCAGGTGCGCGGTATCGCGATAGACATTCGGGCATGTCAGGCCCTCATGCCAAATTAAAGCAAGTTTTCCAAGGTGCAACTCACCCTGCTTGGGCTTGGGATGTTGGCATTAAAGGTAAGCCACATGATCTTGGCAATATTTCTACCTATCGTGGCCAACCAACTAATTTAGAAGATTATATTGGTTGGCTTGGTGCAAATTTTGATCCATCGATCAGTTGGAAAGATCTTGAGTGGATTCGCGAATTTTGGAAAGGTCCAATGCTTATCAAGGGCATATTGGACGTTGATGATGCGCGTGATGCTGTGCGTTTTGGTGCCGATGGTGTTATTGTTTCAAACCATGGTGGTCGGCAACTTGATGGTGTTTTATCATCTTGTCGCGCTTTGCCAGATATTGCTAATGCCGTTAAGGGCGATTTAAAAGTAGTGGCAGATAGCGGTATTCGCTCCGGGCTTGATGTTGTGCGTATGTTGGCACTCGGCGCTGATTTTACTATGGTGGGGCGTGCCTTTGCCTATGCCTTGGCTGCAGAGGGTGAAGCAGGGGTTTGCAATATGCTTGATATTCTTGCCAAGGAAATGCGCGTTGCTATGGCACTAACGGGAGCGAAAAGCATATCTGAAATTGATTCCCGTTCGCTTGTGCCAGAAAAATAAGTTTAAAAGAAAAATAAATTTAAATGCAAAATAGCTTTTAATGGGGTTTATAAAAATCCCCATATTGATTAACGTCAATATGGGGATTTTTTAATGCCTATCTAGCCAATAAACCAATGGTGTAGGGATTAAAAGCCTTTAGCGGATAAGTTTATGTTTTGCGTCTATTGGTATAAATAATGTAGCCAGCCGCTAAAACCATGCCAGCTGCTAAGGTAAACCAGGTTAAAAAATAGCCTAAATGGTTGTTTCTAAATTCCACAACGGTAAGGCCGCCAATTGGCACTTTACCAATATTGGGTGTTTTATCAGCATCAATAAAATAGGGCGCAACGTTGCCGCCACTAAGCCCTAATTTTTGCGCCATAGCAGGAATATTGCGGGTGAACCAGCGATTCTCTTGCGGATTATTCTTACGCATGAGATAACCTTCACCTTCGCCCATGCGAAGCAAGCCTTGAATTGTGGTTTCACCATCAACTTCGCCCCCCTTGCGTGAGCCGCGATCCGAACGATCCATGGGCACAAAACCGCGATTGATAAAGACAATGGTGCCATCATCTTTTTCAAAAGGTACCACTAACCAATAGCCTGCACCCGCATCGGCAACGGCGGTAATGAGAATCTCTTTGTCATTTAAAAAATGGCCATGAACTTTAACAGGTAGATATTCGTCATTATCCTTTGTTACATCTGGCCATTTGTCTTTGTTGGGCGCATCAACCGCAGGTTGGTGGATACGCTGTTCTACTTTGGCAATAAGATCAAGCTTCCACGCACGGCGTTCCACTTGCCAAATGCCAAGCGCCATAAATAAGCAAAAAAGCACGGTACACAGACCAAGAAACATAATGGTCCAAAAGCCAAAGCCTTTTTGTTCTGAGGTCGAATTATTTGTTTTTGTCATCATAGTTTCTCTTTTACCATGCAAATTTAATAATAAAAGTGTCAATATTGGCGCAGTTTAGTTGTATAGATCGAAAAAGACTTGACCTTTTGCCCATCTACCCCTATAGAAACCCAACTTTTGAAAAATTCCTGATGGCAATTGTGCGATTATGATTTAACTTTTAGATCTATTCAATACAGTTTTTTATCAGATTACAAACCATTTAGAAGGTGATATCATGTCCCGCGCTTGTGAATTGACCGGTAAGTCAGTACAGTACGGCAATAATGTGAGCCACGCCAATAACAGGACGCGTCGCCGCTTTTTGCCTAATCTTTGCAATGTAACTCTTATTTCCGATACTCTCGGTCAGAGCTACCGTTTACGTGTATCTGCCCATGCATTGCGCTCGGTAGAACATCGTGGTGGTCTTGATGCTTTCCTCGTAAAGGCTGCAGATGTTGAATTGTCTCAACGTGCACGTCTTTTAAAGCGTCAAATCGTTAAAAAGCAAGCTGAACAAGCTGCTTAAGTCGCTATCCAGCGAAAAGAATCATCGGGCTGGCTTTCGCCAGCCTTTTTTCTGGTTCCATTACCCAGGTTAAAAAAATGAAACAGACCGAATCTGTTATTCTTGCCATTTTTGCCATGTGTGTGGCGGTAACTGCCTCCAATATTTTAGTGCAATACCCTTTTTCGTGGTTTGGGCTTGAGCATGTGCTCACCTATGGCGCTTTTATCTATCCTTTTGCTTTTCTTATCAATGATTTGACCAATCGGCGTTTTGGGCCCCAAATTGCCCGCTATGTTGTTTATGCTGGCTTTATAGCTGGGCTTGGCGTGTCATGGATATTAGCAACACCGCGCCTTGCCATTGCATCAGGCTCTGCTTTCCTTTTTGCCCAATTATTAGATATTGCTGTTTTTGGCCCATTGCGCCAACGTACATGGTGGCAGGCACCGCTTGCGGCAGCGCTTGCCGGCTCTGTGCTTGATACGTTGATTTTCTTTGGGCTTGCCTTTGCACCAGTATTTGGGTTTATTGATACTGCAACGGGTTTGCCAGATCAGTCAATTGCCGGCACAACCGCATTTTGGGGTGGAAATATTGCGATCTGGTTATCGCTTGCGATTGGTGATTTTTGGGTGAAGGTGGCGATGGCAATATTTATGCTGCTGCCCTATGGTACATTTCTCGCCCTGTTTTCCCCTGCGACTTACAACAAAAGCAAAGTAAGTAAATAATCAATTTTTTAAAAGGCTCTGATAAATTCAGAGCTTTTTGCTTTATTGAAGTTTATAATAGACAGTTGATCCATGCTAATGCAATTTGGGTAAAATGCCTCATTCATCTATAAGTCACGATGCAATTTTGGAAATTATGTGTGCTGCCAGTGTAAAGGCCGGCAATTACATTATGGCGCATTATCAACAACCGATATTGATTGAAGAAAAAAGCGATCATTCTCCAGTGACGATCGCTGACCAAGGGGCGGAAGCGATTATCTTAGCCACTTTACGCAAAGCTTTCGCTGAAATTCCAATTATCGCCGAGGAAGAGGTGGCAAGCGGCGTTAAAACAAACTTGGCATCACGGTTTTTCCTCGTTGATCCATTAGATGGTACGCGCGAATTTATTGCCCAAAATGGCGAATTTACCGTCAATATTGCTTTGATTGACAACTATTGTCCTTTATTAGGGGTGATATTTATACCGGCAGAACATAAGCTTTATGTCGGTAGTCCCAATGGGGCATTTTTATATCATGTTACCCATGGCAAAAAAGGTGATGGGGTAAGACTAAGCACACGGCAAATGCCAAGCAATCCAATTGCAGTGATGAGTCGCTCGCACCGCTGCACGATAACCGATAAATGGCTCGATAATCATCAGGTTGAGCATCGTTTGGCGGTTGGCTCATCGCTAAAGTTTTGCCTTGTTGCCGAAGGTAAAGCAGATATTTATCCGCGCTTTGAACCATGTATGACGTGGGATGTTGCGGCGGGTGACGCCATTTTAAGAGCTGCTGGCGGCACAATGGTTGATGAAGCAGGTAATCCCATTCGCTATGGCGCATGCGATGTAAGTGCTGATCCTTGCCATAAACAAGGTATATTTTTTGCAGTTGGCGATGAAGCGGGGTTTAAAAAACTAACCTCGTCTTACAATTAGTTTGATTTTGGTGGCATTAGGACATCAGCCAGCGAAACTTTGGCAGAGCCACGTTTCGATGGTTTTTGCTGATCTGGGTGAGGGGCCCAACCGGATAGCCAAACAAAATTAAAGGTTGCGCGAATACGGCCATCGCTATCGGCAAAACGTGAAGCATAGATTTCTGCTACTCGCATAAAGAAGCGTTTTGAAACAGGGCGGCGCGAGCGGTCAAATAAAGCATTTTGCATGCCCATTTGCCGTAAATCGCGCATCAGATCAAAAGCATTGTCATAGCGCACGGTGACACTTTCAATATCGCTTACCGGCATGGCAAAGCCCGCCCTTTGTAGTAAAGCACCTGCATCGCGCACATCAATAAATGGGTAAATACGCGGACTTACGCCGCCATAAATTTCGTTTTCAGCTTGTAAAAGACTTTCGCGCAATTCACCCAAAGTGCCGGCACCTGCAAGACAGGCTAAAAACAATCCATCGGGGCGCAGTGCTTCGCGAATTTGAATAAAGACGCCTGGCGTGTCATTGGTCAGGTGAAGCGAAAGCAGTGAAACGATAAGATCAGCTGATTCTGCAGGTAAATCCAAAAACTCGCGGCTGCGTATTAAGGCGCTATAAGTGTCATCAATAAAGTGTTTATTTGTTTCAATGCGAGTAATGTTTTTTACTTTTTGGCTCCGCCCCATGCTATCGGCCACAACACCGTTAAAGCCATGCAGGTCTAACGCATTTTCAAATATACGCTCAACCGGTTGCAGTCTTTCTTCCAAATCTACAGCCATGCGTTTTAATAAAAAATCAACGCCGCTATCCTTATGTTTTAAGGCGCGGTGACGATAAGATTCAATTAAATCAAGGTCGAAGATTTGTGGGTTTTGGCTCAAAACAATCTCATTGCAAAAAAGGGGCATTCATCAAAATGCTTAAAGCATTTTTTGCAGCAAATTTAAAGCTCTTTGATTTGAGTTTATAAATAGCAGTTTTGTTTTTTGAAATATTGTTTTACACTCTGCTAAGAAGCGGGGGCTTTATCATGCAAGAACTATCTTGGCGGCAAAATATTTTACGTTTGTTCAAAGAAATTGGTATTTTATCAGGAAATGTGCTCTTTCCACCTATTTGTGTTGGGTGTGGTGTTTTGGTTGCGCAAACCGGTACTATTTGTCCGCAATGTTGGGCAAAGTTGCAGTTTATAACGCCGCCCTTTTGTCCCGTCATGGGTACGCCACATAAATTTAGTTTGGAAGGTGAGCTATTATCAGTGCAAGCATTAAATGACCCACCGCCTTTTGACCGCGCGCGTGCGGTGCTTGTCCATGATGGTCTAGCGCGAACATTGGTAAGCCGTTTAAAATTTGGTGATCGTACAGAACTTGCGCCATGGATGGCAAAATGGATGGTGGTAGCAGGGCGCGAACTCTTAATCGAGAAAGATTTTATAATACCAGTACCGCTTCATCATATTCGTTTTTTTAAGCGTGGTTATAATCAAGCAGCAGAGCTTGGGCGCAATATTGCTCGGCAAAAAAATATTGTATTTTATCCACAAGCTTTACTGCGGCATAAAAATACACCGCCGCAAGTTGGTTTAACTAAAATAGAGCGGCAAAAAAACGTCGCCAATGCCTTTGAAGTGCCAGATAAATATCGTGATAAGCTTAAAAATAAACGTATTTTACTGGTTGATGATGTGTTAACCACTGGTTCAACCTTGCGTGCAGCAGCCAAAGCTTTAAAGGATGGTGGCGCGGCAAAGGTGGATGTTTTAACCTTTTCGCATCGTCTTGATTTCATACTTTAATTAAAAGAAGCAAAATTTTTAATGTGAGTGGGGAGCCGCCAAGGCCGAATAATGATAACATCAAACCGCAGCGATAAAGATGCAGCGTCTTTTTGTTGGGCAAGCCAAATATCTGCTGCCGCCATGATGCGCTTTTGGCTCATAAAATCAACTGCATCATGACCAGACATAAGATCTTTTCGTGCTTTTACTTCAATAATCAGTATGGTTTTACCACGCCTTGCAATTAAATCAATTTCGCCGCTTTTGGTTTTAAAACGGCGCGCAACAATCCAATAACCTTTTAACAATAAATAAAGGGCGGCGATATTCTCAGCGCGCAAGCCCTTTTTATAAGTTGTTTTCTTTGGTTGTTTACGTGTCATTGCTTCTTAAAGCCATCAGACGCAAATAAAGCTCTTGACGTTTTTGCCCCGTAATTGATGCAGCTTCTTGGGCAGCTTTTGGGGCTGGCATAGATTTTGCTAAATCAAGCAGCAAGGCGTCAATATCATTTGCATCAAAAGACTTTTCCTTAGCAAGCGGCCGACCAACCACCAAAACAATCTCGCCGCGAATACGATCAACCTCTGCATATTTTTGTGCCAAAATGCCTAAATTATCGCAGTCGAAAGTCTCAAAGGTTTTAGTAAGTTCACGGGTTAAAGCTGCAGGGCGATCAGCCCCGAAAACTTCCGCCATATCGGCAAGGGTTTCAGATGCACGGTGGGGCGATTCATAAAAGATCAACGTTGTATCCATGTGGCTTAAATCTTGCAATTGCTTGATACGCGCCCCCTTTTTGGTTGGCAAAAAACCATTGAAGAAAAAACTATCAGTAGGTAAGCCAGTGGCAACAAGCGCGGTTAACAGCGCTGATGCACCGGGAATGGGGACAACTTTAATTCCGGCTTCACGCGCTTGCGTAACAAGACGAAAACCCGGATCAGAGATCAAAGGCGTGCCGGCATCAGAAACAAGAGCCACAGATTTACCTGAAAGCAAGGATTCAATCAGCATTGGGCCACTTGTTTGCGCGTTATGCTCATGATAGCTAACGGCTTTTTTGTGAATGGCATAACGGTCAAGCAAAACCCGTGTTGTGCGCGTATCTTCACAAGCTAAGACATCACAAGCCGCCAAAACTTCAAGCGCGCGAATGGTGATATCGCCAAGATTGCCAATCGGCGTTGAAACAAGATAAAGCGCATTTTCAATTACTGGGGCTTGATAATTATGAGCACCGATAATGTAGCGCTTACTATCTTCATTCTGGGTCATGTTTTTCTCTTAACTTATCGGCTTTGGTGCGTTTTTGCCAGTGTGTTGCCAACGCTAATGATTGTGTGTTGACTATGTATTTTATAAAATTTGTGCCACGTTCTTGTTGACAAGAAGCATGGCACAAACACAATAGAATATAAGCTCAAGTCGCAATTTTTACGAGCGAAGGCTTGCGCAAAAACGTTGGATCCGCTTGCCAGCTTCTTCCAGCATTTCTTCCGATGCTGCATAGGAAATGCGGAAATTTGGCCCAAGACCAAAGGCTGAGCCATGAACAACCGCAACACCTTCAGCTTCGAGTAATGCGGTTACAAAATCCTCATCGGTTGCAATTACCTTGCCATCCTCGGTCTTTTTACCAATGAGTGCTGCGCAAGATGGATAAACATAAAATGCACCTTCAGGAACTGGGCATTCAATGCCCGTTGCTTGATTAAGCATCGACACAATAAGATCGCGGCGAGCCTGAAAAATTGCTTTGTTCTTCTGGATGAAATCTTGCGGGCCATTTAGCGCTTCTACTGACGCCCATTGCGCAATAGAACAAGCACCGGATGTTTGTTGGCCTTGCACCATATCCATCGCTTTAATCAAGGCTAAAGGACCGGCCGCATAACCAATACGCCAACCAGTCATCGCATAGGCTTTTGAAACACCATTCATTGTTAAGGTGCGGTCATAAAGACCGGGTTCAACCTGCGCAGGGGTGGTGTAAACAAAATCACCATAGGTTAAATGCTCATACATGTCATCAGTTAGGATATAGACATGAGGATGGCGCATAAGCACATCGGTCAAAGCCTTTAATTCATCATGGGTGTAAGCCGCACCTGATGGATTTGAAGGGGAGTTGAAAACAAACCATTTGGTCTTTGGTGTAATTGCAGCTTCCAAGTCTTCTGGGCGCAATTTAAAATTGTCTTCATGGCGTGTGTTAACAAAAACGGGTGTACCGCCGGTGAGCAGTACCATTTCAGGATAGCTTACCCAATAAGGCGCAGCTATAACCACTTCGTCACCTGGGTTTAAGGTTGCCATAAAAGCATTAAAAAGAATTTGCTTGCCGCCGGTGCCAACAATTGTTTGCTCTGGCTTGTAGTCTAAGCCGTTTTCGCGTTTAAACTTTGCAGCAATAGCCTGTCTTAGTTCAGGAATACCGGAGACAGGTGTATATTTGGTTTCGCCGCGACGAATCGCTTCAATAGCGGCATTCTTTACATTGTCTGGAGTGTCAAAGTCTGGCTCGCCAGCGCTAAGCGAAATAACATCTTTACCTTGGGCTTTGAGTTCACGAGCCTTTTGGGCAACGGCAATAGTCGCAGATGGCTTAACACGAGAAAGAGCGTCAGCAAGGAATGCCATAATAGTATCTCCTGAAATTGATATGGCGAAACAAAGAGAAATATCTCTGGTAAATGGCGTTAAAAAAACGCAAGTCTTATTCTATGCGCTGATATGAAAAAAAGTGCAATGATCGCACAGCAATTTTACCAAAAAAAATGGCATTTAAAGGTTTTATTCAATTTATTATTAACGCAACAATAAATCTATTAAGAACAGTTTTAATTTATCATTATAGGACAAAATATATTTTAAAAATAGAAATTTCTACCCGATCATACGGGTAGAAAAATATCTTGAAATTTTGTTATTTTAATTGATCGTGTAAAGTTTCTTTTACAACGCTATCAAACGAATTATTGTCCTTATCGGGATTTAATTTTTGCTCGGCAATATAGGCATCGCGCTTTTCAATGAGGGCAGACATTTCGGCTTCTAATTTGCTGCGCTCTTGCGATGTTTTTTCAACGATTGCATTTTTTTCTTCGCTAGATTTACCGCGCAGCTCATCGGGTAACGATGTTTCTTGCACCTCCTCAATTTTTTGCGTGCCATTTTTTACATCGGTAATTAAATCATTGCCACCGGTTACCACTTCTTTGCTACCGCTTTTCTTAGAATAAAAACGTGAATTATCGATTTGAACTGGTGCTGGCGCTTCTGCCTTCTCTTCCATTTTATTCGTGAGTGCTTCACGTTCGTCATGATTGCCATAAGGCAAAACAGTTTTATCAATTTTTCGTTGGATAACAATGATTTGGTCATCATAAGGTGTGTTAATCACGGTAATTTTGCCACCATCTTGCGGTATTGGCATATAACGACCATGGCCAAGTTGAGCTATTTCGCGCCAAATCTTTTTGGTTTCCCTATCATCTCCCGCTTGTATAGTATTAACAATGATACCATCAGCAACAGCGCGTTTTAACACGTTGGGGTAAAGCGGTGCATTGGGGTAGTCCATATGGGGCGGCGCATCACCAACAAGGAAAATAATGCGTTTTGTATCATGGCCTTTGGTCCATTCAAGCTTGCGTACAGCTTCATCAAGGGCTTCATTTACCGATTCTGGAGTATCACCGCCACCGTCAGCTTCAAGCTTGGTTAATTTACCATATAAGCCTTGTACATCGCTGCTCATATCATAGGTTTTAATGATATATTCATCACCCCGATCGCGGTAAGCAATAAGTGCCATACGAATTTCAGCATCGGGATTAACATCAATAATGGTATTGGCGATTGACCAAATTTTTTGCTTTGCACCATCAATCAAACCCGCCATAGAGCCGGTCGTGTCAAGCACAAATGCAACTTCAACCTTTTGTTTGTTATTGCTTTGTTCAGCACTTGCGTGAAAAGCAAAAGTTGAGGTTATAGCAGTTATAAAAATAGTTTTTACAAATAAATTAATAGGTTTTAGCATATCTATTTCCATTTTATTGTTGATATTTTAATAATGGAAAATAAATGCGGCTTAATATTGTTTGAATTTAAAATAAATGAGTTATTAATATGTATTGTTGTATTTTTTTTGTTTGATTGGTAAATAAATATATAATGATAATATTTACAAAAAATAGGGCATTTTACTAGTTATGTAAAATGCCCTAATTTAAAACTTATTCGCCAGCGTCAATACGCTCAAATATTTCATCGAAACGCTTGCGTGCAACGCCTGGTTGTTTTACTTCGCGGTAAGCATCTGGCATGGTAGCTTCGCCAACCTTAATCATCATGATCATGCCCATGGCATAATGCGGTGTACATTTAATGCCGTAAAAACCAGGTACGTCAAAAGTAATTTCGCGTTCTTCATCAATTTTGCCCATAAAAGGTGTTGCGCCTTCTGGCATCATTTCTTTGATTGACGCGGCATTATGCGAGCGATGGGTTGCCTTGAAGATAACCTTGTCACCAGGCTTAATTTTAAGATAATCTGGCTCAAAAACCATTGGCCCCTTATCGCCACGATTAAGCATTTTTACCTCAAAAGTTTCAGCCATAACCGGAGCTGAAAGGAACATAAGGCCGATAATGGCCAATAAAACACGTAACATTTAAGCACAATTCCTTATTGTTTGTGATGCGCCTGTTTCTAAAGGCATTTTCTTGATTTTTTGTGGTGCAATATAGCTAATGTTCAAATTGCCGCATTTGCGCGTCATGATTTCAACTTCAACCTTGAATATTTGACGAATAGTTTCCTCTGTCATTACTTCTTTCGGGCTGCCTTGTGCAAATATTTTTCCTTGATCAAGCACAGCAATTTCGTCACAAAACATCGCAGCATGATTAAGGTCATGAAGGGCGGCAATGATTGTTAAACCTTGATTGCGGACAAGGCTTAAAAGTGCCATTTGGTGATGAATGTCAAGATGGTTAGTTGGTTCATCAAGAAGCAATATTTCAGGCTGTTGAGCAAGTGCGCGTGAAAAATGCACGCGTTGTTTTTCACCCCCCGACAAAGTTTGCCAAATGCGATCCGCCATTTTGAGCATATCTGTTTTGGTAAGCGCTTCATTAACAATGTCATGATCTTTTTGGGAAAAAGGCGATAATACAGATAGATAAGGTGTGCGACCTAGTTCTGCAGCTTGGCGCACACTGATACGCTCGCCTGTATCGGCATGTTGTTCAATAAAAGCAAGGCATCTGGCAATTTCGATGCGTTTTAAAGAATTTAATGGCTTATTGTTAAGGAAAACGCTGCCTTGAGAAGGCTTTCTGATCCCTGTTAGCAGCGACATGAGCGAACTTTTCCCCGAACCATTGGGACCGATAATTCCTAAAAAATGGCCAGGCTTTGCCTGTAGCGAAACATTGTTGATAATTGTTTTGTCACCAACACTCCAAAAAAGATTTTCAGCTCTTAACATGATTACATCTCTTTCTTGGTAACGAGAATAAACGCAAATATTGGCGCGCCGACCAAGGCAGTTATAACGCCGATTGGTAGAACTTGCCCCGGTACAATGATACGTGAAACAATATCAGCAGCAATTAAAAATATTGCGCCTATAACGGCTGATACTGGAATAAGCCTTTGGTGGCGTGTACCAACAAGTGCACGTGCTGCATGGGGAATAACAAGGCCAACAAAGCCGATAGCACCAACAAGGCTTACCATGACTGCGGTCATTAAAGCGCAGCAAGTGATTAAAATGCCGCATACCCAGCGCACTGGGATACCAAGCGATGCGGCGGAATCGGTGCCAAAGGCAAAGGCATCAAGCGCGCGTGCAAAAAATAGGCAGATAACAAAACCGATAATCGTTACTGGAAAGGCGATTGACACATCTACCCAACGTACAGTGGATAGATTACCCATCAACCAGAACATAATGCCGCGTGCCTGTTCTGCATCGGCGCCGCGTGTAACGATAAAAGCGGTGAGAGCGTTAAAAAATTGGGCACCGGCAATACCGGCAAGAATAACCGCTGCTGCACTGCGGCCAATGCGAAAGGCAAGAAGGGCAACACAGACAAAAGCAACCAAAGCACCAATAAAGGCGCCGCCTGACATGGAAATTACCCCCAAGCCTGTTCCCATAATCATAACGCAAACAGCACCAGTTGAGGCGCCTGCAGAAATACCCAACAAATAAGGATCAGCAAGTGGATTTCTTAATATGGATTGTAACACCACGCCACATAGCGCAAGGCTTGCACCGCACAGGCGCCAACCACTGCGCGGCTCAAACGATAATGCCAGATTATACCTGCATCAATAGCGCTTATATCCACTTTCGCATTAAATAATTTTAAAGCAATAGTCTCATAAACCGTTTGAAAGGGAATGGTCGTTTCACCGATTGCTGCCCCCATCATAAGAGCCAAGCTAATGAGTATAATTGCAATAAAAGTAAACATAAGCGGTTTCAATCGGAAAGTATATGACATTATTTCGACCAGCCCATTAATATATACTCCGCAATTGCTTTAATTATACAGTGCGGAGTATATAAGATATTATATTTGTTAAATTATTTCATTTGCTTTTAAGGCAAATGCGCTTGTTTTATTATTTATCAAGGTTGAATTTTTCCAAAGCGTCAGCAATGATTTCAATGCCTTCGATTGTATGGATTGAACCATTCATAGCTTGCACATCAAGCTCAATGATATGTTTGTTTTTAGCAGCATCCATCAAGCTTGCAACAGGATCTTTTTGTAAAAACTCTTCCTTGACCTTGATATCATCGGCAGGAAAACGGCGGCGTTCCATGGTTGCAGCAACGATAATTGTTGGGTTAGATTTAACGATTGTTTCCCAACCAACCATTGGCCATTCATGTTCTGAAGCAATAATGTTTTTAATGCCAAAAACTTCAAACATATAGTTTGGTGCGCCCTTTGTACCTGCAACATAAGGATCCATTTCTAATTCCATGCTTGAATACCACATAAAACCAGAAATTTTATCTTTTGGTAGGCCTTTTACTTTTTCAATTGCTGCTTTTTCGCGAGCTTTTAAGCTATTGATTACTTCTTGTCCGCGATCTTGCACGTCGAAAATTTTTGATAATTCGTCGATTTCTTTATAGATCAAAGCCATTTCAAACGGTGTGCTACGAAGACCATCACTACCGGCTGAGTTATCCTTGCCATCGCAATCAGCAGGTGAATTGTAAACAGGAATCTTCACCTCGTTAAATTGCTCATAAGTGCCAATGGTACCAACAGGGCCGACAAGCCACTCATATTGGCTAGCAACAAGGTCAGGCTTTTTATTAACAACTGATTCAAAGCTTGGAACATTGTCAGCAAGACGCTCAATCTTGCTGTTTACTTCGGTAAATTCAGGCAAAACTGGGTTAAACCAAAGTGCGGTTGCCTTCACCTTATCAGAAAGACCAAGAAGATATAAAATCTCTGTGCTGTTTTGACCTGCAGAAACGACACTTTGCGGTGCTTTATCAAAGGTAAGAACCCGTCCGCAATTGTTAATTGTTAACGGGTATTGGGTTTTTTCAGCTTGCGCAAACGAAACTGTTGCAAAAAGGCAGGCAGCAATTGCAGTGCTTGCCTTAACCAAATTTCCGAACTTTAAATTGAACATGATATAATCCTGAATGGGTTTTCACAATAATGTGAACTTATTACTCACGTTTCAAATTGGCTGTCAATGAAGAATATCTAGCTTATAATTCTTCTAATTTTCTTGTGACAATGTTACGGGATACATATTTAATCAATATTACTCTTTTAAATTGCTTGCAGTTATATTCATTTTACTAATGGCATCCGCTAAAGCTTCAATGCCTTTAATTGTATGAATAGTACCATTCATCGCTTGCACATCAAGTTCGATGATATGATGTTGCTTTGCTGCAGACATGAGGCTTGCGACTGGATCATTTTGTAAAAATTCTTCCTTGACCTTGATATCATCGGCAGGAAAACGGCGGCGCTGCATTTTGGCAATGACGATAATTGATGGGTCTGCTTTTACAATGGTTTCCCAACCAACATTTGGCCAGTCAAAATCGGATTTGATGATATTATCAATACCAAGGGTTTTAAACATATAACCAGGTGCCCCCAATTGTCCTGCAACATAGGGTTCCATCTCCATTGCTGGACTTGAATACCACATGAAACCAGATAGTTTTTGCGGTGGTAAAGCCTTTATGCGGCTAATTGCCGCTTGTTCACGATCCTTTAATTCAGCAATTAGTTTTTGGCCGTGTGGTTCAACATTAAAAATACGTGCTAAGTCATCAATTTCTTGATAGATCATCGTCATGTTAAAGGGCTTACTGCGCAAGCCATCGCTACCGGCTAAATTATCCTTGCTTTCGCAATCCGCAGGTGAGGTGTAAACTGGAATATTTATTTCTTCAAATTGGTCGTAACCGGCGGCTGCACCAACCGGCCCAATCACCCACTCAAATTGGTTGGCAATAAGGTCGGGCTTTTTACTGATGATCGCTTCATAGCTTGGCACATCATTGGAAAGGCGCTCAACCTTATCATTTTGCTCCTTAAATTCTGCCATGACTGGTTGAAACCAAAGAGCTGTGCCTTTTATCTTGTCACCAAGACCTAAGAGATAAAGGATTTCTGTGCTATTTTGACCAACCGAAACAACACTTTCTGGTGCTTTTTGAAATTCCAAGACGCGGCCGCAATTATTAATTTTTAAAGGATAAGCGCTTTGTTCAGCACTTTGCGCTGATGTAAGGCTTAAGCCTAATAGTGAGATGGCGGCAAAAGTAGCTTTGGGTAAATAGTCTTTTAAAGTTGCTAACATAGGATATTTTCCTTGTCGAGAAAGACAATATTAAAATTGGTTTACATTTTTAATGGAGGTTATTGGGCGCTATCTGTGCCCCGCTCATTTGATTTTCTTGTATCTTGATAAGTGCGTCTGCAAGCTGTTCAATACCGTCAATGGTATGGATTGAACCATTCATTGCTTGAGCGTTTATGGTTATGATGCGCTGGTCTTTAACCGCACTCATCAGCTTGGTAACCGGATCACCTTGTAAGAAGTTAATTTTTACATCGGCATGATCGGCAGGAAAGCGTTTGCGCTGCATATCGGCAATTACCAAAATTGTTGGATTATCCTTGGCAATTGTTT
Organism: Bartonella sp. HY038; assembly: GCF_014117425.1. NCBI lineage: Bacteria > Pseudomonadati > Pseudomonadota > Alphaproteobacteria > Hyphomicrobiales > Bartonellaceae > Bartonella > Bartonella sp. HY038. The sequence goes on from NZ_CP059725.1 coordinate 426,811, forward strand.
CCCAACCCATGGTTGGCCAATCGAAGTCCGATTGAGCAATATTTTTTATGTTAAGAGTTTTAAACATATAGGCAGGTGCGCCAAGACGACCACCAATGAAGGGATCTGCTTGCAGTGTGGAACTTGAAAACCACATAATTCCGGAAATATCTTTGATATTAAGGGATTTTGCCTTTTCAATTGCGGCTTTTTCTCGCGCCTTTAATGTTTCAATGACTTTATCACCACGCTCTTCCACGTCAAAAATTTGGGATAATTCATGGATTTCTTTATAGATAATGTCCATGTCAAAGGGTGTAGTGCGTAAACCATCATTGCCGGCAAGATTATCCTTACCCTCGCAATCTGCGGGGGATGTGTAAACTGGAATGGTTAGATCATCAAATTGGCTATAGGTTGCAGTTGCACCAACTGGGCCAATTGTCCATTCATATTGATTGGCAATCATATCTGGCTTTTGGGCAACTACAGATTCAAAGCTTGGTTCATTATCCGCAAGACGTTTAATTTGTGCATCAATATCTTTAAACTCAGGCATGACAGGCTCAAACCATAAGGCCGTGCCTTTAACCTTGTCACTAAGGCCTAAAAGATAGAGAATTTCTGTGCTGGTTTGACCAACCGAAACCACATTTTGCGGCTTCTTTTTAAATTCTATAACTCGGCCGCAATTATTAAGTTTTAGTGGATATTGGGTAGAGGCAGCCTCTACCGTGTTATTTAATGCGATAAGCGGTAAAATAACCAGCGAAGACAATGTTAAAACTTTTTGAAAAAAAGAAGATGTCGGGATTAGCATAGGTTTTCCGTAAGATTTTAAAATGAAGAAATAGCCGCATATAAAACCGCAGTGAAACGCCGCAATTTTAAAAGGGAGGTAAATCAAGGCGATTTACACTCCGGCTAATTAGAAAAATTTTGGGCTTTTAATTGATTGCTTGGTAAAGCCGTTGCTGAATAAAGGGGGAATTTGATAATTTATGCAGGCTTTTAGCGATGAATAATACCCCAAGATCAATGAGCGGTTCCACCAAGATAACGCTCATATAAGCAATGGCAAAACTGCCAATATTAACTGCTGTCTCACTACTAAAGCCTTCGCCGTAAAATGCCCAAAACGCCACCCAAGCAACAATACCACCTTGATAACTGGTCGATAAAGCTAAGGCTTGTTTATAACTTATATCTTTGTAGGCGGTATTTTGTGGAATGATTTTATTGGCAAGCCACGCCATAGCAAAAAGCGGCATCAATAGCGTTGTGACATTCATACCATATTGGGGGAGATCAAAGGGCGCAAAAAATAACCCTTGTAAGAGGAGACCTAATGTTAGCCCTATCGCTGTTGGAGCGACACCAAAAATTAAAAATAATGTTGATCCAAGGATAAGATGAACTTCTGAAACGCCCACTGGATGATGGGGGAAGATTTCAAAAAAAGTAAAAACAAGGGCAGTGGTAATGAGGCTGCGCGCCAAAAGAGATATGATACCGCCATCTTTGCTTTTTTGATGAAAGCTATCAGAGGTTTTTTGAGGAAAAATTGTCTTTAATGCCAATTTGGCTGTAATACCAAGAGCTGCAAATGCCGTTGCATAGCTCAAAATAATTTTAGCGCCGGAAACGACGCCCGGTTCAATATGCATTTTTATGCCTTCCTGCACCCACCGTGCAAAAATAATTGAGCAAAAGGCGAAACGCCTGATGATTGACGGCAGGTCTCCTGGCTTGCGGAATGGCGATAACAAACAACCTTCCCATTCATTAGATTGGCTTAATTTAAAGCCAATCCTAAACAGTGGTTTGCAGCTTTTACTGCATCATATTTGTTATCTACCGCTTACAGTTGCGGGGGCAGCCATGGCTTGGGTCCTTTATAAAGTTAACCCGTCCCATGTTCCCTATTAGTCCCCTATGAAGTCCATCATTCGGGGAACCGTCGCAGCTAGGTTAACTATTTCGTATAATAACGTCAATCAAAAAGATGTAATGCTATTGTTATGGTATAACATAACAATTGTAAAGAAAAATTTTTATGAATATTTCTTGCCGATAAATTGCGATCAAGAGTTTAGCTGTAAAAAGTCAGATTTTGTAATTAGCGTATTGGTTATTAGAGGCTAACATAACAATCTAAAATGGCACCGATCATTGCCGTGAATGATCAATGGCAATGATCGGTGCATTATTGAACAAGTTGTTTATTTGCTTTTCTTTTTTAAACCGCGGCAGATGATTTTAATAAATTTACCAATCTGCTTATCTAGTAAGGCAGGGGGAACGCCAACATCTCGGCTATCAAGGCTAATGGATACAAGGCCGTGAATGCCGGAAAATATGGTTTGTGAAAAGAGCTTCACTTCTTCACTATCTGCGCCCTTCATCAATTCACCAAGCGGCTTATCAACCACTTGAAAAGGCCTTAATCTTTCATGAGAAACCCAATCAGGAACAGGCTTATCTTGCGGTAATTGATGGTCAAATAATGTGCGCCATAAGTTATAATTATCACGGGCAAAATGATGGTAGGCGCGCGCCGTTACAATCAGCATATCTTCAGCCGTTTGCGGCTGTTCATCATTAAATTCAGCTTCTATTGCGGTTTCAAGCCGCACCAATGTTTTTGAGCTAACGCGTAATAATAGCTCATCAAGATCAGTAACTAGATTATAGATTTGTCCAAGACCAACGCCGATTTCATCGGCAAGCTCACGCGCTTTAAAACCGTTCAATCCCTTAGCGGCAATAGCTCGCTCCGCCGCGTCAATAAGGGCGATGCGTTGCTGTTCTCTTTTCAATGTCGTTTTAGCAATTTTTTCTTTAGCCATGAACGAGGTTCATATCATAATTAAGCATCAATTGCAAGTTGGGAAGAGTGTATTGCGATAAATTTGTTGTGTTTTAACGAAATGCTTCATGATGGAGCTCAGTTGGTTTGGCAACTAAATTTAATGCATATGGTCTAATTTATCACCTTTGTCATGACACTATCATGTTTTTAGAACTATTTTATCCACAGGCAAAAAATATATCGCTTTTTCCTTAAAATATTCACCAATCGGCTGTATTTTTTGTTTAGAATAGGTTTTGTAAAACCAGATTTATTATCGTGAATTGCAAAATTTTAGATTCGCACCCGCGCCATAGGGTTTCCTTTGTTAATTTTTTGCCAATTTACGTAAGTGTGAAATAATTTTGAAAATTTTGTTTTTAAAAAAATCATAACTTTCTTCTGGTATAGCATGCTGATGCCAAATGGCAGCAATTAGGGTTTACATGATGGGATAGCGCTTTGTCGCTTGTAGTAATGGGGTTGATATAATGGTGACAACAAGGGAAGCGATGCTGGTTTTACTAATCCTGCTCCCCTTCATAGGCAGTGCAATAATTGGCTTTTTTCGCTCCACCGCTAAGAATAATGAAGCGTGGTTTGCAGGCTCTGTTGCGCTTTTTGGTCTGTTGCTCACTATCATGCTTTATCCCTCGATTATGAATGGTGATGCGGTACGCTTACAAATAGATTGGTTGCCGCAATGGGGAATCAATATTATTTTGCGGATGGATGGTCTTGCTTGGCTGTTCTTGCTGATGATCAATGGTATTGGTCTATTGGTTGTAATCTATGCGCGTTATTATATGGATCCTGCTGATCCGGTACCACGCTTCTTTTCTTTTTTCCTTGCCTTTATGGGGGCAATGACCGGTATTGTTTTATCTGGCAATATCATCATGCTGGTGATTTTTTGGGAATTAACCAGTATTTTCTCGTTTTTGCTGATTGGGTATTGGTATCATAATGCTAGCGCCCGTGACGGCGCGCGTATGGCCTTAACGGTTACTGGCCTTGGCGGTTTTGCCCTTTTGGTTGGTATGCTTTTATTGGGGCATATTGTTGGTAGTTATGATCTTGATGTGGTGCTAAAGTCTGGTGATATTATTCGCTCAAGTCCACTTTATTTGCCAGCCCTTATCCTTATTCTTTTAGGTGCGCTTACCAAAAGTGCGCAATTTCCATTTCATTTTTGGTTGCCAAATGCTATGGCCGCGCCAACCCCGGTGTCAGCCTACTTGCATTCGGCAACTATGGTCAAGGCAGGGGTTTTCTTACTCGTGCGGCTTTGGCCAGTGTTAGCCGGCACTGACGCATGGTTTTGGATCGTTGGTCTATCTGGGCTAACCACTTTATTTCTTGGCGCTTATTTTGCTATGTTTCAGCAGGATCTTAAAGGGCTTCTTGCTTATTCAACCATTAGTCACTTAGGGTTAATCACCACATTGTTAAGCCTTGGCAGTCCGCTTGCTTGTGTCGCGGCGATTTTCCATATGGCTAATCATGCGACTTTTAAAGCATCTTTGTTTATGGCAGCAGGTATTATAGACCATGAAACTGGCACGCGTGATATGCGCAAGCTCACTGGGCTTGCACGCTATATGCCAATAACTGCGGCACTTGCGATTATTGCGAGTGCCGCAATGGCAGGCGTGCCGTTGTTAAATGGTTTTCTTTCCAAGGAAATGTTCTTTGCCGAGGCTATTGAAACCCATGTTGAATCGTGGCTTGATTTGGCAACGCCTTATATTGCGACCGTTGCTAGCCTATTTTCCGTTACCTATTCTGTCCGGTTTATTCATGGGGTATTTTTTGGGCCTAAACCACAAGATCTACCAAAAACACCGCATGAGCCACCCCATTTTATGCGCTTGCCAATAGAGTTATTGGTAGGGCTTTGTCTGCTTGTTGGCATTTTACCTAATTGGAGTATTGGGCCAGCCCTTTCAGGTGCGGTAAAATCTGTGCTTGGTAGTGCGACACCTCATTATAGCCTTGCCCTTTGGCATGGTTTTAATACGCCGCTTATCATGAGCTTAATTGCCCTTGTAGGCGGATTATTGCTTTATATTGTTGGGCGTCGTTATTTCCTTTCTTGCGAAGATGGACCACCTTTTTTCCGTCATATCAAAGGTCAGCGAATTTTTGAGCGGGTTTTGGTTACCATTTCATGGAAATGGGCGCGTTGGGCCGAACAGTTTTTTGGTACACGCCGTTTGCAAACGCAGGTGCGATGGGTGATACTTGTGCCGATTGCGGCTGTTTTTGCCGCCATTGCCATTATTGGTATTATGCCGGGTGATTTGCCGCTAACCACGATTGATCCTGTTTTTGCGATCTTTTGGATTATTGGTGGTACATGCGCCCTTTGTGCTGCTTGGCAAGCAAAGTTTCATCGTTTAGCATCTTTGATGTTGGTTGGTGGTGCCGGGCTCATGACATGCGTTACTTTCTTGTGGCTTTCCGCGCCGGATTTAGCACTAACCCAATTATTGGTGGAAGTCGTAACAACCGTTCTTTTGCTTTTGGGCTTACGTTGGTTGCCAAAGCGCTGGCAAGATCCTGATCCCATGCCTGCCGGACTATCGGCACGCTTTCGCCGTTTGCGAGATTTGTTAATTGCTATTATTGGTGGTTGCGGTTTGGCTTGGCTTTCCTATGCGATTATGACAAGGGGCGCTTTAGATGCCGGCGGTGATACTATTGCTGAGTTTTTCTTGAAAAACGCCTATGTTGGCGGCGGCGGAACCAATGTTGTTAATGTGCTTCTAGTTGATTTCCGTGGTTTTGATACAATGGGTGAAATATGCGTCCTTGGTATTGTGGCGCTGACGGTTTTTGCACTTCTACGCCGATTTAGACCAGCTTCTGAAAGTATTGAATCGCCCTCGCAACAACGCATTCAAACAGCGTTTGATATTAATCAGCCAGAGCGTGAAGAAGGCGATACCTTGCAGGATTATTTGACCATTCCGCAAATAACCATGCATTGGCTATTTCCAGCGATTATTGGTCTTGCTATTTATATCTTTATGCGCGGCCATGATTTGCCGGGCGGTGGTTTTGCCGCCGGTGTTACCATGGCAATTGGCTTTATCTTGCAATATCTTGCGTCTGGTACACGCTGGGTTGAAGATCATTTAACTATTTTGCCAGTACGTTGGATGGGCTTTGGTATATGTGTTGCCCTTGCAACGGGCGGCGCTTCGTGGTTTTTCGGTTATCCATTCCTGACCACCTATTTTAATTACCTTGAAATTCCCTTTATTGGTAAAATGCCAACTGCTTCTGCTTTATTGTTTGATATGGGAGTTTTTGCCTTGGTTGTCGGAGCAACAGTTTTGATGCTGATTGCGCTTGCTCACCAATCCATACGCCGCTACCGCGTGCGTAAAGAAGAAACCATTGTGAAAGAGGATAATTAATATGGAAATAATTCTCGCTCTTGCTATTGGTATTCTTGGCGGTTCTGGCATTTGGCTTTTATTGCGTCCACGTACGTTTCAGGTGATTATTGGTCTTTCACTTCTGTCTTATGCGGTAAATATATTTATTTTTTCGATGGGGCGCTTAAAGATGAATGCCGCACCGATCACATCAAATACCGGTAGCATTGATCCTACACAATTTACGGATCCTGTGCCGCAAGCGCTTGTTTTAACCGCGATTGTTATTGGTTTTGCCACCACAGCCCTTTTTCTTGTGGTATTGCTTGTTGCTCGTGGGCTTACCGGCTCTGACCATGTTGACGGAAGGGAGCCAAATTAATGGGAAACGCCCTTTATCATCTCATTATTATACCAATTATTTTGCCTTTGGCTGTCGCGGCAGTGCTGTTGTTTTTTGATGAGCGTCGTCATACGTTAAAATTGCTTTCGGCAATTATTACTAGTGGCTTACTGGTACTGGTGGCAATTGCGCTTATTGCGCGGGCTAAGGATATAACTCCTAGTGCTGATGTTTATTTGCTTGGCAATTGGGCTGCACCTTTCGGTATTGTTTTGGTGCTTGATCGTTTGTCGGCGGTTTTGCTTTTGCTGTCTTCATGCCTTATGCTTGGCTCGCTTGTTTATTCCTACACCCATTGGAATAAGGCAGGGCCGCATTTCCCCTCACTTATGCTGTTTTTATTGGCTGGGGTTAATGGTGCATTTTTAACCGGCGATCTTTTTAATCTTTTTGTATTTTTTGAAGTGATGCTAACCGCTTCTTATGCATTGGCTTTGCATGGTTCAGGCAGTCGGCGTGTACGTGCAGGGCTGCATTATATTGTCATTAATCTACTTGCATCGTCTTTGTTTTTGATAGGTGCGGCGCTCATTTATGGTGTGACTGGCACTTTGAATATGGCAGATATTGCCGCCAAACTATCTGCAATTCCCGCTAATGATCTTATGCTTTTTGAAGCAGGCGCTGCTATTTTGGGTGTAGCCTTTCTGGTAAAGGCTGGCATGTGGCCTTTAAGTTTCTGGCTGCCGGCAACCTATAGTGCCGCTCCTGCACCAGTTGCAGCAGTTTTTGCTATTTTAAGTAAAGTTGGCATTTATGTTATATTGCGTTTATCAATTTTGATTTTTGGCGCAAGTGCCTCTAGCGTTTATGGTTTTGGTCATAATGTGCTATTTTATGGTGGTCTTGTCACTATTGTTTTTGGTATTTTCGGCGTATTGGCTAGCCAAGCTTTATCTCGGCTTGCATCTTATTGCATTTTAGTTTCTTCAGGGACTCTAATTGCCACCATTGGTACTGGTAATGAAGCCTTAATTGGTCCTGCGGTTTTTTATCTTATCACCTCAACACTTGCACTTGGTGCGTTTTTCCTTTTGGTTGAGTTGATTGAACGTGGACAAGATAGTGCGGCTAACGTTCTTGCCGTTACCATGGAAGTTTATGGCGATGAGGAAGAGGAAGAAGAAGACGAGGTTGGGCTTTATTTGCCCGCAACAGTTGCTATTCTCGGATCTTGCTTTGCTGTTTGTGCCATTTTGATTATTGGTATGCCACCTTTTTCAGGATTTCTTGCCAAGATCATGCTGATTTCAGGTCAGCTCAATGCGGCAGAAGCGCCAACAGCCAAACATTTTGTTGGGCTTAGTGATTGGCTTTATGTTGCAGCTATTATTTTGTCAGGTGTTGCAGCACTTATCGCCATGACACGCGCTGGTATTCGAACATTTTGGGCGTCATTAGAGGGTAGTGTACCAAGGGTGATGGTAATTGAAATTGCGCCGATTGCAGGACTTTTGTTAATTTGCCTGCTGCTTACCATTATTGCTGGCCCAACGATGCGTTATATGGATGTTATGGGGGAAAGCTTATTTAATAGCTATAATTACATTGGTAGTGTGCTTGGCGGTGTCAATGAATTGAGTGGAGCAGGTGGATTATGATAAAACGTATTTTCCCTTTTCCTGTCCTAGCAGTTTCTATGATATTAATGTGGATGGCGCTTGCTGGTTTTACCCCGGGGCAGTTTATTATATCGCTTTTTGTTGCCTTTATTGGCAATCACGCTATGGCGCGTTTGGAACCAGATCCAATTAAAATAAAAGGCTGGCGTTTTGTACCGCTTTTAATTTGGAAAACTTTTTTAGATATTACCCAATCTAACATAGCTGTTGCATGGATTATTTTAACCGGTGGACGTAAAAAGGCCAATTCTGGTTTTATGATTATACCACTTGAATTAAAGGATCGTACCGCATTAGCAGTATTGGGGTGCGTATTAACGGCAACGCCAGGTACGGCATGGGTCGCTTATGACACTCGCTCTAATGAGCTTTTATTGCATGTCCTTGATCTTAGTAGCGAGGATCATTGGCGCGACCTTATTAAGAGCCGTTATGAAAGTCTACTTCTTAAAATATTTGATCAAGGAGAAACTATATGAGCTATAATATTTTATTTTGGGCTCTCCTTGTTTCCCAAGCCATGGTGGGGCTTGCAATTTTACTAGCAACATATCGCCTTATATTTGGGCCACGCGCGCAAGATCGGATTATGGGATTAGACACGCTTTATGTCACAGTCATGATTATGTTGTTGCTTTTTGGTATCCGCACTGGAACGTCTATTTATTTTGAGTCGGCACTGGTTATTGGCATGCTTGGTTTTGTTTCTAGCATCGCTTTAGCGAAGTTTTTGATGCGCGGCGAGGTGATAGAATGAGCGAAGAACTTGTAAAAGATTTACCTATTTGGGCAGCTCTTCTCATTGCCTTTTTTATGGTTTTGGGCAGCAGCCTAACATTGCTTGGCTGTGTTGGTCTTATACGATTTAAAAATTTTTATGATCGCTTGCATATGCCAACACTGGGTACCACTTGGGGTGTCGGTGGCATTATTATTGCGTCAATATTGTTTTTTACCATGACCAGCGGTCGCTTGGTTATTCATGAATTGCTGATCACCGTTTTTATTGTGGTTACTACGCCGGTAACCTTGATGATGCTTTCACGCGGCGCTCTTCACCGCGATCGCAGTAATGATTGGCGTGATTTGCCGCCAGAATTATTTGATCTTTATCGTGCGCCAAAGGAAGAAGCGGCAGAGATTACACCCATTGCTGAAGAAAAAGCAGATGAGCGTCCGCAATTTCCTGAATATCATAGCTCTTAATATCGCCTTTAATCAATTATCGGTTTGAAGTTTTAATCTAACCTATAAACAAAACATTTTGCTATAAAATAAGGGTGCAAAACGATTATTCATTTGCACCCTTATTTATTTTATTTCACTATTATATTAGTCGACGAATTGGACAACAACACCTGGTTTAATTAATTTTGCAAGTTCTTGTGCATCCCAATTGGTTAAACGAATACAGCCATGGCTAGAGGTTTTGCCAATTCGTGATGGATCTGGCGTACCATGAATACCATAGGTTGGCTTTGAAAGTGCAATCCAAACGGTGCCAACTGGACCATTAGGGCCGGGTGGAATAGTCAATACTTTATTATTTTCACCCTGTTTGAAATTGATTTTCGGGTTATAGGTGTAATTGGGGTTAAGTGCAATGCGCTTTACCTCCACCGTGCCCGATGGTGATGGATTATCCGATGACCCGATGGTCGATGGATAGGCAACGACTAATTTACCAGCCTCATCATAGCCGCGAACTTGCTTGCGAGCTTTATCGGCAATGATAAAGGCAACCGCTTTGCGCTTTGGCAAAAGCAAATTAGGGACATTGATGACCACACCGGGTTGTCGGAAGTTTACCCCAGGATTAAGTTCTTGCAAATAACGCTCATCAATATGAAAGCGTTCAGACAACATTTCAAGCACAGATGTGTAAGCCATAGAAGGCAGTTGTGCTTTTAAAGCATAATCATTAGGGATTGATGCAACATAGAATTGCCCAACATCCTCATTGGTAATTGTATAAGTTGTAAAAGCTGCGCCGCCCGTAGCCTGCAAAGCTGCTTCAATTGCAGGACCATTATTGGGGTCAATAAATTTCCCGGTCAATTGGCTGGCTGCTGCTGCAGCTTTATCAAAATTGCTACCAGGTGCGCCATCGATAACCCCTGATGACGCGCCAATGCGACTCATCAATACTTGCAAAGATGCAATCTGTCTTTTACCTTGCGCGCCTTTGGGCATTTCAATTGCTGGGGTATCAGCATCTGGCAAGCCGCCATAAACACTTTGTGGCACATTATGCGGGGTATAGGTTTGTTCACTGTTACCATTTGGATAATTTGATGGACGATAATTTGATGGGCCATCTATGGAAGCGGTGGTATTGGGATCGATAGCAGGGCGCGGCGTTGGCTGCGGCCGATATTGTGGGCGCGGCACATTTTGGTATTGCTGTGGATATTGCTGCTGTGCAGGCGGTTGGTAATAAGGGTCTTCCTCAGGCGGATAATAACCATTATTATAGCCTTGCGCGGGCTGTTGATATTGGCTGCCATAGGGCTGGGGCGCAGGGGGATAATAGTTCTGCGCAGTTGCAAACTGGCTTTGTGCTATTGCGCTTAATCCAATAAGCGACACTAGGAGAGCACGACTTTTATTAGCGCTAAGGACTAAAAATCCCGTTTCATTTTGTCGCTTTAAAGGTTTTTTGGTCATATTTTTCAACCATACTTCATTTTGAATATCTGCAGTAGATATTCATTAATCTCTATTCCAGCAGTTAGGTGGCGGAGTTCCGCCTAAAACTACCTCGGCTTAAACTTTATTATAAGCAATTATGGTTAATAATTTGTCGCATGGAAAAAAATATTAAGACAGATTTTAATAAAAATTCAATTTACATATTTTAGCAATTGAAAATTTAGCTTTTACGGTTTTTACAATGGTTTTTTGACATTGGGAGTAAGTGGTACGCCTAAGGGGAATCGAACCCCTGTTACCGCCGTGAGAGGGCGGCGTCCTGACCGCTAGACGATAGGCGCACGGTATTTTTGCTGTATAGGCTTGTTTTATTAAAAAGGCAATGCGTATTTCTTGTTTTAAAATGACTTTTTATCAGGTAATGAGAACAATGTCCTTAACACGATAAATAATTTTGTATATTAGCATATAATTTAATTATAATTTGATTGAAATCAAAGACACCCATAAATTAATTTTATATTTAATCATAATAAAATTAAATTATCTTATTTAAAGAAAATGTTTTATAGCTAAAATGGTTTAAAAAGCATATCAAGATTCATTGATAGTATATGTTAAATATACTTCCAATGCATGGTATATTTTATACTATGCATTTGGAGATATTAAGCTTATATTTTTTATTTCTTCATTTGCCAATAGACCATGATCCAGCGCTCAGATCTTTCTTCACTGGTGCACATGCGTCTTTTCGTTTGTGTTCGACGTCGTGCACCCAAAATTTGCATATCATATTAAGGAGTATGCGTCATGGGCACAGCAGACGCTGTTTCGCAACCTAAAAAAATTACAATCCCTTGGGGTCTTTTCGCGGGGCTGCTTGTTTTATTTGCAATTATGATGCTGCCAACGCCTGAAGGTCTTTCAACTTCTGGCCACCGCATGTTGGCAATTTTAACTTTTGCTGTAATTGTTTGGCTAACTGAAGCCGTTTCCTATGAAGTTAGTTCTCTCGCAATTGTTGCGTTAATAGCTTTGCTCGTTGGGTTAGCCCCCACAGTCACGCTAGATGCGGCAAAAGAGTTTATAAGCGAAGATCCAGCCAAGTGGCTTGGAACATCTAAAGGCATGGGTATGGCCTTATCGGGCTTTTCCAATGGTGCTTGGGCACTGGTTGCAGGTGCAACTTTCCTTGCTGCGGCTATGACCTATACTGGGTTAGATCGGCGCATTGCACTTATTACTTTAAATGTTATTGGTACAAGTACAAAACGCATTCTTATTGGTGTTATTGTTGTTACCATTATTCTTAGCTTATTTGTGCCAAGTGCTACAGCGCGTGTTGCATGTATTGTACCAATTATGTCTGGTATTATTGCAGCTTATGGTGTTGAAAAACGCTCACGCATTGCCGTTGGTATTATGATTTTGATTGCGCAGGCAACAAGTGTTTGGAACGTAGGTATTCAAACATCTGCAGCGCAAAATCTTTTGACTGTCGGCTTTATGCAAACAAGCATTGGACAACAAGTTTCTTGGGGACAATGGCTTATTGCTGGCGGACCATGGTCAGTTCTTATGTCTTTTGTGCTTTATTTCGTCGTTTTAAAGATGATGCCACCTGAAGCTGATAATATTCCTGGTGGTAAGGAAGCTGTTGCAAAAGAGTTGAAAGATCTTGGTCGTATTCCTGGTCCTCAAATTCGTCTTCTAACTATTACTTGCATACTTTTATTCTTCTGGGCAACTGGTGGCGGTACCTTGCATAGAATTGATACAACAACATCAACCACTGTTGGTCTCGTGATCATGATGTTACCTGGAATTGGCGTTATTAGTTGGAAAGAAGTACAAAAACGTACACCTTGGGGTACTATCCTTGTCTTTGGTGTTGGTATTTCCTTAGGTAGTGCTTTGCTCAATACTGGTGCCGGCAAGTGGCTTGGTGATTGGGTGGTTGAAAGTGCAGGTCTTGCGTCTTTAAGTCCTTTCATGATCTTTACCGTATTATCGGCATTCCTTATTGTTATTCACTTAGGTTTTGCAAGTGCGACAGCCTTAACATCATTGTTCATGCCAATTATGATTGTGATGTTCCATACAATCGGAACCACCAATTTAAGCTTAACTCCAGATATCCAATTAGGTCTTAGCATGTTGCTTGGCTTTGTGGTGAGTTATGGCTTTATCCTTCCTGTTAACGCACCACAAAACATGGTGTGTATGGCAACAGAAACATTTACGCCAACCGAATTTTCTAAAATGGGTATTGTCGTTACAATCATTGGCTATCTGCTTATGCTTTTAATGGCTCTGTTCTACTGGCCTCTATTAGGGTGGTTATAATTATGATTAACATCGGTGTAGCTGATGCCAAAAATTTAGTATCTGAAATCTTGCTTGCAAAAGGTGTAAATGATCAGGTTGCTTTAAATGTTGCCGATCACCTCATTGCATCCGATCAAGTAGGATATGCAAGTCATGGTCTAACGATTTTACCCAATTATATAAAAGCGTTGGATCAAGGAACACTTAAAGTCGATGGTGAGCTTAATTGTTATCGTAAATCTGGTGTATTGCTTGGTTATGATGCTCACCTCGGTTTTGGCCAACACGCAGCAAAAATAGCATTTTCGGATGCTATTGATGTTGCTCATGAACAAGGCATCTGTGCCTTAACATTACGCCACGGACACCATATCGGTCGTATCGGTTATTATGGCGAAATGGCTTGCGAAGCAGGCATGGCGATGTTGGCCTTTTGTAATATTGTTAAACGCACGCCTACAGTTGCACCTTTTGGTGGTATTAAAGCGAAGCTTACGACCAATCCTATGTGCTATGCTTGGCCTTTGCCAAATGGCAAACCACCATTTGTTCTTGATTTGGCAACGGGCGCGATTGCTTTGAATAAAGCACGTGTTCTTGCTGAAAAGGGCTGCGAAGCGCCTGCCGGTAGTATGATTGATGCAACCGGTAAGCCAACAAACGACCCACGGGTCTTGTTTCAAAACCCTCCCGGAAACCTTTTAACCTTTGGTGGTCATAAAGGTTATGGGCTTGGATTGGCTGTGGAGCTTTTCGCCGGTATTCTTTCAGGCGGTGGCACCATCGAAAAAGAACATTATGGAAATGGCATGGCGGTCAATAATGTCTTTGCTCTTATTATCAATATTGGCAAATTCGTTCCAAATGACTGGGCAGAGCATGAAACCGAGGCATTTTTTGATTATTTGAAAGATTGCCCAACTCAAGATGCTCATAGTGTCGTTTTATATCCTGGTGAAGTTGAAGCAAAAACCCGCCTAAAATTCAGCAATACTATTCCTGTTGAAGAAAAATCTTGGCAAATATTAGCCGAATTAGCCGGTAACTTAGGAATATCATTACCCGCAATACAGCAGGAAAATGAACAAAACGCAATTGTTTGACTTTAAACAATTGCTACCCTGTCGGTAATCCTCCCATCGGCCGACAGGGTCTTCTTTCACTCAAAGAAGTATTTTTTAATTTAGGCTTTATAATTAAATTTAAATTTCTATTTAAAATAGAGATATGAAATAAGCCAAAGATGCTAGTTTACAGCAAAAATACGGATAATTCGTTGGAATGATATTATGAATGAACGTGATTGGGAACTGCTAAAAGTTCTATATGAAATTAAGTCTATTACGCGTGCTGCAGATAGGCTCTTTATGACCCAGCCGGCTCTTTCTATCCGACTTCGAAATATGGAATCTTATTTTAACACCACGCTGGTTATTCGAAATAAGCGGGGCATTCAATTTACCGCAGAAGGTGAATATTTAGCCAAAAAAGCCTCATTCATGCTCAATGAAATGACCAATGTGAAAGAGCATATCCTAACCATGAAAGGCACAATATCAGGTACTGTGCGCATAGGTGCCTCGCATTTTATGAGTAAATTTATACTTCCACCGATTTTGCAAAGTTTTAAAAAAGAATATCCGGAAGTACGCTATCAGGTGTTTTCGGGCTGGAGCCGCGATATTTTGCAGCTTGTTGTTAGCAATAACGTCCATATGGGCTTTGTGCGCGGCGAATATCATTTTTCCGGCGAACGGCTTTTGCTTTATAAGGATGTTATGTGTTTTGCAAATAAGGACAAAGTTTCCGCTTCTGAATTAGACAAGCTTTATTTGATTGATTATCAAAATGACCCACTTAATCAATTATTAATTAATCGCTGGTGGGTGGAAAATTATTCAATTCCTCCGCGTATTTCAATGAATGTCGACCGTTTGGATACCTGCCTTGAAATGGTAAGGAATGGATTGGGTTATGGGTTTTTACCATCAACGGTGATGGGTATGGCACCAGAAATTTATCATGAACCACTAACTTATAAAAACGGCAAATATTGTGAACGTGATACATGGCTATTTTATAATAAGGATGCGTGTGAATTGAGCTTAGTTAAGGCTTTTATTGATAAATTAAGTGGAATGGAAATTGGCGCTTGTAAACTAAAAGCTGCATAAATTTATAGCTTAAATTTTTAAACATCAGCAATATCATAATGAAAAAGCCGATGGGCAATTGACAAACTCCATTGGCAGAATGTTCATGTTACTGCAAATGATGGCCAGATTGCTAAAGTGGCGCAATGGGTATACGCGCAGATTTCAAGTATCTGTGCTGCAGGGCGTAAAAGGTTCGATTGCTCTTGCTGTCACCATTTGCTTTTTGTTTGTATAGTACAATTTTATAGATATTTCTTTTAGATTAAGACAAGTTAGTATATTTTTCTTTCCACCTTATCTATCATTAAACTTTTGCTCGGTTGTCTTGGTTGTCTTGCTAAAGATTTAAAAATCGTGTGCCAATATATTTTAAATATTCAATACCGAGCACTCGCAAATGATTAATAATGCTTAGCCAGTCATCACTTTGGTTTTCAACGCGGATAGGGTAGGGGATGAGTTCAACATCGGGCATGGCCTGTTGCATAATATAGAGGCTGCGCGGCATGTGATAATCATTGGTGACTACATAGATTTTTTTATAATTATGTTTTTTTACCCATTCAGCGCTTTCGCTACCATTGCCCTTTGTGTTTAACGCTTCATGTCCAAGCTCAATACAACATTCAAATAGTTTGGGGTCGGTGTGATTGGCTCGCGCGAGCGTGCCACTATCCGCTGCGGGATTAACACCGCTTATTAACAAATGATGTGCTTTTTTTTGGTTAAGTAGGAAAATGCCGCTTTCAATACGCGCACGTCCACCCGTTAGCACAATAATGCCATCAGCTTGCGGCAGGGGATTGGGCGCCATTAAGCGATCAACTTTTTCGCCAAAATAAACAAAACCGGTGGTAAAAATAGCAAATACAATAAAAACAAAAATTGAAATTGGTGGAATATGCTTAAAAAACCGCTTGCGCCAATTGCGCTTGTATCTTAATCGCGGGCTTTGGTCGCCTTGTTCGGGCGGTATCTGCTGGTTTCCCGAAATGTCACGCGGCTTCATCAATATCTCTTCACGCAATAGGAATAATTACTATTTTATAGCATAAATTAAATCAGACCTTATAAAAATGACGAGATCAGTTAAATATGCCTCATTGTAGCGGGTTGCTTAATCTAAATATCGCTATCAGTAAGGCAAAATGAGGATCGCTGTCTTTTATTGGCGCAAAAATTTTAATTTATGTTTTTCTATTTGCAATATTTGCCTTAAAAATAAAAATTTTTAGTAAAATTATTGATGCGAGAGCTGAATTTCTTCAAGAAATTATTGATGACCGAATGTGCCTATGGTCTTTGAAGGCAATGAACATATAAATTAGCCTATAAATTGATTGCGGATCTGACCCAAAGCATGAAAATATTGGCAGAAGCATCTTCCAACCCAAATAAATTGGAAGATGCTAGGATAATTTTAGAGCACCGATCTGATTGGATCAGATCGGTGCTCTAATCCATTGTTTACATCGCGTTTTTTGTCCAAAAACTGCTTCACCCTTTTCAAAAAACGCTCTAATTGCTTGTTTTGGTGGCAAGTAAATCGCGGATTTCTGTAAGAAGGACTTCTTCTTTAGTTGGCTCTGGCTTAGCTTCAACCTTGACTTCATCCTTAGTGCGCAACTTATTCATACCTTTAACCACAAGGAACAATACCCACGCAACAATTATAAAATTGATAGCAAGAGTAATGAAATTACCATAAGCGATAGTTGCCCCTGCGGCACGGGCGGCAGCTAGTGTGGTTTGTGGCTCACCTGCAAGCTGAATAAACATGTTGGAAAAATCAATGCCGCCAGTAAGAAGACCGATGATGGGCATTAAAATATCATTTACAACCGAATTGACCAATCCGCTAAATGCCGCACCAATAATAACACCAATGGCTAAATCAACCATATTGCCCTTAATGGCAAATTGTCGAAATTCTTTTAACATTTTAATACCCTATTTTGAAAATATCTATTTTCATGAAAACACTAATAATAAATACGATCTTTCATGAATGTCTATTGAAGTTATGTATGCTAAAGAAGCTAAAGGGCAATAGTTATATGCAATATTTTTTATAAATTGGCGGAAGGGAGTGGGTGTCGAACCCACCAAAGACTGTCTCGCAGCCCCTTACGGCTTTGAAGGCCGCATCCACCACCGGATGAACTTCCCTTCCATTATGCTTGTAGCAGCCAAGCTTAGTATTTTACTTGTTGGCCAATATTAAAGCATATACTGCATTTATCATTAATATTCAAAAAATGCAGTATATTTATTTTCAATTTTTTTGTTTAAAGCAAACTTTGCTTAATCAAGAATAAAATGCGGTACAAAGCGCGATGTATTACGCGTAATCGGCGTTGCATCTTCTCTAATACCAATACCTGCAGGTTGCCCGGCTACAATCCACGAGCCAATGACCGTCCAGTCATCGCCAAATTGGGGCAAATATTGAATGGCTTGGCGAATATAACCTTCGGCACCATAAGGGCCATCAACTTTAATTGTGCTGGTTTTTATGCCATTATCAATAATGGTAACATTAGCGCCTTCACGCGATAAAAGCGGTTTACGCACGTAATGGTTGGCAAGTAGGCTTTTTCTTGAATCATCTTCAAAATAAGACGCAAGAAGATTGGGATGATCTGGAAACATTTGCCAAAGAACTGGCATAAGTCCTTTGTTAGAAAGAACAAGTTTCCATAAAGGCTCAATAATGTGGGTAGGTGTATCAATAAGATATTTGCCAAAATCTTCACGCACCATATCTTCAAGCGGATAAAGCTTGAAAAGCGTGTTGATGCGTTCTTCATAAGTATCGGTAAACCAATGATCAGCATCAACGCCAATATGGGCAATGTCAATCATAACTGGCACAAGGCCTGCTTGACTAGCGCAGTCAGCAAGATAAGCAACAGTGCCATAATCTTCAGGGCTGTCACTCACGCTAGCAAAATGCATAACGCCATTGGGCGAGCCAATTGCTTTAAGTGCTTCAATAAGTTTTTCATGTAAAAGATTGAATTGGTCGGCCTCAGCCGGCAATTCACCGCGCTTTTTCATATCTTCAAGCCAGCGCCATTGAAATACCGCTGTTTCAAATAGGCTGGTTGGCGTATCAGCATTAAATTCCAACAGTTTTGCTGGCTCTTCACCATTAAAGGAAAAATCGAAACGACCATAAAGATCACGGTCTTTGCGTTCCCATGACTGGCGTACAGCTTTGAAAAATTCTTCAGGAATTGCCATACGGCGCATAAGCTGGTCATCGGCAAGGATGTGATCCACAGCTTCGTAACACATGCCCATTAATTCGGCGGTTGGGTCTTCAATGCCTTCTTCAATCTCTGCAAGAGTAAAGCGGTAAGCGTGGCGTTCATCCCAATAGCGTTCGCCATCAATGGTATGAAATTCAAAACCGCTGGCGGCGGCGTCTTCACGCCAATCCGCCCGTTCATTAAGTACGATACGTTCCATAATGCTTTTGCTAATCCGCTGTTATTTTATGATGAAATAGCGCTTGCACGGCTGCCAAAGCCACCGCGTGCCATTGTTCTTGTCCGTGTTTCAGGTGCACGGGCAGCAGCAGAAGAAGATGAGAAACGAGTTGCACCACGTTGATTTGCAACAGTTGCACCATTACTATTTACGTATGAACTGCTACCTGGGCGTTGATAAAGTGATTGTGGCGCCATTCTTTGTCCGTTATTGAACATTGACCCCATCATATAACCCATCATCATTGGCAAGAAAAAGCTGCCGGTGCTTGAATGGACTGTTGTCGTTGAGCCGGTTGCGGCTGCAGGACTTTGTTCACATTTGCCAACACCAAACTCAGCTTCGCAATCTTCCTTATTGGTATAGGCAGGTGCAGTTGCTACGTGGGTTGCAGTTGCTTCTTTAAAGTCTTGCCGACATTTGTCGGCTGGGAATGTGCCACTTGCAATACAATCATCAACATCTTGAAAAACAGCAGTATCAATTTGACTATCTCCGCATGCGGTAACAGCAACCCCACCCATTAATACGAGCGTTACAGCCAGACAACGTTTCATGTATCTTCCTCTTTGCGTTTTTGGTTTTCACGTAAAATTTATCAATATATAGTTTTGTGGCAAATACAAGACTTTAGCTATAATTGCTTGCGCTTTAATAAAATATTACGCCAAATTATCGATAAGCTGTTAGTAGTGAGGATAGGATGTGGATAGTTTGGCTTTATTTTAATAATATTGTCTTGAATTGTAACATAAGATTGTTTTTTGGTCTTTTAAAAGACAGGAAAAAAGAGTAAAAGCTCATCTTATGACCAAAGACACTTTGAATACACCCACACAGGCAATTAATCGTCCCAATAGCCGCAAGGTTTTTATTAAAACCTATGGTTGCCAGATGAATGTTTATGATAGCCAGCGCATGAGCGATAGCTTAAGTGCTGAAGGCTATGTTGCGACCGAAACGGCTGAAGATGCCGATTTGATTTTGGTAAATACTTGTCATATTCGTGAAAAGGCAGCTGAGAAGCTTTATTCTGATCTTGGTCGCTTGCGTGTGTTGCGTTCTGAACAGGATCGCCCGATCACGATTGGTGTGACCGGCTGTGTTGCCCAGGCTGAGGGCGAGGAAATTATTCGCCGCGCTCCAGGGGTTGATCTTGTTGTTGGCCCGCAAACTTATCATCGTTTGCCGCAAATATTGCGCGATGTGGAAAGTGGCAAAAAGGTTGTTGAAACCGAATATGCGGTTGAAGATAAATTTAAGCATTTGCCTTTGCCCAAGCGTGAAGCGGTAGCAAGCCGCGGCGTGAGTGCGTTTTTAACTGTGCAAGAAGGGTGCGATAAATTTTGTACTTTTTGCGTTGTTCCTTATACGCGCGGGGCTGAAAGTTCTCGTCCCGTTGCGCAAATTATTCGTGAAGCGCAACGTCTTGTTGATTCGGGCGTGCGTGAAATAACTTTGCTTGGCCAAAATGTTAATGGTTGGCATGGCGTGGGTGAAGATGGCAAATCTTGGCGTTTAGGTGAGTTGCTTTATAAGCTTGCTGAGATAGATGGTGTCAAGCGTTTGCGTTATATGACAAGTCATCCCAATGATATGGATGATGGGCTAATTGCTGCGCATCGTGATCTTGATGTATTGATGCCTTATTTACATTTGCCCGTACAAGCAGGCTCTAATTCTATTTTAAAAGCTATGAACCGTCATCACACTGTCGATGATTATTTGCGCTTGATTGAGCGGATGCGTGAAGCGCGCCCAGATATTGCTATGTCGGGTGATTTTATCGTTGGCTTCCCTGGCGAAACCGATGAAGATTTTAAGGCAACTATGCGTTTGGTTGAAGAAGTCTTTTATGCTTCTGCCTATTCATTTAAATATTCACCGCGTATCGGTACGCCCGGTGCAGATATGAAAAACCAAGTTGATGAAGCAATTAAGGACGAGCGCTTGCAGGAGTTACAAGCCTTGCTAGGCAAGCAGCAGCGCGAATTTCTACGCTCTAAAATTGGCGTTACCACAGATGTTTTGGTGGAGCGTAAAGGTCGCCATGATGGGCAGATGATTGGACGATCGCCTTGGCTGTTACCTATTGCGGTAACGACAGACGCACCGACTGGTGAAATGATTACTGTGAAAATTGGTGAGGCTGGGCCAAATAGTTTGGTTGGCTATCCGCTTGATGAGCCTGCAACCTTATTATCAGCTTAATGATTATTGATTTTAATTGTTGATAAATGAGATATTTTTCTTATTTATCAACAAAAGCTATGATGATAAAATATTTATGAAACTTTGCCGTCGTAAAATTTTATGCAGGTTTTTGAATCTAATTTATACTGCTTATATTGATATCAGCTCACATTTTAGGGGAAAATACGCTTGAGCGAAAAAAGTGAGATAGAGACAAGTGAAGTATCCGTAACAGGTGGTGCATCAGATTTGGCCCATATTGTTTTAACCTTTGACAGTAATCGCGAATCTCTTGCGGTTTTTGGGCATTTTGATGAAAATCTTGCCCGCATTGAGCAAAAGCTTGGTATTGATATTAGAGCGCATGGCAATGAGGTGACTTTACGCGGTGAGCCAATGGCAACCGCACAAGCACGCCGCGCTTTGGATCATCTTTATCAATTGGTAAAACAAGGCAATAATCCTAATTTATCTGATACGGATGGTGCAATTGCTATTGCAATGGCTCCTGAGCCGCAGCTTGAATTGCCAACTATGGAACATAGTGCCAAGCAAAGAATTGCTCATATTTCGACCCGCAGAAAAACCATTTATGCGCGTACACCAACGCAAGATGCCTATATGCGCGCAATGGATCGTGCTGAGCTTGTTTTTGGCGTAGGGCCTGCAGGTACGGGTAAAACTTATCTTGCTGTTGCCCATGCGGCGCAATTATTAGAGCGCGGTGTGGTTGACCGCATCATTTTATCACGCCCGGCTGTTGAAGCAGGCGAAAGACTAGGTTTTTTGCCTGGCGATATGAAAGAAAAGGTCGATCCCTATTTGCGGCCGCTTTATGATGCGCTTTATGATATGATGCCTGCTGATAAAGTAGAGCGGGCCATTACTGCTGGTGTTATTGAAATTGCGCCACTTGCCTTTATGCGTGGGCGCACTTTGGCGCATTCTGCTATTATTCTTGATGAGGCGCAAAATACCACCGCAATGCAAATGAAAATGTTTTTGACCCGCCTTGGCGAGGGTGGGCGGATGATTATTACTGGTGATCCAAGTCAGGTGGATTTGCCCATGGGGCAAAAATCTGGCCTTGTGGAGGCATTGCGCATCTTAAATAATGTCGATAATATTGTAACGGTAACATTTACCGAAAAAGATGTTGTGCGCCATCCGCTCGTTGCTGCAATTGTATCAGCCTATGATCGTGATTTTCGTGAAAATAAAGCAAGACAAGATCAAAAATTTGGCGATAAAATGAGCGGTAACTCTTAAATGGTGTCAATTATGGATGCTGGAGTGCACATGTCAGCAGTTGATGGCGATATGTTAAAAATAGACATTGACCTTGTTATTGAAGATGATGCTTGGGAAAGTGAGCCGCAATTATTGGCGTTAGCACAAAAGGCAACCTATGAAACTATGTTGCATTTGGGATTTGATGACGTTGAAAGCGAGTTAAGCCTTGTCTTCACCAATGATGAAGCCATACGGGCGATAAATGCGCAGTGGCGTAACAAGGATAAGGCTACCAATGTCTTATCTTTTCCTGCCTTTGATATTGCACCAAATGAAGAACCAGATGTCATGCTTGGTGATATTATTATCGCGCGTGAAACGGTGGAAGGTGAGGCGAGGGAAGAAAATAAGCCTTTTGATCATCATCTTACCCATCTTTTTGTTCATGGCCTGTTGCATCTACTCGGTTATGACCATGAAAATGACGATGATGCAGAAATAATGGAAGCTTTGGAACGAGAAATTTTAGCAAAACTTCAAATCCCTGACCCCTATAGGCAAGAATAGTACCGCTATTGCACTTTACAAATAGTGTAAAATCGCTTTATTATATTTAGCAATGTAAAAATAGTTATTCTATTTTATTTAAATATTTCTTTTATTCATTGATGGTCAATTAATAAAAGAATAACCAAAAAAGGCAACCAAGAACAACGCAATGGCCGAAAAATCGACAACATCTAGCTCACATCATGACACTGGTAGTGAAAGTGAAGAGCCCAGTTCTGGGCAAGTGCAAAAGCTTGTAAAGCCATCCCTTATGGGTAAGTTTTTCAATTTTTTGCGTTCGCGAAATGCTGAAAGCAGTGACAGTGAAAAAATCATTGATGAAAGCTTGTTAACGCCGCAGCAACGATTAATGCTTGAAAATCTAATGGAATTGCATGAAGCACGCGTTGCTGATGTTATGATTCCACGTTCTGAAATTGAAGCTATTGATATTGATACTAGCCTTGCTGATACATTGAAGTGTTTTGATAAATCTGGTCATTCCCGCATGCCGGTCTATGCTGAAACTCTTGATGATCCACGCGGTATGATTCATATTCGCGATATTTTAAATTTTATTACCCGCAACGCTCAGTCAACCGTTGAAGATGGACCGCTGGATCTTGGGCAAGTCGATTTAACTAAGACGATTGGTGAAATTGGGGTCATTCGTGACGTTTTATTTGTGCCCGATTCAATGCTTGCAAGCCAGCTTTTAAGCCGCATGCAAACAACCCGCACGCAAATGGCTTTGGTTATTGACGAGCATGGCGGAACCGATGGTCTTGCCTCCATGGAAGATGTCTTTGAAATGGTGGTTGGTGACATTGAAGACGAGCATGACGATGATGATGTCATGATTGTCAAGGAAGAGGGCGATAGCTGGATTGTTGATGCCCGCACTGATCTTGAAGAACTTACCGAAATTATCGGTGAAGATATGCATTTTGGTGATTTGGTTGATGAGGTTGATACGATTGGCGGGTTTATTGTTACCGTGCTTGATCGCATACCACTGCGCGGTGAAACGATTGAAGCAGTTATAGGTTTCAGCTTCCAAATATTAGAGGCTGATCGCCGCCGCATACGGCGTATTAAGATTAAGCGTTTATCGCCAGATAATTAATCGATCTAAAATATAATTTTAAAAAACCGTTTGATGAAACATCAAGCGGTTTTTTATTTATGCAAGTTACCTTTATCCTTAAAATCGGATATTTTTATGCCTTAAAACGCTCCATTATATAAAATATTTGCTAAAATATTATTGTCGCTTATAAGGGGTTAATATTAAAGTTGAAATACGTTGATATTTGGCGCACAATTGATGTATAATTATTATTTGAACCACATAAATTAATAGGCAGTTAGATTTTTCGTTACTGCATTGTTAAATTTTGCTTAATTTTTATTTTAGTTCTTTGCGCTTGGCTTCCAAAGGTCAATATGCATTGTTCAAATTTAAAATAGAAAACTTATTATTGGGGTCTTCTCATGTTAAGCTATTTATATTCTTAATATAGCCATTCAATATATTCGTTTTTATCTGCGCTCTGATACCGCATTTGCTTTAAGGTTTTTATTAAAAGATAAAGCATTAATAGAACCAGCGATAAACTCATTTTGATAGATTTCAAATTATCTAAAACGCATTTATGCGAAAGGATCCTAAAATGCTGCGATTGATTGACGGATTTAAGCATTTAACAGGCATCAAACGGCAATTGATAAGTTTCATATTTGGCGCGCTTATGGCGTTTGCACTTGCACCTTTTCATCTGTTTTTTCTTTGTTTCATTAGCTTTCCTGTCCTTGTCTGGTTGATTGATGGCATAAATGAGCGCGTAAATGGGGTAAAAAAATATAGCTTAATAGCTTTAACTGGATGGAGTTTTGGTTTTGGCTATTTTGTTTTTGGGCTTTGGTGGCTATCGAGCGCAATGTTTGTAGATTTTGCTAGCTATTATTGGGCAATTCCGTTTGCAATTTTTGGCTTACCGGCATTTCTTGCGCTTTACTATGGTTTAGCTGCTGTGGTTGCCGCCATCTTAAATTGGAATTACTATGGGCGGATTGTTACTTTAAGCTTGACATTTGGCCTTGCAGAATGGTTGCGCGGTGTAGCCTTTACCGGCTTTCCATGGAATAGCATTGGCTACACAGCTATGCCCAATGTAGCATCAATGCAGATAGCCTCGTTGATTGGCGTTTTAGGGGTAAATTTTCTTGCGGTGTTGGTTTATGCAACACCTGCTATTCTTGCTGATGGAAAAGAGCGTAAAATCGCATTTTCGCTTGCAGGGTTACTTATCGTCTTCGATGTCGGTTTTGGTGCCTATCGACTTTCCTTTGCGCCTAATAATTACGCCAATGGGGATGAGATTATGGTGCGTTTGGTGCAACCATCTATTGATCAAAGCGAAAAGCAAGATGCAGTTTTGGCACGGCAAAATTATGATGAATTGGTATCATTATCGATTGAAGAAAATCCAGAAAGTTCAAGAAAGCCCGATATTATTATTTGGCCGGAAACGGCTTTGCCCTATTATCTTGATTATACCCCAGAATTAAAGGAAAACATAGCAAGCCTATTGCAAGATAAACAACTGCTCATGACAGGCAGTGTTAGACTTTCCTATGATGAGAATGGTAAACAAAGCTTTTATAACTCCATGCAAATTGTCGATAAAAGCGGGGATGTTATTGCTTATGCCGATAAGGTGCACCTTGTGCCATTTGGTGAATATATGCCCTTCAGTGAATTTTTTAAGCAGTTTGGTCTTTCGGCTATAGCAGAAACCGTTGGTGGTTATAGCACTGCGAGCGATCATAAAACGCTGACGCTTTCTGAACGACTGACGATTTTGCCACTTATCTGTTATGAAGCTATTTTTCCAAATGAAATGGATTATAGCGGCGATAGACCTAATGTTTTGGTCAATCTTACCAATGATGCATGGTTTGGCCAAACTCCCGGACCGTGGCAGCATTTTCAGCAGGCACGCTTGCGGGCGGTTGAGCAAAATATGCCGCTGATTAGGGCGACCAATAATGGTATTACCGCCGTGGTTGATCCTTATGGAAGAATCATCGGGCAAATTGAACAGAATCGTGTTGCCTATCTTGATGCGCCAATTCCAAGCTATAACGCACCAAATTGGCATAAGATTTCAAATGGTAAAGAAATTTTATCTATAATTCTAATTTTATCAATCTTTAGTGGGTTTTTAAGGCGCTACAGCCGCCGCTGATCAATTGACATTGGGGCATTATTATTATGTTATGCAAGCATTGCGACAGATGTTTTTGTAAAATTATCATCTGATAGGGATATCTAATCTTATTATTGTAAAATGGCCGGGAAAAGCGCTGATAAGCGAAAAACATAATGACAGTAAAGAAAAAACAACCAGATCCAATTGATGTATATGTGGGAAGCCGCATTCGTTTGCGTCGTAATTCTATAGGGCTTAGTCAAGAAAAACTAGGCGAACAACTTGGAATTACTTTTCAGCAAGTGCAAAAATACGAGAAGGGTACAAATAGGGTAGGTGCAAGTCGTCTGCAAGCAATTGCAGAAACCTTGGAAGTGCCGGTATCCTTCTTTTTTGAAGATGTGTCCAATAGTGAACTTGATGAAGGATTTGCCGAAGCCGAAGCCAATCCTTTGGAAATGGTTTCAAGTGGCGAAGGATTACAGTTAATTCGTGCTTTCACGAATATCAAAGACCCTAAAGTCAGACGCAAAATTATTGATCTTGCCAAGGCTTTATCGCAAGACGATCACCTTGAGGATAGATAGTTTTGACAATGATATAGCGGGAAACAAGACGTTTTATTGCTTTTAACTTTATGCTTAATTTTATATTTACTTCGTTAATACAGTGCCAGAATAGTAGCTTTTATATTATTGTATTATTTTATAATTAATAAAATTCATAGTAATATATATTAGGTAAAAATTGAATTTTGAAGTTTTAATATGATTTAAAAAGACTGATGTTATTTCAGTTAATATTGGCTTTACGAGCTTCGCTTAATGCTTTTTTCAAAAAATTTTATTATTATATTTCATTGCCTTATCACTACTGGCGGCATAATTTTGATCAAGGATTATTGCCTCAAGCTATGCATAATGGTTTAGAGCCCCATCTTTCAAAAAAATTTGAATTAACAAGGTTAAGTGCGCTCATGCTGTCATCATATGCAGCTTTTTATAGGTGAAATCCTAAGAGCAAAGCCTCTATCATTGATTGTATGTTTTTAAGTCCCATCATGATAAAAAAAAGCGTATTCAGCTTTTAAAAAGCCAAATACGCCATTTTATTTCAATAGGTTAAAACCGGCTTATTCTTCTTCGCCGCCTTCAACGGCAATTTTATCAACTGCCTCTTTCATGTACTCTGCAACATCCTTATCAGGATAGGTAACAGCAAAATCGCTAATGGTTTTCTTCACCAATTCATTGTAATTTTGTTGCATCAACATATTTTCAATCTTTGGCTTTTCATCAGCATATTCTGGTGGCTGCTTATCGCGGATATCTTCAACCTTAATAACATGCCAACCAAATTGTGATTTAACCGGTGCTTTGGTGTATTCGCCGGCCTTAAGGGCAAAGGCAGCATCTTCAAAAGGCTTTACCATTTGTCCTTTGATGAAATAGCCAAGATCTCCGCCATTTGCACTAGATCCGTCGGTTGAGGATTCTTTAGCAATTTTTTCAAAATCTTCACCAGCTTCTAAACGCTCAATAACCTTTTTAGCGTCAGCTTCACTGTCAACAAGAATATGGCGGGCATGCACTTCAACTTCTTTAGGCATGTTGGCTATTTCTTTGTCATAAAAAGCCTTAACTTCCTCTTCTTTTACTGACTGCTTTAGCTTTTCGGCAAGGTAAGCCTGCTGCAGGTTACTTTCGAGAACCAATTCAGAGCGCATTTTGAAAGTTGGATCTTGGTCGATTTTTTCTTTAAGTGCTGCAGTCGAAAATGCTTTTAATGAAACATAAACTTCTAACGCACGCAAACGGCGTTGCGCTAAGGTCTCAGGTGTGCCAGGAACAATAATATTAGCCCAAGCGTCAAGATCCTTGGTTGTCATGTTCTTGCCATCAATCACGGCAATGACTTGATCTGGGCCAAAGGTTTTAGTTTCTGCCTTGCTAACTTGCTCAGCCTCTGGCTGCGGCATCGCAGGGCTTTCCGTTTCCTGCGCTTGAGCAACCAGACTGCTTCCTAAGATTAAGGTAGAAGCCACAAGCATGGCTTTCAATTTCGACTTCATGTAAAACTCCTTAGCAGGAAGAGGGCGCCTTGCCCCCTTTGAATAAATATGGCTTATCATGGAAGAGTTGCGATTTTAAATGGAAAAGTAAAATGGTTGATAAAGATAATTTCATTAATAATCTTTAATTTCATTTTTCCTTTTTTAAGCAATAGCTTCAATCTTGTCCGTAAATTTAACAAGTTTAGAAAGTTTAAGCTTAACAGCAATTCTTCATAACTACCTTTTAGCGACTCTAGTCAGGATAACGGCAAAATTTTGATTTGAAAAGCATTATGGTGCAAATTTTATAATTTCACGTAAATATTAAATATGATTAATAAAAGATATAATTATTTAAAGTGAATGGGTTAGGCGTTTCGTTGCTGCTATTTGGTTGCTTTTCCTTGGCGATCACGTTTAATTATATATTTTTAATGTGAAGATATTTTTTTTTATATCGATTATATCTAGTCTTAGCGCAAAGGTTAAGTATTTACCGCTTAGGTGATTATTGGTTGGTTGATCTATAATTTAGTGAATATAAAATATTTTGCATATTTGCTGTTATAAAACATCGGCAAAGATAAGGGGGAACTGAATATGAAAACGCGTTTGATAAAAGCTGATCGTTCGGTTGCTTTGCCAATGTTAGCTGATGGTTGTTATTATCATCTTAGCTATACAGTACTTATTAATGGTGATCTTGCCATTCTCTCAACTGATTTTGATTTAATTGCTTGGTGGCGCAATGATCAAAAAAGTGCAAAATTACCCGAAAAAATAAACTATCTCATTGCGATATTTGATGGCGAAACATTTAAAGCCAAAGCATCGTTTGCGATGCGTGATCCAATATATCCTTTAATAGATCAATTTTCCAATGGTGACTGGTTGGTGGTAAATCCACGTTGTTATAATAGGGGGGATAAAAATGCTATGCGCATTGCGCCAACAGGCGCAATTATGAGCCAATTTAATTTAGGCGATGCGATTGAGCATGCGCAAATTAATAAGCATGATGAGATTATCATTGGCTTTTTTGACGAAGGCACAAATTATAATCGTGGCTGGGATGCAAGTGGTGCGCGCGAAAATTTTGCTCTTGCACCGATTATCTGCTGTGATGGCAATGGCAAGCCTTTATGGTCGGTTGATAAGGAAATGGACAGCTTTTATATTGTTGATTGTTACGCATTAAATATTGGTAGCAACGAAGCCTATGCTTATTATGATAGCGATTATATAATTATAGCATTAAGCCCGCAAGGTATTACTGCACATTGGCAAGCAGATATAAAGGGCGGTAAAATGTTAGCTTTCAACCAAGATCATTTGGTAGTGGCTTGCAGTTATGATGATCCTAACCTTATAGAAATTATAGCAAAGAATGATGCTGCCAAGCATTATTTAGCCCATATGGATAGTGCACAGCCTTTGCAAGTGATTGGTGGGCGAGATGACCAGTTACACTATATTTGTGGCGATCAATGGTTGACTTTTTGTGTCACCTCAATCGTTAATCAATTGAAAGAGCACCAAGGGTGATATGCTAAAGCACAATTTTTTTAACTGTAATAGATAGTCGGTATCATCATCGCATAAGCTTGGTATTTTGAAAAGTAAAAGTTTGACTAATAAGATTTTTAGTAATTAAGAATTTCTTGAATTGATAATTTTTTATTTATAAATCTTATGTTTTTTGCAGAAAAATAAAAAACTTCTCCCCAGCTTTCTTCAATTCTCAAAAGGTCATAACCTTCTTTATATTTAGTACTATACCGCTTAGTTATTAAAGAAAATTCATCACTATCTTCTTCTACAAGAGATATAAAATTTCTATTAACATCAGAAATCCAATGAGTTGGACAGCTGATTAGATCAACATTTTCTAAAATAATTGCCTCATCATAAGGATCTGTTATATCCCAACACAATCCAATTTTTAAAATATCACCATAGTAACTTATAATATCAATATCACGTGTCTCTATCTTGTTGTCATAATAAAACCTATTTATTTTATCAATGTAATCACGTGTAATCACTTATTAACTCCAAATTTCTTAACCGTTTTTTGGTTGTTACTCTAATGATAATTATTTCACTTTGGTGGTCAATGGCTGATGTTTTGGTTGTCCAATCGTCAAACAATAAAAGTATTAAACGATCAATATCTGCTGAGAAGCGAAGTTTTAAGCAAAATTATGAAAATTTAATAATTGGCTAAGGTTATAATGTTCCTCATCGCTTAAGCTTTGCAGTGGCAAAGGCAATGAGGGATGGTCGGTTTTCTTTAAGATTTCAGCAGCTGTAGCAATAACGCGCAAGGAACCATATTTTTCAAAAAGGCGCCAAAGTAGTAATAGTGCAGTTGAAACAAGATTTTCATCACCATTTAGCTTGTTTTCAGCTTCGATCTGTAAATCTAATGCAAGCTTGGGGAATAGTCCGCCCAATACTGAAAACCAGCAATCACAACCAGCACTAAGCCCACGGGCAGCTTGTGCATCTCCGCTAATGCCAATTTTAACATGGCTTGGTATGTCTTGGCGCAATTGCTTTATAAAGGTTTTTGCTTGGTTTAAATCCTTTGGTATTTGGCCAATTTTAATTGCGGCAATATTGGGTAGATTGCAAATTTTGCCGTATAATTCGTTATTGAAAACAAATTTCGTGGTTTGTGGATTATCATAAACGCAAAGTGGCACGGAAATATTATGGCAAACATCGCGATAAAGCCCAAATACTTCTGCTTCACTCAATGGTTGATAAGATAGTGGCGCAAGCAAAAGTGCTTTTACGCCGGCCTTTTGTGCGTCATCGGCTAAATGGCAAACATCACGGCTGCGTAACGCGCCGATGGAAACCATAACAGGCTTATCGCCTGCATGTTCTAGTCCTATTTGGGTGAGATGTAATCGCTCGGCTCTGTTTAAATATGCATAGCAACCAGTGGAACCTAAAAGCCCAATTGATGCTATGTCGTGCTTTGACAAATTATCGATGAGTTTGATGAAATGGTGTTCTTGAACACCATTTTCATTCATGGGAGTAAGTGGAAATGCACTAAGGCCAGAAAACATAATTTCCCCATACAGCCTAAATATTATGAGCTTTTAATTTTTAGCGAATAATATTCACCATGCGTAGAAAATCTTTAAGCGGTGACAAAGCTGGGTGCTTGAGATTGCGCAAGAGATAATCGGTCATGCGTGGTAAATGTTTTAAATATTGTGGTTTGCCATCACGCTTATCAAGACGAATAAATAGGCCGAGTAATTTACAAGCGCGCTGTGCCCCTAAAATTGCATAGGATTGGCGAAATTGTTTTTCATTAAACTGCTTATCAAGTAAAGCACGTTTTGAGCAATAATGGCGGATAAGTGCTTCTTCAGTTGGTGCTGCAATGGTAATGCGCGCATCTTGGGCAAGAGACACCACATCATAAGCGGTTGGTCCCATTTGCGCATCTTGAAAGTCGATAAGGCCAATGCGGTCATTGCCTTCACGTTCGCTGCACCAAAGTATATTGGGGGAATGATAATCGCGCATGACCAAGCTTTTAGGCGCTGTTTCTAGTTCATCGAACAAAACATCCCAGATTTGATAATAATATTCGCGCATTTGGTCGATTGGCTCGACTTGTGAAATAAATGGCAAATACCAGTCCAAGAGCAAATTGGTTTCAATATGAAGTGCATCACGGTCATAATTGGGAATTTCAATACTTAAATCTTCCCAAACCGCATGTTTTGGCCAATCAACCTCATGAAAATCAGCTAAAAATGCCGTTGCTGCAAGATAGCGTTCGGTGACCGGTAAGCGGCGTTCATCAATAATGCCATCTTGCCCTAAATATTCAAGCAGCAATAGACCACTATCAAGGTCGCCAGCATAAATTTCTGGGGCGTTAAAATTATTTTCGCGGATAATACGGTCAATACCAACAAATTGGTCGATGCTTTGTGCAAGGTTCGCTGTCTTTGCATAGCTTGCACCAGTTTTTTCAGGCATTTCGAGTTGTGGCGCATCCATCAACACTTCGCATTTATCCTCGCCATAGGTGATAAGCTCATAGGCGCGCGCTGAAGCATCGCCGGCCAAAAAATGTCTTTTAGCTTCGCCCCGGTTATAGCGAATTAAAAAGTCTCGGATAATTGCTGTGCGCCGTAAACGCAAAGATGCTTCTTCATCAACGGCAATGATAACGCCGCGCCCATCATTTTCTTCAAAAATCCGTAATGAAAATGTAGGTCTTGGTAAAAGTCCTTCTGCCTTATCTGGCCACTCAACAATCAGCACACCATTATCAAGTGCTTGCTCAAGACCAAGCTCATAGATTTCTTCGGGGCTGCCAATACGGTAAAGATCGGCATGGGCAACAGGTAAGCGCAGTTCATTATAGGTTTGTACAAGAGTGAAGGTGGGGCTTGGTACATCCAATGTGTCATCATCAGCAAGGGTTTGAATAATGCTACGGGCAAGGGTTGATTTTCCCATGCCTAAATCACCTTCAAGAATTATAAGATCACCTTTTTTTAAGGTTAAGGCAAGATCTTCGCCAAAACGCTTTGTTGCATCTTCATTACTGAGGTGAAGGGTTAATTCCATAGCAATTTAAACTTTCTATTCAGCAGCACTGCTTAAAGCTGCAATTTTAATTGGAAACCGGCAGATGACAGTTGTGCCTTTATCAGAACCTGTATCAATTTCAACTGTTCCATTATGAAGTTCGACAAAACTTTTTACAATGGAAAGGCCAAGACCTGCTCCTGGTTTTGTACCATGATGGACATGGGTAGAAAAACGCTTGAATACATTAACAACAATTTCTTCTGGAATGCCACCGCCTTCATCATGGACAACGAAAATAATATCACTTTCATCATGAAAGGCAGCAAAGTCAATTGTAGAATTTTGCGGGGCATAATTGGCAGCATTTGATAAAATATTAAATAGAACCTGCCTGATACGGGCACCATCTGCCTGAAAATGAACAAGACCTTCGGCAATTTGCAAATTAATCTTGATGTTGTTTTCAAGTAAACGCTCTTCAAGCCGGCTAGCCGCACTTTGCATTACTTCCAAAATATTAACCTCGCCAATATCTAATTCCATGATACCAGCATCAACGGTCGCAAGATCGAGAATATCATTGACGATATTTAAAAGCTCCACCGATTCTGAAGCAATATGCGATAGATAATCATATTGCCGGCCATTTAATTCGCCAAAGGCAGGTGTACGTAATAGATCGGTAAAGCCAATAATATTGGTAAGCGGCGTGCGTAACTCATAAGAAACATGGCTTACAAATTCATTGCGTAAGCGATCAGCAATTTCTAAAGCTTCGTTCTTTTCATGTAAGGCACGAGCAATATTAATACTGTCGGTTACGTCAACAAAGGTAAGCATGGTTTGACCAAGCGGCAGGGGCACCAAAGCATAATCGGCAACTGCACCATTTTTTAAATCAATCCGCCCTTTGCGTGAATCGCGCTTATCGGCAAAATCGGTAATTGCAGCACCAATATCGCTCCAATCTTCATCGACTGCTTGGGGGGCTGCAAAAGCTTCGATCTTAGATATATGGGTGCCTTCAACACATAATTCATTTGGTAGCTCCCACATTGCTGCAAAAGCCGGATTAGAAAGCCGCATCAAGCCGTCCGAGCCAAAAACAGCGACACCTTCATAAAGATTATCAAGGGTTTCCCCCTGAATGCGGATAAGTGAATTATAGCGTGCTTCTAGATTGAGCTTTTCGGTGAGGTCTTCATAAAGCCAAGTGACACCACCTTGCGGGTGCGGATTGGCAATGACCCGCAATGTGCGCCCATCTGGAAGATTCCATATAGTCATTTTAGGCTCAAGCGAGCGATAGGCCTCAAATAATTCCTCTTTCCATTGTCGCCAATGGGGTGTTTCATTTAAAATGCCGCGTTCACGTAAACGGTCAAGCACCAATGCATGACTTGGCTGACTTTCCAAAAACGCCACATCAAGTGGCCAAAGGGCGCTAAAGGCTTGGTTAAAAAATTCTAGCTTTTGGTCTGGGTTAAAAATTGCAACCGCAGTTGATAATTGATCAAAAGTTTCAGAATAGCCTTGCACAACGCGTTTTAATTCATTGCGCAGCGTTTCCCTTTCCGTTTTGTCAATGGCAATACCAGCTTCACCAAATTCACCTGCCATTGCCGTTACATCAAGCACCCGTCTTTCACCATTGATTGCTGTGGGCGTGCTGTCGATAAACACTTCGCCTTTACGGTGGCTGTTTTTAATCTTTTCACGAAATGCTGACCCAAAAATTTCGTGATCGGGGTCTGCAACACGAAAATAGGCGCGATTTCCCCAATGGATGCTGCCATTATGGTCGCGTATCCAGATCGGATCCTTTAATTCATCCCCCAAAGCTTGCAAGGTGGCAAGCTTTGCTTCAAATTCATTACAGCGATTTTTTAAATGCAAAAATTCAGCACTTGTTTTTGTTGTATCTCGAAAACTTATCAGTAATCTTGCGCCATTTGCATAGCCACAGGCTTGCAGCGTAGTGCCATGAGTGGTGGTAATGGGCATATCAAATGCTTCACCCTCACTCGCTAATAAAGCAACATTATTTTGATATTCATTCAAAGATGGCGCCGACATCCAACTTTGCCAGTTTAAAAACTCATCAATAGTTGCGGGGATATCTCTTGCATTAGGCAAGGGGCCGGTGATTTTTGCATTGGCTCCTTCAAGAATAACAAGACATTGGCCACTTAAATTTAAATAGCTTTCATAAGGATTGAGCAAAGTGCTTAAAAAATGCTTGCTATCTTTAAGATTTAATTCAAGTGCCTTTTTTTCTTTGACAATTTGGCGCAGCTTTAAAGCTATGACACCTACTGTCAATAAGGCTCCGCCCATAAGAGCAAGCTGCAATACTGAAAATAAATCATCACTTTGCGGAGACGTTATTGCCGCAAAGGCGGGCAGAGTTGAAACACTAAGCATGGTGGTGCTTGCAAAATATTTAATCCATGGTTGGCGCACAATATTTTTTGTAAATAAGATATTCAGCCCCATTTTTATTGCTTTAAATGGCTTTTGAAGCATTAATATGCCATGCCGCTTAGGGCTTTTTGCTTGCTTAATCTTCTGCATGCACGGGTTCAAACTGGCCACTTCAATCAATTCCTGCAAGCTCCAAGGCTGCTAACGTTGGTAACGCTAGCGCAATTTTGTTTATGATGAGGCAATCAGATGCTCTTATTTTATAAATAATGCGATTGTTAAAATTATCCAGAAATCAAGTTACATAGTTTTAAAAAAGCCGTGCAAATTATTGGTCGAATCATCTTTGGTAATTTAGCACAGCCATATTGATTAAAGGAATGCTTGCCTTAAAAAAATAAAGCCGAACAATAAAATTGCTCGGCTTTACAATGGCTTATAATATTAATAAAATGTTAATAACGATAATGCTCAGGCTTATAAGGACCCTTTGGCGAAACGCCAATATAATCTGCCTGTTCCTGCGACAAGGTGCTTAGTTTCACACCAAGGCGATCAAGGTGCAAACGGGCAACTTTTTCATCAAGATGCTTAGGCAAGACATAAACCTTATTGTCATATTCATGTCCCTTGGTGAAAAGCTCAATTTGTGCCAATGTCTGGTTGGTAAATGAAGCCGACATCACAAAAGAAGGATGACCGGTTGCATTACCAAGATTAAGCAAGCGCCCTTCTGATAGGAGAAGAATACGCTTACCATCGGGGAAAGTAATCATGTCAACTTGTGGCTTAATATTGGTCCATTTAAGGTTGCGCAAAGCGGCAACTTGAATTTCATTATCAAAATGGCCAATATTACCAACAATGCACATATCTTTTAAAGCGCGCATATGCTCGATGCGGACAACATCCTTATTGCCAGTAGTTGTAACAATAATATCAGCAGTTGGTGCGGCATCTTCAAGCGTTACAACTTCATAGCCATCCATGGCTGCTTGCAATGCGCAAATTGGATCTACTTCGGTGACTTTAACCCGCGCGCCCGCACCAGAAAGGGAAGCAGCAGAACCTTTACCAACATCGCCATAACCGCAAACAACGGCAGTTTTACCAGCCATCATCACATCGGTACCACGGCGAATACCGTCAACTAACGATTCCTTACAGCCATATTTATTGTCAAATTTTGACTTGGTTACGCTGTCATTGACGTTAATGGCAGGGAAAGGCAAAAGACCCTTCTTTTCTAAATGATAAAGACGGTTAACACCTGTTGTGGTTTCTTCGGTTACACCCTTAATTGCAGCGCGTTGACGGCTAAAGAAATTTGGGCTTGCAGCAAGACGTTTCTTGATTTGCGCAAACATAACTTCTTCTTCTTCAGATTCTGGCTTTGAAAGAACATCTTCACCAGCTTCAGCGCGTGCGCCAAGCAAAATATAGGCTGTGGCATCGCCGCCATCATCCAAAATCATATTGGATGGTTCACCATCTGACCATTGGAAAATAGCATCGGTATAGGTCCAATATTCTTCCAAAGATTCACCCTTAACCGCAAATACAGGGGTGCCACCAGCCGCAATAGCTGCTGCCGCATGATCTTGAGTTGAAAAAATATTGCATGATGCCCAGCGCAATTCAGCACCAAGAGCCTTTAATGTTTCAATAAGAACGGCTGTTTGAATGGTCATATGCAGCGAGCCAGAAATGCGTGCGCCGCGTAATGGTTGGCTAGCGCCAAACTCTTCACGACACGCCATAAGGCCTGGCATTTCAGTTTCAGCAATATCGAGTTCTTTGCGACCGAAATCGGCAAGACCGATATCGCGGATCACATAATCTTGGTTGGCAGCCATGTTTTGCTCCTAAGAAAATTTAAGCCTTTAGACATTTTAATCAAAAAAATGCCTATCATAATAAATATATGTTTTGATTTTATTTTGCCGCATGAAATGCTGCATAAAATGCATTGAATGACGCGACATTAGCAAATAAAATATTAATATGCAATAATGATATAAAGATAACTTTATATGAGGTGATGTTATTGAGATTGGCTTTCATTTTGGCTTTCAACCTCATGCATTGATGTTTTGGCGATAAGCTGTTTACGAAATAGAACAGCAATAGCAAAAGAAAAGACCGCAAAAGCCAACGCAAATCGGAAAGTGTTAACCGCGTCAAAACGGTCAATTGCAAAACCGGCAACGGCTATACCAATTGCTGCACCAACGCTCATGCCAGTAATCGCCCAAGTCATGCTTTCGGTAAATTTTTGCTTGTCGGCAAGTCCTTCAAGTAATCCCATACAAATAATAATGGTTGGTGAGCATGCAGCTCCTGCAAGTAAGCAAATAGCAGTTAATACCCATAAATTATTAACAAAGAAAAACGGAATAGCTGTCACCATAATGACGCCAGACATAAATAAAAGCTGGCGATGCAAGGGGATAGTGATATTAAGCGAGCCGTAAAGAATGCCGGTGGTAAATGAGCCAAGCGCATAGGCGGTAACTGGAATATAGGCAAGGGTGGCAATATTAGCCGCCTTTGTATAGGCAATGCTGGTTACTTCCACCACACCAAAAATACCACCAATAGCAGATAGGGTTAGCGCTATAATTAATACTGGCAAATCAAAAATGGCGGCGCGGCCGCGCTTAGTGCTGCGCTGAATGATTTTAGGTTCACTAGAGGTTTGTAAGAAAAACGCTAATGAGCCAATAATTAATAGGCCAATAGCTGCAATAATCCCCGCTTCAGGAAATAAAAAGGCTGCTAAATTCATAACTAAGACTGGCCCAATCATAAAAATCATTTCATCCACCAATGACTCAAAGGCAAAAGCCGAGCGCAATAGCGGTTGTCCACCAAATATGCGTGACCAACGCGCGCGCGCAAAAGCACCAAAGCTTGGCATGGCACCTGCAAAAATTGCGGCGATGAATAAAATGAAGTCTGGCCAATGGAAATGGGCAGCAAAGGCAATGGTGCTAAGAGCCAGCGCACAGATAAGACTTGCCGGCAAGCCAACTTTTAACTGGCCATATTTATCAGCAAGACGGGATATTTGTGGACCAATCAAAGCGCTAGCGCCAATATATGTGGTTGCGATAAGGCTTGGTAATTTAAAATTATCATGCGAGGCGGCAATCATTGCAACGATTGATATCGTAATCATGGCGATTGGAAAACGTGCAACGATTGCAGCCAATGAAAAGCTAAAGGTGCCTTTAGGCTTAAATATTTCACGATATGGGTTTGCCATGGGTTTTATCCTTTTACATACGCAGCGTATGTGTATTGACATACGTCATGTATGTCAATATAAATTCATTAAGATTTGGTATTAAGTAAGTCGTTCTTGCATATGTTCAATTATTACAAAAAGACGTATTTAATATGACAAGGCTCGGGAGATATATGAGTTGGCGCGTAAACGAGATGAAATGATTAACGAAACGCGGGAAAAGCTTATAAAATCTGCTCGTCATGCCTTTTCACAAAGTGGCTTTGCTGCAGCTTCAATGGATGAGTTGACCAAAGAAGCAGGTCTTACTCGCGGTGCACTTTATCATCATTTTGGTGGTAAAATGGGTTTGCTAAAAGCGGTTATTGCGCAAATTGAGCAAGAAATAGATAGCGATATTCGCTCAAAAACCCTAAATATCAGCGATAAATGGCAATTATTTGCAACTGAGTGCCAAATTTATTTAACCAATATGCTTAATCATGATGTGCAGCAAATTTTAATGCGTGATGGTCCTGCCGTGCTAGGGGATATTTCAACATGGGAAAGTCAAGGCTATTATATAAAAATCATGGCAATTGCCTTGCAAGAATTAATCCATGAAGGCACAATAGCATCTTGTGACTGTGAGGCATTGGCACGGCTTATTA
The DNA here is from genome assembly GCF_014117425.1 of Bartonella sp. HY038. Classification (NCBI taxonomy): domain Bacteria; kingdom Pseudomonadati; phylum Pseudomonadota; class Alphaproteobacteria; order Hyphomicrobiales; family Bartonellaceae; genus Bartonella; species Bartonella sp. HY038. Next base: position 465,828 of record NZ_CP059725.1, read on the forward strand.
ATGGTGCTTTAATGCATGCAGCAGCTTGGATTGCCAATGCTGCAAACCCCAATGAAGCGCTTGAAAAATCGCTTTGTGCTTTTAACTTGCTGCTTGAAGGGTTGAAAACATCATGACAAAGAATAAACCCAGATTAAAATCTAAGCGTAGATCCTGCTTATTTGTTCCCGCTATCAATAAGCGGGCAATGGAAAAGACTTTGCAATTGGATGTTGATGTCGTCATTTTTGACCTTGAGGACTCGGTGGGAATTGCAGACAAGGCGGCAGCAATTGGCAATCTGCAACAATTTTTTAAAGATCATCAACAATTACCCTATTTTACCACCATTCGTATTAATCCAGTGATTGGTAAAGATATTAATGAACTGCAACAGGTTGCAGCTCTTAATATTGATGCGCTGGTTTTGCCCAAAGTTGAAAATATCGATGAATTAGATTTCGTCTATGCTATTTGTAAAACATCAGCCCAAAGGCCTATACCGGTTTGGGCAATGATTGAAACGCCAAAGGGGATTTTGGCCGCCGCATCTATTGCTAGTCATCCAAGTGTGACATGTCTCATTGTTGGGCCAAATGATATTGCATTGGCTAGCGGTGTTGCGAGTGTGGTTGATGAAGGCGTGGTTGATGAAGGCGCGGTTAATCATGGCGCAAAACGCCAATATCTTGTTCCTTGGCTTATGCAAATTGTGCTTGCTGCCAAAGCCTATAATCGCCGTGTTTTAGATGGCGTTTTTAATGATTACAAGGATTTGGTGGGTTTTGAAGATGAATGCCGCCAAGCTAAGGCCATGGGCTTTGATGGTAAGACGCTTATTCACCCTAGCCAAATTGAAACCGCAAATGTGATTTTTCAGCCAACATTAAGCCAAGTGGAATGGGCGCAAGAAATAATTACCGCTTTTGCTTTGCCTGAAAATATCGGTAAAGGCGTTATTTCTTTAAATGGTAAAATGGTTGAAGATTTACACTTAAAGCAAGCGCAACGCATTTTAGCCAATAGTAGCGATACCAGATAGCATTATAAGGATAGATATATGAGTGAAAAGCAAAAAATGCTGGCTGGTGAACTTTATAATGCTAGTGATGGGGAACTTATTTTAGAGCGAAAGCAAGCTTTTTCATGGATGAAAACCTTAAATGACGCTTTTGCGATGGATGATAATGAGCGACTTAGCTTGTTGCGGCAAGGCCTTGGCAGTGTGGGCGATAATGTCACCATTCGCTCGCCCTTTTATTGCGATTATGGTTATAATATATCCATTGGCAAAGATGTTTTCATTAATTTCAACTGTGTCATTCTTGATGGTTGCAGTGTTGAGATTGGTGATGGCTGTGAAATTGCCCCAAATGTGCAGATTGTAACGGCAACGCACCCCACTGACGCTAAGTTGCGCGAACAAAAGCTTGAATATGGCAAGCCGATAAAAATTGGTAAAAATGCTTGGATTGGTGCGGGAAGTATTATATTGCCCGGCGTTACCATTGGCGATGGCGCAACCATTGGCGCGGCAAGCCTTGTTACGCGCGATATTCCGGCAAATTGCATCGCTTTTGGTTCGCCGGCGCGGGTGCGTTAAAGTCTTAAAGCAAGTATGAATGGGCATTTTGCGTTTCATATTTAAATAGCAAATTGCCCATTACAAAAGGTCCATTAATTGAAAATTTCGGCTATAATTTTCGGAAACGTAAACGTGCGCTACGCTCTAATGCGGCAACGGTTAACTCATCAAGCTCCCAACGATCTTGCATCATTTGCAAAAATTCAAGCTCTTCTTGATTAACATTTAAATCAGCCGAGGCAATCTCAACCGCAAGCGCATAGGCAGTATCATAAAGCTTTTCTGGTAATGCTTCATGCGCGAGGTCAAGAATGTGTTCAAGACCGCTTTCTTCTTCCAAGTGCCCTAAGCATTCAGCCGCTAAAGCATCTAGACGGTCGCTATCAAAGCCGGCAAAAACGGGGTAATGGTTTACAATGGTAACAATGCTTGCCAATTCCCGCTCAGACATTGCAGCATCGGCCGCCGCAGTGGTTACCATGACAAATATCAAACCTTCATGGGGAGTTAGCTCAGCCATTACAATCTTCCTCGTGATTTATGAATTTGGTGTTAGCTTAAAGATAAAATGCTTTCATTAAAAGTGGTTTTAAGCTTCTTACACGAGATTATTATCGCATTTTGTTTTTTGTCAAAATCCGCGCAAATTTATAGTGTGAATAAAGTTATAAATAAAAAGCAGCATTGCTTGGGTTAAATCTATAGGCATAAAGGGGATAATTATGCTTGAAATCTTGTAAAAATCGATAGTTTTTATAGATAAGACGGTTGTAGGCTTGCAAGATTTATGAAAAAGAGTAAATGAAAACAAATTGATGTTGTTAAATAATCTAAAACTTGTTTAATGATCATCAATTGATAAACCTATTGCTGGTCAATGAGCTTTTGCTTGCAGCCGCATTTATATAAGCCGATTAACACTATTTAGGGAACCTTTCTATGGCGTCCGATTTTTCCTCCACCCTCCTTATATCCCCTGAAAGCGTGACTTTAGCAGGTGATGCGAAAGCTTGGCCTTTCGAAGAGGCACGAAAAATTGTCAAACGTTATGAGAAAAAAGGTTTTCCTGATGAAGTCTTGTTTGAAACTGGCTATGGTCCGTCAGGCCTGCCGCATATCGGCACTTTTGGTGAGGTTGCCCGCACCACCATGGTGCGCCATGCTTTCCATGTTTTAACCGAGAATAAAGTTAAAACGCGCCTTATCTGTTTTTCTGATGATATGGATGGTTTGCGTAAAGTGCCTGATAATGTTCCTAATAAGGAAATGTTAGAGGCAGCGCTCGGTAAGCCCCTTACTCAAGTGCCTGACCCATTTTTAAGTGAATATCCATCTTTTGGTGCGGCTAATAATGCACGTTTACGTGCCTTTCTCGATCGCTTTGGCTTTGATTATGAATTTGCAAGTGCAACCGATTATTATACATCAGGTCGCTTTGATGAAACCTTGCTACTAATGCTTAAAAATTATGACAAGGTCATTAACATTATTTTGCCAACCCTTGGTGAAGAACGCCGTGCTACCTATTCACCATTTTTGCCAATTAGCCCATTTTCTGGCAAGGTTTTGCAAGTGCCAATTATTGCCCGCGATGAAGCGCGTGGCACAATTACCTATGTTGAGCCTGAAACAGGTGAAACCATTGAGACAGAAGTAACCGGTGGCAAAGTAAAATGCCAGTGGAAAGCTGACTGGGCAATGCGTTGGACTGCCCTTGGCATTGATTATGAAATGGCTGGTAAGGATTTGATCGATTCAGTTACCCTGTCGTCAAAAATTTGTAAGGTTTTAGGTGGCACGCCGCCTGAAGGCTTTAATTATGAATTGTTCCTTGATGATAAGGGTGCAAAAATCTCCAAAGGCAAGGGCAATGGTCTTACCATTGATGAATGGCTTACTTATGCACCGACTGAAAGCCTTGGACTTTATATGTTCCAAAAGCCAAAAACCGCTAAAAAACTTTATTTTGATGTGATCCCTAAAGCGGTTGATGAATATTATACTTATCTTTCAGCCTATGGTCGTCAGGATTGGAAAGAGCGCTTAAATAATCCAGTTTGGCATATGCATAATGGTAATCCACCGGCGATTGATTTACCTGTTTCTTTTGCGATGCTGTTGAATTTGGTGAGTGCATCCAATGCTGAAAATAAAAATGTGCTTTGGGGCTTTATCTCGCGCTATGCTGATGGTGTAACACCAGAAAATAATAAAAGCCTTGATGATCTTGTTGGCTATGCCATTGGTTATTTTAATGATTTTGTTAAACCTACAAAAAAATTCCGCGCCCCTGATGAGGTTGAGCGTGAAACATTAATAGCTATTGATAAAAATCTTAGTGCGCTTGACTTGCAAGCTGATGGCAATATCATTCAAAATGCTTTGCTTGACGTGGCACGTAAGATTGAACGCTATCAAGATAGTGCGAAAAAAGGCCCTGATGGCGGCCCCGGCGTATCGGTTATGTTCTTCCAAATGCTTTATGAAGTATTGATTGGTCAAGAGCGCGGTCCGCGTTTTGGTTCTTTTGTCGCGCTTTATGGCATTAATGAAACGCGCGAGCGCATTCAGCAAGCCTTAAATGGTGAATTGTTAAATTAATGGTAAATTAGGCTCGATACCTATGGTATTGAGCCTTCTTGCCATGTTTTATTTTAGTTAAGACGCGCTGCCATAGCAAAAGTGTCTTTTATTGCGTCTTAACACGCAAAATTATTTTTAGGAGAATTTGATGAGTGAAGCCAGCGAGGTCAAACGGCGCCGGACTTTTGCGATTATCGCCCACCCCGATGCTGGTAAAACAACTCTTACCGAAAAGCTTTTGCTGTTTGGTGGTGCCATTCAGCTTGCTGGTGAAGTCAAGGCTAAAAAAGACCGTATTCAAACCCGCTCTGATTGGATGAATATCGAGCGGGATCGTGGTATTTCGGTTGTAACTTCAGTGATGACCTTTGAATATAAGGATTGTATTTTCAATCTTCTTGATACTCCTGGCCATGAAGACTTTGCCGATGATACTTATCGCACCTTAACGGCTGTGGATAGCGCGGTCATGGTGCTTGATGGCGCACGCGGTATTGAGCCACGAACATTAAAATTGTTTGAAGTTTGCCGTATGCGCAATATTCCGATTGTTACCTTTGTTAACAAAATGGATCGCGAAGCGCGTGATCCTTTGGAAATTTTGGATGAGATCGAAGAAAAATTAGCACTTGATACCGCGCCAGTTACTTGGCCAATTGGTGCAGGTAAAAATTTCGCCGGTAGCTTTTCCTTACATGAAAATAGCGTGCGCCAAAAGGATGAGGAAGAAACGCCAAGACCAGTAAGTGGGCCGGAAGAGGCTGCAGAATTACTGCCTGAAAATGAGCGGGATATGTTTGTGGATGGTGTGGTTCTCGCGCGCGATGCTTGTAAGCGTTTTGATTTACAATCTTTCAGTGAAGGCCATATGACACCGGTTTATTTTGGCTCGGCACTGCGCAATTATGGTGTGCGTGATTTGATTGATGCGCTGGTGGACTTTGGTCCGCAGCCGCGTGACCAAGTGGCCGATACAAGAACCGTTCATGCCGTTGAACCTAAAATGACTGGCTTTGTATTTAAAATTCAAGCCAATATGGATCCTAACCATCGCGACCGCATTGCCTTTTTGCGTGTTTGCTCTGGCACTTTATCGCGTGGTATGAAAGCAAAATTGGTGCGCACTGGCAAACCAATGACCCTTTCAACCCCGCAATTCTTCTTTGCACGTTCACGCCAAATTGCCGATGAAGCCTTTGCAGGTGATGTGGTTGGCATTCCAAATCATGGCACGCTGCGTATTGGTGACACGTTGACCGAGGGCGAAGATTTGCTGTTTAGAGGCGTACCTAATTTTGCGCCAGAAATTTTGCGTCGTGTGCGCCTTGGCGATGCGATGAAAGCCAAAAAACTGCGCGAAGCCTTGCAACAAATGGCAGAAGAAGGGGTTGTTCAGCTCTTTACGCCCGATGATGGCTCACCGGCGATCGTCGGCGTGGTCGGCGCCTTGCAAATTGATGTATTGACCGAGCGTTTAAAGGTTGAATATTCTTTGCCTGTTGGTTTTGAAGTGGCTCGTTTTACAATTTGCCGTTGGATTAGTGCAGATAGTCAAGAAGAACTAGATAAATTTATTGCAGCTCATCGCGCTGATATTGCTCATGATCTTGATAATGATCCGGTATTCTTGGCACAAAATGTCTTTTCTTTGAATTATGAAGCAGAGCGGTGGAAAGCCATTCGCTTTGCAGCGGTGAAAGATTATCAGGTGCGAGCAAATTAGCCTAAATTGTATAAATTGCTAACCCATTGATAAATAGGCCTATAGGCTAATTGATTTTTAATGGATGGTTATGACCATGAATAAGCACCGCTTTACAAAAAATGTAAAATGGTGCTTTTTTATTGAAATAATAATATTACTACAGCCCATAAATAAGCCGCAAAGTATTGCTGATCTCTAGTATGCTAGACAGCAATGAAAAGAAACAAAGTGATGAGTTACTGCCTTTTAATATGGTAACCTCAATAAAATGGATTATATTGATGCTGCAAAAACTTTATTATGCGAGTTTCGCGTTTTTTTTAAGCTTATTTTTAAGTTTTACTGCGCATGCACAAGCAGATAATAACCCATCTGATGCGATAGGTGAGGGGCAGGCAACAGATCTTGATCCTGCTCTTATTCCAAATAGTCCATTTCGTATAATTGGCTTTGGCGATAGCCTTATGGCTGGCTATCAGCTTGAGCAAGACCAATCTTTTGCAGCTGTTTTGGAAAAAAAACTAAGCAGTGAGGGCTACGAAGTCATTGTTGATAATGCCGGCGTTTCTGGTGATACCACAACCGCCGGTTTGTCCCGTCTTGATTGGTCAGTACCAGATGACGCAAAACTCGTCATTCTTGAGCTTGGTGCCAATGATATGTTGCGCGGTATTGAACCAGAGGTCACCGAGCAAAACCTTGACGCAATGCTTGCCCGCCTTCAAAGCCGCAAAATTCCAGTACTGCTCGCAGGTATGATGGCCGCGCCAAATATGGGGGTAGAAAATGTCACAAAATTTAATGCTATTTATCCGCGCCTTGCACAAAAATATAATGTTACCCTTTATCCGTTTTTTCTTGATGGTGTCGCAGGACAAAGCCAATATCAGCTAAGTGATGGCATGCACCCCAATAAGCAAGGGGTTGAACTTATGGTAGATCGGTTTTTGCCAACCATAAAGGCAGAATTACAAAAGCTTGGTGTTGAACCGCTGCAGGATAGTGAATAATTTTCATTTTTTGCGCTTTTTTCCTTTTTACATCAAAAATATATATTTTTGATGTTTATTGAGCTTGTTTCTTTAAATGAATAGGTCCTAACCCTAGTATAGATTATAAAAGCAGATCAATTTTACATTCATGAAATTAATGCTGCAAATAGTCTTTGCGCTCTACTAAGCGCCAATAATTTTTTTGCGAATTTATTAAAAACGCTTGATATGCGTCATTATAGTGCAATTATTTGCGGCAAAAATTAGAATTCACAAACATATCGAACATTTTACATCTATTGATACCGTTTTTTATAGACCGCGAGCAGTTGCTAATTATATAGTAACTTAATCATGGATTGATAAATGCGCATAGCTATTGTCTTGACCAATGGGGGCAAATCCTTGGGGTTAACAATATTATATGTGATGAAGTTATGTTGAAGCCGTTGTAAATATGGCAGTCCATTTAACAATATATCATAAGTCAATTAAAGTTTAGCTAGCTTGGTTAATGCTTGTTTTAACCAATACAAGGATAGCAGCTTGTTAATATAATCAAACGCTATTTAAGTTTTTAAAAAAAATTGTTTAAAAAATAAAATCAACCGCTTTATTTTAGAACTAATTTATTTTATTAAATTTGCAATTTAAATATTATTAACATCCGTATTTACTAAAATTACATATTCTATTTTTTTAAATTCTATATGAAAGTGTCGGGCTATCCGAAAATGAAAAATTCTATTCGTCGTTTATTATGTGCTACAATTCTATTTTCAGGTTTTACGCCGTCTTTTTTCTCTTTTGAGGTTTTTGCAGCGTCGATTACCTATAATGGTACGACCAGTGAATTTGACCAATTACAAGACGATGCGCGCGGGATGGCTCAAAAAAGTGTTGGTCCTAATGATAGTGCAGACCAATCAGATAATTCTATTCTTATAAATGATTTAAATGGTTTAGGCGATGATTTTTCCGGTGATATTGCCGTCTATGGTGGTTATTCCGATCAAGGATCTTTAATTTCAAATAATAAAATTACCATGACTGGCGGTTCGGCGGTTGTCGTTTATGGCGGTTTTAGCACGTTGGGGGTGGTCCAAAATAACCAAGTTGATCTTTCAAATGCTAAGATTAGCAATAATGTCTATGGTGGCTATAGCGAGGATTCAGAAGACGTCACGAGTAATAGTGTTGTTATTGACAATAATAGTTCGGTAGCAGGCTCGGTATATGGCGGATTAATGAACGGTTATAACGGTGATATTTCTAGAAATATTAGCGCAAACCGCGTTACCATATCGGGAAATAGCTCAATTGAAGGCGATGTGCATGGCGCTTTTATTTATAACTATGCGTCTAATATTAGCAATATATTGAATGATAATATTGTCGAAATTACAAATAGTTATGTTAAAGGTCAAGTTTCTGGTGCCTATATTCAAAGTTCGGGCATGTTATCGGCTGATGAAATTTTTAACCTACAAGGAAATAGGGTCAATATTGTTACTAGCCGTGTAGATGGCAGTATCAATGGTGCTTATAGTAATGTTTACGGATCATCATCAGCGCTGCAAAATAGTGTGACGATTTTAAATAGTGATGTCACCCAGGTAAATGGCGGCAATGTGTTTAGCAATGTTGAAGGGGTCAGTCTTATTGTTACAGCCAATTCTGTTGCTATAAGCGGTGGAAGTGCTTCACAAATTCAAGGCGGTAATGCTGAGTTAAATGGTTATAGTCCGTCCTTAGGGCAGGTTTTGGCTAACCGCGTCGATGTTGATGGTGTCACGGGTATTGCGTCAATTTATGGCGGCAGAGGCTATATTCGATATGGCTCTGCCTTGGTTAATGGTAATCAGGTTAATGTTTCGAACAGCATTTTGCGTTCAAATTCTGAAATCTATGGTGGCTATGCTTTTGGTGGCGAGAGCCTTCAAGCCAATGATAATAAAGTTCAAATAAGCAATAGTTCTTCAATTACCAGAGTTTATGGTGGTTTTGCTACAGGCGGTAGCGGTATGGAAGAGCAAAAAATTGAAAATTTTGCTCAAAATAATATGGTGGTCATATCGGGGAGTGATATTGGCTTAGAAGTTGTTGGCGGTCTTATCGAAACAAGCATGGCGAGCGACAACAATATTTTAAGCAATGCCGTTTCCATTGCTGATAGTCATGTCGGTGGAGACGTTATTGGCGGATCACTTCGCAATTATGGCTCGTCCATTGACGTTACAATTGCTAGTAATACTATAGAATTATCAGGGCTTACAACTATTGATGGCTCTTTATATGGTGGCTATGCAATTAATGGAGTTGATGCAAGTCATGTCACCAATAATAGGGTGACACTTAATGGTGATCAGCTAACTATTCTTGGATCCTTATATGGTGGCTATAGCGTAAGCGGTAGTGGTGAGGTCAATAATGAGTTTGACCGCGTTGTTGCCGGTAATACACTTAATCTTAATCAATATCGCGGCAGTGTCAGTGGTATTTATAATTTTGAAAATTATAATTGGCTATTGCCAAGCTCTGTCGTCAATAATGACGTTCTTATCCATATTACCGGAAATGATGCCGTCAATTTAGATAATACCAATCATAGTATTGCAATGATAAATGATGGCAATCGTCTAAATGAGGGTGATGAAATCACCATGATTGATAAGGCTGTTGGCATTCCAGCAGCAACGCCAACCCAAGTAACTCAAGGCCAATTCATTATCTATGACGTTAGCGTTAAAGTCACTGATGACAATAAATTTGTGCTAAAAGTCAATGGTAAAACCGATGGTGAGGAAACGGATACTGGCGGTAGCGATGGTAATGATACTGATACTGATACTGGCGGCACAGATCACGATGAAACCAATACCGGCGGCACAGATAATAATGAAAGCGGCAGTGGTGGCGGTGACATTGATGTTAAGCCAATTGTTCCTGATCAAAAACCTGCAGGATATATAAATCCGCGCAGTAAAGCATTTTCAGAAGGGCGAATTGCCAGCCTTGCCTTCCTTAATCAAGCCAATGATTTGATTGCAACTGGTGGCATTGACAATATTCGTATCATGGTTCGCGCCAATGAAGATGAAATATATCGTCCTCATTTTATTCCATTCATGATCGCTAATGGCTCAACCCAGCGCTATAAAACCGGTAGTCATGTTGATATTGATGGTTTTAATATGGCGGTTGGCCTTGCTACTGGTTTTGAAACCAAGGCAAATCATAAAGTAACCCTTGGTTCATTTTTTGAATATGGTCACGGTACTTATGATACCTATAATAATTTCGCCACTTATGGTTCAGTTCATGCTGATGGTGATGTAAATTATAAGGGCGGTGGTATTTTTGGCCGTATGGAATTTAATGGTACCGGTCTTGGCCGCGTTGCAAGCCTTGCCGCAGATCAGGCTGACGGCCTTTATGTGGAAGCCTCAATAAGAGGCGGCAAAACCCGCAATAAGTTTGACGGCAGCAATGATTTAATTGATGGTGAAGGTTATCGCGGTATCTATGATAGCAAGGTTTCCTATTATGGTGGCCATGCAGCTGTTGCCTATGTTTTCAACTTTGATGAAAAGCAAGCACTAGATGTTTATGGTCGCTATTTGTGGATGCATATGGATGGCGATACAGTCAATATTGGCAAGGATCGGTTGCATTTTGATAAAAGCAACAGCTCGCGCATGCAACTTGGTGGGCGCTATAGCTATGCATATAGCCAGCAATTCAAGCCCTATATTGGCGCGGCATATGAATATGAGTTTGATGGTGCAATTAGTGCCAATGCCTATGGCTTAAGTCTGGCAGAGCCATCATTAAAAGGCTCAACTGGTATTTTTGAAGCCGGTTTCTTGTTCCATCCAATTGCTGATAATGAAGCACTTAGCATTAATGTCAATGGTCAAGGCTTTGTTGGCCAGCGTCAAGGTGGTGGCGGTGGTGCTAAAATTAAATATCAATTTTAGAAGCTAAAAGTCCCACCTGAAAATTTGTGTAATATGTTTTTCAATTGGATATTTTATCATTTTTTCTATTTTGCACAGGCAATCCAAGAATGCTTGTAAATATTTTTTATTAGGTTTAGTGCAAGAATTGCCTATTATTCAAGAAGTGCTATTATTTCTTTAGAAAAAATGTTCTTTCGCTAAATTATGAAACCCTGTTTTGCAAAGCTATTTGCTTTGGCGCTGATTCTTTAGCTAAAGGATGATATTTCATATAAAAGTATTATTTAAAAAGTATATATTTTATATCTTGATCGTTATGTCTATTTGAATTTCCAGTTATTCTAAGTTTAATTGGTTTAAAATGCTTCATTTTGAAGCAATTATCTATTTAATTTCTTTGTTTAGACATAATATTCTATTTAGTTAAAAAGTAATTGATATTTTAATAATATTTTTTTAAAAGCAATCAATTAAATATTAAGGAATATTTTATGCGTGTCTCCCCACAAATATTGCACTCGGTTTCTAAGATAGCGCTTGTAACGGTTTTTGTTCAAGCTGCGATATTGGGGAACGCTTGGTCTGATGTCATTGAGTATGATGGTACAAATTTAGCAGTGCTTCAACCCGATCCACTTTTAAACTTGGATCCGCATGTAAGCCTTTATTCAACGCATGCTTCTTCTAATAATACTATTACAGTTATTGGAACTGGAGCATTATGGAAAACAACCGGCGATGCTATCAATGCACCTTATGCTATCTATGGTGGAATAGATATTGGTGCCACAAGTAGTAATTCTACGCCAGCACAAAATGGTGCAGATATTTCATCCAATGCTGTTTTAATGCAAAATGTAGCTTTTGACTGGTCAAGTGAAACTGTGTCGAGCGATGATGCTTGGCTTTATAAACAAGCTTTATTTGTCAGTGGCGGCGGCTTGGTATTTGGTGGGCTAAGTATTGGTGGTGTAGGCGATGCGACAGGACTTTCAGATGAAGTAAGCGGTGGCAATGGTGGGATTGTCAGTTATAATAGTGTTTCGTTAAGTAATGTTTCTATCGCAGGTGGTAATGCGGGTACAACCAACGCAAGTTCCAGTTATACCGGATCACCTGTTGCAGGTTTTGGTGGTGCATCTATCTTTGGTGGAGTAAGCATCGGTGGTTTTGGAGGTCTACCAAAAGGCCATACGGTTTCAGCAGGGGGCGCGGGTGGTGATGTTCAGTTTAATTCAGTATCACTTAACGGTGTTGTATTAAATGGTGGTGCAGGTGGTACTCTTGCTGGTGTAGTAGAGCAGGCGGCTGCAGGTGTCGGCGGTATGGGGGGCGGTTCCGTTTTTGGTGGGCTAAGTATTGGCGGTGCTTCTGGAACCAATACTACTACATTAGATGATATAAAAATAAATCAAGGAAGAGGCGGTACAGTCAGCCAAAATAGCGTCGTAATTAAAAATGCATCGCTTAAAGGTGGCGGTGGGGGTAATGGTGATTACGCTGTTGCAACTGCTGGCGGTGCAGCTGGTCTTGGTGGAGGATCGGTTTTCGGGGGTGTGAGTATCGGTGGGGTAGGTATTAGCTATGCGTCTTCAGCTGTAGAAAGTGGTAGAGGCGGAGACGTTATAGCCAACCGAGTTTACTTGGAAAACGTTACCATTGAAGGGGCAACAGGTGGTAATGGCGGGGTGGGATCCAATTTATGGTTTGGTAGTGGCGGCGGTGGAACCGGTGGTTTGGGTGGTGGTTCTGTTGTCGGTGGTATGAGCATTGGTGCTGCTGGCAGTATGGGAACTTACGACTTTTCGGGAACTGATATACATTATTTAAACTATACAACAGGCGGTTCTGGTGGTTTAGTTGATGGTAATGAGGTTGTATTATCTAATGTCGTTTTACGCGGCGCATCTGGTGGGGATGGTGGTAAAGGTGGTGATAGTTACATTATCAGGCCACCAAGTTTTGGTACATCTGGCGGAGGAGCCGGCGGATTTGGTGGCGGCTCTGTCTTTGGTGGTATTAGCATTGGTGGATCTGGTGGCAATAATGCACAAGGTGGATCTGGCGGAAATGTTATTAATAACAAAATTACCTTAAAAGATGTAACACTTATTGGAGCGGCAGGCGGTAGCGGAGGGACTGGTGGACAAAACAAAATGGCAACAGCTTTTAGTGGTGAAGCTGGTAAGGGAGCCATAGGTCTTGATGGTGGGTCTGTTTTTGGTGGCGTTAGTATTGGCGGCGCAAGTGGTGGTAGTGCCGAAAGTGTTACTGGAGGTCAAGGCGGTAATACCTCGCAAAATCGTATTTCCATTGCTGGTAAAACGAGTATTTCAGGTGATGTTTACGGTGGATTAACCATTGGTGGGGCAGGCGGTGCTGGTATTGACAGTCCTGCAATTGCTGGTAATGGCGGTAATGCGATTAATAATATTATTTCTTTGTCAGGTCATGATATTAGTATTTTAGGCGCCTTGTTTGGCGGCTATAGTATAAATGGTGATGGATCTATTAATGGTGGTTTTCAGCAAGTTATGTCTGGAAATACACTCAATCTTAATGAATATCGCGGTAGTGTACGTGGCATTTATAATTTTGAAAATTATAATTGGCTATTGCCAAGCTCTGTCGTCAATAATGATGTACTTATCCATATTACCGGCAATGATGCTGTCAATTTGGACCATACCAACCATAGCGTTGCAATGGTTAATGATGGCAATCGTTTAAACGCAGGTGATGAAATCACCATGATTGATAAGGCTGTTGGCATTCCAGCAGCAACGCCAACTCAAGTAACTCAAGGCCAATTCATTATCTATGACGTTAGTGTTAAAGTGACTGACGACAATAGATTTGTGCTAAAAGTCAATGGTAAAACCGATGGGGGAGACGGAGGTAATGGCGGTGGCGATACCGATGAAACATCAATTAAACCTGAAAAACCTGCAGGATATATTAATCCGCGCAGTAAAGCATTTTCAGAAGGGCGCATTGCCAGCCTTGCCTTCCTTAATCAAGCCAATGATTTGATTGCAACTGCTGGCATTGACAATATTCGTATCATGGTTCGCGCCAATGAAGATGAAATATATCGTCCTCATTTTATTCCATTCATGATCGCTAATGGCTCAACCCAGCGCTATAAAACCGGTAGTCATGTTGATATTGATGGTTTTAATATGGCGGTTGGCCTTGCTACTGGTTTTGAAACCAAGGCAAATCATAAAGTAACCCTTGGTTCATTTTTTGAATATGGTCACGGTACTTATGATACCTATAATAATTTTGCCACTTATGGTTCAGTTCATGCTGATGGTGATGTAAATTATAAGGGCGGTGGTATTTTTGGCCGTATGGAATTTAATGGTACTGGTCTTGGCCGAGTTGCAAGTCTTGGCGCAGATCAGGCCGACGGCCTTTATGTTGAAGCCTCAATAAGAGGCGGCAAAACCCGCAATAAGTTTGATGGTAGCAATGATTTAATTGATGGCGAAGGTTATCGCGGTATCTATGATAGCAAGGTTTCCTATTATGGTGGCCATGCAGCTGTTGCCTATGTTTTAAACTTTGATGAAAAGCAAGCACTAGATGTTTATGGTCGCTATTTGTGGATGCATATGGATGGCGATACAGTCAATATTGGCAAGGATCGGTTGCATTTTGATAAAAGCAACAGCTCGCGCATGCAACTTGGTGGGCGCTATAGCTATGCTTATAGCCAGCAATTCAAGCCCTATCTTGGCGCGGCATATGAATATGAGTTTGATGGTGTAATTAGCGCCAATGCCTATGGCTTAAGTCTGGCAGAGCCGTCATTAAAAGGCTCAACTGGTATTTTTGAAGCCGGTTTCTTGTTCCATCCAATTGCTGATAATGATGCACTTAGCATTAATGTCAATGGTCAAGGCTTTGTTGGCCAGCGTCAAGGTGGTGGCGGTGGCGCAAAAATAAAATATCAATTTTAAGGACCTAAAATTTTCGCGTGAAAATTTTTCACAATGGGTGAAATAGCAAATTTTGCCCATTGCCACAAATATATCAGTTTCATGCAAAATGCTTTGCAATATCATCACACAATTTGCAGGAATTTAGTTTTGTTCTCTTTTAATTGCCCTTCTCCATATCCACATAGAAGATTGGTAAATTGGAGAAGATAAAATGCAATGTCCTATTGATGGTGAAACTCTGGTCATGAGTGAGCGCAGTGGTATCGAAATTGATTACTGCCCAAAATGTCGTGGTATTTGGCTTGATCGTGGCGAATTGGATAAAATTTTAGAGCGTGGCTCGCAGGAAATGAACCAGCGGGATGTGAGTGATCGGCGGGCGGATACGTCTTATGAGCCGCCAAGAGCCGCAAGTTCGCATCATGATTCCTATCGCGATGAGCGTGCGCGTGATGATAGACATGGGGACAGGCGTTATAGTGAAAAGGATCGCTATAATGAAAAAGATCGTTATGACGACCGCTATCATGATGGTAAGAAAAACCGTAAAAAATCATTCTTAAGTGAGATATTTGAGTTTGGTGATTAAATTTAAAAGCTATAGGCTGAAACTAATAAAAAGCCCCGTTTTCTAAAAGAAAACGGGGCTTTCATTTTTATACAATACTTATTTACACTATATTTGTATTCGCTTCATATTAATTGCGGTTACCAAGGAAACGCAAAAGGAACAAGAATAGGTTGACAAAGTCGAGATAGAGGTGCAACGCGCCAATGACAATTTTTCTACCACGTGTTTCGTCATGGTCGCCTGCATAATATAATTCTTTGATCTTTTGGGTATCATAAGCGGTAAAGCCTGCAAAAATTAACACACCTGCAACAGAAATAATGAAGTCCATAGCTGATGATTCAACAAACAAGCTAACAAGCAATGCGATAACCAAACCGATAAGACCAATAACTAAAAATGTTCTCATCGGGCTAAGGTCGCGTTTGGTTGTATAACCGTAAAGTGATAAACCACCAAAAGATGCCGCTGTTATAAAGAATGTGCGTGAAATACTGGCAACATCATAAACTAAGAATATCGGTGCCAAAGACGCACCCAATAGTGCTGCATAGGCAATAAATAGAGTTCTTGCTGTTGATGTCGACAAACTATCAATCCGGAATTGCAAAAACATAGCAACGCCAAATGGTACAAGAATTAGGATAAAATTAAATCGATACAAGAACATTAAAAATTCAACATTGGTTGCTGCAAAATAAGCAACAGCCATTGCAATAATGCCTGTAATTGCAAGTCCAACCATCATCAGGTTATAGATGCCAAGCATATAGCTGCGCAAACCTAGATCAATGGATGCATCGCCGCGCGCAATTGTTGTTGTGCGCATATTATTAAAATCTGCCATAATATAATCCTTTGCGTGCGTTCCGTCCGGTGTCGGTCGTTTAAGCAATTTAGAATGCTAATGCTAAAAAATGCCAATTTTATGATGGATTGATATTTATATTTCGTCCGTCATTTTAACACTTATACATCTTGTCTTAAAATTTGAGAGATAGCAAAAATTCACTAAATTTTAAAATAAGAGCAAAGCGCTGATTAAACTCCCAGGCTCCGCTGGCGGAACTCCAGCATGCCTTGCTATTATTATGGCGATTTATAGTTTTAGAAACAAGCCTTTAATTTAACTTTTTTTGCTTTTTCACAAAGTATCAAGTGTAAAACTTCATTGATTGGCTGCACTATTTTGATGTTTATTTTTCTTTGCTACTATTATTTTGTTGATTTTTTAAAGCTAACCATAAACTTGGCTTATTTTTGCTTACAACTAAAATCATATGCATTAAAATCATCATATGCATTAAAACCTATGTGAGTGGAGTTGTTCGTGGCAGATTTATTGGTGGCTTTAAAAAATGTTGATTTAACCTTGGGTGAGGGTGCTTCAAAAGTCCATGTGTTAAAAAATATTTCACTTACAATTAATAAGGGTGAGGTTATCGGCATTGTCGGGCCATCGGGGTCAGGAAAGTCTACTTTATTAATGGTGCTTGCCGGGCTTGAAAAAGTTGATGGCGGTGAAGTGTTAATTAGTGATTGTGATATTTCAAAGTTAAATGAAGATGAAGCGGCATTGTTTCGTGGCCGCAATATTGGTATTGTTTTCCAATCCTTCCATCTTATTCCCAATATGACGGCGCTTGAAAATACCGCTGTTCCCTTAGAGCTTGCAGGTGATAAAAATGCTTTTGATCGCGCGCGCCAGGAATTAGAAGCGGTTGGCCTTGGCCACCGCTTAAACCATTATCCGGCAACCCTATCAGGCGGCGAACAACAGCGCGTTGCTATTGCAAGAGCTTTAGCGCCAAGACCAAAAATTATTATTGCTGATGAGCCAACCGGCAACCTTGATAGCGCGACAGGGCAAGATATTGCCGATCTTTTATTTAAGCGCGCGCAAGACAACGGCACCACCATGGTGCTTGTTACCCATGATAATCAATTAGCGGCGCGCTGCGCCCGCCAAATCCATGTGCGCAATGGCGAACTTGAAGCAGGGCAATGAGCATGAAGCCAAATGATAGCGTTACGGTTGCTTCAAAAGCCGTTGATAATTTATCAAAATTTGCCAGTTTAAAACTGGCTTTACGTTTTGCTTTGCGTGAAATGCGCGGTGGCCTGCGTGGTTTTTATATTTTTCTTAGCTGCATTGCCCTTGGTGTTGCGGCAATCGGCGGTGTTGGTGGTATTACTGATATGATACGCCAAGAATTTGCCACCCAAGGTAAAATATTGCTTGGTGGTGATTTGCGCGTTTCGATGACGCAAAAGGAAGCAACCCCACAAGAATTAAGCTATCTTGAAAGCATGGGCAATGTGTCTTCTAGCCTTTGGATGCGCACCATGGCACGGCGCAGCAGTGACCAAACCCAGTTACTGGCTGAAGCACGTGCAGTTGACAACAAATATCCGCTTTATGGCAGTGTCAAAGTTAAGCTTAATGATGGCAAATTTTCCAATAATCTTTATGATCAAGTCAAAAATATTAATGGCACTTATGGTGTTGTTGTTGCGCCGCTTTTAGCCCAGCGCCTTGATTTGAATATTGGCGATAAGCTTACCCTTGGCAACACAAATTTTGAAATCAGAGGCTTGGTGGAAAATGAGCCTGATTTGTTATCGGAAGGCTTTCAATTAGGACTTCGGGTGTTTTTGTCAGAAGAGGCAATGAAGCAAACCGGTCTTTTACAACCGGGCAGCCTTTTTACCTATACCTATAAAATAGCGGTTCCTGCCGCCAAATTAGCTGAAGTTGCCAAATTTGATGAAGCGGCTAAAAAGCAATTTCCTGATAATTTATGGATTATCCGCAATAGCGACAATGCAACGCCGGCATTAACCAGTAATATTGAACGCTTTTCGCAATTTTTAACCCTCGTTGGCTTAATGGCCTTGGTGGTTGGCGGTGTTGGTGTCGCCAATGCGGTGCGTGCCTATCTTGAAACCAAATTCGGTGTGATTGCCACGCTAAAATCGCTTGGTGCTTCGGGTAATTTTGTTATTTGGCTTTATTTAATCCAAATCGTGTTGTTGAGCTTTATCGGTATTGCTATTGGTCTTGTTTTTGCGCTGATTATACCGCCGATTGTTGGACAAATATTAAATTCTTATTTTCCTTTGGCTGGTGGTTGGTCAATTTCCTACCTTAGCCTATTAAATGGTGCAGTTTTTGCCTTGCTAACCACGCTTGGTTTTGCGTTAATACCTTTGGCACGCGCGCGTGAAATTCCGGTCACTACCCTTTTTCGCGCTATGGGCTTTTCTGGCAAGGTTAAAATTGCGCGGCTTTATCTTGTTATTGTCGCATTGATTTTTGGCTCTATTGCTTTCATGGCGGTTTTTACCGCTTATGATCGGCGTATGGCGGCTATTTTCATTATTGCCGTTATTGGTGTTTTCATTGTTTTGCGGCTATTGGCGATTATTATCCAATATCTTGCCAAAAAGGTTTCCCATGTCCGCGCGCCTGCTTTGCGCCTTGCTATTGGCAATATTTATCGCCCAGGTTCCTTAACCAGTGCCATTGTGCTTGCGCTTGGGCTTGGGCTAACTTTGCTTGTTGCTATTGCGACGATTGACGGTAATTTGCGCCGGCAACTTGGCGATACCGTGCCGATCAATGCGCCAGCATTTTTCTTCCTTGATATTCCAAGCGATGGAGAGCCGGCATTTCGTGCCTTGATCGCTCAAAATGATCCCAAGGGTGAATTGCGGCTTATGCCCACTTTGCGGGCGCGTATCACCGCGCTTAATAATGTCGAGGCAAAGGATGCCAATGTCGCTGAAAATGGCCGTTGGGTGCTGCGCGGTGATCGTAATATTACCTATTCAGATAATGTACCACAATCGACCATACTAAAAGAAGGCACATGGTGGCCGCAAAATTATGATGGCCCACCGCAAGTATCCATGTCAAATGATGAAGCAAAAGCACTTGGCTTAAAGCTTGGTGACATGATAACCGTTAACGCCTTAGGCAGACAAATATCGGCTAAAATTACTAGCCTGCGAGAAGTGCATTGGGATTCGATGAATATGAATTTCGTCATGATTTTTTCGCCCAATAGTTTTCGTGGTGCGCCGCATATTTGGATGGGAACGCTTAAAAAAGGCGATGGCACGCTTGAAGATGTGGCATTAATGCGCGCTATTGGTAAGGATTTTCCCTCGGTGACAATTTTATCAGTGCAAGATATTATCACCAATGCACGAGAGCTTATTGATCAAATTGGTCTTGGTGTGCGCGCCTCTGCCTCTATTGCTTTGCTTGCCGCCATTCTAGTGTTGGCAGGCGCGCTATCCGCCGGTAACCGTAGCCGAACCCATGATGCGGTGGTGCTAAAAACGCTTGGCGCAACCCGCAAAGTGCTTATTCGCGCCTTTTTATATGAATATATAATTTTAGGCGTTGTTAGCGCAGTTTTTGCCTTCATCGCAGGCAGTGCGGCAGGGCTTGCTATGGCACGTTTTCGTATGGATCTTGATGCAGTACTACTGCCGCAAACAGGGCTTATGGTTTTGGTTGCTGCCTTGGTGCTAAGTGTTGGTTTTGGTCTTATTGGCACATGGCGTATTTTAGGGCAAAAACCATCGCGTTGGCTGCGTGAATTGTGATAATTAGACTAAATAGAGGGGCGAATGAAAAATTGTCTTTGGTATCCAATCGATGCTTTTCATTCGCTTCATGAATATGCACGCTTTTGTAATTGGTTGCAGCTTCAAATTGCTGAAGGCATGGTTGAAGAAATAACCGTAAAGGATAATTCAACCCGTTTGCCTTTGTATCAGCAACGAACCATAATGATAAATCTGATAATCAGAATTCAAATGGTAATAATAACAACGACCGAAACGATGGTGCAAGAATAATAGGTTCAAATAAAAGGAGAATTCCTTGTTACACAGGACCCAAAAAGGGGAAGGCCGCTGAATTTAAAAAGCAACTAGACGAGCAAATGGCGGCTATTAATAACATGACGGTTGATGAGATGGCTGCTGCTTTTTCGAGGATCGACGCTGCTGGAGGAACAGATAAAATAAGAAATTCCATAGCGCAAGCTAACCATCGTAAAGCTTTTGAAAACTATTTAAAACGTCAAAAATAATCTGCTTCTGACATTGCTAAAAAGATGAAAAATCTTGATGCAACTCATGTTTTAGATATGGTGGTTGGTGGCGATCCAAATGCATTTAGTCATGATAAACATGGTAATCCTGTTTTAGATGACTCTAACGCTAATAGGTCGATTGGTAGCCAATGGGTGTCCACAAAAGATAAAAATGGTATGAGTAGAGTTGATTATTTGCGTGATGAAGTCAAAAAAATACAAAAAAATGGATTGCACAACGAAAAAATGAACATTGAATTAGGAAGGTGTAAATACGATTATGACTAATTTTCATGAAAACATTCAATATTATTTGGATACAAATGGACAACCTGATGACATTGAAAAACTTTCACCCGAAATTATAACGCGCATGTATGAAATATTTCCACCCTCATTTGCCGGTTTTTTAAATGAATTTGGATTTTGTTCATTTTTTGACCGTGGTTTACAATTATGTAACCCAGATGACATGCGCTCTATTTTAGCCTTAATTTTTGAAGCTGATAAAGACTTCCATCATAAAGACGTCCATGTTTATGCTTATTCGGCATTTGGAGACTTATATTGTTGGTCTAGTACTTTATATAATTTCAAAATTAATCTGGTTGACTGTATGGTTTTTTCAGATTTTTTGATCTATAAACAAGAGGTTAAAGCGACGCCAGACCATATCGCATCCCAAATGTTACCAAAGAAACGATCTATCGAGTTTTATGATTTTAATGATGAGCCCTTGTTTGCGCGTTGTCTAGAACACTATGGTAAGCTAGATATGGGGCAATGCTATGGTTATTTCCCTGCTTTGGCTTTATTAGGAGGTAGTGATACCCCAATGAATAGAATTGAAAACATAAAAAAAGTTCAAGCTTTTGAACATTTTGCTATTCTTGCTCAATTAGATACTTTCTATCTAACAACAACATCTAGCGATGGTAATAGTTTTGTTAAAGTTAGGCCTATTGGATAATTAATTAAGGTATTGTTGACAAAAATTTTTATTAATAAATAGCGGGTACCAATGCACTGTGACGATCCTTGTCACATAAAACTTGGCGATATTTAATTTCGGATCAGTTCACTGGTAGAGGATAGAATTTACACATCAATAATTGGAGAAAAATGGCAGCTTATTGCGCCAGATTTTCCTTTTAAAGGAACTTGGCTGCCTCATTTTTGATAGGTTATATTGAATGGAGTTTACAGTATGCTTTATCACGCCTTCACATTTTGGGGAGAAATTCGCAAAAATGTTCAATTCAACACCGTTGATGAATATATTAAAGACATATATTCTCATTTAAATTTAAACATTACTCATATCGGATATCACTCTGAGAAGTATGATAGTAAAGGTTATAGAACTTACCAAAGAGTGATTAAAAAGCTTCGTTGTTTTGATGAAGAAATAGATAACCTTGCATATGTAACATTTGATTATACGGGTAAAGAATCTGAAATATTATCAAATTTTGACATTCAGATAGGGATAAGAGAAGAAAATTTTAAACTATATGATCATGTTGGTCCTAATCCTAAAAGAGATATCTGTCATTTTGTGCTTAAAAATCAATATATTTCGAACAATTTTAAAGAAGCAATATTGCCAATTTTTAAACAATTAGCCAATATCGTTCTTGATAAAAATGAGTATCAGTACTTTGTTACTGAAAAACATTTTGCAATTGATAGTTATCAAGAAGGAAAGAAAGTTGAGGATATTCCAGATATTGCTTCGATTAGAGTATTAGAGCGTAAAATTTATAAATAAAGTTTTTTGGCTAGATCTTTTGGCGGAACACCATTGGCTAAAAGATGGTTGGCAGATCTAAATTTGCTGTTGGTCATTTTACGTGGGCGGCCACCAATGAGATCCATTTGTCTTGCTGTTGTTAATCTAGCCCGCGTGCGCTCAATAATCAATTCTCGTTCCATTTGTGCTAAACTTGCCATCACATGAAAAAAGAGCCTATCAGACACTATTTGTATCAATCTAATCCGTACTTTTTAATAATACCTGAACCTATGGCCAAAAAAACATTGTTAAGTACACTATTTTCATAATGCAAAAATTCTTTATATGGCCAACTTTGTTCACTTAATCCTGAAGCATCAAAGAACATTTGCTTATATATTTCATATAACCGCTTGTCCCGAATAATATTTGATAAAATTAAACTAGAAATACATGAATCTTGATAATCTCCTTGACGATAAGTTATATAGCTCTTTTTAATGGACCTTATATTATTACCTAAAAATTCAAATTTAAGTGAATTTGTATGTTCCCACAAAATACTATTATCATTAATAAAGTCCATAAAAGCATATGCCGTGCCAACGGTAATACATGAGTCAAATTGGCATTTATGGCAAATATTTAATAAAAGACTAGGCCAATCACATACATCAGCATCGATAATCAATTCTTTTTCGAAATTTTTATGTTCTTGTTTTATACTCTGATAATGCCCAATTGCTGATAGATAAGAAAGCCTTTCTTTAAAAGAAGTTCCATGATCAAATTTTTTAATAATACCGTTTTTTATAATTTCCCTCAAAAAATATAATTCTTTATAAGCTATAGGATAGCAAATCATTCCATAGAATATGTTTTTTGTTTTTTTAGCAATAATAAAATTAATATCTTTAATTATGGTATTATCATAATAAATTCTTATTATTAAATAGTCGCAGTCGATATCAATACCTTCAACAATCAATTTATGATAAATAGCATTTCCTATTTGATGCAGCATATTGCCTGAGAGGCCATAAACGTTTTGGTCCGTTATGTAGGCAACTTCTCTATCGTCTTTCATGACATTAATGTGGTAATAAATCATAAAACTTCCTAACGTATTATATTTTAGGGTCTTGCCTAGCTAAGTGACAATTATTCATTGTAAGGCACTGATAAAACATGTTAAATTAAATGATAAAATGAAAAATGCAGGTAGTCAAATCACAGCATGCTGTCAAACTGGCTCAGTAGTTTTAGGTTCAGGTAAAATTAAAACTATACCTAATTTGCACCAATAGGATTAATGATTATGCTATTTCATTCATATATATTTTGGGGCGCTATCCGCAAAGATAGTCAATTCGATATAATTAATCGCCAAGCAAATGAAATATTTGCTGATATGGGAATGGATATTACTCATATTGGTTATGATTCTAATATTTATGATAGTAAAGGTTATAGAAAATATAATAGGGTAAACAAAAAATTGCTTAGTTTAAATGAATATCTAGATAATATCTATTATATTAATATAACTAATAATGCAAAAGATGCTTACTATTTGTATGAGTATGACGTACAACTTGATTTTCTCAATAAAATTTTCGCTGGCGACAAGCAAAGACCAATTGATAGTTGCCAACTTGTAATTAAAGAAAAATATTTAGATGATAATTTTAAAAATAATATTATCGAAAAATTTAAACACCTAGCTAAGTCTATTTTAGATGTAAATGAATTTCAACATTATACATGTAGAAGCCAAAATAAAGCTGGAGATTATATTTTTTACAAGGGTACAAAAAGGGATTTTAGATCAATTAATATTTTGGAGCGTGAAATTTATAAATGAACGATTGGTTTAATTCAAGTCAACCTTGATGCCATGCTCCAATAACAGCTCTTCAATATCTCTATAGCTTAAACAATAACGCAGATACTTGGCTGCCACCTGAATAATAATTATCGCATCAAAGTGCCGTATTATTTAAATTGGCTTTAAAATCATTCCTTGCCCAATTACCCGTTATATTTGAAATAATTTATTCTTTAATTTTTTGAGCCACTATGCTGCGCTAAAACAGAAAAGCCCAAGGATTAGATTTGTCGCAAGTTTTCTTATTTTTTTACGTTAAGGCAGTTGACTAATAATATTTGCGAAAAGATCTAAATAAAAAATAAAAGGTTAAGAAATATTATGATTACTTACTCCATTAATGTCATGAAAGATGGTGAAGAGATTGCTTACATAACTAATCAAAGTGTTTATGGCCTTTCAGGCAATATGTTGCATAGTTTTGGAAATCTTATCTACCATAAGGTGATTATAGATGGGGTTGATATGGACTGCGACTATTTAATGATAAGAATTTATTATGATAAAACCATAATTAAAGATATTGATTTTATTGTTGCTAAAAAAACAAAAAACATATTTTATGGAATGATTGTAAATCCTATAAATTACAAAGAATTATTTTTCCTAAAAAAAATAATAAAAAACGGTATCGTTGAAAGTTTTCATTCTAGCATTTCTTATAAAGAAAGGCTTTCTTATATATCGGCAATTGGCCATTTTAGACTTATTAGACCAGAATGTAAAAATTTTGAAAAAGAATTGATTATTGATGCCGATGTATGTGATTGGCCTAGTTTTTTATTAAATATTTGCCATAAATGCAATTTTGACTCATGTATTACCGTTGGCTCAGCATATGCTTTTATGGACTTTATTAACGGTAATAGCATTTTGTGGGAATATACAAATTTGCTTAAATTTGAATTTTTAGGTAATAATTTGCGGTCCATTAAAAAGAGCTATATAGATTATTATCAAGAAAATCATCAGGAATCATGTATATATAGTTTAATATTTTCAAGTATTATTAGTAATGATAGATTAAATGAAGTATATAAATCTATATATGGTGGTGATTATGAATTAGATGAATATGATTTTCCTAATAAAAATTATTTAAAATTTGAAATTAAGACTCTTAATGATGTCTTTTTGGCCATAGGTTCAGGTATAATTAAAACTATACCTAATTTGCACCAATAGGATTAATGATTATGCTATTTCATTCATATATATTTTGGGGCGCTATCCGCAAAGATAGTCAATTCGATATAATTAATCGCCAAGCAAATGAAATATTTGCTGATATGGGATTGGATATTACTCATATTGGTTATCAGTCTAATATTTATGATAGTAAAGGTTATAGAAAATATAATAGGGTAAACAAAAAATTGATTAGTTTAAATGAATATCTAGATAAAATATCTGTTTTTTGTATTGCTAGTACTGGAAATGAATCTGACTATTTGTATGAATATGACGTGCAATTTGAATTTCTCAATAAAATCTACGCTGGTAGACAAGGAGAAAATGATAGCTGCCAACTTATAATTAAAGAAAAATATTTAGATGATAATTTTAAAAATAACATTATCGAAAAATTTAAACGCCTAGCTAATTATATTTTTGATGTAAACGAATTTCAACATTTTACATGTAGAAAGCGAAATAGGGCGAGCGAATATATTTTTTTCAAAGATGAAAAAAGGGATTTTAGATCAATTAATATTTTGGAGCGTGAAATTTATAAATGAACGATTGGTTTAATTCAAGTCAACCTTGATGCCATGCTCCAATAACAGCTCTTCAATATCTCTATAGCTTAAACAATAACGCAGATACTTGGCTGCCACCTGAATAATAATTATCGCATCAAAGTGCCGTATTATTTAAATTGGCTTTAAAATCATTCCTTGCCCAATCAACCGTTATATTTGAAATAATTTATTCTTTAATTTTTTGAGCCACTATGAATCGCTAAAACAGGAAAGCCCAAGAGGATTAGATTTATCTCAAGTTTTCTTATTTTTAACGTTAATACAGATTACGAATAATATTTGCGAAAAGGTTGGAGAAACAAAATGAATCTAGAAGCAATAAATCCAATTGTTTACGGTGCTTATTTGCAAAGAAAAGCCGCAGGACCTCGATTTTATGAGCCTAGTACACGAGAACAATTACAGGAAATTGAACATATGGTTGACTCTCGTCTGCCTGACGACTTTGTGGAGTTTATGCTAGAATATTCAACGGTTGCTCCAACCCCAAAGAATAATTGTGGATGGTTTAAAGTTGATTATTTAGATGGTGCCAAACTTC
The DNA here is from genome assembly GCF_014117425.1 of Bartonella sp. HY038. NCBI lineage: Bacteria > Pseudomonadati > Pseudomonadota > Alphaproteobacteria > Hyphomicrobiales > Bartonellaceae > Bartonella > Bartonella sp. HY038. The sequence continues at coordinate 492,193 of NZ_CP059725.1, forward strand.
AAGTCAATTTGTCTTTAGTTCAATGGGCTAAGCTTATTATAAGGGCTACAGAATGGTATCAAAACCCATCACCTTACAATGATGAAATTGGCCCACGCCTCCCTAAAACTTTACTTCCTCTTTCTAGAGATGATAATGCATCATTACTCATCGATTTACGCCCAAAAACTTTTGGTAATATTTTATATCATCCTGATTTATCCGTTTGGACTTTTGGCACATCAATGAACGATTGGGATACAATTGGCTATGTAGCACCAAATTTTACTGATATGTTAAAAGAGTTAAATAGTGAAGAAGTCATAAAAGAACGTTATAATTTATAAAGTGTTCGTAATGGAAACAGGTTTTATTTAATATAGAAAATTACATTAATCCAGTAATTGCGTTAGAGTATTTTTATTGGCCCGAACCTTTACAAAACCTTGCACGTTTCAAACCTCTAGGGGCTTGAACCTAGTCTTTCAATTTGTCAATTTCCTGCCGCAAAATGGCTTTATCAGTATAAGGGCGGCCTATAATATAATGGCGCACAAAATCATCAGGCAGCAATTTAAATAGCCGTTCAGCCTCCAATATTTTAGCCTGTTTGATTGCAATAGCTAGCTGAATAAAATATGAATCTATTTGAAAATAAGGTTCTTTTTCAATTTCAATAAAGGCTAATTTGGCTTCATCAAGTAATCCAGTATTCATATAATCTGTACCAAGACCATATAAGATTCCATATCTCTCCTTTAGTTGATTATCTTTTAGCAATGTCAGCGCTATTTTTTCATGGTCGATTGCATTTTGATACATCTTCAACATGCTGAAAGCATCCGAAATGCTAACGTGTGGCTGATAATCTGAAGGGTCTTCTCCAATAGCTTTTTGACAATATTCTATCAGGAAGCCGTATTCCCGTTTCATAAAAGCCTGATCCGCAATATCTTTTTCAAATGCCATGACATTTCCTCCTTAAAAATTATACACCAACTGGGTTACAGCTTTGCAGCAAAGTTTAATTTATATGCATTTATGCCCTAAACCCTCAGTTTTTAGGTATTGTTAACTTATCTAACTGCAAATATATCGCGGTGCAATGAGTTGCGCTTTTTCCAAATCTATAACAAGGAATTAAAAATGATTATTTACGAAGAAATTTTTTTCCAAATAATAGAACCATTTCTTGGCTTATGGGATAACGACGAAATGGGAGATCAGGTGTTGGAAATTGAAAATAAGAAGGGTTATGATGGATTAAAGGAATTTATACAAAATAATATTGAAAATCATTTAATCTACCGGATTGGCAATGATTATTTAAAATCAAACAATGTAAAAAATACTATTTTTTACTATATAAATTGTTATCCAATAGAAAAATTAGACGCTAAATTAGCATCTTGGTTGATAAGTTTTACAGAAATTAGCGTCTTTACAACTGCTTTAGATAATATTTTAAAAAAAATGATTAATTTGACAGGAAATGTAACGATTAAATGTGAAAGCATAATTGAAAATAGTAAATCATTAAATGAAATTGAAATTTTTAATTATAGTGATGCTTGGGTTGACTATTTAAAAAAATAGTATTTCTGTTTGAGGTCATGACAACCAACCTTTTTGCAAGTAACTAAAATTTTAAGAAATTGATCTTACAGAATCTGATATTAGATGTAGGGTAACTATATTGGCAAATCAGCCAGAGCGTAATGGCAGCCATTGGCTTAATGCTTGTTTGATAATATTTATGGGGTTTTGCATGTTCTTGCCTAAAAATCATAATATTTTAGCAAGCAAGCTGTGAAAAGCTGCAAATCTATGCCCAACTTGCTAAGAAGGGCTTTGCCTTTATTGTTAACACCTGCTAAATCGCTTCTATGACGACAAAACTTGACCATATTCGAAATTTTTCCATCGTGGCGCATATCGACCACGGCAAATCAACATTGGCCGACCGCCTCATTCAATTGACTGGCGGTCTGGATACGCGCGAGATGAAGGATCAGGTGCTTGATTCTATGGATATCGAGCGCGAGCGTGGCATTACCATTAAGGCGCAAACCGTGCGTTTGCATTATAAGGCCAAAAATGGTGAAGACTATGTTTTCAATCTCATTGATACGCCCGGTCACGTTGACTTCGCCTATGAGGTATCGCGCTCATTATCGGCTTGTGAAGGCTCGCTTTTAGTCGTTGATGCTTCACAAGGCGTGGAAGCGCAAACCCTTGCTAATGTTTATCAGGCCATTGATAATAACCATGAATTGGTCGTTGTTTTAAATAAGATTGATTTGCCCGCAGCTGAACCAGAGCGCGTTAAAGAGCAGATCGAAGAAGTGATTGGCATTGATGCCAGTGATGCGGTGGAAATTTCTGCTAAAACTGGTCTTGGCATTGCCGATGTTTTGGAAGCAATTGCAACAAGATTACCGCCCCCACGGGAAGGCGATGCAAGCAAGCCGCTAAAAGCCATGTTGGTGGATAGCTGGTATGATGCCTATCTTGGCGTTATTGTGCTTGTGCGGGTTATTGATGGTGTTTTGAAAAAAGGTCAAACTATCCGCATGATGGATACTGGCGCAAAATATCCGGTTGAGCGTGTGGGCGTGTTTACCCCAAAAATGTTGGCAATGGATGAATTGGGGCCGGGTGAAATTGGTTTTATCACTGCGTCCATCAAAGAAGTTGCTGATACGCGCGTTGGTGATACCATTACTGAAGATCGCCGCCCCTGTGAAGATGCACTACCGGGCTTTAAACCTGCGCAACCCGTTGTTTTCTGTGGTCTATTCCCGGTTGATGCGGCAGATTTTGAAGATTTGCGCGGCGCAATGGGTAAATTACGCCTTAATGATGCAAGCTTCTCCTTTGAAATGGAAACATCCGCCGCACTTGGTTTTGGTTTCCGTTGTGGTTTCTTGGGGCTTCTTCATCTTGAAATTATCCAAGAGCGTTTGGAGCGTGAGTTTAATCTTGATCTTATTGCCACCGCGCCATCGGTTGTTTACCGCATGAATATGCTAGACGGTAGCCAGAAGGAATTGCACAATCCTGCTGATATGCCGGATATTATCAAGATTACCTCGATTGAAGAGCCTTGGATTAAAGCAACTATTTTAACGCCAGATGAATATTTGGGCGCTATTTTAAAGCTTTGCCAAGATCGCCGCGGTATTCAGGTTGACCTATCCTATGTTGGCACTCGTGCTATGGTCACTTATGATTTGCCACTAAATGAAGTGGTTTTTGATTTTTACGACCGCTTGAAGTCTATTTCCAAGGGCTATGCTTCATTTGATTATCAAATTACTGATTATCGTGAGGGCGACCTTGTTAAAATGTCGATTTTGGTCAATGCTGAGCCAGTGGACGCGCTGTCAATGTTGGTGCACCGCACCGCCGCTGAAAAGCGTGGCCGCGTCATGTGTGAAAAGCTAAAAGACCTTATTCCGCAACATATGTTCCAAATCCCAATTCAAGCGGCAATTGGCGGCAAGATTATTGCTCGTGAAACAATTCGCGCTTTGCGTAAAGATGTGACCGCTAAATGTTATGGTGGTGACGTCAGCCGTAAGCGTAAATTGCTTGATAAGCAAAAAGAGGGAAAAAAACGCATGCGCCAATTTGGTAAGGTGGAAATTCCTCAGGAAGCCTTTATCCAAGCGCTTAAAATGGGCGATAATTAGGCTTTTAGTCTCTGCTAAATTCATTAAAACGCTAAATGGCAAAGTTGCTATTTAGCGTTTTTTTATTGCGTAATTATGTTTTAAACCCGCTATAGTTTTTTAAATTGAATAGCCGTACTTTTATCAATATTATAATAAGGAATGAGGCTGCAGGCTTTAGAGCGTTTTCCGAAAAGTGTGAAGCGGTTTTTGGACAAAAAACGCTATGTAAAAAAAGGATTAGAGCGCCGGTTTGATCTAATCAGATCGAAATGCGTTCTAATTAAAGAATGCTCAATATTTTAGGGGCAGGACCTATTGATTTGAACGAAATGGTATGAGGAAATTTTTGTGAGAACAAGGAGAAGAACCGCAGGAAATATAAATATTTTCAAGGGGCTTCGACAAAGTTATCGCGAAAATTTATCATATCCTGAAAGGACACAAAAACAGCTGTAATCTACCGCGTCGTAAAGCTCACTTCAGTATACCACCCACTTTTCGCTTTCCTCCTTGTATATTTTTGCTGTTTATTGTGCTTGTTTCTTTAAATTAATAGGTCCTGCCCCTAGATTAAATGTGTTTGAGATGGTTTGCTAAATATAAAGATAAAATCATATAAATTTTATTAAGATCTTTTTAAGTGGTTCCTATGCTCAATTATGCTTTAGTTTTAATAATATGTATTCTTCTAATATTTTTTTATTTGACCTTTAAAGGATTAAAAGTCGGTACTCTAATCCTATTGTATAATGCTTACAAAGGCGATGCTCTATCGCAATTTCGGTTAGGCGAGGCATATGCCGTGGGCAGGGATGAAAACGGAAATTACCTAGCAGCATTTAAGTGGTTTCAACTTTCAGCAGATCAGAATTATACCGATGCGCAGTATAGTATGGGGCTTATGTATTTAAGCGGTTTTGGGGTAAGATTAGATAAAAAAGAAGCTTTTAGATGGTTTGCGCTTGCGGCTAAAAAAGGACATGATGATGCACAATGCCATTTAGGAATGGCTTATCTTAAAGGTGTAGTCGTTAAGAAAGACGTACATGAATCAATTAAATGGTTTACACTTTCCGCTTGTCAGGGAAATAGGATAGCGCAAGTTATACTCGGTAGAATATACTATATGGGTAATGAAATAGACCAAAATTATAGTGAAGCTTTGGAATGGTTTCAAAAAGCGGCTCAATTAGGGGAGGCCGAGGCCCAATTTTTGTTAGGAACAATGTATGAGCGCGGCGAGGGAATAGAAAAAAATGAGAATGAAGCGCAAAAATGGCTGTTTTTATCAGCACGCCAAGGTAATGAACTTGCAAATAAATCACTTGACAAATATTGCATCAAATAGAGAAATTTTGATAATTTTAAATTAACGGCAGTTTATGACTTATGGCTGCATGAGGCATTGCCAATATAGTTTTTGCTATCAGTAATATTTGTTGTAAAATTACCTGTGGCAATTATGCGGCAATATTTTTTGTATGGATAAAATAAAAATGGCAAGCTTTTTGTAGCCGCCATTTAATTTATTTGCATCACATGTTTTTCCTAATAAAATGTTAGAGCAATCTCTTTGTTATAGAAAGCTTTTTGCAATTTTCTGTTCTCCATTACAAAAATATGCTCCAAAATGTGGTGTGATTAATCTTATCAAGCAGGCTATTGCTTAGCAGCTTGTAAAAATTTCTTCCTCATGCTGCTTTAATAAGGCTGCGCGAAGTTTTTCCAAGGCGCGGCTTTCAATTTGGCGCACCCGTTCTTTAGATATGCCAAGATGCTCGCCTAAATATTCAAGGGTTGCAGCTTGTTCTTTTAAGCGGCGCATTTTAATAATAAGCAATTCACGCTCATTAAGGCTACTCATCGCCTCATTTAGCCATTTGCTGCGTCGATCATTATCAATTTCATCCGCTACAACCATATCTTGCAAGGGCGCTAAATCAACCAATTGGTCCATTTTGGTTGCCGTACTATCCTCATCATTGCCGATTGTTGCATTTAACGAATTATCTGATGCAGAAAGCCGAATATCCATAGTTGCAACATCACCAACTGATACGCCAAAATGGGTTGATAGTTTTTTATAAACTTCATCAGTGGTTAAATGCGCTTCTTCAACGCTAAGCTGGTTGCGCAAACGGCGCAAGTTAAAAAACAAGGCTTTTTGTGCTGAGCTCGTTCCACCACGCACAATCGACCAATTTTTAAGAATATAGTCTTGAATAGAAGCGCGGATCCACCAACTTGCATAGGTAGAAAAACGCACCTCACGTTCTGGATCAAAACGTGTTGCCGCTTCCAAAAGGCCAATATAACCTTCTTGTACAAGGTCTGCCATCGGTAAATTAAAACGTTTAAATTTGTTGGCAGTCGCAATAACAAGACGCATATGGGCAGAACCAATATCATGTAAGGCTTGCGTATCCTGAGTGGCCTTCCATTTTTCGGCCAAAGCCTGTTCGTGGCTCCTTTCAAGATAAGGCGCATTGACAGCCCATTGGACAATGTCTCTACTTATGGTTGCGTAACCCTTTCCAGGACGAAATCTTGCTGTTGGTTTATCCCTAGTAACAATTTGTTGCATTTTAACCCCTTATAAACTTATCAAACATTAGGGAATTCTGCTGTTTAACCAGCGTTGATAGTACCGATACATATATAACGCTGATTTAATCATTTGGTTGCATACTACTTTAAAGTGTATTTATTACAACTATAAGTTTAACTCAAATTCTATTAGTCGGCAAATATTAAATTGAAATTTTAAAAAATTTCTTGCTATGGTTGCATTGGATTTTACTTAAATACTTGACTTTTTTAGTATTTTTATAAAATGCATTCCCAATTTAATTTTGGGTTTATCAAGAATTATTCCAGTGTTTGGTGGGGATAAAGGCAGAAAAAATTCAAATTGAGTGGCCGTTATGTGATTCTTTTTGAAGAATAGCCGATTTTTTTTCTTGCATTTTAAGGTTAAAAGGCAAAATTCAAGAATTTTTTGACAATAGTCAAGTATTAAACATTAGGAATAATCAATATATATTTGAAGTAGGCAAGGGGGCAAAGAAAAAATTGAAAATAAATAAGGTTGCCAGCAGATGGTATGCGCGTCAAATCGCGTCTTTTAGGGGATTGTTTATATTTTTGCCAATGGCTATTTTATCGAATAGTAAATCTTTGGCTTTTGCAAAAAAATTAAGACTAGGGCCCTAACCTTGGGCAGGGTTTCATTGGGCAGAATAAATAAAGGCTGTCTTTAAACCAAAGCAGCCTTTTATCTTTTGTCACTTTTTAGATGCAACGGGAACATTCGCGCAAAAATTGCCTATTCGCTCCAAATATTATGAAAATGGTGCACTGGGCCATGGCCTTTACCAACAGCAAGCTTTGATGACATAATAAGCGCTTGGGTTAGATAGTCTTTAGCGCTAAATACCGCATCTTTAAGGGAGTGGGTTGGTAATAAGGCGGTAATTGCTGCTGATATGGTGCAGCCGGTACCGTGATCGTTTTTGGTTTCAACGCGGTTTTTTTCCAGCCAAATTGTTTCATTATTGATGCAAAGTAAGTCGCTTGCTTTAACGCCTTTTAACGCACCGCCTTTAAGTAGCACTGCGCCGGCACCTAGCTCCATCAAGGCAGGGGCAACCTCTTGCATTTTTTCAACGCTCCAATCTGGCTTTATCGATAAAAGAACACCGCCTTCAAGCAAGTTAGGGGTTATAATGGCGGCTTTTGGCACCATGACGTCACGGATAAAATCAACTGCATCACTGTTCATTAACAAATCGCCGCTTTTAGACACCATAACCGGATCTAAAACAATATTTTTAGCCTTGTGATAATTGAGGCGATCCATAATAGCTTCGCCAATTTTTATATTGGCAATCATCCCAATTTTTACCGCGTCAACATGAATATCTTCAAAAACCGCATCAATTTGGTCGGCAACAAATTGCGGCTCTAGCGCAACAAATGATTTAACCCCGCGCGTATTTTGAGCAACGACTGCGGTGACGGCTGCCATGCCATAGCTGCCAAGAGCTGAAAATGTTTTCAAATCTGCATGAAGGCCTGCGCCACCGCTTGGGTCAGTGCCTGCAATACTTAAGACATTTGCGATCATTTTTTCTAACCAATAGATATTATCAAAAAATATAATTTTAGCTTATTAAGCTAAATTAATTAAATCAAGATAAATGCAGTTACCCGAAGTGTTTTAATCATTTCATATAAAAATCGTGACAATTACAAGTAAAATGATAATTTTGATTATAGGCTTGATGATTGATGTAAATTAAAAATCCATGGATTGAAAATGGTTGTTTAAAAATTAAATTTATAATTTTATTGTACAAATTTTTAAAAGAAAATTAAATTTATAAGGTTTGAAAAATGCAACTTGTCTTATTACGTGACACAATGAGTGTGAATTGTTTTTATTCCACCTATCATGAAAGGAATGGCTCTTATCTCGAAAGAGAGAATGAACCAGAAAAATTTTATTACCTTTCAGATTTGTGTGACGTTTCCTTTAATTTTTTTTCCACTGAGTTTGATGCGCTAATAAAAGAATTGGAAATTGTTCTTCATGAAGCTTATCTTGCTGATGATTTGGAAATTGCGCTTCATATAATGGAAATTATAGTTTTAGCTAAATTTTGTATATTTAATGAAAATAAATATGCTTTGGAATTTACGCCTTGGGGTAGCGTAAAAGAGCTGAAAAAAATGCCTAAACATTTGGCTCGCAACTTATCTGGCTTGGTCAAGTTTTTAACCAAGGAAAAAGAGTAAGAATGGGCAAGTTATTTTCAATAAATTAGCCTATTTTTCTAGTAACATGGGCGCCGGCATCCTTGGCAAGGCGCACGCTGTCCCAAAGGCCAATTAATGATAATAGGGCGATAATGACAAAAGCAATATGAAATTGCATGCTAGGCAAGGCGTTTTCTGGTGCAAGCATAATGCCAATGCGCCAAGAAATTGCACCAATGGCAACGCCAAGACCAACGCTTAATTGATTGGCTGTTGAAAAAAGCGTATTTGCATTGGCCATGTCACTGGTTGGGGTATCGGCAAAGGCCACCGTATTTAAGGCGGTAAATTGAATTGATCTGGTGACACCGCCGGCAAATAAAATAAGCGCGGTGATGATAAATGGCGTATGCTGATCGATAAAAATACAAAGAAAAAGCGACAGCGCATTTAAAAGACCATTTACAATCAAAACAGGGCGAAAGCCAAAGCGCTTTAAAATGGGCGTGGTAAGTGGTTTAATAATGAGATTGCCGGCAAAAACAATCATCAGCATCATGCCCGCATAAAAGGAGTCATAGCCAAAGCCAATTTGAAACATAAGTGGCACCAAAAATGGTACGGCGCTAACCCCAATGCGAAATAGTGATCCGCCATAAATGGCAACGGCAAAAGTTTTATTTTTTAAGGTGGCAAGATTTATCATTGGGTTTTTAGTGCGCTTCATATGATAAATTGCCATAAAAAGCATTATGCAACCAAATAAGAAAATGCCACCAATCAATGATAAGTTGGCGTCTTCATATCCGACAAATTCCGTACCATAAAGCAAGCAAAATAAAGCTGTGCCAGAGTAAAAAAAGCCAAGCCAATCAAAACGCGGAATATGGCTGGTTTTGCCGGCAGGAATAAGCCATAAAGCCATGACAAAAGCCATAAAACCAAGGGGAATATTTATATAAAAAATCCAACGCCAATCGACATGCTCGGCAATGAAACCGCCAATAGGCGGCCCTAATACTGGGGCCACCAATGCTGGCCAAGTTAGTATGGCAATGGTTTGAATAAGCTTTTCTTTAGGTGTAAAGCGCAAAACAACAAAGCGTCCAACTGGAACCATCATTGCGCCGCCAATACCTTGTAAGATGCGGAATATAACAAATTGCGGCAAGTTTTGTGCAAAGCCACATAAAAGCGAAGCAAAGGTAAAAAGTGCAATCGCAAAAGCAAAAATGCGTCTTGCACCAAAACGCTCTGCAATCCAGCCGCTTGCCGGAATAAAAATTCCCAAAGTTAGCATATAGGCGCTAACACCAATATTAAGATTAATCGATCTTGTGCCAAAACTAATGGCCATATCAGGTATGGTTGGTGTGATAATGGTTGCATCAAGGTTTTCCATAAAAAATGTTCCCGCCACCAATAAAGCAATGGCGGTAAGGCGAGCAGCACTTGGAGGCTCGTTATTTTGCACAGACATTTGATGCACCTAAATCTAATACGCTTCAAAGACTAGGGTTAAATCTTTAGCGGTTTATTGAATTATTATGAACCCAATAAAAACGTATATTAAAACAATGCAAGGATAAACCTGCCTTTTGCCTGTTTTTCTTTTGCATAAGTGCAAATAGTGCGACACGTTTCAAATTGGCGGCAAATATATCACCGCAATGGTTCTCATATCTTACGCATTGGTATTTCTTTTAAAGGTGAAGTAAAACTGCAAAAAACCTATATACGCCTTCTCTATAGAAGTATGATTTAATACATTGTTTTTACGATGTTTTTTAGACTTATTTTAATTGTCAATAGGAAGATAATTGGCAGAAAATTCAACTTTTAAAACTTGACAATTATAGAATAGTATTTAGCATGATGATACAATTCAGGCCAATTTCAAATGTCGTTTATAGCTTTTAGCTTATTTTTGATCTGTAAATTCCATTTGATGACAATTGGCGGTGAAGAGTAAAATTGTCGCGATTACAATTGAATGTCTATGTAAATTACTGCTTTTTCCTATAATCTCATCATCAGTTTGGGTGCTTAATGCGCGCCCGATTAAAACCCATTGGGAGGATTGAATGTCGGTTTCTGAAAATAAAACACTTGCACAGGTTTTGGAAGTGGTTCGTAAGCGCAATGCCGGTGAGCCAGAATTTCATCAGGCGGTTGATGAGGTTTTAGGCAGCTTGGAACGTGTGGTGGCTAAACATCCAGAATATGCTGATAATGCATTGATTGAGCGCATTTGCGAGCCAGAACGCCAAATTATTTTCCGCGTGCCGTGGATTGATGATGCCGGGGATGTACAAATTAATCGTGGTTTTCGCGTGCAATTTAACTCCGCCCTTGGACCCTATAAGGGTGGTTTGCGTTTTCATCCATCGGTCAATGTTGGCATTATTAAGTTTTTAGGCTTTGAACAAACATTTAAAAATGCTTTGACGGGTTTGCCGATTGGTGGCGGCAAGGGGGGATCAGACTTTAATCCGCGTGGCCGTAGCGACCGTGAAATAATGCGCTTTTGCCAATCTTTCATGACTGAATTGCACCGCCATATTGGCGAATATGTTGATGTGCCGGCTGGTGATATTGGTGTTGGCGGCCGCGAAATTGGCTATATGTTTGGCCAATATAAGCGCCTTACCAATCGCTATGAAGCAGGTGTCATCACCGGTAAGGGGCTTATTTATGGTGGGTCGCAAGCACGCACAGAAGCAACCGGCTATGGTGCGGTGTATTTTGTTGAACGTATGCTTGCTACCAAGGGCATGAGTTTTGAAGGCCGCAAGGCCGTTGTTTCAGGCTCTGGCAATGTTGCTATTTATACCATGGAGAAACTAATTGAGCTTGGCGGTAAGGTTGTGGCTTGCTCTGATTCCAATGGCTATATTTATGATGAAGAAGGCGTTGATCTTGATATTATTAAGGAAATCAAGGAAAAGCGCCGCGCCCGCATTTCGCTTTATCCTGAATTAAAGGGCGGCAATGCGCGTTATGTCGAGGGTGGCAATATTTGGGACGTACCATGTGAAATTGCTATGCCATCAGCTACCCAAAATGAGCTTAATGGCGAAAGCGCCCGCACTTTGGTTAAAAATGGCGTTATTGCCGTTGGTGAAGGTGCTAATATGCCATCAACTGCCGAGGCGGTGCATATTTTCCTTGAGGCGGGCACTTTGTTTGCTCCAGGTAAAGCTTGTAATGCCGGCGGTGTTGCAACCTCTGCCCTTGAAATGCAGCAAAACGCTTCACGCGATAGCTGGACTTTTGAGGAAACTGAAAGTCGTTTAGCTGAAATTATGCATAATATTCATGATCTATGCGCATCAACCGCTGAAGAATATGGCGTTGCCGGTGACTATGTTGCCGGTGCCAATATTGCCGGCTTTGTGCGGGTTGCTGAAGCGATGAAAGCAATGGGCGTCATCTGATAACAGCTTTGAAATTTAGCCGGTTGCTAATTTGTTAAATAATCTATCGGCTGATATCTAAGTGATACTATTTTTGAATGTGAAACGAGAGCACTTACACTTCATATCGGGGTGCAAATGCTTTCATTTTGTGTTTTGTACATCTGTTATGAACACTTTTTTCTTTTATCCCAAAAATAAACCCGCTTAATTGCTTAAGCGGGTTTTATTTTTATTTATCCTTAGGGTCAACACCCGGATCATCAACATTTAGCCGGTTGAAGCTTGGATGGCTTTTATCTTCAAATTTCTTGTCATCCATTGGCTCGGCATCAATGATTATTGCTGCAGCTGGCGCGGTATCAACTTTCGGCTTTTCTTCCGCCATTGGTTTTCCAGCATTGGTTGCACTTGTTTTGCCTGTACTTGTATTGGTTGTACTCGGCTTAGCCGTTTTAACCACTATTGTTTCAGTTTTACTGGTTTCAGGTTTACTGGTTTCAGGTTTGTTGGCAGGCGGCTGAGCTTGGTCAGCACTAGCAATATCAGCAACCTCTTTGCTTATGTCGTCTTTATCGGCGTTTAACTTGGTTTCCGTCTTTGGCTCGCTCGTTTGTGCCACCGCTTCAAGTTGTAAAATAGTGCTATCATTTGATAGGTCTATATCAAGTGCATTTTGATGGGTGTTTTTGGTTGGTTGCGTCCAAACACAAGTGCCGATTTGACCGCTTATCGGTGAAATAGCAACCCATTGCGGCACCATCATGCCATCAACAATCCATACTGGATCAGGCTCGGCATGCAGGGCCATTTGCAACCACTCACGCATTTTACCCTCATTGCCGCTTTGCGCTGCTTCAATGTCCGCAAGCAAGAGATAGGTGCTTTCTGTTGGTGCTTCCTTGGCAATGATTAAAGCATTTTTACGGGCCAATTCAAACTCGCCGGCTTCTAAAGCCGTGCGTGCCACAATCATTAACGAGGCATGATTTTTTGGGTTGAAACGGGCAAGATTTTGCGCCCGTTTAAAGCGATCCAAGGCACTTGCACCCAAGTAAGCATTAACATAAGTCAAGGCAAGATCTGGATGGGGCGTTGATGACCATAATTTTTCAATCATCTTGCTGCCTTTGCGCACTTCATCTAGTTTAAACAAAATGGTCGTGGCAATATTAACCGCTGGCACAAAATTAGGCTCAAGTTTAACTGCCTTTAAGGCATTGCGCTTGGCTTCATCAGGATAGGTTTCAAAGCCTTCTTGGGCTTGGCCTGCCATCATCACAACCCGCATATGTTGCAAGTCTTGATCATTGGCGGCTGTTTTATTTTTCTTGGCGGCTTTTTCATAAGTGTTAAATAGGCTAAGCGCTTCTTTCCAGTCGCCTTCAAGGCTCAATTGCTCAACGGTAGCGCGGTTTGCCCATTTTAGCGAGGCATTTAACTGGGCAGCTTCTGCCGCATATTGGTGGGCTGCATCAAAGGCTTTGCTTTTAAGTGCTTCAGCATAAAGACCTTTAAGACCAAGCAAGCGCATATTGGGATTTTCGCGCATTTTGGCGTAAACTTCGATTGCGCCCTTATTGTCGCCTTCAAGTTGCTTGGTTTGTGCATCAAGCAAAAGAATAAGCGGCTCTTTATTTTCGTCAATTAGCTTATTGCCTTGCTTTAGCATTTTGCGTGCATTGGCAACATCACCAGACATAACCGCAATTAAACCTTGTGAAAGGGCTTGGTAGCCACGGTCACGCTTGCGGTTTTTTAAGTGGCGGTTAAAGGCAAAAGGCGCAGTTATAATTGATTTGATAATCCACCAAATGAACAATAAAATAATAACCGCAGCAATGAATGCGCATGTTGCATGAAATACACTCATTACAATGCGTTGGCCAGCAATGACCATCACCACATCACCGTGATAATTGGCAAACCATGCAAGACCTGCGCCGGCCGCTACCAGCACGAGAAAATAGACTATAGCGCGGATCATGGTTGTGTCTCCCCATGGTTAGGGGCAGTTTCATGTGGTAAAGAAGCAGGTATTGGCTGCGAAGGCGCTTGCGGTGTTGTTTTTGCATCAGGATTAATGGTTAAATTGACCAATTGTGCAAGCAGTTGATCAATATCATTACGCACTTTTAGCTTGCTGATAAAGCTTGCTGAAATATCCTTGGCTGATTGTGGCAGTTTTTGCCATTCACTTAAAGCGCGATTATAATCAGCTTCCTTAATTGCAACTTCCATTCTTGCGGCAATTGCACCAGCATTATCGCCCTCTACATTACCAACAGGGCGAATAGCGACAAATCCTTTGGCATAGCTCCACGCTTTTTGCCCCAAATGTGCGTCACTGCCAACTTGGTTTTCAGTGGCAGCAATGGCATCGGCAACGCTGCTAAACTCTTCGCTTAACGCGGCATTGCTAGCAATGCCGGTGGTGGAATATTTTTTCAATTCATCAAGGGCAAGACCTTTAGGCGCAAGGCTTTCAAAGGTTGCCAATTCACTGACAAAAGAACCACCGCGATCCACCGCAGATTTTAGCGCATTGGCGGCAATAAGGGTGGTCATGCTTTTGGCGCGCTCTGCCAAGGGATCAGGAATTTTCTTAACTTCAACAGCAAGGCTATCGAGGGTTGCGTTGCTTTTGGCAATATTCGCGGTGTTTTGGCTAACTGCGCTTTCAAGCTGCTTTGCCTTATCAAGGTCACTTTGAATGCCATTAAACCGTTGTTCAGTCGCATTTTTAAAGCTTGCAAGGCTTTCATCCAGCGCATTTAATTTGCCTTCAAGCGAGCGGATTTGCGGATCATCAGCGCTGATGGTTGCTTGTGTGTTTTGGGCTAAATTTTCTTTTAATGATACGATTTCAGCTTTTAGTCCATCAAATTGCGCTGCAAAACTGCTTGTGCTTTGACGAATGTCACTTAAGGATTGTTGGGCTTGATTAGCAGTAGCGCGCGCATCATCTGCAGCTTTTGTTGCCTTTTCAATAAGGTTTTTATCAACAACGCTGATAGCATCGCTCGCATCGCTAAGTTGTTGTTGGCCTTGTTCTTTCAATTTGGAAAGTTCAGCTTTTAATGCTGACAATTCTTTTTGCACGCTATCAGAAAGCGCGGTTGCAACAGTGGTGCCCGTTGACACGGCTTGACCATGATTGGAAAGCGGGGGAATAACACCGCTAAATTGTAATGCACCGGCCAATGCAATTGCGATAACACCGCCCGCAACGCCGGCTAAAAGCCCACTACCGGTTTTTTTGCCGCTATCTGGTGTTGAAGTCATATTGGATGTAGAATTTTGTTTTGAAGTCATATCATCTTTATCAGTTGAATTATCTTTGCCACCAATTGCCGCAATTTTTTCATTTGCAGGGGCAGGTTTATTGCCACTATCTTGCACAGTTTGTTTTTGCGGTGCATCTTGTGTGGGATTATTTTGCGCTTTTGGCGCTGTCAATTGTGCCATGGCGACTGGCTCGGCATCAGGCACATTTTGTGAGCCTTTGGGCAAAGGCTCATGATCTATTGCGGCGGGTTTACGGGTTGTGCCTGAATGACGTTTTTTATCTGCTCTGGCCATAATTCCTCACATTTTCGCGGCTATAGACTGCTATTGGTTCATGTAACACAAATTAAAATATATCGTAGTCATTTTAAAATATATCTAACTTATTGCGTTATTTTCACACAAGATCAAGAAAATTACATCAAGTCACATGCTTTCACCAAGCTTTTGCCAAACTATGGTTGATTAAACATTCTTAATTTTTGTACCATAACATTTATTCGAGCAAAATGAAAAAAGAGTTTAAATCCTTTGAGCATTTTTTGATGAGAGCGCATTTTGATTTGATTGGATCAGATATGCGCTCTAATCCATAGTTTACACCGCGTTTTTTGCCCGAAAACCGCTTCACACTTTTTGGAAAAACGCTCTATTGGGTTAAAATTATAGCGGCTTTTATAAAAGTTTTAATAGGTTTTCCTCGGTTGGCTCACTGGCAATAATTGCTTGTGGTTGATATTTTTGAGGCAGGCTTTGTGCAATGCGCTTTGATAAGCATAAAAATTTTGTTGCATGATTAAAATGGCCATCAAGGACTTCAAGGCCATTTAATCCAAGGGTTGAATAAAGCAAAACCGCATCAAATTGCATTGATTTTGCGATTTTTTCTTTATTTGGTGTCATTGCAAAGGCTTCATAGGTTTCAATCGTGGTAACAAGCCGGCCTTGCGCGGTTAAGCCATCTTCCAAAACAGGGCGGCGTTGTTTGCCGGCAAGATATAAAAAATGCTGATAATTGCTGGATTTTAGCAATGAAACAAGCTGATCTGCATCTTGGGCAATAGCAGCTACATGGCGAAAACCAGCATTTTGCGCAGCTTTTGCTGTTTTGCTACCAACGCAAAAAAGGGGTAATTCTTTTATAATTTCAAGTTTTGGATCATTTTGATGGCTTGTAGCTAAAAATGCCGCTGCGCTTGATGCGCATAGGCCATCAAATTGTGATAAATCCTCGGGCAGTATAAAATTACAAGGCTCAAGCCGAGATAAAGGCGCAATAATCGTGTTAAAGCCTTTTGCTAAAATATATTCTTGCGTTTTTTGGCTGTTTTCGATGGGGCGCGTTACTAGAATAGTTTTGCTAGCCTTATCACCACCTTGCACCATATTTTACTATCCCATTCCTACCAGCTACTAAAAAACTTTTCGCCAGCATTTTTTTTAAGTTCCATTGCGGCTTCTTCACCAATTAATCCGCCATCTTGGGGATTGCCGGCAATTTTAACTTCAAAAAACTCTTTGCCATCGGGCGTTGCCACCATGCCATGAAAGTGCAAAACGCCATCTTTAACCCGCGCAAGGCCACCAAGTGGCGTGCGGCATGAACCATCAAGACTTTTTAAAAATTGCCGTTCTGCTGCAAGTTCTAAATGGGTGGTTTCATCACGTAGCGGCGCAACAAGTTGATCGGTTTTTATGTCACCCTTGCGGCTTTCAATAACAATGGCACCTTGGCCGGGCGCAGGCACAAAATAACGCTCATCAACAATTTCACTAATCACATGGGAAAGCCCCAAACGGTTAAGGCCAGCAACCGCTAAAAAGGTAGCGTCGGCAACGCCATCTTGTAATTTTTTAAGCCTTGTTTGCACATTGCCGCGAAACATCACCACTTCAAGATCTGGGCGCAAGCGACGAATCATTGCTTGGCGGCGCAGCGAAGATGAGCCAACAATTGCCCCTTGCGCTAGATCCATAAAGTTTTTAACCTTATGGCTGATAAAGGCATCGCGCGGATCTTCACGCTTTAAATAAGCGGAAAGATAAAGACCATCAGGCAAAATGGTTGGCATGTCCTTGGTGGAATGCACCGCAAGGTCAATCTCTTTATTGGTTAGGGCGGTTTCAATTTCCTCAGTAAAAAGCCCTTTGCCACCAATTTCCGATAAAGCGCGGTTTTGCACGCGGTCGCCCTTGGTGGACATGGGCACTATTTCAATTGCTTGTTGGTTAAGATTATGGGCAAGCACCAAACGATCGCGCACCTCATGGGCTTGAGCCAATGCTAATTCGCTTGCTCTTGTGCCTATTTTTAGAAGAGGTGTTTGCATCTTATTTTATCCGTGTTATAGCATATGTTAGCAGAACTAATAATTAGTTTTACATAAAAATGCATAAAATTAAACAGTTAGCGCATTTTATCAAGCGGTCAAATATTGATAAATTATTTATTTAGCAAATATTGTTAATCGCTCATTGGCTATTTTAAACTTATTGCATAAATAACAAGAAATCTGTAGCCATTTTTTTATTTTTGAAAGGTTAATCCTTAAATGCGAGTGCTTGGTATTGAAACCAGTTGTGATGAAACTGCTGCTGCGGTTGTGTTAAGAAATGAAGATGGCAGTGGTGAAATTCTTTCAAACATCGTTTTCAGCCAGATTGAGGAACATGCCCCCTATGGTGGTGTGGTGCCTGAAATAGCAGCGCGCGCCCATGTCGACGTTTTGGATGGTTTAGTCAAAAAGGCGCTTGATGAAGCAGGCCTTCGATTAGATGATATTGACGCGGTGGCAGCAACATCTGGGCCGGGTTTGATTGGTGGTTTGATTGTCGGGTTAATGACTGCAAAAGCCATTGCCCTTGCTGCTAATAAACCATTTATCGCGGTTAACCACCTTGAAGGGCATGCCTTGACCGCGCGCCTTACCAATAATTTAAGCTTTCCTTACTTATTGCTGCTTGTTTCTGGTGGCCATACCCAAATGATTTTGGTTAAAGGCCTTGGTGATTATGAGCGCCTTGGCACCACGATTGATGATGCGCTTGGTGAAGCTTTTGATAAAACCGCAAAATTATTGGGTCTTGATTACCCTGGTGGGCCAGCGGTTGAAAAAGCCGCTTTTAGCGGCGATAGCGCGCGTTTAAACCTGCCGCGCCCGTTAAAAGGTGAAAAGCGGCTTGATTTTTCTTTTTCCGGCTTAAAAACGGCGGTGCGAAAAGCGGCAACGCAAATGGCGCCGTTAAGTGATAAGGATGTTGCTGATATTTGTGCAGCATTTCAGCTTGCAGTTACTGATACTTTAGCAGACCGTGTTGGCCGCGCCCTTGAACGTTTTTTGGAAACCTATCCAGAGTTAGACAACCCAGAATTAGTAGTTGCCGGCGGTGTTGCAGCCAATAAGGCTATCCGCACCATGCTAGAAAAAACTTGCGCTGCCAAGGGCTTTGAATTTATTGCGCCGCCAATTAGTCTTTGCACTGATAATGCAGCAATGATAGCATGGGCGGGGGCAGAGCGTGCCGCAGAAAAGCTGTTTGATCCGTTAGAGATTGCGCCGCGTTCACGTTGGCCGCTTGACCAAAAGGCAGAGCCATTAATTGGTGCTGGGAGGCGTGGCGCAAAAGCATAAAGCATAAAGCGCAAAAGCATAAGCCGCAAAACTATAAGGCGCAAAAATAAGGGGCATTAATATGGATGTTAAATCGCAAGCAAAAAGTGATTTAAGCAATAAGGTGGCGCATAAAAAAATTACTGTTTTGGGTGGTGGTGCATGGGGCACAGCCTTAGCCACTATGGCGGCAAATCAAGGCCATGATGTGCGCCTTTATGCGCGCTCCACAGCAATGGTTGATGATATTAATCTTAAACAACAAAATAGTGAATATTTGCCCGATATAAAATTACCTAAGACAATTATTGCCACCACTGATGTTAAAGCAGCAGTTGCCCATGGCGAAATTTTGTTAGGGGTTATACCAGCGCAAGCCTTTGGTGCATTTTTAAGCGATATTGCGAGCGATATTAAAGAAAATATACCCATGGTTTTATGCGCCAAGGGTATTGAGCGGGCAACAGGGCGCTTCATGTCTGATGTTGCAAGTGATATTTTAGGCAAAGATCATCCAATTGCCGCCTTATCTGGCCCAAGTTTTGCCGCCGATGTTGCCAAAGGCCTACCAACCGCCGTTACCATTGCCGCCACCAATGCCGACCTTGCTAAAAATTTAGTGCATGTTTTTTCTGGGGCGCGTTTTCGCTGTTACGCATCGCATGATTTAATCGGCGTTGAAATTGGTGGCGCGTTAAAAAATGTGCTTGCCTTGGGGGCAGGGGTTACCACTGGGCGCGGTCTTGGTGCAAGTGCGCAAGCTGCATTGGTAACGCGTGGCTTTGCCGAAATGCGGCGCATTGCAACAAAATTGGGCGGTAAGGCTGAAACCATGATGGGTCTATCGGTACTTGGTGATTTAATGCTAACCGCATCAAGCCCCCAATCGCGCAATTATTCTTATGGGCTTGCGATGGGGCAGGGGTTAAGCCTTGATCATTTACCTTTAGCCGAAGGGGTTGCCACCGCGCCAATTGCTGCTAAGCTATGCAAGGACAATGATATTGACGCGCCAATTATTGATGCAATAGCCGCCTTAATTGATAAGCGTATTAGTATTGATGAAGCAATGGATGGTTTAATTTCACGGCCACTTAAATTTGAGGATTAATAAAATGCTTTATGCAATTATTGCGAATGATAAGCCTGACCATGTTGAAAAGCGTCAAGAGGTTCGCCCAAAACATCTTGAATATTTGACGAGCCTTGGTGACACGCTAAAATTTGCAGGACCTTTTTTAGATCATGAAGGCAATGGCGTTGGAAGCCTTGTGGTGGTGGAAGCTGCTGATATAGCTGAGGCTGAAAAAATCATGAAAAATGATCCTTATGCATTAGCCAATCTTTTTGCCGATGCACAGGTTCGTCCTTGGCGCTGGGCAATTAACAATCCTGAAAATAGTTAAGGCAGAACCCTAAACTTATTTTGTTAAAATAAGCCGGCAATTATTGGCAACAAAGACTGCCGGCTTTTATTTTCCACTATTGATTTTCCACTATTTATTTTTCTAAAGGCAGGCATATGGCATATTGGCTTTTTAAATCAGAACCATTCAAATGGTCATGGGAGATGCAAAAGGCAAAAGGCGAAGAAGGCGAGCAATGGGACGGCGTGCGCAATTATCTTGCCCGCAATAATATGCGCGCCATGCAACTTGGCGATAAGGCGTTTTTCTACCATTCTAATGAGGGGTTAGAAGTTGTTGGTATTGTTGAAATATGCGCGCTCGCCCATCATGATACAACAAGCGATGATCCGCGTTGGGAATGTGTTGATATTAAAGCTGTTTGCGATATGCCAAAGCCGGTGACGCTAAAAGCGGTTAAGGCTAATCCTAAGCTTGAAAATATGGCACTGGTTACGTCTATGCGCCTATCGGTGCAACCGGTGCGTGAAGATGAGTGGCTTGAGGTTTGCCGCATGGGCGGCCTTGAACCTGCCCCACAATAAGCGATAAGCACCCTATATATTCGCTCTTTGATTTGACGGTTAGTTTATCAACTAGCCGTCATTTTGTGTGGTTTTGCGTTTTAAAGCTTACAATTTTCCGGCATCATCAAGGTCAAGCCCCTTAGTTTCAGGTGCCCAAGCGATAGAAACAATAAGTCCAATTGCTGTAACGGCTGCAGCAACATACATGGTATTGCTAATGCCAATAGTTTCAAGCGATATTGGCACCAAAAATGTACCAATAGCAGCGCCAATGCGCGTTGCTGAAACACCCCAACCCATGGCATAGGGGCGAAGTTCGGTTGGGAATATTTCATTTGGATAGACAAGCTCTAATACTTGGGCGCCGCCAATAAACAAAGCATAAGCCCCAAATAAGATCAAAACAATAAGTTGCGAAGAATTAGAAAATGCACCCAATAATAGCAATGCCAAACCCGACCATAAAAAACTATGAATGAGCATTTTGCGCCGGCCAAGGACATCAATCAATTTGGTTGCAACAATACAGCCAACCACAAATAATAGCGTGATAACAACCGAGCCATAGGCTGCCCAATCGCCTTTTAAATTTAATGCATCCAATACTTTTGGCGCAAAAGCATAAACGGCAAAAACAGGAATAATCGCACAAGTCCAAAAAATAATCACAAATAGCAAGCGCTTGCCATAACCCATGCGCAGCATATCACCTAAGGATAGTTTTTTCATCGCCGTATCTTTTGACAAATTGGCAAGCGAAAAATTTTCCCCATAGATTTTTTTGATAATGGCAAGGGCTTCGCTGCTGCGGTTTTTGGTAATTAACCAGCGCGCCGATTCAACAGTGCCTAATCGCGAGATTAACAAAATAATGCCAATGATAACCGAGCTTGCTAACGCCCAGCGCCAACCATTTTCACCCGTAAAGCGCATGATAATGTCACCAAAAATATAGGCAAGGGCAGCGCCGGTAAACCATAAAATTGTGAAGCCGGCTAAACGACCGCCGCGATTTCTTTTGGGGACAAATTCAACAAAGAGACTGGTGGCAGCCGAATAATCAATGGCAATGGCTATGCCAATCAAAAAACGTAAAAGAAAAATAATGGTTGGTGAATCTGTCCAAAATTGCAATATTGAGCATAGCAAAAAGATAATTGGCGCAACAAAAATTATTTTTTGCCGGCCAAATCTGTCGGTTAGCCAACCACTAAATAGGCCGCCTGCAAAGATCCCAAGCAATGCTGATGTTGCAATCATTCCCTGCCAAAAATTGCTTAAATGTAAATTAGCGGTCATTTGCACCAAAGCGACACCAATAATGCTTAAAATATAACCATCCATCAGCGATGCACCGCCCACCGAAATGGTTAAACGTTGGTGAAACGCGTTTAACGGCACGCCCTCAATTGATATAGTCGATTGTTCCATTTTATCCTCCTCCGTTAGTTTTAAAAATTTTTTTCGATTGGAATCCTTTGTATACATATTGTATAATGTAAATTTTAAATGATAAGTTACTGATAGTTATGACCTATCAATTTTTGAAATTTAGGTTTTTAAGCTTTAGTTATTTATTGCTTTCACGTTTTCGCTTTTTAAAAATTATATCCTTGGAAGCAAGAACCGCGCCGCAGGTAATAAGAATACAGGCGGCCAAAATTTTCCAATTTGGCTCGGTAATGCCAAACAGTACTAAAAGCAGTGTCGATAAAAGCGGGGTTGCATAGCTTGTGGTGCCAAGTACTTGGATATTGCCATTTTTAATACCATAATCCCAACAATAAAAGGCAAGACCAACAGGAAAGAGGCCAAGGGCAATCATTGCGCTCCACTGGGTTAAACCCCGTGGTAAAATATTGGCTTCACCAAAGATAAAATGGCAAATGAGCGATAAAATCGCTGATATAAAGCAAAATCCACCAACAAGCAGAGTTGGAATGCGGTTGAAACGGCGTGCCAATAGGGAATAGCTTGCCCAAATAGTTGCACTGCAAATTGCGGCCAAATAGCCTAAACCATAGCGGCTATCAAAGCCTAAGCCACCGCTTTTGCTAACCACAAGGATTGTGCCACAAAAGCCAAGGATAACCCCGCCTATATGGAACCAGCGCAATTTTTCATTGGGCATAAAGGCAGTGCCAAGCACAATTAATAATGGCCAAAGATAGTTGATAAGACCCGCCTCGGCAGGTGGTGCATTGCGCAGGGCAGTAAAATAAAAGAAATGATGGCCAAATAAGCCGCCAATGCCAATAAGCCAAATGATAAGTGGCTGTTTTAGCAATTTAAGATTTTGCGGGTGGAGTATAAGTTTCAAAATTGCCGGAAGAGAGCCAATAAACAGTGCAATAGCGGTTAATAAAAATGGCGGCACCGCACCGGTATAGGCAGTTAATGTGACCATGATAGCCCACATTAAAATGGCAAGAAGACCAATGATCGTCGCCTTTGATGACATATGTGATGGGGTGTGCATCGTCTCTTCCTAACATGCAGCAGATTTTTAAACGGTGAAAATGGAATCAAGTTTGTGCTTTGCTTTTATATGCCCCTATCCAAACTTGAAATATCCTCCGTTAAATATCTATATTATACAAAATGTATTATGAAAATATACAAAATGCTTGACGATGAAAAAAAAAGTCGTAATGTAGGCTATAGTTTGCTAAACCTTTGATAGTTTATAAAATGGTTGAGCAGCATGAAAAACGGAAAAACTATTTTCTATGAAGACCTTAAGCGCCAGATTTTAACAATGGAGCTTGATCCTGATGAAGACCTTGAGGAAATTCGGTTGGGGCAGGAATATGGTCTTTCAAGAACGCCAGTTAGGGAGGTGCTGCAAAGGCTAGCAGGAGAGGGCTATGTCGAGTTGCGAGAAAATCGCGGTGCGCGTGTTTCGCCAATGAATCATTCAACAATACGCCATTTTTTTCTGGTGGCGCCAATGATTTATGCGGCAATTGGTCGTCTTGCTGTTCAAAATTATAAACAAAAGCAACTTGCTGAATTGGTAAAAACACAGGAAGACTTTACCAAAGCGAGCAAGGATCATGATGCATTAAATATGGTACTTTCTAATAATCGCTTTCATGAGATTATTGGTGAAATGTCGGGAAATGTTTATTTGCAAGCAAGCCTTGGCCGTTTGTTGATTGATCATAGCCGCATTGGTTGTGTTTTTTATCGGCAAAATAGCAGTCAAGACATGACATCACGGGTGCAAGATGCAATTGCCCATCATGATGGTTTTATCGCCGCAATTATTGCCCGCGATGAAGATGCTTTTGTGGCGCTGGTTTTCCAGCATTGGGAATTGTCGCGTGAAAGAATGGAAATGTTTGTCATGCCCCATAGCATGAAAGCTGACATTAACCAGCTATAATTTAGCTCACGCGCTTTAAACCTTAAAAAATCTATCAATCATTAAACGCTCTTACCCTTGTGGGAGCGAATAGAAAGCTTTTATACTTTTTTTGGAGGAAAAAATGGACTTTAAAGGTATTTTCACCCCGGCAATCACGCCTTATGATGAAAATGGTGAGATTAATTGGCAAGCTTTTGCAAGCGTTATTGAAAGCCTTATTGAAGCGCAAGTGCATGGCATTATTATTGGTGGGTCAACCGGTGAATATTATGCGCAAACCCAAGAGGAGCGCATTAAACTTGCCAAAACCGCCAAGGACATCATCGGCAATCGCTTACCACTGATTATTGGCACTGGTGCTATTCGCACTGAAGACGCAGTTATTTATGCAAGCCATGCCAAACAAATCAAGGCTGATGCCATTCTTGTCACATCACCGCCTTATGCGCTACCAACCGAGGCTGAAAACGCCCACCATGCTTTAACCATTGATAAAGCGGCTGATTTACCCATCATGCTTTATAATTATCCAGGCCGCATGTCGGTATCAATGGGCGATGATTATTTCAAATTGGTAAGCGCTTCTAAAAACGTCAAAGCGATTAAAGAAAGTTCAGGCGATGTTAATCAAATGCACCTTCTTGCTTGCCAATATCCCAATATTGCCATGTCATGTGGGTGGGACGATCAGGCGCTTGAATTTTTTGCTTGGGGCGCGCAAAGCTGGGTTTGCGCCGGTTCTAATTTTTTGCCAAAAGAACATATTGCACTTTATAAGGCTTGCGTCATTGACGGTAATTTCACCAAGGGGCGTAAAATCATGGCGGCAATGATGCCATTCATGAATTTTCTTGATGGCGGCAAATTTGTGCAGTCGATTAAATATGGCTGCGAATTGGCAGGGTTTAATGCCGGTAAAGTGCGTGCGCCATTATTGGGGCTTGATGACAATGCCAAGCAACGCCTTAGCGATATTATTGCCGCATTAAAAGCCGATATTCGCGCCATTGAAGCAGGGGCATAAGATGACGGAGCTGTTAACTCGCGATCAATATTATAGCCTTGCGCGTTCTATAAAATACCCAACCAATGCTTTTATTAATGGGCAATTTCAACCCTCCTTATCGGGCGATAGGTTTTTGAGTGTAAATCCTGCCACCGGCGAAAAAATCACTGATATTGCCGATTGTGCAAATAGCGATGTTGATTTGGCAGTAAAGGCTGCCCGCCATGCTTTTAATGCTGGAACATGGAGCAAGCTTAGCCCGTTAGAGCGCAAAACAACTATCTTGCATTTTGCCGATATTATTGAAGAGCATTTGCAAGAATTGGCAGTTTTGGAAAGTTTGGATAGCGGTAAGCCAGTCAGCGAATGTGTTGGTGTTGATGTGCCAGATACTATTCATACTTTGCGTTGGCATGGCGAACTGATTGATAAAATTTACGACAACACCGCACCGGTGGGGGATGAAAAAATCGCCATGGTTATTCGCGAGCCAATTGGTGTGGTTGGTCTTGTTTTGCCATGGAATTTTCCCTTACTTATGCTTGCATGGAAAATTGGCCCTGCTTTAGCAGCAGGATGCAGTTTAGTTATTAAGCCAGCTAAAGAAACCACTTTAACCGCGCTAAAACTGGCAGAACTTGCGCAAAAAGCTGGTATTCCTGCCGGCGTTATCAATGTTGTGCCAGGTGGTGGGCGAGCAGTGGGTGAGCCGATTGGCCGCCATATGGATATTGATATGGTAAGCTTTACCGGCTCGACAGAGACGGGGCGGCTATTTCTCCATTATGCCGCTGACTCCAATTTAAAGCGCATTGTGCTTGAATGTGGTGGCAAAAATCCTGCTGTGGTTATGGATGATGTCAGCGATATTGATGCGGTGGCTGAACAAATTGTAAGCGGTGCTTTTTGGAATATGGGTGAAAACTGCTCGGCAACCTTACGCCTTATTGTCCATGAAGCAATTAAAGATAATTTGTTGACGCGCATTTTGCATCATATGAAAGCTTGGAAAATGGGCGATCCCTTAGATCCTCAAAATCGGCTTGGGGCTTTGGTAAGTTCTGCCCATTATGACAAGGTTTTATCTTTCATTAAAACTATTGAGGAAGAAAATCTTGATCTTATCGCCGGAGGAGAGGCGAAAGACGATATTTATATATATCCAACGGTGGTTGATAATGTTGGGGTGCAAAGCAAGCTTTTTAACGAAGAAATCTTTGGGCCAATTCTTACCATTACCAGTTTTAGCACCATAGACCAAGCGATTACCCTTGCTAATGATACACCTTACGGGCTAGCGGCTAGCGTTTATACTGCAAATCTTCGTCATGCATTTACCCTATCAAAGGCAATTCGTGCCGGCATTGTGACGGTGAATTGCTTTGGCGAGGGCGATGCCACCACACCCTTTGGCGGATATAAGGAATCTGGTTTTGGTGGGCGTGATAAATCGCAATGGGCTCATGATCAATATACCGAATTAAAAACCATTTGGATCGATATTTCAGCGTCTTAGAGCGTTTTTTAAGAAAAGTGTGAAGCGGCTTTCGGGCAAAAAACGAAGGTAAACAATGGATTAGAGCGCCGATCTAATCCAATTAGATCGAAATGCGCTCTAGGGCGCGATGGGGAGGAATAATGCAAGAGATAGAGCGTTTTCCAGCCAAGGCGGGAGATCTTGGCTGGTTTGAATTGTCACGTTTTAAAAACCATTCATTTACCAATCATGATTTTATGGAAAAGGATTATGATTTTGTCATTATTGGCGGTGGGTTTGCGGGGGTTAACGCAGCGCATCGCTTAGCCGAGCACCGACCACAAGCAAAAATTGCCCTTTTTGAAGCCTTGCAAATTGGTATGGGTGATAGTGGGCGCAATGCTGGGTTTTTAATTGATGTTCCCCATTCTTTTGGTGAGCCGGGGATTACGATTGCCGATCATAAATATCGCTTTCATTTAAATAACCTCATCATCAAACGCTTGCGCAAGCTTAAAAATGACCATCAGCTTGCAATTGATTGGCTGGATTGTGGCAAATATCTTGCCGGCCACGAGCAAAAATATTTAAAAAATCTTGATGCAATGGCAACAATCCTTGATCAAATTGGTGCGTCAAGCCAATTTGTCGAGCATGACGAATTAGTCACGCGCATGGGCACGCATTATTATAAGCGCGCTTTATATACGGCTGGCACTTGCCTTATTAATCCATCTGAAACGGTGCGGGCTTTTGCCAGTGTTTTGCCTAAAAATGTCGATGTTTTTGAACAGTGTCCTGTCTTAAAATTTGACGATGGCAAAGTGGTAACCATTACTCTCACCAATGGCAAAACCGTAAAAGCTGGGCAATTATTGCTATTGGCGGGGGTTTTTATAGATCGTTTTGATATTGAGAAAAAAGGGCGGATGACGCCTGCAGGTAGTTTTGCAGCTTTTAGCCGTGAATTAAATAAGGATGAACTCGCATCGATTAAAAATATTGCGCCATGGGGTTGCACTTCCGCCCATGCAGCAGGTACTACGGTGCGCTTTACATCAACCAACCGCATTTTTGTGCGCAATGGCTTAACCTTTCCCACTCATTTAACCCTGTCACCAGAACGGGTTTTTAAAGCACGTAAACAATTGCGCAAAGCCTTTGAAAATCGCTTTCCAAGTTTAAAACATGTTAATTTTGAATATGTCTATGGTGGTATGATACCGCTTACGATGAATGGCGATTCCTTCTTTTTTCAAAAAAGCCCCCATATTTATGCCGCGGCAGTGGGGGATGGCTGCGGGCTAACACGAAGTTCGATGCTTGGCACTTATCTTGCGGATCTTGCTTGCAATGTTGATAGTGAAGAAATGCGCTATTTGCTAAAAACCAGTAATCCCAAATGGTGCCCACCAGAGCCGATTAAAACCATTGGTGCAACCATTCGTATGAGCATTGAAGAGTGGCAAGCCACAGGAGAAATATAAAGCGGAAGAAATATAAAGCGGGAGAAATATAAAGAATTTCCCGCATTTTCGCGCCATAACTTGGTCAATGAAGCCAAAACAGTTAAGCGGCATTTGGTTATATTGCCGATTGCCAACCTTTGCTATCACATTTCATAATGCTTAGTTTTTACAATTCGCCTGCAACAGCAATAAAATGCACGGAAACCACTTGGGCATGAGGAAACCGCAATTCCTTTGGCGGATTAAATTGTGATAGCACCAATTCTTGCGCATTGTGGCGCACAAAACGTTTGACAAAAGCATGAGGGGTTGAAAATTCATCCATTTGGATTTGCGCCACCACATAATCGCCTTGCTTTACACGCCTTTGCGGGTTGAGAAAAACCACCTCACCATCTTCATAGCGCGGCGACATAGAGTCTCCACTCACCACAACGCCATAAGCATCTTTTACATCACATAATTGTGGTGGGCATATAACATCATAAAGCACGTTGCCATTGAGCAAAAACTCTCCATCAACCCCTGCAACCGCTTGGCCATAAATAGGAATTTTGCGGCTTGTATCAAAATGGATGGGACCCACTATTTTAGCATTGGGCGCGTCAAGGCTAAGCCTCGCGGCTTGCTCTGGTGTGCTTGCCTCTAAAAGCTCTGCCATATCTAACTCAAGCGCTTGGGCTAATTGCGCAAATTTATCGTTCCTAAAGGATTTTTTACGCCCCGATAGGAAATCTCGAATATAGCCTTTTTCAAGCCCAACCTTGGTGGCAGCTTCAACTGCACCGATATTGAGCGCTTGCAAGCGTGCTGCAATAATTTTACGTAATTGTTCCATATTTGTCATTATAGGATATTTCCAACTTTTTTGAAAGAGGGAAAATTACACTTGCAAAGTTGGATAAATACAACTATTATCCAACTATGAAAAAACGAGTCGTACAATATTTTCTAGCTCATTACCTCAGATTTTCTGAAATAGATAAACTCAAACTTTTTACTAAAAATAACTTTAAAAACAATATGAAAGCGAGCATTGGCACGCTGATCCCTCAATTCTTAACCCATTATCAAAGCCTAAAAAATTACAAAGCCAAAATTATAAGTGGTTTTTATACCGCTTTATCCCTTTATTTGCTGCTACCAATAAGTTGGATATTAATAAAGTTGAGGTGGCGCAATGAGTGAAACATTTTCACAAGCGGCAAAGCGGCTATTAGCGGGGCTTGATGCCAAGGCCAAGCTTGTGCATTTGCCAGTAACACCGGCAGGGCGCGCATTATTACGCCACGTCCTACAGCAAAATAAAATGAATGGAGCTACATTTTCTAACCGCAATTTTGACCATGAGGCCGCCACTCATTTTTCGCAAAAAATGGGTCGTTTTAACCTTAAAAAAAGTGAGCATTAGTTTATGGCCGAATTTTCAAATGCATCGGTTAATCAAAACGCTTTTATACCCGAAATCGAGCAAGATTTGCTTGGTGGTTGCCTGTTGGAAACAGAATGTTTCATCAAGGCATCGGCTATTTTATCGGCTGATAATTTTATTGAGCCACTGCATCAAAGTGTTTTTAATGCCATGCAGCGCGGCTTTGATACCTATCAATCAACCACCTTGCCAATTATTGTAAAAGGCTGCCCGCAAGGGGTTGAAGAACAATTAAAAGCGCGTGGCTTTGTTAATTGGGCAGAATATTTGGTGCGCCTTACCATGAGCACCATTACCCGTCCTGGGAGTGTTGAAGAACGGGCAATGCGCGTGCTTGAACAATGGGGCAGGGTGCAATTATCCGATCACGCGCAAAATATCGCTATTGCTGCACAAGACCCGTTAGCATCGCTTCAAGGGCTTGTTTCTTCAACTGTTGCAGCCTTTGATGATATTTTGGTAAAATGCCGTAAATCCACCAGCAGCAATGCTAGAACATCCCTTTCACGCGCCATGCAAAGTGCTTTTATTGCTGCAAGAAAAGCAGCAAGCTCTAACCATGGTTTAACGGGTTTAAATTGGGGGCTTGTTGATTTAAATGCGATTACCGGTGGTATTCAAAAACGTGATTTAATTTTAATTGGTGCGCGCCCATCGATGGGTAAAACCACTTTTGCCACCGCTATTGCCCGTGCGGTTGCTAAATCTGGCAAGCATGGCGTTGGTATTATTTCGCTTGAAATGGATAAGGATAAGCTAGCGGCGCGTATGGCAAGCGATATTGCTTTTGATAAGCGCATGGATATTCCCTACACCCATATTATCAATGGCAAAATTGCCCTTAATGATTTGGAGCAAATGGAAGAAATTTGCCAAGCTATTGGTAATTTGCCGATTTTGATTGATGATCAATCAGGCATTACCATTGCACAAATCCGCGCCAAGGTTGAAGCGATGAAAGCTGAATTTATCAAAGGCGGCGCTGAATTATCGGTGTTGATTATTGACCATTTGGGGCTTATTCGCGCGAGCAACCGCTATAGCGGCAACCGCAATAATGAAATTGCCGAAATGACCGCAACCTTAAAAGCCATTGCCCGCGATTTTGATATTGCTGTGGTGGTGCTATCGCAGCTTAACCGCGAGGTGGAAAAGCGCGGTGATAAACGCCCTCAACTATCCGATTTGCGCGATTCTGGTGCCATTGAGCAAGATGCTGATACGATTATGTTTTTGCATCGTGAAGCCTATTATCTTGACCGCGAAAAATATGCCGATTTTGACAAGGAAAGTGCGCGTGTCGAGCGCTTAATTGACACGCAAAATACAATGGAAATTATTGTGGCCAAACAGCGCAATGGCCCGTTGAAAACCATTGGGGTTTTTGCCGATATGGCATGTGCAGCAATTAGAAATGGAGCAAGACCATGAGTATAAAAGCTGTTGCTTGGGTTTTAGATCAAACAATAAAAGACCCAACCGCCAAACTGGTGCTTATATCATTAGCCAATTGCTTAAACAGCAAAACAGGCAAATGCTTCCCAACTTTTGAGCGCATCAGCCAAGAAAGTAGCTGCGCGCGCAGCACGGTTATTCGCAAATTGCAATGGCTTGAGCAAAATGGCTGGATTAGCATTAACCGTGAATTTGGTGATGATGGCCGCCAATTAGCAAATAGCTATATTTTGCATTTTGAGGGTGGCAATTTGCTATCCGTGGATAGCAATTGCAAAGGCGAGGGTGGCAAGCTGCAACGGGCGGGTGTTTTGGCACATACGGGGGAGGGTTGCATTGTTGATACTCCTTATAAGAAACTGGAAGAAATACCAGAAGATTATTCTTTGTCGGAAAAGCATTCCGACCCACAGGAAAACTTAGGCGAAAACCAAAAAGAAAAATCACAAGAAGAATTATTCGCGTCAAAAGCTAAAAACAAAAAGCCAAACTATCCACAAACATTTGAAAATGCTTGGAAATTATACCCAACTGACTGCAATATGTCAAAAAAACAAGGTTTTAGCGAGTGGCAGCGTTTAGATGCGAGCGACCGCGCTTTGCTACTTGCTGCTATCCCCAATTTTAAGGCGCATTGCCAGAAAAACCCAGATTATCGCCCAGTGCATTTTTGCCGTTTTATCAGCCAAAGGCGCTTTGATGGCTTTCAACCCCAAGAGGTAAAACCTTTGGCGCACGATTGTAATATTAGCGGCTTTGATGATCAACGCTGGCAAAAAATATTAGATTTTGGCCGCAGCCGTAAAGAGTGGCAGGTAAGCCTTTGGGGCCCAATGCCCAATCGTCAAGGCTCACTTGTGCCAGCTAAGCTTGTTTTGCCAAATGATGGCATAGGCTGGGCTGAAACATATTTAGCCGCCGCGCAATAACGCCACAATAACGCAATTTATCAATTTAAAAATAGGAGAATGATCATGGCACAACAAAAAGCAAAAACAAAAGCTCAACATGTTAAAAAAAGAGGCGGTCGTCCACGCATACATGGCAAATTGCGCGAGCCTAATGGGCGTGTTTCAAGGGCTAAAGGGCCACAAGAACCAATTGATAAATTAGCAATTGAAGTGCGGGCGCGCCGCTTTGGTTTAAATGTTCATGAGGCGAGAAACCCGATGGCCGCGACTTTTATTGGCCGTTTAGCGATGAAAGGCGCTGCCAACGGTTTAAGCCAAGATCAATATGATGCCGCCCTGCAATTTTTAAAAATCCGCAATGATTATCGCTGTTCGCTACTGTCGCCTGGTGCATTTTATGAAAAAACAGGGCAGTCCATGAATGTCGATAATATGCAAGAATACACCGATTGGGTGTTGAGGGCGCGCCAGCGTTATCAAAATGCGATGAAAGCCATACAAGAAGCGCAATTTGATAATGGCCATGAAAATCTTTATGCAGCACTGCAATATGTGATTATTAATGATGTTGAACTTGAAAATTTAATTGGCGCCGCCCGCATGGTTTTAAATGCATTAGTGCGCCATTTTTGCGCCAAAACTAACGCTCCTCGCCGTTTTTCATAAAAAATATTTTTGTCAATTTTTTTGTTGACGAAGCATATGTCATAAACCTCTTATATAAATTGTGGCTAAAGAACAAAACATGAACTAAGCCGCAATTGCTAAGACGCCTTCAAAACTTAGCAGTTATGAAATTTATACTACAAAGGCTTTTTCTTAAAAAGCTAGCGTGTGATTTAAATGAAAGGAATTTAAAATGGCAAATATTATTCAAACCAACAGTGAAGGACGTTATTTGGTTAAAGGCGGGGTGGCACTCAATGTCATGTCCCATACTGCCTTCACCAAGAATGGTTTGATCGTACCTTTGGGGCATCCTGATGGTATTGTTTATGCTGGACGCATAGTAAGTCAAGATGATCCAGATAATACCAATGGCCAAGATGGTGATGTTGCAGTAAACGTTCAAAATTATAGTAGTTTGCAATTTTTTGCGTCAGATTTAGCCAAAGAATTTGATGTAAAAATTGAAAATCTCAATCAGCAAGTTTACTTGTCTTTTCCTGAAACTCTTCATACTACATCAGGTACGGGGCGTGTGCCTATTGGCACTTTAACAAGTGTGAAAAAAAATAATAATACGGACCCAACTCGTGATCCTAATGAAATTGTTTATGAAATCAATACAAGCAAAACTGCGCCGATTTTTCGCTAATTTTGGGTTGGCGCTATGCTGATAAAGCGTTGCTGTAATAGCGATGCTTAAAGCCAAATTCTCAACAAAATATAAAAAATTTGCTTAGTTTTGTTAACGAAGCGTAAGTCAAAAAATTCTTATATAAATTGCGGCTATGGAACAAAACGTGAATATAGCCGCAATTGCTGAATAAATTTAAACTATCAAATTAAAAACTGCCGCTGCTAAAACGAGGCGGGCAAAACGAAATTTACTTGAAAGGAATTTAAAATGACAACTACAAATTTATCAATTGGTTATACTTACCCAGAATTAAATCGTGGTTTAAAAGGTGGTATCAAGCTCGATTTTGATATGTTGGTCGCCTATACAGAAGAACGCTATTTGGTGCCTATCGAGCATCCAGATGCAGCCAGTTTTGCTGGCATTACGCTAGAAAAATATGTTGGTGATCCTGAACTTGAGGTAATGTATAACTCTACGCACATGGAACAATTTTTAGATAATAGTAATGGTCAAGATGGCGATAAAATGGGTAATTTTTATAGACCTATCTGCGGTTTTCCTATTAGTGATTTTGCGTCTTTGGAGTTTAGCCAGCAGGATTATGGTCAAATTGTTTATGCATCCGCTAATCGCACATTCCATAAAACACCAGGTAAAGGTCGTTTTCCCATCGGTATTTATCTCATGACTGGCCCTGCAAAACACAATATATCTGGTGAACTTTCCATCGAACTTTTCCACTGGATTGATACAAGTGTAAATTTGCCACGCTATAAAGCGTAAGCCCATATTTTAAAATATATAAAGGCAGCCACATTGGTTGCCTTTTTCCAAACAGCCTATTGGCTTGGCAAAGCATAAGTCAGAAACTTCTTATATAAATTGCGGTTATAGAACAAAACGTGAATATAGTCACAATTACTGTATAGATACAGAATAAAAAATTAAAAATGCCGCTGCAAAATCAGGACAGGCGAAATGAAATTTACTTAGAAGGAATTTAATATGATTATTAAAGGTGTAATTGAGGCTCATATAGATAATTACTATCCAGTAAAAGCGGGTGTTAATTTGAGAGGAGGTAATTTATTGGCATTAACAAAGAATAGATTGCTTGTTCCAATTAATCATCCTGATGCTGTTGTATTTATTGGTTACGTGTCAACACAATACGAAGAGGGCATGTATGACAATACAAATGGAGAAGACGGCGATATTAAAGTTCGACCAATGCAGGGGGGAGAAGTAATGTTTATGCCTGATGCTTTGGTAAAGCCATTAGACGTAACAATTGTTAATATTGGCCAAACTATTTTTGCATCAAATCATGATGCGTTACATTTATCACCGGGTGAGGGACGTTTTCCAATAGGCATTTTAAAAGACATTGGCCCAGCTGCGCAATGGTCTATTCCTGTTGGGGGAGATGCCAATGCAATTTATTATCAGCTCTCCCTAAACACTTTGCCTGTATTCTATTCATAAATAAGATTTAAGGTTTAGCCCTAAATCTTATAGTTCGGGCACTATTTACGAAAAAAATGTTGGGCAGTAACTAAAAAAAATCTGCTCAACATTTTTTAATGCTGATCGACCGAAACACCATTTTCGTTAAGTTTTAGTTCAATGCCTGATGGTTGTTTTTCTTGCTTATAGGTGTAGTAACCAAAACCAATAACAACGACAATAAGCGCACCAATAATGAGATAAAGAAATCGGTTCATAATTTAGATCCTAAAAATATTGTAACTTTAGATCTATATGGAGCGAAAATAAGCGATTCAAGGTGCGGCTAAACATCATTATTAATATTGGCAAGCTGTAAGTTGAGGTAAATGACTGGTTTTGCTCTCTTTATTGTGACTTGCGGTTAAGCTAAATATGGATATTGATGGGTTATATTTCATCTGCGAGTAGTTATATTATGACATCATTATTTGTTAGAACGAACCCTAAAGATCGGCTATTTGGCGTTGCTGTAATTGTCGGTTTAGCCGGTGGCATTATATCCGGTTTTGTTAAATCTGGAGTTGAAGGTGTTCTGCCTCCGCGCACCCCCGATAGATTGATCCCACCTGCGGAAGTGTTGCAAAGCTTTGGTATTGATTCCAGCAATATGATTTATCATTATTCAGATCATATAGTTAATTGGGGCGTATCGGGCGTTCATTATTTATTTTCGATTGTTTTTGCTGTTGCTTACTGTATCGCCGCTGAAATTTTTCCAAAAGTTAAACTTTGGCAAGGTCTTTTATTTGGGGTTGTCGTGACAATCGGTTTTCATGGCTTGGTGTTACCAGTCGGTGGCTGGGCGCCGCCAATTTGGAAATTGCCTTTTGACGAATTATTTTCAGAAAGTTTCGGGCACCTAGTTTGGGCATGGACGATTGAAATTTTTAGACATGATTTAAGATATAGAATAAGTGGTAAAACGGATGTAATGGCAGCTTAATAATGAGTTGTAAGCATTGGCAGACAAGCAAAGATATAAGATTAGGCTAAACTATATGCTTGCCTGCCAATAGCTTAAATTGCTAACCATATTACTTTTACATTAAACATAACCGCCTTTATGAGGCGGTTTTTTGCGTAAAATAACCTTGATGACATCTAAAATAACCGCTAATGCCAGTTAAAAAGTGGCTAAAATGATGCTAAGGTGTATGGCAATTATGTTCTTTGTCTTTGTATCTATATTGTCATTGGTAAACTGTGAAATAAGTTCCAAATATTCTATCAACTGGGCTCGTGCATAAAGACTAATCGCTGCGCATTGGTAGCAGAAGACCAAAAGCGCTTAAAACAATTAAACAATCAAAAAATTGACATTGAAAATACGGTATAAGGCTTAGGCCAAATTTATTGCTACCACCACCCTCTTGGAGTAACGACAGGTCTAAAGAAAATATGGGCATTTTTGTCTAATGTAAAACCCAAATTTTGCATGCATAAACTTGTTTTTACATTTACGTTATTCTTAGCTGCATCGTTCAAGGTGTAATTGATAATGTTATTTTTACTCTTTTGGAAGCAATCACCAAGCGCTTTTTGGGTATCTTCAAGGCTTACCCCTGGTTTATGAAAAGAGGCGGCAGTTGGTAAAGGAGGTTGAATAACTTGCGGCTGACAACCAATTAAAAGGCATAATAAAGGAAAATAAACTAAGGAGAATAATATTTTTTTCATGTTTAATCCTTTGTATAAATAAACTTAAATAGATATATATAGTACTCAATTATACTAATTGCTGCAATCATTTATAAAATAAATCTATACTTTAGCTTATCGGAATTTATTAATATTGAGCCATGTAGAAGTGTCAATATGTCACAAATTGCAAAATAAAAGCGGTTCACTGCCAAATAAACTATCAACTTTAATGCAATTTAAGCCGCCTATGCGCAGGCTACAGCCATAAAACAGCCAATGGGCAATCTTTGTTTAAGTAATGCAAAGAAAACTAAATATTAAAACCTTTTATTGCCATTTGTTGTCATGATATTAGCTAAAAAGATAATAAAGCCATTGTGGATAGATGTTTTCAATCTTTAAAGCATTTTGATATTTTTGAAAAATTGGCTG
This sequence comes from Bartonella sp. HY038, assembly GCF_014117425.1. Classification (NCBI taxonomy): domain Bacteria; kingdom Pseudomonadati; phylum Pseudomonadota; class Alphaproteobacteria; order Hyphomicrobiales; family Bartonellaceae; genus Bartonella; species Bartonella sp. HY038. Next base: position 528,863 of record NZ_CP059725.1, read on the forward strand.
GGGAACCTGGATTCGAACCAAGACTAGCGGAGTCAGAGTCCGCTGTTCTACCCTTAAACTATTCCCCAAGACAGATTAGCGGCAAATATATTGAAGCCGAATCTTCTAGTGCGGTGACTTCTATCATATTTTTCAAGCCAATCAAGATAAAAAGCATCAATTGCATATTCTTTTTGCTCTGTTTTTAAATTCTATTGCGCAAATATGTCAGCGACAAAATATCGTCTTTTTGACTAACTTTTATAATCATTGGTAAAATAAATTGATGATCGCCGTTTAAACGCCGTAATTTTTGGCGATGAAAACTGCAAGCCTTGATGATGTTTTTTGCTTTTTTGCAGAAAAATACGTCAAAAAGTGATAAAAATTTCAAGTTTATCGTTTGTTAACCATAGTTATTGAATTGCCTTTAATGAACTTAGGCTAAAGACAAATTATCAACAGACCAACTAAGGGAGTGCCGGCACATGCGCCGTTTCCAGACAATTATACGCCATCCCGTTACGGTAGCACTTTTTCTTTCGCTTACCCTTGCTGGTTGCGCTAAGAAAAACACCGGTTTAGATGCCAATGGCCAATTTGGTGCCAATGGTCAATATGGTGCCAATGGCCAATATGGCTCAGGTAGTGCAAGACCTGGAACAGCACAAGATTTCACCGTAAATGTTGGTGATCGCGTGTTCTTCGAGCTTGATTCATCCTCTATTCGTGGCGATGGTCAGCAAACTTTGATGCGCCAAGCCCAATGGTTGAAGCGTTATCCTAACTATACCATCACCGTTGAAGGCCATGCCGATGAACGCGGTACCCGTGAATATAATATCGCCCTTGGACAGCGCCGTGCAGTTGCTGCCCGCGATTTCTTAATTTCACAAGGTATTTCACCTAATCGTATGCGCACCATTTCTTATGGTAAAGAGCGTCCGGTTGCTGTTTGTGACGATATTTCTTGTTGGTCACAAAACCGCCGCGCTGTTACAGTGGTTAATAATGCGCCAAATAGCTAAATCTTGGCTTTATTGCGGGCTTTAGAGCGCATTTCGATCTGATTGGATCAGATCAGCGCTTTAATCCCTTGTTTACACCGCGTTTTTTGTCCGAAAACCGCTTCACACTTTTCTAAAAAACGCTCTAAGATTTAAGTATTTATAAAAATGAAAGGCTTATCCGTTATCATATGGGTAAGCCTTTTTGTTATTCGCAACTTAGATGGAAAGACCATAATGCGTGAAGAATCAAATGATATAGAGCTATTACCTGCCAAGCCTGATGTATTATTGGCCCGCAAAAATTGGCTTGAAAATCTTTTGCATACACGGCGCTTATCAAACTTGACCATTGAAGCTTATGAGCGTGATACACGGCAATTTTTGCATTTTCTTGCCCAATATAATGGTGATGCGGTATCTTTTGGCGATATAAGTGCTTTAAAAGTGAGCGATTTACGCAGCTTTCTAGCAGCAAGGCGGCGCGATGATATTAGTGCGCGCAGTTTAGGGCGTGGTCTTGCCGGTATTCGTTCATTTTTTGATTATCTTGGCCGCCAAGACCTTGCCCATGTTCCCGCCGCTAAAGTTATTCGTAGCCCCAAACCAGATAAGCGTTTACCAAAACCGCTTGCGCCGCAAAGCGCGCGCGACGTGGTTTCCATCGCCGCGCAAGATAGCGACGAGCCGTGGGTTTGCGCCCGTAATGCTGCCGTTTTAACACTGCTTTATGGTTGCGGCTTGCGTATTTCGGAAGCCTTGTCGCTGCAAGCGAAAGAGCTTGAAAATGCCGCGCAAACCAGCCTTTATATCACCGGTAAGGGCGGCAAAACTCGTCTTGTGCCAATATTACCAGCAGTTTTTACCGCTGTTAATCATTATCGCAAGCTTTGCCCTTTTGCCTTGGAGCGTGAAAAACCGCTATTTCGCGGGGTAAGGGGCGGTGCTTTGCAGCCAGCTATTATTCAGCGTGCTGTGCAGCATATGCGTGGCAGCCTTGGGCTTCCAGATAGTGCAACACCCCATGCATTGCGCCATTCTTTTGCAACCCATTTATTAACCGCCGGTGGCGATTTGCGTTCTATCCAAGAATTGCTTGGCCATGCCAGTCTTTCAACAACGCAAATCTATACCCAAGTGGATACAGAGCGTTTATTGGCGGTTTATCAAAATGCCCATCCGCGCGCTGATCGATAATCATATGCACAAAAAAGCCTGCTGCAATGTTTGAAGGACTGCAGCAGGCTTATTGTTGGTTATGTCTTAAAGATTAATCTTTCTTTTTGAAAGATACATCATAGCCAAAATATTGATTGGATAATTTGCTCACCGTGCCATCAGCAGTTAATTCGCTAATTGCTTTATCAACGCGAGCCTTTAATTCGCTATTGCCTTTTTTCATCGCAACGCCAATGCCTTGGCCAAATTCAGGATAATCAGCACCAGTAAGGATTGGGCCAAAGCGTTCAATCTTATGATCGTCCTTCAATAAGCCTTCCCAAACAGTAATTTCAAGAAGAGCAGTATCAAGACGGCCAGCTAAAATGTCGTCCACGATTTGTTCATTGCGCTCATAAATACGCACATCGGCATCTTTAAAATGGGCTTTTACCACAAATTCATGGGTGGTGCCACTTTGTACGCCAATAACCTTATTTTCTAAAGCTTTTTCAAGCTCGGCAGTGGTTTTAACGCTTTTAAGCGGGCTATCAGCTAGGGCTGCAAATTGATAAGGTGATTCACCATAAGGAATGGAGAAGTCGACATTCTTTGCCCGTTCTTCAGTGATGGAAATGCCAGAAAGCAACATGTCAAATTTACCAATTTGCAAGCTTGGCAATAAGCCATCATAGGCTTGGTTGGTCCATGTGCAGGTGGCATCAATCTTTTGGCAAATTGCATCGCCCAAATCGCGCTCAAAACCGGTAATTTCGCCACTTGGTGTGGTGAAACCCCATGGTGGGAAATCGGCGCTTATACCAAGGCGCAGATTTTCAGCATTGGCATTACTGATAAAAAGCGCTGCTGCCATCGTGGCAATTGCAAATAATTTCATACTCGTTCCTTTTAACCCAATATTCAACCCTTAGCCTAACATATGCCATAAACCGCGTTTGTTAAACCTGTTTTTTGTAAATTTTATTGGGGCTTTATTGGAGTGGCTTTATTTTGTTAAATTTGAAAAATCGTCAAAAACAGCTACAAAATCCCGTCATGGGCGCTAACAGCTGTAAGATATTGCTAATAACCTAAATTTTAAAGCAAATGCTTTCAATCAATACTTGTTTGATTTGCCTTTTCAATGTTAAAGGCAATAGATATAAATTTATCAATTAACTCATGTATATACATGTATATATGGGTTTTAAAGACAGTAAACGAAAAGACAAAGGCGAAAGCAAATGGCTAAAGACAAAGAAAAAACCAAGGCAAGACTACCGCGTGGATTTGTTGACCGCCATCCTGCCGAATTGCGTGCCGCCGAAGAAATGATGTCAACCATTCGTAGTGTTTATGAGCTTTATGGTTTTGAACCCGTTGAAACTCCGATTTTTGAATATACTGATGCTTTGGGCAAGTTTTTGCCTGATCAAGATCGCCCTAATGAAGGGGTATTTTCGCTACAAGATGATGATGAACAATGGTTATCGCTGCGTTATGATTTAACTGCGCCATTGGCGCGTTTTGTTGCTGAAAATTTTGAAACCTTGCCAAAGCCCTATCGCAGCTATCGCGCTGGTTGGGTGTTCCGCAATGAAAAGGCAGGCCCTGGTCGTTTCCGCCAATTTATGCAATTTGATGCCGACACGGTTGGCGCTGAAAATGTAACAGCAGACGCTGAAATTTGCATGATGGCTGCCGACACATTGGAAAAGCTTGGCATTGCGCGCGGTGATTATGCAATCCGCGTTAATAACCGCAAAGTGCTTGATGGCGTTTTGGAATTGATTGGCCTTGGTGAGGCGCAAAATAGCGCTAAGCGCCTGACGGTTTTACGCTCAATTGATAAGCTTGATAAATTTGGCGAAGAGGGCGTACGCGCTTTGCTTGGTAAAGGACGCGCGGACGAAAGCGGCGATTTTACCAAAGGCGCAGAGCTTAGCGAAGACGCCATTGAAAAGGTCATTGCTTTTACGGCTGCTGGCGGAACAACTGGCAGTGAAACAATTGCCAATTTGACAAAAGTGGTTGAAGGCAGTGAGCGCGGTCTTGAAGGCGTGCGCGAATTGCAAGACATGAACGTGCTATTTGATGCAGCAGGCTATGAAGGGCGGGTTAAGATTGACCCTTCCGTGGTGCGCGGCCTTGAATATTATACTGGTCCAGTTTTTGAAGCCGAATTATTATTTGATGTGGTTAATGAAGATGGCCAAAAGGTTGTTTTTGGCTCGGTAGGCGGCGGCGGTCGTTATGATGGTTTGGTGTCGCGCTTTCGTGGTCAGCCAGTGCCAGCCACCGGCTTTTCCATTGGTGTATCACGCCTTATGACTGCGCTTAAAAATCTAGGCAAGCTTGATCTTTCAACCAGCGTTGGTCCTGTTGTAGTATTGGTTATGGACCGCGACAGTGAAGCGCTGGTGCGTTATCAAAAAATGGTGGCTGATTTGCGCCTTGCCGGTATTCGCTCCGAGCTTTATGTCGGTGATACGGGCATGCGCTCGCAAATGAAATATGCGGATCGCCGTAACGCGCCTTGCGTTGTCATTCAAGGTTCTAACGAGCGCGAGGCAGGCACAGTTGAAATTAAGGATCTATTGGAGGGGCTACGCCTATCGGCTGAGATTGCTGACAATGAAACATGGCGTCAAAGCCGCCCTGCGCAAGTAACCGTTGGTGAAGCCGATCTTGTGCAAGAGGTGCAAAAAATCCTTGCCGCCCAAGAAGAAGATAGAAAAGCGGCAAAGCCGCAATAAAAGCGTAATAAGAATAGATCAATATTATTCTTTAACCTATGAAGGCGGATTATTGGCTTTCATAGGTTACGTTACTAAGTATAAAGACAGGCAACATCATGACAGCAGAAAGACCAACAAACGCGGCACGCGTCACCGCAGTTTTTAGCCAAATGGGGTTAGAACCTGTAAATGTGCCGATTTTACAACCTGCCGATCCTTTCCTTGATATTGTTGGTGAAGACTTGCGCCGCCGCATTTTCATGACTGAAAATGAAAATGGTGACAGTCTTTGTTTGCGCCCTGAATTTACCATTCCTGTTTGTTTAAACCACATTGCTGAAAATCATGATACGCCGCGCCGCTATGCCTATATTGGCGAGGTGTTCCGCCAAAGACGGGTTGGCACCGGTAGCTTTGTGCAAGCAGGCATTGAAGATTTGGGCGAAACCAATGAAGCCGAGGCTGATGCGCGCTCTCTTCATGATGCATTTACACTGGTTGGTGACGTTTCATCGCTAACGATTGATAAGATTTTAATTGGCGATCAGGCACTTTTTGCCGCTGTTTTAAATGCGCTGGGCCTACCTCATGGTTGGCAAAAAAAGCTCATGCGTTGTTTTGGTAATGATCAGCTTTTGCAAGCACTGCTTGCGGATTTTGCAAAACCCCGCGAGCCGCTAGAATTGCCCGCTCATATCGCACAAAAAATTGCAAATCATGATAAGGATGGTTTGCAAGACTTGCTTGAAGCGGAAATGATTAGTGCTAATATTTCGCCGGCATTTTCGCGCAGCCCTAAAGAAATTGCCCAGCGATTAATTGAAAAGGCAGAGCTTGCAGAAGTGCAATTAGATCCAAAATCTATGGCGGCTTTGCAAGAATTTTTGAAGTTTGATGTCGCGCTTGATAAAGCGGTTGATATTTTAAATTGCTTTGCCAAAACAAACCATTTGCAGCTTGATGATGTAATTGAGCGTTTTTCTGCCCGCAGCAAAGCGATTGTAAAAGCAGGGTTTGATCTTGATAAATTACATTATGATGCCGCTTTTGGCCGTCCGCTTGATTATTATACCAGCCTTGTTTATGAAATCCGCTCGCAAAATGGCGAGGTGATGATTGGCGGTGGGCGCTATGATAGTCTTTTAACCATGCTTGGTGCAAAAAAGCCTATACCTGCCGTTGGTTTTTCCATGTGGCTTGATCGGGTAGGGGGAGATTTATAAAATGGCAATTACTTTAGCACTTCCCTCCAAGGGCAGATTAAAAGAAAAGTCGTTGGAATTATTAAAAAAGGCAGGGTACGAGGTGGTCTTGCCTGAAGATGACCGCAGCTACCGCGCCCATATTGCCAATGCACCAAAAATAGATTTGCAATTCTTGTCAGCCTCTGAAATTGCCCGCGAGCTTGGCTATGGCCGGGTTGATCTTGGTGTTACTGGTGAAGATTTAATCCGTGAAACCCTTGCCCATGCTGACGAGCGGGTTAAGGTGGAATTGCCCTTGGGCTTTGGCCATGCGGATGTGGTGGTGGCTGTGCCGCAGGTTTGGCATGATGTATCAACTATGGCTGATCTTGATGATGTGGCGGCAGATTTTCGTCAGCGTCATGGCCGCCGTTTGCGCATTGCCACAAAATATTGGCGTTTGACGCAAAAATTCTTTTCGCAAATGCATGGCATTCAAGTCTATCGCATTGTTGAAAGCTTGGGGGCAACAGAGGGCGCGCCTGCCGCTGGCTCTGCCGATATGATTGTTGACATCACCTCAACCGGGGCAACTTTAACCGCCAATCAGTTAAAAGTGCTTGATGATGGGGTGATTTTGAAATCAGAGGCTTGCCTTATTGCATCAAAGCAAACCAAAGAAAAAGCTCTAAGTGATGAGGTTATAAGCCGCATGAAGGCTATTATTTAATTTAACTATGGCAAGATTATCGCGTGTTTTTATAAAATATTAAGGGCTTTATTTCACTTTGAATAAAGCCCTTAATAGTTGGCTATTGAATAGTTGGCTATTGTTTTACCAAATTGCTATTATAAAGTTGTGGCCAATCCTCTTGCTGAACGAGCGCGCAAAAAGGCATGGCACGAGCAGTGCTTAACTGCCAAACCTTGCCATTATAGACAAAACCAAAATCGCGGCCGCAATCATTATTGGAACTAAAACGAATGGTTGAACGCAATTCAAGTCCAGCATTATTTGCGGCTAAATTATATAGCCAATTTTCTTGAGATAAATTCGCTTTGCCATCAAATTGAGCCGCTATCATACCTTGTGGGTTTTGTTTTTGTAAGCGATAATTATCTGTATATCTATTTGTATAATCATCACAAACTGCAATGAAGTGTTCACCATTGTTTAGCTTAATATTTAAGTCTATTGGTTTATCACTTTGGCAATTCGAACTATCTTCACCATGTAGCGCAATTGGCGTATTAAGGGTAAAAGCGAGAGCCGAAATTTTCGGCAAAGGCGAAATTTTATTGCCAAAAAGCGCATTAGCATTATCTTTTTGAGTGTTATAAAAATTTGCAAATTCTTTAAGGGAAATATTAGCGCGAGGTAGGTCTTCAACATCAACACCAAAGGTTAATTCTTTTTCGGTTAAAAGTGCCTTCATAAAATTTGCGCTGTCTTTATCGCCAATATGAGCCGCAAAAATGACGGGTTGAGGGGCGCTATCATTAATAAGCCCAAATTTAAGATTTTTCTTGGAAAAATGATAGATAAATTCACCGCTTGTAATATGTTGATCATTGCTTGCCACAATGAAGCGTATAAGAGGTGGTTTCGTGCTGTTATATTGCCAATGGATTGCGATATATTGGCCTTTATCATATATAGTATCAATATTAGGGTAGCCAATTGCGGTGCAGCTAAAACCTTGGTCGCAACCAAAAAGCCAATCACCCTTGTGCGATATTTTACCAATATTGGCAAAATCTGATAATGCGCTGGTTGTGGCTGTATCATTCCCAAAGGCTAGTTGTTGAATGCGGTGGTCAATAATTGCACTTTGGCAGCTTTGATATTGGAAATTATTATTGGCATTTTCATCAAGATATTGGGTAAAGAGGCAAGCCTTATCCAAAAAACTTTTAAAATTATTTTTATCACGTAATGCATCTTTTTCAAAATTGATGCCATAATCCTTTTCAAGCTCAGCAATTTCTTGAGCGCTGTTTTCTTGATCCGGATCACTTTGATTGAAACTTTTTTGATTTGGCGTCTCAAAATAATCAAGAATAGATTTTTCCGTTTTAATATCGATAAAATCACGTTCAACCTGTTGATCAAAGCCACATTTTTCTTGATAACAATAATGGTTGCGCAGTTCGTCAATACGGTTAGCAAGTAAGCTATTATTACAGTTGGGAGCACTGAGCACTTGTCCATCGCGGCCCCAATAACCGCTTTCATAAACTGCACAAACATTTTGGCGATAGTTTAACCATGCCCGTTGCTCTGCAATTAAGCTTTTGCGAATGCCTTCAGCTTTGGGGTGGCCGTCATAACTTGCTAAAACAATTTTCCAAACCGCATTTAATTGGTTATCAAGCCGTTTCCAGTTTTCACTACCGCATGCAGTCCAATCTGAATTAGTACCAAATGGATTTTCTGCCATACATTGATCATAAAGTGGATCAGCTTTAAGTGTTGGGATTATTGTGAAGTAAAATAGTACTATAAAAATAAAGGAAAAAAATAACCGCATATTATTCATGGCCCCACACCTTGCCGAAAATTTATTAGTGACTATAATATTTTTAAAACATTATTTAAAGTACTTAGGGTCAGGACCTATTAATTTAAATGAAATGGCACAATAAACAGCAAAAATATACAAGGAGGAAAGCGAAAAGTGGGTGGTATACCCAGTTAAGCTTTACGACGCAGTAGATTGCAGCTGTTTTTGTGTCCTTTCAGGATATGGGAAATTTTTGCGATAACTTTGTCGAAGCCCCTTGAAAATATTTATATTTCCTGCGTTTCTTCTCCTTGTTCTCACAAAAATTCCCTCATACCATTTTGTTCAAATTAATAGGTCCTGACCCTAACTATCTAAAAGTAATTTATTTATGGGTTGTTATAAATATAATTGCTTAAACATCTTAGCCGGTGATTTAAAGGAATGTTTCGTGCGTCATTTGCAAGTTTGATAATGGTTACCTATATAGCAAATATTTAAAGCAATGAAAAACCGCAATGGTTCTTAAAAAAGCTGTTTTTTGTTTGGCTTATGCTCTAAAACAGGATAAGGTTGACCAAATCTTATCCTTGTTGTGTAAGAATAGTTCATTTAGATTTTAAGGCAGGAGACTGACGAAAACAATGGAATTTGATGTTGTACTCGTAGTATTTTTCGTATTGGCAGTTGTCATATTTTTGCAATTGCGCAGTGCGCTTGGTAAGCGTACCGGTAATGAAAGACCTCCCTTTGATCCGATGAAACGTACACCAGCAAGCAGCCCAGCGCGCGGTGATGATAATGTCGTACCAATGGCGAAAAAACAAAATCGCCGGAGCGATGATTTTTCTGATATTGATGCAGTTGCCCCGCAATCAAGCCGTTTAAATGAAGGATTGCGCGCTATTCGTGCCGCCGATGGCTCATTTTCACCGCAAAGCTTTAGCGATGGTTCGCGCATGGCCTATGAAATGGTGATGACTGCCTTTGCTAATGGCGATACCAACACTTTGAAGACGCTTTTAGCAAAAGATGTTTTTGATGGTTTTAATACCGCAATTAGCGAGCGTGAAGCAAATGGCGAAAAGGTTAAATTTTCGTTTGTTGGTATTGATAAGGCGGATATTGTTGCTGCCGATTTGAATAACGGCGTTGCAGAAATTACGGTGCGTATTGCAAGTGAAGTGATCTCTGCTACCTATGATAAAATTGAAAATTTGGTTGAAGGTGATCCGCAAGAAGTAACTCAATTGCATGATTTGTGGACCTTTGCCCGTGATCCACGCTCGCGTGATCCCAACTGGCAAGTGATTGCCACCGATGAGGATGCGTAAGGATTATTCCTTGGATTTTAAAAGCCGCTTTTAGCGGCTTTTTTATTGAAAAATAAAATCTGTTTTTTTAAATGACAAAATTAATCAAAAAAATGAAATTTTAAAAATTGGTCTATTCGCTCGATAGGTGAATATGCTATATAGCACAAAATTAGAAATATTGGTTTTAAAATGCAAAGCGATTTCGGCAAGAAACAACAAAAAAATACAAGTGGCAAAAGCCGCTTTAATGTTTTGCGCCCTGAAGACAAAGCTTTGTGGGATGCGGTGGCAAAATCCATTCGTCCCTTGCGCATGAGTACCGCTATTGCTCAAGCTGATAGCGATCCGGCTGAATTTAAAACCATGCTGGCTAGCGGTGATATTGCACCTTTGGATAAAAACAAAGCCAAACGGGCGCAAGCAGATAATTATTCGCCAAAATCTAGCCGAAGAAATAATGATGGTGGATTAATCAACCCGATTGACCGCAAAACCCACCGTAAAATCGCTAAAGGCAGGCTAGATATTGATGGCCGCATTGATTTGCATGGTCTTACGCAAAGTGAAGCTCACACGCTGCTCTTGCGGTTTTTACAATCGGCACAATTTCGTGGCTTTCGTCACGTTTTAATCATCACCGGCAAGGGTAAGTCGTTGCAAAGTGATGGCATTTTGCGCCAACTTGTTCCCCATTGGTTGTCAACCCCAGCTTTTCGCATCTATATTAGCGCTATTAATGATGCGGCGCGTCATCATGGTGGCGATGGTGCAATCTATCTAAAATTGCGCAAATTATCAGCATAATCAACAGGCAGTAATCAATGACCCCTTTTGGTTTGAAAATGCAAAGCTTGCGGCGCAAAAAGGGCGTAAGCCAAAAGGAAATGGCTAAGGCGCTTGATGTTTCAGCCGCCTATCTGTCCGCCCTTGAACATGGGCGCAAAGGTGCGCCGCCTTTTGCTTTTGTGCAGCGGATTATCGCTTATTTTAATATTATTTGGGATGAGGCGGATGAAGTATTAAAATTAGCCGATTTTTCCCATCCGCGTATTATTATTGATACTAAGGGATTATCGGCAGAAGCTACCCATTTTGCTAATCGCCTTGCTAAGGATTTGGCAAAAATTGATAATGCTGACAAATTATTATTAATGCAAAAATGTCTTGATGATTTACTTGCCGATTTATCTTAAAATTAGCCGATATATCGTTAGATTGTGAGGCATTAATTAAACACCTCACAATTTTAAGTTTTTAAAGACCGCTTGCTAACTCTTTGACCAAACGGCTTGTCGCTGCAACAATATCGGCTTTAACCGCGCCATTGTCATCAAGGCTTTGTGCGACCGCATTAACAATCGCTGAGCCCACCACAACGCCATCGGCAAGCTTCGCAATATTGGCAGCTTGTTCTGCGGTTTTAATCCCAAAGCCAACCACGACTGGTAAATCTGTATGCTGCTTAATGCGCGCAACAGCATCGCCAATTTGCTCAATTTGCGGCAAGGCTTGGCCGGTAATACCCGTCATTGACACATAATAAACAAAGCCAGAGGTATTTTGTAAAACCTTTGGTAAGCGCTTGTCATCGGTTGTTGGGGTTGCAAGACGAATGAAATTAATGCCAGCTTTTAAGGCAGGCAAACAAAGCTCATTATCCATTTCAGGGGGGAGATCGACCACCAATAAGCCATCAAGTCCTGCTTCTTTGGCATCTTTCAAAAAGCGATCGACACCATAAATATAGATTGGATTATAATAGCCCATCATTAAAATTGGCGTAACATTATCATGGATGCGAAAATCCCTAATCAATTGCAAGGTTTTTGCAAGAGTTTGGCCATTTTTTAGTGCCCTTTGGCCGGCAAGCTGAATGGTTGGGCCATCGGCCATTGGGTCTGAAAAAGGCATGCCAAGTTCAATAATATCAGCACCAGATTTTGGCAAATCCAACATAATCTTTAAGGATTCATCATAATTAGGATCGCCAGCCATAATATAAGTGGCAAGAGCACTGCGACCTTCAGCTTTTAAGGCCGCAAATTTATCATCAATACGCGTCATAGTTAAAATCCTTAAAAAGCGTTACATTGCCATGCCGAGCAAATTGCCGACCGTATGCACATCCTTATCACCACGCCCCGAAAGATTGACGATGATAATTTGATCTTTGCCCATTTTAGGTGCGCGTTTTACTGCCTCTGCCAAGGCATGTGAAGATTCAAGCGCTGGAATAATACCTTCAGTACGGGTTAATAGTTGAAATGCGTCCAAAGCTTCATTGTCAAGAATAGGCACATAACTAACCCGCTTCGTGTCTTTAAGCCATGAATGTTCAGGGCCAACACCTGGATAATCAAGACCTGCAGAAACTGAATGGCCTTCAAGAATTTGCCCATCACTGTTCTGCAAAAGATAGGTGCGGTTGCCGTGAAGAACGCCGGGGCTTCCAGCACTCATTGATGCGCAATGCTCATCGCTATCAAGGCCGTGACCACCTGCTTCAACGCCAATAATTTCAACACTTTTATCATCAAGGAAGGAATGGAAAAGCCCAATAGCGTTAGAGCCACCACCAACGGCGGCAATAATCATATCAGGCAGGCGGCCTTCACGTTCTAAAATTTGTGCGCGCGCTTCATCACCGATAGTGGTTTGGAAATCGCGCACCATTTCAGGGTAGGGGTGCGGGCCGGCGGCAGTACCAATGAGATAATAAGTATCATCAACATTGCTAACCCAATCGCGCAAGGCTTCATTCATCGCGTCTTTTAAAGTGCCATTACCAGCCGATACTGGCTTTACTTCAGCGCCAAGAAGGTTCATGCGAAACACATTGGGCTTTTGCCGCTCAACATCGGTTGCACCCATATAAACAACACAAGGAAAGCCAAAGCGCGCGGCAACGGTTGCAGTAGCAACCCCGTGTTGACCGGCACCCGTTTCAGCAATAATGCGTTTTTTGCCCATGCGCTTTGCTAAAAGCACTTGGCCCAAACAATTATTGATTTTATGGCTGCCGGTGTGATTAAGGTCTTCACGTTTTAAATAGATTTTTGCGCCGCCAAGATGTTCTGAAAGACGATCGGCATAATAGAGCTTTGATGGACGGCCGGCATAATGGGTTAAAAGATTGGACAGCTCGGCTTTAAAGGCAGGATCATTTTTTGCTTCATCATAAGCATCTTGAAGCTCCAATATAAGTGGCATCAAAGTTTCAGCAACAAATCGACCGCCAAAAATACCAAACATGCCATCTTCATCAGGACCTGTCCGATACGAATTTAAGTCAATTGCGCGATCATCTTGCGCCCCATCAACCAGCTTTGTCACATCATTCTCCATTATTGCCATCTTCATTCAACTGTCGAATTTTATTAAATACTGCTTATAGTCATAAAAAACCAATTTAGGCAAAACATTTTAAATTGGTGGTGCCGTGCAAAGCATTGCATCGTTATTTTTGCTGGGCGATTAAAGCATTTTGTACCGCGTTAAAAAAACCGTTCATAAGGGCAAGATCTTTAACGCCTGGTTCACTCTCAACGCCTGATGAGACATCAATGCCACTTGGGCTAATCGTTGTTAATGCATCATGGATATTTTCAATGCGCAAACCACCAGAAAGCATGTAATCCATGTCGCTATCAAAATTATTTAATAATTGCCAATCAAAAGACACGCCATTCCCCCCGGGAAGATTAGAACCTTGTGGGGCTTTGGCATCAAATAAAATGCGGTCGCTAACTTCCCTGTAGGGAATAGCGTTTTGTAAATCTGGCGCGGTATGGACTGAAATTGCTTTCATCACGGGTAGATTATAGCGCTTTTTAATTTCAGCAACGCGGCGCGGCGTTTCATGGCCATGTAATTGCAGCATATCGGGCTTTACAATATGGACAAGGTCATCAAGAAAAAGATTATCAGCATCAACCGTTACGGCAACGGTTTTGGCGCGCTTTGCGACTGTTTCACAAAGCGCGGCTGCTTGCAAAAATGAAATATTGCGTGGACTTTTGGGAAAAAAGATAAAGCCAATATGGCTTGCACCATTGGCAATGGCCGCTTCTACCGCCTCATTTGTCTTTAATCCACAAATCTTTATATCAAGTGCCATTTTGGTTTTCCCATTTTGGTGATCCAAGTGAATTCTTTATTTTTTAAAAAGCCGATCATAACTTCATATCGGCCTAGAATCGTATTGATCTTTCTGTTTTGGTTCTCTTTTACTGCCAGAAAGTGATTTGTGCAAATAGGTCATCATGGCTGCTGCAAATAGCGGTGTCAATAAATTGAGTATCGGAATGGATAAAAACAAGGCAATCACCAAACCTGCACAAAAAACGTTCCATCGGTTTTGTAAGTAAAATTCATGACCACCTTTTTCAGCACGTAAGCGGCTTGCGGCAAATTCAAAATATTCTCGCCCTAAAAGATAGCCGTTAATGACAAAAAAGCCTATGAGATTAACCCCCGGTACCAATAATAATAAAAGCGCAATAATATTGCCGATGATGGAAAGGCAAAGAAAGCGCGCCGCGATAATCATCGAGCGACCAAGCGGCATTGCAGTTCCGACTTTATCTTGTGGGTAATCTTGCTTTTCAATAATTTCAGCCACATCATCAATAAAAAGCCCACCGATAAGTGCGGTAATTGGCCCCACCAATAAGGCAAGAATAGCTGCAAGCCCAAAGCTAAAAGTAATAATCCACACAATGCCAAGCCAGCCAAGCCAATCAGGCATGCCAGAAAAATAGGGTGCAAGCCAAGGAAAAACCGATTGAATAAATATTTGGCGTAAGAAAAACCATAGAAAAATCAAAAGACCAATTGTATAGCCAAGGGACTTCCAGAAAATTGTTCTAAATTGCGGCGACCATAAACGTTGTAGAGCCCAAAAGGCAGCGTTGAAAATCATTTTTTTCCTGACTTAAAACTGAAAAAGGCGAAACGAGGTTTTATTTTTATACTGGCATTTATTTTTTTAAAGCATTAATAATCATATATCGTAAAGCCTTGCCAATTTTAAAAGTGGATTGTCCGATATTTTTGGTTCTGATATGCTTTTTTAAAATTTTTTGTGCATTGGCGTTCAATGTCCGTTTTAACCAAATCCTATGGGTAAATCTATTTATCCTTTATATAAATCTAACTGTTCAAGAGTTTAAGTCTTTTATCCATTTAAATGTATAATTGTGTTCTTGTTTTGAACTTATGGAGCTTTTAATCCATGCCGAAATTCGATGTTTTAACTATTGGCAATGCCATTGTTGATGTTATTGCCCGTTGTTCTGATGATTTTCTTATTCAAAACGGCATTGTAAAAAATGCGATGAATTTGATTGATAGCGGCCGTGCTGAGCTTTTATATAGCCGTATGGGGCAAGCCATAGAGTCTTCAGGCGGTAGTGCTGCCAATACGGCGGCAAGTGTTGCCAGCCTTGGTGGTAAAGCTGCCTTTATGGGCAAGGTTGCAAGCGATCATTTAGGGCAAGTCTTTGCCCATGATATGCGCGGCCAAGGTGTTTCTTATGATACGCGCCCCTTAGAAAATGGTGCGCCAACCGCAAGATGTATGATTTTTAATACGCCCGATGGCGAGCGGTCGATGAATACTTATCTTGGCGCATGTATTGAGTTTGGCCCAGAAGATATTGAAATTTCCAAGGTTGCTGAAGCCAAAGTTACTTATTTTGAGGGGTATTTGTGGGATCCTCCACGCGCCAAGGAAGCAATGCGCCTTGCTGCACGTATTGCTCATGAAAATATGAATGAAGTTGCTATTACTCTGTCAGATTCATTTTGTGTTGAGCGCTATCGTGATGAATTTTTAGAAATGATCCGCTCTGGCATGGTTGATATTGTTTTTGCTAATGAAGCAGAAATTCTGGCGCTTTATGATACAACCTCATTTGATACAGCTATTCGCGCTATCCGCACCGATTGCAAGCACATTGCTTGTGTAACGCGCGGTGATAAGGGTTCGGTTATTGTTCAACGTGATGAAACCTTTACGATTTCGCCGATAGCGGTTGAAAAGGTTGTTGATACAACTGGCGCTGGTGATCTTTATGCGGCAGGCTTCCTTTATGGTTATACCAATGGGTTAAGCCTAGAAGATGCAGCGCGTCTTGGTTCGCTTGCTGCCGGTCTTGTTATTCAGCAAGTTGGTGCGCGCGTACAATATTCTTTGTGTGATGCAGCTATTCAAGAAGGCTTGATTGAAAAACGCTAAAGCAATTTTGAAAAATTGATCATACTATATAATCAGGGCACCTCTTCATTTTTGGGGTGCCTTTATCATTTTTGATAAATTAACAGCAAAATTCATCACGATTATTTCCATAGATTTGTTGTTGTCTTTTTGCTAGAAATTTTATCAATGTGATTAGAGCGTTTTTTAGAAAAGTGTGAAGCGGTTTTCGGACAAAAAACGCGGTGTAAACAATGCATTAGAGCGCCAATCTGAACCAAACAGATCGAAATACGCTCCAAAAAGGTGTAGCAAACATGATGACATTTTTGCCAGAATGGTCAATTTTTTTAAAATTTGCGCTTTATTCGATTATCTTGACACTTGTTCCCGGCCCTGATCTTACATTGCTTATTTCACGCTCTATCCTTGATGGGGCAAAAGCTGGCTTTGCTTGCTTGCTTGGCGCTTATAGTGGCATTTTTATCCACGTTATTGCCGTGTCTATTGGGCTTTCTGCGCTCATTATTGCCTCGCCAACTGCGTTTTTTATCTTAAAATGGCTTGGTGCTGCTTATCTTGTTTGGTTGGCTATTCAATTATTTCGCAACCGGTCAACTTTTAAGCTTGATATGGAAAAGACCAAAACATTTTCTTTCAAAAAGAATTATTTGGCTGGCTTGATGTCCAATTTGTTAAATCCTAAGGTTATTTTATTTAATATGACCTTTTTGCCGCAATTTGTGTCGGTGACAGATCCTCATGCTGCGGGTAAATTGGTTTTTTTGGGGCTATCTTTCATTCCCGTTTCCATGCCTTTTGTTGCCGCAATCATTATTGCAGCTGACCGCGTTGCTAAGCTATTAAAGGAAAACCCGCAATTTATTCGCGGTTTGAATTGGGTGATGGGAGCAATGTTCATGGGTTTTGCAGTAAAACTATTGGCCATTCAAGCAAAATAAAGCATGTCGATAAAATAAATGGGAGGATTTATGAACAAGGTTATTGCATTTGTTTCTCGTTATAATGGTGAGGAAACACAAAATTGGTTGGACGCATTAAATAAGGCATTTAATGGTCAAAAAATTATGGCAATATCAGCAATGAGCGATATGCAAAAGCATGATTGCTCGGTGGCAATTGTTGCTAATCCCGACCCTAGCGAGCTTGCTTTGCTGCCTAATTTACAACTTATCCATAGTTTATGGGCCGGGGTTGAAAGATTGGTTAGTGAGCTTCCACTAAATTGCGCGCCAATTATCCGCCTTATTGATCCTGAATTAACCCGCACCATGGCGGAAGCTGTGCTTGCTTGGAGCTATTATATTCAACGTGATATGCCGGCCTATCGGATCAGCCAAATTGCAAAACAATGGCAACCGCGTGAATATCGCCCACCTCATAATATGACTGTTGGCATTGTTGGCTTGGGGCTGCTTGGGCAAGCGTCAGCAAAATTTTTACAGCATGCCGGTTTTAATGTCATTGGTTGGAGCCGTAGCCCAAAAGCTATTGATAATCTTGAAAGCTTAACAGGTGATGACGGTTTAACGACATTGTTGCAGACAAGTGATATTGTTGTTTTACTCGTCCCCCTAACCAATGAAACCACTGGCTTGATGAATGACAAGCGGTTTTCTCAAATGAAAAAAGGTGCAGCTTTAATTAACTTTGCCCGTGGGCCAGTTGTTGAAGCGCAAGCCATGCTAAAATCTATTGAGCAAGGGCAACTCGGACATGCTATTCTTGATGTCTTTAATGTTGAGCCATTGCCGCCAACATGCCCCTATTGGCATAATCCAGCGATTACCATATTGCCCCATATTGCCGCGCAAACGCCTAAGGAAACTGCGGCAAAAATTGTTGCACACAATATTGCCACTTGGCAAAAAACCGGTGATTTACCGCCATTTGTCAATCGCAAATTGGGCTATTAATGCTGATTACAAAATTTATCTAAACTTTAGATAGAGCATTATCCAAGCAAAAACTATTATTTATAGGAAATTTATTAGTCGGCTAATTATTTAGTTGTGTTAAAAGAGTCACTAAAATAAGCAAATATGAATTTACATATATAAATTGAAGCTTATCAATTGAATTGCTAACAAGTCAATGTTATTTAAGGGAAAATTTTTTAGCAAGTTTAGCGGGATTCCCTATAATGTATAGACATAAACTTTTTTCATGGAAAAAAATTATTTTTTGCAGCACTTTTTTATGTTGTTTAAACACAAGTTTTTCTTATTCACAAATGGTCAATGACACCATTATTAGTTCGCCAGATACAGCATTAACACTTGATAATAATTATAACGGTTTAACCTTTGAAAATACAATAACCGGTCAGGTTTTGGGGGTAAACCGCGGAATACTTGTTAATGTAAACAATACAGTTAGCATTACCAATGCTGGTATGATTTCTGCCATACAAAATGCAGATCGTTTTTGGGAAGATGCAGGTATTCAAAACAGGGGTGTTATTACGAGTTTTGTCAATTCAGGCACGCTAAAATCGTCTTTGGGCTTGGGGCTGTTTAATCAAGGCACGATTGGTTCAATATATAACACGCAAAGCGGCGTTATTTCATCAGATAACACGACAGCTATTTTGTCTACTGGTGCTATTGATAGTATAACCAATGATGGCGTTATATCAGGTGTTGACGCGGCTATTATTACCACGGCTAAAATCAATACTTTGACTAATTCTGGCGTTATTTCTGGCTATAATGCAGGTATTCAGTTGGATGGTCCAGCAGCGATTGATAAGATAATAAATAATAATATTATCGAAGCGCGCGGCGATCATACAACTTGGTACAATGCCGCTATTTTTACCAATGGTGGTACGGGATATATCGGGTCTATTGATAATCATGGCCAGCTTAAATCTAGTCAATATGGTGTATTGACTTATAATGATATTGGCCAAATTAATAATTATGGCACCATTGAAACAGGCCAAAGCGCCATTATTCAAAATAGGGGTACGATTGGAGTCATTAATAATTATGGGACTATTGGTAGCAAGGATGTAGAAAACTCCCAAGCCATTATTCTTAATAATATTAATCCCATTGCACAAAGCAATGTCATCAATAATTATGGTACTATATATGCGCGTCAATCATTGGGTATTATGGTCAATAATACAAATGGCAATCAAAATACTGTAAGTATCAATAATTATAAAGACATAAGCGGTGTTGTTGGTATAGAGCTTACTGGCAGTACGGGTAGTGTTGTTATCGAAAATAGTGGCAATATTAATGGTGTTAATGTGGGGGTCGAATCCTCTTTCCAAAATGCTATTATTAAGAATTTTGAAGGTGGCGTTATCCAAGGTGGCGGCGCGTCTATTTCTGTTTCGGCAAATGGTCAAGTCTTAAATTATGGTTCTCTTTTAGGTGAAGTGAATTTACGCTCTGCATCTCTTTACGCTCTTGGTGATAAAAGCATTATCAAGGGTAATGTGATTGGTGATGAAGATGCATTATTTTCTGTTGGTAAGGGTACACAAACCGCAAATTATGACGCGCAGGATTTAACTGTAGTTAGTGTTGGAAAAATTGCCGTTGAAGCCAATTCATCTTTAAAACTGTATGACACGACAAGTTGGGAAACATTGTCTAGCGAACAAGATGCGTTTAAAAATCTAGGCACTTTATACATTAATGGTAATGTCAGCTTAAAGTCTAATGTTACGAATGATGGCATAATTTCATTCTCTTATGATAATACTTATAAGACTCTAAAAATTGATGGTAATTATGCTGCCAATAATGGTCAAATTTTTATTAATACCGTATTGGGTGATAGCAATTCTTCAACCGATCAATTGCATATTTTAGGCGATGCAACGGGTAGTACTTGGGTTAATATCCTTAATCGCAATGGTATTGGCGCACTAACAACTGGAAATGGTATAAATATCATTAAAGTTGATGGTACATCTTCTGCCGATGCATTTACTTTAAAATCTGATTATTCGTTTGAGGGACGCTCAGCAATTATTGCAGGTGCTTATGCCTATTCACTTTATGCAAGCGATGCTGCGGGTAATTTTGATGGCAATTGGTATTTGCGTTCGCTTAGTACAAAAGATGATGATGATACTGAAGACAAACCAGTAAAGCCAGTAAAGCCAGTTTATTCAGCCACTGCGCCCTTATATGAAGCCTATCCGCAAATACTTCAGCAGTTGAATAAGGTTGGAACGCTGGAACAGCGCGTTGGTAACCGCACTTGGCTCAACACGTCAAAAGATTCACAAGCCAATACAATTGATCAAGCGGATGGTCGTGGCTTTTGGATGAAGATTGATGGTGGTACAGGCCACATTAAATCTGATATTAGTAAAACCAATTCTTCATATGATATCGATTTGGTAAAAACATTATTAGGATTGGATTTTATTGCCCAAGAAACTGCTCATGGTAAATTTATTGGCGGTGTTTATTTCCAATATGGTCATGCAAAAGCTGACATTGATTCACGCTATGGTGATGGTGAAATAACTACAGATGGTTATGGCTTTGGTGGAACTTTAACTTGGTATGGCGCCAATGGGCTATATGTTGATGGTGTAGCTCAAGTGATGTTCTATGATAGTGATATCCGTTCCAATTGGCTAGAAAATGGATTTGGTAAGCGCGTTGTTGATGGCAATCGCGGTCGTGGTTATGCTCTTAGCATTGAGGCAGGTAAGAAAATTGCTCTTAATCAAGAATGGGCAATGACCCCACAAGTTCAGTTAAGTTATAATGATGTCGATTTTAATAGTTTCAATGATAATTATGGCGGCCATGTCAATGCAAAAGATGGTAATGCATTAACGGGTCGTTTGGGCATGCAATTTGATCGTGAAGTAAGCTGGAAAACATCAGAAGGTGATTTACGCCGTTTAAAGGCTTATGGTATTGGCAATCTTTATTATGATTTCTTAAATGGTACCAATATTAATTTGACCGGTGTTAATTTCCGTAATCGTTCAGATCGTTTCTGGGGTGGTCTTGGCACAGGTATTTCTTATAATTGGAAAGATGATGCCTTTACCATCTATAGTGAAATTGATGCGCGTACCAGTTTTACAAATTTTAGCGATAGTTATAGTTTTAATGGTACAGTTGGTTTTAAAGCCCGCTTTTAAGTGTCGTTTCTTTCATCAAAAAAAAGGCAGCCAATTGGCTGCCTTTTTATTTTTAAACACT
Source organism: Bartonella sp. HY038 (assembly GCF_014117425.1). NCBI lineage: Bacteria > Pseudomonadati > Pseudomonadota > Alphaproteobacteria > Hyphomicrobiales > Bartonellaceae > Bartonella > Bartonella sp. HY038. Next base: position 550,158 of record NZ_CP059725.1, read on the forward strand.
ATTCATGCTTTGTATATGAGGTCATGACCCTAGATCATTTGTGCAATCGTGAAACAAGGTTATTGGTGAAGCGTTTTGAAGCGGGCAATTTCCTTATAGCCAATATCTTGGCGGCAAAAACCTTGTGGCCAATTGATCTTATCAATGGCGGCATAGGCTTTTTGTTGGGCTTCTAACACGGTTGCGCCCTTAGCGGTAACATTTAAAACCCGTCCACCATTCGCAATTAATTTCCCTTCCTTTAACGCGGTTCCAGCGTGGAAGATGACAACATCTTTTTCTTTGGCTGCTTCTTCAACGCCTTCAATAATCGTGCCTTTAAGTGGATGATCGGGATAGCCTTCGGCAGCTAAAACAACGGTGAGTGCCGCCTCATTTGCCCATTTTGGTGTAACGCCTGCTAGATTGCCGGTTGCCGCCTTCTCAAGCAGTGGGATAAGATCATCTTGCAACAGCATCATTAATACCTGACATTCAGGATCACCAAAGCGCACATTATACTCAATCAGTTTTGGACCATGGTCGGTTAGCATTAAGCCTGCATATAAAATACCGGTAAATGGCGCATCAATGGCAATCATGCCGCGCATGGTTGGTTCAATAATTTCGCGCATGGTTTGGGCAATAAGTTCATCACTCATGATTGATGCCGGTGAATAGGCACCCATGCCGCCCGTATTAGGCCCAGTATCACCATTACCTACGCGCTTATGGTCTTGGGCCGTGCCAAAGGGAATAGCGTTTTTGCCATCGCAAAGGCAAAAAAAGCTTGCTTCTTCGCCTTGTAAAAATTCTTCTACCACAACTTCAGCGCCCGCTTCGCCAAAAGCACCATCAAAGCAAGCATCAATGGCATTTAATGCGTCTTCCAAGGTCATAGCAACAAATACGCCTTTGCCGGCGGCCAAGCCATCGGCTTTAACCACGATTGGTGCACCTTGTTGGCGAATATAGGCTTTGGCGCTATCTGCATCACTAAAGCGGCCATAGCTAGCGGTTGGGATATCAAAGCGGCTACAAATATCCTTGGTGAAGCCTTTTGAGCCCTCAAGCTGTGCGGCTTGCTTGGTTGGGCCAACAACTTTAATATTAGCGGCGATCAAATCATCGCAAATGCCAACAACAAGCGGTGCTTCAGGGCCAACCATAACAAGGTCAACACCATTATCTTTACAAAAAGCAATAACCGCTTGGTGATCGCTAATATCAAGACTGATATTTTCAGCAATGTTTGCAGTTCCAGGATTGCCGGGGGCGCACCATAATTTTTCTAATAGGGGGGAACGTGTCATTTTCCATGCCAAAGCATGCTCGCGCCCACCAGAACCAATAAGAAGAATTTTCATGCCACAGCCCCATTCCCTGTTAAAAGTCATCATTGAACTTTAATCTTTAAATCATCTAACATGGATGCGGCAAGCAAATAACATCAAAAAATTATGTTAAACACATAAAGCATGCTTCTTGCAAAAGCAGGCTAGCCTTTTGGGGGAGGGGGCAATTTTTATATGCCCTATATCAGATAATTTTTGTAAGTTAGAATAACAAAGCTTGGCAAAAGGCCTCTCGCGGATAACCTATCATATAATAACCAATTACCGAACAATCACCAATTCTTCGGCGGCACGGGTTATTGCGGTATAAAGCCAACGCTCTCTTGTTTCACGAAAGGCATAGCTTTCGTCAAACAATACCACCTTATCCCATTGTGAGCCTTGCGCTTTATGGGTGGTTAAGGCGTAGCCATAGTCAAAATCATCATAGCGTTTTTTCAAGTTCCAAGCAATTTCCGCATCGGGATCTTCAAATTGCGCTTTTAATAATTTGATTTTTGCCATGCCGCGATCATCATCTTCTGGGTTTATCAAAAGATTAATACCCGGCTTTACTGTTTCTTTAGAGGATTGAAACACTTTCCAAAGCGAGCCATTAAGCAAGCCTTTTACAGGGTCATTGCGCAAGCATACGAGTTTATCGCCAGCTTGCGGATAAACAGCGTCAAAGCCTTTTAACTCTCGCAAACGTTGATTATAGCGCTTTCTTGTCCGATTGGTGCCAACCAATACTTGATCTGCCGCCAAAACCAGTTCTTGATTAACATCGTTACGGGTGATGATCCGTGCTTTGCCATAATCACCATAAGCAATATCGCGCCCCTCGCGCACATCAAGTGCAAGGCGAATAATTGGATTGTCTTTGGCTTGACGGTGAATTTCAGTTAATAAAAAATCAGGCTCTGCCTCGGTAAAAAAGCCGCCACCGGAAATAGGTGGCAATTGCCCGGGGTCACCTAGCACCAAAATCGGTGTGCCAAAACTCATCAAATCGCGGCCCAATTGCTCGTCTACCATTGAACATTCATCGACAACGATTAAAGCGGCTTGGCTAACGGGACTTTGGCGGTTAACCGAAAACATCGGCGCAATTGAGGTTTTACCAGTAATTTCGTCTTCAACCGCTTCTTCGCCGCGTGGCCGATAGATAAGCGAATGCAGCGTGCGAGCATTGCTTGCGCCTTTGGAGCGCAAAACTTGCGCGGCTTTGCCGGTAAAAGCGGCAAATTGCACCGTGCCATCAATTGTTTCAGCAAAATAGCGAGCAAGGGTGGTTTTACCCGTACCGGCATAGCCAAAAAGCCTAAAAATAGGAGACCGCCCCGCTTTTAACCAGCGAGCCACTTCGTCCAATGCTTTTTCTTGTTCAGGTGAAAACTTCATGAAAAGAACAAAACAGGATTCGAGTAAAAAGCGCAAGCTTGAACTATCTTTGTACACGCGATTTTTATTCAGTAAAGAATAACATATTTAAAACACAAGAGGATCATTATAGTAAAACATCTATAATGCTTGTTAGGAATAGTTATTGGTTAATCTAAGGTGGAAAAGGGCGCGCTATGGAAAAATTATTCACAACGATTTGGGAGGCTCGTGATAGCTATCTTATTATTCTAAACGATAATGGCATGATCTATCACACCCAAACCGGCGGTGAATTACACGATGAAGAAGAGGCGCAAGGGTTTTTGCTACCTTTTCCAATTTATAAAAACAAAGAATTTTGCCATGCTATAATTTCTTTATTTCAAGACCACTATTATCAATATAGTGACCAATGCTATTTACATCACAATCCGCAATTGCGTCAAAACTTGAGTAACCTTTTTGAAGAATTTCAACTTGCGGAGCTAATTGAATTAGATGAGGGTGAGCTCGATAAATCTTATAATCAATGGATTTATGTTAATATTAAAGCCGGATTTCAAGATATGTTCACCGTACCACAGCAGCAATTACCGCTCAAAGCTGTTTTAACATGGTCTTTCAATGATCCATTTGTTGAGCGGCCAGATTATCATATCTATGCGGAAATGGTAAAAAAATCACAAGAAATTATACTTAAGGCAAAGAGGCGAAAAGAGGAAATGGGGCGCAATGGATAAGGCAAATAATCCACCTAACAAGGCGTTTAAGCTGATACTGCATATCATTTGCTTTATTCTTGCCTGCATTGTGGTTATAAATGCCGAGCTATCGCTAATTGCTGATACATGCAATCAATCAATGTCGGATAGTTTTCAAGGCATTGTCTTTTCGGTGATTATTTGGGCGGTTCTCATTGCACTGAATCTTAAAAGCAAAAGCTATTTAAACTTTTGGATAAGTTTGCTGTTACCAAGTTGCTATTTTATTGCCGTTTTACCGCGCAGCATTGCGGTATTTAACCATGTTGTTATGAACAATCAAAATATTTGCACGATAAATATGATGATGGTTGAAGGTCGTATTGATACGGCGGACTTGGTTGGTGGGTTTTGTTGGCTTTTCCTAAGCCTTACAGCAATTTATATTTTTGCCCTTGGCTTACGGCGGCTTTTAGCTTGGGGCAAAAACAATATAGCAAACATAAAAAAGCGCTTTAGCAAATGTTAGGCAGCTAAAGCGCTTTTTAATTTCTATTTTTTACCAATCAATATTTATTCTTTTACAACGCCAACAAATGGCAATTGGCGGTATGAATGGGCAACGTCCATGCCGTAGCCAACCACAAATTCATCAGGGCATTCAAAACCAACATAATCGGCAGAAATATCTGCTTGGCGGCGTGTATGCTTGTCAAGAAGAACGGCAATGCGGCTTGATTTGGCACCGCGTTCACTCACCAAATTTTGCACAAATTGCAAAGTGTTACCTGATTCAAGAATATCATCAATCAGCAAAACATCGCGGCCAGCAATATCACTATCAATATCATGGACAAGGCGGATATTACCGGGGATCTTGCTTTCGCCATAGCTTGATACAGTGATAAATTCAACCGATGAAACGATGCCAGTCTTATGCAAAGCACGGATCAAATCGGCAGCAAAAACAAAAGAACCTTTTAAAATGGGCAAAACCAAAAGACGGCTAGGATTTGAAGCTGCAATTTCGGCGGCAATAAGATTATTGCGCTCTGCGATTTGTTCTTCTGAAAAAAGAACATCAATTTGTCGACCGTCTATATGGGGCATTAACTTTTTCTTTTTGCTAGGAATTAAGAATCAATGGGGAATGGGCTCTATTTATAAGCTATTGAGGATTGGCGCAAAGGAATTCGTTAAAAAAAACTTTTTCCAAAGCTTGCAACCATTTTTTTGTAGTTTTAGCTAGGCTTGAAAACTAAGTAGATGATAAAAGTTGTTTTTAGCGCTGGCCTTAATGCAAAAGATTGTAAATGCCGACTAATCACCTCAAAATTGCCTTATAGAAATATTTAATTAGAGTTAAGCTAAAAATTATCAGCCATAGTTTCATATGTCTTAGGTTAAAACTGATTAATAATATTTGCGACAAGGTTAGGGGGGTAATCCTAAATTGGTTGTTTGAGTTCATGAATATCAATCTTATTGAAATAATTAATTTTACTCATGGGTAAAAGGCTTTTAAAAGCTGCAAGCAGAAAAAACAGGGTAAGTATTACGTGATTCGCTTTGATAATGTAGGTTTGCGCTATGGTATGGGGGCTGAAATCTTAAAAGATGTCAGCTTCAATATACCATCAGGCTCATTTCAATTTTTAACTGGTGCATCAGGTGCTGGCAAAACCACGCTTTTGCGTTTGATGTTTTTGGCATTAAAGCCAACGCGTGGGCTTATCACCGTTTTTGATAAGGATACATCCTTGCTCGCGCGTAATGAAATGCCGCAATTGCGCAAGCGCATTGGCATTGTTTTTCAAGATTTTAGGCTTCTTGATCATTTAACCACTTATGAAAATGTGTCGCTGCCCTTGCGCGTGCGTGGCCGTGAAGAACACACCTACCGCGCTGAGGTAGAAGAATTATTGCATTGGGTTGGCCTTGGCGAGCGCATGAATGTTTTGCCCCCTGTATTGTCTGGCGGTGAAAAACAGCGTGCAGCAATTGCCCGTGCCTTGATTGATCAGCCTGAAGTGCTTTTAGCCGATGAGCCAACCGGTAATGTTGATCCGCCAATGGCACGACGTTTACTGCGCTTATTTATTGAGTTGAATAGGCTTGGCACTGCGGTTGTGATTGCCACCCATGATTTACCACTAATGGACCAAGTTGATGCACGCCGGATGATTTTGGAAGAGGGAAAGTTGAAAATTTATGACTGATGCTGTGCAGCAAAAATCACCCAAGCGTCCAATTGGCCGGTTTTTGGGAAAAAAATCCAATGGTCTTACCCCGATTGTTCCTGAAGGTGACATTCGTGGTTTTGCTTTGGCTGTAGTGCTCACCATTATGACATTTTTAGCAAGCCTTTCCCTTGGCGGTGTTAATCTTATCAACTCTTATGCAAAAAGCTGGCAATCGGATATATCGCGTGAAGCAACAATTCAAATTATGCCGGGCGATAATGTCAACATGGAAGACGCGCTTAAAAATGCTGTGCGGCTTGTTACTGACTTTCCGGGGGTTAAAGAAGCGCGCGTTCTTGACCGGGAGGAAACGCAAAGCCTGCTTGAACCCTGGCTTGGTAGTGGTATTAATGTCAATGAGTTGCCAATTCCGCGCTTGATTATTGTGACTTTTGATCAAGGTACGGCTCCCGATACTTTTAGTTTGCGTGAGCTGGTTAAGCAAAATGTGCCTAATGCCTATTTTGATGATCATCGCATGTGGGTCGATCAATTATCTAGCGTTGCCAATAGCTTTGTGGCAGTTGGGCTTGGTGTCTTTATACTGGTGCTTGTTGCATTGATTTTAACCATTGTTTTTGCAACACGTAGTACACTTTCTAACAATAACCATATTATTGAAGTCTTGCACTTTATTGGAGCCGAAGCTGGATTTGTGGCGAGACAATTTGGCTGGTATTTTTTCAAAACCGGTTTAAAAGGGGCGACTATCGGTGCTTTGGCGGCTTTGTCGCTATTTTTTGCTTTTTCTTTTTGGTCATCTTATAATAGTCAATCGCCGCAAGCTATGGAACTTACCATGTTGCTTGGTACCTATTCTATCGGCTGGTTAAGCATTGTTGAGACGTTTTTACTTATTTTCTTTGTGGCATTTTTGACCATGTTTACTAGCCGTATTACGGTCATTCGCCAATTGCGTGAAATTGACAGCAAGGAAACAGGCTTTTTTGCTATAAATGCGTAACAATTCATTCTAAAGTATAAGTCCTTATCATTTGCTGACTGATAAGGACTTTTTAGAGCGTTTTTTGAAAAGTGTGAAGCGGTTTTCGGACAAAAAACGCGATGTAAACAATGCATTAGAGCGCCGATCTGATCCAATCAGATCGAAATGCACTCTAATGTTGAGACTTAAATCAGCGACTTTACAATACGTTCTAATAAAGCAAGATCTTGTGGGCGGGATAAGCGATGGTCGCCATCATGCACCAGGGTTAAAGTCACATCATTGAGCGGCAAATGTTCCATCAGCTTCATAGTTGATTGATAAGGAACCACATCATCTTTCATGCCTTGGACAATATGCACTGGACAGCCAGTGTCAATAATGCCCTTTAAAACAAGATTATTGGCGCCATCATCAAGCAGTTTTTTTGTATAGGGGGTGGAGCCATATTCTGTTTCAATTGTAAAATAGCCTTGTCGAGCCAAATCTTCGCGGTTTTGGTCGGTAAGACTTGGTTCAACAAGGGTTTTGGTAAAATCAGGCGCTGGTGCCAATAAAATAATTGCTGCCGGTGTAATGTTTTTCTTCTTTAATTCTTCAACCATTCGCAAAGTAATCCAACCGCCCATGGATGAGCCGATCAAAATTTGTGGGCCGTTACTAAAATGCTCAAAAATAGCAAGGCTTTGGGCAAGCCAAAGAGAAATTGAGCCGTCAAAGAAATCGCCTTTTGATTCACCATGGCCTGAATAGTCAAAGCGTAAAAAACTATGGTTTTCTTTAACCGCCAATTCTTCTAAAAATACTGCCTTTGTTCCAAGCATATCTGAACGATAGCCGCCAATCCAGACAAGCCCAGGAGCTTTGTCGCCTGTTTTTTGGCGTAAAGCAATGTCAATACCTTCAACATTATAAAATTGCGCGGGGTTTATATCAACATTGGTCATCTCACCATATCCTTTATTTGCAATATCTATTTCGCAAGCCATGCTATCATATTTGTTAAGGGGCAGATCAACTTAATTTTGATAAAATATGAAAAGAAAATTGCGGGCATCATTTTGACGGCGGCAAAGCTATTGTGAAAATTTAAACCTATTTTAAAACGCCTCCCACAAAGCTGCAATCAATAATGACATAAAACTCATTCACATATTTTGATAGATTAGCAGGTCCTGACCCTAAACAAGATTAATATAATTAACTATTTTTATAATGCCATTATTTCTAATCTAAGACTAATTGCTGATTACTTGTTGCTAGGGGTAATTATTTGTAAATCAGGTAATATTGTTATTTATAAAATTGTACTTATTATGGTTATTTGATAGCAATTTAAAAAATCTACGTTGGATTTTACTGGCTTAGCGTTAAAGCATAATAGAATCACTGTGTTTAGTCTATTTGAGTTCTTGTTTGATAAAAGCTTATTTTTGGGGGGGGGTGCTTTATATCAAATTTCAAAAAATAGGGTCAATTGGTTATTGAAAAGCTTGATAATAACTAAAAATAGTCATCTTTAGTGCAGCTTGGTTAATTGTCAGCAGTTTAATAAACTGATAAACTACAATTTATTGGCTATTCAATTGTAAAGTTCTTGCATTTATAGTCAAAAATGTGCAATTTGCTCAAACTTGAAATGTGGGGTTCCCACATTTATATATATAGGCGGTTAAGCCCTTTAAATTAGAGAGATTTAGAGCCTAACTGTTCTGGTAATGTTAATAATTTTAGGAGAATAAGACCATTCGCCGACCGTTTAAAGCAACCCCCGTTCAAAAAGACGGGCCACGTTCTAATCAAGATATCCGTGTTCCACGCATCCAATTGATTGATGCGGAAGGGCAAAATCATGGAAATATTGCAACAAGTGACGCACTTGCTATGGCACAAGAGGCAGGGCTTGATCTTGTAGAAATCGTGCCTAATGCTGAACCGCCTGTCTGTAAAATCATTGATTTGGGTAAATTAAAATATCAAAATCAGAAAAAAGCAGCAGAAGCGCGCAAAAAGCAAAAGACGGTTGAGATTAAAGAAATCAAGATGCGTCCCAACATTGATACCCATGATTATGAGGTAAAAATGAAAGCTGTTGCACGTTTCCTTGATGAAGGCGATAAGGTTAAAGTAACATTGCGTTTCCGTGGTCGCGAAATGGCGCACCAAGAATTAGGCATGAGATTGCTTGAGCGCATGAAAGAGGATACTGCTGAAATTGCAAAGGTTGAAGCAGAGCCTAAACTTGAAGGCCGTCAAATGATGATGGTTATTGCGCCGCGCTAAACCTAAGTTAAAAATCAAGATCACGCAGTTATTTGCATGGTTTGATAATTATAATTTGAAGCCTTGGAGGAATAGATTTCCTCCAAGGTTTTTTTTATGATTACTATTCACATTTTGGTTGAATATTGCAGTGTGGTTTTACTTTATCGCTAAATTGTTTTAATCTGTTGACCTAGCCATCTGGAATAAAGTTTAAAATGCTAAAAAAACTCAATAAGATTATTATGTTTATCGCTTATGCGGCCATGCTTGCCTTGTGCATTATTTTGCTGGTTGTATCGTTTAGTAAGGCGCAGGATAAAGAAAATAATGATAGACTTGCCGTTTTGGGTACACCTGTCACCATGCAGCCACCGCAAGGATTTAAACCATCAGCTGAGTTTACGGGCTTTTTAAACCAAGATACCAATGCTAGCATTGTGGTTGCGGTGTTTCCTGATGATGTTGCCCCCCAAATAGGTAGCCTATTTACCAATAGAGAAAATTTTACCAAGCAAATGGCAGCGCTTGGCTTTGAAGTGCAAGGCGTAAGTGAATTGCAGCGCATTAATTCCGATGTGCCGCTTATGGTTTATAAAGGCATTCAAACAGATCAAGGTAAAAAATATGATAAATGGGCAACGCTGATTGCCCATGGCGGTCTTTATATGGTGACAATTCAAGCCCCTCAAGATAATCCGTTAAGTGAAGAAGAAGTTGACGCCGCATTTCAATCCATAGATTTTACCGCCAATTTTACACTTGCGGATCAAATTCTTCATCTACCATTTTCTTTTGTGAGTGAAGCACCTTTTGAGCCGAAAGCAACCATTCTTGGTAATGGTGTCAGTCTTGAAATGAAAGATGCAACTGGCAAGACTGGCGATGCAACAATTTTTATTTTACGCGATAGCCAAGCGCTTGATATAAATAACGCGATTTTGGCGCAAAATCTTTATCTAGCTTCAATTATCAAGGTTTTTAAGCTACAAGAAACCACTATTGAGCGCGATGAGCAGTTTTTGCAGCGCAATGGCCGCTTGTTGATTGGTAGTGGTGTCAGCGCAGATGGAGTTGAGCAGGATATTATCCTATATAGCGCGATTGATAATGACCAACACCCGATTTATTTACAGGCGCTTGCGCCAAAAGGTGAATTAGCGGCTTATCAAGCAATTATTCAAAATATTGCAGCAAGTGTAAAATCTAAATTATAATGGCAAATAGTTTCTTATTGCGCCGTTAGAGCGTTTTCAAACAAAAACGCGCTGTAAACAATGGATTAGAGCGCTGATCTGATCCAATAAGATCGAAATGCGCTCTAAAATTAGAGAGATGAACGGCTTGCAATTATAAGATCAAGAGTGGATCATCTTTAACTGCCTTGATGGTAAGGGCAGTTCTAACCCCATCAACATTGGGGGCAGCAGTCAAGCACTCGATAACAAAAGTTTGGAAACTGCTAAGATCAGGGGCAATGCAATAAAGCAAAAAGTCAGATTCGCCTGATACCATCCAAGCTTTGCGCACAAAAGGCCATTCATTGGCGCGTTCAGCAAAAGCTTTTAAATCGCTTTCTGCTTGGTGGTGCAGGCTGACTGAACAAAAGGCAACGAGATCTTGCCCTAAAATTTTGCCACTAAGCAAGGCGCTATAGCCCTTAATAATGCCAAGTTGTTCAAGCCGGCGCACCCGTCTTAAACAGGGCGGCGCTGAAATGCCAATTTTTGCTGCAAGTTCAACATTGCTCATACGCCCATCATCTTGCAGCTCTTTTAAAATCTTCCAATCGGTTTCATCAAGATCTGCTTTGATCGGCATTGCATTCCAGTCCTTAAAAATAAAATGATAAGCCTTTAAGGCAAAAAATATATTGCCTAAAGATGCCCAATTATTGATTGGATTATCAAATATGAATTCCATTTAAATATATTGAGCTATAATCAATTTAGATTAAACTAATAATAATTTTGGCTCAAATATGCGTCACGCAAAATGAATCATAAGAAATGATCTAATTTACTTGGCGACAAGTTTTACCATTGAATTTATAAAAGGTCACGCAATAAAATTACTTGTTAGAGTGGTTTTTTATGGCAATCATTACCAAGTCGCTTGATGCAGGTGGTAAAATGATTGCCGTTGTTGGTTTAAAGCGTTTTTGCGAAAAGTGTGAAGCGGTTTTCGGACAAAAACGCGCTATAAGCAATGGATTAGAGCGCCGATCTCACCCAATCAGATCGAAATGCGCTCTAAGAGCGCAGCGCAGTCATAGGGGATTGTCGCCATGCCATGAAGGCAGGTACAAGACTAATGATGGCGGCGGTAAAGATAAGGCGCAATAAATTGCCAAGATCTTCATCGCTTAGCTCAATTGGCAATGGAATACCACTTGCTTGCCCTAAATGGCTAGCAATGACATGGCTTACTAAAAAGCCGCCACTATAGCCAACGGCTATACCAACCATAATCAACACCATCAATTCCAGCCATACCATGGTTAAAATTACACTGCGCGAGGCGCCAAGGGCACGCAATGCACCAATTTGGCGGCGCCGGTCATGGATATGGGTAATTGCCACAAAGATAAGTGCCGCAGCAACTAATATTTGCGCCCCATCAGCAATAAGGCTCAACAGCTTTCTGACATCGCCAAGTGTACCATAAAGGTTGGTTAAAATTTCACCGGGAAAGACGGCCAAGGCTTGATCATTGCGATAGGCTTGGCGAATTTTATAAGCATCTGCGATCGATTTTGGTTTGACGATAACCGCAGGCACTCCCGGTAAACCGGAAGCGGATAGCCGATGGTCGTGTTGACTATTATTGTAATTTTTAAAATCAAGGCTTGGATATGTCGCTTCAGCATTGTCTTTGGTGTCTTTTTTATCTTGGTTTTCTTGGCTATTTGCGCTATCCGCCACACTTGGCTTATTATCATCGCCTTGCTTGCCAAGGCCATGGACATTCCAAACAGTTTCAATTGGTACAAAAATTGCCTTATCCCAAGCTGTGCCAGATGGCTTTAACTTGCCAATAATCTTATAGCGAACGTCAGTGTGGATATGGCCGCCTTCACTAAGGCTGCCATGCATGGGAGCAATGTGCTTACCAATGGCAATATCCACATGAGCACCAATAACCGCTTCACCATCTTTTGGCATAAGGCTGCCACTTTCAACATCATGGAAAAGGCTTTTTAAGATGGATTCATCAACGCCGATAATTGGATAATCTAAAAATGTGTCGCCCATGCCAACTGGGCTTGCAAATTCCACTCTTGGATCATTTTTCAATTGTTGCAATACATCGCCCGACATTAAGGGCAGGGCAGAGGGTTGCAAAAAAACAGTTGAAAGCACCAATTGGGTTGGGCTGCCCGGCGCACCGATTATAATATCAAATTGGTCTGCAGCCCTTGCGCTGCCAAGGCGAATAGCGCGCTCCATTAAGGTAACGGTTAAGCCAAGGGTAACTGCAAAGCCAATTAAGATAATGATAGCCATAGCGCCAAGCCACATGCGCCTAAGGTCAGCTTTAATAAAACGTATCATCGCTTTTACAGCCTTTCATCTTTTACAATGCGGCCGCTATTTAATTCAAGTCGCCGATCCATGCGTTTTGCAAGCTCAGTATCGTGGGTGACGATAATCAAACTGGTATTTTCTTCGCGCCCTAATTGCTGGATTAAATCACCAATGATTTTACCATTATCGCCGTCAAGACTGGCGGTTGGCTCATCGGCTAACAATATATCGGGCTTACGAAGCAAGGCGCGTGCAACGGCAACCCGTTGCATTTCGCCGCGTGACATCATTTTAATATCGCGTTCTGGCTTTTTTAAATTGGTACGCTCTAAAAGCTCTAAAGCGCGTTTTTTATCATCCGCGCGTACAAGACCAGAAAGCGCCAAAGGCAGTAAAACATTATCAATTGCACTTAGACCTTGAAAGAGATGAAAATCTTGCATGATAAGACCAATATTTTTGCCACGCCATTTATCGCGCTTACCTTGAGATAGGGTGTAAATGTCACTATTGCCCCATTTAACCGCACCTTTATCTGGCTTGGTAAAACCGGCAAGCACATTAATAAAAGTTGTTTTGCCGCAGCCCGATGGTCCGGTTATGGCTAGATGCTGGCCGCTTTCAAGCGTAAAATTGGCAATATCAAGGGCTGGCGCTTCAAGACCAGAAAATTGAATCTCTAAATCCATTATATCAAGGGATAGCATTTTATACCTGTCACTTATAGTCAATCAACGCGATATTGCGCATCAAGCAAGCGTAATTGGCTCACAAAGCCAGTTTCTGGATCCGTCCAAGAGCCGACATCAAGGCGGCCAGTGACGACAATATTTTGCGATGGTTGAACAAAGGTTTGCTTTTTATCCAAATAAACAACCACAATATTATCAGGCCAGTCGGAGTCTGAGCTGCAAAAAGGGCAAATGGACATGGGAATTTCAGTCAGTACAAAAAACTTGGCTTCAGCTTTTAATGGCGGTGCCATAAAGCCGCGCATATCAATTTTCTTTTGGTTAAGGTCATGAACCTTTTGGGAAAACTCAAGCCCAAGTACGGTTATTTTGCTATAAAGTTCGCGGAACTTTAATTCTTCCGACATTGCTGGAGTTATAAAAGCAATAAAACCAAGCGAGCTAAAAATTAAGCAAAAGACCCGTCTAAAAAAAGTGCGGTCCAGCATTTGGGTAATTCCTTGCCAATCAAATGGCGAATAATGCAAAAAATAAGTGGTTGAAGCCTTAGCAATGTCGCATATTACTCGATTTTATCAGTTACAGCATGCTTTAAACGACACTTCAAAGACGTGGCTGGACCTAAAACCCAGCCACGCGGCGCATTAATCAAATGCCTATTGTATATTCTGGCAGCAAAAGGCATTTGCCTATTGCGCGCTATTATTCGCCTTTGCCGCCAAAGCCCAATGCGTCAGCAAGAACTTTATAGACATCGCTTTGTTCCATATAGCCACGGAAGTTTTCTGATTGTGGACCTGTTGCTTGCAACACCACATCATCAACCGCATGGATTGCTGTGTCGTTAGAGCGTGGCAAATTACCGGCTCTAAAGACTGCACCAGGAACATCCTTATAGGCTTCGTTGGCTACATATTCGCCTTTTTCATTTTTGACAGCGGGCACAAATGGGCCATCAAGCTTGGGGCGGAATGTTTCATAATAATCAGGGAAGTTGCTAGAAAAGACTGCAAGGCGGTGACTTACATCAACGCGGTCTGGGAAACCATCGCCATTGCTATCAACATAATTGGGGAAGCCAGCATGCTGATAAACACCAACTTTTTCGCGCATTTCATCGCCAGCAATTTCATCATTTACTGTGCCAACAACAGAAATACCATGGGTATGATCGCCGGTTACCACAATTAAGGTATCTGGGTGGGTTTTAGCAAATTCCATGGCAACGCCAATGGCTTGGTCAAATTCGATTGTTTCATAAAGAGCGCGATCCCAATCCATAGGGTGGGACATTTTATCAATTGACGCGCCTTCAACCATTAAGAAAAAACCGTTTTCATTTTTGGATAAACGCTCAAGGGCAACCTTGGTCATATCAACAAGGCCGGGTTGTTCTGGGAATTTTTCAACCGTGCCTTTTTTAAGCTGTTTACGGTCAAGAACCGTATCAAGGTTGCCGGTATGGAAAAGACCAAGCAATGGGCCATCGCTATCATTAGCGGCAAGCAATTCTTTTTCAGATGTTACCAATTTATAGCCAGCATCTTCAAACTTTTGGATATAATTAATGTCGTCTTTACGTTTTGAGCCATTGGTGGTTTTTGGCAAGAAGTAAGCAGAACCACCACCTAGCAAGACATCAGGTTTAACATCAAGCAACATGCCGACAATTTCAGGCTTGTCATAACGATTGCGCGTATGGCTAACCACTGCAGCAGGTGTTGCATCTTCTACTTCGGCTGTTGTTACAATACCAAGGGATTTCTTGGTGGTGCGGCGCAAGGCCTCGGCGATATTTTCAATGCGAGGATCATCAAGGCTATCAGCTGTGCGGTCAGCATAAACGCCAATTGCATTAACCGATGATTTGTGACCAGTCATATAAGCAGACATAGTATTAGCACTGTCGGTTGCAATTGAGTTAACCGCTGATGTGCCGATAAAGGCCATACGGTCAAGATCATCCATATTAAGGCGGCCATTGGCCTTGCCCTCGGTCATGCCTTTTGACATGATACGCGCGCCAGTTCGGTGAGCAACCGACATGCCATCACCAAGCAAGAAGATGACGTTTTTGGCTTTTGGCGTTGCAGATGCACCATAAACATGCCAATTGACGGTTTTTTCTTCATTGCCAGCTTTTACAACAACCTTATATTCGCCCGGTTCGCTAATTTTTACATTGCGAAGAATAAGGGCGGAACCAAGTTCCTTGTCGTCTTTGCCTTTTTCAACTTCGACAAATTCGCCTTTTTGACCAAGGGCAGAATCATAATCCTTGCCATTGATTGAAATAGAAATGTCGCCAGCTTTGATTTTATTGTCAAACTCAACCTTGAAATCAAAAGGCGAGTTGGCAAGAACCGTTGCACGATCAATGGGATAGACGCTCGCAGCTGAAGCTGCCGACATCATAAATGTAGACGCAATAAGGGTAACTAATAAAGAACGCATAAGATAAGCTCCAAGTTTATCATGGAGCGGAAAATATGGAAGCTATGTTGCGATAATGTTGCGGCTAGATGACAGTTTTATGACAGGATGTGCGTTAAAATTAAGCTAATATTTGAAAAATAACGCGAATATGGCAATTTGGATAGAATTTTATTTTAAAAATAAATTGATAAGCGTAACAATGAGCTTATAAAAAAGCGCCAAGGTTAATTGGCGCTTTTGGGCATATTATTCAACAACGAAGCGTAAAATAAATAAAGCAGCAATAATCCAAGTTGCTAGATGGACATCACGCCATTTACCAGTGCATGTTTTTAGTATGACATAGCTGATAAAGCCAAATGCCAAACCATTTGCAATAGAATAGGTAAGAGGCATCATGACGGCAGTTAAAATGGCGGGAACAGCTTCGATTAAGTCATTCCAATTTACCTTAGCAAATTCACGCGCCATCAAGCAGCCAACAAATAATAGCGCTGGTGCTGTGGCATGGGCTGGAATAGATGTGGCTAAGGGTGAAAAGAAAAGCGCAATAGCAAAGAAAAATGCAACAGCCACGGCGGTTAGACCAGTGCGTCCGCCAACGGCGGCTCCTGCCGCGCTTTCGACATAGGCGGTGGTGCTGCTTGTACCAAGGAGCGAACCTGCAACAATGGCTGTACTATCTGCAAATAAAGCCTTGCCAAGATTATTGGGCTTATTGGGAGTAATAAGACCTGCGCGTGTGCCAACGCCGATAAGTGTGCCTGTCGCATCAAAAACTTCAACCAACACAAAAACAAGCAAAATATAGAAAAAACCTTTTTGGAAAACCCCCATAAGATCAAGCTGCAAGAAAGTAGGCGCTAGCGAACTTGGCATTGAAATAACACCATTAAATTGGCTGATGCCCATAAGCATAGAAATAAGGGTGATGAAAAGAATACTGGTTAGCACGGCACCGCGAAAGCGGAAGTGATCAAGAACGATGATAAGAAAAAATCCAAAACCAGTTAAAATAGCGCTCATATTGGTCAAATTGCCCAATTGAACCATCGTAAATTGATTGGCTACAAGGATGTTAGTGCTGTGTAGCGCGACAATAATGAGAAAAAGACCAATACCTGCAGCAATCGCGCTGCGTAGGGATTGCGGAACACCGTCAATAAGCCAACGACGAATACCCGAAGCGCTTAAAACGATGAAAATAACACCTGAAATAAATACCGCTCCCAAGGCTTGTTGCCAAGTAAAACCAAGCTGGGTCACAACAAAGGCAAAAAATGCGTTAAGCCCCATGCCGGGTGCCATACCAATTGGCCAATTGGCAATAAACCCCATGATGAGGGAACCGATGATGGCTGCAATACAGGTGGCGACAAAGACCGCGCCGCGATCCATACCCGTATCAGCCAAAATATTGGGATTAACTGCCAAAATATAGGACATGGTCAAAAATGTGGTTAAACCGGCAAGAATTTCGGTTTTTACTGTTGTGCCATTGCGCGATAAGCCAAAGAGCTTTTCTAACATTTTGCAAATACTTTCTTACGCTCCAGCCCCTAAAATAATACCGTTTTTCGCATTGAATTAGGGTGGATAATAAAAGGTCTTTATGCCACTAACCTGTTTAATAAAAGCCAAGTTAATTAGGAGACCGGGTTGAGCTTAGTTTAAATTTGAGTACGGTAATTTTTCTTAAAGCAAATATTTAATTTGAAATAAGGCGTTGCTTTGCAAACGCAACCATTTCTCGACTAAATTTTTATTGCTAAACTTTTCTTACCCTATCTTGTCAAATTATGCCATGGGGCCATTGCACAATTTTGCCATAATTCACGCAATTTCGTGTTTTTAAGCCATTACCAAAGATAAGATTTATAAAATTTAAAAAATACTATCGATCGCTTATTTTATTAAATATGCCGTTAAAGACATAAAAAAAACCCGTCAACCAAATTGCCTGATAAATTAGGTGACAATGGTTGACGGGCGTGAAACCGATTGGAGGTCGAATGTTTCAAGATACTTATAGCTATTCATTGTGGCAAATTTATTAAATTAACTATATTTAATATTGGCTGGCACAATGGGTTTTTAATGCAGTTTAATGCGTGTTGATTGCTTGCGCCGCATAATAACCAATGGCGGTTGCAATAAGGCACAAAACAACCGATAAAACTATATTCATAAAAGCCCTTAATGGCGCACCATTTATCAAAAGCTCAAATGTATTTAAACTAAAACTGGAAAAAGTGGTAAAGCCGCCGCAAATTCCTACCATAACAAACAGCCTTATGTGTTCAGGCATTGGAAAACGGCTATTCATCAAGGTTAAAACGGCAAAAAAAGCAATAATAAACGAGCCAACAACATTAATTGAAAGTGTACCTAAGGGGAAATTGCGGCTAAGTGGCGCCATTAAAAGCCCGACCCAAAATCGCGCAACACTACCTAAGGCGCCCCCCAATGCAACCCATAGCGTTTGCATCCATAAAATATGTGTCATTGGCTTTTACATCCTTAACAGTTTTACAACCCTTGATTATTATCGTTTTTTACACTTGTAATAAGGTGATAGCAGTTTTTTTAAACTTGCAATATTCGTTGTTTTTTAAGGAAATGCAAGAAATGAAAAGACAGTTTGAAAAGAAATACCTTATCAATCATGACAGATTTTTCGACGTTTTCGAATATTATGTTAAGACTGACGAAATGTGTTATGTGGATATTATGAAAATTTTTAGGGGCTGGCATAGATAGCGAAAATAGCTATTGGTACTAAATAGCTAAGTCGCAATGCAAAGCTCGTATTTTACAACCCAAAACTGCTTTTACTCTTTCGCAACAGGCTTGACTGTACATTTTCTGCTATTTTAGCGATCGGAAAAGCATACCTTCACTCTATTTTTATAAGCAACAATCGCATTTTTATAAGACATTTTTAAAGGGAAAAAATGCTATTATGGTTTGTTTTGATAAGCGATTTAACTTAAAATACTCTGCTTCACGCTTTGCTTTAGCTTTAGTATTTGGTACAGCTATTGTTGCAAGCCTAGGATTAGCCAATGCGATAGCTGATACAATTAGTTATGATGATACATCATCATCAGCTACATTGAAAAACGCACCAACTTATGTCTCTTTTGGTTCTAATTCGCTTTATGTTGGTACATTTACCTCACCGGCGGCTTCCAACAATACAGTGACGTTAGATTATACAGGGGCAAATAAAACTTCGCCTAATAATGTCTTTGGTGGTTTGGTCAGAAATGGAACCTCTGAAAACAATGTGGTCTTGATTAAAAACGGCAGTGTAATTTCTACTGGGATTGGTGGTAATGTTTATGGCGGTTATGGCGCCGGTAGTCAAAGCGTGACTGTTAAAGGCAATAGCGTTAATATTAGCGGTGGCAATATTGGCGGTTCTGCTTATGGTGGTGTTAGTGCTGCTAATGCTGGAGTTCTTATTGTTAATGATAATTCTGTTACCCTTGGTGGTACTGGCAAGGTTGCAGGAAATTTGATTGGCGGTATGGCATTTGGTCTTAACAATGCGTCATCAATTACAGTTAATGGCAATTCAGTAACTGTTACCTCTGGCAGCGCACGCAATATTAACGGCGCTGTTATACAAGGCAATAAAAGTCTTGACACGACTGCTAACAATAATTCAGTTACAATAACTGGCGGTCAAACTGGTTCTGTTAGCGGTGTTTTTGCCCATGGCAATGGCATTATTAATGTTAACTCAAATGTTGTTAATATAACAGGCGCGACAGTTCGTGGTAATATTTACGGCGGCGATGGCGCAAGTACTGATTCCGTTACCGTTAACAACAATTCTGTTCATATTAATCATTCGGGTATGGTTGAGACTATTTCCGGTGGCAAAGGTGAAGCAAACAACAGTGCCACGGTTAGTAATAATTCTGTAGAGATTAGTGGCAATGGTTCGGCGGTTTTTGTATATGGCGGTCAAGTCTTTAGCGGTGGCAATGCAACCGTTGCAATTAGCGGTAATAGCGTTTTAATAAATGAAAGTTCTGCTGGGCAAATTGCTGGCGGCTTTAATCTTACTGATTTTGGCACTAATACTAATTCAATAATCAGCAATAATTCTGTGATTATTAACGGCGGTACAGTCGGTAGTATTTCTGGTGGTTATAGCGATGGTGCAAAGATAACGATTGTCAATGGTAATTCAGTCAAAATTAACGATGCTACAGTCTCTTCTGTTTATGGTGGTTATGCAATAAGTTTTAGTCAAGGTACAGCAACTGTAAAAGTTAGTAACAATTCTGTAGAGATTAGTGGTACAAGTACAATTGGTTTTATTGTTGGCGGACAAGTCTATGCATCTAGTAAAACGGATATCAATGTAACCAATAATACTGTTACTTTGATAGGAGACAAAATCACTATTGCTACCTATAGTGAAGAAGATGATTCATTAGAAGCTTATGGCTCCATTTGGGGCGGAAGGGCTCTCGCCAATACAGACGTTACTGATTTTGATAAGGTTGTACAAGGGAATACATTAAATCTTGTTGGTTATCGTGGTACAGTTTCGGGTATTTATAATTTTCAAAACTATAATTGGACATTGCCAAGCAATGTTGTCAATGGCGATACGCTTGTAACAATTGCCGATGGTGGTACAGCGGTTGATCTTACCAACACCAGGCATAGTATAGCTGACATGCAAGTCAGTGATAACCGCCTTCAAAATGGTGATAGTGTTACATTCATCTCCAAAACAACCGGTGATTGGTCGGCCTCTAGCCCTTATACAATTAAACAAGGGCAATTTATTATTTATGAAGCAACCCTTGCTCAGCAAGCAAGCGGAGCTGGGAATGCGCTTGTATTAACCATTGGCGGTAAAACGGATACAACACCGGCTGGGTCTAAACCTGTTGATGGGATTGGTCAATCAGCTGCACAAGTTAACCCTCAGTCTGAATCTTACTCAGAAGGACGAGCCGCATCGCTTGGTTTTGCCAATCAAGGTGCCGATCTTATTTCAAGCGAATTGGGTGGCATTGCGAGCGAATCTTCTGCGCAAGGTAATGGTGCATCAGCAATGCCCTTCATGATCATGAATGGTTCATCACAACGCAATAATACTGGTAGCCATGTTGATATTAAAGGCTTTAATATGGCGCTTGGTATAGCAACGGGTTTTGATTTTAGCGCCGGCCATAAGGTTACGCTTGGTGCTTTCTTTGAATATGGTCGTGGTACCTATGATACCTATAATAGCTTTACAAACTTTGCCTCAGTGCAAGGCGATGGCGATAGCGAATATAAAGGCGGCGGTGTTTTTGGTCGTTTAAATCTAGCCGGTACTGGACTTGGACGGGTTAGCACACTTGCCCCAGATCAAACAGATGGTGTTTATCTTGAGGCATCTTTGCGGGCTGGGCGTATCAGCAGCAATTTTGATGCTGGCCGCAATATGCGTAGTTTTAGCAATGATGGCGATGATTATCGTGGTTCCTATGATAGCAAAAGCAGCTATTATGGTGGGCATATTGCTGGTGGCTATGTGTTTAATTTTGATGAAAAGCAATCGCTTGATACTTTTGGCCGTTATTTATGGACCCATATGGATGGTGATACAGTTTCGGTTGGTAATGAAAAGCTGAGCTTTGATAGTAGTACGAGTTCACGTATGCAAATAGGTGGTCGGTATGGCTATGCTTATAATGAGCAATTCAAACCCTATTTAGGTGCTGCCTACGAATATGAATTTGGTGGTGAAGTTGCAGCTAAAGCCTATGAGTTTGATATTGAAAAACCATCGCTTGGCGGCAGCACTGGCATTTTTGAAGCTGGCTTTAACATTAAACCAATAAGCACCAATAAGGCTTTAAGTTTAGATGTTAATGGGCAAGGTTATGCTGGCCAACGCCAAGGCGGCGGCGGCGGTGTAAAGCTTAAATATCAGTTTTGATTTTTGTCTAAAATTATTATCTAAATTATCGTCATAAAAAGATAAGAGCCAATATATTTATATATTGGCTCTTTTTATTTTTAAGCAATAATATGCTCGAGGATCAGGAGCCTAGCTTTCTCTAAACGCGCGGTTAACTTGGTCCATAAGCGGTTTTATAAAATAAGAGGCAATTGTGCGTTCTTGTGTGGTAATAAAGGTTTCAACCGGCATGCCTGCCACTAATTCCACATCACCAAGGCGCATAATTTCCGCTTCGTCAATCGCAAGGCGCGCAATATAATAGGTTTGGCCAGTTCTTTGATCGGTGGTAATATCTGCCGATACGCGCTCTATATGACCGTTAATTTCTGGCGTGGTTTTTTGATTAAATGCCGAAAAGCGCAATCTTGCAGCTTGTCCTTTGTAAATCTGGTCAATGTCTTGGGGGGCAACTTTAGCTTCGACCACCAACTTATCCACCTTGGGCACAATCATCATAATGGGTTCTCCAGCAGATATAACTCCGCCTTTCGTATGTACTGTCAATTGATGCACAATACCGGTTTGTGGTGCGATAATATCAATACGGCGTAATTGATCTTCCGCCGCTATTTTACGCTCACTATATTCGGCAATATTATTTGCCATTTCGCGTAAATCATTGCCAACTTCTTCGCCCCATTGCTCATCAACTTGAATAATTTGCAATCGGGTTTCTGCTATTTTTTCATTAACTCCGGCAATGGCTGATATTAGACGACCAATTTCACCATCAATATTGGAAGCTTGTCTTTGTATTGCGCTAAGGCGGCTATGCTCAACCAGTTTTAGTTCATAAAGTTGCAAAAAGCGTGATAATTCGTCCTTAATCAGCTCACGAGAATGTTCATTGGCTTGTTTTTGCGCCATTAGCCCTTTAATTTCGTCATCAAATTGAGCGATACGGCGTTGTAATTGTTGTTTTTTACTGATGCGGACTTCTCGGCGGTTAGAAAGTAGGCGCTCTTCTGCCTTCATCATCGCCGCAACGTCTTCATCACTAGCACGCGCCAATATATCCTTATGAAATTCTATATAATTTAAATGATCGCGTTCACTTTCAAGACGGGAACGGCGTACTATAAATTGGTCAAGACTATTGCTAATAATTGCAAGATTAGCCTTGGTGGTGGTGGCATCAAGCCGCATAACTACATCGCCTGCAGTGATGAGGTCGCCTTCTTTGACCAATAAATCCTTAACCACACCACCAACAGGATGTTGCACTTTTTTCAAATTGCTTTCAACAACAATTGATCCTTGGCTAATCACAGCGCCAACGATATTGGTGTTGAGCATCCAACCAATAACACCAACCAATAAAATAACCACGGCCAAACAACCAATTAACAGATGTCTGCGTAATGAGCGTTGTAATTCTTGCCATTCATTCATCTTTTTTTCCTCAAGCGTGAACAACTTTTAGGGTTGCTGATGGTGTCGGTGTTAATACTTTGGCTAAGACTTCATCTTTAGGGCCAAAAGCCTGCAATTTTCCACCATTGAGCATCAACACTTGATCGACAGCAATGAGAGCGCTTGGACGATGGGCAATGACAATGGCAATACCATTTCTTTGGCGAATAGATAAAATTGCGGCGGTTAAAGCCTCGTCTCCTTGCGCGTCAAGGTTGGAGTTTGGCTCATCTAAAATTGTTATGAAAGGATCTCTAAAAAGGGCGCGTGCAAGTGCAATACGCTGTTTTTGTCCTGCCGATAATGGGTGGCCAAGTTCGCCAACTTGGGTATCATAGCCATGCTCAAACGTAATTATAAGATCATGAACCCGCGCATTTTGTGCAGCGTTAATAATTTCAGCAGCGGTTGCCGTTGGATCAAAGGCTGCAATATTTTCAGCAATTGTACCATCCAATAATTCGATGCTTTGCGGCATATAGCCGATATGCCGCGCAAGGGTTGCAGGTGCCCATTGGTCAAGAGTTGCGCCATCAAAGCGTATGGTGCCACGGGCAGGCAACCAAATGCCGGCTAAAATTCGCGCTAAGCAGCTTTTGCCTGAACCGCTTGCGCCAATAATGCCAAGTCCCATGCCTGCTTTTAATGAAAAACTGATATCGTGCAGCACGGGATTTTGAAATTCGGGCGGGATAGCTGTAACATGGTCAATCGTAAGTTCGCGCGTTGGTGCAGGCAGATCCATGATTGCCTTATCATCTGGCAATAGTTTTAAAATATTTTTAAGCCGTGTGCGGCTTTGGCGCGCGCCAATAAATCCCTTCCAGTTAGCAATGGCAAGATCAACCGGGGCGAGTGCGCGTGCTGAAAGAATGGAGCCTGCAATAATAATGCCCGGTGTTGCTTGTTGTTGTATAACTAGCCAGGCACCGACTGCTAAAATACCCGATTGCAATAGCATACGCAGCGCTTTGCTTAAAACGCCTAAGCCGGATGAAATATCGCTTGCTTGGCGCTGATGGCGGGCATAGCTGCGGCTTTCTTCATGCCAGCGTTGCTTTAAATGCGGTAGCATACCATGGACCGTTGCAATATCGGCATTACGCCTACTCATATCAATCATGCGGCTACGTTTTATCGCTTGGCGTGCGGCTTCCTCCACTGGGCGCCGTGTAACCATTTCGGTGACAAGGGTAACCAATGCCAGAATAATCGCGCCGGCAAGGGCTGTCACCCCAAGCCAAAAATGAAAGAAAAAGCAAATGGCAATATAAAATGGCAACCATGGTAAATCAAAAAGGGCGATGGGACCGCTACTTGATAAAAAGGCACGAATACTATCAAGGTCGCGCATGGGTTGGTTGTTACGCGCGCTAATTGGCATGATTAGTTGGATGCGCATAATAATATCATAAATGCGCGGTGCCAAAGCTTGATCAAGACGATCGGCAATGCGGATTAATAATCGTCCGCGTAAACTATCAAAAACGCCTTGAAACGCATAAAATACAATAACAAGTGCCAATAAGGCAATTAAGGTTGGTATGCTGCGGCTTGGCAGAACTCGATCATAAACCTCCATCATGAATAAGGAACTGGTTAAATAAAGCAAATTGACAAAGGCACTTAAAACAGCAACACCGATAAATGCTGTCATGCAGCCAGAAAATATGCCACTTAAACTCTTTGATTTATTTTCCGTATTAGGCTTATTAATCATAAATTATTTTCCCTCAAAAACCCTTGCATCTGCTGTTTTTATCAACGCCTTTTGACAAAGTGATTTCAGCAAAGGCAATATTTGACCTTTGCTGAAATCTTTTTTAAAAACTCATTGAGTGCATGTTCACTTAATGATGTTGCAGGGCAGTAATCATGGCCTAAGCAAAGCGGAAATCATCAATGCTAAAGTCTTGAATGCGAACACCATTTACGGTTATTGTTGATCCATCATTGAGAACAATTTGAGCGCCATTGGCGGTGTCTGTTATATGACCTGATGTCATTAATGCATCAAAATCGGCAAAGATTTCTTTGGCAAGAACAATGATATCGCCATTAGTTGCACCGGGCTTAAAATCCATGATCAAATCATGACCATTATCAACAGCTTGGAAAACAAATGTATCATTGCCATCGCCGCCCCATAATATGTCATTGCCTTTGCCACCGATTATGTAATCATCGCCGGTTCCACCATTGATTTGGTCGTTGCCATCGCCGCCATTCAAGACGTCATTGCCATCATTGCCCATAATGATATCGTTGCCATCACCGCCGTCAACAATATCATTTCCCGCGCCGGCCATGATGCGATCATTGCCTTTGCCACCGCTGATAAGATCATCACCATCGCCAGCTATGATTGTATCATTGCCATCAAGTCCATCAATCATATCATCGCCATTTGTACCGATGAGAATATCAGCCGCGTTTGTACCATGAATGATGTTATAAGGGGTATAACCATCAATACGGATGGTTGCGGTGCCTGTGGCTGTGCCGCCATTGCCATCGCTAATGGTATATTCTAGTGTGACTGTGGCAAACTCCCCTTTATTTAATGCCGCAAATACATTTGCAGGATCGGCAAATAATTTACCATCAACAATTGAAAATGCGGCTTGGGCTTGTTGCGGAGTAAGCGCAATGCCTTCGACAGTAGTTACTTGAAAACCGGTTAAACTGATCGTGTCACCATCGACATCAATGTCATTGGCGGTAAGGTCAAAGAAAGCCGTTTCATTTTCAGCAACACTGCCAAAATCAGCAACCGCAATAGGCGCATCATTCACTGGTGTAATGGTGATATTGATGGTGCTTTCAGCAAAACCACCATTGCCATCACTGACAAGGACAATAAAGCTATCAAAGCCATTAACATTTAGATTAGGTGTATAGATCCATGCGCCAGTCTTTGCATCAACGGTTGCGGTACCATTTTTAGGGCCATTATTAGGTTTAATGGTATAAGTTAATATGTCGCCATCAACATCACTTGCAACGACTTGTCCACTAATTGCCTCATCTTCCTTAGTTTCAACGTCAATTGATGATGTAACTGGTGCATCATTAACTGGGCGAACCACAAAAGAGGCGCTTGCTTGGCTGGTGCCACCACGGCCATCACTTACCACATAGTTAAATGAGGCAGTGCCGTTGAAATCTTGGGTTAAAGAAAAGCGAATAGCATCCCCTTCAATCACCGCTGTTCCACCAATGGGCGTGCCAATGGACACAATCGTTAAACTATCACCATCAAGGTCATAATCATTTGCAAGTAAGGAACTAAATGGAATGAGGAATGATGGCGTATCTTCATCAACTGTTGCAAGCACATCATTACCCGCTGATGGACCGCGATTGGTAAGATTAGACAAGATTTGCTCGCGGTTTAATACAGTACCGTCAGCAAAGGTAATCAATTCAACGCCGCCATCGCGCATTTGCAGGTTAAGCCGAATTTTTGAACCATCGTTCACAACCAATTCAACCGCATCATGGGATTTATATAAGGTGACTTCGCTGCGGTTAATATCATGAAATGCCAAAACATCTTGCCCGCTATCTTGTGCAGCTTCGGTAATATTATCCGAGCCATCGCCGCGCCCATAAATATAGGTATCTGAGCCATTACCACCTACCAATAGGTCATCACCACGCCCACCTTCGATAATGTCATCGCCATTGCCGCCAAAAAGCGAGTCATCGCCATCTTCGCCCATAAGCACATCATTACCATTACCACCTTCAAGACGATCATTGCCGGTGCCGCCCATCAAAACATCATCGCCATCGCCGCCGTATAATTGGTCGTTGCCACCAAGACCGAGCAAAGTATCATTGCCGGCAAGCCCATAAATTACATCATCACCATCGCCGCCGGCCATTATATCGCTAGCATCGGTGCCGATTTTGGCATTTTGGTCTATGGTTGATAAATCGCTTACGGTAAGATCATCAAAAGCAAGCCCTGCATTGCCCCAAGAATAAAGGCCAAAAGTACCTGTATCATGACCGCGATCGCCAATTGGCTCTGCAAAAAGCTGTTCGCCATTAAGATAAGCCATGATTTTATCGCCTGAAACTTCTAGCCGCAATCTCATTGGCTCATCGGGTTGATATTTACCCGGCATTTGCGCAAGGATTTGCTCCACACCATCTTTCATGCGGATCAAATTAAAAATGCTTCCCGCGCCATTTCGTGCGTTGCGGTCGAAAGTACCACTGGCATCAAGTTCAAGCTTATAATAGTTTTTATCGTCTGTATAACGGAAAAGGAAACCAAGCACATCATCATCAGGCGTGGTGATTGTGGCTTCAATTGCATAATTTTGCCAAGCCATGGCGGCTGAATCATTATATAAGGCATAAGTACCAAGGCGCAACACATTGACACCATCGCCAAGCGGGCTCCAGCCGCGTTGCCAATAGTCGCTTGCGGTTGCTCCTTGCCAAGTTAATTGGCGGCTAGCAAGTTCAGTTGTTTGCACCAATTTACCATCTTGCCAAATCCATTGCGATTTGCGGCCATCGCTGCCAATGCCGCCAAATTCACCTTCGTCAATAATTGTGAAGCGTGAAAGCGAGTCTTGGTTTGAAAAGTCTTCATGCATTAATATTTTTGACTTATTCACCACGTTAATATCAATGCGATCTGTTGAAACCAAACCATCACTATCGGTGACTTTTAACAGTAATTGATTGTTTCCGGCAGGAAGTTCGGTGGTTAAAGTTTTGCCAGTACCAATCACATTGCCATTAAGATCAGTCCAACTGTAATCGACAATGTTTTTGGTGCTAAAGGAAGCACTCGCATCTAAAGTAACTGCAGCGGTGCCGTTACCATCAAAATCATAAACATTTTGATCAATTCCAGCTTTTGCAGTGGTAATGGCTTTGGTTACCACAAGATCATCAAATACAGATGAGCGTTGTCCACTTGAGTAAACGCCAACTGTACCGCCTTTTATGGTCATTGTATCATCAACAACGGGTCCGCCAAAAACATTTTTATCATTGATAAAAACGTTGATATTATTATCGGTTATCGCGATGGTTATTGGCAAGCGGATGTTAAAAGGCGTACCTTCATTTACTACCGCTAGCAGCGTTTCTTGACCATTTTCTACTTTGATTAATTGACGTTGGTTATTTTCGCCATCCATGCTGAAGCGATAGTAATTATTGGCATCTTGATAGTAGAAGTAAACACCTAAAGCATCATTGTCGAGCTGAGTGAGAGTTGCTTCAAAAACATAATTGCTCCAGTCTTTAGAGCCTTCACCAATATAAACGAGCTTATTATTGGCAGCATCACTTTGATCGTAAAGGGAAGCTTGGGGCGCGGCTAAACCATCATCATGAGCGGGGCGAGAAAATACAGTGCCTTTTAACAAAAATTTACCCGTATCGCCATCAGCTGCACCATAATCGGTCGCCCAACCTTTAGCATCACCGTCGTTAAAGTCTTCCACCATTAATGTCCGATCGCCGCGCACAATAACTTGGATTGTATCGGTGGTTTGAATACCATTTTTATCAATGGCGGTGAGTTTTAAGTTATGTTTACCAAGGCCAAGCTCTGCAATTGCATCCTTACCATTTGCAACGATATCACCGTCTTTATCGGTCCATATCCATGATGTGACCGCATCTGGCAAAAGCGATTTTGCAGCAGATAGATTAACGCGTGCAAATTCGGCGCCCTCGGTTGCTTGGGCTATAATGTCATCACCCGCCTTTGCCAATGCATAAGCTTGTGCAGGACCTAGATCAATATTTTCAATAACTTCTTGATGATCCTTATATGGACCAGTTAGACCATCGCGATCAAGCTCTTCTTGGGTGCGATATCCATCAAGATATTTATCCAAAGCAACAAAATAGGTCTCAGTGGTGATACGATTATTGTCAGGGTCAATCGTTACCAGACGAATAGCACCGTTACCGCCATTATTGCCCTTTGATTCATCGCCATTTCCGGTAATTTCGCGTGATACACCATTTTGATAATTGACAAGAAATTGATAAACTGGTTGGCCATATTGATTATAAGAAATATCAGTTTGTGCGCCATCACCAAAAATATGACCCGAAAATGTCATCACAATATTAGGGTAACGGGTTAATAATTCTCGTGCAATGGTTTCACCATCAGTTGAGCCGCGTTGATCCTTGCCTATTCCATAATCATAGCCTGCGCCTTCATCATAAAGGGGAAGCGAAATATTGTCTTGCCGGCTAGCATAACTTGTCAGCGCGTGGGTGGTTAGCATCACCTTATAATCAGGATGGGCTTCAATCACATCACCTGCCCAACGAATAACATCATCGCGTGGCCCAAATTCTAGTGAAATGGATAGCCATTTTGTTCCATCTGGTGCGGTAAATGTGCTATATGTGTTACGCGCGCTATTGGTTTCTTGATCATAAGCGCCGCCAAAATTATTGGGATTGGTGGCTTTTTGCTTATCTGGCGAAAAACGCTCATCAAGGTGGATAGATGAGTGATCTGCGGCACTACCGCCAGTTGCCTGATCATGATTGCCTGGCAATAAAGCATAGGGAATTTTACCATCAAGCTTACGTAAAGCAGCCTCTGCAATATCCCATTGACGAGTGGTATTATTGTTCGTAACGTCACCGACATGGGAAACAAAGCTAATATTATGGCTATCCTTATTATCAACCAACCATTGCATCATATCGCCAAATATATGGGCAAGACCGTCACTTGCGGTATAATCTTGCGTATCTGGAATAACTGCAATTGTATAGGCATTAGGACCTGCAACACGCACACGAAAATCATCGACAACTGATGTTTTTCCGCTACTGTCGGTTGCTGTAACTGAAATATCGGAATGACCAAGAGTATTAAAATCAAGGATAAGCTGATTGTCAACCAGCGTTGCAGCAACCACATCGCCATTTTTATTGGTAATAGTGTAGGTTAACCCCTCACCAGAGAAATATTGTGAAAGGTCTATTGTGACATTTTCTGCGTCTGGGGTTACCATAATATCACGAATTGATGCAACTTTTTGCACAAGCGCCGGGTCGGTTGTACCAGATCCGCCGCTATCTTTCTCAACGGTAAGGGGTGTGTTAATGCCTTCTAATGAGGCACTGCCAAAAATTGGCTCTGCTGTGCCGTTATTAAAGCGAAATTCACTGCCGTTAAATTTTACTGCTTCATCATGAAGACTATCAGGAATAATACCACTTGGCTGAAAATTGCCAAGAGCGCCCATCTCGTCGGCGGTAAGCACTCTTTCACCGTAGAAAAAATTGCTAAGCTGTGCGGGCGATGTTTCGCCATCATTATCGGAAAAAATCAAAAATCCTTTTTCATTATCAATAATATAACGCTCAGCATTACTGCCGGTAATTTGTTGGTCATCTATATGGATACCATTGATATATTTATGCATGGTAACGCTGTTATCAGCATTTTTTTCAATGGTTATACCAATGCGGTTCCAACTATCGAGTTCGGCAACGCCGCGATAATTTCCGCCTATGCCAATACCATAGCTGGTTCCGCCCATTTTGCCAAAAATATCAGCATCATTTGTATTGGTTACGTCAGATTGAAAAAATGAAACCCAGCCGCTTGTAGCAGTCTGTGCTGGAACATAAACATCGAAAATTAAACTAAAAGATGTGACTTTTCCCGTGCCGCCCGTATTGACATGAATGGCTTGATTTGGGTTGAGCGCATCAATTTTCAAAAAGCCATCTGCCGCTGTATTAAAAAGCGATGTATCTAACGGCAATGTCATTAAAGGTGGTGTATTTGAATTAGCTGATATTGTACTCATAAAGGTTTTCCTCAAAGCAAGTAAAAGCAGGTATTTTGCCGTTAAAAGCTATGGTGGAAATATGACAAACAGGTTGCATTTGTTTTGCTAAGCTATGAAAAACCGATAGTTTATTTCTATATGGGGTATTCATTTTTTAATGTGTCATACAACTGTAAATAAAAGATCTTAGCGTAAAGTAAGGTGTTTAGGCGTGTTATTCGCAAGGACTTAGGGGGGACTATGTCATTTACACAACTAAAGGCTTTTCACTATGTTGCGCTTTCTAACAGTTTTTCACGCGCATCACGTCAAATGGCCATTAGCCAATCAACTTTGTCAACTCATGTGCGCCAATTAGAAACCAAATATGGTCTTAACCTGTTTGAACGTAAAATGAATGGTGTTGTGTTAAGCGCTGTTGGTAAAGATCTTTTTGAAATAACCACCAAGCTATTTGATGCCGAGCAACAGGCGCAGGAATTTTTAAAAGGTGAGCGGCTTGTTTATACTGGACGTATAAGGGTGGCGGCTGATGGCCCAATATTGGTTTTGCCAATTTTAACCCATTTGAAAAACTGTCATTCAAATTTGACTTTTTCATTATCGATTGATAATTCTGTGCATGTTGTTGAGCAACTTATTAATCAACGTGTTGATATTGCTATTAGTGCTTTTTTGTCAAAAAATCAGGAACTTGCAGCCGAACATTTTTTAAGCATGCGCCTTGGCCTCTGTGTTTCTTGTCACCATCCCTTAGCAAAACGAATTTCGGTTTCGATGCAGGAAATCAAAAATCTACCTTTTGTATTGCGTGAGATTGGCTCAAGAACGAGAGAAGTTTTTGAAGCAAATATAAACCACCACGGTCTTTCATTAAAAAATATTGTTGCAACATCATCGCGCGAGGGCGTAGCTGAAGCAGTAGCCTTGGGAGTTGGAGCTAGCATTGTCGGTGATCGGGAATTTGGCAATGATGACCGACTTTGTTTCATTCCAATTAATGACGCAGATATAACTATTGATGAATATATTATCTATTTTAAAGAACATAAAAATTTTTCGCTTATCAAAAAATTTATAGAGACTGCAAAACTCCTCTATCAATAGAATATCTTGTTACTTCATGTAAAATCAATAGGTTCTAACTCTCGCTAAAGCTTGCGACACCATCATGCCCAATTTTGTTTTGACTTATGAGCGCAAACAATACAAATTGCTTTTCTAAAATGAGTTGATTGCTAAGGCTTTTGGGGTTTTTATGAAAAGCTGCAAGACTATAGTGAGGGAGAGCCACATTGAAAGCAGGACGCAAAGAACTTCAAGCTTTTTTGAATGATCTTGGCATTCGTGTCAAAACCTATGATCATGAGACGGTTTTTTCTGTTGGCGAGGCGGAACATCTTAAAGAAACTATTAGTGGTGCTCATAGTAAGAATTTGTTTTTAAAAGATAAAAAGAGTAACTATTTTTTGATAACTGTTGAAGACAATGCCATTATCGATCTTAAATCCATACATCATAAAATTGGTGCATCGGGGCGTGTTTCTTTTGGCTCGCCAGAAAAACTTGATGAATTTTTAGGTCTTTATCCTGGTGCAGTTAGTATTTTTGGCGCGATTAACGACAAAAATCAGCAAGTAAAAATTATTATTGATGAGCCATTATTTAATCAACCATTGATTAATGGCCACCCCATGAGCAATGATGCGACCATGAGCATTGGTAATGATGACCTTGCACGTTTTATCAAAGCAACTGGCCATGAGCTACACATTATTAAAGTCAGTGAATAGCTTTATTGAAGCCTTGAAAACTATCTTTGAGAATACGATTTTATAAGAAAAATATTTTGAGTGTCTATCATTGATAGATAAAAGATTAATCGCTTAGAAACAGGAATTGGAAAAAATGAGTACAATCAATGGTCTTGCAAACGGCGCAATAGGTAGCCAACCAAGCCAATGGGTAAGCGATACGACGACTGCAACCTTTCAAAAAGACGTGCTTGAGGTGTCTAAAAAACATGTCGTTCTCGTGGATTTTTGGGCGCCATGGTGCGGGCCATGCAAGCAGCTTGGGCCAACGCTTGAAAAAGTAGTCAATGAAGCCAAAGGCGCTGTTCGGTTGGTTAAAATGAATATTGATGATCATCCATCAATTGCTGGGCAGCTTGGCATTTCATCTATTCCGGCAGTTGTTGCATTTGTTAATGGGCAGCCAGTTGATGCTTTTATGGGCAATGTACCAGAAAGCGAAGTGCGTGAATTTATCAGCCGTCATTCATCAGCAGATCAAAAGCCAGATATGCAAGAAGCGGTTGAAGCTGCGCAAGAATTGCTTAAAAACGGTGATTTTGTTCAAGCACTTAATATTTTTTCGGCAATTTTACAGCAAGAGCCTGAAAATATTCCTGCAATCGCCGGCCTTGCAACGTGTTTTCTAGAAGCCGGTGAGGTGGAACAAGCCAAGGCTATTCTTGCGACCGCCCCTGAAAATAAAAAAAGTGATGCAGCTTTAAGTGCGGTTTTGGCTCGTATTGCCATTGCAGAGCAAATTAAAACGCTTGGCGACCCAATTGCATTGCAAAAACAAATTGATGAAGATCCCAAAAACTTTTCGGCGCGTTTTGATCTAGCCCTTATTTTTAACGCCCAAGGTGAACACGCAAAAGCTGCTGATATGCTGCTTGACCTCATGCGTGAAGACCGCACATGGGAAGATGAAAAAGCCAAAAAACAGTTGCTACAGTTTTTTGAAGTTTGGGGCGCAACTAATCCTGTTACTTTATCCGCGCGACGCAAATTGTCTTCACTGCTTTTTGCTTAAGATGAGGTAAGTAAAGTTTATAAAGGCCAGTGGATTTTTCTATTTACTGGCCTTTTTATCTCGTAGGACAATGGATATTTTTAAAAAATTTGATTTTTCTAATGGGCAAAGGGCGTGAAAATTTATTATGAAAAATTTGGGCCTTGCCGCAAACTTTAAATAAAATATATTTATTTCCTAACCCTAATATGTTGTAAATATCTTATCGCTTAACAATAGCGAATACACTTAGCTGTAAACCGAATATTAATCATTGTGTCAAAGTAGCAACGTTTAAAGTTATTGCTTGCCTAATGGTATAATTTTCTATTTAATCTTAATGGATTATAGGTTTTAAAATAGGAATACTCAAAAATGAGCTTTTCAAAGACATTTTTTACGCTCATGCAGAGTAAGGATAATATTTAAGCTAAGGACAATTAAATGTATTTTGAAGAAATTACTAAATTAATTGCAACTTTGAGAAGCTATAAATCCAAGGTAAAATTGGTATCTGCTGGTAATTTTGACTTAGATTTATTTCCTTGTATGAAAATACGCGGTGAAATATCGCAATTTGGCTATTTTAAGCGCAATATTGACAATGAAGATCATGGGATTAACTGGGATAAATACAAAATTATAAAAAATGCGATAATCAATAATGGAACAGAAGAGGACGTTGCCGACAATTTTTTACATTGCATGTTATACCTTTAACAATCTAAATTGTATCTATAACTATATTTTTTTGATAATTGTTAATCAATTGCGTTCGGTTTAATCTAACCAATCCATTTGATGTTTCCGCTTTAGCGGATTTGATTTAATAAAATTTGTTCTGTGTTCTTTTATTATCCAAAAAATAGACCCGTGATAAAAATCTTATGGTGTTGTGGTGTAAACCGCTTTCCAGTTTTATGAAAATGCTTTAGTTAATCGATAAAAGCTTTGTTTAAACAAAAACCATGTGTATCATAAAGGCCATATGACAAACGATCTGTTTCAACCAACAAAAATTGTATCTGTGCTCATTCCTGTACCGACTGAGCGGCCATATAGCTATGCCGTGCCAGAAGGTATGAATGTCGAGGTTGGCTCTATTGTGCAAGTGCCGCTTGGCCCAAGACAGGTGGCGGGTCTTGTTACCGATGATGCAACCGATAATGTACCGATAAAAAAGTTAAAGGCAATACATCAAGTTTTTGATTGCCCGCCAATAAAAGCCGAGCTTTTACAATTTATCAAATTTGTTGCAAATTATACGCTGTCGCCGCCCGGTATGGTGGCACGCATGGCCTTGCGTGTTCCAACTGCCTTTGAGCCAGAGCCGATGATTACAGGTTTTCGCTGGAATGGGAATGAAGTTGAACGGCAAACTCCGGCGCGATTACGCGTGATAGACCATATTCAAGATGGCTTACCTTGGACGAAATCCGGCCTTGCTCATGCTGCGGGTGTTTCCACTAGCGTTATTGACGGGCTTATTGCGCAAGGCCTATTTGATGAAGTAAAGCTGCCACCACCTGCCGTTGTTGCCGATCCTGATCCTGCTTATTCACCACCAAAGCTTGAACAAGACCAACAATACGCTGCTGATGCTTTGGAAATTGCGGTTTTTGATAATGCTTTTAGCACAACCTTACTCGATGGTGTCACCGGTTCTGGCAAAACTGAGGTTTATTTCGAGGCGGTTGCCCGCGCTATAGAGCTTGGCCGCCAAGTTTTAATTCTTTTGCCTGAAATTGCCCTTACCCAACAATTTCTTGACCGTTTCCATGCGCGTTTTGGTGCGCCACCTGCTGAATGGCACTCAGATATGTCGCCGCGCCAACGCGAACGGGTTTGGCGGCAAGTGGCAGAAGGCAGAGTTAAGGTGGTTGCCGGCGCGCGTTCCGCTTTATTTTTGCCGTTTAAGCAACTTGGGTTGATTATTGTTGATGAAGAACATGATGCTGCTTTTAAGCAAGAAGATCGCGTTTTTTATAATGCGCGTGATATGGCTGTTGCGCGTGGTGCTATTGCCAAAGTTCCGGTCATCTTATCATCGGCAACACCATCAGTTGAAAGTCAGGTTAATGCCCTGCAAGGGCGTTACAAGCAAATTAAGCTTACCAGTCGCTTTGCTGCTGCTGCAATGCCTGATCTTCATGCAATTGATTTAAGAAAAAACGCACCAGCGAGCGGCCATTTTTTGTCACCGCGCCTGATTGAATCTATTCATAAGACTATTGAAAAAGGTGAGCAAAGCCTATTATTTCTTAATCGGCGTGGCTATGCGCCGCTAACCCTTTGCCGTGTGTGTGGACACCGTTTTTCATGCCCCAATTGCTCAAGCTGGTTAGTGGAGCACCGCTTTCGTGGTGAGTTATTATGCCACCATTGCGGTTATCACGTACCAACGCCGGAAAGCTGCCCCGAATGCGGTACATTTGACCATTTGGTTGCCTGTGGCCCGGGGGTTGAACGGATTGCCGAGGAAACGGAGGCAGAATTTCCCGATGCGCGTATTCTGGTGCTTTCCACCGACCTTATTGGTGGTGTCAAACGTTTGCGCCTAGAACTTGAAGCAGTGACCAAGGGTGAAGTAGATATTGTCATTGGCACGCAGCTTGTCGCCAAGGGCCATCACTTCCCCAATATGACCCTTGTTGGCGTGGTCGATGCTGATATTGGTCTTGCTAATGGTGACCCGCGCGCGGCTGAACGCACTTTTCAACTTTTATCGCAGGTGACGGGACGCGCTGGGCGTTCAGGTGCGGCGGCAGAAGGGCTTATTCAGACCTATCAGCCTAGCCATCCGGTGATGCAGGCAATTATATCGGGTAATGCACTAGCCTTTTATGAGCGCGAAATTGCAGCGCGTGAGCGTGATCACTTGCCTCCCTTTGGGCGCTTGGCGGCCATTATTATTTCAGCTGAAAGCCGGCAAGAATCTGAAAATTATGCAAGGCTCTTGCGTCAAGCCGCCCCAAAAACCAATGAAATCAGTGTTCTTGGACCGGCTGAGGCACCGCTTGCGATTATTCGAGGTCGCCACCGCTTTCGCTTACTTATTCATGGCTCAAAACGCGCTGATATTCAAAGCTTTATTAAAGCCATCATTGCAACCGCGCCACCACCACGTGGCTCGGTAAGGATACAAATTGATATTGATCCACAAAGCTTTTTATAAGTATTTTTTGTCGTTAAAAATAGCCAATGGTTCGTAAGTTGTTATTTATGATTATTAATGGGGCCTGACCTTCATATGATTTATTGATGATTGTTCTATCGGTAGCTGCCCATAGTTTAGATAACACCACTAGCAAAAAGTTGCGTGCTGCGCGTGAATATTAGCGCGGTTACTGGATCATATAAGACATGAGTTTTACCGCAGCAGCATATTGGATGCACTTGTAGAGCCGCTTTGAGGCCGATGATTTTTAATTGATTATTAAAAACTCCTTGCGTCATTTTTAAATGCTGTATAATTTTATTTCTTAATTTAAAGGGGAAAGATTATATGCTTCATATTCGCGCTGCCACTGAGGATGATTTGCCAGTTATTACCGATATTTTTAACGAAGCAATTTTAAATAGTGATGCTATTTGGACCGAGCATGTGGTTGATATTGCAAACCGCAAATCATGGTTACAAGACAGACAAAAATCTGGCTTTCCGGTACTGGTTGCGGAGGTTGATGGCATAACTTGTGGCTATGCAAGTTATGGTCCATTTCGCCAGTTCCCCGGCTATGTTCATTCAAGTGAATTATCGATTTATATTGATAAGAATGCGCGGAATAAGGGTATTGGTAAAACCTTGCTTGGCGCTTTGATTGAAGAAGCGCAAAATAACAATGTCCATGTTTTAATTGCAGGAATTGAAGCTGAAAATAAGGCCTCAATTGCCTTGCATGAAAAATTTGGCTTTAAGGTTACAGGGCATATGCCGCAGGTTGGTATAAAATTTGGCAAATGGCTTGATTTGGTATTGATGCAGTTAATTTTATAACTTACTGATTAGAGCGTTTTCCGAAAAGTGTGAAGCGGTTTTCGGACAAAAAACCCGGTGTAAACAATGTATTAGAGCGCGGATCTGATCCAATCAGATCGAAATGCGCTCTAATAAATGCACTTTGATGGATTAAGGTGCATAGTATGTTGAAAAAAGCGCGGGCTATTAAGGGGAGATTTTCTGCTATAGCCCGTTAAAAATACCATTGCTTTTTGACCATAAGCTATTGATTGCTTGCAACTTATTATTTTGCAAAAAAAATATACATTTACATAAATATTGCTTGTCATGAAAGAAATAGTTTTATACTTTAGTTTGCTTGTTTAATACTAAAATATAGTTGAAAAATTAAATTATTTATGTTTTTCTGATATTTAGCAAGACCTGAAAATTAAATTTAAAAAAAAATCCCAAATTTGAAAAATTGTCATTGAAAAGTCATTTTTTTATGACTATATGGCAATTGCCCAAAGTCGCACGAGCCTATGGGTGTCCGCCGGTTCCTCGAATGGTGAGGGTAATCGGTAAGGTACCTGGAACTAACCGCTCCAGTCGCTCTCATTGGCCAACCAAAAGAGCGAGGACATCTCGAAGCAACGACGGTGCGGGCCTTTCTAGTGATACGGCTAAGCCGGAAATACTGTAGAGGCACACCCTCATTGCCTTCATTGCGGAAATGGTTTTCCAATTCCAATAAGAGGCAGACAAAGCTGAACAATGCGGTCGCCGCGCTGTTCCTTCATCGCCTGAATTCTATCCTATTTTTAAAAATGGGAGGATTTCATGCACTTTGTTCTGAAGTTTTACAGCCCTTTGATGACAAAGGGCTGCGATGCTTTACATTTGGAAACCAAAAGTGGAGAGTTCCAATGGCTACACAACGCATTCTTGATTTTCTTAAAACCCGCCGCCCAGAAGGCCCATGCGTTGTCGTGGATCTTGATGTTGTGCGCGAAAATTATCACGGTTTTGAAAAAGCACTTCCGCAATCGCGTATTTTTTACGCGGTAAAGGCTAATCCAGAGCCACAAATTTTGCGCCTTTTGGCTGATTTGGGTTCTAATTTTGATACAGCTTCAGTTGAAGAAATTGAAATGGCTTTGGATGCAGGTGCATCACCAGAGCGAATTTCTTATGGCAACACCATTAAGAAAGAGCGTGATATTGCCCGTGCTTATGCTTTGGGTATTTCGCTCTATGCTGTTGATTGCGTTGAAGAAGTAGAAAAAATTGCCCGTGTTGCGCCCGATGCAAAAGTGTTTTGCCGTGTATTAACTGATGGTGAAGGGGCTGAATGGCCGCTATCACGCAAATTTGGTTGTGTGCCTGCCATGGCAATTGATGTGTTGCGCCGTGCCGATGAGCTTGGTTTATCCGCCTATGGTGTTTCATTCCATGTTGGCTCACAGCAAACCAATCTTGATGCATGGGATAGTGCTTTGGCTGATGCGGCTGGTGTGTTTGAAGCGCTTGCTAAAGAAGGCATTAAATTGCAAATGGTGAATATGGGCGGTGGCTTTCCAACCCGATATTTGAAAGATGTACCAACCGCGCAAGCCTATGGTAATGCTATTTTTGAAGCTTTAAGCAAGCATTTTGGCAATCGTATCCCAGAAACCATTATTGAGCCAGGCCGTGGCATGGTGGGTAATGCGGGGGTTATCCGCACCGAAGTGGTGTTGATTTCTAAAAAGTCGGCTAATGATGAGCAACGTTGGGTTTATCTTGATGTTGGTAAATTTAACGGTCTTGCTGAAACAATGGATGAAGCTATTCGCTATCCAATTGTAACGCCTCATGATGGTGATGTAACCGCGCCTTGCGTGCTTGCTGGCCCAACCTGTGACTCTGCCGATGTTATGTATGAAAAGACACCTTATCCATTGCCTTTAAGCTTGACCATCGGTGATGAATTGTTGATCTTGGGTACAGGTGCTTATACGACTACTTATGCATCTATTGCATTTAATGGTTTTGAACCTATCCGCTCTTACGTGATTTAGAGATTTTGCTCTTTAAGTGAGCAGTAATTTCTATTGCGATCAACCTTAAACGCCTCACGCAAAAGTGGGGCGTTAAGTTTAGTATTTTAAAAAAATTATATGCATTTGTCTTGTAAATTACCAATAAGGTGATTTGCGGTTCTTTTGACATGTCATCTTATAGGGCGATCGAACATGTTGGCTCAAAGCTTAAAAAATATTTCAAATAATGGTGATGCAACGCTTATCAATAACAGTGCAAGTGCAATGATTATCATTGATGATGAACGCTGTGATGAAGTTTCACAGCGTGAAGCTTTGCTTGATAGTGTGATGGGGGCAAACCGTAAACGCAAATCATCAGAAAAAATTCGTAAAAATCGCTTGCCGGCTGTTGGGTTAAACCTTGTTGCGCGTGATGAAAGCGGTATGCTTATTGGCAGCATTCGCCTTTGGCATATCTGCTTGGCAAATAGAAATGGTGGTTTTATTAATGCGCTTTTATTGGGTCCTCTTGCTATTCGTCAAGATTTTGCAGGGCAGGGCATTGGCGCGCGCTTAATGGTGGAAGCTATTTCACGCGCCAAGCTCTTAGGGCATGGTGCTATTCTTCTTGTTGGTGATGCTGATTATTATCGCCGTTTTGGTTTTTGTGCTAGCAAAGCGGCCCATTTATCTATGCCAGGACCTTTTGAGCGCCAACGTTTCCAAGCACTTGAATTGGTTACTGGTTGGTTAGATGATGCAACTGGTGTTGTTATGCCGTCAGGTGAAAAAATAAAGCGCAATTTAAGCCCCTCCAAAAACGTGGCTTAAACAAGTTAAACCCATAGGCCTGCGCTATTTTGTTAGCAAGCTCTTCACAGCTTTTATAATATGTTTTATTGCTATTGCCTGAAATGAACAATAAATGGCTGAATTAACTTAAATATGGTTGTTATAAGCAAAAAACAAAGCACACCTATGGAGCTTGCCTTGCAAGAGGCAAAGCTTGCATTTGAACTGGATGAGGTTCCCGTTGGCGCGGTTATTTTTCATCAAGGCAAATTAATAGCCAAAGCCCATAATTTGACCCGCCATGTTTTTGATCCAACGGGACATGCTGAAATCCGTGCAATAAGAATGGCTTGTGAAGCACTGTCAAGTGAACGCTTGCCAGAATGCGATTTATACGTGACGCTTGAGCCTTGTGCTATGTGCGCAGCCGCTATTTCTTTTGCGCGAATTCGCCGGCTTTATTATGGCGCAAGTGACCCAAAGGGCGGCGCTGTCGAATATGGACCCGTTTTTTTTAATCAACCAACCTGTCATCACCGCCCAGATGTCTATTCTGGTCTTTGTGAACAGCAATCATCTGATCTTTTGACGCAATTTTTTAGCAATAAACGCAAAGTTTAGAGTGTAGATCTTGTTTTAATAGCTGAAATATTGTGTAACAGTGGTTGTGTCTTTATTAAATAATTTACAATTTATTAATCTTACAGTAAATGAAGAAAAACGTTTCCAAAATGATGATATTCATAAGGCTTTTGGGTGCTTTTATTATTGCATTGTGTTTAAGTTTTACTGCAATTTCTTGAGCAATAATTAAAGACCTAGTTTGCTTTAATATTTCTACGATTAACGAAACTATTTCAATATTCTACTGGGGATAAGGATGAATTTAAAAAAATATGCTGTGTCGGCAATGGTTATTGGTTTTTCGCTTTCAACCTTAGCAGGTTGTGGTGGGCGTGCTGCCAAGGAAATTGCTATTACCAATCCAACCGATAGTATCATGGATTGTGCGGGAATTTCTCGCGAGTTCGAAGCCAATGAGCGTCAGGTGAAAGCAACTTTGCATGAGCGCAATGTAGGGCGCGGCAAAAATGTCGCTCTTGGGGCTGCTAGCATTGTATTTTTCCCAGCATTGTTCTTCATGGATCCAAAATCGCCTGAAGCGGTTGAAATCGCAGCTTTGCGTAACCGCAATGGTGTTTTAACTCAAATGGCAGCTACTAAAAGATGTGCAGCACCGCAATCGCAATTGACGGAAGTTTATAGGGAACTTGATGGCCGTTCATCAAAGAAAAAGCAAGAAGACCGTAATTAAGCTTTTTTGGTTTTTTATAAGCAAGGTAAAGGCGCTTACAAAAAGAGTGAAGCGCCTTTAAAAATTAGAGATTTAGAGCATTTGGGGAGACACTTATGGTGCAAATGCTCTCGCTTTTTTGGGGAAGGTATTACCAATATCCCAAGAATTTCCACCATACCCCGCCGATTATTGCGAAAATGGCAAGATTTACTACCGCCATGATGAAGCCGACAGTCCACCAACGACTTAAAGTGACAAAACCTGAACCAAAGATAATCGGTGATGTGCCAGTGGCATAATGGGTAAGACACATCATGATTGCTGATGCCGCGGCCATTAACAGCATGAATAAATTGATATATTCTGCTGGGATGAGGTGCACGCCAACGGTTAAGAAAGCCAGCATCATGGCGCTGATATGGGCTGTTGTACTTGCAAATACATAGTGAGAAAACATAAAGGTAAGAATAAGGATCGTCATTGCGGCTGGCCAACTCATACCACTTGTTTCAATTGCAGTACGCAAGCCATCTGAAAACCATCCAACAACGCCAAGCTTATTAAGTTGACCGGCAAGCATTACGAGAGCGCCAAACCAAATTAATGTATCCCACGCGCTTTTTTCTTTTAAAACATCATCCCATGATAATGTGCCGCTTAGCAATAAAATTACTAAACCAACAAAAGCAACAGCAGTTGGATCAAAGAGGTAAGAATCGCCAAATATTGCGGCTGGAACGCCTGCCCATAATAAAAGCATAATTGCGAAAGTTATTAGCATCACAATCTCAGAGCTTTTAACTGATCCAAGTTTTGTAAGTTCACCATGAGCAAAGGTAACGGCATTTGGTGTATGCTTTAATTCAGGCGGGGATATGAGGTAAATTACAAATGGCATAGCAATCATTGCGATGAGGCCGGGTAAAAGCATGCATAATGCCCAACTGCTCCATGATAAGGATAGGCTACCACCGGTTGCTTGGCTAATATATTTTACCACAAGCGGATTGGGAGCTGTTGCTGTAATAAACATGGCTGAGCTGATTGGATTGGCGTGATAATTTACCAAAGCAAGATATGTACCAACCTTGCCTTGCGTAGCTTTTTCAGGGCTTGAATCAAAGGCCGCAGCAATGGATCGCATGACAGGATGTATAATACCACCACCACGCGCCGTATTGCTTGGGGTAAAGGGTGCTAATAGCAATTCACAAAATGCAAGTCCATATCCAATGCCTAAAGTCCTCTTACCAATAAGGCGGATGAAATAATAGCCAATGCGGGCGCCAAGTCCCGTTTTGATTAAGCCACGTGACACCATGATTGAAACCACAATCAGCCAAATGAGGGGACTGTTAAAGGCAGCAAGGGCATCTGCAACAGCCTCTTTTGATGTGGGCGATGTAACCCTTGAAAGAACCACAACAGCTATTGTAATCATTGACATGACGCCAATAGGCATAACTTTTAAAATAATGCCTAATATTGCGGATACAAATATTGCAACAAAATGCCATGCATCATCGGTTAGTCCAGTTGGTGTGGGTGTAAAAATAAGCCCCCAATAGACCACAACACAAAAAAAACCGGGAATAACGCGGAATGGAACGAAGAGAGAAAATCTCTCATAAAGATTATAAAGTGACTTAAACATTAGGCCCTCTTACTAGGTGCCTCCCGAATAAATCCTATACCCTTTTATTGGAATAGCAAGAAATTATTC
This sequence comes from Bartonella sp. HY038, assembly GCF_014117425.1. Lineage (NCBI taxonomy): Bacteria > Pseudomonadati > Pseudomonadota > Alphaproteobacteria > Hyphomicrobiales > Bartonellaceae > Bartonella > Bartonella sp. HY038. The sequence continues at coordinate 593,449 of NZ_CP059725.1, forward strand.
ATATAAATATGTCGTTATTTTGACTTGTTAGGTCGTATTTTTTCAGCTTAAAAACGTGCCTTAATAAAAAGGAATTTTAGGCAAGTTTTATGGATTTGATGACTTAAAATCACTGCCCTTTTTCCATATAGGATTTTACCGCTAGTTTTCGGCTAATAGTTTTAACATCGCTTCTTCGCCATCTTTTTTGCTTATCAATGGGATAGAGCTACTTGTCTCATCATATAATTCTAGCGCATATGTTAAATTTTTATATAATAGGCTATTTCCATCAGTCTTATATTTCATAAGCTGTTGTTCTAAATACGGTTTTGAAATAATTTCAAAAAAGCTGTGATGTGCAAGCTGATGTAGATAGATAAGCGCAATATGCGTATCGAATAGACCATGACGCTGGGTTATCGCATCTTTATCAGGATTTAATAACCACCATGCTGACAGCGGGTCATCGATAAAGTCAGCAAAATAATAATCAATTCTTTCGTCACGCTGTTGAAATAGATAATTAAAAATTTCCCGAGGGGCAACACGTAAATGAATAAGGCATGCAATAATTGTTTTTAAGCTAAATGCTATTGGACTCATTGTAGTATAATCATTGGTTTTAAATTGGCCGATGGCAGGACCAAGCGGCGCAGGATTATTATGGGCAATAAAATTTATCAAACAACGGCAAAATAATTGGCGTAAGGCATCTTGTTCGCATTGGCGCCAAAAACTGACATTTTCACAAGCGAGTTTTTCATAAAACTCAAAAGTTGAACCAGCGCGGTCATCAAGTATTAATTTTTCTAATATACGGGGCAGCCAGAATTTAAAGCTATTTATTCCGCCAACGCAGTCAATAGGTTCACAAACAAACAGACGGCAGGCTAAGTTATCAGCGCAATCGGCATTATCAATGCTGTCTATTATTTGTGTAAGCATTTCATCTGAAACGCATGTGTCGCAATAATCCTCGCGTTTGCGACAAGGTTGATATTGGCTAAAGGCTTGCTTAACGGCGTGCATGCAGCTTTCCGCCGAGGGCGGCGATAAATCTAATGGGTAAAAAAGGGTTTGATTATTGTCCAATGTTTTGCTGCCTTTATGCTGGTATAGAAAATTGACCTTGTTGAATTAATTTTAAAATAGCCTCTTCCCCGTTTTGTTGACTTATTAATTGGGGGCGTTTTTTTCTTTCATCATAATATCCAATTGCAAGCTCGAAGTTTTGTACCAAAAGTTGGTTTTTAGCTGTTTGGTATTTAATCAATTGTTGGGCTAAATAGTCCTTGGATACATGGTTTAAAACAGCTTGCATGGCATTTTGATCTAAAAATATATTGACCTTATCATAATTAGTTAAATTATCTGGTAATCCTTCGTCTAAATCACCAAGCCACCATGGTTCCATCTCAACAATGATGATGTGCGCTAAAAAATAATCAATCCGCTCATCGCAATGCTTAAAAACATAGGCAAAGATATCTTGCGGATTAACGCGTAAAGCAATGAGACTGCCGATAATGGCTTGCAAAGCAAAATTGGTCGGCCAAGCTTTGTCATAATCATTGGAGGCAAAATTAGGCAACTGGGGCCCTAAGGGTGCCGCATCCATGTGTTCAACCACGCCAATTAAAGACCGCGTAAAAACTTGTCTTAGTGCCTTTGTTTCGTGAGGAGGCCAAAAGCCGATATTTTGGCTTTTGTATTTTTCAAAAACTTCAAAGGTAAAGTGTTTATTGGAATCTAAAATTGATGTTTCTAATGTGCGTGGTAGCCAGAATTTTAAATTATTAATCGTGCCGACACAATCAATATGTTCATGAAAAAAGAGTTCGTAAACCCAAGGTTTTGCAGTATTGGGGTGATCAATTGCATTTTGAAATTCAGGAAAGACTTCTTCAGCTATGCAAGAGTCACAAAAATCATGGCGTTCACGATAGGGCGCATATTGGCTAAAGCCTTGTTTAACGGCGTGCATGCAGCTTTCAGCCGAGGGCGGCGATAAATCCAATGGGTAAAAGACTTGCTGCATATTTGTTCCTTTGAAGATGATAAATAGTCAATTTAAGCGGATAAATCCTTCTTAAGAGGGAATTTTTGCAATAAGTGACGCAAAGTCCTTTCATCTGCGATTTGGTCTTTATCATCTTGAATGATTTTTTGTTGTTCATATTGTTGCAGGGCATGTTTAATTTGACAACATAATATTTCGTCGCCTTTCGCCTTATATTTTTCTAACAGTTGCTGGAGATCATCGCTTGATATTAATTGAAATAGGCTTACTCGCGCACGTTTACTTAATATTTCGGTCACATGTTTTAAGTCATCATTATTAATATAAATTTGCTCAGAAAACCTATCCAAGTGCTCCATGCTAAGCCAAGGGTAATTTATTTCGCTGCACAGGAAAAAATCAACGCGCGCATCATCATTGTTTAAAAGATATTTGAAAATATTTGTTGGTTCGACACGTAGATAGATTAAAGTCGCGATTATGATCACAAAAATATCGCTTATATGCAGTAAAGCTAAACGCCTATCATCTTGATTATCTAGTAATTCGCCTTTTAGCGGCGAGGGGTCGCCAGTTTCAATCAAATTTATGAGGGCACGGCTAAATGTAAGGCGCAAAACCTCTTGTTCATGATCTGGCCAAGCTGAAAGGCCAAGATTTTGATATATTTCATGTATGCCGCTATATGGCATGTGTTGTAGTGATGTCAGCATATAGGTTTCAAGAGTGCGCGGCAGCCAAAATTTGATATTGTCCGCGCCGCCCACGCAGGTTGGGGTTTCCCAATAAACCCCGCAAAAGCTATCAACGGGTGCGGTATGGGGTGATTTACTCGCCTTGGCTATCGTTTCAATAAAATCATCGCGTGTGCAAGTTGTGCAGTATTGTGCTCGTTCCAGGGCAGGTTTGTAATCAGCAAAAGCCTCGTAAATTGTAAGCATACACTCATGAGCGTTTGGTGTTTGTATATCAAAGGTATAGAATAAAGATTTTGGCATTTTATTACGCCTACTATAATTAAAATATTTCATTATAATGCAGTATCTAACAGTTTGTGCAATAATAAACTATCATCATCTTCGTTTAAATCTTCATTATTAGATTTTTGACTATTATAGTCTTGCAGGGCTTTTTCGATATATTGGCATAAAATTGTGTTACCTAATTTTTCATATTTATCCAATTTATCAAATAAGTCTTCAATGGAAATAGCATTAAAAAGGGCAGTGCGTGCCCGTCTGTTTAATAGCTTGGTTAAAAGTTTTAAATTGTCATTGTTATTGATTGTTTCAGCATCATAATAGGCTTCTTCATCGATGCTTAAAAAATCATCACTTATCTCTCGGCATAGGAAAAAATCAATATTTTCATTTTGGTGGGCTTTTAAGTAGGCAAAAATGCCTTTTGGCTCAATACGCAAATAGATGAGCATGCCAATAATTATAGTAAAAATATCGGCATGTTGTTGCAATTCTTTACATCTGTCGCGGCTCTTCGTTAATAATGTGCCGTTTAACGGTGCGGGGTTGCCGCTTTCAACAAAATTAATCAGTGCGCGGCAAAAAGTAAGCCGCAAAACCTCCTGCTCATCAAAAGGCCAGAGAGACAGTCCTATGCTTTGATAACGCTCAACTATGTTTGTAAAAATGCCATTATCGACTGGCGTTAATATATATGTTTCAACGGTGCGCGGCAGCCAAAATTTTATATTGGATATGCCACCCATACAATGGGGGCCTTCCCAATAAATCCCGCTAAAGCTACTTGCTGGTGCTTTACTGGGGGATTTGCATGCTTCAACGATAATTTCAACAAATTCGTCGCTTGCACAGGTTCGACAATAATTGCCGCGACCGCGCGCTGGTGGATAATGAGAAAAAATATTATAGACCGCGCTCATACAATCAATAGCGCTTGGCGGCTGCTCTTCAAAAATATAAAAGAGCTGCGGTTTTTTATTGCCGATTAGCTTTCGTGTCGAGTTTTTCAAAATAGACATAGCTTAACATTACTCACTTATTCATTTTGTTTTCGATTAATTACCATTGTGTTCCGACCTAGAGCTTATCAAAATACCATCTTTGTCAGTGGAGCACTGGCTAATTATCATTTGGGCGATATGGTTGATTGGTTTATTATGAGTATTATGGGGGGCAATGGCTAACCATGTCATATGTTTTATGATAGGTTTAAGTCCGTCGAATTCTAATAGCTTAAATTCGCCTGATTTTAGTTTTGGAGATAAAATTCGAATTGATTCAAGGCCAATACCCATTCCATTTTCAATAGCAGATACCAATTGCGATGCACGGTTAACCGTCATGGATTTTGTTATATTGATTGGTATATGGTTAAAACTTAACCATTCTTCCCAAGTTGTTCGGGCAAATGCATTGCGAATAAGTATAAACTGTTTAAAGTCTTCAATCGTTTTGATTTTATCATAGATATTTTGATGGCAGAACGGATAATAATAATCTGGCCCCAAGTCTAAAGCGTGAGAAATGTGGGCTGCTTTTTCATCAAGAAAAACAGCTATATCGTAATTTTTTATGTCCAGAACGTCTTTTTCTTCATTGGTGATAAGCCGAATATCTTCGTAACCTTTTTCTAGTAGTTCAAGAATTATAGGCTGCATTAAAAAATTGGCAAAGCCCGGTGGACAAAAAAGAGTGATGAAGTGCTCTTTGTTGGTGATGTGATCTATACCTTTTTCAATCTCTTGTAGCCCTGCCTCAACGAAGGATAATAAGGCCTGGCCTTTTGCAGTTAATTCAACACTGTTGGAATTGCGGATGAATAAACGCACTCCTAGCAAATCTTCTAGTTTTTTAGTTGATTGGCTAACAGCACTTGTTGTCAATAACAGTGCTTCACCAGCAAGCTTGAAAGACTGCAAACGTGCAGATATCGCGAAAATATTGAGTAAATTTAGAGGTATATTTTTCATTCTAGGTTAAATCCCACTAAATCAAGATTGAAATTTATTAAATTGATGGTCGAAAAAATATAGCTATATTGGAAATAGAAACGATTACCAAAATACCTCAATTTGCAGCAAAAAGAAATTACCTTAGCAATAACAAGCCGTTAAAATTGGTAAATGCCATTTAAATGGCGGTGCTTATTCCTATAGCAATTGAGGGTGTTAGCTCTAATTAACTGAATGTCTAGTCTTTGCTATATGAACAATTAATTAGTGGTGTGATTAGTCGTATTTAATTAGATAAGTCAAATTCTGAATTGGAAAAATTATGACCAAAGCTATTTCTCAGTTTTCTACAGTTAATGCTTTAATGTCTGGACTATATGATGGTGTATTTTCTGCTGAAACTATTCTTAAAAGCGGCGATTTTGGACTAGGCTGCTCTCATGCATTTGGAGGCGAAGTCATTATTATTGATGGAAAAATGATAGAAGCGCGTGGCGACGGCATCGTTCGTACCATGTCTTCAGCAGAAAAATTACCCTTTGCGCAAGTAACCAGTTTTAATGCGGAAAAAAACATATCTATAAAGAATGTTGCCAAAGAGCAATTGCATGATGTTTTATCGTCTTATACGAAATTTGATAATATATTTTTGGCGGTAAAATATAAAGGTAGTTTTGATAGAATTAAAATTCGCCGCCCTTTGGAGCAAAAAAAACCTTATAAATCTGTTTTAGAAGTCGTGTCAGATCAAGTCGTTGATGAATTGAAAAATGTTTCTGGCACACTGATTGGCTTTTTTTCTCCAAGTTATTTTTCAACCATTTCTGTTTCGCAGTTCCATGTTCATTTTATTTCTGATGATGGGACAAAGGCTGGTCATGTAATGGATTTTGCCATGGCAGAAGGTAATCTAGAATTTGAGCGTAAATTGGGTTTAGATATTAAGTTGCCCGATGATCCTGAATTTTTAAACCAAAATCTAGATATTGATGATATGGTTGAACTTATAAAGCACGTTGAAAATTAAACTTTAGTACAACATTTAAAAAGCCCCTTTTATTAAAGGGGCTTTTTTTGTTTTTATGGCTAGGTTCTTGAGTGGTAAGATGGGAAAGCACCAAGACTGCAATAATGTCTTAAGCTGCTAGCCAAGATAATGGAATTTATTTTTTCAGATTTAAAGACAGCTAGAAAAACGCTAGCCTACTTGCATAAGGCCGCAAAAATCGTTTTTTACCTCCCTTTTAAATTTGGTTCTTTAATATGGTTGTTGGTGGGTTGAACAAGTCTCTTTCGATCAATACAGCTTAGATTTTTTGCCAGAAAAATCGAGGAAATTTCACTCCAATTATAATTAGCTATTTTGGGTGATGCTTCAGCGCATTATTGCCGAGCTATTGCGACGACAAAATCCATTATTGGCTTTGATTGTGGCAAATCGAGACATTTATGTTGCCATTATGTCACGATGGCTTTTTTTTGTTGAAATCTTGAAAAATTTTTTTTTGGGGAACCAAATTTAAAGTTGCGCGTTCAAGAAAAATTCGTGCCAATTTGGCTTTGTTTCATAATAAGAAAATAGTTTTCAAGTTAAATAATTTTAATATTCTAATATTAATAATTAATTTTTCACATTATTTAGAAAATCAAATTACATTTAAGCATTAAGTTATATATTTATTAAATTTTATCAATTGAACTTTATATATATAATTTTTTAATTGATTTTATAGGTATTTATTTAACCTTATATTATAATCCTTAACTGGTTATTATCTTTATATTAGATATTTATTATGTATTTATATTATTACATAATATTGCATGAAATATTAAATTATGTTAATGAGATATACACAGCTGTAACTTTATGAAAGTGAAGTTGTACTCGTGGCTATGTTCGAGGTTTTCGGCGTTTTGCGAGTGCTGGAGTGTAAAGGATCACGCATTTGTGATTCAGCATGCTTAAGTGAGTCTAGTTCAAGTGTGTTCTTGGCGGAGTGTCTTGGGTTGCACTGACTTAATTTTATTTATGAGTTTCTGCGTAAGTGCGTAGTTAAGAATTTATATGTGTATCTACATTGGGTGGGTTAAATGACAAAAACTATTAAGAATAAAAATACTTCTTTAGCAGTTGAAAATCGTCATCGTCGTCGCGAAAGCTTATTGTCTGGCGTTGCAGGTGCTGGCCTTGCAGCTGCTGCGGTGTTGTCTGTTGGTGCAACGTTTACAGCTTCGACCATTGATGTGGCTCAAGGTGCTATTGCAATCAGTGATAACGGGTCAAATTTCCAAAAATGGGATTTGGCAGGCGATTGGAGCGCTCTGCCTGCTGCAATTAAGGGGACTTCAGGTGGTGGCGGTGCTAACGCAAGTAATAATGGTATTGCATTTGTTGGTGACGGTGATTGTTCTGTTTTTACTGGTGATGATACGTATGCAGGCGTTTATGGTGATGATGCTGCTTTTGGTGGGGGGCTTTATGGTTTTGGGAGGCAGACCACAAGTGCTACTTATAATATAAATGCCAATGCTGGTGCTAATACCGCGAAGAATATAGGTATTCAAGTATGGACACCTCCAGCGCAAACTTTTGGTACAGGGAATACGCTTAGTTATCTCGGTAGTGCTACTCAGGCAAACAATCAAACTCAAGCGTTCGGTGTGAATTCATTTGCTGTTGGTTGTAACTCAAAAGCATTGGGTCTTTCTTCCACTGCTATAGGTTTGAATGCGCAGGCAAATGGCACGGGTAGTGTTTCTATGGGGCAGCATTCTATTGCTGACGCTGGCGGTACAATTGCTTTGGGTATTTCTGCTAAAGCTATGGCTGAGGATGCAATTGCATTGGGTTCTTTGTCGAATGCTTCAGTTAGGAATGCGATTGCGATTGGGTCTAATGCTCAGGCAACTGGGGTTGGTGCTACTGCGTTTGGTTCTACTGCTAATGGTAGTGTTGATGCAGGTGTGCTTGCGAGTGGTGCAGGTTCTACAGCTATTGGTGGTAATACGACGAAAGGTGCTAATGCGACCGGTGCAGATTCAGTGGCTATTGCAGGTCAATCACTTGCTAGTGGTGCGTCATCTGTTGCTATTGGTTTAAGTTCGACTGCAAGTGGTGCGTCAGCGATTTCTGTTGGTAATGGCTCGACCGCAAGTGGTGCTCAATCAATTGCAATTGGTGTTGGTAATAATGTAAGTGGTGCAAATTCTGGTGCTATTGGTGATCCAACAACGATTACTGGTGATGGTTCGTACTCTTTAGGTAATGATAATACGATTGCTGGCGCTAATGCCGGTATTTTTGGTAATAATGGCAATATCGGTACAGCTGGCGCTGGCGCTCGTATCATTGGTAATAATGGTAGTGTCAATGTAGCTGATGGCTTTGTTCTTGGTAATTCAGCCTCTGTTACAGCTAGCGGTGGTGTTGCTATCGGCTCATCTTCTAAAGCCTCGACAGCTGCTGGCGGCATTGGTCTTGATCCTTTCACAAATAAGGCATCAGCTACAACTGGTGGTGCATGGGTTGCCACAAATGGTGCGGTAAGCGTTGGTGATGGTTCAACCGTTACTCGCCAAATTACTGGCCTTGCTGCTGGTACTGCTAGTACTGATGCGGTTAATGTTGCACAGCTTAGCAAATTACGTGATTATGCAGCGCAGGGTTGGAATTTAACTGCAGGCGGTGAAAATTCAACCAATGTTGGTGTTGCAGGCGCTATTGATCTAAGTGCTGGTAGTACGAATTTGCTTGTATCAAAAGGTGCAGATAATAATAATGTAACTTTTGACCTTGCTAAAGATATCAATATTACAAGTGTTACGACTGGCAATTCTAAGTTAACAACAAGTGGTCTTGCTATCACTGTTGGTTCTGGTGCAACGGCAGGCACAACAAGTTTGACTGGTACTGGTCTTTCAATCGCCAATGGCCCAAGCGTCACAACGACTGGTATTGATGGTGCAGGGAAATCTGCAACCAATCTTGCAAATGCAACTTTGTCTGCAACGTCAACTGATGCAGTGACTGGTCAGCAACTTTTTGCAACCAATACCACGGCTACAACAAATGCTTCACGCATTAGTAGTTATTTGGGTGGCGGTGCTAATGTTGGTGCTGGTACTGCGCCTACTTATTCCATTCAAGGTGCGAATAAGAGCAGTGTGGGCGATGCATTTGCATCAGTTGATAGTGCACTTGATAATCTTAATCTTAATGCGCTACAATGGAATTCAAGCTTATCAGCCTTTGACGCAAGTTATGATAAGGATGGTACAGGTACAAAGACTGCTCAAAAAATCACTAATGTTGCTGATGGTGAGCTTTCCACTACATCAAAAGATGCTGTTAACGGTTCGCAGTTAAATACTACCAATACGAATGTATCTACACTTGATACTAAGGTTGGTACTTATGCAACTCGTACCAATACCTTCCTTGGTGGTGGTGCAGATATTGCAAATAATAAAGCGCCTAGCTATTCAATTCAGGGTACATCTAAGACCAGTGTTGGTGATGCTTTCTCAGCTGTTGATACAGCAATTACAACAAACAAAACAAATATTGCCACCAATGCTGGTAATATTTCTAACTTGCAAAGAGATGCTCTGCAGTGGAATTCAACCACAAAAGCATTTGATGCTAGCTATGATTCAGCTGGTACAGGCACAAAAACAGCTCAAAAAATTACCAATGTTGCGAATGGTACTAGTGCCAATGATGCGGTAAATTATAGCCAGTTGCAGGCTGTTCAGTCTGGTTCTGCTTGGAATGTGTCCGCTAATGGCGATGCAACCGGCAAAACATCTGTTGGTGGCGGCGCAACTGTAGATTTCAGTGCAGGAAGCACAAATTTAACTGTTGCTAAAAGCGGCACAAATCTTTCATTTGATTTGGCTAAAGATATTAGCATTGATAGCGTAACTACTGGTAACACAAAGGTTTCAACCAGTGGTGTTGCGATTGCAGTTGGATCTGGTGCGACGGCTGGGACAACAAGCTTAACTGGAACGGGCTTAACCATTTCAGGTGGCCCAAGCATTACAACAACCGGTATTGATAATGCTGGTAAAAAAGCAACTAATCTTGCTGATGCAACATTGTCTGCAACTTCAACCGATGCAGTTACAGGTAAACAATTGTTTGCAACCAATGCAAATGTAACAACTGTTGATGGCCGCGTTACCACGCTTGATACAAAGGTTGGTACTTATGCAACGCGCGCTAGCACCTATTTGGGTGGTGGTGCAGATATTGCTGCTGGTACTGCGCCAAGCTTTACAATTCAAAGTACAGCTTATGGCAATGTAGGTGCTGCTTTAGGAGCTGTTGATACAACATTGACAGGTCTTAAAACTGACGCTCTACAGTGGAATGCAACATCATCTGCTTATGATGCAAGTCATGGTACAACATCTGCGCAAAAAATTACCAATGTTGCTGATGGTACGTTATCTGCTACATCTAAGGATGCAGTTAACGGTTCGCAGCTTAATACAACAAATGCTAATGTAACTGCTGTTGATGGTCGCGTAACGACCGTTGATGGCCGTGTTAGCACGCTTGATACTAAGGTTGGTACTTATGCAACACGCGCTAGCACCTATCTTGGTGGTGGTGCAGATATTGCTGCAGGCACTGCGCCAACATTTGCTATTCAAGGCGCTAACTACAACAACGTAAATTCTGCCTTTGGCGCAGTTAACTCAACGTTGACTACGCAAAATACTAATATTTCTGCATTGCAAACTGATGCATTGCAATGGAATAGTGCTTCCCTTGCTTATGACGCAAGTCATGGTAGTGGTTCAGCTCAAAAAATCACCAATGTAGCAAATGGTACTGCTAGTTCAGATGCTGTTAACTATGGCCAGTTAACCAATGCGATTAATTCTTCTGCTTGGAGTTTGGCAGTTGGTAGTGAAGCCGGCACTGCTATTGGTAATGGTGCAACAGTTAAGTTGTTGGCTGGTAGTAGCAATCTAACAATTGCTCGTGCTGCTGGAACTAATGATATTACTTTTGATATCTCAAAGAACTTGAGCCTCACCAGTGTTACTGCAACAGGTGCTGTGACGGCAAATAGTCTTGTCGCTGGTAATTCAACTATTAATAATAATGGTTTAACTATCGCTAATGGTCCTAGTGTTACAGCAACTGGCATTGATGCAGCTTCATTGAAGGTTACTAATGTTGCTGCAGGTACATTATCCGCTGCTTCAAAAGATGCCGTCAATGGTTCTCAGCTTTATACTACCAATACCAATGTGGCTTCGAATAAGACAGCTATTACTGATCTCCAAACCAATGCATTGCAATGGAATGGCACAGATTCTTTTGATGCAACACGTAATAGTGCTGCACAAAAGATTACAGGTGTTGCTGCAGGTACATTATCTGCAACTTCAACTGATGCTGTAAATGGTGCTCAGCTCAATGCAACCAACACCAATGTTTCAGCAAATAAGACAGCAATTAGCGGTCTCCAAACCAATGCACTGCAGTGGGATGGCACAAGTGCTTTTGACGCTACACGCAATAATGCATCACAAAAGATCACAGGTGTTGCTGCAGGTACATTATCTGCAACTTCAACTGATGCTGTAAATGGTGCTCAGCTTAATGCTACAAACGCCAATGTCACCACAAATAAGAACTCAATTACGGCTCTTCAAAGTGATGCATTGCAATGGAATGCAAATCTAAGTGCTTATGATGCAGGTCATGGTACAGGCACAGCGCAAAAAATCACTAATGTTGCTGATGGTACTTTATCAACTACATCTACAGATGCGGTGAATGGCAAGCAGCTCAATACAACGAATACCAATGTAACCGCTGTTGGCAATCGCGTTACTGCGCTTGATACAAAAGTAGCTACACAGGCTAATAATGTAAGCACTTATCTTGGTGGTGGTGCTGATGTTGCTGCTGGTGTTGCACCTACTTATACCATCCAAAGCGCTTCTAAAACGAGCGTTGGTGATGCTTTCTCAGCCGTGGATACCGCACTTACTACCAATAAAAATGCAATAGCTACCAACAAAACAGCTATTACTAACTTGCAAACAGATGCTCTACAGTGGAATTCTGCTTCAGGTGCTTATGATGCAAGTCATGGTAGTGGTACAGCTCAAAAAATCACCAATGTTGCTGCTGGTACTTTGTCAACAACATCAACCGATGCTGTTAATGGTGCCCAGCTTAATGCAACCAATACCAATGTGACTGCCAACAAGACTGCAATTGCTGCAAGCAATGCTAATATTGCAAATCTTCAGGCAAATGCTTTGCAATGGAATGGTACAGATAGCTTTGATGCAAATCGTGGTGGTGCAGCTCAGAAAATTACTGGTGTTGCAGCAGGTACATTGTCAGCAACATCAACTGACGCTGTAAACGGTGCTCAACTTAATACAACTAACACCAATGTAACTGCTAATAAGACAGCAATTACAGCTAATACTAATGCAATTGGCGCTCTTCAAACCAACGCATTGCAATGGGATGGTACAGGTGCTTTCGATGCAACTCGTAACGGCGGTTCTCAGAAGATCACTGGCGTTGCAGCAGGTACATTGTCAGCAACTTCAACTGACGCAGTAAATGGTGCTCAGCTTAACGCTACCAATAATAATGTAACTGCAAACAAGACTGCAATTACTAGCCTACAAACAGATGCACTTCAATGGAACGCCGTTTCTGGTGCATATGATGCAAGCCATGGTAGTGGTACAGCACAAAAAATCACCAATGTTGCTGATGGTGCGTTATCAACTACATCAACTGATGCAGTTAACGGTAAGCAACTTAATGCAACCAACACCAATGTAACTGCTGTTGGTAACCGCGTTACTGCTCTTGATACCAAAGTTGGAACTTATGCTTCTAACGTTGATAGTTATCTTGGTGGTGGGGCTTCAGTTTCTGGCGGTACTGCGCCAAGCTTCACAATCCAGGGCGCAACTAAAAATAGCGTTGGCGATGCATTCACTTCTGTTGATACTGCTCTTACAACCAACAGAAATGCAATTAATGCAAATAAGACTGCAATCACAGGTCTTCAGACTGATGCACTTCAGTGGAATGCGACTTCTGGTGCTTATGATGCAAGTCATGGTACAACCTCAGCACAAAAAATTACTAATGTTGCAGCGGGTACTTTATCTACAACATCAACCGATGCTGTAAATGGTGCACAGCTTAACGCAACCAATGCAAATGTTACTGCAGTTGGTAACCGTGTGACTGATGTTGATACTCGTCTTGGTACAGCTGTTAGTAACGCCAATAAATATTTTGGTGGTTCTACAGATTTAGCTGCAGGTACTGCACCAAGCTTTACCATCCAAGGCAATGCAACTAACAATGTAACCTCTGCATTTGGTGCAGTTGATACAGCCTTGACAGGCCATGGCACATCAATTGCTGCGCTTCAAACCAATGCTCTTCAATGGAACCAAAATCTTGGTGCTTATGATGCAAGCTATGGTTCGAATGCACCGCAAAAAATTAGCAATGTAGCTAATGGTACTAACACCAATGATGCTGTTAATCTTGGTCAATTGAATGAGCAAATTGGTCAAACTGGTTGGAATCTTTCCGTAAATAATGCTAATTCGACAAAAATTGGCAAAGACGCTACGGTTGATCTAAAATCAGGCAGCAGCAATTTGACTATTGCTAAAGCAACAGGCAGCAATGACGTAACTTTTGATATTGCCCGTAATCTTGATCTTGATAGTATCCAAGCTGGTAATGTTAAGCTTGATAATACCGGTCTTGTTATTACTGGTGGTGCAAGCGTTACAACAACTGGTGTTAATGCTGGTAATCAAAAAATTACCAATGTTGCACAAGGTACAGCTGCAACTGATGCGGTTAACTTTGGTCAATTGACAACAACCAATAATAATGTTGCAGCTAATACGACTGCGATTGCTGCCAATAAAACAGCAATTACAGCCAATACAACTGATATCACTGATCTTAAAACCAATGCATTGCAATGGAATGGTACAGATTCATTTGATGCAACACGTAATGGTGCTGCACAAAAGATTACTGGTGTAGCAGCAGGCACTGCAGCAAGTGATGCTGTAAACTTTGGTCAATTGACAACAACAAACAACAATGTTGCTGCCAATACCACTGCAATTACCACCAATAAGAATGCAATTGCTACCAACACAACTGACATTGCTGGTCTTAAAACCAATGCTCTACAATGGGATGGTTCTGGTACATTTGATGCAACACGTAATGGTGCTGCACAAAAGATTACTGGTGTAGCAAATGGCACTGCAGCAAGTGATGCGGTTAACTTTGGTCAGTTGACAACAACCAACACCAATGTAACAAATGTCGGAAATCGCTTAACAACAGCTGTAAGCAATACCAATAAGTATTTTGGTGGTACAACAGATGTGGCTGGCGGCGTTGCTCCAAGCTTTGCTACCCAAAACGGCACTGCAAATAACGTGACTGATGCATTTAGTGCAGTTAACACCAGCATTACTGGTCAGGCTACATCAATTGCAGCTCTTCAAACCGACGCTCTACAGTGGAGTTCTTCACTTGGTGCGTATGACGCAAGTCATGGTAGCAATGCACCACAGCGCATTTCAAATGTTGCTGCTGGTACAAGTGCAACCGATGCAGCAAATGTGGGCCAGTTAACGACAGCTATCAGCTCAACCGGTTGGAACCTTTCTGCTAATGGTTCTAATGCAAGCAAAGTTGGTAATGGTGGTACTGTTGATCTTCGTGCAGGCAGCAGCAATCTTACCATTGCTAAGGCAACCGATAGCAGCACTGTAGCTTTTGACATTGCTAAAGATCTTGATCTTACAAGTGTTAAGACTGGTGACGCTACACTCAATACCAATGGTCTTACCATCACTGGTGGTCCAAGCGTAACCAAGACTGGCATTGATGCAGGCAATACAAAAGTAACTAATGTTGCTGCAGGTACTGCTGCTAGTGATGCGGTTAACTTTGGTCAGTTGACAACAACCAATACTAATGTTGCAGCTAATACGACAGCAATTGCCGCTAATAAAACAGCAATTGCAACCAACACCACTGATATTTCTGGTCTTAAAACCAATGCATTGCAATGGAATGGCACAGATGCATTTAATGCAACTCGTGATGGTACAGCGCAAAAGATCACTGGCGTAGCAGCAGGTACTGCAACAGGTGACGCAGTCAACTTTGATCAATTATCTGCAACCAATACCAATGTTGCAGCTAATAAGACAGCAATTGCTGCCAATAAGACAGCAATTAACGCCAATACATCAGATATTTCTGGTCTTAAAACCAATGCATTGCAATGGAATGGTACAGATTCATTTGATGCAACACGTGGTGGCGCTGCGCAAAAGATTACTGGTGTAGCAAACGGCACTGCTGCTAGTGACGCTGTAAACTTTGGTCAGTTGACAACAACCAACACCAATGTAACCAATGTTACAAATCGCCTAGCAACCGCAGTAAGCAACACCAATAAATATTTTGGTGGCACAACTGATGTTGCTGGTGGAGTTGCTCCAAGCTTTGCTACTCAAAACGGCACTGCAAATAACGTAACTGATGCATTTAGTGCAGTTAACACCAGTATTACTGGTCAGGCTACATCAATTGCAGCTCTTCAAACTGATGCTCTACAGTGGAATTCTTCACTCGGTGCTTATGACGCAAGTCATGGTTCTGGTACACAGAAGATTACCAATGTTGCAGCTGGTACCAATAACACCGATGCAGTTAACGTTGCACAGTTGAATGACAAGATCGGCCAAACTGGTTGGAACTTGACAGCAAATGGTGCAAATAGCAGCAAAATCGGTAATGGCGGTACTGTTGACCTACGTGCAGGCAGCACCAACTTGACTGTGTCAAAGACTGCGGACAGCAATGCTGTAAGCTTTGATATTGCTAAGGACCTTGATCTTACCAGTGTTAAAACTGGTGCAGCTACACTCAACAATGACGGTCTAACAATCGCCAATGGCCCAAGTGTAACAAGCACAGGTATCAATGCAGGTGCGAAGAAGGTAACCAATCTTGCTGATGGTGATGTAAGCACTACATCAACTGATGCAGTAACTGGTCGCCAGCTCAACACAACCAACACCAATGTAGCTGCTAATAAAACTGCAATCGCTGCTAACAAAACAGCAATTGAAGGCAATACAACAGCAATTACAGGTCTTCAGACCAATGCATTGCAATGGAATGGTACAGATTCATTTGATGCAACACGTAATGGTGCTGCGCAGAAGATTACTGGTGTAGCTGCTGGTACTTTATCAGGAACATCTACTGATGCGGTCAACGGAGCTCAGCTCAATGCAACCAACACCAACGTTACCAATGTTCAAAATCGTGTAGCTGATGTTGATACCCGTCTTGGTACAGCAGTAAGCAACACCAATAAGTATTTTGGTGGCACAACTGATGTTGCTGGTGGAGTTGCTCCAAGCTTTGCTACTCAAAACGGCACTGCAAATAACGTAACTGATGCATTTAGTGCAGTTAACACCAGTATTACTGGTCAGGCTACATCAATTGCAGCTCTTCAAACTGATGCTCTACAGTGGAATTCTTCACTCGGTGCTTATGACGCAAGTCATGGTTCTGGTACACAGAAGATTACCAATGTTGCAGCTGGTACCAATAACACCGATGCAGTTAACGTTGCACAGTTGAATGACAAGATCGGCCAAACTGGTTGGAACTTGACAGCAAATGGTGCAAATAGCAGCAAAATCGGTAATGGCGGTACTGTTGACCTACGTGCAGGCAGCACCAACTTGACTGTGTCAAAGACTGCGGACAGCAATGCTGTAAGCTTTGATATTGCTAAGGACCTTGATCTTACCAGTGTTAAAACTGGTGCAGCCACACTCAACAATGACGGTCTAACAATCGCCAATGGCCCAAGTGTAACAAGCACAGGTATCAATGCAGGTGCGAAGAAGGTAACTAATCTTGCTGATGGTGATGTAAGCACTACATCAACTGATGCAGTAACTGGTCGCCAGCTCAACACAACCAACACCAATGTAGCTGCTAATAAAACTGCAATCGCTGCTAACAAAACAGCAATTGAAGGCAATACAACAGCAATTACAGGTCTTCAGACCAATGCATTGCAATGGAATGGTACAGATTCATTTGATGCAACACGTGGTGGTGCTGCGCAGAAGATTACTGGTGTAGCTGCTGGTACTTTATCAGGAACATCTACTGATGCGGTGAACGGAGCTCAGCTCAATGCAACCAACACTAACGTTACCAATGTTCAAAATCGTGTAGCTGATGTTGATACCCGTCTTGGTACAGCAGTAAGCAACACCAATAAGTATTTTGGTGGCACAACAGATGTAGCAGCAGGTGTTGCACCAAGCTTCAAGGTTCAGGGTACTACTTATAGTGATGCTACCTCTGCCTTTGGTGGTGTTGATACAAGCCTAAACAGCATTAAGAATGATGTTGCAAGCATCAGCACTGATGCCTTGAAGTGGGATGCAACAACAAATGCATTTAACGCACAGCGTACCGATGCTGCAGGTAACACTTCTAACGGTAAAATCACCAATGTTGGCGATGCAACCTTGTCTGCAACATCTAGCGATGCGGTAACGGGTTCACAGCTTTTCGCAACCAATAAGGAAGTGACTGCTAATCAGGCACGTATCGCAAGTGTTGCTGATAAGACCAGCCTCTATCTTGGCGGCGGTGCAGACTTAGCAAGTGGTACAGCGCCGACCTATAATATCGGTGGCAACAGCTTTAACAATGTTGGTAGTGCATTGACTGCGGTTGATTCAACTTTAACTGGTCACGGCACAAGCATTGCAACCTTGCAGCGCGACGCCATGCAGTGGAATGATGGTCTAAACGCATTTAGTGCAAGCCGTAATGGTGCTGCACAGCGTATTACCAATGTTGCGAATGGTACCGAAGCAACTGATGCAGTTAATAAGAGCCAATTGGATACAGCTGTAAGCAATTCTGGTTGGAACTTGTCAACAGATGGTCAAAATTCCACGAAAGTGGGTGCTGGTGACAGCGTTGACTTGAAGTCCGGCAGCAACATCAATGTAAGCAAATCGGCTAATGGTCGTGATGTGACATTTGATCTTGCTAAAGACATCACTGTTGATAGCGTAACTGCAACAGATGTAGCTGCAACCAATGTAACTGCAGATAGCATCAAAGCTGGTAATACAAGCATTGATACCAATGGTCTTACAATTGCCAATGGTCCAAGTGTAACAGCTTCAGGCATTAATGCGGCATCGAAGAAAGTTACTAATGTTGCTGATGCAACCTTGTCAGCTACTTCAAAAGACGCAGTTAATGGCTCACAGCTCTTCGCAACCAACAGCAATATTGACCAAGTTGCAGCAAATACCAGCAGCTATCTTGGTGGTGGTGCTGATGTGAAAACGGGTCAAGCACCTAGCTATTCAGTACAAGGCGGTACCTACGATAATGTTGGTTCAGCACTTGGTGGTGTAGATGCAGCCTTTAACAATGTTAACAGCCAGATCAGCACAATCAACAATAGTGCATTGATGTGGAGTGTTGGCGAGGGTGCATATGATGCGGCTCGTGATAAGGGTACAGGCACAAAGACCAATAGTAAGATTACACATCTTCAAGACGGTACTTTGTCAGCTGACTCTAGCGATGCTGTAACTGGTTCACAGCTTTGGAAAACTCAGCAAGATGTTAATGACACGAGCTTGCGTTTGACCAATATTGCAACCAACACCTCTAACTATCTTGGTGGTGGTGCCAATGTTCAAACTGGTGAAGCACCAACCTATAAGGTTCAGGGCGACACTTATCGCAATGTTGGTGATGCATTTAACGGTGTAGATACAAGTCTTACTAATGTTCAAAACCAGATCGCTAACGTCAATAAAGACGCTTTGATGTGGGATAGTTCATTAAGTGCCTACAATGCTGCCCGTCCTGATGCTACTGGTACTAGTGTTGCACGCCGTATTACTGGTGTTGCTGAAGGCAATGTTAATGCGTCTTCAACCGATGCAGTTAATGGCTCACAGCTTAATACAACCAATTTGAATGTAGAAAGTGTTACAGACCGTGTTAATACAGTTGCACAAAATACCAATAAATATCTTGGTGGTGGTGCAGATGTAGCAAACGGCGTTGCACCAAGCTTCAATGTTCAAGGTACTAAATACAATAATGTTAGTGCAGCATTTGGTGGTGTTAATGCAAACTTGACTGATATTAAAGATCAGGTTGCAAGTATCAATACAGATGCCTTGAAGTGGGATAGTGACTTAAGTGCATTTAGCGCTGCCCATGATGATGGTACAGGTACGAAAGTTGCAAGCAAGATCACTAATGTTAAGTCAGGTCGTGTAGCTGCAGATTCAACTGATGCTGTAAATGGTTCGCAACTCTTTACAACAAACACCAATATTGCAGCGGTTAGAACGACTGTTAATGATCACGCAGAACGCGTAGCCACCTATCTTGGTGGTGGGGCTGACATTATCGGTGGCACTGCGCCTACCTATAATGTTCAGGGCCAAGCTTACCGTGATGTTGGCTCAGCATTTGGCGGCGTTAACTCCAATCTTACCGATATTAAGGGTCAGATTGCTGGTATTAATAACGACGCTCTTATGTGGGATGCTACATTGGGTGCATTTAGTGCAGCTCATGACAATGGTACTGGTACTAAAGTTGCAAGCAAGATCACCAATGTTGCTGCAGGCGAAGTTAGTGCAACTTCGACGGATGCAATTAATGGCTCGCAGCTATTTACTACAAATACTCGTGTCACAACCATTGCTAATACTACATCTGCCGCTCTTGGTGGTGGTGCAGACTTGGCAAACGGTAAAGCACCTAGCTATCAGATTTCATCAATTGGCTCTGGTGCAACCACTCGTTCAGCTAGTGCATTTGGTATTGAAGCTTTTGCTGATGGTGACACTGTTACTAACTTTGATAATGTTGGCGATGCGCTTACTCAGCTCAACACCAATGTTAACACTGTTAACACCAAGGTTGAAAATGTTAAGGCAACAGTGACAGACCTTTCCAATAACGCATTGGTTTGGGATGAAACAGCTGGTGCATTTAGTGCAAACCATACCAAGGATGGCGTAACAACCAAGAGCAAAATTACCAATATCGCTGATGGTTCACTTACTGCCGGCTCTAGTGACGCTGTAACAGGGGGACAATTGTACTCCTCTAACAGCCAAATCGCTAGCTTCTTTGGTGGTGGTGCAGCCTTTACCAACGGTACTTGGACAGCTCCAACCTTCATCGTTAGCCAGGTGAGTGCAAATGGTACACAAACCAACGGTACCTATAGCAATGTTAATGATGCCTTTGGTGGTGTAAATAGCAGCATCAACAATGTTAACCAACGCGTGACTGATGTTCAGGACCAGATTAATAATATGGGCCCAGATGGAAATGCTCTTCGTTATGATGAGACAGCTGGTGGCTATAATGCTGGTGCAAAGAACAATCAGCCTAACAAGATTGTTAATGTTGCAGATGGTTCAATTGCACAAGGTTCGAAAGACGCAGTCAATGGTGGTCAGCTTTGGGATACAAACCAGAGGATCGATAGCATTCAAACCAATGTTAACGATGTTGCCAATAATTCTGTCATGTATGACAAGGATGCAAGCGGTAACAAGACCAACTCGATTGGTCTAAAGGGTGCTGATGCAAGCAAGCCAGTAACCATTAATAATGTTGCTGATGGCAAGATTGAAAAAGGTTCACAACAGGCAGTTAATGGCGGCCAGCTCTATGATTACACCAAAGAGCAAGCTCAAGTTACACTTAATGAATCGAAGGCTTACACTGATCAGCGTGTTGACAACATCGTACAAAATTCTGTAGAACAGTCTAACTACTATACAGATACGAAGTTCAACCAGCTTAACACTAGCATTACAAATGCACGTAAAGAAGCCCGTCGTGGCGCAGCAATCGGCCTTGCCGCTGCTAGCTTGCGTTATGATGATACACCAGGTAAATTCAGCGTAGCTACCGGTGGTGGCTTCTGGAAGAGCGAAGGTGCATTGGCATTCGGTGCGGGTTATACCTCTGAAACCGGTAAAGTGCGGTCTAATATTACCGCAACAACAGCTGGCGGCGATTGGGGTGTTGGTGCAGGTGTAAGCATAACCTTGAATTAATTATGGTTTTGAAAAAACTTAAATTTACAATAATCGCTCTCGCCTTCTCCCTAATGGGGGGAGGCGAAAGCTTTTCACAACAGCCAGAACAAAACTACTTTCCTCATCCGCCTGAGCTTTCAGTGCCCGATGGTGAACCTGGTCAGATTCGCCGTGCGATTATGCAATTTAATAATTGGACGCTTATCTGTGACGAGGACTTGCCTGCTAAAAAGCAGGTTTGCAATGTTACGCAATCAATTGTCGATCGTACAGGCAATGTGGTTTTTAGTTGGTCGCTAGCTGCGAGTGATAATGGGCAGCCGTTTTTTTTGCTTCGGGCATTGCCGACAGCTGATAAAACCAAGCCAATACAAATGTTCTTTCAAAATCGCAAGGAGCCAGTAAATATCGATTATGTTGATTGTAATGAATCGCTTTGTCTAGCACAGACGCGGGTTGGACCAGTGCTTAGCGCAGCAATTGATACAGGAGCGATGGCGTTTATTTCTTATCCGTTGCAAGATGGCAGTAATTTTCAATTTTATGCGCCATTGAAAGGCCTAAAAGAAGCAGTGCAATCGATAAAGTAGTTGTTGGATTACTTGTTAAATAAGTCTAAAAGCATATTGACATAAATACTTTTTGTCTATGGTTATTAGACATTGAAATTAGTATCAAGGTTTCTAGATTATAACATTTGTTGCGAGATAAATTTGTAAAAGTGAAAGGTAATTGGAGTGATTGCTGATCGCTTATTGCAATAATTCTTCTATTTGTATTGATGCTATTTTTTAACTTTGTTTAAGATTTAAAAAATTGCACATATTTTGCCCTTGGTTGCATTCCGCTTTGTGGATATTGTCGGGGGAAAGCAGGAAAAAATGACATCAGATCAAAATAATAATTCGCCATCTTCTATCTATCAAACCAAACCCAAGAAAAAGTCATTTTTGGCTCAGCCAGTATTTTGGCTTATTCTACTAGTGCTTATTCTTATTGGTATTGCTGGATTTTTGGTTGCCGATAAATTGAGTGGCTCAACCACACCACAAGCACCAGCTGCAACAGAGCCGCAAACAGGCAATGCAACAAATATGATTAATAATGAATTTGCCAAACAAGCGCAGGAAATCGGTGCCAAAAAATGTGCAGCGCTTTTCTCTAATCTGGGTGATGCAGTTATTAGCGGTTCAACTTATGATGCAATTTATACAGGTAGCCAACAGGGCGCTGATGAAAATCCAATTGGCGCGTTGATCGGACAGGTGTATACATCTACTAATGGCCGTGGTACAGGCGTTGTTTTTGCTGCTCCAACACCTAATGGCTGTGCTGGTGTTTTGACACGGACAATTTTGCAAATGCAATCATGTGGTGAAATTGCACAGCAATTACCGGCAGGTAGTGAACGGCTTAAGGATTTGACTGCAACTGCAGTATTCAAACTACCCAATAATTTTAATGTAATGCTTATGCCTGCATCCGAAACGAGTTGTGTCATTGTTACGTCGCTTAATTTAACTGATAAAAAATAGACCGGCAATTTACATATATGATTGCTATTTTTTAAAAGTAAGTAGGTTTTTACGTCCGGCGTTTGTGTTGGCATTTAAATTTTTCTTTTAAAAATTATATTTATCGAAACGGCTCCTTTTTTCAAAAGGGGCCTTTTTTAGTTTAAGAGTTCAATTAAAATTTTTGCGAAAGCAATTCCTGCTTGCTAAGATGTAGTGGTTTTCAACAAGGCCATTGAAAAATTTGTCGATATTCGCGCTCGTGCCGGAATCTCCCATTTAAACCGGTACATCCTATTTAAATACGTAAAATCTTAATCTCATTATTTAATATCCATAAAATCTTGTTATGGAAGCCCCCACTTTTTACACCTTATCAAAGCTTTAGGGTGAAGTATTTTTCTTCATTTTAGTGTCCAAATTTGTTGGCGATTTAGTCTTTTAAATTGCTAGTTAAAATAGTGTTATAAGTTTCTTAAAAAAAATGGAACCAAATGTCTTTGTAGACGTTCATTTGTTATTAAATTAAAAAAATCGGTCGTAAATAAATGATTTAGTTAATTATAATTAAGTCGTTAATAAATTAGATTTTAATCAAAATATAATCTTTTTAAAATATTTGTTTAAGTTAAATAAAGTTAAGGTTATATTATGAAAAATAATTCGTTTTCAATAGATTATAATTTAGTTATTTAAAAATTTGCGTTTTTTTCGATTTAATACTTAGTTGTTGAAATGCGATAAGTGTTATGCGGTTACAATTATTGGCGCTTTGATCATAGAAATGGATGTTATCATGAGAAATTCCACAAACATTAAATTGAAAAAATTGGCATCTAGTGCTTCTGCGGTCAAGCTTAACAATAGTTATTTCCCTCGGCTTGATATAAAGAAAGCTGCTGCTGCATTGTTGTCTGCTGGTGTTTGTTTCACATCATTTCAGGTTGGAACTGCACAGGCTGCTATTGCAATATCAGATAGTGGTATAGCTGCAAGTTCGCCCCCACAAACACGACCTGGTTCTAGCGGTGGTGGTGGCGCTAATACAAGTAACACAGGTATCGCTATGGTGGGTGACGGTGATTGCTCTATTTTTGCTGGTGATACTGTTTATTCTGGCGTTTATGGTACAGATGCAAGCACGTATCTGGGCGGAATGTATGGCTTTGGTTCTCAATCGGTTAGCCGAGACTATGCCGACCCTTCGAACGCGGCAGCTAATTCAGGTATAATTAGTTATCAAAGCGCGGAGCAATCATTTGGCAATGTAACTTTTCATGGTTTTGCAAATAGCGCACAAGTTAATAATAAAACCAATGCATATGGCGTTAACTCTCTTGCAGTTGGTTGTAATTCCAAAGCTCTAGGCGTGTCTTCAACCGCTATTGGTATGAATGTACAAGCTAATGGTACAGCAAGTATTGCGATGGGGCAGAGCTCGATAGCAAATGCCGGCGGCACGATCGCGCTTGGTTTGTCGGCACAGGCATTGGACACTGATGCTATTGCTTTGGGTACCTTATCTTATGCGTCAGTAAAAAACGCGATTGCTATTGGTTCCAACGCGCAAGCTACAGGTATTAGTGCGACAGCATTGGGTTCTACCGCCAACGGCAGTTCTGATGCTGGGGTAATTGCTAGCGGTGCAGGCGCAGTAGCACTTGGCGGCAATGCAACGAAAGGCGCATCTGCAACTGGAGATGATGCTATTGCCATAGCAGGTGAATCAAGTGCTGCTGGCACTTCGGCGTTAGCCATTGGCAGAGGATCTTCTGCGTCAAAAAATCTATCTATAGCAATTGGTGATGGTGCTCAAAGCTCAATCGTCGGTGGTGTTGCTCTTGGGGCAAATTCTATCGCTTCGATTGATGCAGGCGTACCAGGCTTTGATCCTTTCAGCAACGCAGCATCTACAACGACTGGTGGTACTTGGGTTAGTACTACGGGTTCAGTCAGTGTTGGCAGTGGTTCAACCATAACAAGACAAATTACTGGTCTTGCAGCAGGTACTAATGATACTGATGCAGTTAATATCGCACAGCTTAAACAAATGCGTGCTTATGCTGCCCAAGGATGGAACATATCCGTTGGTGGCGGTGATGCAAGCAATGTTGGCCTTGGAAGCCAAGTTGATTTTAGTGCTGGTAATTCTGGTAATTTGTTGGTTACAAAAGGAACAGACAATAACAATATCAGCTTTGAACTTGCAGAAAATATTGATGTAAGCAGTGTTAAGGCCGGTAATTCATTATTGAATACGAATGGTCTTGCAATCACTGTTGGTGATGGCTCAACAGCCCTTAGCGCAACTGGTCTTACAATTGCTAATGGTCCAAGTGTGACAACATCAGGTATTGATGCTGCAGCTAAGAAAGTAACTAATCTTGCTGATGCAACCTTATCAGAAACTTCAACAGATGCAGTAACTGGTAAGCAATTGAATGAAACCAATACCAATTTGGCAACGACGAATACTAATCTTGATACAACCAATGCAAATTTGGCAACGACCAATAGCAATGTAACTGCGCTTAATAGCAAGGTTAATGACCATGCTACAAATATTAACGCAGCACTTGGTAGTGGTGATATTACAGATGGTACAGCGCCAAGCTTTAGCATTCAAGGCGTTGTAAAGAACAGCGTTGCTGCTGCATTATCTGCAGCTGATAGCGCAATCACGACCAATAAGGATAATATTGCAACCAACACCACCAATATTGCAACAAATTCTACTGATATTGCTAGCCTTCAAGCCAATGCTTTACAATATAGCGGCGGTGTATTTTCGGCGACCCGTAACGGTTCAGCTCAAAAAATTACTGGCGTTGCCAATGGTACTGCTGATAGTGACGCGGTAAATTATGGTCAGTTAAGTGATGCAATCAGCGGCGCTTCTTGGAGCCTTTCCGTTGGTGGTGAGAATTCTACCAAGATTGGTAATGGTGCAACCGTTGATTTTAGTGCTGGAAGTTCTGGTAATTTGTTGGTTACAAAAGGAACAGACAATAACAATATCAGCTTTGAACTTGCAGAAAATATTGATGTAAGCAGTGTTAAGGCCGGTAATTCATTATTGAATACGAATGGTCTTACAATCACTGTTGGTGATGGTTCAACAGCCCTTACCGCAACTGGTCTTACAATTGCTAATGGTCCAAGTGTGACAACATCAGGTATTGATGCTGCAGCTAAGAAAGTAACTAACCTTGCTGATGCAACCTTATCAGAAACTTCAACAGATGCAGTAACTGGTAAGCAATTGAATGAAACCAATACCAATTTGGCAACGACGAATACTAATCTTGATACAACCAATGCAAATTTGGCAACGACCAATAGCAATGTAACTGCGCTTAATAGCAAGGTTAATGACCATGCTACAAATATTAACGCAGCACTTGGCAGTGGTGATATTACAGATGGTACAGCGCCAAGCTTTAGCATTCAAGGCGTTGTAAAGAACAGCGTTGCTGCTGCATTATCTGCAGCTGATAGCGCAATCACAACCAATAAGGATAATATTGCAACCAATACAACTAATATTGCAACAAATTCTACTGATATTGCTAGCCTTCAAGCCAATGCTTTACAATATAGCGGCGGTGTATTTTCGGCGACCCGTAATGGTTCAGCTCAAAAAATTACTGGCGTTGCCAATGGTACTGCTGATAGTGACGCGGTAAATTATGGTCAGTTAAGTGATGCAATCAGCGGCGCTTCTTGGAGCCTTTCCGTTGGTGGTGAAAATTCTACCAAGATTGGTAATGGTGCAACCGTTGATTTTAGTGCTGGTAACTCTGGTAATTTGTTGGTTACAAAAGGAACAGACAACAACAATATCAGCTTTGAACTTGCAGAAAATATTGATGTAAGCAGTGTTAAAGCCGGTAATTCTTTATTGAATACGAATGGTCTTGCAATCACTGTTGGTGATGGCTCAACAGCTCTTAGCGCAACTGGTCTTACAATTGCTAGTGGTCCAAGTGTGACAACATCAGGTATTGATGCTGCAGCTAAGAAAGTAACTAATCTTGCTGATGCAACCTTATCAGAAACTTCAACAGATGCAGTAACTGGTAAGCAATTGAATGAAACCAATACCAATTTGGCAACGACGAATACTAATCTTGATACAACCAATGCAAATTTGGCAACGACCAATAGCAATGTAACTGCGCTTAATAGCAAGGTTAATGACCATGCTACAAATATTAACGCAGCACTTGGCAGTGGTGATATTACAGATGGTACAGCGCCAAGCTTTAGCATTCAAGGCGTTGTAAAGAACAGCGTTGCTGCTGCATTATCTGCAGCTGATAGCGCAATCACGACCAATAAGGATAATATTGCAACCAACACCACTAATATTGCAACAAATTCTACTGATATTGCTAGCCTTCAAGCCAATGCTTTACAATATAGCGGCGGTGTATTTTCGGCGACCCGTAATGGTTCAGCTCAAAAAATTACTGGCGTTGCCAATGGTACTGCTGATAGTGACGCGGTAAATTATGGTCAGTTAAGTGATGCAATCAGCGGCGCTTCTTGGAGCCTTTCCGTTGGTGGTGAAAATTCTACCAAGATTGGTAATGGTGCAACCGTTGATTTTAGTGCTGGTAACTCTGGTAATTTGTTGGTTACAAAAGGAACAGACAACAACAATATCAGCTTTGAACTTGCAGAAAATATTGATGTAAGCAGTGTTAAAGCCGGTAATTCTTTATTGAATACGAATGGTCTTGCAATCACTGTTGGTGATGGCTCAACAGCTCTTAGCGCAACTGGTCTTACAATTGCTAGTGGTCCAAGTGTGACAACATCAGGTATTGATGCTGCAGCTAAGAAAGTAACTAATCTTGCTGATGCAACCTTATCAGAAACTTCAACAGATGCAGTAACTGGTAAGCAATTGAATGAAACCAATACCAATTTGGCAACGACGAATACTAATCTTGATACAACCAATGCAAATTTGGCAACGACCAATAGCAATGTAACTGCGCTTAATAGCAAGGTTAATGACCATGCTACAAATATTAACGCAGCACTTGGTAGTGGTGATATTACAGATGGTACAGCGCCAAGCTTTAGCATTCAAGGGACAGCTTATGACAATGTAAGTTCAGCTTTTAGCGGTGTTGATACAAGTTTAAATGCAATTAAGGGGCAGATTAATAGTATAGACACAGATGCACTTAAATGGGATACGACGATAAATGCGTTTAATGCTTCTCGCAATAATGACAATGGTGAAGCAACAGCTAGTAAAATCACCAATGTTGCGGCAGGCGATATAAGCGCAACTTCAACTGATGTTATCAATGGTTCGCAATTATATTCGACCAATGAGAGTATAAACTCAGTTGCGAACCTTACGTCAAGCGCACTTGGTGGCGGCGCTGATCTTGCTAATGGTGTGTTGCCAAGCTTTCAGATTTCAACCATCGTTGCTAATGATGCGCGGATGTTGCGTTCTGGTTCATTAGTTTCGACTTATGATAGTGTTGACAGTGCATTAACTCAGTTGGATACCAACATTAATGTCGTAAATGATAAGGTGGAAGCAGTTAGTAGCGATGTAAGCAATCTTAGTTCCAATGCATTGCTTTGGAATGATACAGCAGGTGCTTTTAACGCAGGCCGTACAGTTGATGGTGAAGTAACCAAGAGTAAAATAACGAATATTGCAGATGGGTCATTGGAGGAAAATTCTAGTGATGCAGTAACTGGTGGACAACTTTATTCATCAAATAGTCAGATAGCAAGTTTCCTTGGTGCTGGTGCATCCTTTGTTAATGGTACTTGGACCGCTCCTAATTTTTTGATTAGTCAAATTGATACAAGCGGCAATAAGACCACCGCAAATTATGGAAATGTTGGTGATGCCCTTACTGGCGTTAGCAGTAGTATTGATAATGTTAACCAACGTGTCAGTGATGTGCAAAGCCAAATAGATAATATGGGTCCAGATGAGGATGCCTTGCGTTATGACGAAAGTGCTGGAGGTTATGATGCCGGATCCAAGAATAACCAACCAAATAAGATTGTTAATGTAGAAAATGGTACAATCGCTCAAAACTCAAAAGATGCAGTAAATGGTGGACAGCTTTGGGATACTAATCAAAGGATTGACCAAATTCAAAGTAACGTCAATGATGTGGCAACTAATGCTGTAACCTATGATAAGGACGAAAATGGTAATAAAACCAATTCAATTAGTCTGAAAGGAGCTGATGCCAGTAAGCCAGTCGTTATAAATAATGTGGCAGATGGTAAGATTGAGAAAGATTCAAAGCAGGCGGTAAATGGTGGTCAGCTTTATGATTATACTAAGGAGCAAATGCAAGTCACACTTAATGACTCCAAAGCTTATACTGATCAAAGAATTGAAAGCATGACTCAGAATTCGGTTGAACAAGCTAATTATTATACCGATGCTAAGTTTAATCAGCTCAATGGTAGTATTAATGATGTTCGTAAAGAAGCACGACAAGCTGCCGCTATCGGACTTGCAGCCTCTAGCTTACGTTTTGATTCAACCCCTGGCAAGATAAGTATTGCAGCCGGTGGTGGCTTCTGGAAGAGTGAAGGTGCTTTTGCAGTAGGTGCTGGCTATACATCTGAAACAGGTAAAGTACGCGCTAATGTTACAGCTACATCTGCCGGTGGTGATTTTGGTGTCGGTGCCGGTGTTAGCTTCACGTTGAATTAACCGGTAACTGCAAAAATAAACCCTTGCCATATTGCGCTTAAATGTAGTTTGGCAAGGGCATAATGCATTAATTATTTTTGATGACAAAACATATATAATAAATTGGGCTATTGGGTAAATTAACCGATAGCTTTTTTTAAAAATTTAATTAAGACGTGCTTACAATGAGCACTTTTTATTCAAAAATATTCATCACTTTTGCTAAAGACATTATTCTTGTAGTTGTATATTTTGATTTGCTTTCTTTTGTAATGGCTTTACCACATTGATCAAAATTTCGGCAAATTGTTCATATTCCTTATCGCGAGGACTGCGTTCTCGCCAAAATAATGAAATGTCACGTTTAGGATGGCTATGTTTGAAGTTTAAAATTTTCAAATTTTTTAAATTGCTATCATCAATACAAGCAATTTGTGGAATAAGCGTTACGCCAAAATCGTTAGCAACTAATTGCAATAGCGTGGTAAGACTGGTTGCGCCATATTCTTGCAAATAATTATTGGCGCTGCAAATATCGAGCGCTTGATCACGTAAACAATGGCCTTCTTCAAGTAAAAGTAATTGTGTAATATCTATATCATCGACATTATCTACGCCCTTATCGTAACGCTGCTCTTGTTTTGAGGTGCCAAGGTAAAACGGGTCAGAAAATAAGTGTTTAGATTTTACAGCATCTATAGGAAAAGGTTCGGCAGCCAGTGTCAAATCTAAATTGCCGATAGCTAATTCACTTGCTAATGTCGTTGTTTTCGCTTCATGTAATTCTAATGAAAGATTGGGGTAGTTTTGTTTGATTACAGGTAAAAGGCTAGGTAAGATATAAGGAGCAAGAGTGGGAATAATACCAATACGTAAAATCCCATGAAAGGGACCGCGATACAGCGAAGACATTTCATCAAGAGTTTTCACTTGCTTCAATATAGAACGAATAATCGGCAAAAAGTCACGTCCAGTAGTCGTTAATATAACGCCTTTTGGCATACGCTCAAAAAGTGGCAGGCCAATTGCTTTTTCCATTTCGGCAATTTGTACTGATAATGCTGGTTGTGATACTCCAACTTTATCAGCAGCGGCGCCAAAATGCCGAATTGTGGCTAAAGCTTCAAAATAGCGCATTTGTCTTATAGTAAACATAAATAATTCCCGATTGAATAGAATTTATTTATATGCAAAATATTATAAAATTAAATAAATTATTGATTTAATTAGAAATTAAATTAAATAAATTTTCTTTTTTATGCCTAATTTAGAAAGTATATTTAATTTTTAATTTTTTTATTAATCAAGATTCCTAATTAAATTAAACTAATTCCACTTTTACAAAGAAATATAAAGCATATACTGGTTTTTGATTGTTTTGTCCGCTTTGGCAGTCTTACAATTTATTAGCTTAATTTTAAATACTCAAGCGCTTGATTAATGTTAAATTAATTAGTTTTCCGGCAAAATAATTTTTATTTGAATAATTTTTAATTTGGCAACGCAATTTGCGCATTTAAATTAAATATATCATTCTTTCACTAAAGGTTGTAGCTGAAAACTTGATTAAAATTCTCCTAAATATGGTGGTTTTGTACAAAAAGAGTTATGCAAAGAGATATTTCACGCTTTACATAGGGTATTAGAATGGGTTTAGTAGGTTTGCTATTGTAAGGTTTCGGTTGGAAATATTATAAGCCATAAATGTGGCATCTTTGTCAGTAATATTTCATATATTGGCGCACTATGTAAACCCTAATTGGAAAGGATAATGCCAACATGAAGGTTTTGGTCTGTGTGAAGCGTGTCGTTGATTATAATGTTAAAGTTCGCGTAAAAAGTGACGGTTCAGGTGTTGACCTTGCCAATGTTAAAATGTCGATGAATCCCTTTGATGAAATTGCAGTAGAAGAAGCGATCCGCCAAAAGGAAGCCGGGAATTTTAATGAAGTGGTTTTGGTGTCTGTCGGGCCGCAAGCTGCCCAAGATGTTTTGCGTACTGGTCTTGCTATGGGGGCAGATCGCGCCATTTTGGTTAAAACCGATAATGTTGTTGAACCATTAAATGTAGCTAAAGCGGTAAAGGCCGTAACGCAAAATGAAAAGCCTGATATGGTTTTTCTTGGCAAACAAGCAATTGATGATGATAGCAATCAAACCGGTCAAATGCTTGCTGCATTATTGGCATGGCCGCAAGCAACCTTTGCTTCAAAATTGGAAATGGCTGGTGATAAGGCAATTGTTAGCCGCGAAGTTGATAGCGGTATTGAAACAATTGCAGTGACGCTGCCTGCCGTTTTAACGGTCGATCTTCGTTTGAATGAGCCGCGCTATGCTTCCCTTCCTAATATTATGAAGGCGAAGAAAAAGACAATTGATGAATTGAGTCTTGAAGAACTTGGTGTTGATGCAAGCCCACGTCTAAGCGTTTTAAAAGTTGAAGAGCCGCAGGGGCGCAAAGCAGGTATTAAGGTTGCAAGCGCTGAAGAGTTGGTAGCTAAACTTAAAAATGAAGCCGGAATTTTTTAAGGAAGGGATGAAAATGGCAATTCTTATTTTAGCTGAACATGATAATGTGAACCTTTCCGAACAAACGGCAAAGACATTGCTTGCAGCGCAAAAAATCGGCGGAGATATTGATATTTTAATTGCTGGGCATAATGTTGGTAATATTGCCGCTGCTGCTGCAAAGTTATCTGGGGTTAGAGCTGTATTGGTAGGGGATGCTCCCCATCTTGAGCACCAATTGGCAGAGCCTGTTGCCGATCTCATGCTATCGCGCAGCAATTTTTATGATTATTTGCTGAGCCCTGCAACATCTCGGGGTAAAAATATATTACCGCGCGTTGCCGCCTTGCTTGATGTGATGCAGATTTCAGACATTGTAGAAGTGGTTGATAGTAGCACATTTAAGCGCCCCATCTATGCTGGCAACGCTGTTGAGACGGTAAAAAGCAGTGAGGATAAAAAGGTTATCACTGTGCGCACAACGGCGTTTAGTGGTGCTGTAGAAGAAAACGGTAATGCCAGAATTGAAGCCGTTGAAGTGCCGGAAGATAAAGGCTTATCGCAGTTTATCAAGGCTGATGTTACTGCCAATGAGCGGCCTGAACTCACCTCTGCTAAAGTGATTGTGTCAGGTGGACGTGCCTTTGGTTCAGAAGAACATTTCATGCAGCTTTTATTGCCGCTTGCTGATAAATTAGGCGCTGCGATTGGTGCAAGTCGTGCGGCGGTTGATGCAGGCTATGCCCCTAATGATTGGCAGGTTGGCCAAACTGGTAAGGTGGTTGCACCTGCACTTTACATTGCCATTGGCATTTCTGGCGCAATTCAGCATTTGGCTGGTATGAAAGATTCAGGCATTATTGTTGCTATTAACAAGGACGAAGAAGCACCGATCATGCAGATCGCAGATTACGCTTTGGTTGGTGACTTATTTGATATTGTACCAAAGCTAAATGACCTACTCTAAGCTTTAACCCATTTTAGCTCTTTGGAAAGCGTATCAAAATCACGCTTTCCAAAGCAGTATCTATTTTCCATATTAAAAAAAATAATTGGAATTTAATAAAGGCGTTGATTGCCAGACATTATTTCTTAAACTTGTGGTAAGTTTTCCTTCATGGTTAAATGATAGCCGTCATAGATATCGACATCTTCAATAGTGCAGCCATCATAAATAAGTGTTTGCCAATTTGAAATAACCCACTCTTTATTAATTGCAAAAATTCTGCTTTCAAAGCCTTCGATTTTCCTTTTGGTAAAAGCCTCTTTGGGAAAAACAAAGGGTACTTTTTTGCCAGCATGATAGCCAGTGGTAACGATCAAGCCCAGTGGGTATTCGTCATAAGATGTTTCATATATCATAAAATCTACGCGGTTTTCATAGGGATATTGGCCCTTTAATCGAAAAATTGTGCCGGGCCATAATATCATTTCCTCATAATCTAAAAGCTTGCTCAATGACTTCATACCTTTTCTGGTGCATGTATGATTGTTCTATAATTGTTTGGACGCGTTATTTAAAGTCATGCATTGCGTGAAATTCGAAGGGTGGCGTTTTAATGCTTTTGCAAAGCAATTGTGATTACGGCAAGCTAAAGCTAGCCGTTTAATTTAGGATTGTCATCAATAATAATACCACAATTCTTATTGACAATTTTGTTCCGCGTCGCACGGCATTCTTTTTAGCTTCTCTTTCATTGTTCATAAATTTAAAAAAACATGTGTTCGTTAAAAAAATACTATCTTCCCTCTTGCCAAAAGAAAATTCATGTCATAAAAACGTTATGTTATTTTATAACATTTAGTTTGTGGAAAAATTTTGTTCATGAAAGAGGCTTGGTTTATGTCTGATATTATTTCAAAATGCGTGGGTGCATTTGGTGCAACAGCACTTCTTTTAACTCCAGTTGCTAGTTTTGCAAATAGTGGCGCGCAGCAGGTTGCCGCCGCAGAACATGATCACGCCCATGAACATTCGCACGCCCACGCCCATGATGAAGAGCACGGCCACAGTGATCCAATTTATAAGGGCTATTTTAAAGACGACCAAGTAAAGGCGCGCGAACTTACCGATTGGGATGGTGATTGGCAGTCCGTTTATCCATATTTAATGGATGGCTCACTTGAATCTGTTTTAGAAGCTAAAGCAAAAAAAGGTCCGCAAACGATTGAGGAATATCGGGATTATTATAAAACTGGTTATAATACCGATATTAATCGCATTGTCATTGATGGCAGCAAAGTCACTTATTATAAAAACGACAAACCTTATAGCGGTGAATATGCTAGCGATGGTCATGAAATACTCACCTATAAAAAAGGCAATCGTGGTGTAAGGTTCATCTTTAAAAAGATATCTGGCGATGCTGATGCACCACAATTCATCCAATTTAGTGATCATGGTATTTTCCCAGCTAAGGCTGAACATTATCATCTTTACATGGGTAATGACCGCGCTGAATTGCTAAAGGAAATGGACCATTGGCCAACCTATTATCGCTCGTCATTAAATGCCAAGCAAATTGCTGATGAAATGCTTGCCCACTAAAATTGTTAAGCTGATTTAAAAGTTTTCCGATCATGATCATTCCCATGATCGGCGCGCGCCAGAATGTTTATGTATAAGCTCCAATTTATCACACCTATTCTGGCGCGCTTTTTTTGTTTAAAAATTAAATAGTGATAGTTAAACTGCTCTATCAAAAATATTGGCTTTAGGGCCAGGACCTATTAATTAGCATTGGTAAAAAATTTTGATTTTGTTGACGATGTCTTTATATGGGCTCATATAAAACCGACATATATTTAACCGAAATTCTAAACACCAATTGAAATCTCGGTCTGTTAACCAAACGCGGTAAGCATTATTAAAATGCTCTTGAAGTTCCTTCATGATATCATAGCAATTACCACCAAAGTAACCTTCTTGCAGCTCACCTAGTTAAATAAACATAGCCATAAATAATTAAGCTTTTTCTTATGTTACTTAACCATTTACCAATATTTTGATCGCCACGTTCGAAAATGATGGGTATAGATTTTTGGCTATTTATATAACTAAATTCCCAAGGAAAATTATTACCCAGTTTTTGATCTAGCTTTTGCTTATACAATTTGTTTTAAAAATGCTTAGTTGCTTTTTGGGGTACAGATAGCGCCACCATCTTTTTCATTTGCAATTATATGTAAGATTTTAAAATACTTTTTTTTTTATTTGCGCAGTGGTTTTTTGTCTTTATAAGATTAAATAGTTTATTCAATTTAAGACTGCAACGCAAATTTCAATCAAGGCTAAAAATGAAAAAAATTACAATCCTTC
The DNA here is from genome assembly GCF_014117425.1 of Bartonella sp. HY038. Taxonomy (NCBI): domain Bacteria; kingdom Pseudomonadati; phylum Pseudomonadota; class Alphaproteobacteria; order Hyphomicrobiales; family Bartonellaceae; genus Bartonella; species Bartonella sp. HY038. The sequence goes on from NZ_CP059725.1 coordinate 628,621, forward strand.
TTGGTGGGCAGTTAGAAGTAACGCCGCGATTGATGGGGCAAATTGCTGGGAGTACTGTTATTGCTGCTGATAGTGGTATTCGACATGCTGAAACGTTGGGTGTTGAACCTTTCTTATGGTTAGGTGATTTTGATTCGACCCAAGAAGCAGATATTGCCCGCTATAGCGATATTCGTCGCCAATCCTACCCTGTTGAAAAAGACATGACGGATGGCGAAATTGCCGTTCATGTAGCATTGGCTGAAGGAGCTGATGAGATCATTTTATGTGGGGCTTTTGGTGGTAGCCGTAGCGATCATGCCTTATTGCATATGACCATGGCGGCCGCTTTAGCACAAAAGGGTGTGAAGCTTTTATTGACAAGCGGTGGCGAGGAGGCAACCTCTCTTGCGCCTGGCGATCATGTATTTGATTTGCCTGATGATACGCTGTTTAGCATCATTGCATTTTCGCAAATGTCAGAATTATCTATTCAAGGTGCGCATTGGCAATTGCAAAATGCGCAATTGGATTTTGGCTCTTCGCTTACCTTATCAAATAGGGTGCAAGGTACGCTTTTTGTGTCATTTGAAAACGGTTCTGGCATTCTTATTGCAAATTTGAAAGAATAATTGATTAAATATAGCTTTTAGCAGTCAATCTTTGTAAGATATCACAATTATTCATCACTTGTTCATCAGTTATAGAATAAGTTAACGATAAAGCATGATTTCATGGTAACAAAAAAGTTGACTGATAGGCTATTTATTCTGACTTTTTTTAGCCGTATTATCAACACATGATAGTGAAATCAGATATTGATTTGAGAGAGGTATTTATTATGTTGAAACGTATTTCAGTTATTGCTGTTACCGCAATTATGGGTTTTGCAGCCGTTGGTTGCACCCAACAAGAACAGCGCACAGCTGGTTATGGTGTTGGTGGTGCAGCGCTTGGTGCGCTTGCTGGTGGTGCAATTACTGGTTCTGGTCGCGGTGCCCTTGCAGGTGCTGCTATTGGCGGCGCTGCAGGTACTCTTCTTGGTGTTGCTCAAACACGTAATGGCGTTCAATATTGTAACTATCGCGATGCTTATGGTCGCGTATATCAAGCACCTTGTAACTAATAATCTATAATAGTTGACAATAATAAAGCAGCGTTTGCTTCATGCAACGCTGCTTTTTTATATTTAAATTTGTGATGCATTTGGTTTGATACATTATTCACCCCAATAAAAAACGCTGCTATAGCAAAATAGCAGCGCTTTAAAAATCAATTATTTAGACTAAATAGCTTTATTTAATCACCATAACAGGGCGTTCACTCATCGCCATTACTTCTGATGCTTGGCTACCCAGAATAAGACGGTTAACGCCACGGCGGCCATGTGATGCGACAATAATGAGATCGGCATCATGCTCATTAGCTGCATCCACAATACCAGCTGCTGCCAACTGATTTTCCGCATGGATACCCTGCGCTTTTACGTTAAATTGATGAGCTTTATTTAAAGCAGATTCAAGAATTCTTTTTGCACTTGATTCCATTTCCTTACGAAAATCTTCAAATGCACCAGGGCTTGATGCCCATTCTGCACCCATAACAATACCGTAAGAAGGCATCATACTGGTGACTGTTACAATAAATAGCTCGCCACCTGTTTTTACAGCCAGTTCAATTGCTGCATCAACGCCTTTTTCAGCAAGCTCTGACCCGTCTGTTGCAACTAAAATTTTCTCATACATTTGCAAAACTCCTTACTTGCTTGCTAATAATGGTCAGATCTTCCGCCTTTAGCATTTTCAATTAATCGTGATGCCTAATTTTCCATCATATGATTTTGATAAAAATGCTATTGTAGTTTTTCTGTCCTCACATAATAGATATTGGCATGTTTCATCAAAAAAACAACCAATTTTGCCAAAAATTTCGTATTATTTCGCAGCTTTTAAGTCCTTTTTAAACTATTTTTAGAGCTAATCTAATTGAGGGGGCAAATCATTGATTATAATCAATTTGAACTTGTAGATTTTAATACTTCTGGGTGAGTTATTTGCTTATATCTATCAAAATACAAATGATGGCAGAAAATTAACAAATATGCATTATTGCTACCAGATGGTTAGATAATTGACACATTTGACCTATAGGGCAATGAAGTAAAGTTTTGTTGCGCAACGAAATGTTGTCTTATAAGTTTAGGCTTCAACTTAATATGGATTTTATTGGGGTGTAAATGTTGTAAATTCACCTTAAAGTTGAGGTGTTATGCATTTTTGTATGAATATTAATATAAAGCGTATTATTGAAACCTAAAAAAGTACTTTTAGGCAAAATATGTTTAAGGTAAAGGTCAAGGCATTTTGATTATTCAATCTTTGATCAAGATGTTTAAGGAAATTGGAAATAGTGTAATGTTTAGATTTTTAGCTTTAATTTTGTCGCTTAGTATAACTGTTTTTTCTTTTTCCTCCGCTTTTGCTAATCCCTATATTGTTGTTGATGTGCAAACAGGTCGCGTGCTTGCCCATAACGAAGCTTTTGATCGTTGGTATCCTGCCTCTCTTACTAAACTTATGACCGCTTATGTCACATTTCGTGCATTACAGCGTGGAGAAATTAGCCTAGAAACACCTATCCGTATTACCACGACTGCTGCGCAATTACCGCCAAGCAAATCTGGCTACAAGGCTGGCTCCACATTGACCCTTGATACAGCTTTAAAAATTATGATGGTTAAGTCGGCCAATGATATAGCATCATCTATTGGTACTGCGGTTGGCGGTTCTGATGATGCATTTGTTGCGCGTATGAACTCCGAGGCGACTAGGATTGGTATGGTGGGTAGCCATTTTGCTAATGCAAGCGGACTACCCGATCCTGCTAATTATTCAACTGCACGTGATCTAGCTGTTTTAGCAGCGCAAATTCGTCGTGAGTTTCCTCAATATGCGCATTATTTCAATATTCCAGCTATTGATTATGGCAATGGGGCCAAGTTGGTTCCTAACACTAATAATTTGATTGGTCGCTTCAATGGTGCCGATGGCATGAAAACCGGCTTCATTTGTTCTTCAGGCTTTAATCTTGCCGCTTCAGCAACGAGAAAAGGGCGCATTCTCGTCGCTGTCGTCTTGGGTGCAGAACGCATTGATCAGCGTGAAGGCCTATCAGCGCAATTATTAAATGATGGCTTTAAAAGCGCTGGTTCACAACAATTAACCTTAGTGACATTGCGTCCATATGGCAGTAAATTATCGCAAGCAACTGATTTACGTCAAACAATTTGCACAGAAACTGCTTGGCAGGAGCGTTTGCAATATCGTGATGAAAATGGAAAAATTCAATTTTCTTCGCCGTTCATGTCGGCATTGGATATAAATAACATAGCTGCTATTCCGGTTCGTTTATTGGCTGCGCCTCCAGTTTTAAAAGCTGGGCAAGTGCCAGATTGGAAAGTGCCCGTTCCAGTTGCAAAGCCTTCTTTTTAAAAAAGGGCTTACCAAGCCTTCAAGAGCAAAACATTAAATAAACGTACTTTCAATGTTGTAATTTTGATTAGCAAAATTGTAACATTGATCGATAATGTCTAAATATCTTATATTAAGAGCGATGATTTATTAGCTTCGAACTTAATGAGAAATATCAATTTGCTTAAAAATTAAGATTGTTAACTATTCATTCACCATAAGTCTATAAATATTATAAACGAAAGAGGACCGATCTATTGGTTCATTGATTTGATATAATAATCTGCTTGCCATTTTGGGCTAGCCAATGACGGGAGATCCAGCTGTGACATCCATGCTCGCGGATAATTTGGATTTTAAAACATCGACTGCATCCATTGCTGTGCAGCGTTGGGCACGCCGTCTAAGTGTTGGGCCGTTTTTTCGGTGGCGTTTTAGCGGCTTTAGTCCGCAACAGATTTTAAATCGTCCCATTGATTTACATTTAGCTGATCCCTATCTTGCTCATGAATTTTATCATGGGCGGTTTCCACTTGCTGGCCGTATTGTCCAGACCGGATCTATTTCACCCTTTGTGGTTGTCCCACCAACCAGAGAGTGGCAAAACGCCTTGCATGATTTTAGCTGGCTACGCCATATGGCAGCGGCTGAAACGGAGCTTGCAAATGCTCATGCGCGTTCATTATTGGGTGATTGGATTGATATTTGCGGTAAGCGTATTCACGGCAATGTTTGGGATGGTGCAGTTACTGCTGGTCGGATTATTTCATGGCTCACACATTCAGATATTTTATATGAAAGTGGCAATACCGCGTTTAAAAAGCGGTTTTTAAGGTCACTTGGCCTGCAGGTACGCTATTTGCGCACCGCGGTCAAAACTATGGATCTAAATGAGCACCGTTTGCTCGCTCATATTGCCCTTACTTTTGCGGCTTTAGCTTTACCTGTATCACAACGAGTTGCAAAGCGCACGACGCGCAATTTGGAGCGCGAATTGCAAAAGCAAATATTGCCCGATGGTGGCCATATTTCACGCAATCCAGCTATTTTATTAATGCTTCTATCGCATCTTATTGCGCTGCGCCACTGCTTTGCCCAAAGCGATATTGAGGTGCCAGAGGTTTTACATGCAGCCGTTGAACGCATGTTGCCTGCCTTGCGTTTTTTTCAGCATCGTGACCAAAGTCTTGGTAATTTTAACGGCGTTGGCCCCACGCTATCTGATCGCCTTGATATTATTTTGCAATCGGATGAAACTGCTGGTAATCCTTTTAGTCATGCACCTCATTCTGGTTATCAGCGTTTGGCTGCGGGTGGCACAACCGTCCTTGCTGATACGGGCAAGGCACCAAGTGGCGCAATTTCAAAAACAGCCAATGCAGGTTGCTTATCCTTTGAAATGTCGTCTGGTATTAAAAAATTTGTGGTAAATTGTGGTGTTGATCCATATGGACCAGAAGAATTTCGTTTTTCTGGTCGCTTGACTGCGGCTCATTCTACGGCAACCATAAATGATACTTCATCATGCCGTTTTCGTAAAAATGGTCGGGTAGATAGCGCCATTACAGCGGGGCCGTCTAAGGTTGTGGTAAAACGTCTTGAACAAGATGGTCAATCTGGATTTATAGCTCTTCACGATGGTTATGCACGTAGCTTTAATGTGTTGCATCAGCGCACGATGATGCTATCTGATGATGGCATGGTTTTGGAAGGTGCGGATTCATTTCTTAAAGCTAATAAAGCACACCCCTTCAAAACTGCAAAAAATATTGCAACAATTCGCTTTCATTTGCACCCTGACGTAGAGGTTAGTCGCAGTGAAAGCGGTGCTTTACGTTTGGAAGTAATGGGCGCAGATAGTTGGAGCTTTCAAACTGATGCACCCTTGCATTTAGAAGATTCTATCTATTTTTGTGGCCTAAAAGGGCCAACAAAGACACGTCAAATCGTTATTTCATGTGATATTGCCAATGCCAATGAAGTTTATTGGGCATTTCAACGATTATCACCTATTGCTAAAAGCCAATCTAATTTGTCGCTTGATTTTGCTGTTGATGATATTTGAGCTACGGATTAGAAATCTGCTCATACTCTTCTTAAATAAATGGGGTAGTTAAAAATAATTTGCAAAAAAGGGTTTATACTTCTTGCGAATTGTTCTAAAAACACCATTTGTTTGACAAAGAATTTTGACTTGTTACTGCAAGAGTAGTAAAAGAGTTAAAAATTCCAGCCATTGAGGGTAGACATATGGAAAAATTTACAAAGCTCACTGGCGTTGCTGCTGCCTTGCCAATTGTCAATATCGATACAGATATGATCATTCCAAAGGATTATCTTAAAACGATTAAACGCACTGGGCTTGGAAAAGGTCTTTTCGCAGAGCTTCGCTATAATGAGGATGGTTCAGACAATCCTGATTTTGTGCTCAACCAACCAGCCTATCAGCATGCGCAAATTTTAGTTACTGGCGATAATTTTGGTTGTGGTTCCTCGCGTGAGCATGCTCCTTGGGCGCTAGCAGATTTTGGTATTCGTTGTGTTATTTCAACATCCTTTGCTGATATTTTCTATAATAACTGTTTTAAAAACGGTATTTTGCCGATTAAAGTAACGCAAGAAGAGCTAGAGTCTTTGCTTGATGATGCAACTCTTGGCGCAAATGCTACTTTAAGCGTTGATCTTGAAACGCAAGAAATTCGTCGTCCTGATGGTGGTATTATAAAGTTTTCGATTGATGAATTCCGCCGTCATTGTATGCTTAATGGTTTAGATGATATTGGCTTAACTTTACAAAAAGTATCAGAAATTGATACATTTGAAAAAAGTGAAGCGCAAACCCATCCTTGGGCTTAAATAACTCTAAAAGTTGAATTGATTTTAAGGTACAGAACATATTGCTGTTCTGTACCTTGATTTTGTTTAGCTTTGTCTTAAATTTGTAATAGATGACCTATCATTATCGAAAATAGGTATTCAGATATGGTTGTGTTTTACAAAAAATGCCAAAGCGCTAAAGTCATAAAGCACAAATAATTTTGAAACTTGTGTTATCTCTCATGATTTTCATTAATTTTGTTTAAAACACTTGGTAATTTAAAATAGACACGATATATCAAACAAAAATACCTGATGGGCTTGAAAGTAAGTATTATATGGCGCGTATGGACCAAAGCCGAGATTGGAAAGCAAAGCTTGCACCTTCTCTTGGCGAATTAGATTCTCTTACAGTTGAGGCTTATGCTCAATTGCCTGAAAAGTTTCGTGCTTTATGTGGGGATTTGATTATTAGTGTAACCGATTTTCCTGAAGATCAAATTATTGAAGATATGGGGTTGGATTCACCTTTTGAATTGCTTGGTCTTTTTGAAGGTAATGGTATTGGTGAGCGCTTTAGTTTTCCCACCGGCGAAAAGCAAAATCGCATGACTATTTTTCGCCGTGCTATACTTGATTATTGGTCGGAAAATCCAGAAACTTTAGGCGATATTCTTACACAAATTCTTATCTATGAGATTGGTAATCATTTTGGATTATCCGATAAGGATATGGAGCAGGTTGAGGAAGCTGCGGAAACCTGTCTTTAACTAGTAGCATGTTTTCATTGACAACGCGGCTTGATCTTAAAACCCATATTTAATATTTTGCATTTTTATTATCTGCTTCCTATATAATCTTCCATAAAGATTGTAATAAATATTATTATTTTTTGCAAAAGCCTGTTGAGTGGTTTTGCGTTAAATCTGTAAAGCAAAAATAGCGCATGCCATGGGACTTGATTGATGTGGATGTGCTTTGGGATTGGTTTTATTTATGCGTGGAATAGTTATCAGTTTTAGTCGTAATCGTGGTATGATTTCGGGTGATGATGGCCGGCGTTATGGTTTCAGTCATCTTGATTGGTCGGGCAGGGGAACCCCACAAGCTGGTACGCAAGTCGACTTTCTCGATCAAGGCACCAACGCTAAAAATATATTTCCACTTAAAATCGAGCGCGATTATTCAAAACTTATTTTAGCGTTGATTTGCCTCTTCTTGGGTATTTTTGGGGTGCATCGATTTGCTGTTGGTAAAATAGGTACGGGGATACTGATGTTTTTATCCACTTGCACTGGATATGGCGCAGCTATTACTCTTATTTGGGCCGTTATCGATTTCATCTTTATTGTAACCGGTAACTTCACCGATAAGAATGGCAATAAAATTGAGTAAAATTTATTGAAATATTTCTTTCAACCATATTAAAACGCCAATTTGCACCTTTAAATTGGCGTTTTTTTAATTTCTGTTATTCTTCTATAACCTTTAGTATAATCTTGCCGATATGGCTGCTTTCTTCCATAAGGCGGTGGGCATTTTCTGCTTCAGTAAGCGGAAATACTGCGTCAATTAATGGTTTTATTGTCCCTGCTGCCAATAAAGGTAGAACATGGGTTTCTAACGCCTCAGCGATCAAAGCTTTGAAGGGTATTTCGCGCGCACGCAAGGTTGAACCTGTATGAACCAACCGCTTACGCATGAGATCATTAAGGTTTACTGTTGCCTTATGGCCATTTAAAAATGCGATCTGGACAATGCGCCCCTCAATGGCGGCAATCTTATAATTCCGTTCGGTATAATCGCCGCCAACCATATCAAGAATAAGATTAACACCCTTTTTTTCGGTAATGCGATTTATTTCTGTGACAAAATCTTGTTCTTTATAATTTATCGCATGGTCTGCACCAAGCGCAAGGCAAGCATCACATTTTTGTTTTGACCCAGCAGTTATAATGACTGTTGCACCAAAAGCTTTACCAAGTTGAATAGCTGTAGTGCCGATGCCTGAACTGCCACCATGGATAAGCAAAATTTCGCCGCTTTTTAGACCGCCGCGATCAAATACATTGCTCCACACGGTGAAGAAAGTTTCGGGTATTGCTGCGGCTGTGACATAGTCCATATCGTCCGCCATTGGCAAGGCGATGCTTTCATCGACGGTAGCATATTGAGCATAGCCACCACCGGCAATGAGTGCAAAAACGCGCGCGCCCAGTTTAAAGCGCTTTGCGCCATCACCTAAAGCGACCACTTCGCCCGCAATTTCAAGACCAGGCAATGGCGAAGCACCATCAGGAGCGGGATAAAGGCCCATACGCTGCGCAACATCAGGGCGATTTACGCCGGCTGCATGAATCTTTACCAATATTTCATTGGCCTTAGGTTTTGGGATGGGAACTTCACAAGGCTTTAATACCGATGGATCGCCAAAAGCACTGATTTCAATTGCAGTCATCGTTCCTGGTAACATCACAGAATCCTTTTATATCTCGGCACCTTTTATGCCATTCGTCATGACATTTAACAGTGTAGCTTGCTGTTTAAAAAACGGCAACGTTAGATATGATATTGAGCTTTCTTGGCTATTTCAAAAGTTGGTTTTAGTACCACCTTTAGGACTTTATTTGGATATTCATAAGTTCGCCATTACTATCAAAATCCAAAAATATTTTAAAATCACCAAGCGAAAGTCTACCATCGCTTTTTTGCGATATAATATCATTTAAGCTAAGTGTTTCCACAGTTTCTCTTGAAATAATTTCGGATTCTGCATCATGTTTATCAAGACTAATTATGCCTGAAAATGGTTCACCATTTATTATGCTAAAGCTGAAATTGGACATCAAGTTGATCCTCAAATTGAGATTGCGTGTCTTGGATTATATAGCTTGCTGATGAACTGCATTTAAAATTTGTTTCAATTTAACAAGCAGTTAAACAAAGCCATTTATTGATAAATTTCCAATGCTGAAACTTCGCCATTTTCATCAAAATCAAAAATTATATCGACTTTTCCTAATGAATATTTTTCTCCAGTGAATTTTTAAGAAAATTACTGAGAAAAAAGCCATCACCTAAATTTCTTGGAACGATTTCGCCTTCTTCATTGAGCTTATTTATCTCAATAAAGGCCATGAATGATGCATTATTGGTTATATTTAACTTAAATTTAGCCATAGACTTATCCTAAGGAGTCAATTAATTCGTGGCATCTATTGAAAGCGTTCTATCCATGCAATAGGTAAGCGGCGAGGGCGGCCATTAGCATTGATAATTGCTGCCTCTACCTCGGCGCCAACCAATAATTTATCACCGCGTAAAATTTTCTGCTGCATTTTAACCCGAGCTGCACTTACATGGCTAATGGTTGTTTCAACACATAAAATGTCGTCGATTTTAGCAGGAGAAGCAAAATCAAGCGACATGCGGCGCACAATCCAAGCCACTGCCTCATTGGGGCCAGCTTCCGCCATAATATGATGATGAATATCAGAAAGGCGTAAAAATTCCGTGCGGCCACGCTCGAAAAACTCAAGATAGCGACCGTGATAGACGACGCCTGAAAAGTCAGTGTCTGCATAATAAACGCGCACCATCAGCTGATGTATACCATCTTTAATTTCACCGCAAAAGGCAATATTTTTTTGATTGTCGCTCATATCTATCATAATCATTTCTCTTTTTGTTTTTGCGGCTTTATTGCGTTTTTGACGGTTAAGGTAAAGCAGGCTTAATCGCTTTCCTCATCATCAAAAAGACCAATTTGAGCAGCCCCTACCATATTTTCAGGCGCACGCAGACCCAAATGCCGCCATGCATTTTGCGTCAATACTCGTCCTCGCGGTGTACGCTGGATAAAGCCTTGTTGAATTAGGTAAGGCTCGATAATATCTTCAATAGCATCACGCGGTTCTGATAATCCTGCGGCAATAGTTTCAATACCGACAGGGCCGCCGCCGAAGTTTTGCGCAATCATGAATAAATAGCGGCGGTCAAGTTGGTCTAGTCCAAGGCTATCAACCTCAAGCCGCGATAAGGATTCATCAGCAATTTTACGGTCGATTATATTTGTTTTGGCAACCAAGGCAAAATCACGCACGCGGCGCAATAAGCGGCCAGCAATACGTGGTGTACCACGCGCGCGGCGGGCAATTTCACGCGCCCCATCATCGGTGATCTGCATATGCATGATGCGGGCGCCGCGCCGCACAATGAGTTCCAACTCATCCACCGTATAAAAATTTAGCCGTACCGGAATACCAAAACGGTCACGCAGCGGTGTAGTGAGCAACCCAAGACGGGTGGTGGCAGCAACGAGGGTAAAGCGTGCTAAGTCAATTTTAACCGAGCGTGCAGCTGGTCCTTCACCAATGATAAGATCAAGCTGAAAATCTTCCATTGCCGGATAGAGAATTTCTTCAACTGCTGGGCTTAACCGATGGATTTCATCAATAAACAATACATCGCGTTCTTCCAAGTTGGTTAACAGCGATGCAAGATCACCAGCTTTAGCGATAACAGGACCAGAGGTTGAACGGAAATTAACCCCTAATTCTTTTGCCATGATTTGAGCAAGGGTGGTTTTACCAAGCCCGGGAGGACCAACAAATAAAACATGGTCTAATGCTTCATTGCGCACTTTTGCGGCTTCAATAAAAATTTTAAGATTAGCGCGGGCGGCTGCTTGGCCAACAAAATCATCAAGGGTTTGCGGGCGTAAACTTGTGTCGGTATCTTCCCCGCGCTTATCAGCGGCAATTAATCTATCGGGCTTTTCCATGTTTATTTACCTTGATAATTCTTTAAGCCCAAGCCGAATAAGGGTGGCAGATTCTGCTTCATCGCCAGCTTGCTTCAAGGCACTTGCTACGGCATTGGCGGCCTGTTCGCGTGAATAGCCAAGATTAGTAAGCGCAGAAACAGCATCGGAAACGGAAGAGGGGGCGTTTGCACTGCCAATATCTTCAAGCATGCCAAAATTTTCATTGCTAATGGTCGAAAAAGCAGGGGCCTTGCCTTGCAACTCCGTAATCATACGCTCTGCCACTTTTTTGCCAACTCCTGGTGCGCGTGAAATCATCGCAACATCACGCAAGGCAATGGCATTGGCAAGTTCGCCAGCACTCAAGGTTGCAATCACTGCAAGGGCAACTTTTGCACCAACGCCTTGCACATTTTGCAAAATTTTAAACCATTCTTGATCAAGCTTGGTGGTAAAGCCATAAAGACGGATAAAATCTTCACGTACATGGGTTTCAATAAAAAGTGTTACCGCTTCACCGATTGAACCTAAGGTCGCTAGCGTGCGGTTGGACAAAAATACGACATAGCCCACACCATGGACATCAAGAATGATATGATCATCGCCAATTTCGTCAATAATACCCTTGAGCTTACCAATCATATATTCACCTTTATGCACTTACCCGCATGCGGGCTTTTAATGACAATGTTTGGCGATTATGCGAATGACAAATAGCAATAGCCAAAGCATCTGCTGCATCGTTTGAGTCAAAGGTTGCGCGTGGCATTAAAACCTTTACCATCATATGAATTTGTTGCTTTTCGCCATGACCAACGCCAATCACCGCCTTTTTAACAGCATTAGGCGCATATTCACTAACAGGCAAGCCATAAAGCGCAGGAACTAGCATGGCAATGCCCCGTGCTTGACCAAGTTTAAGGGTAGCGGTTGCATCCTTATTAACAAAAGTATGCTCAACCGCTGCTTCACTTGGCGCAAATTCGCGTAGTACCTTAAATAAACCATCATGCAATTGGCAAAGACGTGTAGCAAGATCACATTTATCATCTGATTTAACTGTGCCGGCGCCAATGAAGCTAAGCTTATTGCCTTCGCTTTCAATTATACCCCAACCAGTATTGCGCAATCCTGGATCTATGCCAACAATTCGAATCATTTTTAACCTATGCCCTTATTTGATACTCTTTTAGCATGGTAATTGTAATAAGTGAACAAAAGGGAAACGAAAAAGCAGTCGCGCCAAAATAAGGACAATAAATGAAAGTGGTGAACAACGAATATCGACAAATTACAAGAAAAATAAACCTATTTATCAGCTTTGCTCTTCAAACCCTTGTGGGACATAAGCAACACGGGCGTAATTTTTGGTTACCAACTCCCTTGATAATTCTCGTCCTATCTGCCCTTTTTCGTTGCAAATGCGCCAAATTTCGTTGCGGCGAAAAAACATGCCATTGGTTTCACGAATAAAGGCATGGTTTTCTTCTATAACGTGATAGCGGTAGGGTAGGTCATCAGAGCAACGCAATTCGCCTTCTAAACATTTTTCAGAAAACCATAAGCGAATTTGAAACGTATGGTTGGTATTATTTTTAAATTGGTAATCTCGGTAATTATAAAATACCGTTGCACCGCTACCAAAAGGTAACACACGTCCATCATCAGGAAAGGGATCATAAGAATGATGATAACGTTCGGTAACAGTGAGGGGAGAATGGATAACCAGCCAATGAATAAGGTTGGAAATTTGGCAAATGCCACCACCAATACCGGCACGCGGCTTACCAAAGGATATTTCCATACCTTCTAAAAATCCACGTTTTTCAGTTGGTTTACCAACACGACGACAAAAAGAAAAGGTTTCCCCCGGTTTAATGATTAGGCCATCAATTGTTTGGATTGCAATTTTTAAATTGGTTACCTTATTGCGTTGCAGTTGCATATCGCTTTCACCAAGCTTTTTTAACAAAACCGATTGGTGTTTTTTGACACGGTAGGGTAAAAATTCACTTTTTTGGTGCTTGGCATAGAGCCTGCCATCGCAATACCACAAGCATTGCCGCCATGAACGGCGTAAAAATACTGATATTTTATATAAAATAGGATGATAGCTGCTAAGCGGTTTACGTGCCACAATATTGCCTATATTTTAAATAGAGTTAAATAATGTATAAATTGATATTTTCCACAGCAGATATAAATGAAAAGGTAGAAGAATATACCTATCTGTTTAATCTGAAGATATATTTAAATCTATATTATGCAAATAATTATTTTTCCAAAATAATGTTTAGAGACGTTTATAAGGAAAACAATTATTATAGTGAAGATTTAGGTGGCAATAGCGGTTTAGATATTTGGATTACCCAATGCTCATTATATAATGGGCCGATGGCGTTAAAAGATGTACAAGAAATACATTTCAATAGGTGTGATAATCGATTTGCAGTAAGTATCAAATCTGCATCTGACAAAATTTATCTGCAATGTTGGCGCTTAGAAATATATCAGCATAACCAAGATCGCATCACATTTTTTCCATCAATTGATGAAGACCGTCTCCCTATATTTGATAGAAAAGGGCAAGTTACTATAAATTAACTTGTTAAAAATATGTATGATATTGTTTTTTCAACCGACGATATAAATCAAGATCAAGAAGAATATATATATGTTTTTGATACGGTGAAAGTTTTAAATCTTTATTTTGTTAATAATCATTTTTCAAAATTATTGTTTCGAGATGTAAGTATGGAAATGGTTGCTTTAGTGAAAAAGGCGCGAAGGATATTTGGGTGTTTGAATGTTCGCACTATAAGGGACCTTTGGCATTATTCGATGTGCAGGAAATCTTATTCCATAGGCATCAAGAAGGGTTTCAAATATGTATAAATGCGTTGGCGGGCAAGATTGATTTGCAATGTTGGCGATTGGAAATATACCAACACAAACAGGATCGGCTTACGTTTTTCCCCTCGATTGATGCTCATCGTCTTCCGATATTTAACCAAAAACAGACACTTAGAAAAAAGTAAAATAGGCTAATTGGGGGGATTAATTTACGATAGCTTCCCCATAGTCAAAGAAGTCTATTCCATAAAAGCTGCCTTGAATTAGATAAAGGTTGTAAATTTTCTAAAAGCGTTGGGTTTTGAGTAAAAATAAGTATGAGCTTATTGATAAACTGATATATTTACCTTTTAGTAATTTACTTCATAGTTTTGTATAATATTTTGTACTTCTTGCTTTAATATTAATAAATTTATGGGATAACCAATTAAAGATGCATCCGCAAAAGGAAAGTAATTTGATAAATAGGTATTTTACGCAACAAGATATATTAGAAAATAACGTAACGGTTGAAATATTTGAGTATTACGCGAAGACTGAAGATTTGAATTACGTTGACGTTATGAAAATATTTATTAAAATTTTAGAAAGTATAACAACTCAAATTAATCATGTTTTTTTTCAATATATAGAATGTGCTAAAGAATTTTATCATGGACCACATGTGGGAGATGAAAAGTTTCTTGAGGAAAAAAGATTGAGTTTATGGGAAGAAATGGGTGAAGACTCGACAAATCAGTTATATACAGATGGTAAACCTATAACCTATGTTTTATTTAGTGAAAAAGTCGCAATTGAAATGCGCTGCGAATTATTATGCCTACTTATTCCTTATTTTATTTTTGATATACTTAATTTGAATCTCAATAATTGGCAATATATAGAGCCTTGTGTTGCAGAATATTACGGCGAAATTTCAAAAGCATAGCTTAAATTTTAATTTATCTTAGCTTCTAACGTCCAGAGGATTTGGATAAGATTATATCCTCTGTGCGCTTTTTTTGAAGTTTTTATGCTTATGAATTCCGATCAAAATTAGCTTTTTAGGGCTTGCGTCTTGTCATTGCGCCGCTCATTAAAAATGAGCCAAAGATTACGAATATAAATAAATAAGCCTGCACCTTGACCCAAAATAAACACTGGTTCTTTACGGCTAATGGCATAAACAAATAGGATTAAACCGCCGCCAAGGGAAAAAAACCAGAAGGCAACGGGCACGATTGAACGTTTGGCACGCTCTGACGCAAGCCATTGAACGACAAAACGCATGGTAAACATGAGCTGCCCACAATAGCCAATAACCGCCCACCAATCCATTTGCGCCACAAACACTTCATGGAACCATGCGCCTAGTGCATCAAACATTTTCGGTATTTCCTGTTGTTTCGTCTAAATTTGTGGTTGGGTTTAACTTTAATTCGCTAACCTTTGGTACAATTTTAAATCGGCGGCGAAGCCACCATACTCCAAACAGATCAAGAACGCCGACTAAGGCGCGATCTAAGATACCATAATTGGATTTGCCGTGTACACGTTCGCGGTCAATAACATCAAGATGGCCAACTTGATATCCTTCACGTAAAACAAGGGCAGGTAAATAACGGTGCCAACCATTAAAGTAAGGTAGTTTTTTAAAAATATCGGCGCGTACAGCTTTTAATCCGCAGCCAGAATCGCGCGTATTATCTTTCAATATCGCTTGGCGCAAACCATTGGCCATGCGCGATGAAAATTGCTTCAATTTCGTGTCGGTACGTTTCAGTCTTTGACCTGCGACTAAGCCCATATCTTCACCGCCTGCAATTAATTTATCGGCAAGTTGTGGTAAATAGGCTGGGTCATTTTGACCATCACCATCAAGACTAACGATTATGCTCCCCGATGCTGCATAAACACCCGAACGTAGTGCGCAGCTTTGGCCCGAAGAGCGATCATGACGAATATGGCGCAAAGGTTTGCCTGCTTCCATACGGTTAGCTAAAAGTTTGGCAGTTGTGTCGGTTGAGCCATCGTCAACTACTAGCACTTCATAATTGCGCCCAGTCATTGCATTGTCAATTTCGTCTAATAAAAAACCTAAGTTTTCAGCTTCATTACGGCAAGGTATGACAACAGAAATTTTTTTATCTGGCAAAGATATAATCCTTGACGTTACAGCATGCAGCCTTGAAATCGATCTGGCTTTATGCATTGGGTTAAATAAAGTCTATAAGCGTTTATTAGCGCAGTTAGCTAAAGAATATCTTTTAATCCAATCTCATGGCGATGGCAATTATCTTTATACTAAGATAGCTTTGCACTTTAATATTTTAACAATAATCATATTTTTAAATTGTCGCTAACCAGTGCGCATTGGCAAAAAACGTTCATCTTCGCTATAGCCGTCTTTTTTCAGCATTTTTTCAATTTGTAAAGTATTTTTAACTCTAATTGGATTTTTCAGCATTTTTTCAAGGATGAGCCAATAAAATAGTCAAATATCATATAATAATTATGTGATCATCACAGGTTGTTTGTCTTGTGAAGCATGGCAGCCAATCGCCAATAGTAATATCTTTGATCACATTATAGTATCCTTGTCGGTGCGCCAAGTGGGTTATAAAGGGGCTTGGCACATCTGAACCTAAGCGAAATTTTTCATATAAAAGCCGGTATTTTATTAAGCCTTTGTCCAACTTACTGATAGTAGCTACTTTATCCATGATAAGTTTAGCATCTCGTTGAGTTTTGCAATTGGGCTTTGAATTTAACCATATACCGATAAGGCCTGGTGCATAAATGCAAATATCATGATCGGCAAGCAGATCTTCACAAGAAAGTTCACCATTTGTTAACGTGTAAAAAAACGTTAAAAAATTGCTTAGCAAATATGGAATTTTTACACCATAGGGTATGAGAAGCGTTGTATGTTTAACGTCTAATAGTTTAAGCTCATCCATATTATTTGCGGTTTTAATCCTTGTGGCAAAATATTTATAACTTTTATAAACAAAGAGTTGAGTATCTGATATAGATTTTTTTGAAATTGTGAATTTTAGCGAAAAAAACATAAAAGCCAAAAAAAATATTAAAAAATACTTGTCGAACGAAAAAAACTGCGACACTATATATTGGTGATGAGAGTTGTTTTCAAGCCTATCTTGAAAGGCGAACTTGTTATTTAGCGTATTATTATCAACGCCGTTTTAAGTTTTATTCTAATTTGAAAATCTGAAGGTGAGAGGATTTTTTCTTTCACCGCATCAGAGGGGAAAACCGGGTGACGGAAATATCCGCACCCGGTTTAAAGTGGTTATTGCCAATATTTAAGCTTTTTCTTTTATTGCCGATGGTGAATAGATTAATTGCCGGCGTAAAATGAGCGCGTCACTGCGCCCATCGGGGGAGCGATAATAGCCTGCGCGTCTGCCAACTTCTTCAAAGCCAAATTTTTTGTAAAGCGTGATTGCTGCAATGTTGTTTTCATCAACTTCTAAAAAAGCACTTTCGACTCGATGATGATAAAAATGGCGTAGTAATGCATGCATAAGTTTTTGCCCGATGCCGTCACCACGGTGCTCTTTATCCACTGCGATAGATAAGATTTCAGCTTCATCGGCAACAAGGCGCGCCAATACAAAAGCAACCATATTGTTAGGTTCCTTTATAGGGCGAGCAGATAGACCAAAAATCGTGCTATCTTGCAAAAAATTATGAAATGCATTTTCATCCCAAGTTTCAAAAAATGCACCGGCATGTAAGCGATGCAATGCCTCTACGTCGTCAAGGGTTAAAGGTGCTATGTCCATATTGCGTCGCATAAAGGGTAATCTGGTCATGCTAATTCCATAAATTGGCTATTCTTAAAAAATGACTATTCTTAAAAATGAATGTTAAAATTCGCAGCTCAATGAGATAATTAAAATTATTCTATTAACAATTCAACCAATTAAATGCTTACCCATGATATAAGGGTAATAATATTAATCTATGCCAATTATTACCCATTTAAGAGCATTGCCATTTGCATCAAATGCAAAAACCAATATGTTTTATATACGGGGAAGGGCGAAGCCAATTTGCGGTTTTGCATCAGGCGGACGCATATAGACAGGGGTAGGTAAAGCGTTTTCAGGTGACTTATTTGCCCCTAATACTGCTAAGGATTGTAAAATTTCAAAATATGGTGGTGATTTGCGAGCCGCAATTAACGGGCTTTTGATATTGGCGGCGCCTGAGCCACTCAACAATATTTCACCCATAAGATTTTTGCGAATATCATCGGCATTTGCTGTATAAGCAGGCGTCAATATATTGCCTGCGGCATTAAAATGTTGCGCCATTAGAGTGCCGCCATGACCTTCTTCAATAATAGAAATCGCATATTGTTCATTGCGCAATGCAAATGCCTTGGCTTCCAATAATGATATGCCAATAACTGGTTTATCTAGGGCAAGGCCAAAGCCACGTGCTGCGGAAACTCCAATGCGAATTCCGGTAAAGGAACCTGGACCAGTATTTACAATGATGCGATCTATATCCGAAAAACTTTTATTTGCCTTTTGCATGATTGTTGAAATCTGCTGCATCAAATGCTCTGCAGGACTTTTTTCAAGCGGATTTGTATCAAATGTAAGACACGTGTCACCATCAAAAAGGGCGGTAGCACTAAGGCGTGTGGCTGTGTCGATGATTAATAGCGTCATGGCAAATTTTACAACTCGATTTTCAAACTGGCGATAACCAGATCAATATTTAATTGTTTGCTTATACTGCCAATTGCAAAAAAAGCAAACCATCAGACAATAATCGGGGCACTCAATTAAAGGTGATTCCTGCTGTTTAAGCAAGGGCGCATGAATGGCGGTGTAAATTGCGCGCATTTGCAATAGGCATTTTATCTATAGTTTGGAATAAATGTTTCAAGATAAAGTCGTCTCATCACAATTGAATTCATCATCTTTCTTTAAAAGATGAGGCATATGAATGATAAAATAATCTAAAATTATGAAGAATGATTAACGCGAAATTATTAGCCTATTTAAACGTTGCCAATACGCAACTTCAGAAGGCACGAAAATAAAACGAATGATGAGGTGTTTGGCTTTTTCTTGTACTTGTTGAAATCGCGATGGATGAAAATATTGAAATAACAGCTGGCGATGATGAGCCGGTTTGCAAGGAGTCTCATGATAAATTGTTTAAAGCTTTTTTAAAAAAATATATTGGAAAAGAGATAATAGTATTTAGACAAAATGCAAAATGTGAACATTGTTAATTTATTTGATATTTTTAATAAATATTATGATGTTTAAAGGGATTTTTGCCTGCGCCTAATTTAACTTTATAATAGAGGCAAATATGAGCAGCTTGATCAGATAGTTTATCAGGTGATTGTCATTTTTTATTGTTGCTTTACAATAACTTATATCAGCACTCTTCACCAAAACGCTCATTAACCAGTTCTTCAATCGCATCAAGCACGGCATTGGCATCGTCACCTGATGCAATGACTCTAATTCTGCACCCTGGCGAAGCGGCAAGCATCATAAGTCCCATGATAGATGTGCCACCAACGCTCATGCCATCTTTTTCAACGTGTACATCAGCATTGAAAGAACCAACCAGTTTAACGAATTTAGCAGAGGCGCGCGCATGTAAGCCGCGCTTGTTACAAATGCCAATATCACGTGTTAGCACCTGTTCTGCAAGGGATGGTTGTGATGATAGTTGCGTTTGTGACATTTTGCCTCCTATTCGTCTGCAAGAACCATGCTTGGTACGGTAATATAACGCCGTCCAGCATCTTGTGCGGCGCGTAGCGCCCCTTGCAAACTCTCAACATGCCTAACGCTTGCCAATTTTATCAGCATTGGTAGGTTGACGCCAGCAATAACTTCAATTTGGCCTTCTACCATAACCGATATAGCCATATTGGAGGGAGTGCCACCAAACATGTCGGTTAAGATAATGACACCATCATCTTCATCAACTGATTGAACTGCGGCCAAAATATCATCACGCCGTTGATCCAGATCATCATCTGGACCGATACAAACAGTTGCAAATTTTTCCTGTGGGCCAACCACATGCACCACTGCATGTAAGAATTCTTCAGCTAGCCTACCGTGCGTCACAAGCACGAGTCCGATCATATATATGCTCCCGTTAAAAACACATCTCGTCCAAGCTTGCTTGAGTTCTTCTTCAAGGACGAATTATCTATTGTCTCAGTCTTAACGCGGAGTGCAAGGGGAAACTTCAAATAATTACAATATTTCCGCTTCTTTAACCAATAAATGTGACTTTTTTGCCAAATTTCGCCACTTTTTCACCCAATTTGAAAAAGCGATGCAAATATTCTCTAAAAACGGCAGTTTGTTTGCATATCTACTTATAACAAAGAATCGGATCGCGAGCATTACAATCTGCTTCAATGAAATAATGTAAATTGTTTAAAGCTTATAGGCCCGCTTGAACAAGGTGGCTTCAATAGCTTGACAAATAGTAATTGGATTAGCATTTTCAAGACTAGGCAAGCGTAAAAAAGGCAATTTAATTCCTAAAATCTCATAGCCTTCACTTGATGGGTAGCGTTCACCCTTACCTTCTAATTCGACAACAAGGTCAATGCGGGCTTTGTCTTGATGCTCAATTCTAAAAACTCCAGCACCGCGCACCTCAATTAGTCCTTTGATGGTATCAGGTGCAGTCGCAACCACCGTCTGTTCGTCGCGACTTAATAGTACATAATCATCGCTAACAAGCGCCGCACTGCGGTTGATAGATTCCGCCCATTCGATTAAGGCAAGTGCGATGGTCGATTTTCCCGAGCCTGATTGTCCTTTGATAATGACGCCATAACTGCCAAGGCGCAAAGCGCAGGCATGCATTAAATTAGGGTTATTCGTCGTCTCGTTCATGATGTGGCTTTCCATGATAGCCGGCAACTGGCAGCTTAATGATAAAACGCGCGCCGAGCAGGTGGTCTTTATTGTTAGGGTCGATAATATTTTCGGCCGTGAGAGTGCCCTCATGGGCTTCGATAATCTGTCGGCTGATAGATAAGCCAAGTCCAGAATTTTGTCCAAAGGATTCTGCGCCAGGTCTATCAGTATAAAAACGCTCAAAAATGCGCTCAATATTTTCAGCGCCAATGCCAGGACCATTATCTTCAACTGTCAGAATAATATTATGACCAGACATTTTCATTTTGATGCGGATAATACCATTTTCAACTGGAATAAATGAACGCGCATTTTCGATTAAATTTGATACCACCTGACCAAGGCGCAAATCATGCCCAGCAACAATATAGCGTTTATTGCCGCTTAATGGTTCAACATCAAACTCGATTTTTGCTTGCGTTTTATTTTTGCGCACTTCTCGTGCTGCTAACACAATACTATCAAGCAAAGTTTGAATATTTACCTCTTGTGATGCTTCACGTGCCAGTTCTGCATCAAGTCGGGAAGCATCAGAAATATCAGTAATTAAGCGGTCAAGACGGCGCACATCATGTTGGATAACCTCTAAGAGCCGACCGCGTGTTTCATCGGTTTTTGCCAAAGGTAAGGTTTCAACTGCACTACGCAGCGAGGTTAGCGGATTTTTTAATTCATGACTGACATCGGCAGCAAATCGCTCAATTGCTTCAATGCGCATATAAAGTGCTTCCGTCATATCGCGAATAGAGGTCGATAAATGTCCAACTTCGTCTTGGCGTGAGGAAAAATCAGGAATTTCGACCCGCTTATTGGTACCATTACGTACCCTATCAGCAGCGGCTGCTAATTTGCGCAAAGGTGTAGCTATGGTGGATGCTAAGAAGAGTGAAAGCACTAGCATGACAGCTGCAATTACCGCAAAAATCTTTAATATTCCCATGCGTTCGGCACGAACAATATTATCAATATCCGAGCCAACCGTCGATAGTAATAACACCCCAACAACCGTATGAGAACGCTGAATAGGCACAGCTACTGAAACAATTAATTCACCTTGGCGGCTGCGCCTCTGCGCAGTTGCGGGTGTTCCATCAATTGCTTTTAAAACTTCAGGATATGCCATGCCATTGCCGCCTGACATTTCACTATCTTGTGGAATATCATTACCGAAAAATATTCCGGATAGCCAATTTGAAAAACGCTCATACCAAGTTTGGTCATTATTAGAAATATTGGGTAGGCTGTAGCTTAAAACCTGCCCACTTGAATATAGTTGGCGTGAATCAAGCAAGAGATTTGCATCACGGTCATAAATGCGTGCTCTTGTGGTTGCTGGCGAAATAACTCGTCTTAATAGGGGGGATACACGTTCTGGATTAATTGGAAAATCCCAATTATCGCTACTGTCGCCATGGGCAAATAAACTTTCGCCTGCTTGCAACTCCATAAGTTTTTCTGGATCAATAAGGATTGAATTAGTATCCACGGTTGCAGATGCCGCAATAGCACCCGCAATAATTTTTCCTTGCGTTGTTAGACTATCAAGACGCGCATCTACCACCACATCGCGGGTTTGATTGAGTAGCATGATGCCAAACATTAACCCAACCAGAGCCGCAATGTTTAAAATCACAATTAGCATTGTAAGATTTGAAAATAGGACAAGCTCAAAAAAACGCTTTATGCGGCGCAAAAATCGCATGATTGGCGATTTTTTTGTACGCTTTGTCGTTTGGGCGGCGTTATTGCCATCGCCTATTTTTGCGTCCTCACTCATATAGCAAGAATGATCCTATTGGGTTTAAACCAGTTGATGCAGGTTGCTAACCAGTTTTTAAAATTAAATTCGGCTTAAATAGCTTTTAACACGATTAACCAAAGCGTAGGGCTCTAGCTATCTCATTGGTGACGTGGAAGCCTTAGCCTATGGGCCATAAAGCATGAAAGGCCATAGTGTCAAAATAAAAGTTTATTTTATGTTATTTGACACTATTGCCGGTTTTATTAACCTTCACGGAAACGATAGCCAACGCCATAAAGTGTTTCAATCATTTCAAAATTATCATCAACGCTTTTAAATTTTTTGCGCAAGCGTTTAATATGACTGTCAATGGTGCGGTCATCCACATAGACTTGATCATCATAGGCAGCATCCATTAATGCGTCACGGCTTTTAACAACGCCTGGCCGTTGCGCTAGCGATTGCAAGATAAGAAATTCGGTAACCGTTAAAATAACCGGTTCGCCTTTCCACGTACAGGTGTGACGTTCCTGATCCATGACAAGCGATCCACGCTCAATGGATGAACTTGGTTGGCCGCTTACTTTAGCAGCTTCCCTTGCGGCTGTACGACGCAAAATAGCTTTTACGCGTTCAACCAATAAGCGCTGTGAAAAAGGCTTGGTTATAAAGTCATCAGCACCCATTTTAAGCCCAAAAAGCTCGTCGATCTCATCATCTTTTGAAGTCAGGAACATCACGGGTAAATCAGATTTTTGACGCAAACGCCGTAAAAGTTCCATGCCGTCCATGCGCGGCATTTTAATGTCGAAAATAGCAAGATTAGGCGGGCGAGCCATCAAACCTTCAAGAGCTGAAGCGCCGTCAGTATAGGTTTCGACCTTATAACCCTCAGCTTCAAGCGCAATCGATACAGAAGTCAGAATATTGCGGTCATCATCAACAAGTGCAATAGTCTGGGTTGTGGTTGTTGCATCCTTCATAAGGCCTCGCTTTAAATTAGATACCATCTTTATTTAAATACCAAACTATCTAACCACAGTTGAATAGATTGGGATGTTTTGTATTTATTGTCATACTACCTAAATATAACTGCAAAAAACCAGTCAAATTTAAATTAGCATTATAGCGGCATTTAGGACATCTACTATAGGCTTAAAGTAGCTATCCAAATTTTACGCGATTATTATCTTGCTAATTTATTTATCCATTATGCCAAATTTAACATACATCATTTCATAAATTAGCAGCGTTAAAACCGTTCTCTGCTTTGCTCAAGATTTAGGTTTATTTGAGCAAATTCTGTTTTTCCTCCGACTCACCTTAGAACAATTTGTAATTAGTTGAAGGGTAACGCATAAATTTTCGCCTTTTTTTCTATTACCCTTTTTGGGGGACAAATTAGGTACAAATTGTGGCAATGGGTAAAAATAGTTGATTTTTCAGATATATTTCACAAATTTTAGCCAAAAAATTGTTTATTAGAAAATAATAATTAATGGGATAAATAGCAATTTAAAAAATTTAAATTTCTTTTAAATCGATTAAAAGTTTGATCTATTTGATTTTTTCTGTCTTAAAGCGTTACGCCTTTTTAAAAAATGCGTTTTTAATGATGAATCATGCGGAGTTATTATGAAAGAGACTGGCATTTTCAACCCGTCCGCGTCTATCACTACAGCGGGACTTAAAGATCTTGGTAATGTTTATTACAATCTTACCCCAGCTTTGCTTTATGAAGAAGCAATTAGACGTCAAGAAGCAAAGATAACCGCTCAAGGTGCACTTGTTGCCTATACCGGTCAACACACCGGGCGTTCAGCTAAGGATAAGTTTGTTGTCCGCACCAGTGAGACAGAGTCTCATATCTGGTGGGAAAACAACAAGCCAATGTCGCAAGAGCATTTTGATACGCTTCATGCTGACTTTATCGAGCACGCTAAGGGCCGTGATCTTTTTGTTGAGGATTTAATTGGTGGCGCTGATGAGCAGAACTCAATTCGCGCTCGTGTTACCAGTGAATATGCTTGGCATGCTCTTTTTATCCGCAATTTGCTTATTCGTCCTTATGAAAGCGAATTGAAAAATTTTGTGCCACAAATGACCATTATCAATCTGCCCTCTTTCCGTGCAGATCCTGTGCGCCATGGTTGCCGCAGTGAAACGGTTATTGCGTGTGATCTTACCCGTATGATTGTGCTTATTGGTGGTACATCTTATGCCGGTGAAATGAAAAAGTCAGTATTTACTGCCTTGAATTATCTCTTGCCAGCTAAGGGCGTTATGCCAATGCATTGCTCGGCTAATGAAGGTCCACATGGCGATACTGCTGTGTTTTTTGGCTTATCTGGCACAGGTAAAACTACGCTGTCAGCTGATCCATCACGCACCCTTATTGGTGATGATGAACATGGTTGGGGCAAGGACGGCGTCTTCAATTTTGAAGGTGGCTGCTATGCTAAAACCATTCGTCTTTCTGCCGAAGCAGAGCCTGAAATTTATGCAACAACGCAACGTTTTGGCACCGTGCTTGAAAATGTTGTGTTAAATGAGCGTCGCGAACCAGATTTTGATGATGGTTCACTGACTGAAAACACCCGTTGCGCTTACCCATTGCATTTTATTCCCAATGCAAGCCCAACAGGTCGTGGTGGTCAACCTAAAAATATCATCATGCTGACTGCTGATGCCTTTGGTGTTATGCCGCCAATTGCTAAACTTACCCCAGCACAGGCCATGTATCACTTCTTATCTGGTTATACAGCCAAGGTTGCCGGTACTGAAAAAGGTGTAACGGAGCCTGAAGCAACATTCTCAACCTGTTTTGGTGCGCCGTTTATGCCGCGCCACCCATCGGAATATGGTAATTTGCTCCGTGCTCTTATTGCTGAGCATAAGGTAGATTGCTGGTTGGTTAATACCGGTTGGACTGGTGGTGCTTATGGTACTGGTAGCCGCATGCCCATTAAGGCAACTCGTGCGCTTTTAACTGCGGCTCTTGACGGTTCGTTGAAAAATGTAACTTTCCGCCACGACGAAAATTTTGGCTTTGAAGTGCCAACAGCAGTTAATGGTGTGGATACTACTATCCTTGATCCGCGTTCGACATGGGAAGATAAATCTGCCTATGATGCGCAGGCTAAAAAGCTTGCTGGCATGTTTGTTGATAACTTTGGCAAATTTGCAAGCCACGTTGATGAAGAAGTGCGCAGTGCAGCACCCAAAGCATAAAATTTAAACACTTTTAAAAGTAAATTTTATCAAAATAGCAATAGATCCAGTATGTCTTTTATAAAAAGGCTTACTGGATTTTTTTGTTTTAATATAACATGTTTTAATATAATAGAACTGCGTAATTTTATTATTAGATAAAGGTGTTGGTTTATGAAAAAAGTGATAAACTTCGTAATATTATTAATTATTGTTGGTGTTGGGGCTGTTTACTTTACTTGGGGGCCAAATATTTTTTTTGGTGGTCCTAAAAATAGCGATATTATAGAGGTGACAAAAACCGTTATGATTGCCACATCAGGTAGTGAAGAAAAAAAGGCGCTTGCAACAACAGCTAAAATTACGCCAAAGGGTATCTGCAATAAAATGGATAGCAAATTTGCTTGTGCCGTTAATATTAGTCTATCAGACGGGAGCAGTAAGGATTTTGTAGCTGTATTGCAAAAAAATGCTGCTGGAACTTGGATTGCTGTAGATTAGCATAATTTAAAACGATTGGTCCATATATTTGTGGTAATCAATCGCTTATTCTATTAATTCATTAATTCTTTTGGCAAACAGTTAAAGTAAAATTTAAAAGTGTTTGCCGATTGATGTTTTTTTAAACTCGGTAATATTGGTTTTATTTTTTAATTTATGCTTTTGTTATTCCATGCGGAAAACATGTTGGTAGGAGTTGGCGGCAAGGCGCACCAGTTGCTCTTCTTCTGATGCGGTAATGCTAAGGCTTGGGCGGATGACAATGCCTGCTTGCGCAAATAATTCCAAAATTTGTTTTGCTTGTTGCTCAACTTCCACAAAGGCAGCTTTGCTAGTTAGGTCGCCATGGTGTGGCGCGGTGCCTGTTGTGCCTGCAATAAGATCAATTATCAGTAGTTCCGTTGGTGTTAGATAGTCCCCTTCTTGTCCAGCCTTGATTTCATTAATTTTATCAGCATGGGTAAAGAGGTCGAATAGGGCATTGATAAAGGGATAAATTCGCTCCTGCTGCAGATTGGCTGCCAAGCGATGCTCGATAATGGCTTGTGTTGGTTTACCTTGTCGCCAAATGCGATAGGCTTCAATAATAATCTGTTCCCAATAATAAAGATCGTGCACAAAGACACTCGGCATTTTTTTCTCCTTTATCAGATGCGCCAACATAACGGCTTGCTTTATTTATTTGGTTTATCAATCAAGGCTTTTATTTGTTTTAAAAGAAGTAGTTTAATTATAATAATTAAAAATTTTAATTATTATAATAAAAATCTATATCATTTTATAATAAAAACCATTTGACGAAATAAAAACTATTTATATATTAAAAAATGTAAATTTAAAATAGAAAATCTTTTTAAAAGATTCTTGAAATACCAAATAGATTATTGGAATAGTTATAATTATTACATTTTGTGGTAATTATATTTATATTTATTACAATTAAAATGTATATCCATTTCACTTAATTCAAAGATCTTACGCTTTTGAAAATGAATAATTGTGTAAAATTTGGAGGATACACTATGGCAAATCATAATACACAGCAAGAAGCAGGGCATAAGGATACAGAAGTGCGCCAATTGGCGCGTTTTGTAACCCATGCTAATATTGATATGATGTCAGATACAGCCAAGGACGAATTAAAAAAGCGTATCCTTGACTCGGTTGGCGTTGCGATTGGGGCATTGGATGGTGAACCTATCCATATGATCCGTGAGCAATTGGAGGATTTTGGTGGTCGCCCCCTATCAACCTTGATTGGTGGTGGTAAAACCGCGCCGGATCGTGCGGCTTTTTATAATGGTGCACTCGTTCGCTATCTTGATTTTATGGACAGCTATCTTGCTAAGGGGGAAACCTGCCACCAGTCTGATAATCTTGGTGCGGTGCTTGCTGCGGCTGAATATAGTGATGCGAGCGGAGCAGATTTTTTAACCGCTATGGCGGTTGCCTATCAGGTGCAGGGTCGCCTTTGTGATGTGGCGCCGGTGCGTGCCAAGGGTTTTGACCACACGGTTCAAGGCGCCTATGCCGTTGCGGCTGGTGTTGCTAAAGCCTTGAAGCTTGATGATGAAAAAACCGCCAATGCCATTGCGATATCTGGCACTTGTAATAATGCCCTGCGCGTTACCCGCACTGGGGCTTTATCCCATTGGAAAGGGCTAGCCTATCCCAATACCGCCTTTATTGGCACGCATAGCGCGTTTTTAGCGATGCGCGGTATAACCGGCCCTGAAGAAGTATTTGAGGGCAACAAAGGCTTTAAGGACGCAATAGCTGGGCCTTTTACCATTAATTGGCAAAAGGAAGATCTTGAAAATGTCGTTCAGTCAATTATCAAGAAATATAATGCCGAAATTCACTCGCAATCTTCCATCGAAGGTGCGCTTGAGCTGCAAGCTCGTGAAGGCTTTACCTGGGATCAAATTGACAAAATCGAAATCGATATTTTTGATGTTGCCTTTCACATTATCGGCGGCGGCGAAGAAGGTGACAAGACGATTATTAGAACCAAGGAAGAGGCCGATCATTCCTTACAATATATGGTTGGTGTCGCTTTGATTGATGGTAATGTTTTGCCTGCCCAATATGATGATGCCCGTATTATTAGAGATGATATTCAATCCTTGTTAAAGCGCTTTGTTGTGCGACCAAGCAAAGAATATACCGATCGCTTCCCGCAAGAGGTAGCAACAACGCTTAACGTTAGCTTAAAAGATGGCAAGAAATTTTCAATTGATAAAACTGATTATGAGGGCTTTCGTACCCGTCCAATGAGTTGGGAGACAGTTGTTGCCAAATTTAACGGTCTTGCAACGCCATTTACATCTGAAAGGGCGCGCAAAGCAATCATTGATGCTGTGCAAAATATTGAAAAAATAAAGGTTCGTGAATTTACTGAGATTTTGGCGCATCTCAAAGTTTAAAGCATTTTTAAAAACCGCGCAGTGGTTTTCATTAAAATGCACGAACCAAAGAATCTAGAGCACGCCATTGCCCAAACGATAAGTGGGCGTGCTCTAGACAAAATTCCTAACATAACTGCGTTGATGGCCCATATTTAAGATTGAGTTTTATCTATCTATGGCCTGTGCGCGACTAATTTATAATTATTTTCTTTAAACAATGGAGTTTAATATGAGTGACAAGCCGCAATCTGATGTTTGGAAAAATCGTTCATTTCCGTTTGTGCCAATGAATGATCGCGACCCCAAGCCGCGCAACAAGTCAATTACGGAAATTCGTGGGCCTTATTATGCTATGGTTACCCCAACCTATACTAAGGAATTATTAGAAGGTATGGGTGAGCATGTCGATGGCTATAAATATGCCGGAGGTTCTTTTTCACTTATGCCGGCAGATTATGTTCGCAAGATCAATCGCATTTGTCATGATCACGGTGTTTATGTTTCAACTGGTGGTTGGATTGAAAATGTTCTTGCCCGCGCACCAACGCAAATTGATGCCTATATTGAAGAATGTGTGCGCTTAGAATTTGATATGATTGAGCTGTCAACAGGTTTTATCCAGTTACCAACACCCGATCTTATCCGGTTGATTGATAAGGTGAAGAAAGCGGGGTTGAAACCAAAGCCTGAAATTGGCATTCAGTTTGGGGCAGGGGGTGATACGTCTAAAGCCGAGCTAGAGGCTGAAGGCACGCGCGATCCGCAAATCTTGATTGATACTGCTAATGATTGTCTTAATGCTGGCGCTTCGATTATCATGATTGAATCGGAAGGCATTACCGAAAATGCTGATCCATGGCGCACCGATGTTGCAGCAAAAATCATGAAAAATGTTGGTATGGAAAATGTCATGTTTGAAGCTGCAGACCCTGAAGTCTTCTCATGGTACATTAAAAATTATGGTATTGATGTCAATTTGTTTATCGATCACAGCCAAATTGTGCAGCTTGAATGTTTGCGCCGTGGTATTTGGGGCACTAAGAGCACCTTTGGTCGCATTACCACATTCCGCTAATGGGCAAATGTAAATAGCTTAAATTAGCTTTTGAAAATGAAAATCCTAGGCTTGCCTTGTTTGCTTAGGATTTTTTGTTTTTTTGCATGTTTTGGTTTTTTTTAAAAAAAATGATAAAACTCTTTATAGATTATTCATATATCCAATTATGCAGTTAAACGTTGGTAATTTACCGGCGCGCTGGTAGGGCTTTTACCAACTAGCCCAAAGCGGCGTTCGCGATTGTGGAAGAAAGTCACGGCTGCAACAAGATCTTCAGGTTCAAACTCGGGCCACATTTTTTGAGTAAACCATAATTCAGCATAGGCGCTTTCCCATAGTAAAAAATCGGATAATCTTTGTTCGCCGCTGGTGCGTATGACAAGATCAACATCGCCAATTTCTGGGCTTCCGGTTAATGCTTGGTGAAAAAGGTCGCGGTCAATATCTTGGTTGTTATCAAGGGATTTTATGGCTTTTAAAATTTGGTCTCGTGATGAATAATCAATTGCTATACGCATGTGCACACCGGTGCAATGGGCGGTTTGGCTTTCGGCATAATCAATTGCCAAAAGCAATTTTTCTGGCAGGCGCTCCCTCATGCCAATGACCGTAAGTTTGACATTATGGTTGATAAGGTTTTCTGTCTCAGCCAATAGAAACAATGTGAAAATCTCCATCATGGTTTCAACTTCTTGGGCTGGGCGCTTAAAATTATCCGTTGACATACCAAAAAGCGTTAATGTTTTGATATTAAGATTTTTTGCATGGATAAATGCTTTGCGAACTGCTTCTGCTCCCTGATAATGCCCATAGGAACGCGGTAGACCTTGTCGTGATGCAAAGCGACCATTGCCATCCATGATAATTGCAACGTGGAGTGGTTTTTTGTTTTTAAAATCAATCAAGTCATAATGCATGATATTTACCTAATAATGAGTGTTTAATGATATTTTCAAAAAAAGAATATGCAAGATCTGCTCGGTGTATGAACCAAGAGATGATAATTTTAGTTATTTTATGCGGCTTATAGGAGATTAAGTGGGGGCGGGTTTTAAGCTTTTTGGAATGGTTTCACGGGCAAGGGCGGCATCGCGAATAATTTGTTCGAGTATATTGATATAATCTAAAAAACGTTGTTGCCCTTCGCTCGTCATCTTGCAGGTGGTAACAGGGCGTAATTTATCAAAATATTTATCAATCTCAACCAGGCCTGCTTCTTGCAATACTTGTAAATGGCGGCTTAGATTGCCATCACTAAGACCACAAGAATTTTTAAGATCGGCAAATTTCATGGCGCTATCATGGGCACTTAGCGAGGTTAGAATGGCAAGGCGCGCGCGCTCGTGAATGATTTTATCAAGATTTTCATAAGAAAACGGAGCAGATGATGAGTTAGGCATTTTTTTTACCTTTTGCTGTATAAAGTAAAAAGGCCATAAGACTTTGGGCGCAGCCAAAGGGTAAAGCCATAGCAAGTGGTGATAAGTCACGCGATTGCACGGTGAAAATAAAAGTTGCAAAGCCCAAAACAACATAGGCAGCAGCACCAATGGCAAGCGATGGCGGTAAAATTCGCAATGCTGCAAAAAGGCAGCAACCAACCAACATCAACCATAATGGTGGTAACAACCAATATAGGTCTGGCGCATAAAAGGCAAAGGCTGTTAAAAGCAAGGCACCGATGATACCAGCTGGCAATAAATGGCTCATGGCGGCTAGCACCATTTCATCTGCCATGCCTTGATGGTGGCGTCTTGAGCGCGCAATCATTTCGCCGCCAACTAAAAGCGTTGCTATGATTGCTGTAACAATCCACGAGCTAAAAAAGGCAAAGGGTGTGGCCGCAAGTTGCGGAAATATATATTGCAAGCCGCCGGTGATAAAAGCCAAAATAGCAGTCAACGCCATTGTCATTGGACCAAGCCCGCGAAATTCCTTTGTCGTTGCCATTTGTTGGCGGATAAAGGAAATATCGGCAAGTGCCTTATCAAGATCGCCCATGTTTACCCCGTCAAAAACTATTATACTAAGTTTGTCTATGCCTTATTGCAAAGCCTACTTTTTAAAAAGTTGATGTTAGCAACTCATAAGCTATGATAACTTTTTATTAAAGTGGACTTTGCATTACAAAGTACTTTGACTGGTATTATTGGATTATGATTTAATTATGGCGGCTCTATAAAACCTGTCGATTATTTGGTGAGGTCCATTGATGATTAGATTGGAGTACTGTTTGTAAGTCGATTCATCACAGCATAAATCCAAGGATAATTTATAAACTCACAAAGCAGTTTAGAATTATAAAAAACTACTAGACAATGTAATGTTATTACATTACAAATACAGTTGAATTGAATAAAGGAAAATATCCAAAGGCGAAAATGGTTAAGAAGCTGCCATCTTTGATGGTTGGCAACGGATGCTTTTGTACTTTTTTTCTAATTCCGGTTTTTAAATTGTTTTGCATTGGAGTAAATAATGAACCAAGATTGCCGCTTACCAGTTACAGTTTTGTCGGGTTTTTTGGGGGCTGGTAAGACCACCTTGCTCAATCATATTTTAAATAATCAAAAAAATATGAAAGTAGCCATTATTGTTAATGATATGAGTGAGATTAATATTGACGCTGAGCTTATTCGCGCCGATTTAAGCGGTGATGAAGCAAGCAGTCTTTCACGTCTTGATGCGCAGTTGGTAGAGCTTACTAATGGTTGTATTTGCTGCACCTTGCGTGAAGATTTACTAGTTGAAGTCGAGCGTTTAGCTAAGCAAAACCGTTTCGATTATTTGTTGATCGAATCGACTGGGATATCGGAGCCTATGCCGGTTGCGGCAACTTTTGATTGGCGTGATGAAGATGGTAAAAGTCTTTCCGACCTTGTACGCTTGGATACGATGGTGACAGTTGTCGATACTGCAAATTTATTGCATTATTATTCTAATAGTCAGCGTCTTGCGGATTTAGGTGAAACTGCTGGTGATAATGATGAACGTACTTTGATTGATTTATTGGTTGATCAAATCGAATTTGCAAATATTATTATTTTGAACAAAATTGATAGCGCCAGCCCAGAAAATCTTCAATTTGCTAAAACCATCATCCGCTCGTTAAATGCTGATGCTAAAATTATTGAAGCAAACTTTGGTGAAGTTGCACCAGATCAGTTATTAAATACCGGTTTATTTGATTTTGAAAAGGTAGCAGATCACCCACTTTGGGCCAAAGAGCTTTATGGCTTTAAAGATCATATTCCAGAAACTGAAGAATATGGTATTCGCTCATTTGTTTATCGTGCGCGTCGTCCATTTCATCCCCAAAAGCTGCAAAATTTTCTTAATAGTTCTTGGCCGGGCGTTGTACGTGCTAAGGGCTTTTTTTGGTTGGCAACACGGCCTGATTTCGTCGGAGAAATCAGCCAAGCTGGTGCGCAAATGCGCACCCAAAGATATGGCCGTTGGTGGTCGTCAGTGCCGAAAAATAAATGGCCCGAAAATGACCAATGGCGTGAGATGATGGCACAAAAAATGGATCCAATATGGGGAGATAGGCGGCAAGAAATTGTTTTTATCGGTTGTGATCCAATGGATGAAAAAATGCTGCGGATCTGTCTTGACGATTGTCTTATTGAAGAAGAAAGTCTTAATTTTGCACAATGGCAAAAATTAAATGATCCTTTTGCTCATTGGAGTTAATTTATTGAGTTTTTCTTCCAAAACCGCATCACTTTTTGTTGATTTTTTTAGCCTTTGGTAACGCCACCTATAGTCTTTGCAAACTTGAATTAGGCCCTTGCAATACTTATATATTTTTAAATTATTAATAATATAAAAGGAGTGTTAAATGGCTGGTGGATGGACCGCAGATGGTGCAGTTCAAGAGCAAGTTGATGCAAGCCTTGATGATGCTTTAAAGCTTGCACGACAGCGTTTGCCAAGTGGTGAAAGTGAGTATTTTTGCGTTGAGTGTGATGAAGCTATTCCCGAAAGGCGCAGGCTTGCGTTAAAGGGGGTAAAGCTTTGTGTTGCCTGTCAGAGCGAACATGAAAAAACAAGCAAAATACAAAGTACTTATAACCGCCGTGGTAGCAAAGATAGTCAATTGAAATAGATTATATAAGGGCATTTTTGATAAAGGATAGTGTTCTTTTATTAAAAATGCCTTTCGTCTATTAGCATTTAGTATTCAATAAAATGGTGGCCAGTTGTTTATTATCTGTAACATTATTACAGTATTTATAAATGATGATTTCTAATATTGACATTGCCATTTTATCCATGACAAGCTGGGCATAGAAATTTGACTTTCATAGTGGAGGAAATCATGCAAGGTCCATATCCCGATACACTTCTGTTAATTGACAATACGTGGCGCGAAAGTGAAGGCAATAAGAAAATGCCGGTTATTGATCCGGCAACAGAAGAAATTATTGGCCAAGTAAGTGTCGCATCGAATAATGACCTTGAAGCTGCTGCACAATCTATCGCTAAGGGGTTCGAAATTTGGAAGAATGTTTCACCTTTTGAGCGCGCTAAAATTATGCGTAAGGCGGCGCAATTATTACGCGAGCGCAGCCAGCTTATTGCTTGGTTTATGACACGCGAACAAGGCAAGCCTAGCGCGCAAGCCAAGATGGAAGTAATGGGCGCTGCTGATACTATCGATTGGTTCGCTGAAGAAGCGCGCCGTACCTATGGACAGATTATACCTGCACGCAGCACCAATGTAACCCAAATGGTGATTAAACGCCCTGTTGGACCTGTGGCAGCTTTTACGCCTTGGAATTTTCCAATTAACCAAGTTGTACGCAAATTATCTGCCGCCTTAGCTGCAGGTTGTAGCATTGTTATTAAAGCACCAGAAGAAACGCCGGCTTCTCCTGCTGCCATGATCAATTGTTTTATTGATGCTGGTGTGCCAGCAGGTGTCATCGCACTTGTTTTTGGTGTGCCTGCGCAAATATCAGAGTTCTTTATCGCTCATCCAGCTATTGAAAAAATATCATTTACTGGTTCAACTGCGGTTGGCAAACATCTTGCAAGCCTTGCTGGGCAACATATGAAAAAAGCGACGATGGAGCTAGGTGGACATGCGCCGGTTCTTGTTTTTGATGATGCTGATATTGATATTGCTGTAAGTACAATGGCGGCGTCCAAATTCCGCAATGCAGGTCAAGTATGTGCATCGCCAACTCGTTTTATCGTGCAAGATAACGTCTATGATGAATATGTTGAAAAATTCACCTTGGCTGCAAAAATGATGAATGTCGGCAACGGTTTAGAACAAGGTGTCGATATGGGACCGCTTGCCAATGACCGGCGTATTCCAGCTATGGAAAATATGTTGCAGGATGCAACTTCAAAGGGTGGTAAGGTTATTTTAGGTGGTAAGCGTATTGGTAATAAGGGCTATTTTTTCGAGCCAACGATCATTACCGATGTGCCAACTTCTGCCGAAATCATGAATGAAGAACCTTTTGGCCCGATAGCAATCATTAATCGCTATAAAACGGATGATGATATGTTTAACGAGGCCAATCGCCTGCGTTATGGGCTTGCATCTTATGCCTTTACCAAATCCGCAGCACGTGTCCATGCGCTGGGCAGTTTGGTTAATGCAGGTATGACCAGTATCAACCATAATGGCCTTGCCCTGCAAGAAGTTCCATTTGGCGGTATACGCGATTCCGGCTATGGCACAGAAGGTGGCTCGGAGGCTATAAACGCCTATCTTGATTTGAAATTTGTAACCGTTGCGGTTTAAATATTCATGAGACATTTCAGCGAGAGGTGCGAATCCCTTTCGCTGAAACTTTCATTCTAGCTTCTTTTGAGTGAATTTTGAGGCGTTGAAGCATGTTTTTCTTTGCTACACTTAGATTTACACGCTTTCAAAACAAGTAAATATTTAATGGAATTATCCAAAATAGATATATTATAAATTATCTTATTAATTTTCCATTGTGCCTTTGTAAAAAGCTAACTGCCTAATATATTGAAATTAAATAGTAAATTCTATTTTATTTGTTGCTGTATCAGCGCGTTAACTAAAAATCCATTTTTCCTTTTAAAATACATGCATAAGTTTGATTAAGGCTGTAAACTGGTAAAATAATTTTTGAACCAGGAATGATCACTATGGCAGCTCCGCATGCTTTTTTGGATATTTTAGCAAATCCGCAAGTGCGTGATGCATATCTTGCCGGCCGTATTTCTATTATTTTATCAAGCGATTTTGAAACTATTCTTTGGGCAAATGGAGCTGGTGCTCATTTTTTAGGTTTTCGTACCGTTGCAGATTCAATTGGTGTTGATAGTGGTTTTGATAATTTAACTCGTTTGCAAATTGAAAACGGTTTAGCCACAAAACGTGGTGTAAAAATTGGTGGTATCCCTGCCGCACAGTCTTTTTTAATTAATGCAATAGACATGGAGCATTTAGGGCAAGTGGTCTTCTTGCGTTCAATCGCAGCCGTTGCCTCTGATGCAGGTTTTGTAGATTTAACCAATGGTTTAGGAGATGAATTTACTGAGGCTGCAGTTTTAGATGTTTCGGGCAATATTTTGAGTGCAACCAAGGGTTTTCGACCCGATTTTGTTGTTGATGAAGATTTGATGGCATTGCTGCATGAAGCGCAATCGGGCGGTGGTGTAAAGAAGCGTTTGCTGAAAAATTATTCAGATATGCCTGTCGGTGTATTGGAACTCAACAAACAGCCGGCAATTTTTTTACTCATTGCGGCAAAGCCCAATGATGATAATGACAATGCTGACAAAGATGAAGTAAAACAGGAATTTGTTTTTGATGTAACGCGCTTTCCATTGCAATTTGCGTGGCAGCTTGATGAAAATAATTTTTTTATTGATGTTTCTCCGGAGTTGGAAACGGCTGTTGGCCCCCGCTTTGGAGATGTTATTGATAAATGTTTTACAAGCCTTGCCAAAGAATGGAATATGGACAGCAATGGAGCGATGCGGGCTTTATTAAAAAGCCATAAAGCCTGGTCGGAACGTAAGATATATTGGCCTGTTGAAGGCGGTGAAAGTCGGGTTGAAATTGAATTTTCAGCCTTGCCAATTTATTCACGGGATCGTGAATTTAGTGGCTATCGTGGTTTTGGTATAATAAATGAAGCAAAAATGACAGTAAAAGAAGAAGGATTGAACCTTGCACGCAATCGTGGTCCAAAAGGTTTAACCGCGCAAGAGCATGAAGCATTTACAATAATCGCCCGCAAATTGAAGGCTGATATTCTTGCCGTTGAATTACCAAGAAATCTGCGCCAAGCCAAAAATGATGAATATTTAAAAGCATCTTCGGCTAAACCCCGCTCTAGCGAAAAAGAACTGGGTGCTGATGAGGGGATTATCGCTGACGAAAATAATCAGCCCATAGTCTTCCAACCATCGCAGGCTAAACAGACGAATGCTATTATTGACAATATTCAAATTAGCAATAAGCAAGACAATAATAACGACCAACAAGACGATGCTTTAATTGGTACTGACAAAGTTATAGATAATTTGCCGGTAAATATTGAAGAAAAAATTGTTGCGTCATCAAAGTTAGATGTTGATGGTCTAGAAGATGGCGAAGAAAGTGATAGCAATACACATCATGATGTTGAGGACAGTGAAATTGCCCTTGATGATCAGCCATTAAACTTGCCTGAAGCTATTGAGCAAGAAGATAAAGTTTTGCCAGCTCTTTCAACTTTGCCAACGCTTGATGAAGAATATGGTTTTTCAAATGATGACGAGCCAGACACGCAAAACAGTGATCTGGCCATTGACGCCTTACTTAATCATTATGATAGTAATATATTATCAGGGGCTAGCTCTATACAGTTAAAAAGTACTGATGTGTTGCCAAAATTGCCTGAAAGGGTAATGAATACGCAAAAAAACAACTCGCCCAAAACGTCTCAAATGTCTAGCGAAGATGATTTGGTGATGGCGACATTGCCCGATGATGATCTTGAAACAGCATTGGAGCAAGAATGGGCTGAAGATGATTTGATTACTGAAACATCAGAAGACAGGCTTGATGTAAAAAAATTGGAAGATATAGAAGGCGATGAAGATAGGGAAATTCTGGCCGAAAAATCACAAGATGCCAAACAAAGATCTGATGTTACAGAAGCCGAAAACCTTGTAGAGCAAAAAGCTGAAATCAACGATCAAGATAGAGAAAACCAAGATACAGAAAACCAAGTCACAGGAAAGAAGAGCACTGACTTGGTTGATAGTGACGATGATGGTGATCTTAATGTCGTGGTTGAAGCAAAGGATCACAATGAAGAGGAATTGGGTACGATAGAAGAAGGAGATAAAGAGGAAACGCCGCAAACTATTGAGGAGGCCTTGGCAGCTTTACGTCGCTCGCTGGAAGCAAATGGTGTTGAAGCAATAGAACCGCGTGAAGAGCAAGACCTTAATTTTTGGGATGACAGTGCTATTGAAGAAATCGAGCTTGATGATCAGTCGAAAAGCAATGCCTTTGTTGAAGATATTTCCCCCAATATTGATGAGCTAATGCGGCAAGCAACTTTCTTAGATGAAGACAATCAATCCAATTCCTCTTCTTTACCGATATTAGGCGAAGATATTGGATTGGATGAAAGGGCAGGGGAAAGCCCAAATCAATATCCAGAGCATGACAGCAGCCCATTAGCGCTTGAAACTGAAGAGAGCGATATACCTGATGGACATCGCAGCCGCTTAAATCTACGTCCTGCCGAAAAGCTCGAAATATTTGGTGCGGGTGCATTGGATGCTGGCAAGACTTCACAGTCTCCCCATGATATGGCTTTGCCTATTATACCTTCTCCGCGTATCGAATTTACATTGCTACAGCATTTGCCTTTACCCATTCTTATTTATCGTGATAATCGAGTTCTATTTGCAAGTGACGAATTATTGCGCTTAACCGGTTTTCCAACCCTTGATTCATTTAGGGCTCACGGGATTTTATCAGTTATCTTACGGGAATGGTTGCCGCGTAATATTCTCATTGGTAGTAATGATCAGATCTGGTCAGTACGTCCGCAAATGCGTGGTGTTACTTGGGCAGATGGCCGTGAAGCTTCAATGATTTCTTTTGGTAATCTTGAAAAACAAGATTCTATTGATCGGGAAGATTTTGAGGCTTTGCAGCGTAAAGCAGTGGAATTATCCATATTATTGAATTTAATTTCAGATGGCGTTCTTATTGTTGACGATACTGGACTTATTCATTCGGTCAATGAAGCGGCGCAACGCATGCTTGGTTTTGATGCTGATGAAATTAAAGGGCGCAATTTTGTCCAGTTCTTTAGTCCTAAAAGTGTTGATATGGTCAACCAATATTTCGATACGGTTAGGCAAAGTAATGACAAGCCCCCTTTTGGTGAGGGCTACGAGTTTGAGGCAAAGCGCAGTGATGGCGACGCTATAAGCCTATTTGTAAGTTTTGGAAAAATGGAGCTCGATGAGGGCTATTTCCTTATGCTGCGTGATTTAAGTGTTATCCATTCCGCTGCATCTGAGTTGGTGGTCGCGCGCCATCAA
This sequence comes from Bartonella sp. HY038, assembly GCF_014117425.1. Lineage (NCBI taxonomy): Bacteria > Pseudomonadati > Pseudomonadota > Alphaproteobacteria > Hyphomicrobiales > Bartonellaceae > Bartonella > Bartonella sp. HY038. The sequence goes on from NZ_CP059725.1 coordinate 667,894, forward strand.
GCAGAGGAGGAGTCTTTGCGTAAATCGCGTTATCTTGCCTTGGTAAGTCATGAAATTCGCACGCCGCTTAACGCGATAATAGGTCTTTCTGAACTTATTTTGGAAGAAAAATTCGGCTCTCTTAATAATGATCGCTATCGCGGTTATTTGCGTGATATTGTCAATTCTGGTGGCCATATCATGACGCTTATCAATGATTTGCTTGATGCAGCCAAAATTGCTGAAGGGCGTACCACAATTGATATTCGTAATGTCTCAATAGTGCCTATTTTAAAAGAGGTTTTGGGGCTAATGGCGCCGCAAGCCAATACTGGTCGCATCATTATGCGCTCAAATATAGCTCATGACTTGCCCGATATTGCTGCTGATAAACGTTCTGTAAAGCAGATAATTCTTAATCTCTTGTCCAATGCTATTCGGTTTACACCGCCAGGTGGTCAAATTATTATTTCAGCCTTGCGTCATGAAAATGCCGGTGTATTATTGCGCGTTCGTGATAGTGGTATTGGTATGAGTGAAAACGAAATGGAAGAAGCAATGCTGCCCTTCCATCAAATTTCACGCCCCTTACAAAATGATAGTATCGATGATAATATTGATCGTGGCACAGGCCTTGGTTTACCGCTAACTAAGGCATTAGCAGATGCTAATAATGCGCGTTTTAATCTTTATTCTGAAACTGGTAAAGGCACCGTTGCCGAAATTGTTTTTGCATTGGCGGTTAATCGCCTTGATGATGAACCAATGGATAGTTAAACTATAGGGAGCTAAAAATTAGTAGCTCCCTATATTAGTTTTGACCCTAGTCACGCAAGCGGGTAATAAGGCTTGATGTATCAAAACGGTTATTGCCGGCGCGCTGGATGTCAGCATAAAATTGATCAATCAAAGCAGTGATTGGCAAGGTGGAGCCATTATATCTTGCTTCATTAAGACAGATGCCTAGGTCTTTGCGCATAAGATCAACCGCAAAGCCAAAATCAAATTTATTGTCAACCATGGTATTGCCACGGTTTTCCATTTGCCATGAACCAGCAGCACCCTTTGATAAGACTTCTATCACCGATTTCATGTCAAGTCCGGCATTTACGCCAAATTGTAAGCCTTCCGATAGGCCTTGTACAATGCCCGCAAGACAAATTTGGTTGACCATTTTGCACAATTGACCAGATCCGGCCGGCCCCATAAGCCGCACTGAAACCGCATAGCTGTCAATTGCCTTTTCAATCTTTTCATATATTGCTTGGTCACCGCCACACATTACAGTAAGTTTGCCATTTTCTGCGCCAGCTTGGCCACCAGAAACTGGTGCATCTATAAAGTTAAGCTCACATTTTTGCGCTTCCTCATAAAGCTTGCGCGCAACCTCTGCAGAGGCGGTGGTATGATCAACAAAAATGGCCCCTTTGTTCATTGCTTTAAAAGCCCCATTGTCACCAAGGGTAATTTCAATAAGATCCTTATCATTGCCAACGCAAGAAAAAACAATATCTTGTCCTTTGGCGGCCTCAGACGGTGTATCAGCACTCTTACCTTGATAGGTGGTGACCCAATGGTCAGCTTTGGTTTTCGTGCGATTATAAACAGTCACCTCATAACCAGCTTTTGCCAAATGCCCGGCCATAGGAAAGCCCATGACACCAAGCCCTAAAAATGCAATTTTTTTCATACCCACTCCCTATAGAACTCTTTTTCAAATTAAGGCAATATCATGCCTTATTCATTTTTATACTTCAAATAAAACAATCCTACACTATTTTCGAAAACACTTAAATTAATTCTTTGATATTACAGTAAATTCGCGCGTTGAACAATTCTATATTTATTGAGTAATACACATGTGTTTTCTAAATTATTTGTAATGTTTCCTTTATTTTGAACAAATTTTGACAAAATTTCACCTTGTTTAGAGGGGTTAAAAATAACGCTATTGACATGACAATGTTTTTACTTTTGTAAAAGATGATAAATTAAATCATGTTATCTTGGCAGAGGTATTGGAAAGCTATGAAATTGAAAGCAATGTTAAGCGGAACGAGCTGTCGGCGTAGATTGGCGTCTATTTTGTCTGTTCTAACTATTTCTACTTCAGCAATCGTATTAGCAAGCCCAGCAATTGCGCAAACCACACCAGCACAAAGCCGTACCACACGCCATACTAATGCACAGCAAGTTGCCGAAACTGTAGCAACACAGGGCGAAACAACACAAACAGCAACAAGTGAAGAAGCAAGCGATGAAAATGCTTCAACGCGTTTGCAAACCGTTGTTGTAACTGCAACCGGTTTTGAGCAGACGGTTAATGATGCCCCTGCAAGCATCACGGTTATTCCGCGAGAAGAGCTTGAAAAAGGATCATTCCGCGATCTAGGTGATGCGTTGCGTAATGTTCAAGGCGTTGCCGTCACTGGGTCGGCTGCTGAGCAGGATATCTTTATCCGTGGTCTTCCAGGTGCCTATACACTCATTTTAGTTGATGGTAAAAGACAAAGCACTCGTGATGCTCGCACTAATGGTAATTCTGGTTTTGAGCAAAGCTTTGTTCCACCAGCTGGCGCTATTGAGCGGATCGAAGTCGTGCGCGGGCCTATGTCCTCGCTTTACGGCTCAGATGCTATGGGCGGCGTTATCAATATTATAACCCGTAAAGTTCCAGAAAAATGGACCGGAACAATAACGGTTGATGGTACGGCTAACCAGCATAGCGAATATGGTAATAGTGCGCAGGTAAGCTATTATGCTGCTGGTCCCTTGCAACCTGATGTAATAGGCTTGCAATTATGGGGGCGTGGCATGGGCCGCGAGGAAGACGCAATTGTCTCTGGTACACCAAAGAAAAAAGAAATTGATATTACGGGCCGCGTCACGGTTACTCCCAATAAGGATCACGACTTAACCTTTGAAGCTGGTACAACAAAGCTGAAGCGCTTTAGCACAGTTGGCAATAATATTGAACGCTCGGTCAATAATAATCGCGCCGCTGTTGATACCTACAATCTAAATACGCGTGACCATTTATCTTTTGGTTACACTGGGCGCCTTGGTTGGACAACTGCAGAGTTTTCAGTGCTTCAAGAAACGGCTAAGCGTGAAAGCTATACTTGGAATAATAATACGCAAGATTTCGTTGCTAATTTGCGTGCGCCAACTATTCGCAATACTATTATTGATGGCAAATTCACCACACCGTTCAGCCTAGCGGGTAACCATACACTTGTTACCGGCGCTCAGTTCATTCGCAATGATTTAACCGATCAAAACCCAGGCTTACGCACTGCGCAAGATGAAAAATTTGATGTGACGCAATGGGCATTGTTTGGTGAAGATGAATGGTGGATTAGCAATTCATTTTCAATAACCGGTGGTTTGCGTATGGATCACCATGAAATTTATGGCACCCATTGGAGTCCACGTGGTTATGCAGTTTGGCATGCAACTGATAATATTACTTTAAAGGGTGGTATCTCAACTGGTTTCCGTGCTCCTGAAATACGTCAAATTGCCCCTGGTTATGCTTATACGACAGGTGGCGGCAATTGTTTTTATGGGCAAAATCCCCCAAGTGGCCGTGGTCGTTGCGGTGTTATTATCGGTTCAAGCGGTTTGCAACCAGAAAAGAGCACATCTTATGAATTTGCGGCCCTATATGACAATCTTGAAAACTTACAGCTTGGTGCAACTTATTTCTATACAGATTTTAAGGATAAGATAAGCAACCAACAGGTTGTTGATGCAAATGGTAATCTTGCTGAATGGTCGGTAGACCCAAATTATGTCTTGTGGGAATTTATCAATATTGACGATGCGGTTATGCAAGGTGTGGAATTAACCGGAACTTGGTCGCCAATTGAAGCTGTTTCTTTGCGTGGAAATTATACCTACACCCATTCAGAGCAAAAAACTGGTGATTATAAGGGCTTACCACTTGCTCGTACACCAGAACACATGGGTAGTATACGTGCCGATTGGCATACACCGGTTGACGGGTTAGATGCTTGGGCTGGCGGTAATTATCACGGTAAGGAAACCAATGCTGGTTTACGTATTGGTGCAGCTGGAACGGCTGTTGTTCGTAATGGCCAAGTGGTTGCCCGTGAATATAAGGATTATTTCACCTTTGATATTGGTGGCAGCTATAAGTTTAGTGACTATGTTTCATTAAATGCAGCAGTTTATAATCTTTTTGATAAACGCGTCAGTGTTGACGAATTTAATAATGTGGTTGAAGGCCGGCGCCTTTGGGTGTCAATGACGTCCAACTTTTAAATTAAATAGCGGGTAAGTTGGTAAATATACTGCAATGCTTTGCTAATTTACCCGTAAATTGAAAAATAATGAACCCTTTGTCCGTAAATATTAAAAATATAGGTTAAACTCAATTGCGTAGAATTTTAACACTGTTTGGCTCATGCATGCTGACGATCTTGGTCATGCAACCATGTTTTGCGCAAAGTGAAAAAGTAACAGCCATTCACAGCGAAGCATTGAATATGGATATTCGTCATTTTGATATAAAAATTACGCCAACCAATAATGCATCGCGTTCGATAGATACGGAAAAAGCTGATCTGGAAAGTTATCGCATCTTTGTCGCTACTCCCAAACAGTCAGCGCCGCAAGATGGTTGGCCAGTCGTTTGGTTGCTTGATGGAAATATGACGTTTGATTATGCGGTTAAAAATAAACCAGATGCGATTATTGTTGCTATTGGTTACCCTTTAGACAATAGAGACGAAATCGTAACGCGGCGCTATTATGACCTCACCGAAAAGGCAAAGCCTGAAAATTTCCCACATAGGGAGGGAAAAACTCCACCCAATACAGGTGGGCGCGCTGCATTTAGCCGTTTTATTATGGATGACTTACGTCCATTAATAAAAAAGCAATATAATATAAATGATAATCAACAAATTCTATATGGCCATTCCTTGGGTGGATTATTTGTTTTACATGAAATGCTAGATGGTCGCCAGCGTTATAATATTTATTGCGCCGCAGATCCGTCCATTTGGTGGAGTAAGCATGGCATATTAGAACGTTTTAAAGCGGAACCATTATTTGCTGATACGAATAATAATCAAAAAACTTATCTGCTTATTTCTGCTTCGGGTAAGCGTGCGCAACGAGCGCAACTATCGCCCGAGGAAGCCAAAAAACTTGCAGAAACTCGTGGTGGTCCCAATGGCAAATATGTGTTTGATTTATTGAAACAATATCCATTTATAGAAGAAAATTATCAGCTTTATGAAAATGATAGTCATGGCACCATGGTTGAGCCATCGGTTCATGATTGTTTGAAATTTGCCAAAATCAAGCTCAATAATGATTAAAGGTCGATTTTAAACTGGGTAAAAGGCTTCAGCAAAATTGCATAAGGCTTTTGAAATAAATATAAAGGTGAATTTCAGTGTATAGTTTCATAGGCTAAAATTTGGGGGATCTAAGTCAGTTCAAGGAATTGAAGATTGGTTTATGAGAGATTTAGAGCAATTAGGATTTTATAAAGAAACTAAGTTTGCTTTAGGTGATTAGGTGATGCCTAATTATAAATGTAGTTTTCTAACAATGAAAGCAAGGATGATTAAATGGTAACGAAACGTAAATTCCTTATTGGTGCTGTTTTTAGCACTATGTTGGCAATGGCAGGCTTTAGCACACCATCATTTGCAGAAAATATTAAGATTACCCATGCATCAGGTGAAAGCGAAGTGCCGCTTCAACCTAAAAAAGTTGTGGTCTTTGATCTTGCAAGCCTTGATAATCTTCAGCGCCTTGGTGCAGGTGATACGGTCATTGCTCTACCAGAAATTGGTTTGCCTAAATATCTTGAAGCCTTTAGCGATGAAAAAATTACCAAAGTTGGTACACTTTTCGAGCCAAATTATGAGCTTATCGCTTCGCTTAAACCCGACCTTATTATTGCTGGCGGTCGTTCACAGCCAAAGCTTAAAGAATTAGCAGCTATTGCGCCAACTATTGATACAACTGTATCAACAGATAATTATCTTGGCGATGTTGATCGTAATGTTGAAATTTTAGGTAAGATTTTTGGCAAGGAAGCGGAAGCTAAGGCCGAAATCGAAAAGCTTGCCGCAACTCTTGCTGAAGTGAAAAAAGAAGCAGATGGCAAGGGCAATGGTCTGCTTATTTTAACAACTGGCGGTAAAATGAGTGCATTTGGCCCAGGCTCACGCTTTGGTCTACTTTATTCAGGCTTTGGCGTTTCTCCAGCTGTTGCAGATCTACCCGTTGGTCGCCATGGCCAGCCAATTTCATCTGAATATATTTTGGAAAAAAATCCTGATTGGCTTTTCGTTATTGACCGTGATGCTGCTATTGGTCGTGAAGGTCAGTCTGCCGCTCAAATGCTTGATAATCCAGTTGTTAATGAATCAAAAGTTGCACAAAAAAAGCATATTGTTTATCTTGATCCACAAAACTGGTACCTCGTTGGCGGTGGTTTAAGTGGTCTTCACGAAACAGCAGACCAATTGATGAAAGCCTTTAAAGCTGCTGATGCAAAATAAATTGTTATTGGCAGAATCTATCATTTATCGTTTTTGTTGATAGACTTTATTACAATATTCAATTTTGAGTTTTTTAAAGCGGGCACCATAAAGGCCCGCTTTTCTTTTAAATAATTGGTTAGCACGCGAATTCCTTTTTTGTGTTTATCACACGGTGCCATAAAATCCCTGTTAAAAAGACGAATAAAACCAAAAAAGGCAATTTTAAAAAGTTGATTAAAATATACTTGTTTTATATGACTAATCATTCAAACTAGATTTCACTTAATCATTTGGGAATAAGCAGTTGGGGCAAAACCTGCTTATTATATAACAACATGCTGGGAATAATTTCTTGGGAAAGCTAATTGGCGGATTATTAATTGTCTGCATTCTCGCCCTTTGCAGTATATTTGTTGGTGTTAGCGATGTTACGCCATCAAGGCTTTGGGCGCTTGACCCTTATGCTTGGAATGTTTTTTGGGCAACACGTATTCCACGAACTGCTGCGCTTATTCTTGTTGGCGTTGCCATGACTATTTCTGGCACAATCATGCAGCTTTTGGCTCGTAATCGTTTTGTTGAGCCGTCTACTGCTGGTACGGTAGATTCTGCATCCTTAGGAATTTTAACCGTTTTATTATTAGCACCTGATTTGCCTGTTATCTTAAAAGCTGCTGTCGCAGCTTTATTTGCGCTCATTGGCACATTAATCTTTATGGCAATTTTACGCCGTATACCATTGCGGTCAGCTTTATTGGTGCCATTGGTTGGTATTATGCTTGGCGGGGTTATCGGGTCGATTAGTACATTTTTTGCCTATAAACACGATAAGATCCAATCTCTGCAAGCATGGATGTCCGGCGATTTTTCAAGTGTGATGCAAGGACAGTATGAACTTTTGTGGATTGCGGCGCCACTTGTATTGCTTGCCTATATTGCCGCAGACCGTTTTACTGTTGCAGGCCTTGGTGAAGATTTTACCACTAATCTTGGGGTTAACTATCGGCGTATTGTTATGATGGGGCTTATAATTGTTGCAATGACCACAGCACTGGTTGTGGTAACTGTTGGGCAAATTCCATTTTTGGGCCTTATTGTACCCAATATTGTTGCGCTATTCATTGGTGATAATATGCGGCGCGCCGTGCCTTGGGTTGCACTTTTGGGCGCATCAGCGGTGTTATCTTGTGATATAATGAGCCGCTTAATCAATTATCCTTTTGAAATTCCAATCAGTACCATTTTGGGTGTGGTTGGTAGCGGTATTTTCCTTTTCCTCCTATTAAGAAGGGGAAACCGTTTTGCTTAAATCTATCAATAGACCTGCTTATATTATTGCACTATTAGTCGTAATTGCTGTCGTTTTTAGCATATTTTTTATGTCGTGGAACTTGCTTGGCAATATGTCCTTTGCATTAACACTACGTGGTAAATCGCTCATTTCACTTGTCATTGTTGGCTATGCGATTGCTATTTCAACAGTGCTTTTTCAAACAGTTACCAATAATCGTATTTTGACACCGTCTATCATGGGCTTTGACCAATTATACCTTTTGGCGCAAACAGTGGTTGTTTATTCGGTTGGTGTCTCAGGGCTTGCGTTGGTAAGCAGTGTTACTGGCTTTATTATCCAAACACTTATTTTGGTTGTTTTTGCTACGACATTATTCAGGTGGCTATTTGCTGGTGAGAATAAAAGCCTGCATCTTGTTTTATTAGTAGGTATTGTACTTGGCACATTTTTCCGCAGCTTAAATGTTCTCTTGCAAAGAAAAATTGATCCAGATTCATTTGTAGGGTTACAAGAGCGTTTCTTTGCCAATTTCAATAGCGTTAACTCCGATGCGCTTTTACCAGCCTTTTGCATTATTCTGGTTGTGAGTATTTTTGTTTTTGCCAAGCGTAATTGCCTTGATACTTTGGCATTGGGGCGTGAAATCTCAATTAACCTTGGTGTTGATTATAAGAAAAATGTCACGTTCATTTTAATGCTAGTAACTATTCTTGTTTCTGTCTCAACAGCACTGGTTGGGCCAGTTCTCTTTTTCGGATTATTGGTCGCAAGTCTTGCCTACCAGCTTGCAGGCAGCTATCGACATATTATTATTTTACCAATTGCTGCGCTTTTGGCCATAATAAGCTTAGTTGGCGGTCAATTCATTATGACACATGTCTTTAACCTTGGCGTGCCGCTTGCGGTAATTATAGAATTTATTGGTGGTATTGTCTTTATCTGCCTGCTTTTGAGGGGATCCTTGCGATGATTGAAATTAAAGGTGTGTCGAAAGCCTATAATGACCGCTTGGTAGTTGATGATGTCCATCTTACAATACCAGCGCAAGGCATTACCTCGATTATTGGGCCTAACGGCGCAGGTAAGTCAACATTGCTAACGATGGCAAGCCGTTTAACACCGATGGATAAAGGCGAAATTTCGGTTGGGGGTCTTGATATTTTAAAAACCCCGAGTGATGAGCTTGCTAAACGGCTTTCAATTTTGCGACAAGAAAATGTCTTAACATCACGTTTAACCGTGCGTGAATTGGTTACTTTTGGTCGCTACCCTTATAGTAAGGGGCGGCCAACGTTGGAAGATAGGCAATTTGTCGATTCCGCAATCCGTTATCTTGGCCTTGAAGATTTGCAAAATCGCTTTCTTGATCAATTATCGGGCGGCCAGCGTCAACGCGCATTTGTTGCCATGGTTATTTGTCAAGATACTGATTACGTCCTGCTAGACGAGCCACTTAACAATCTTGATATGAACCATTCTGTTTCGATGATGAAGCAATTGCGCCGCGCTGCTGATGAGCTTGGCAAAACTATTGTTATTGTTGTTCATGATATTAATTTTGCATCTTGCTATTCAGATACCATTGTCGCTATGCGTGATGGCAAACTTATTGCGAAAGGATCGCCAAGCGAAATCATTGAAACCGATTGTTTAAAAGCAATTTATGATATGGATATTAATGTGCGAGAGATAAATGGCAATCGTATTGCTATTTATTATTCCTGATAATTTTTATGATTTTGCGTTGAAAAATGTGGCAAGACTAAAAGTCAAAGCAAGTTGATGCAGCATTTCATTCTTTAACTTATTCAATAATTAGGGCATATTAGAAATATAATTCTATTTCAAATATGCCCTATTTTTTTGATGGTTAAAACTGATATTTTATTTTGATACCGCCACCACCACCATGACGTTGACCAACAAAAGCTTGGCCGTTAACATTAATGTTAAAAGCCTCATTATTGGCTATCGGCTGGAGATTGAAACCAGCTTCAAATATACCTGAACCTCCCTTTAATGATGGCTTATCAAGTTTAAATTCATAAGCAGTTGCTGCAATTGTGCCATTAAATTCATGTTCATAGGCCGCACCAATATAGGGTTTAAATTGTTCGCTATAGGTATAGCTGTATCGGCTACCTAGCTGTATGCGAGAGCTGGTCGCGCTATCAAAGTGTAACTTTTCAGAGCCAATTGAAACCGTATCGCTATCCATGCGCGTCCATAAATAGCGCCCATAAACATCAAGCGCCTGCTTTTCATCAAAATTAAAAACATAACCAATAGCGCCATGACCTCCAACATATTTACCTTTGCTATCATAAGAACCGTGATAGCTAATTGATGATTCTTTAAGAGCACTTAAAGTGTTGCCGACATTAAAACTATTATTTATTTGTCCAGCGCGTATTGAAGCTTCTAGATAAATACCATCGGCTTGATCAGGTGTAAAATTGACAACGCGGCCAAGACCAGTTCCCTTTAAGTCAATGCGACCAAAAATGCCGGCACCTTTATAATTGCCATTCCCATCACCATGAACGGAAGAAAAATTGGTAAAGTTGTTATAGGTGTCATAAGTGCCATGACCATATTCAAAAAATAGGCCAATGGTGGCTTTGTGGCCGGCGTTAAAATCAAAGCCAGTAGCAACGCCAACTGCCATATTAAAACCTTTAATATCAACATGGCTACCTGTATTATATATTTGTGATGAACCATTGGCGATCATAAAAGGTATAAAAGCTGGACGATTTATATTATCATCATTTGCGCGCACCATAATACGTATTTTATCAATTCCAGCTGTTGAAATAAGATCACTCCCTTGATTGAGAAATCCTAACATTGCTGCTCGACCTTCCGAATATGATTTTGATTGGGGATTTATTTGAGCTGCAGATTGATTATTGTTAGGATTAGACGGCTTAGGATTCTCTGGAGTAGGCTCTGCTGGTTGATTAGGATTCTCCGGAATAGGCTCTGTTGGTTGTTTAGGATTCTCTGGAGTAGGCTCTGCTGGTTGAGGTGTTATATCTGCTTTATTGTTAATAGTTAAAACAAGTGCTTTATTATCATCAATTAACTGTTGTTCTAAACTTGCTTGATAGATAATAAATTGGCCTTGTTGAATGACATAATTATTCAATGCAGTCCAAGTACCTTGGGTCTTTGTAATAAAAATAATTTTATCACCATTATAAAGACGATTATTACTCATCTGCATATTTGCAATTGTATGTTTGGTGTTTGTCAAATCAACAGCTTGGCCATTACTAGAAATTGTTATAAGTCTATCTTCATTTGTTACATCGCTTGGCAAAGTCCAATTATAATTTTCAAAATTATAAATTCCAGATACTGTACCGCTATAACCTATCAAATTTAGTGTATTGCCGGAAATTACTTTATTAAAAATATCTTGAGAGTTGGCATTTGAATCATTAAAACTAAGCCCAGTGTCATCTATACTTTTACCGCCCCAAATCGCGCCATATTGCATGACATCAGAAATATTGTGACCTATAACAATTTGCTTTCCTTTCAATGTTACTATATTATTTATAGCTACATTGCCAGTACTATAACCGCCAAAAATGTCGCCCCAGATGGCCGATGCCCCTGAAATCGATACTTCATTATTGATAACTGCACCGCCAGAACCTTTTGTGCTACCATTGCTAATAGCGCCGCCACCGATGCTTAAGCCACCAAAGATACTTCCTCCCTCCATGCCTTCTGAGCCGCTGATGTCTGAAGAACCTCCGTCGCCGCCGATGATAGTAACATTTGTTAGTGAAACTTTGTTATCGCTTACCGTTCCTCCAGAACCTCCGGTGCCCATGTAAGCGCCTCCTATGCCCCCCATACTTAAGCCACCATAAACGCCTCCACCTCCAATTCCGCCAGTGCTTGCGTAGCTTCCTATGCCACCGCTACCACCCTGAAGCGCTACATCTGTTAATATAACTGTGTTATTGTTTACATCCCCACCTAAACCACCAATTATATCATGAGCATTGTTGCCGATACTTAACCCACCATAAACACTGCCACCTCCCAAACCTCCAGTACCATAAATACTACCAAAACCACCAGTGCTACCATTACCACCCTTAAGGGCTGTGTTGGTTAATATCACCATATTATTATTTACCTGGCCGCCAGATCCGGCGTTGCTTTGATCGCCACTATTCCCGCCCATACTTAAACCACCATAAACGCTACCGCCGCCAAAGCCGCCAAAGCCCCCGGCGCTATTACTTGCAAAGCCACCCGAACCGCCATTTGCTCCTATAAGAGCTACATCTGTCAAGGTAACGGTGTTATAGCTTACGAGACCACCAGAGCCTCCTGCACGCTTAAAGCCGCCTGTACCACCAATACTTAGGCCACCCAAAATACTTGCGCCACCAATGCCGCCCATACCGCCGCCGCCGCCCATCGATGATCCGCCACCGCCACCATTGGCTCCTGTAAGGGTTACATCTTTTAGTGAAACTGAATTATTAGTTACTTCACCACCAAAACCACCAGTACCCTCAGAAGCGCCTGCACCGCCTATACTTAAACCACCATAAATACTTCCACCACCAAAGCCTCCTGAACCGCCGCCGTCGCCGAAATGTTCTCCATTTGCACCTTCCACTGCATTATTCGTTACCCCACTCCAATCGTATGCGATGTGATGCATCAAAACTTTATTGTTTTCGATACGATTACCGGCGATGCCATTTTGAGTGCCCGTTGTAAGGGGTGTCCCAGCATCTCCTATATTTACACCACCATAAATAATATAAGGAGCAATGATGTCGCCTAGGTTAGGTTGTGTATTCCAATTTGCTTGAACTGCAGCATCAACATCGCCTATCCTAATCATATTTCCAGTATAACTACTTTGTGAAAAAAGACTTTTATATTTTTCACTATTATCTGAGATAGCAGTTGGGTCTTTTTTAAAGCTGGTTGATGCGCTTGTTCCTGTATATATAATATCTTCGGCAACAGCATTTGGTATACCCATGCAGCTTAGCCCAGTTGTACTAAGCGCAATTATAATAGAAAAACGTGAAATTGAGCCTTTAAGGCAACAATAATTATTCAAAGAACTCATGATAAGTTTTTCCTATACGACATGATATGATGCAAAAAACAGTAAACGTATTATGTCACGATACGTCGTATTCAAACGGTTTGCCTAATCGACATATTCAAATCATTGCTTTTTTACGCAATTAAAACATTAGTTTTGAATATATTATAAAAAATATAATTTACAATAAAAAATTTGTTTTTTAGAAATTGTTTAAAGTCTAAAATAAAATGTTAATTAATAAAATTATAAATTAACATTTTTTCTATTATTTAAATTAAATAGTTTTTTTGACGATATTTATTTAATAGTTGATTTTTATAATTTTTGCTTGTTTAGGCTCAATACGATATAATTGCAAGTGAATTAAAAAATTTTTATACGATGTTTTAAAAAAATATTTAGCCATTTAACACAAAAATATTTAGAGTAAAAACAATGCGATCAACTAAACTCTAAGTGCATAGAAATGATACTTAATTATTGTTGTGAATAACTGCTTATTTCGTGGTATTGGGCTCTAACAAGTAAGCATGCAAAATTAAAAAAGGACTTGTTTAAATTTAAAAACGTGGTTTTCTATCATCATCGGGAGTTTTGAATATTGAAAGCCGGAGGAGTAAACTATGACTGCAAAATCTAATTCTATATCATTGGAAAGCTATTGGATGCCGTTCACGGCAAATCGCCAATTTAAGGCAAATCCTAGAATATTGGCATCCGCCAAAGGCATGTATTATAATGATATTAATGGCAATAAGATTATTGATGGTACAGCAGGTCTGTGGTGTGTCAATGCAGGCCATGGTCGGGCTGAAATAGCAAGTGCGGTTGAGCAACAATTATTAACTCTTGATTATGCCCCTGGTTTTCAGATATCGCATCCTATTGTACATGAATTTGCTAATCGCTTAATAGACATGGCCCCTGGCGGCAAAGAATCGGGTTTAAACCATGTATTTTTTACTAATTCAGGATCTGAATCAGTTGATACAGCTTTAAAAATTGCTATTGCCTATCAACGCTCTATCGGGCAGGGTACTCGCACCCATGTTATTGGTCGGGAAAAAGGTTATCATGGTGTGGGCTTTGGCGGCATTTCCGTTGGTGGCCTAGTTAATAATCGACGTGTTTTCCCCAAAATTCCTGCAAGCCATATGCGCCATACTTTGAATATTGAAAAAAATGCATTTTCGCGGGGGCTTCCAAAGCATGGGGTGGAACTGGCGGAAGATTTGGTACGCATTATCGAGCTTAATGGTGCCGAAACTATTGCGGCAGTTATTGTTGAGCCAATGTCCGGTTCTGCAGGTGTAATTTTGCCTCCTAAAGGCTATTTAGAGCGCCTACGTGAAATAACGCAAAAACATGGCATATTGCTGATTTTTGATGAGGTTATTACTGGTTTTGGGCGTTTGGGTACACCTTTTGCCGTAGATTATTTCGGCGTTGTACCAGATATGGTGACTTGCGCCAAGGGGCTAACCAATGGTGTTGTTCCAATGGGGGCTGTATTTGTGCAGCAAAAATTATATGATGGCATGATGAACGGTCCGGAAAGCCAAATTGAGCTTTTCCACGGCTATACCTATTCTGGTCACCCACTTGCTTGTGCGGCAGGGCTTGCCACATTAGACATATATGCCAAAGACGATCTATTTGCTCGTACTGCAGGTCTTGCACAATATTGGCAAGATAGTGTTTTCTCGCTGCAAGACTTGCCCCATGTTATTGATATTCGAACAATTGGGCTTGTGGCCGGTATTGAACTTGCTAGCCGTGATGGCGCCCCATCTCAGCGTGGTTATGATGTTTTTGTCGATTGCTTTAATCATGGTGCATTGGTGCGCCAAACCGGTGATATTATTGCACTTTCGCCCCCTTTAATTGTAGAGAAAAGCGAAATTGATGAGATTATCAGTAAATTAGCTGATGCCATCAAACGGGTAAAATAAGCTAGGTAATTAACGCGTATCCAATGGCTATGACATCGGATACGCGTATATTTTGTAATGTGTAACAAAGTTTATAAAAAATGTAAATTTATTGTTTCGCTGTAGCAAGCGCTTCAAAAATGCGAGCCGCCATTTCAGCGCCGGGATCCTTTACATTTTCTAATTGATTAGCTGAAACATAGCTAGCACGACCAGCATGAGCCGTTAACATTTTTCCTGTTTCATCTGCGCCCTCACGCGCGGCTTTTGCAGCTTCTTGTAAGTTGCCACCCGCGATAAGCACATTAAATGCCGGTTGTAAAGCATCAATCATGGTGCGATCACCGGACTTGGCACCGCCATATTCCATCATTTTTTGTAAGCCGATGTTAAGTGCTTCTGCCCAACCTTGCTGTTCATTATAATTATGGGCGGCACTGGTAAATAAAATGGCCAGCAAGACACCGCTAGAGCCGCCAGCACTGCGCATTAAACGCTCACCGATTTGCTTTAAAAATCGGGTTGGATTTCCAGTTGCAAGCTGATCTTTCATATCTTTAATGCTTTTTGCTGCAGTGCTTAAGGTTGAGCCTGTATCACCATCACCAATTTTGGCATCAATTTCATCAATCTCATCGGCATTTTTAATAATTGTGTTAATAATGGTTGCAAGTATTATAGCAACGTTTTCATCGCGGGTAATGGCCTGTGTTTCTTGTAGCGTTGGTTGAGGCAAGGAAATTAATGGGTGTTTAATGCTTGTATCGCGCACGATCGGCCAATCTCTAACACTCACAGCTTGGGTTAAAGCCGCTTCTTTATCATCATCCAATATTAAAATACTTATTGAAAAACCACGCATATCAAGCGATGTCATTAAAGGTGCAGGTCCTATAATATATTTCGCATGGCTATAAAGTGGCGTCTTGGCAAGCGAATTCACCAAAATAGATAATTCTAACGGTGATACGCCGCCAAGGGAGTTGAGTATGATGGCGATTTTATCTGTACTTGATAATTTTTCGCAAAGTTTAACTGCAGTAAGGGCAACAAGATCATCGGCGGACTGCATGGGAATGATAGCAGCTCCAGGTTCGCCATGAATACCAAGCCCTAATTCAGCTTGATTATCATTCAGAGATTGTTCCGCTTGCTTGGCGCCTGGTATATTGCAATGATTAAGGGATAGACCAAGGGAATGGGTAGCTTGGGCAGCTTTTATTGCCATTTCATAAACTTTTTCAAGACTTGCACCTTGTTCGGCTAGTGCTCCTGCTAATTTATGCACAAAAAGCGTGCCAGCAATGCCACGCGGTTGCTTATGGTCGGGTAGGGCTATGTCATCAGCAACAATCACCATTTCAACCTTATAGCCAAGACTAATCGCTTGCTCACGCGCTAGACCAAAATTGAGGCGATCTCCCGTGTAGTTTTTAACAATAAGCAAACAACCAGCTTGTCCGCAAACACTGGTAATTGCGGCTAGAACAGCATCAACGCTCGGGGAAGCAAAAATTTCGCCACATATGGCAGCTGTTAGCATAGCTTTGCCAACAAAACCAGCATGGGCAGGTTCATGGCCTGAGCCGCCGCCAGAAATCACCGCAACTTTGTCCTTTTGCCAATCGGCACGGATTACAACCTTTATTTCCGGAAAAGCATCAAGCCGCGTTAGATTTGTGCCTGCGGATGAAAGGAGTAAGCCATCTATTGCATCACTTACCAATGTTTGACGATCATTCATAAAAGATTTCATTGAACACCTTTTAAGTTAATGTGTAAATATTTATAAGAAAAAATAGTAATTATGGAGTGTAGCTTGCGGCTTTGTTAAGCCACTTCGGTTTTATTAAAAAGCAGTTAAGCACAGAAGTTTGAAAAATAAAAGTCAGTCGGCCTGTAAGCCGGGTTTTGTATGGCAAAGCTTAACGCTTTACGTGGCAGCCATTCATCTTGGACGCAATGTCGCCATGCGCCTCATGCAACCCACCCGGATGATTGGCTGGAGACAGGCCTGTGGTTAAACCACGCATCATCCCTATTCGGTCTTGCTCCCGGTGGGGTTTACCCTGCCATTATCATTACTGATAATGCGGTGAGCTCTTACCTCACCCTTTCACCCTTACCTATAAAATATAGGCGGTTTGCTTTCTGTGGCACTTTCCCTAAGGTCACCCTCGCCGGGCGTTACCCGGCACCGTGTCTCGCTGGAGCCCGGACTTTCCTCACTAGCCACCTTTCGGTATTGGACTAGCGCGGCTGCCCGGCCGACTGACTTTGCAGTGCAATAGCATGCTAGGGTCCAAAACGCTATAGCATTTTCTGCAAAAAATAAATCGACCTTTACTTAGCGAATAATGCACCAAACTGAAGAATTTACTGCGCGTCTTCCAATTTAATTTTTGGTTTTCGTACTTGTTCGCGGTAAAACACAAATAATCCACTGCCAACAACAATTGTTGCGCCCACCAATGTCCAAAAGTCTGGAAAATCATTAAATATGATGAGACCAACAAAAATCGACCAAACAAGCTGTAAATAATTGAAAGGCTGAATAATACTAACTGGAGCCATGGTGAGCGCTTTAATCATTGCAAAGTGGCCGCTTACCGACATAAGACATAGGAGAACCAACAGCCAAACATGGTGACGATCCATATCCACCCAGAAATAATAAATGCAGCCAGTCGTGATAATAGCTCCAACAAGGCCAATATAGAAAAATGAGGTAATAGCGCTATCGCGATCACCAACCAAACGGGTTATGGTTGCATAAAGGGCAAAACAAAAAGAGCCGCTTAAGGCAAAAATAGCGCCAACGGAAAACACACCCGAACCGGGGCGAACCATGATTAAAATGCCTAAAAAGCCGATAATCAAGGCAGTGATACGCCGCCAACCGACCGCTTCTTTCAAGATTAAAATGGCAAGAATGGTGCCAAATAGCGGATAGGCTTGAAAAAGCGCCGTGGTTTCAGCAAGCCCCATATGACGAAAGGCTAAGCCAATCAGTATAAGCTCGACCAATAGCAACACACCACGTAAAATTTGTAAGTAAATGTGACCGCTTTTACTATTTTTGCGAAAACCGCCTTTTGATTGTTTCGCCATCAGCATGCCAACCGCCAAAAATACCCAATAGCGTACCATGACAATAAAGGTAATTGGATAGTTACTTACAAGAGTTTTGGTTATGGCATCTTGAAAAGCAAAAATAAGGGTCGCTAAAATGGCAATCAAAATACCTGGCCAATAATTAGGCTTTTGGCTTTCGCTTTCATTGGACATTTATTGCCTTCCCTTTTTTAATTATTTATAGCTTTATGCTAAGTATGCAAAATCTATGCTTATAATTCTAGTAATACTGTGCATTTAAAATCTTGCAACAGCAATACTATGGGTGTTGAAAAAATAAATCGTGATGTTTCACTGACCCTAGATGAAAATATTCTGTAAAGCCCTATATAAAATGCTAAAAGCACATATCTATCCAATAAGATATGTGCCTTAATATGTTGTTTTTAATAAGGTTATAGATAAATATTGGCAGAGCTATCTAGCTGTTAAGCGCCAACTAGATCGAACCATGCATCCTCATCAATAACCTCAATACCAAGTTCACGTGCTTTATCAAGCTTAGAGCCAGCTTTGGGACCCGCTACGACAAGATCGGTTTTTTTAGATACTGAACCTGCCGTTTTTGCACCAAATCGCTCTGCCATGGCTTTTGCTTCATCACGTGACATGCGTTCAAGCGAGCCAGTGAAAACAATGGTCTTGCCAGCAACGGGCGAATGACTTGCGACCACCACTTCTTCGTCTAAAGGGGTAACTTCAGCCAAAAGCGCATGGACGGCTTCAAGATTATGGGGCTCACTATAAAAATCAACCACAGCCTCGGCAACAATTTGGCCTATGCCTTCAATATTAATAAGTTCTTGCCACGTATCATTGCCTTTGTCGGCTTTGCTTTCTGGCATTTTGGCGTCCTTAGCAGCTTTTTCAAAAGCAGCATAGGAAATATAAGCCCGTGCTAAGCGTTTGGCGTTAACCTCCCCAATATGGCGCATGCCAAGGCCAAACAAAAAGCGGCTTAGTGCAATTTCACGTCTTGCATCAATGGCACCATAAAGCTTTGCTGCAGAACGACTGCCAAACCCTTCAATATTTTCAAGCTTGGTAAGCGAATTTTCCTGCCGTTTTTTTAAGGTAAAAATATCGGCGGGAGTTTTAATGCTCAATGATGGATCTTCAGCATGAAAGAAAAATTCAACCTGTTTTTCGCCCAAACCCTCAATATCAAAAGCGTTGCGTGAGACAAAATGGCGAATGCGTTCAACCACCTGAGCAGGGCAGATAAGGCCGCCGGTGCAACGGCGCACCGCTTCTCCTTCTTCGCGCACTGCGTGGCTGCCACATACAGGGCAGGTGGTAGGAAATTGATAAGGCACCGCATCACTGGGGCGTTTTTCTAAAACCACATCAACAATTTGCGGAATAACATCTCCAGCACGTTGTATGATAACTGTGTCACCAATACGAATATCGCGGCCATCACGCAATTTGCCACCATTGGAATCAATTCCAGCAATATAATCTTCATTATGAAGGGTGGCATTAGTCACCACGACACCGCCAACGGTAATTGGCTCAAGGCGCGCAACTGGTGTTAAAGCACCAGTTCTGCCGACTTGAATATCAATTCCCTTTAACAGCGTAAAGGCACGCTCGGCTGGAAATTTGTGGGCAATAGCCCAACGCGGTGAGCGAGATACAAAACCAAGGCGGCTTTGCAAGCTCAATTCATTGACCTTATAGACCACGCCATCAATATCATAATCAAGGTTTGCTCTTTGTTCCTCAATCATATGATAATGATTAATAACATCCTTGGCGCTGGTAAACAGCTTGGTGAGGGGGTTGACGACAAAACCATATTCAGCAAAGCAATCCATCATTCCCATTTGAGTTGTTGCCGGCATTTCGCTAACTTCACCCCAAGCATAGGCAAAAAATCGCAATGGCCGCTGTGCGGTGATTGAAGGATCTAGTTGGCGAAGTGCGCCAGCCGCGGCATTACGCGGATTGGCAAGGCGCTGTTTGCCTGCTTCTTCTTGACGTTGATTTAGTTTTTGAAAATCATCACGTGCCATATAGCATTCGCCGCGTACTTCAATAATATCAGGATAGTTACCTTTAAGTTGGCGAGGAATATCTTTTAATGTAAGAGCGTTAGCAGTAACATTTTCACCAATTGTACCATCGCCGCGCGTTGCGGCACTTACTAGTTTGCCTTGTTCATAGCGCAGCGATAATGATAATCCGTCAATCTTAGGTTCAGCACTAATGCCAAGTGGCGTTGTCGTATCAAGACGTAAAAAGCGATGTATGCGGTCGATAAAATCATTAACATCTTCGTCATTGAAAGCATTATCAAGTGACAGCATTGGAACATTATGGCGTAGCTTTTCAAACTTTTCTGAAACCTTGGCGCCCACTTTTAAGGACGGAGAATCTTCGCGAATTAAGGTTGGGAAACGTTGTTCAATCGCATGATTGCGTTGCCGCAATGCATCGTAATCAGCATCAGATAGGGCTGGATTATCTTCCAAATAATAGAGTTGATCATTATGGACCATTTCGCTAGCAAGAGCCGCCAATTCCTTTGCAGCTTGCTCTTCGCTTAAATTTTCAACAGCAATCTGTCTTAATTCGTTCTCGCTCATATGTTCCATTTCCTATCGTTTTTTTCGCTTGATTTTCATAACCGACTTGATGAAGCATTGCATAAAATTATTTGAAAAATATTTAACACTAGGTGAGTAGATGATATTATTACGATAAAATAAAGATCCAAAACCTAAATTATAAACATGGTTGTATTTTGCAAGTTTTTAGATGAAACAACAAGGCGTGATTTGCCTCTTTCAATCTCGATAGATTAAATTGATGTCCTATATATTTAATGGATCGATAATATAGGAGTTTTATGTATGAAAAAATTACTTGTGGCATTATTAATATCTTTATCAAGCCTATCAACTTACGCCTATGCGCAAGGCGATATTACGATCAGTAGTTTAGAAAAAAACACCGACACGAAAGTAGAATTTCAAAAATTAATGAAAGGTCAGAATTTACCTAAATGGATAAGTGAAGGCGGGACGGAATCTCAGGCTAAACAAGTTATTATTGAAGGAAAAAAATATCTCGTATTAAATGCATGCAAACCCCATGATTGTGATGCGGAGCAAATAGCCTTGCTTTATTCAATCGAAGCTAAAAAATTAGCAGGTGTTTTCTCGTCAAACGATGACAAAGATGGTAGTCAAAAACTACAATGGCTCAATATTCCTGATGAATTGTCGATTGACGGCAAAACAATTCTATTTGCAGCATTGACGGGTAGTCTTGATAACCACCCAAATAGCTTTAATTTTAAATAAGAATTGCAACGAGTGGGGAAATATATCCCCACTTAAGCTTCATCACAAATGTAGATCTTGTATAAATTTTTTTCTATCTAAAGGATGAAAGACATTGCCCAGTCGATACAGATTTGAAGTTGTTGAAATCGTAGTTCGAAACACGTCCCAAGCACCGATTGCAGAAGATCTGTTTTATAAATGCCTTATTTGTGAGGGCATGATACCATCAATGCCTGATGATAGTATTCGTTGTCAATGTAGGAATGTTGTAATCGATGTTGATATGCATCACTTATATATTGGAGATTATCAAAAATTTTCAGTTTTAAAACGAATGAAGGTATAAATCGATTAAGAGCTTTTATAGATAAATATCAACCATCTAAATCGATCTCTAATTTATCTTCTTTTAAGGTCGAGAAAAAATCAATTTTTATTAAATGATTTATTGCTTTTACAATCTCATCATAGGTTATTTCTTTTACAACAACAATATTTTTGGAATAGAAAAACCCATATCCATATTGTTCATTTTCAGCGTCTATATCTTGTTCTAAACGCATCTTGTCATAAAAAATTATATTATATGATTTTTTTTCAATAATGACATATAAATCAAAAAGATATCCTTTGCATGTTGTCTCATAACGTCTTCTATCGTCAAAGGTAGAAAGAAATGCTATGTCATAGCCGTTTTCACGAATAATATGCATAAAATTTCCTTTAAGAATACAAACAGTCAAATATATGTTTGCCCATTGCGATGCTAAAAAAAACGCAAATTAGTCTTTGCTAGCTAATAGCTTTTTAGCCGCAGCACGAGCCTCGCTGGTTACTTCAGCACCAGCCAGCATACGGGCAATTTCTTCTTGACGTTCTTTTTTATCCATCAAATGGATGCGTGAACTAACGCGATTGCTGTTGCCAGTTTCAGCCTTGGCAATAAGGAAATGTCCATCAGCACGCGCTGCCACTTGCGGTGCATGGGTGACCGATAAAACTTGCACATTTTGCGCAAGGCGTTTTAATCTTTGACCAATGGCATCCGCCACTGCACCGCCAACGCCAGTATCTATTTCGTCAAAAACGAGAGTAGGGGCAGAGCCGCGATCAGCGAGTGCGACTTTTAATGCTAGCAAAAAGCGAGATAATTCACCGCCTGAAGCAACTTTCATCATTGGGCCGGGTTTGGTACCGGGATTTGTCTGCACATAAAATTCTACCGTATCGATACCCTCAGCCTGCCGCTCATTCAAGTTACTGGTAAATTCAATGATAAACTTTGCACGCTCTAATTTTAAGGCTGGCAATTCTGCCATCACGGCAGCTTCAAGTTGATGGGCAGCCGCTTTGCGCTTTTGCGACAATTCTTGCGCTAAAACATCAAATGCATCACGCGCTGCCAAAGTTTCAGCTTCCATCTGCGTTAAGGTGGTTTCACCAGCATCAAGATCGGCAAGATTTGCGTCGAGCTTGTCGCGCAGCTCGGGTAGGTTTTCTACCGCAACCGAATATTTACGTGCTGCAGCCCGCAGTGCAAACAGCCGTTCTTCCACGGTTTCTAATTCGCGCGGATCAAAATCTATAATGCGCATGGCATTTTCTACGGCATCTTGCGCAAGGCCAAGCGCATCAAGGGCTTGGTCAACTTGGTGGATGATCGGCTCTACAATGTCTTGTGCTTCGCTCATCTTGCGCTCCAGACGGCGGACAAGATTGGCTAATATTGGAATGGCTGATGTTGGGCCAGATAATATTTCACCTGCTTCGTTAATATCGCTGGCAATTTTTTCGGATTTCATCATTGTGCCACGCCGCTCGGCCAAGGATTCTTCCTCGCCAAATTGCGGATCAAGCAGCGATAATTCTTCAACTGATGCGCGTAAATAATCAGCTTCTTTGGCCGCCGCCTCAACATGGGCGCGGTGGCGAGCAAGACCTTTTTCAAGGCTGCGCCAAATTTGATATTGTTGTTTTAATGCAGTAACTTCACCGCCAAGACCACCAAAGGCATCAAGCAAATCACGATGGGCATTAATGTCGATTAAAGCGCGGTCGGCGTGTTGACCATGAATTTCAACTAAATGGCGTCCAATATCACGTATGAGCCCAACGCTTGCAACTTGGTCATTGATAAATACGCGTGAGCGTCCATCGCTTGACTGTACGCGCCGCAATATAATATCGCCGTCATCTTCAAGACCATTTTCGCGAATTAATAAACGTGCCGGATGATTAATCGGTACATCAAAAACGGCAGTTACTTGGCCTTGTTGTGCGCCGTGGCGCACAAGCGAAGCATCGCCCCTTGCACCAAGCGCAAGGGAAAGAGAATCAAGCAAAATAGACTTACCGGCGCCTGTTTCGCCGGTAAGTACAGAAAGACCGACATCAAAATTGATGTCCAATTTTTCGATCAGAACAATGTCGCGGATCGAAAGTTGAATGAGCATGGTTTATTGTGTTCTGTTCGCTTGGTTGGCATTATTGGAAGAACCGCCCTTAAAGGCGCGGGAAATCCAAGAGCCGCTATTTTCTTGTGGTGAATGGCCAGCCTTTTGCAAAAGCTTATAGGCATCAGCATACCATTTACTATCAGGGTAATTTTGCGCCAATACTGCCGCAGCTGTTTGCGCTTCAGGAATAATACCAAGAGCAAAATTAGCTTCAACTAAGCGATAAAGTGCTTCTTCAATCTGATTAGTGTTTGAATATTCTTGCACAACAGCTTTAAAGCGATTGATAGCTGCAAGATATTGGCGGCGTTCTAGATAATAACGACCAACTTGCATTTCCTTACCGGCAAGCTGCTCGCGCCCGAAACGAATCTTATCTTTGGCATCCGTAACATATTCAGAGTTTGGATAACGGTCGACCAGTTCTTGCATAGCAGCAACTGCGCGTTTTGTATCTTTTTGATCGCGAGTTACGTCGGGAATTTGGCGGAAATAGGCAAGACCGATAATATAATAGGCGTAAGCTGCTTCTTGAGAGGTTGGATATAGCGAGATATAACGGCGCGCCATATTAACCGCTTCATCATATTTGGATTGGCGATAATTCGTAAAAGCGCCCATAACAAGAGACTTACGTGCCCATTCAGTGTAAGGGTGTTGGCGGTCAATTGCTTCAAATTTCTTGGCGGCCTCATTAAGGCGACCTGCTTCAAGATTGGCAAGGGCTTGGTTATAAAGCACGTCTGGCGACTCAATAGTGTCAACATAAGCGTTAAGATCAAGCGCTTTGTCTTTGTCTGCACAGCCTGCTATAAGTGCCGTTGTGGCAACCATGCTGGTAATCAGTAGACCTCGGGCTAAGCTAAGTGGTTTAAATCCCCGAATACTGAAATACGATTTTAACATTGTCATGCTATCTCTGGCCCTCTTGGCACGCTGGTTGAATGAAATGGGTATCACAGAAAAACTGCGCTAAGTCCACACCCTTTTAACCAAAACTAGTCTTTTTACCAATAGTTTAGTGATATATAAATACCACATTTTCAAATTTTTGATTTGTGTCTCAATTAAAATAGCATTTTAGCTTTTAAATCAATTCACGAATTTGATTTGTCTGAATGATTCAACAAAAAATCAAAGGCAATTCAAATCTTGTTATTCTTAATAAAGCATTTTGCAAAAAATACAAAATATTTAAGCAGCTTATAAAGGCATAACTTTTTTTAATGCTTATCGTCAATCACTCTATCTAGGCTCAATTAAGGCAATTGTTGAAAACTGGTAATTTAAATCGGGTTTTTCACAAAAATGATGTAATTTTATAAGCATCAGAGGTTGATAAAAGTGTTTTTACTGCGGCACCATTTAACGCATGGCCACCGCGCAGTGATTTAAAGCGTCCAATAAAAGGCAATCCTAACAAAGCAGTGTCGCCGATCGCGTCAAGGGCTTTGTGGCGTACAAATTCATCTTCAAATAATTTGCCTTGCGGGTTTAATATTTCTTCATCATGGCCAATAACCAATGAATTATCAAGTGATGAACCAAGGGCTAAGCCTTGCTTCTGTAAAATTTCGGCATCTTTTAGAAAACCAAAAGTGCGGGCAGGGGCAATATTTTTATGAAAAAAATCTGCCTCAAGCGCAAACTCAATATGTTGTTTGCCTATTGCTGGTGAGGCAAAATCTATTGCAATATCAAATATTGTTGCTTCATCTGGCAAAAATTCTGCATAACCATTGGCGCTTTCAACCCGCACTGGCTTAATGATTTTGATATATTGGCGTGGCTTATCTTGGGTTTTTAAGCCTATATCTTTAATGCCGTTTGCAAATATCAAAGCACTACCATCGAGAATTGGCATTTCATCATTATTAGCTTCAATAACCAGATTATCTATTGCAAAAGCACTAATTGCCGCCATCAAATGTTCAATTGTTTCAACCTTAGCACCATCCTTATGCAATGTTGTGCATAATTGTGCAGGTCCGGCAAATTGGTGGCTGGCTTTTAGGTCAATTGGCTTATTATCATTGCTACTGCGGTTAAAAATAATGCCGCTGTCAACCGGCGCGGGCTTTAATACTATATTGCTAGGCTTGGCGCTATGCACGCCAATTCCACTAAATAAAATCGGCGCATTTATGGTTGATTGAAATGAATTCACTTAAATTGACCTATATATGTTTCAAATATTAAGACGCGTCATTTAGATAACGCAAATTTACTTATCTTTCAATTGCCAGATAATTTTTTGATAATTCTTGAGGTTTGCATGCCAATAATATTCAGCTAAAATGATAAGAGTTGATATAAAGCGGTTGAGAAAATTTTAAAAGAAAATAAAATTAATTAAAATCAACTAAATATAAAAGATATTAAAAGGTAGCTTTATGATTAAGGATTTGATTGCTTTGGCAACGGCAGTTATATTTTTTATAATTGCTTTGGCGCATTTTTATTGGGCTTTTTTTGCAAAAATAATTTCACCGAAAGTTATTCCTCATGTTGATGGTAAGCCGGCATTTATACCGTCTAAAGCGATTACTGTATTTGTTGGTATCGTTTTTATTATTTTAACGGCTTTTGTCGCCATTATGTCATTACATTGGCAAAGTTCCTTATTAAATCCTTTTTATCAAATCGCCGGTAGTCTTTTAACATTTATTTTTTTACTAAGAGCAATTGGTGATTTCAAACTTGTTGGCTTTTTTAAAAAAATAAAAAATAGTGAGTTTGCTTTTTTTGATACACGCTATTGGTCGCCACTTTGTGCGATTTTGGCAATTTTTATGGCATATCTTACTTGGTTATAGTTTAAAGCCAATATCAATGCGGCATTATTAATGGTAATTGCCTATTGTAAAGAAGTATTAAGTGTATATTTTTGTTAATTAAACAAAGTTAAAACACCTTCTTCCATACGGGTTTCAACCCATTGGCGTTCTGCATCCCAATTATGGCGTTTCCAACCTTCAAAGCCAAAACCTATAATATTTATTTGCCATTCAGCCGGCCAAAACCGCTTTAAAGTACGCCACATGCCAAGATATCCGGTGGAGGGAAATTGCTTGTAGAGACCTTCACCCTCAATACCAATATCGCGGCAAGCAGATAGGTAAAATTGCGGTGGCATAATTGTAATCGGTTTACCAGCCTCACCTAAAATTTTGATTGCTTCAGCCGTCCAATCAACTTTACGACCTTTTAACAATCGCGATGTGATTAATGGGCGTTTAAAATAACGGCGCATAATATTGGGGTGATAGACAAAAATAAGCTCTCTTGCTGCTTCAAAAAACGGTGAAACAATGAAAGCACTATCATAAAGCTTGGTTTGCATTGGCTTACCAGAATTTGCCAACATTAAACAATCAGTCTTTAGGCCTGCCCAACCGCCTAGCATACGTGGTTCGTTAAAGCGTAAAACATAATCAGCATTATTAATCTCGGCTGAAAAATCTCGTGATAAATCGCCATTTCCAACAATGAAACAGGTTTTACGATTTTCTATTGCTATTGACGAATGCATGGCCATCCTTCGCATTTCATGATCAATAATACAAAACAGCTAAAATATAGGATCATAATCAATACATCATTTCCAAAGCTGCAAGCTATCGTTTAAAGAATTCTTACAAAAATTGAGAGGATTACCTCCATAAAACTGTAAAAATAGCTCTATAAAATATAATTGAAGTGATTTACGGCATTAAAGATTAATATTTTTTTAAAAATAGCTTTTCATTAGCGTTAAAGCATGGTACGCACCGTTGTCAATTCATATCATTAGCCAAGCGTTAGCCGCATCTTTAAAAGAGTGCGGTATTTGTGCATTTAAAAGGGAATTGACAATGGCAAAAATCGTTGAAACCGCTACAGGGCTTTTAGCTCTTACATTTGATGACGTGCTTATTCAGCCAGGTCACTCAGAGGTTATGCCCGGTCAAGTCGATATTAGAACACGTATTGCCCGCGACATTGAGCTTAATTTACCACTTTTATCCGCTGCTATGGACACTGTTACGGAAGCGCGTCTTGCTATTGCAATGGCACAAGCCGGCGGTATTGGTGTTATTCACCGTAATATGACACCTGATGAACAGGCGGAACAAGTACGCCAAGTTAAAAAATTCGAATCTGGCATGGTGGTTAATCCTGTAACTATTCATCCTGATGCGCCACTTTCTGAGGCGCGACAAATCATGAAAGCTTATGGAATTTCAGGCATTCCAGTCGTGGAACATAAGGGCGAAGCCAAGGGACCAGGTCGGCTCGTCGGTATTTTGACAAATCGTGATGTGCGCTTTGCATCAAATCCTAACCAAAAAATCTATGAATTGATGACTCGCGAAAATCTCGTAACGGTGCGTGAAAATGTCACACAAGAGGAAGCCAAGCGTTTATTACATCATCATCGCATTGAAAAGCTATTGGTGGTTGATGATCAGGGCCGCTGTGTAGGTCTTGTTACGGTTAAGGATATTGAAAAATCACAGTTAAATCCCCATGCATCCAAAGATGAAAATGGCAGCTTACGTGCTGCTGCTGCATCAACGGTTGGCAAGGATGGCATGGAACGCGCCGAACGTTTGATCGATGCCGGTGTTGATATTATTGTTATTGATACCGCCCATGGTCATTCACAGCGTGTCCTTGATTCCGTTGCCGAAATTCGCAAAATGGCATCCAATACCGCAATTATTGCTGGTAATGTTGCAACAGGTGACGCAACCCGTGCTTTGATTGATGCTGGTGCCGACGCAGTTAAGGTTGGCATTGGACCTGGCTCTATCTGCACAACGCGTATTGTTGCCGGTGTTGGTGTGCCACAGCTTGCAGCGATTATGGGCGCAGTCGAAGTTGCTCATAAGGCAGGTATTCCAGTTATTGCTGATGGTGGCATTAAATATTCAGGTGATTTTGCCAAGGCTATTGCAGCTGGTGCTTCTGCTGCAATGGCAGGTTCGCTGCTTGCCGGTACTGAAGAAAGCCCAGGTGAAGTTTATCTTCATCAAGGTCGCTCATTCAAGGCCTATCGTGGCATGGGTTCAGTGGGCGCGATGGCGCGTGGATCGGCAGATCGTTATTTCCAAGCTGAGGTTCGCGATGAACTCAAGCTTGTGCCAGAAGGTATCGAAGGGCAAGTTGCTTATAAGGGGCCAATTTCATCAGTCCTTCATCAGCTTGCCGGTGGTTTGCGCGCTTCCATGGGTTATGTTGGCGCCAAAACTATTCCTGAATTTCAAGAAAAAGCAACTTTTGTGCGCATTACTAATGCCGGTCTTCATGAAAGCCATACCCATAATGTGGCAATTACTCGTGAAAGCCCGAATTATCCAAGTGCAAAATAATTATTTAAAATTCGATAAAAGAGCTGGTCATGCGATCAGCTCTTTACCATTCCATTGATTTAAGTCTTATAATATTGCTTTGTTAAGACTTTTTTGAGCATTCTTGGAGCTGTGTGCGTGGCAGAGAAAAGACTGCGAGGATGGTTAATGTAAAAACAATACCAGAAGCAATAAACCGTATTAAATTCCAAAACTGCCATGGTTGTGAAAAGTTTTTCCAAATTAAGTCAGCTTTTTGGATATCTTCGGGTATTATCACAGCAGCTAAAGCTACATTCATAGGCACATTTATAAGGGCTGTTAGAATGAAGCAAAAGCAAATATAAATGATACTTGCAACTGCAACCATTAAGGCACTCTTTTTATGGCGCATATAGAATAATACAATTGCGGTACAACATAAAGCGATAGGTGTGCCAAAAAACGTCGGAGCAAATACAGCGTTGCGGACAGAACTATTCATAGCTTGCATTGCATTTATTGCAACCCGGGGATCTATTTTATCTAGTCCCCACATCGTCGAACAAAGCCAAGCATAAAAAAATCCAAATATGGCCGCACTCAACAGTAGAGAAACCATAACCATGAAAAATGCGAATTTGCGCATATTTATTCCTTTCAATAAGCGTAAACATTTATACGCTTTGTATTCCGTACAAATGTTTACGTTAAATGTAAAGGGGGCTTAACCAAATGAAAGAAACGGTACGGCGTAGCCGAGAAATTTCAATATTTGAAGCTGCCTATGAGCAATTAAAGCTGTATGGTTATGGTGGTGCCTCGATGCTTCGAATTGCAAATGCTGCAAAAGCCTCCAACGAAACGCTTTATCGTTGGTTTGGCGATAAGGATGGCCTGTTTAAAGCGATGGTTAAAGAGAACGCTGCACAAACTTATCACACTTTAAAAGAAGCTGTAGATCAGCATCAAGACGCTTGGCAAGCTTTAGCAAATACAGCGCCAATTTTATTACGGATGATCTTAAGTGAAAAAGCAATATTATTAAACCGCGCAGCAGCTGCTGATCCTAGTGGTGCTTTGGGTTTAGCAATATCTACCAGTGGTCGCACTGAAATTAAAGTCTTATTAAATCAACTTATAAAACGCATCTGCACGGATGTAAGTCATAATGAGATTGAGGTAACAGATTGGTTTATAAGCTTACTTGTTGGAGAACTGCAAACACTGCGGATCATCAATCAACAAGCGGAATTATCAGATATTGAGATTGAAATAAGATGTTTAAAAACTCTTGCAGCCTTGCGCTGCCTGTTGAGTAAATAGCGGCTTAAACAACAAACACTTAAAGAAATAAAACTATCTGATTTTGGTATTTAAAATACTATAATTGTAAAAAAAACTATCTGACCAATCATGAAATCAGGTAGGCCAAGTGTGAGCTTAAATTTAGCTGACGGGGATTTGAGAAATTCTTAACGCAAATGCTGTGGTGCAATTTTAGCAACATTGATGCGTTTGTGATTATTAGCCTTTGCTTCTGATTGTTCACGAACAATAGTGATTGAGATGTTTAAGCTAGCAAAAGCAGTACGGCTACCTGTTGCGCCAGCACTACCAGTTGCACACCACGAGCTGCCATTGAGCTCATATGGCTATTTGCTGTAGTCAATCGGTCTTGAAAGCTTGTTGGTTGCAATCCGTCCCTTTTGGTTGCCATAGTAACATAACACCAAGCAGAATTACAAACACCAACATTAACTTTAGTCCCCTTAGTAATTGTGCTTGTTACTGCAGCTCCTTTTGCAGAGTATTTTGCAATGATAAGGTAAGGGCTGAAAGTGTGGTTGCTTGCGCTGAAGGAGCGATGCCAATTACAGCAATTGATAAAGTTGAAGCTGTAATGATAGTTTTTGCAGAACGGTTCATGATCTTATTTTTAAAGTTTTGGAAAGAACCATCCAACTTGAAATTTGAGCTAAGCTTTTCTATTCAAATATATGCCTTTACGCTATGTAGCTTCAAATTTTGACAAAGTAGGATGATTAATGGGAAACAATTTTTGCTTCCAATTTATAAAATTTTCCGTGGCATTGATTAACTTTTAAGCTGCTCAGCTCATTTTTCTTTGCCAGTATTCTTGTTAGGATCATGGCTTGCCTGCGTAAAATTCTAACAAATTTTAAAAATATATGTCTTGCCAAAAAGGGAATTAATAATGAGATTGAATCATAATAAATGAATAATTTCAATGTATTTTAAATAATAATTTTATAAGTATTTAATAATAGTTTTATCTACAAATTTAAATTTTTTCTTCATTTTAAATACACCAAAATGAAATAATCCTGAAATACACCAACAATAGAAAAATCGCATTAATCTTTTTACGAGGGAAAAATGCGAAAAAAATTAATTCTAAAAACATCTTACGCCATTGGTGCATTACTTATTCCAACGCTTTTTAGCACCACCACTACACTAGCGTCAGATATTAATAAGGATGCGTATCAGCTTAATCTCTTTGGTTTTAATATTGCAGGTAAAACTTACGATACAGAGAGTGCCTTTATTAACTGGGTATACAACTTTCAGCCTGATGCGTTATTAATTCAAGAAGACAAACAAAATACCGCGAATAAAATAGCTAAGGAAGCTCTTGATAGGCAAGGTCTTTCCTCTTTAACTATCACAGGATCAAGATTACCAGCCGTCGATGATCAAACTATTAGGTCATTAATTGAAGGTGAGGCATTTTATACAGACAGCTACCGCTATAATCCAGTTAGAAATAGCGCGACAGGCCAATATGAATTAATAAAAATATATGAGCCACGTCCGACCATTCGCCTTCAAAAAGCCGGACAAAGCTTTGAAGTTATGTCTGTACATTTTAAAGGCGACGATCGTTCGGTTGGAACCAATGCCCGCCGTAATATTGTTGAAGATGCAAAGCTTATAAATGAATTAATTGATAAAAAAGGCATTCCTACAATTATGGGAGGTGATTTTAATGCTGGTGATATATCGGCAACAGGTTTAATACCTAATCAGACCTATCCCAATACTAATAATCTCCCCGTCACAATGAATATTATTAAACAAAGTGCCCAATTACTCCAATCAGAGAGTGAGCGCGAACCCTATCGTTACCAACAAGACAGCGATGGATCATATACGTGGCCAAATCCTGGTTATCCATGCAGTCAAACAAGAGGATGCTGGGGAGGCGCACAACGTTGGGAACGCGTTAAAATCGATCACTTTATAATTAATAGACCTTACGCCAAATGGTTTTTTGATGCCAAAACAGATGCGGATCTTGAAGCTGATGCACAGCTAAGAGCCTTAAATAATCAAGGGGCTCTATCAGATCACAGCCCAATTACAGCTAAAATGGGTTGGGTTATGCCGGTTTCTAAAGAAATTGAAAGTGGTAATTCTGCCGCCGGCATTGGTCTTACATTTGATATAAAACTCCAAGAACAATTAGCCATAGCCGGTGATAAGGCACCTTGGTATAATGGAGAAAAGAAGGAATTTTATCTATCGCGTACCAATAATCGTCGCGATGTTTATCTTGGCCAAATTTCTGATGAAAATGGTAAGCCAACTTTAACCCAAGCAGATATTACAAATGCATTAAATTTAAACGATCCAGAAATTCGTCAGCAATTAGCCCTAAAAACCGGCTTGGATTTTGATAATGATGCTAATGCCGCCTTTAAAATCCAACTTGATTGTTCTGATGCTGGGCACTTATCATTAAGCGGAGCAAGTGCTTATTGTACCGATGATCATAGTCGCTTCAAAGCAATCGACATTAAAGATGGGCAAACGGTGGTTTATGATGAGGAGGCAGCCCTTGGTGATATCGATGGAGTAATCACCTTAAATGACGGCGGGCTTAGAACCAAAGGCAGTGATGATCTTTGGGCAATAAATAAGCCAGCC
Organism: Bartonella sp. HY038; assembly: GCF_014117425.1. NCBI lineage: Bacteria > Pseudomonadati > Pseudomonadota > Alphaproteobacteria > Hyphomicrobiales > Bartonellaceae > Bartonella > Bartonella sp. HY038. Next base: position 700,876 of record NZ_CP059725.1, read on the forward strand.
ATTGATACAATAACGCGTGCAATAACTCTTAATGGTAATGGTTGGATCAACATAACTGATATTGATGATGTTGTTACGGCCAATGGTATCATTTCAGGAGACGGCCATTTTATAAAACGTGGTGATGGTACCTTAGTTTTAAATGCCGCCAATGTTTATAAAGGAAACACCACTATTGAGGCGGGTATTTTAAGGGCAGGCTCAGCAAATTCCTTTGTGCAAAATCAGGCTTATATTATCAATAATGGTACGTTAGATTTAAATGATTATGACCTTACTGTAAGCTCTTTCGCTGGCCTTGGTGGTGATGTTTTGCTTGGATCAGCGAATTTAACAATTAATCAAGATATTGATACTGAGTTTTCTGGTAATATAACCGGTACAGGCGGGCTCAATAAGGCAAGTCAGGGTACTATTATTTTAAATGGTAGCAATTCTTACAAAGGTGATACCAATATTTTTGCTGGCAAAGTGCAATATGGCAATGGTTCTCATGAAAATATCAGCGATATTGGTGGAAATATCAATGTCAATGCCGCAGCAACCTTAGCAATTTTTTCCCCTAGCACTGTTCATGTTGATAAAACAATATCATTGTTTGAGAATTCAATTTTAGAAATATCAGACAGCCGTATGGGATCATCGGACTTTGGTAATTTGACAGCTCAAAACATTGTAATACAGGATAATGTTACATTTAATTTATCCGGAATAAATGAAAATTCTGCATTTAATCGGGTGTTATTTAGCGCCAATGAAGGCATTGATGGCGAATTTAAAACAATCAATATTGGTGGTTTTAATGGTGAGGTAGATTATTTAAATCTCCATGTCAAAAAATCTGGTGATGATACAAAGTACTATGCCACATATGACTTAAGTTGGTATGCTAATACCTCCTCAACCCATGGTACATTTACCCTTGCCAATAGTGAAAACCATTTTACGCTTGATACCGTTTTGAGTGATGTCATTTCCAATAATGGTAATTGGGACGGTAAAAGCTTAACTAAAATGGGGCACGGGACACTTATTCTTAATCAGGATAATACTTATAGCGGCCAAACAATCATTAATGCTGGTACATTGCAATTGGGTAATGGTGCCAATAGTGGCTCGGTAATTGGTGAAATTATTAATAATGGCACCTTAGCAATTAATCGCAATGATGAAAATTTGATAATAAGCCAGGCAATTTCTGGTTCTGGAAATGTGAAACTCATTGGCAATGGCACAACCATATTCTCGGCAACCAATAGCTATGCAGGACCAACAGATATTAATGCCGGCAAGTTAATTTTAGGTGCAAGCAAAGAGTTTGCAAATAGTGCACAAATTGCGGGTAATGTTAATATTAGCTCTGGCGCGACACTTGCTGGACATGGTCGGGTTCTTGGTCATGTTCAGGTTTTTGATGGTGGTATTATATCACCTGGTAACTCTATCGGCACTTTAACAGTTGGTTCGATTACCTTTGATAAAGGATCAACCTATGGCGTTGAAATGAATGCATCAGGTGATAGCGATCTCATAAAGGTAATGGGACGGGCAACAATTAATGGCGGAAAAATTGAAATTTTAAGCAGTGCTTCCGATTGGGATTTTAATAAAATATACACGTTCATTGATGCTGATGGTGGTATATCGGGTAGTTTTGATACGATTGATGCCGCATCCTTGTTCCTCACTGCAAGGCTTATTTACACTGACCCACAAAAACTACAATTTGGCATTGTTCGTGATAATCAGGTATTTATAAATGTTGGTACAACCCATAACCAAAAAAATACCGGATATGGCATAGCAAAGCTTAATGATCAGCATGCTATTTTACAGGCAATGCTTAAATTTACCGATGAACATCAAGCGCGCACCGCTTATGATAATTTATCTGGTGAGATTTATAGCTCTACCCGTTCTGGGCTTATTTTAAACAATCGCTATCTGCGCGATGCATTAAATAAACGTATGCTATCTGAAAGCCGTCTTCCTTCTACAGAACCAATATGGTTCTCCATGTGGGGCCATGGTGGTAAAATAGATGGTAACCATAATGCTGCATCGATAAACAATAAGGGGTGGGGTCTCGCTTTAGGATTTGATGGCGAAGTGAATGATAATCTTTTTGCTGGTATTGCTTTAGGGTATGACCGTGGTGAATTTGATGGTGGAAGAAATTCTAAAAGTGAAGCAGATTCATTCCATGTCAGCGGTTATGGCGCAACTGAATTTAATACGATTAAATTACGAAGTGGCGTTTCTTATAGCTATATTGATGGGGAAGCAAGCCGTAATATCTGGGTTCCTGGTTTAAGAAGTGAAGCCAAAAGCGATATTAATGGTTGGCAAGTTCAATTATTTGCCGATATGTCAAAGGATTTTAAATTATCCGATAACGCAGTTTTATCCCCCTATGCCAATATTGCCCATATTTGGTTAAACCTTGATGATATAAAGGAGCGTAACAGTAACGCGGCACTTCATAGTCATGGTGATAGAGATAATATCACTTTCACAACTTTAGGTATTCGTAGTGAATTACAAATTGCTACGTTACTGCCTGTTGCTCTTTATGGTGATATTGGTTGGCAACATGCTTTTGGTGATATCGATGGCAAGATTATCAATAATTTCCAAAATACGAGCACCAGCTTTGCAATCAAAGGCGTAGGTATAGATGAAGATATGGCCATTATATCAACTGGCTTTAATGTTAGGCTTAATGAAAATAACACTATTTCGCTTGGCTATAATGGGCAATTGGGATCAAAAACAAAGGCCCATGCTGCAACAGCTGAATGGAAGGTAAGATTTTAATTCATATTGTTTAGATGTGAGGTGGTATAATCAAAGCCTCCTCACATCTGTCTCTTCACGTCAAAATGTAAAAACTATATGTAGTCATATGTTGTGAGATGATCTGCATCTTTATTCAGCCGCAGTTGGTTGGCCAGATGTCACATCATCAGGCTGCTCTGGATCACCTGCTGCAGTTTCTAAGCCAAGGTCTGGAAAAACAACAATGCGCTTACCTGAAAAATCGGTACGCACGACCACAAGACCGCGCTCTTCAAAATAGGTAAGCAAACGGCGCGCGCGAGAATGGGAATAAGTGCCATAAATACGAGCAAGTGTTGCGTCGCCGGGGCAGGGGGCGCCTGTAACAGCGGCTTGTGCAACGGTTAAAAATACGCCTTGCACATCATCGGTCAAGGTTTTGGATAATTCAAGCGCCTGTTGCCAGCCTTCTCCTGATGCGGTCTCATCATCAATACTAGCTTGCGCAACCGCTAATTTGCGACGAAACTGTGCAAGATCAAGCGGCTCCCCGGGTACACGGTGAATGCGGCAGCGGACAAGAAAATCTTGATAAAGTACCGCAACCGAGCGGTAGGCTGCATCAGGATCATTAACAATGTCGCGCATGACACTTTCGAATTGTGCCTCTTTTTCTGCCTTACCAATTTCTGGAAAGAGGGGAGCTTCGTCCTCTGGCTCTTCTTGGCGCATCCGTACAACTTCTTCTAATATTTCAGAAGTAGGCTTTGGAGGGGGCACTGGCGCAGGCCGGCGCGGGGCTATGCGAATTTCACTTGGCAAAGGTGTAAAGATTAATTCCTGTGCATCAACAGGTGCATCAGGCAGTGGCATTAATTTAGGGCTGGATGAACGAGCCGAGGTTTCCACATCCCCAATTTTAATTGGAAATGGTCGGCGCGATAAAGCAGGGCCAAGGGCAATAAAATGCCCACGCTCAAGATCACGGAACATTTCGGCTTGTCGGCGTTCCATGCCAAGAAGATCGGCAGCGCGTGCCATATCAATATCAAGAAAGGTACGCCCCATCAAAAAATTGGAGGCTTCCGCCGCAACATTTTTTGCAAGTTTTGCAAGGCGCTGCGTTGCAATAACACCAGCAAGGCCGCGTTTACGGCCGCGACACATTAAATTGGTCATCGCGCCAAGTGAAACTTTACGGGCTTCATCAGAAACTTCGCCGGCAGCGGCAGGGGCAAAAAGCTGCGCTTCATCCACCACCACCAACATCGGATACCAATAATCGCGTTCGGCATCAAAAAGACCGCCCAAAAAGGCAGCAGCAGCACGCATTTGTTGCTCGGCATCTAATCCTTCAAGGTTTAACACAACTGATACACGGTGTTGGCGGATACGACCCGCAATGCGGGTCAATTCATTTTCCGTGCGCGTGGCTTCCACCACCACATGGCCGAATCGATCGGCAAGAGTTACAAAATCACCTTCAGGATCAATGATACATTGTTGTACCCAATCAGCGCTTTGCTCAAGAAGACGGCGTAAAAGATGTGACTTGCCTGAGCCAGAGTTACCCTGCACCAAAAGGCGGGTTGCCAAAAGCTCTTCAAGATCAAGCGTTGCTGGTGCTGCTTTCCCCAAAGCAACATCCTTGGTCGCCACACCCATATTGATATCAACTTTCATTAAAACTCCAGACCACAGGCCTATTAACGGCTATCTAAGGGCAATCATAATGCGGCCTTAAGATCAATAGGCCGTAGTGGTAAATGATTCTGACAGACACTTAGCATTTTTTTGGCACAAATTGTGAATTTTTCAATAAAAAAACCACAACTCTTGCAAGTGAGGCAAGATTGCTTTATAGCAAGCCATCCGCGTAGACACCCTTGGAGGCAACGCGGAATGCAAGCATTACCCTCTTTTTTGAAAAATCAAATAAATAGGCATGATCTGCTGCATATTTTCAACTAATGTTGAAAATCTCCATAACACTTGAAAGGATACAGCCATGAGTAAGGGCTATACACTCAAGGCCGAGAAGCGCGATCGGGTTGGTAAGGGGTCCTCCCGCGAACTTCGCCGCAACGGTCTTATTCCTGCAGTCATCTATGGTGACAAGCAAGAACCAATTGCAATTTCCGTTCCCTATAAGGAAGTTTTCTACAAGATTCACGGTGGCGGTTTCCGTACAACTGTTGCAACTATCGATCTTGATGGTAAAAAAATTCAAGTATTGCCTAAGGATTATCAACTTAATCCAGTAAGCGACGCGCCTCTTCATGTTGATTTCTTGCGCGTTTCCGCAAAGTCAGTTGTTGAAGTAAACGTTCCTGTGCATTTCATCAATGAAGAAGCTGCCCCTGGTATTAAGCGCGGCGGCGTTCTCAATGTTGTTCGTCACGATGTTGAACTTTTGGCTCCAGCAAATGCAATTCCAGAAGCAATTACGGTTGACCTTACTGGTTATGAAATTGGTGATTCTATCCATATTTCTGCAGTTAAATTGCCTGCAAAAGTTGAAACCGTTATCCAAGATCGCGATTTCACCATTGCAACAATCGTAGCTCCTGCTGCTCTTACATCTGAAGAAGCTGCTGAAGAAGCTGCTGCAAGCGAATAATATTTTAAGGGGAGTTTACTCCCCTTTTTCTCAATCTGACATAAATTAAAGCATTTTAGGCTTAAACATTTTGTTTATGCGTAAAATGCTTTATGTTTTTTATGGCAATTGTTAACCCAATTCTTTAAATCAATATGCAAATATTTGTATTATACTGCGAGGCATCATGCTGCTTATTGCTGGTTTAGGTAATCCTGGCGCACAATATGCGCATAATCGTCATAATATCGGCTTTATGGCGGTGGATGACATTCAACAGCGCCACAATTTTTCCCCGTGGAGCAAAAAATTCCATGCCCTTATCAGCGAGGGAAAAATAAATGATCGTAAAATCCTATTAATCAAACCACAAACCTATATGAACCTATCTGGTCAATCAGTTGGTGAAGCAATGCGCTTTTATAAAGTGCCGCTAGAAAACCTTATTGTAATTCATGATGAATTGGATTTGCCGGCTGGTAAAGTACGGATTAAAACAGGTGGCGGCTCTGGTGGTCACAACGGCATTAAATCAATTGATGCTCATTGTGGAGCAAACTATCGGCGGTTACGCTTAGGCATTGGCCATCCCGGGCAAAAAGAACTCGTCCATAATCATGTTCTTGGTGATTTTGCCAAGGTGGATAATGACTGGCTAGAACAATTATTGAAGAATATTTCTGATAATATTGGCGAAATCGCTGATAATAAAGATAGCCAATTTATGAATAAAATATCTGGGCAGCAAGATAACAACGCTAAAACAAAAAAGCCTAAAGTTGATAAAGCTAAAACTGATGAAGGCGCAACCGAAAAGCCTAAGCAACAAAGCCACATAAGGTAAGCACGTGACGATCATCATGTGCAAAAAGCATCTGGACCCATGGCCGATATGCTTAAAAGGCTTTTTGGCAATAAAGAAAAATAGCTGGAAATAAAGCAAAAATTAAAATTAGCATTCACGAAAAGGCGTTTTAGCAATTTGCTAAAACGCTTTTGATTTTTAAAGGTTACACTGTAATTTGCGTACCAATTTCAACAACACGGCCGGTCGGAATTTGAAAATATTCTGTTGCATCAGAGGCACCACGAGCAAGCTTGATAAATAATTTTTCTTGCCAACGCGGCATTTCAGGCTTGCTACCTGTTTTGATAGAACGCCGCGACACAAAGAATGATGTTGTCATAATGTCAAACTTCCAACCAAGCTTACGGCATAATGCTAAAGCGCGTGGAATATTAGGCTGCTCCATATAACCAAAGGTTAGTTCTACTAGCATGAAACGTTCGTTAAATTGCGAAACCCTTGCGCGATCAACTCGGCTAACTCGCGGCGTTGAAGCAGTTTTAACGGTAAGAATAACATTATTTTCATGCAAGACCTTATAATGCTTCAAGCTATGCATAAGCGCGGTGGGCACCGTTTTTGGGTCACCGGTCAAGAAAACTGCAGTACCTGAGACTATAGTTGGCTGGCTTTTTGCAAGACTATCAATAATAACCTCAAGTTCTACTTCATTTTTGCGCGTCTTCTTCATTAAGTTGCGCGTACCACGCACCCAAGTCCACATAACCACACAAACAATGAGCGCAAGACCGATTGACACCCAGCCACCATCATGGATTTTAATAATATTAGCCGAGAAAAACAAAATATCGATTGTTAAGAAACAAGCTGTTAAAGCGACACAAGCAGGCAGGCTCCATTTCCAAATACGAGTCATCACAATGAAAAGAAGGGCGGTCGTTACAAGCATGTTACCGGTAACGGCAATGCCATAGGCGGCTGCCAAATTGGTGGATTTTTGGAAACCGATAACCAATGCGATAACAACAACTGCCAAAATGAAGTTTATCCTTGGCATATAAATTTGGCCAAGGGTTTTTTCAGATGTATGCAAAATTTCCAAACGTGGCAAAATGTTTAATTGTACAGCTTGGCGCGCCATAGAAAAAGCACCAGTAATGACAGCTTGGCTAGCAATAACAGTTGCCATTGTCGCCATTAAAATCATTGGTACTAATGCCCAACTTGGTAACATTTGATAAAATGGATTGGCAGCGGCTTGCCCATGGCTTAAAATAAATGCACCTTGCCCTAAATAATTAAGGATAAGGCATGGGAAAACCACCCAGAGCCAAGCCGCAACAATTGGCTTTCTACCAAAGTGGCCAAGGTCAGCATAAAGGGCTTCCGCACCCGTTACCGCCAAAAATACCGCGCCAACCGCGGCAAAAGATGTTGCCGGATTATTAAAAATATAAGCAACACCATGCCAAGGTAATAAAGCTTGCAAAATAGATAAATCATCAACAATATGAATAAGGCCAAAGAAACCAAGGGCCAAAAACCATACAAGGGTAATAGGGCCAAAAATAACCGCAACCCGCCCCGTACCAAAACGCTGCACGGCAAAAAGTGCCAACAATACCACAACGGTCAACGGCACAATAATTGGCTCAAGATCTGGTGCGACAATTTCCATGCCTTCAATCGCTGAAAGCACCGACACTGCCGGCGTAATTACCGCATCGCCAAAAAACAATGACGCACCTATGATACCAATCCCAAGCGCCCAGCCGCCATGATGTTTAAAGCCAGTACGCGCCAAGGCCATCAATGATAAAATACCACCTTCGCCATTATTATCAGCTCTTAAAACGAAAATAACATATTTAACCGTGACAATAAGAGCTAATGCCCAAAAAATAAGGGAGATAACCCCAAAAATATCTTCGCTGGCAATTGCCTTGCCTCCGGCGCCGGCATGGAGCGCTTCACGGAAAGCATAAATCGGACTGGTACCGATATCGCCATAAACAACACCAATTGCACCAAGCAGCAAGAGACGAAAACTCTCTTTCGAATGGTCGTTTGTTTCTTCAGTCAAGTCATCAGAAGACACATCTGCCGTTTGCAGATCAGCCATTGCTGGATTCCTTTCAACACCTTATGAGGCATAAACGCCATTAAGGTTTACTTTGAATATAGGGGGAAATAAAATTTCACAGGCTAAGCCCATTTTTAAAAAGCCTCTTCAAGCTCTACTAGACATATTTGCCAAGCTTACTTGCATCGCCTTATCTCTTTTCCGATAGTTCTCAATATCAGGCTATGCCTAAACTACCTTTGTTGATCTTTAAAAATAGCAATCTTTTGCTAAAAAAACTAAACTCTTTTTACTTTAACAATAAATGCGGTATCTAAATTCCGCAACCATTTTTCATTTTCCAAAATTATTTTTTATTTTCCAATGTCTCGGCATCTATAAACATTTACGCCGAGGCAAATTTGTTTGAATAATAATCACCATACCTCAATTTATTGCTGTGACATAGCGTCAATAAAGCGCTTCACAGTCATATTCATACCATATTCTAGCGCATCTGCAATAAGGGCATGCCCAATTGATGCTTCTGCAATGTAAGGTACGGCCTTTATCAATGGTGGTAAATTAGCAACGGTGAGATCATGGCCAGCATTAATTGCAAGACCATTTTGTTTAGCAGTTTCAGATGCTTGCTGTAAACGTTGCAATTCTATTTTTTGCTGTTTTTCATCGTTAAAAGTTGCACCATATGGACCTGTGAAAAACTCGACCCGATCTGCCCCTAATTTAGCGGCTATATCGAGTCCCTTTGGTTCAGGATCGGCAAAAAGTGATATACGAATTTTATTCTTTTTGAGTCGCGCAATGATGGGTGCAAGACGATCGGCATTTGCTTCAAAGTCCCAACCGTGATCTGATGTTGATTGCTGGGGCGCATCAGGCACAAGAGTTACTTGGTCTGCACCATTTTCTTCAACTAAACCTAAAAAATGATCAGTTGGGAAGCCTTCAATATTAAATTCACGGCCTTTATAATCATTATCCAATAATTTACGGATGTCTTTAAGGTCGCTAAATCGCACGTGACGCTCATCGGGACGCGGATGAACCGTAATGCCAACAGCGCCAGCGTCTAAAACAATGCGGGCAAAGTGCAAAAGGTCTGGCCAAGGCAAATCCCGCCGATTGCGTAGTAGAGCAATGGCATTAAGATTAACCGATAATTTCGTCATACTATAAAACCATATTAAAATTGTACAAAAGTTTTTTGAAAGATTATAGATTTAACCGCAAAAAACAACTAGATAAATATTTATAGCATGGTTTTTAATAGGAAATGCAATCACTTTAATGTGCCCACCTTTAAGATGGGCACCTAAATGAAGAGGTTAAACCTCTTTTTTTGCCTTGGGACGAATGCCGATAAGGTGGCAAATAGCATAAACAAGATCGGCACGGTTTAGTGTATAAAAATGAAAATCGGTAATACCACGCTCAACAAGGTCAACTACCTGCTCAGCGGCTACTGCGGCTGCAACAAGGCCATGAGTTTTTGGGTCATTTTCCAATCCTTCAAAGCGCTGAGCAAGCCAATCTGGCACATGAGTGCCATTGCGTGAACAAAAATTCCTCACCTGCCAAAAATTATGAATAGGTAAGATACCGGGTAAAATTGGGATATAAATTCCAGCACGTCTCACTCTTTCAACATAGCTTTCATATAAATTATTGTCAAAAAATGCCTGCGTAATCGCGCGGGTCGCGCCATTATCGATTTTGCGTTTTAATAATTCAATATCGGTTGCAAAATCTGGACTTTCTGGATGTTTTTCTGGATAGGCAGACACCGAAATATCAAAATCTGGATCAATGGCCTTTAAACCACCAACCAAATCAGCGGCATTAAAATATCCGCCTTTGGTTGGCTCATAAGTGCCGCCAATACCATTAGCTGGATCGCCCCGCAACGCCACAAAGCGTCGAATGCCAAGGGCAGCAAATTCACGTACTACCTGATCTACCTCGTCACGCGTAGCGTCAACACAGGTTAAATGCGCCGCAGTTGTAAGACCCGTTTCGTTAATAATCCGCTCAACAGTGCGCGCCGTACGCTCACGGGTTGAACCACCTGCACCATAGGTTACTGATACAAATTCTGGCTGCAATGGGGCAAGCCGCTCAACTGTTTGCCATAGCATTTCTTCCATTTTTTCGCTTTTGGGTGGAAAAAATTCGAAAGAAACTTTGAGATTCTCGCCAATATTATTACGGCGGGACAACCCATAAGATGCCATAGCCTACTCTCCTACAATGTTAAGGCCTTTGGGCCATTTGAAATTAAAATAAATCCGCATTAAAAAAATAAAATTGCCTATCATGCAGTTAATGCGGAAACCTTCTCAGCCATCAAAAGTCGCGGATCCTTTGCAAGCCATAATTTAACCGTTAGGCCTTTTTGGCGATCCTTAGGCTCAAACTCTACACTATCAACAAATTCTAATCCTGCTTTGTCGATCCATGTTTTCATTTGTTCATCAGAAAATCCAAGTCTTAAATGCGCATAATCGGTGCGCAAAAATTCCAAATCATGGGCAGCAAAGTCTACAATAATTAACCGTCCGTTGGGGCGCATAACTCTTGCAGCTTCCCGAATTGCAGCTTGTGGATCATCCAAAAAATGTAAGACTTGATGAATGGTAACAAGATCAAAACTTTCCTTATCAACGGGTAAGGCAGCAATATCGCCTTGGCGTACTTGCGCATTCGTAATGCCCGCCAAATCAAGATTAGAACGCGCAATAGCAAGCATGTCACGATTATTATCAACACCGACACCGCGCAGGTATAAGTCAGCAAATAATTTCAATATTGATCCGGTGCCAGTACCAATATCAAGCATGGATTGAAATGTCTTGCCGCCAACTATTTCTCTCATCGCTGCTTCAACGGCATTATCTGGCACATGAAGCAGGCGCAGCTTATCCCACAGGGCAGCATTTGCTGAAAAATAAGAAGCAGCGTAGGAGTTGCGTTCTTCTTTAACCTGATTTAACCGATGCTGATCGCTTTCTAACATATGATCACCATGGTTAAGATGATTGAGAATTGCATGAGTAATTGTCATGCGCATTTGATCATCAGCAAGGCGAAAATAAGCCCATGCACCCTCTTGATAACGAATGATAAGCCCAGCTTCTTGTAACAGCTTTAAATGTCGTGATACCCGAGGCTGCGATTGACTAAGAATACGCGTCAAATCAGAAACTGTTAAATCACCTTGGCATAAAACCGCCAAAATGCGCAGGCGCGTTGCTTCAGACGCAGCTTTTAGCATTTCAACCATTGCAGCAAGATCAAGATTTGACATATTTTCATTTCCAATTAAAATGCCACCCAGTATGAGTGATAAAATAGATATAAAGATATGTTTATGTCTTGTCTAGCTTTTTAATTGATTAATAGTGTGATTTATATAGTTTGGATAAACAAAGGACGCATCATTAATGTGCTTAAATTTTTCCTAACAACGCCCTTTTAATATTGCTAAATGAGTTTCAAGCAATTTTTGTGGCGAACAATACCGGCAATATCTACAAGGCTGCTGGAGGCAAGCTCTAATCCCAATAAACGATCAGGATTAACTGGGGCTGGCATAATAACGCGCCCATGAGGTATTTTTTTAAAGCCAAAGCGACCATAGTAAGGTTCATCACCCACCAATAGAATTGATGGAAAGTCAGCGTGGCGCGCAGCATCAATTGCCAAATTCATCAAATACTTGCCAATGCCTGCACTTTTAAGACTTGGAGAAATAACAATCGGCCCTAATAAAAGGCTTAAATTTTGGCCAATATAAATAGGTGTTTGCCGTATTGTACCGACAACTTCATTATCTTTTAATGCCACGAAGGAAAGAGAATAATCATGCCCACCAGATTCGCGAATGAGATGGGCTGCACGCGTAAAACGCGAAGGACCAAAAGCTTCTGCATTCAATTGTTCGATTATATCTTGATGCGCGGCATTTTCCTGCGCATAGGTAAGCTCTGCAAATGTCATTGAAAATTCCACTGGTAAAAAAACGCGACAAAACCTGCCTTTAAAGGCGAACCACTGTTCTTCGTCGGTTAAGAATCACAAAACCAGTCAAAAATTTTTCCAATGCAAATAGAGTGAAAACCCAATAAAGTTATTATTAGCAAAAAAAATTCAAATAGCCATAAAAAAAAGCAAGGTATAAAATATTTATAAATATTGAGGTAAAGCTAATATGTTGCAAGTAAGCAACAAGCCCCAATATCTAACGATGATAACGTTAGCTTTCCAAATAATTTGATTTCAATCAATGAACTAAGTGCGTAAAGGGTGCATTGATTAATCATGTTAATTGCACTTTTACGGAGAGAAAAATGAAAAAGTGGATTGGTGCTAGTGTTCTGGCCATAGCAGCTACAGCGGCTTTTTCTACCTCGGCATCTGCTGCCGATGTTGTAAGTCAACAACCAACACAATATGATGCAGCTCCGGTTGTGCAAGAGGCTTTAAGCCCATGGCAGATCCGCGTTCGCGCTTTGGGTGTTGTTCCACAAAACAAGGGTCACGTTAGCCAGATTGACAATTCAGGCCTTGGTTTTTCTAATACAGTAATTCCTGAACTTGATATCACTTATTACTTTACAGATAATTTTGCTGCCGAGCTTATTCTTGGTACAACATTTTCTAAAGTAGATAGCCGTCGTTCATTAAAAGAAGCTGGTGCGGGTCGTCTTGGTAAGACATGGATTTTGCCTCCAACACTTACATTGCAATATCACTTCACCAATTTTGGCAACTTTAAGCCTTATGTTGGTGCTGGTGTAAATTACACCTTCTTCTATAAAGAAAAAGGCTATGCAAATGATGCTGGTATTGGTCTTTCTGACTTCAATGTTAAAAATACTTGGGGCGCAGCCTTGCAAGTTGGTTTCGACTATATGATCGACAAACATTGGGGCTTCAACATGGATGTCAAAAAACTTTATTTGCGTCCTGATTGGAACGGCCGCTTAAATGCAGCAACAGCTGGCGCACTTGGTCTTGATCCACATATTAGTGGTAAAGCCAAGCTTGACCCATGGTTGATTGGCGCTGGTGTCACCTATCGCTTCTAATTATTGCTTTGCAATATTGCATTATAGCTTGTTGAAATGTGGGGGCTAATCATCAAGTTAGTAATGGGAGTGTTTCTTTGAAACACTCCCTTTTGTATTTTTTAGCGTTTTTTTAACTAAAAATAATCCCACATTTTTGATCATGTGGGCTAATAAACTAAAAGCAATGATACAGTACATGAGCTAAACACTAGCGAGTACACTGTTTGTAACGCACTATTTTATAAGCTTTTTTTCCTTAAGATGGTTTAAATATATTTCGCCGTCTTCGTCAAAAATATCATCGCCTTCTAACATATAAGCGCGCAGCAAATAATCGGTTGCTTCATCCTTGCGGTTTAAATCATATAGGTTCGTACCTATTGAATAAAGAATATAGGGATTTAAATAGCCCTCCGCTGACTGATAGCCGCGTTCAAAATATGATAGTGCCTCCTGATGATCGCCTTTACTTTGATAAGCGTCACCCAATGCTGCGTAAAGCCATAGGCTTGCTTCCCATTTTTGGCGCGGCTCTGGTAATAAACTCAATGCCTGCTGCCACTTTTCAATAGCTGCATCTATTTGCTTGTTATCAAATAACTCTTGCCCTTGACCTGATAGATTTTCTACTTCTTCATAAATATCATCAGGCAACTCGTCCTCGTCCAATTCATCAACCACTTCTGGAGTTTTTGCGCTTGATGTTAAGCCGTTTTCAATAAGATAGGCTTTTATCGCATTTTTATCCAAAGTCGCTTTTTGCTTTTCACCTTCATAATAAAGCATAAATTTATAGTGATTTAAATCTGCACCTCTAAAAGCACCTTTGCCGTATATTTCATATGTGCGATGAAATGCTTGGTAGGCTTGTTCATAATCTTCAAGCTTGAGATAGCCTTCACCTGCAGTACTTAAAACATAGAGTTCTGTTTTTTCTGGGGAGTGATACATTTTAAAAGCAATATCAATCCACTTGGCAAATTCTTCAGAGTTACCGATATTGGCATATTTATTAGCCATATTGATTGACATTATTTGCGGATACATCATCCACGTCTCTTTGGGCTCAGGAATAAGATCCCAAGCCTTAAGGCCATATTCTATGCTTAAAGCGATATTTCCACTACGCGCCAATTCCCCAGCTTTACTTAAAAAGTCGGTAACTTGCTGTTCAATTTTGACAGGGAGTTCTTGTATCACAGTCATCATTAACTCCTTTAAAAACAATGCATTTTTCCATCAATTATATTGGCATTAAATAATCGCCGATCGCTAGTATATTTTTATAAAGTGATAAGTTAAACAATATAAAGTTTATTTTTCCGCTTTTCCTTGTAAGGCAAGTAATTTTTCTTTTTTGCTTTGTTCTACCTCAGCACGGACGGCATCAAGGATTTGCTTCCGCTTATGGGCTTGCAATCGCGCTTTTCGTGTGCGGCTTTTATAAAACCGTGCAATCGTGTTTTCGGTCATTTCAATATCGTTGACGCAATTGCGCCAAGAAATTGGTACTTCACTGCGGATTGAGCGATCAGGCTTTGAAAAATCGGTGTAATGTCCACCTTCTCCGGAAAATACCCGACAATTATCGGCAACAGCTCGAATAGCATCACTTAGCCATTCTGGTGGTGGTTCTGCTTGTTTGCGCAGTGCGTTGACAAGAGCTTCAGAAAATAAAAGCGTCACCGCATAAAGACGAATGGCCGCTTGGTCATAACGCACCGATAAAGCGGTAACTTGTTTCGATGCAATACGACCACGCAATGTCCAGCGTGCACTATCGCGCGCTACATCAATAGCGCCAGTTAAGGCAACCAAAGCAATATGGGTGCGTGAACAGCTTTTTAAAGCGCTTACGGCTGCCGCAACATTGCCTTCATCTAGGGCATTGGCGGCTAAAGTATAATTATTGGCAAGCTCTCGAAAAAAGCGTTCAACCGAGGCGCGAAGGGCTTTAATGGGGTCGGGCGTAAAAAGCACTTGGCTAAATAATAGACCAATCCCAGTTCCAACCATCACATCAATGACACGCGTAAAACCTGCGACTTCCGCACCCATTGCGAGCACCATAACCGAAGAAACGCCCGCTTGGATAATAATTGCTGGAACAACTGCATAGGCAGAACCAATAAGCAATCCCAAAAAGGCTACAATAGTGATGCGCAATTCAATTGCCATTGGCGGTAATAAAAGCGTCATTTCACCAACAAAAACGCCAGTTAGAACACCAATCAATACGTAAATGGCTTGTTTGCCATGGTTGGTAAGCCCTGGAGCAATACAAATAAGTGCCGACATTGACGCAAAAATAGGATGAGAGTGCCCAAGCCAATGCTGTGAAATATACCAAGATATACCCGCAGCAATACCAGCAAGCGCAGCGTCTACCCAATTGGCGCGTGCCTGCGACCAAGCCAGCTTTAAACGGCGATTTAAATGTTCAAGTCCAATCATTGTAATGGCCAAACCCACATTAGCATCGGTACTGAAATCAAGAGGATTAAAAATGACAATGGTAGCCCAAGACGCGGATAATCACTAAATTTATATCCTCCTGGTGCCATAACCAGCATATTGCATTGATGACCTATGGGGGTTAAAAAATCACACCCTGCACCAATAGCAACTGCCATTAAAAAAGCCTCCGGTTTATAATGGAGTGACGTTGCAAAGCTTGATGCAATTGGTGCCATTACCATTACCGTTGCTGCATTATTCAAGAAAGGTGTCACCAACATGGCAGCAACCAAAATTAATGCAAGCGCACCAAAAGGCGGTAGCGAGGCTGCAGAATAAGAAAGCCAATCACCAATCAATTTGGTGCAGCCCGTGGTTTCCAGCGCTTGGCTGACTGGAATAAGCGCGGCAAGCATTATTAATATTTGCCCATCTAAGCTTTTATAAATATCGCGACCTGGAATAACCCTAAAAACAACCATGGCGGTTGCCGCGGCAAAAAAAGTGATAGCGACTGGCACAAGCTGCAAAGCTGTAACCATAATTGCCAATAGTAAGATAAGCAATGGAATAAGCCCACGGCGCAAACTACCTATATTAATATTACGCTTGGCAAGCGGCAAAACTTTTAAATCACGTAAAAGGCCGGGTAATAGGTGTTCTCGCCCTTGCAAGACAATAACATCACCAAGGCGAAAAGATATTTCACCAAGACGGGCACGAATACGCTCGCGCTGGCGACTTACCGCAAGAAGATTGGCATCGTAGCGGTCAAATAGTGCAAGGCGCTTGGCAGAAATACCGATAAGCGGCGAATTATCCGTAATCACCGCCTCAATAACATCGAGTTCTTGTTTTTTATCGCCTTCTGGAATAGGCCGCCCAGTAGACAATGACAGTTTGCCAGTATTAATCAAAATATCAAGGGCTTTTGGACTGCCTTCAACGATGATAATGTCACTTTCAGCTAAGATCGTATCAGGAAGTGGCGCAATATTTTTTCCGCCCCTAATGATTTGTAACAACATCAAACTGCCGGTAACGGGACGCAAAACCTCAGAAACGGTTTTACCAATATAAGGTGAGCCCGTTACAATTTCTGCTTCAGAAACATAATCACGAATTTCAATCGCTTCGCTATTTGGAACTTCGCTACGACCACGCACCGGCAAAATCCAATAAAAAAGCACAAGATAAATAAAGCCACCAAGTGCAATGGTCGCGCCAACAGGCGTAAAATCAAACATAGAAAATGACTGGCCAGTCATATTTTCACGAATACGCGAAACAACCACATTGGGCGATGTACCAATTTGCGTCATAAGGCCGCCCATCAAAGCGCCAAAAGACATTGGCATTAAAAATATTGACGGTGATACGTTTGAGCGACGCGCAAATTGGAAAGCTACCGGCAGCATAATTGCCAAAGCACCAATGTTTTTAACAAAAGCTGAAAGAATGGTTACAACAATGACCAAAAACGCCAATTGCATCCTTACAGATCCGGTATCATGCCAATAACGTTGGATGAGGTTTTCCATAATGCCCGATCGCGCAACACCAGCACTTACCAATAAAGCACTACCGACAATAATAACAATATCGTCACTAAACCCAGAAAAAGCACCATTTTCACCGCTGACAGGTACAATTCCAACGGCTACCGCAATAAGTAATGTGCAAACTGCCACAACATCAAAACGAAATCGGTCGAGAATGAAAAAGAACATCATCAAACCGATAATTGAAAAGGCAAAAATTTGCTGATGCGTCATGAGAGCTTATTCCTTTTGGCGTCAATCGCCCTTTATGGCAGTTATAAACTATTCAACGGTATTGAGTAGCCAAGTTTTATATTTCAGCGATCATAAAAATATGATTTGCACATATATTTTTTCTTTAAAAAAACATAATAACCACCATTCTTGAAAAAGGGCTTTCTCTGCACGATAAGGGTATAAATAATTGGGTTTTAACCAAAATCCAGTGCCTCACTGCGATTGAAGAGCTTCAACAAAATAATATAGCCATATTGGGTGGTGATACTTAATCGTAACGGCCAAATAAATCCAAATGGCGATAGTTGGTCGGTCGATCGCCAAGTTGGTGAAGGTGATCAAGAATATTTTGAGCGTAGCATAAATGCGGCGATAAAATTTTTTTCTAACCCAATTTATGCAAAAGATAGCTTTCTTCTTGTACTCAAACAATAAATATCAAATAGGTTTTTAACCAAGACATGGCCCAAGCTGTCATTATTTTTTAATTTTTTAATAATATCGGTAAATTTAATATATTTCTCACATTCGGTATTTATCCATGTTTTCATTTAACAAGCCTAATCTTATTTTACGCATTGAGGCATTATTTTTCTTAGCCGCAGTGATATTTATCTATTGGAAAATGCAAGGTTCATGGCTGCTTTTCGCTATTTTATTTTTTGTACCCGATATTTCGATTATTGCTTATAAAGTTTCGCGGGGCATCGGCAGTACTATCTATAACCTATTTCATACCACAATTTTTGCGATTATATTCGTTGTCATTGGACTAGCAATAGATAATCAAAATTTATTATCCATCGGCTTAATATGGGCGGCTCATATCGAATTTGATCGTGTCCTTGGCTATGGTTTGAAATATCCAACAGGCTTTCAAGATACGCATTTGGGCAAAATTGGTGGTGTTAAACAATAGGGGATCAATAGCACGATAGCGGCCCTACTAATATTTATTCAGCTGCGTTGAATTTTAAATGATCACAGCACAGTTTAACCACATCACCTTTTTTAAAGCCTTGGGGCAAATTATCAATTTTTTGTTTGATAGTTTGCCCCAATGTTTTAACAATAACAAATCCATCTTCATCAGCAAGACTTAAAATTTCACCTATCATTTCCAGCTTGTTATGTACCTTGTTTTGGCGATAATCCTTTAAATTTTTATCCGTGACAATTTTTCCGGCATTTAATTCCACAATGCGATCAGCCATTGAAATAATATCTTGTTTATCGTGACTAATCATAATGGTTGTCGTTTCAAATAAATCATGTAAGCGCCGTATTTCACCTTGTAAAAATAGACGCATATGTGGATCAAGCGCCGACAAAGGCTCATCAAGTAATAAGAGTTTTGGTTTGCTGGCTAAGGCACGGATAAGTGCAAGGCGTTGTTGTTGCCCACCTGATAATTGTGACGGATAGACGTGAGCCAAATTTTCCAAGCCCACTAAGGCTAGATAATCTAAGGCAATTTTCTTTTTATGCTTTTCCTTAATGGAGTAATAAAGGTTTTTTTGTACGCTCATATTGGGAAACAACGCATAGTCTTGAAAAACAAAGCCAATATGGCGATTTTGTACCCGCTTATTAATCTGCCGCTGACTTGAAAACCAAATATCATCTTGGGCGTCAATCTGGCCAATCTGCGGTTTATCCAAGCCGGCAATCAGCCGTAAAAGACTGGTTTTTCCTGCTCCTGATGGCCCACATAAAGCAACAAATTGTCGCTCAAAAATGGCAATATCCACATTAAGGTCAAATGCGCCTTCGGCACCCATCAGCGGCTTAACTAGACTAATATCAATAAATTTTTTAAAAGCGTTCATAGGTTTAACTATACAACGATATTTGACGATGTTATAGAGCTAAAATACGAATGAAGGAAATTAATATGCGTAAACTTTTGACCTCTATTATTGCAATGACCACCATCATCGGCTTTGGCAGCGCTGCGCTTGCAGATAATGCCATTATCGCTTCAGCCGGTGGCTTTCGCAAGCCAATAACTGAACTTGCAACTCAGTTTGAGCAGCAAAGCGGCTTAAAATTGGACCAAGTTTATGGACATATGGGGCAGATTATTACGCAAGCATCAGAAAATAAAGATGTTGCATTGGCTTGTGGCGATGAAAGCGTATTAAAAGCCGCCAAGAATGTTGAATTTTCAAAATTGCTACCGCTTGGTGATGGTAAATTAGT
This sequence comes from Bartonella sp. HY038, assembly GCF_014117425.1. Taxonomy (NCBI): domain Bacteria; kingdom Pseudomonadati; phylum Pseudomonadota; class Alphaproteobacteria; order Hyphomicrobiales; family Bartonellaceae; genus Bartonella; species Bartonella sp. HY038. The sequence continues at coordinate 720,653 of NZ_CP059725.1, forward strand.
TTTGGCTTTCCGCAAGGGGCTTAAAATTGAAGATACTAAGGATATTGTAGCAGCCGACATAACAAAAATTGGCGTTGCAGATCAAAAAAGTGCAATTTATGGCATGGCAGCACGAGAATTTTTACAAAACTCTAAGCTTGATAAGGAAGTAGATGATAAAATTTTGCCTGTTGCTAGTGTTCCGCAGGTTACCAGCTATATTGTGAGCGGTGATGTTGATGCAGGTTTTATCAATGCTACCGATGCATTAGGCGCTGGCGATAAAATTGGAGGCTTTATCGAAGTTGACCAAAAACTTTATACACCAATCAAGATAAGCTGCGCAGTAACCAAAGACCATGCAGAAACAAAAGTAGTTAAAGAGTTCTCGTCGTTTTTAGAAACCCAAGCTGCCCAATCTATTTTAAAACGCTATGGGCTTTAAGATATTGCTACTTAATCTAATCAACGAAATTGCCGATCCAAGCGTCATTCAATCGGCAATTTTAACCTTACGCGTCGTTATAGCTACATTTTTTTGTCACCTTATTTTAGGGGCGCTCCTTGGCTGGGCATTAGCACAAAAAAAGTGGTTTGGGCGCACTCTGCTTGATATCATCATTACGCTGCCGCTTATTTTTCCGCCTATGGCTCTTGGTTTTTTTCTTCTTTTATTGCTAGGGCGCAATGGTTATATCGGCAAATTTTTAAACAATGTGTTTTCTATCAATTTGATATTTTCGATTGAGGCCGTGATCTTAGCTTCCGTCATTGCTGGTCTGCCATTGGTCGTAAAACCGGTTGAGGCTGCAATCCGAAATCTACCAAAAAGCCTATGCGAAGCATCCTACACGCTTGGACATAGCCGCTTGGCCACATTTTTCTTCGTAATTTTACCCAATATAAAAGGTGCATTTATCGCAGGCCTCATCCTTGCAACCGCCCGCGCAATGGGCGAGGTTGGCATAACCCTCATGCTTGGCGGTAATATTTTAGGCCGTACCAATACAATATCGTTAGAAATTTATAATGCCGTTTTCAATACAGACTATGATCGCGCCTTGGCATTGTCGCTTCTACTTGCAGTTATTTCCATGCTGATATTTATATTAATGCGCATTTTCACCCGTAATGATTTGCAAAAACATTAAATTTAATATTATGTTTCCCAATATTTTATAAGGCTTTATGGATTGCTACCTTCACATCTTTTGGAGGTGCATAATAAGGCTGTGAGGTTACAAGAATATCTGCTCCTGCCTGCGCAAAACTTTTCGCATTTTGCGTATTTATGCCGCCTGCAGCAGATAGTAGGGGAGGATTTTTAAAGCTTAAAAAAGCTGTTTTTAATTGGGTGATATCTTCAAGGCTTACCTTATCCATCTGGATAATATCCGCGCCAGCTTTTGCAAATTCCAACGCTTCTTCAACATTGTTGCTTTCAATAGCAATTTTACGCTCTGGTGCGGCATTGCGTAAATCAGCAATGTATTTTTCAAGGCTAATATTTGGCGACATGAGATTGCGATGTTCTGCAAAAATAAGAGCGAAGTCAGAGAGTCCCAAACGGTGTGGACTTGCGCCGCCACAAATAATAGCTTTTAATGCCGCTTTCTTAACGCCCGGCATATGTTTGCGTGTACATGTCACGTGACAATCAGCATTGCCGGCTTTGGCTTCTTTAACAATATTAGCTGTTGCGCTCGCTATGCCAGATAAAATTTCCATAAAAGTTTGTGCAACCTTATATAATTCGTGAATAGCACCGGCTGGTCCACTAGCCGTTAATATCACATCACCAGCTGCTAACTCATCCCCGCTTTTATAAAACAAAGTTGTTTCAATATTTTTCAAAGAAAACATACGCGCAGCTTCTTCTATGCCGCATAAGGTCATAGCATGTCGTGCTGACATAGTTATTTGTGCTTTGACATTACTTATACCTAAGCCATGGGTGGTAATATCACCATAAGGACAATCATCATTAAGTAAGGATAACAGTGTATCATCAGTTAGGAAAATCATGCTTGTCCTCTAGTGGCCAGTTTTTTTATTGTTAAATTTCTCAATTACTTTTGCTTTTTAAAAAATAGTTATAGAAAAACCTAAAGTGCAGCCAATGCTTATTTTCAGTAATTATGCTAAGTGCTTTATAATTATTTAAAACCTTACCTAGTTTATAACATAGAATTGTTATGCGGCTAGGTAAGATTTCGTTTAGATTAAAACAGCCTGATTGACGCCTCTACTGCTGATACAGACTTGGAGCCCTTCTGAAGCTTGGCTGTGGTCTTTGGTAGGTTGGTATAGGCCGTTTGTAACTTTGTGGTGGTTGATAGTTTACCGGCGGTCTTTGGTAACCCTGTGGTGGTCTTTGAACACCGGGGCGCGGTGGCGGAGGTCTATTAAACCCTGGTGGAGGCCGATGAAATCCAGGAGGTGGCCGATGGAAATTTGCAGGTGGGCGTTGATAGACTGGAGGCGGTGGTGGGCGATGATAATGATGGCGATAATAATTGCGGTGGCGATTGCGATAGTAATAATTATCATAGCCACCAATAATAAACGGCATTGCAACTGCAGGAGCCGGGCTTTGCACATAAGGTCTCACCGGTTGTCTTGCTTCCCGATAAGCAATATAACGGGCTGAAATCCAGCCACTATAGCCCCCCGCATTGATCAAGCACCAATTAGCCCGACATTGACTAATATTAATTGGATAACCAGCCGGTAGCGTTGCTTGCACGCGGTAACGTGTACTTGGGCCATTGCGCAAATTTACATTTCCAGTCGTAATGGCATCAGCAGCAAGTGCAGTGCCAGCACTAAGGCAGAAAATACTTACTAATAATGAACTTAAAAACCTTTTCATGATACACCATCCTAAGCTGCAAAAGCAGCTGATAATGACCTTGATGGCCAAAAAAATTACGCCATTATGATTTGCTATTACAATATTTTATTTCACAACAGCGCGTTGATATTTGTAACAATGCTATCCTATTAGCAGATTTTAGATGAATGGTTAATGAATCGTTAATGATGCTAAAGCCCCCGCGATAAACAGTCAATTAGTAAAAAAAACTAAAAATAGGATGTTCTTTTAGTCTAAGACCAAATCATAAGCGCGGCAAGCCCTAAAACACCAACAATAATGCGCCACCAGCCAAAAAGCGTAAAGCCTTTGCGTGATACATAATCAAGGAGATGGCGGACAACAAAAACGCCGGAAATAAAGGCAACAACAAAGCCAATTATGATATATAGCCCGTCATTAAATGTTAGAACGCGATAGCTTTTAAAAAGCTCAAGCGCAAAAGCTCCTGCCATGGTAGGCAAGGCTAAAAAGAATGAAAATTCGGCGGCGGAGCGCTTATTGGCTCCCATTAACAGCGCAGCTACAATTGTCGAGCCAGAACGCGACACGCCCGGTATCATTGCAAGGCACTGGCAAAAGCCAATGGCAAGACACATGCCAAGGGGATATTTTGTTGCGTCATCATAACGGGGCTTAAGGTCCATTTTATCAACAGCCAAAAGAATTATGCCACCAATAATCAGCGAAATACAAACCAATAAAGGCGAGGCTAAAAGATAAGTTTTAATAACGCTATGTAAAGCAAAGCCGATAAAAACAGCTGGTAAAAAGGCTAATAAAACACCAAGGACAAAACGGCGCACGCTAGCATCGCTAGTAAAATTGCGGGCAATAAATGCAAGCTTGCCAAAATAAACGGTTAAAATTGCTAAAATAGCGCCAAGTTGAATGAGAATCTCAAAAGTTTTTTGAGGAGAGTTAAATCCTAAAAAATGGCCAATTAAAATAAGGTGGCCAGTTGAAGAAACGGGAATAAATTCAGTTAATCCTTCAATAAGTCCTAGGAAAAACGAATTAAAAATTTGATAAAGATCCATAGTGAGCCTATTGGTGCAAAGGTAAAATGTTAAATGACGTTAGTTGGTAAAAGCTATATATTGGCTTTATAAGACATTAAAATAAAACAAGGCGTTAAAAAATATTTATTTAGTAACTAATTTATTATAACTGGTTTGGCTAGACGTTTTCGCTAAAAGTCATTATGCACAAGTGATGTATTTTTTTGGCAATGTATTTTTGGGTAATGTAATTTTTGCGGCAATGCCTTTGTTGGTACTGTTTGGCTTTGCTTATAAAAAACCATGTTTGGTCTGGTCTATTGAAATATGTTAATGAAATATCAAATAGAGTAAATAGTATTTTAGGTAATTTACTTTATTTCCTATAGTTTGAAATTAGGTTTTTTAAATTGAACGAAATGTGCCGCATATGCTGACGCTTTTTCAACATCCCATGTCTTCTGCCTCGCGCTTTATCCGCCTTATTCTCAATGAATACGGGGTTGCTACCAATTTGATTGAAGAATATGAATGGGCAAATCGTCGTGAATTCAAAGCATTAAACTTAGCTGGTACTGTACCTGTATTGCTTGCAGAGGGCGAAGTTGCCATTTGTGGCGCAACAGTCATTTGCGAATATCTTGATGAAACACGCGGTACTTTTAATCGTGGCGCACCATTTTTTCCGCAAAATCCGTTGGAACGCGCCGAAGTGCGCCGCGTTATTGACTGGTTTTTAAATAAGTTTGAAAATGAGGCTACTGTCCATATTGTTCGTGAACGAGTTTATAAAGGTGAAATGACCACAGCCCAAGGTGGTGGTGCACCTGATTCGACCATTTTGCGCAACGCACGTAATAATATTCGCCCCCATATGCAATATTTGGATTGGCTTGCCGCGACGCGTGATTGGATTGGCGGTTATACGCTAACCTATGGTGATCTTGCTGCTGCCGCTTCTATATCAGTGCTTGATTATATGGGCGAAATTGATTGGAGCCATTATCCCGCCGCACGTGATTGGTATGCTCGCTTAAAGTCTCGCCCGTCCTTCCGCCCATTGTTAAATGATCGCATTCGTGGTCTTATGCCGGTCGCTCATTATGCAGACCTTGACTTTTGATAAGGCTGTAAAGCTTAAACAATTTATTGCTAGCGAAGCAAAGGCGCATGGTTTTGACCTTTTTGCCATTGCTAATCCAAAATCGGTACTTGATGCCGGTGATCGTTTAAAGATAGCGGTTGAGCATGGCTATCATGGCGATATGGAATGGATGAAAGAGACACTGGAACGGCGTCAATCCCCACAAAATCTTTGGCCAGAAGTGCGTTCTGTCATTATGCTGGGGGTTAATTATGGACCAGAGCATGATCCACGCTTGGATGCAAACAGTACGGATAAGGGAAATATATCCGTTTATGCTCGCCATCGTGATTATCATGATTTAATCAAAGGGCGGCTTAAACAACTAGCATCGCGTTTTGCTTCACGCGCTGGCGGTGAGGTTAAGGTTTTTGTAGATACCGCACCAGTGATGGAAAAGCCTTTGGCTGTTGCTGCAGGGCTTGGCTGGCAGGGAAAGCATACCAATCTTGTTAGCCGCGAATTTGGTGCTTGGTTGTTTTTAGGCTCTATTTTTACAACCCTTGAGCTGCCCGTTGATGAAGCCGAAATTGACCGCTGCGGCTCCTGCAAAGCCTGTCTTAATTCTTGCCCGACCAATGCTTTTCCAGCTCCCTATCAATTAGATGCACGCCGTTGCATATCTTATCTGACGATCGAGCTTAAAGAGCAAATCCCGCATGAATTTCGTAAAGCCATTGGTAACCGTATTTATGGTTGCGATGAATGTTTAGCTGCCTGCCCATGGAATAAGTTTGCCCAGCACACCAATGAGATTAAATTGCAAGCACGGCCAGAACTTATGGAACCAGATTTGCGGTTTTTCCTTGGTTTTGATGATGCGAATTTTCGCCAGTTTTTTTCGGGCTCACCAATAAAACGCATTGGGCGAAATAGGTTCATTCGCAATGTGTTATTGGCAGCTGGTAATAGCAATGATAGAACATTTATTGAGGATATTAAGGCGCATTTAAATGATGGTGATGTTCTTGTACGTTCTATGGCGGTTTGGGCATTAAAGGAACTTATGTCATCAAACGAATTTGATGGCCTTCGCCAATTGCACATGCGCCAAGAAAATGATGATATGGTTAAAATTGAATGGGGAATAATGTCATGAAGTTTTTTATTTTTGGTGCAGGATTTAGCGCACGAGCTTTTGCAAGGCTAAATAAAGAAGCGGTAGCAGGTACAACGCGCAAATTTGATAAATTTGAGCTTTTGGAAGATGCTAATGTAAAGCCCTATATTTTTGATGGCATCAATTTAAGCGCGGAAATTATCGCAGAACTATCCGACACCACTCATCTTATTGTTTCTGCGGCGCCCAATGAAACAGGCGACCCAGTATTACAAGTTAAAGACATTGATGTGTTGTTACCAAAATTGCAATGGATTGGCTATTTATCAACCGTTGGCGTTTATGGTGACCATCAAGGCAATGTGGTTGATGAAGAAAGCAGTTGCAAGCCAACGACGGAACGCAATCAAATGCGGGTTATTGTTGAGCAAAATTGGCTTGATTTGGGCAAGAAACTTAATGCCAAGGTTGCAATTTTACGTTTGGGCGGCATTTATGGTGCTGGCCGCAATGCCTTTAATAAGCTTAAAAATGGCACTGCTAACCGGATTATTAAGCCTGGGCAAAAATTTAGCCGCATCCATAGCGATGATATTGCCGATGTTTTACACTATTTTGCACAACATCATTTAGGCGGCATTTTTAATGTTGCGGATGATGAGCCTTCACCACCGCAAGATGTCATTACTTATGCAGCTGAAATTATGGGTGTTGAGCCGCCGGTTGAAGTACCCTTTGAAAAAGCAGATTTGTCACCCATGGCACGCTCTTTTTATGGCGATAACAAGGTTGTCTCCAATAAAAAATTAAGACAAAGTGGTTATGATTTCAAATATCCAAACTATCGCGATGCGCTTAATGGCATGTGGCGTGATAATAGTTGGGAAAGGGAATAAGCATTTGCAACAAAAGTGCGTAAGCGGTTTTGTGTTCGCAAAATGCGTTAGGTAAAAATAGATTTGCAACAAAAGTGCGTAAGCGGTTTTGTGTTCGCAAAATGCGCTAGGTAAAAATAGATTTGCAATAAAAGCGCGATGTGGCTCATTGCAAATGATGCGGTTAAATAAGAAAGGCGGCAGCATGAAAAAGAGTTTTAAATTTTGTCTGGCTTTATGTAGCCTAAGTCTGTTTGGTCTTTTTTATGCAGGTAGTGCACAAGCTGATCAGCCTGCAAAACAAGCATTTAGTGCCCAAAAAACGCCAACAGGCGGTGAGCCAAAGGCGATTGGGTTTTATTCCAAAGGCTGTTTATCAGGTGCAATGCAGATGCCCATTGATGGTCCCAATTGGCAAGTTATGCGTTTGTCGCGCAATCGCAATTGGGGACATCCAACGACAATTGCATTTTTGCAGCAATTATCACGTGACGCCGCCAAAGATGGTTGGCGCGGTTTATTAATTGGCGATATTTCACAGCCACGTGGTGGGCCAATGCCGCAAGGCCATGCCTCGCATCAAATTGGTATGGATGCCGATATTTGGTTGATGCCAATGCCAGCGCGTAAATTAAGCGCTAAAGAACGTGAAAATATGCAAGGCGTATCTATGCTTAAAGGTAAAAGCCTTTATGTTGACCCCAAAAAATGGACACCTGCCCATGGTTTTCTCATTCGAGATGCCGCCTCTAGCCCACTAGTCGATCGTATTTTTGTGCATCCTGGTATTAAAAAGCAGCTTTGTGAAACAGCAACGGGCGACCGTGCGTGGCTTGGCAAAGTGCGCCCTTATTGGGGGCATATTTGGCATTTTCATGTTCGGTTAAAATGCCAACCTGGATCTCCTGCTTGTGTTTCGCAACCGCCAGTACCCAAGGGTGATGGCTGTGGTTCTGCTTTAGCATGGTGGTTTACTGATGAGCCTTGGGTACCCAAAACACCTAAAAAGCCGACAGAGGAAGAAGAGCAACCAAAAGAAATGATGGTATCAGACTTACCAAAAGCTTGCGCTGCCCTGCTTAATGAATAGATAAATAACATACTGAGTGAGGTAAAATGCACGAGGAAAAATCAATTATCTTTCCTGTTTTAATTGCCGATATTGGTGGTACTAATGCGCGCTTTGCTTATCTAACAGATAGTGCAAGTGAACTTTTGTTGTTTGATAGTTTAAAAACTGCTGATTTTGATAATATAGATCAGGCGATTAAGCGTAATATTTTACCTCATCTTAAAAAATCTCCTAAAACACTCATCATTGCTTGGGCAGGGCCAATTGATGGGGTGGCACCAAAGCTCACTAATTCCACGTGGTTTATTGATAAACAAGCCTTGGCCAAAAGTTTGGATTTAAAAGCCATATGTTTGCTAAATGATTTTGAGGCACAGGCTTTAGCCACAACAGTTTTACCAGCTGCACACTTGCAGCAAATTGGCGGTAAAATACATGGAAGCAATGCATCGCGGGCAATTTTAGGTCCAGGTACAGGCCTTGGTGTTGCTGGGCTTATTTCATTTAAATGGCAATATTTACCAATTGCTGGTGAAGGTGGGCATATCGATTTTCCTTTAAAGGGTGAAGATGAAATTGCGCTTTTTAAATATCTACCATTACTTGAAGGGCGCTTAACGGCAGAAGAAGTTTTAAGTGGGCGTGGGCTTTTAGCCATATATCATGCACTTTGCAAAAAGAATGGTGTTGTGATTGATTTTACATCTGCCGACAAGGTCAGCCATGCAGCTTTACATGACAATAATCATTTGGCACGGCAAGCGATAGATTTGTTTTTAAAGTGGTTGGCGCGTATTGCTGGCGATATTGCACTTATTTTTAAGGCAAAGGGCGGCGTTTATATTGGCGGTGGCATTGTACCACGGCTTTTGCCTTTGCTTGATGAAAGTATATTTCGTGATGAATTTGAAAATAAAGCACCCCATCAATGGTTGATGCAGGATATGCCAATTTTTATCATAAAGGATTCAAATTCTGCTTTAACAGGCATGGCAGGTTTGGCTAAAAAACCAAAGGATTATTTAGTGAATATTGATTATTTTTCTTAAAATAAATTTGCATGTTTTCTCTTTTGATAGTTGCGTTCTTTCTGGCTAAAGTTCATTATAGAATAGATGAGTTAAAGGAGATTTTAATGCGGCTTGCAGTTGTGGGTGCCGGTGGGCGTATGGGGCGCGAATTAATTCGCACAATTAACGAAATTGACGGCGCAGAACTAGGCGCTGCAATTGAGCGTAGTGGCTCCGACCTTATTGGCAAAGATGCAGGGCTTCTGGCTGGACTGGAAGAAAATGGCATAAAAATAACCGATGATGCATTGGCAGCTTTTGCAGCAGTTGATGGCGTTATCGATTTTACATCACCTGTTTCTAGTCTTGTTTATGCTGGCTTTGCAGCACAAGCGCGCATTGTCCATGTTATTGGTACAACGGGATTTGAACAAAAAGACGAAGCGGCTATTTTAGCGGCTTCCCGCCATGCAAAGATTGTTAAATCCGGTAATATGAGCCTTGGGGTCAATCTTTTGGCAAGCCTTGTCAAGCAAGCAGCAAAAGCCTTAGATATAGATGACTTTGATATTGAAGTGGTGGAGATGCATCACCGTAAAAAGGTTGATGCGCCATCAGGTACCGCGCTTTTATTGGGTGATGCCGCAGCAAAAGGACGCGAGCAAAACTTAAACGAAGTAAGTGTGCGTGGCCGCGATGGTATTACTGGTGCGCGTGAAGCGGGCACAATTGGTTTTGCCGCCTTGCGTGGTGGCACAGTAATTGGTGAACATTCAGTTATATTTGCGGGTGAAAACGAACGCATTGTTTTATCGCATATTGCCGAAAATCGCTCAATTTTTGCTCGTGGGGCAATAAAAGCTGCACTTTGGGCGCAAGACAAGCCGCATGGCCTTTATTCTATGGCTGATGTGTTGGGGCTTGAAGCTTAGCACAAGTAATTAGTTTAACTATTTTATAAAATCCAATCTCGCAAAAGGAAGAAACAGATATGCAACGCACACTTGTACTTGTCCGTCATGGTCAAAGCGAATGGAATCTTAAAAATCTTTTTACTGGCTGGCGTGATCCAGGATTGACCGAGCAAGGTCATCAAGAGGCGATTAGCGCAGGGCAAAAATTAAAGGCAGAAGGACTTCAGTTTAATATTGCCTTTACTTCGGCTTTAAGCCGCGCACAGGTGACCTGCCAACATATTTTAGACGAGATTGGCGAGCCAAATTTGCAAACCATCCGCGACCAAGCTTTGAACGAGCGCGATTATGGTGATTTATCAGGTCTTAACAAAGATGATGCTCGCCAAAAATGGGGTGAAGATCAAGTTCATATTTGGCGCCGTTCCTATGATATTGCACCACCAGCAGGTGAAAGTTTACGTGATACTGGCGCGCGTGTTTGGCCTTATTATATCCATAAAATTCAACCGCATGTTTTGCGCGGTGAATCGGTGCTTGTTGCGGCCCATGGCAATTCATTACGGGCATTAATTATGGCACTTGAAGGCTTAACCCCTGATGAGGTGGTAAAGCTTGAGCTAGCGACTGGTGTGCCAATTGTTTATACCTTAAATGCTGATTCAACCATTGCGACTAAAAAAGTGCTTGGTTAAATCTATCAAAATTAAGTCATTGAGAAGCTGTGCGCCCTAAAGATGGGGCGAACAGCTTTTTATTTCGTACTTAGCAAAATTAATACTTATGCAAAAATACGTTGTAAAACTGATTGAGTTATGGCTAATATCGTTGCATTAACTCTTTCTAGACGGTGCAACCGAAATGAATAATTCGATACCCAATCCTGCGGGTGGCATTATGCTTGCCCAAGCGGTGCAGCCTGACAGCAAAATTGTCAAGTTTGGCCCCGATAATCCCCTTATTCTTGATAGCGGTGTGACATTATCACCCTTTCAAATTGCCTATCAGGACTATGGCACTTTAAATGCAGATAAAAGCAATGCTATTCTTATTTGCCATGCTTTAACCGGCGATCAACATGTTGCTAATGATCATCCCGTTACCGGTAAACCGGGTTGGTGGGAATCATTGGTTGGCCCTGGCAAAATAATCGATACAAACAAATATTATGTTATTTGCTCCAATGTTATTGGTTCATGTTTAGGTTCATCTGGCCCAGCATCGCTTAATCCGCAAACAGGACTTCCTTACGCACTTGATTTTCCAGTCATTACCATTGGTGATATGGTACGGGCGCAAGCCATGCTTGTCGATCATATGGGTATTGATACATTATTTGCGGTTATTGGTGGCTCCATGGGCGGCATGCAAGTGTTGCAATGGGCATCAAGCTATCATAGTCGTATGTTCTCGGCGATTGTTTTGGCAAGTGGCGCACGCCATTCAGCGCAAAATATTGCCTTTGATGAAATTGGTCGGCAAGCGATTATGGCTGACCCCAATTTTCATGAAGGGCGCTATTTAGAAAAAGGCACTGTACCACGCAAAGGTTTAGGTGTTGCGCGTATGACTGCCCATGTCACCTATTTGTCAGAAGATGCCTTACATCGCAAATTTGGTCGCAATTTGCAAAATCGCAGTAATATCACCTATGGATTTGATGCAGATTTCCAGATCGAAAGCTATTTACGCCACCAAGGAAGTTCTTTTGTTGAGCGTTTTGACGCTAATTCCTATCTCTACCTCACCCGTGCTATGGACTATTTTGATCTTGCTAGCGAGCATGATGGCCAATTGTCAAAAGCCTTTGCGGGCATTAAATCGCGGGTGTTTGTTGCTTCTTTTTCATCTGATTGGTTGTTTTCTACCAAAGAAAGCCGCAGTTTTGTTCACGCGCTAAATGCTGCGGGGGCAGCGGTTTCCTTTGTTGAAATTGAAACCGATAAAGGACATGACGCATTTTTACTGGATGAACCAATAATGTTTTCGGCAATTAATGGTTTTGTTGCATCGGCTGCTAAAGCAAGAGGGCTAAAAGATGAGTGACATAGCAAATCTTAGTGCCAGCCTTTCGCGTGTGGATTTTGACGTAATTGCCTCGCTAGTGCAGCCACAAACACGCGTCCTTGATGTTGGTTGCGGTAATGGCTCGTTGCTTGAATTGTTAATTGAGCGAAAAAAAATTGATGGGCGCGGTGTTGAATTATCACAAGAGGGCGTCGATCTTTGCATGGCACGCGGCCTATCGGTTATTCAAGGTGATGCCGATAGTGACCTTATTTATTATCCCGATCAAGCCTTTGATTATGTGATATTATCCCAAACCTTGCAGGCAACACGCAATCCTAAAAATGTACTCGATAATCTTCTGCGTATTGGCAAACATGTCATTGTGTCGATTCCCAATTTTGGCTATTGGCGAGTGCGCGCTTCACTGTTATTTCGCGGTAGAATGCCGGTTACCAAAGAATTACCTTATAGTTGGTATGACACGCCCAATATTCATTTTTGTACGATTGAGGATTTTTTGGATACGGTGCGTGAGTTAAATGGGAACATTGAGGAAAGAGTGGTGCTTAAACGCTCTGGTGAGCGGGTGAGTTTCCGGCTGCCTGAAGCTGCTCTTAATATGTTTGGGCAACAAGCTGTGTTTTTGTTGCGCCGTTAAACCATGTTTTATACCCGTCACAGATTAGCGTTTTTAGCCGCCCTTGTTAAGGATAATATTAGGCATTGGGGTTTTCACTCCAATGCTGAAGTTTCTTTGCTTACCTATTCGGAAAATGCTGCCTTTATTATTCAAGATAAGGGGCAAAAACGTGTGCTTCGTGTTTATCGACCGCATTATCATAGCAATGCAGAGATATTAAGCGAATTGCAATTCATGCAAAAGGTTGAACAACAAGGCAATATTATTTTGCCCCATATTTATAAAACCAAAGATAATCAATATTTTTTAACGATTAGTGCAGAAGGCATTGATTGGCGAATTGCCTGTTTTTCATTTATCGAAGGTATTGAGCCTAAAATATCTGATAATTTACCACAATGGTTTGAAAAGTTGGGTGGATTAGCGGCGCATTTACATAGCATAACACGAGACTGGCCATCTCAAGATGCTAATAGTCAAAATATTTTTACCCGCAAAAGCTGGGGCTATGAAACCATGATTGGTAAAAATGCCTATTGGGGTAATTGGCGAGCAGCAAGGCTTGACGAAAAAAATAAAGCCTTACTTGAAATTTGCGATGCACAATTAAAAAATGCCTGTGAAGCGCTAACAAATAAAGGCACCAAATTTTCGCTTTTACACGCCGATTTGCGCCTTGCCAATTTGCTTATGCATGGGAACGAATTAGCGATTATTGATTTTGACGATTGCGGCTTTTCTTGGCTTGGTTTGGATTTTGCCAATGCTATTAGTTTTATTGAAAATGAGCCGATCGTGCCCTTGTTGCAAGATCAATGGTTGAGTGGCTATTCAAAGGTAAGTGAGCCCGATAAAGATATGATTGAATCCTTGCCTCATCTCATCATGATGCGGCGCATGCAGCTAACCGCTTGGTTGATGAGCCATAGTGAAACGTCTACGGCTATCACACTAAATGATCAATTTGGCTGTATAACAAGCCATCTTGCCAAAATATATTTAAACAAGCATGGTTGATTTAACTGTTAAAAAGGCAAATTAACAATCGACTTCATAAAATAATGAATTATCTATTGGATCATGGAAAAAACGCTTCAAGAACCAATCGCTGATAATATTGCTAAAATCCTTGCCGAGCGAATTATTCGCGGCGAGATGCAAGCTGATGAAAAACTGCGGCAAGACCATATCGCAATTGAGTTTTCAACCAGCCATGTGCCGGTGCGTGAAGCGTTTCGCCGTTTAGAAGCTATGGGCTTGGTGGTAAGCTTACCAAGGCGCGGCGTTAGGGTTTCTTCCTTTACTAAGGATGACATGCGCGAAGTGGCGCAAATGCGCGCATCATTAGAGGCTTTGGCTTTGCGCCATGCAGCTCCACATTTAACGCCTGCCATTTTAGAAAAGGCTGAAGAATTAACAAGTTTGGGAGAGGCGGCCCGCGATGTTGCTACTTGGGAAGATGCTAATCGGCAATTTCACCGCTCTATCCTTGCGCCTTGTAACATGCCGCGATTAATGAGCACGATTGATGAATTGCATATTGCTAGCGCACGCTTTGTTTTTTCTGGCTGGCGAGCCGAATGGGAAGCACCAAGTGACCGCGATCACCGTGCTATTTTAGATGCTTTACGCAAAAATAATATCGATTTAGCAGTAAGTGTCCTTGCTCGCCATATCGACTGGAAACGTGCATAATTTTCTTTGTTAGGATTGTGTTTTTGCACTTTGCTTTTGTTTATACGTTTTTATTATATATAGTGGCTTTGTCATTTAAAACCCATGTATAGATTTTAAAAATAACAATATTTTATTTTTATTATAGATTTATAGCAAATTTTTCTCATAATGATGATCTGTCAAAAATATTAATCATTTTTAAATGTGGGAAAAGAGTGGCAAATAATAGAACCAATAATAGCCGTGATGTTTTGCTTGTTCTGCTATTTGTTAGCTGCTTGGCATCAGGTGGTATTTTTGTGCGAATGAGTGATCTAGGGCCGATTAATACTGGCCTATGGCGCATTGTATTTAGTATTCCAATTTTACTGCCATTTTTACTTTATGAAAAATCAACAACAAGCTATAAGCCACTATCGGGCAAGGATTTTATCCTTTTGGCAATTGCCGGAGGCTTTTTGGCCGGCGATTTAGCAATTTGGAATATTTCTTTTCATTATACAACTGTTGCTAATGCCAATCTTTTAGCCAATTTTGTACCTTTGATTATTATTCCAGTATGTTATTTTATTTATAAAGAGCCAATATCGCGCAATTTCTTTTTGGGGGCGATTGTTATTCTAATTGGCGTAGTCTTGCTAGTTAGCGGTAAATCCACAATTACATCAGTTAATCTGCTTGGTGATAGTCTTGCCTTTTTAACCTCGATATTTTACGCGCTATTTTTGTTGATGGTTTATAAATTGCGTAACCGTACTAGTGCTGTACAGATCATGTTCTATAGTGGTCTTGGTTCAATTGTGACACTATTTTTCATATGCTTGATGACTGAAGGCATTCAATTTCCCAATACATGGTATGCTTTTTTCCCAATTCTTGGACTAACGGTTTTTTCTCAAATTTTAGGGCAAGGCGGCTTAAGTTACAGTTTGGGGCGTATTTCTGCCTCTTTTGCCTCTATTCTTGTTTTAACTCAGCCGGTTATTTCGGCAATTTATGCGTTTTTGTTTTTCCATGAAAGTTTGACATGGATGGAAGTACTGGCAATGTTTATCGTTTTGGTTGGAATTTATCTCGTTAAAAGGAAATAGCCTCATGGTTGATACGTTGAAACTACATATTAATGATGCCTATCTTAAACAATGCGAGGCAAAAATTATTGATGTTTTTGATAATATCGTGGTGCTCGATCAAACAATTTTCTATGCAGAGAGTGGCGGCCAATTAAGTGATAGAGGCGAAATTGTCTTATCTGATGGAACAGTTTTTAAAGTTGAAAAAGTTATAAAATCTCATCCAATCAGCAATGAACAAGGGGTTTTTCATATTATTGCGTGCGATACGCCACTTGATCGCGGTAGCTTATTAAATTTGCCTGTTATCTGTAATATTGATTGGGCATATCGCTATAATATCATGAAGATGCATAGCGCAGCCCATCTTTTATGCGCGATTTTACCCTACCCAGTTAATGGTTGCCAAATTAGCGATACTGCTGCGCGGCTTGATTTTGTAACAACCGATGCTTTTGATAAGGATCTTATCAATGGCAAGTTAAGCCAATATATTGAAGATGCTTTGGAAATAAGTCAAGATTTCATCACCAATAATGAGCTGGCGCAAAATCCTCAGCTTGTACGCACATTAAACGCGGCGCCACCGCAAAATAATGATAAGGTGCGATTGGTAAAAATTGCCGATATTGATATTCAGCCCTGTGGCGGAACCCATGTTAACAACACCAGTGAAATCGGCAAGATTGAAGTTGCAAAAACCAAAAAAGTAAGCGCCGAATGTCGGCGCTTATCTGTTGGATTTGTTGCCTAAAAAGACACGTAGAATTGTCGCTTACAGGCTTTCAGGCCTGCGATAGCAGGTTGGGCGGCCATAAAGCTTGGCAATACGCGAGATAGCCTCATTTAATGGCTCAATCCGTACATCCATGGAAGCACCATTGGCATGAATGAGGTTATCCTTATCAATCATAATAGCAACATGTCCTTGCCAAAAGACAAGATCACCACGCTCGCTTGGCAAGCCTTCTGGTATTTCATGGCCGATGGAATGTTGTTGCATATCACTATCGCGCATGACATTACGACCAGCCATTGCAAAGGATAATTGCACAAGGCCGGAGCAATCAATACCAAAGGCTGATGTGCCCCCCCATAAATAGGGCGTATGGATGAGGCTTTCTGCAATACAAACAAAATCAAGGGCACGCACATCAATTGGCTCAATATGCGCGGCAATGATTGCTTTGCCATCTTCAAGCATAGCATAGCGCGTGCCGCGTGTTTCTTCAAAACCATCAATGGTTAGTTTGGAATTCATCGAAATGGCGTCAATTGGTGGCGTTTTTAAATCTGCCATTGGGTAAATAAAACTGCGCGGTACTTTAACGCGGTGGGTGAGGGGACGTTTGTCAACGCTGAGATGACTACTGGCGACATATCCGACATAGCCATCTTGCAATGAACGGATAAAGCAAAAATCATTGTGATTTTCAAAAACGAGTGCTTCATCACCAAGTAACATTTGGCTTAAAGTAGAACTAGAAAAGTTAGCGGCTTTTTTAATATCGCTTACTGGCGCAATAATACGATGTTTAACACCTTCAACGAATTTTTGTGCATTAACGCGTCCTTTTAAGGTGATATCTGCAAGGTCATCACGATAGGCATTAAGGCGAGGATCAAGTTTTTCCATTTATTTGGCCTTCTAATTTGCAAAGATTATTTACAATATAATAGCTTAATCGCAGCAAAAAGTGCTCTTATGCCTTGTGCTTCACCACCTTTTGGAAAACTTGGGCGTGCTGTTGGTGTCCAACCGTAAATATCAAAATGCGCCCAAGATTTTGCTTGTTCTACAAACTGGTTTAAAAACAAGGCTGCAGTGATTGATCCAGCAAATCCACCGCTTGTGACATTGTTTAAATCGGCAATCGGTGAATCGAGATGTTTCTTATAAGCAGGCCAAAGTGGCAATTGCCAAACTGGGTCATGTTGAGCAAGGCTTTGCGCGTTAATTGCGTTAACCAAATTTTGGTCATGGCTATAAAATGGTGGCAAATCAGGCCCTAAGGCAACACGCGCGGCGCCGGTTAATGTTGCCATGTCAATGATTAAATCGGGTGCATCTTCATCGCCATAGGCAAGCGCATCGGCGAGTACCAGTCTTCCTTCTGCGTCGGTATTGCCAATTTCAATAGTTAAGCCTTTGCGGCTGATTAAAATATCGCTTGGGCGAAATGCATTGCCAGCAATTGAGTTTTCCACTGCAGGGATGAGTAGTTTTAAGCGCACATCGAGCCTTTGCTCCATAATCATTTGGGCAAGACCAATAACATTTGCAGCGCCGCCCATGTCTTTTTTCATTAATAACATGCCGCTTGCTGGTTTAATATCAAGACCACCAGTATCAAAACAAACACCCTTACCAACAAGAGTTATTTTGGGCGCATCTTGCCGCCCCCAGTTAAGTTCAATCAAACGCGGCGCAATAGCGCTTGCACGGCCAACCGCATGAATAAGCGGAAAATTTTGTGACAGCAAATCATCACCAATAACGGCATGGACTGACGCGCCAAATTGATTGCCA
The DNA here is from genome assembly GCF_014117425.1 of Bartonella sp. HY038. Taxonomy (NCBI): domain Bacteria; kingdom Pseudomonadati; phylum Pseudomonadota; class Alphaproteobacteria; order Hyphomicrobiales; family Bartonellaceae; genus Bartonella; species Bartonella sp. HY038. The sequence goes on from NZ_CP059725.1 coordinate 738,513, forward strand.
AGCATGCGGACAATGTTTTCAAGCTGGTCAGGCCCCATATCATTGGTTGGGGTATTGATGAGATTGCGTACAAGTATTGTGCTTTCAGCTTGGCTTAATAGCGTTTTATAATCAATGTGGCTTGGCACAAAAAAGCGTAAAGCCTTTTCACTTGGTTGTTTCAAATAGCGATTAAATTTATAAGCACCTAAGGCAAGCCCTAAATAGTGTAAGTGCTGCAAATTTTGGTCATCATGAAAATGCCAATCACCATCGGGTAAGGCGTCTGCTAATTTTCCAGTAATAAAAGCGCCATTGTCTGGACAGTTTATGAGTACTGCGCCACAAAGATCGCCTTGTTCGTTAGGTAATAATGCAAATGCCCCTGATTTTGCTTTAAAATTTTGTGCTTTTAGCCAATTTGCGCTGAAATTTGATAGCGGCAGCGTTGCAAAATCGCGCTCATTTGTAAAAAATATGGGTAAACTTGTGGCTGCTAGATTGGTTGTGAAAGTAATATTTAAATGAATATTCATAAAGCACCTTTTAATTTCAAAAATAATCTTGCTATAATCTGTGACGTATTATTTGCTTAAACTTAAGTCGGATTAATATATGATAATCCGCCTATTTTTTGAAAAAAATCAAGTTAAAAGATAAAATTGAAAAACTAACTTTGTTCTTGTCCTTTAGATATTGATGTGAACAAGTTATATTTTTTTAAGTTTTTAAAAATGATGGCAATATCAGTATATTTTTCATCATAAATAATAAGATGGCTGCTATTTGCTAGCGCGCCCTCACCATATTGATAAAATTCATTGGAAAATAGCAAGATGCACTCATCAAGCTCATCATTAGCGCTTGTTGTGCAAAATAGATTATTATCAATTAAAATGTCATCAATGTAATCTTCAATTTTATTGGCATCGCTACCATAGATAAAGAAATTCTGATTACCATTTTTAGCAAGATTTAAAATAAGGCTTTTTGGTAATTGGTTTTGTTGTAACCCAATCAATACAACATTCTTATAGGGTATATTTTCAATAGACTCATGAGGCTTATTGATATTAATAATGTTTTTGTCATGCTTGATAATCACTATCATTTCCTAATAAATTTTCGCGTGTTCTTTTGAGGATAAGATTTATGCGACATAGGTTAAATGGATGAGTATGTCATTTCTCGTTAATCTTAGAAAATTAAGCATATTAGTGATATTTTAGCACAAGATTTGATTTTCGTCTATTTTGAGTGACATGCTCATTGCACAGGTTTTAAAAAACATGCAATTATTTATGTGGTGTTGAAAACAAAAAACCACAAAGACCAGAGCCTTTGTGGTTAAAAAACTTTAAAATGTTTAAGTTTTAGTCATTACAATAAGGCTTATTAATACGGTGATTAATTGCACCATGTTCAATCAATATTTTGATTGTGCCAGCATTACGGTTGCGACAAGCAAATGAAAAAGAACTAAAATATATGGAATGCAAAACAATCTTGCTTTTTATTCAATTTAAAAGAATATGTCTTTACAGCTTTCTAAGCGCAACTTTTTCAACCAAATGATTTTGACCTTTGCGCAAAATGAGACTTGCTCTTGGCCTGGTGGGTAAAATATTTTCTTCTAAGTTTTTTAGGTTGATATTATCCCATAAGCCTTGTGCCATTGCACCTGCCGCATCATCACTTAGGCTTGCATAGCGATGAAAAAATGATTGAGGGTTTTGAAAAGCGGTTTCGCGTAGGCGTTTAAAACGCTCTAAATACCATTTATTAATCATGGCTGTATCAGCATCAATATAAATGGAAAAATCAAAAAAATCTGAAACAAAGGGAATAGCCCGCCCACCGCTTGGCAAGTCGCGTACTTGCAAAACATTGATACCTTCAAAAATAAGAATGTCCGGTTGGTCAATGGTGATATATTCACCCTCCAAAACGTCATAGCTTAAATGTGAATAAAGAGGAGCCGGTACCATGTGGCGGCCAGCTTTAATGTCATTTAAAAAACGTAAAATTTTACCTGTGTCGTAGCTATCTGGAAAGCCTTTGCGATCCATGCGGTTTTCAGCGCGTAGCACGTCATTAGGATATAAAAAGCCATCTGTGGTAACAAGGTCAACCTTAGGGCTCGTGGGCCAGCGCTTAAGCAGTTCTTGCAAAATACGTGCAGTAGTTGATTTGCCAACCGCAACCGATCCTGCAATACCAATAATAAAAGGCGTTTTAGGAATATTTTGCATACGTAAAAAATCGCTGCGTTGCCTAAAAAGCCTTTGCGAAGATTCTACATGGGCATAAAGCAAGCGCGATAGTGATAAATAAATGCGTTGTACTTCGTCAAGGTCAATAGGATCGCCAATCGAACGTAACCGCTTAACTTCATCAAATGTCAGGGTTAATGGCGTATCAGCGCGAAATTTTGCCCATTCTTCTGCCGAAAAAAGACTATAAGGAGAATATTGACCGTTTAATACATCATAGCTCAAATCAGGCATTTCGATTGCAAGGGCATTATTCATGGCTGACGTGCCGCCTTTTCTTGCAAGCCAGTTTGCGCCGTTCGTTTTTCTAATTCGGCCATAACATCATCAACATTAATGCCCGCAATTTCCCAAACAACAGCAAGATGATAAAGAAGGTCGGCGCTTTCACCAATTAAATGCTGCTTATCTTCGGCAAGGGCGGCAATAACCGTTTCAACTGCTTCTTCTCCAAGCTTTTTAGTGGCTTTCGTCATGCCCTTTTCAACAAGACTTGCCGTATAGGAGCTGCCATCAGTAACTTTAGCGCGCGTACCAACAATATTGGTTAAAGTCTTTAAGGTAAATTCACTCATATCATTATCTCAATTATTGTCGCCAACGGGGTCAAGTCGCATAGGCAAACCTGCCTTTGCCATATAATGTTTGGCTTCACGAATTGAATAGGTGCCAAAATGGAAGATCGAAGCCGCAAGCACCGCTGTTGCATGGCCATCACGAATGCCTTCAACCATGTGTTCTAATGTGCCAACGCCGCCAGATGCAATTACTGGTACCGATACCGCATCGGCGATCGTCCGGGTAAGTGCAATATCATAACCTGATTTGGTACCATCACGGTCCATCGAGGTTAGCAATATTTCGCCAGCACCGCGTTTTACCATGTCTTGTGCAAAGGCAATGGCATCAATGCCGGTTGCTGTACGTCCACCATGGGTAAAAATTTCCCAGCGCGGGTTTTCGTCTTGCGGGTTTACGCATTTGGCATCAATCGCCACAACAATACATTGATTGCCAAATTTATCCGCACCCTGTGAGACAAGATCAGGATTTTGTACCGCAGCGGTGTTGATCGCGACCTTGTCGGCACCTGCCAATAATAAATTGCGCATATCTTCAACTCGTCTCACGCCGCCACCAACGGTTACAGGCATAAAGCAATGTTCTGCGGTGCGGGCGACAACATCAAATATAGTTTCGCGATTATCGGACGATGCGGTAATATCAAGAAAACATAATTCATCAGCGCCAGCCGCATCATAAGCGCGAGCAGCTTCAACTGGATCACCAGCATCAATTAAGTCAACAAAATTGACACCTTTGACAACGCGGCCATCTTTTACATCAAGACAAGGAATAACCCGTGCTTTTAAGCTCATTTTATGCCCTTTCAAGAATTGCTTGTCGCATTGCCATTTTTAAGCAATTGTAATGCCTCATGTGGATTAATACGCCCGTCATATAAAGCGCGACCAGAAATAGCACCGTTTAAAATCGCCGCATCGCTTTGGGTTAGGCGTTTAACATCATCAATGGAAGCAAGCCCACCCGAGGCAATGACGGGAATGGTAACCGCATTGGCAAGTCGCAAGGTTTCATCAAAATTAATACCGCTCAAAATGCCATCGCGATCAATATCAGTGTAGATGATAGCGGCAACGCCAGCGCCTTCAAATTGTTTGGCAAGGTCAATTACGTCAAGTTCTGATTCTTCCGCCCAGCCTTCAACCGCAACCTTGCCCTTGCGCGCATCAATGCCAACAGCAATATGGCCTGCAAATAATCGGCAAGCTTCCCGCACAAGGGCGGGATCACGCACAGCAACAGTGCCAAGTATAACACGGGCAAGCCCCTTGCTAAGCCAATTTTCAATATGCTTAATTGTGCGGATACCACCGCCAAGTTGCACGGGATTTTTAGTAGCTTTTAAAATTGCGTCAACCGCATCACCATTCATGGATTTACCAGCAAAAGCGCCATCTAGATCCACGACGTGCAACCATTCAAAGCCTTGTTGTTCAAAGCTTAAAGCTTGCGCGGCAGGGTCTTCATTATAAAGGGTAGCCGCATTCATATCACCTTTGATAAGACGCACGCATTGACCTTGTTTTAAATCGATAGCAGGATAAAGTATCAAGGCATCCACTCCAGAAAATTGGCAATTAATTGTAAACCGAGGCGTTGGCTTTTTTCAGGATGAAACTGCGTACCAACAATATTATCGCGACCAATCATTGCGGTGATAGGGCTACCATAATCGGTTGTGGCTATTAGTTCTTGCGGCTTTTCACATTCAAAATGATAAGAGTGAACAAAATAGGCATGGAGCCCATCACTACCGGTTGGAATTTGCGATAATACTGGGTGATTATTATGTACGCTCAAAGTGTTCCAGCCAATTTGCGGAATTTTATAATCGCTTGATTTTGGTTTGATAGGCACAACATTGCCGCCAATCCAATCAAGTCCCGCGGTTTCGCCTTTTTCTAAGCCGCGCCGCGCCAAAAGTTGCATGCCAACGCAAATTCCAAGAAATGGTTTGCCGCCAACAATCACTTCTTCATTAAGGGCAGTAATCATGCCGGATAAATCTTGAAGGCCTTGTTTACAGTCGCCAAAAGCGCCAACGCCAGGCAAAACAATGCGATCAGCCTGCGCTAAGTCTTCGGCTTTATCGGTTAATAATATTTCAGCCTTAATTGCGTGATCATGGGCAGCGCGCTCAAATGCTTGCTGAACCGAGCGTAAATTACCAGAACCATAATCTATAATTGCAACACGCATTTAATTTTCCTTGTTGCCTTTTATGAGTGCCTTATTCCAAGCTTTTAAAGAGCTGTGAAACAGTTTTATCAACCTTGCAGTGAACCCTTGGTTGATGGGATAGCATCGGGTTGGCGCGGATCGCTTTCCATGGCTGTACGAAGGACACGGGCAACGGCTTTAAAACAGGTTTCAGAAATATGGTGATTGTTAACGCCATAGTGATTAGTTACATGAAGGGTAATGCCCGCATGTTGACTTAACGCTTGAAAGAATTCTCGCACCAATTCCGTGTCAAAGCTACCGATTTTTGCAGCATTAAAGTTAACATTCCACACAAGAAATGGGCGGCCAGAAACATCAATCGCTGCGCGGGTTTCGGTTTCATCCATGCAAAGATCAAGTGATGCATAACGAATAATGCCCTTGCGCGTACCCAAAGCCTTATCAATGGCTTGACCAAGGGTGATGCCGCAATCTTCAACAGTATGGTGGTCATCAATATGTAAATCACCATTGGCAGTAATTTCCATATCAATCAATGAATGGCGGGATAATTGTTCAAGCATATGATCGAAAAAGCCGATGCCAGTATTGATATTAAATTGCCCTGTGCCATCAAGGTCAATTTTAACAGTAATATCAGTTTCATTGGTTTTACGGCTTAACGAGGCTTTACGTGCCATAGTCTGTTCCCTCTTATTTATCGTTGCGCCACTATAGCTTGCCAAGCCTATAGTGAAATGCTTGATTAAGTTAGCGTGACTATCTATTTTTCTCGCCACAAAATCAACATTAAAACACTTAATTTATAAGAGACGATAGCATTTTATAACAGTTTAAAGCACTTTTAAAAAAATAAAGCGGTTAAAGAACAATTTTGCTTTAACCGCTTTGTCGTGATCTATACCGAGAAAATTCTAGCTTGCTGAGAAAATAATTTCAGTTGGTAAAACACGAATATCAATTTTCATATGGGCTAGTTCTGCAAGTAATAAGGTATAATAGGATTGCACGGCATGACCATCCACCGGTTCACCCGGTAAGTCGCCATTAAATAATTCAACAAAGCGCGGCGGAATTCGTAACATTTTGCCACTCACCGCAATGGTGAAAATGGTTTTATCATTGTCGCGGCTAAGATTGACTTTGATTTCGCCACCGCGCGGAATGGAGCCATTTGCAATAAGTAAAAGATTGAGCAGCAATTTTACTTCATTTTTTGGCAAAAGCATGCGTGTGCCTTGCCAAGATAATTGTGCCTTTTCATTTGCCATATATTTTTGTGCAACTGATTCAGCATCGCCCGTATCAATTTCCATACCGGCAGAACCTGCCGCACCATAGGCAATCCGGGCAAATTGCAGGCGAGCCGATGCATTGGTTGCCGACATACGGATAAGTTCAAGGGCATCTTCCTCGGCGCCGCCTTCATCATATAATTCCATTGCATTATTAATAGCGCCAATTGGAGAAATGAGATCATGGCAAATGCGGCTTGCAAGCAGCGCGGCAAGATCTTGGGCTGATAGAGTGATGGCGAGGGGCATGGTAACTCCGCTTTTGAAAAATGCATATGGACTATTTGGTTTGGTTATAAAGCAATGAAGTGAACAGTTTCCTAATCATTTGCTTGAAACGTTGCTACATCTTTTAGTGAAGATCGTCGGCAGGATTGGTTAAAAGGGTTTCTTTGTTGTTAGAGGCCGGCAAAATGACGGTGAAAGTCGATCCTTCGCCAAGTTTTGAAGTGATTTCCAATTTGCCGCGATGTTGAGTAATGATATGCTTAACAATGGCAAGCCCAAGACCAGTCCCTTTATGCGCTCGGCTTATATCGACGCTTACACGATAAAAACGCTCAGTGAGGCGCGGTAAATGTTCTGCCTCAATGCCCATACCATAATCGCGAATGGCAATATGAATTTGTGTACCGACAGATTTAGCTGAAACCACAATTTTTTTGCCTGAGGCCGCATATTTTAAACCATTTTCAACAAGGTTTTGAAAAAGTTGGATCAAACTGTCGCGATTGGCGGCAAGGGCAGGCATATCCTCTTCAAGGTTAAGTTCAATATTAACATCATTTTTGCGGGCAAGCGGTGTTAATGTTTCGGTCACGTGGCGTAGTAATTTCGCGGTATCAAGCCGTTCAACCATTCCTGGGCCTGTTTGAGTTTCAAGGCGTGAAAGTGATAGCAAGTCATCAATTAAGCGCGACATGCGCTCTGCCTGTTCTTGCATGATGATAAGAAATCGCGCCCTAGCTTCGCTATCATTTTGCGCAGGTCCACGCAGGGTTTCAATAAAACCACGTAGCGATGTTAGTGGCGTGCGCAATTCATGGCTAGCATTGGCAACGAAATCCGTACGCATACGCGCCAAGCGATGCATTTCTGAATGGTCACGAAAATGGCAAACAAAAAGGTCTTTGGTGATTGGAATAATCGCAAGATTAAACCATCGCCTTTCTGCGCCTTTTTCACCATATTCGATGCTACGTGCAACGCCGCTTGCTGTAACATTGCGAAAAAGGTTTGATAATTCGGGAGCGCGGAAGCGGGCAAAGAGGCTTTGGTCACGGCTGAGACCAGAAAATGTTTGATAGGCTGCATGATTAATAAAGCTGATATTGCCTGAATGGTCAAAAAATACCAAGGGATCATTAAGGGCATTAGCCAGTTTTTCTGCATCAAATTGCATTATGTTTGCGGGTCGTTTTTCCAAACTTATGCGTTCAGATAAACGGATCAAACGTTTTATCAGCAATATCAAACGGCGAAAATAAAATATTTCAAAACCTAAAACAATGATACACCAGATAAAAACTATATTGCTTGGGAAAAACCAAATGGCTGGCAAAAGGCTAAGCCCTATAAGTGTAGCAATTATTCCAAGGCTTCTCATTATTCGTTTTACTCCAATTAGTAAGTCACATAGGGCATTGGGTTGGTAAGTTAAGTCGCTTAAGTAATATATTTATCTGATGTATTGGTTTACATAAAACTAAATCAATATATTTGCAAAATGCCCCATTAAAAATCTCATGTTACTGAATTTATTTTATAAGTAATATCGAACTTGCTAATATTTTTCGCTCCTCTTTCATTTAGCTGCAAAAAAGTTAATTAAAATCGGAATCAATAATATGTCACTATGACAAGTATTATATTACATCAGTTGATAATCCCCATTTTAATTACGCTATCTTGTTTTTTAAGATAAGGGCACTGTATCCATATGCATCAATGTCGAACGAGCAGGGCATATTGCCGCAGCTAATAATATTGTATGGAAAATATCTAAAATTGTGGCCTATTTGGTAGCCGAAAAAATACCTGAAATTTAGAACGCGAGTTTTTTTAAGATTGATTCGAATAAAGGTAAAATTCTGCTAGAATATTTAATATCTATATCGGGGGTAGTTAAATAGAATGGACAACAAAATAAGGCCAATTTTACAACTTAGCTTTTCTAGATTTTATAAATTATGGTCCTAATAATAGTTTAAATTTAAAAGCATTAAAAATTGTGCTACATTAGACTAGAGTTGGTCATTGTAATTGCTTAAAACTTATTAGTGATAGCTGAAATCTATTTGACTTAAAAACTATTTAAATTGTGATTTTATACAGATACAATATCAAAAATAGCAAAAAGGAGCCAATCGTGAGTGAAAAGCCAAAAAAAAATGGTAAAAAGCCTAAAGTTGACGGGATCGAGCTTACTCTAAATGGCAAAAAGCGGGTATTTAATATTAGTGATCCCAAATTGCCCGATTGGATTGAAAAGCAGGCAATGACATCAGGCGGTTATCCCTATACGCAAAAGATGAACCGTGATGAATATGAAAAAATGCTTTTGGCTTTACAGATCGAGCTAGTGAAATTACAAGGTTGGCTGCAAGATCAAGGTGGTAGGGTCGTTATCTTGTTTGAAGGGCGCGATGCAGCAGGAAAAGGCGGTACAATTGATGTATTACGTCAATATTTAAATCCGCGTTCTGCACGAAATGTGGCGCTACCAAAACCGGACGAAACTGAAAATGGGCAGTGGTATTTCCAACGCTATGTACAGCATTTTCCAACTCGTGGTGAATTTGTAACCTTTGACCGTTCTTGGTACAATCGTGCAGGAGTTGAATCGGTTATGGGTTTTGCAAGTCCTGCGCAAGTGGATCTATTCTTATCCGAAGTTCCTTCATTTGAGCGCTTGATTGTTTCTGATGGTATTCGTTTCTTTAAATTTTGGCTCGATATTGGGCAAGAAATGCAGTTGAAACGTTTCCATGAACGCCGCCATAGTGACCTAAAACATTGGAAATTTTCAACAATGGATGAGGCGGGCATTTCCAAGTGGGATGACTATTCCAAAGCAACAGAGCGGATGGTAACTGTTTCGCATAGTGCTATGGCGCCTTGGACGATTGTGCGCTCTAATGACAAACGTCGGGCTCGTTTGGCGGTTATACAGAGAATTTTATTATCAATTCCCTATACAGATCGCGATATTAATGCCATTGGTGTGGAAGATGGTAATATTATTGGTCATGGTCCATCGTTCCTACGCGAAGGGGATGGATTTGAAAAGAATTTTACCTCTGATGATAAATCCTAACCAGCGTGAGATTTAAAGCTTTGATATGAGATTATGTTCGACTTATACCTTCCGTAGTCTCAGACTGCTTTTAAGCCTTATCACTATTATGGCTTTGTTGCTACCATGGTCAAGTCACGCCCAGCAGCGTGACTTACCACATTTTTTTTACAGCAAAATAAAACCAGTAAAGCCTGACTTGAGCCAATATGAAAGGGTGCGGTTTTTAACTATAGTTGATTTTCCACCCTTTAATTATCTCAATAATGATGGTGTGCTATCGGGCTATAATGTTGATCTTATCAGAGCTATTTGCGAAGACCTTGATATTGTTGCGCGCTGTCAGGTTGAAGCTTTGCCGTTTGATGAGCTGCAAAAACGCCTTTTGGATAAGGGGGGTGAAGCTATTATTGCCGGCCTAAGTCCAACAATGGATAACCGCCAATATTTAAGATTTTCTCATGTCTATATCGCATTCCCCGCCCGTTTTATTGGTCTTGCTAGCAATATTATGTCGGAGCCACTGAGTGATAAACTTAATGGCACAAAAATTGGTGTTGTTGCAAAGACTGGCCATGAAATTATGGTGCAGAGTTACTTTCCAAAAGCTGAAATCATCAGCTTTAAGGATTACGACACGCTTTATAGTGCAGTGTTAACCGGTGATGTTGTGCTTGGTTTTGGTGATGGCATGCGCTTTTCGCTTTGGCTTTCGCAACCTGATAATGGCGGTAAAGCGCAATTTGTTGGTGGTCCTTATTTGAATAAAGCATTGCTTGGCGGTGGTATGCAAATTGCTGTGCGTGAGCAGGATGAAAGTCTTGCCAAAGCCTTTGACTATTCACTTAGCCGATTGGAGCAAAGTGGTAAGTTGCAAGAACTATATTTGCGTTATTTTCCAATTGGCTTTTATTGAAATTGTGAATTTTATTGAAATTGCATTTTTAAAAAACTGCCTTTAAAAAAAGGGGCTTTTTGCCCCTTTTTATTTTTAATATTAATTAATAAGGGTGAGGGCGGGTTTGCCGTCAATAACCGCTTTTATATTATCAATGACACATTGTCCCATGGCTTCCCGAGTTTCATTGGTAGCGCTACCTTGGTGCGGTGCCAGTACCACATTATCAAGGGTTAAAAAAGCAGGGTTGATTTTAGGCTCATTTAAAAACACATCAAGCCCTGCGCCAGCAATAAGCTTGCTTTGTAAAGCCGTGATTAAAGCATCTTCATCAATGACTGAGCCGCGAGCAATATTAATAAGCACGCCTGATGATCCAAGTGCCTCTAACACATCCTTATTAATAATTTTTTCTGTTTCGCCATTGGCGGATATTGCAACGATTAACGCATCGCTATCCTTGGCAAGTTCCACAACATTGGGATAATGCGGCCAAGTTAAATTTGCCTTTGGGCTACGATTATAATAGCGTGGCAGCATGCCAAAGGCTTGCGTGCGCTCTGCAATGTCCAAGCCAATGGCACCAAGCCCAACAATCCCAACTTTTTTGCCGCGAATAGATGTGCCTAGCGGAAATTTTTCACCCTTCGCCCAAGTGCCAGCTCGAATGAATTCATCGCCCTTAACAATTTGGCGGGTAAGTGCCAATAAAAGCGCTAAGGCCATATCGGTGACATCTTCGGTTAAAATGCCAAGAGTGGTCGTGACATCAATATTGCGGCGGCGCGCCTTTTTAATGTTAATTTTGTCAAAGCCGACACCAAAAACCGCTATGAGCTTTAAATTGGCTAGGCGATCAAACCAGCTCTCATCAAATCCCGTCATTGGCGAAACGACAGCATATTGAACGCTTTTTAGAACATCATCGCTAGGATTATCCTTGGCGAATATTGGTGTTGCAACTGCTTCGATACCAGCGATAATTTTTGCTGGCAAGCTGTTATCAAGAATTAGGCACGATGGTAGCATAAAAACTCTCCCTAAGCTAAAGGCTATAAAACAAGTATATAGCAAGTTTAACAAGGAACGGCACAAATAAATGTTATTTAAGTTTTTCTTAGTAAAGCATGTTCCATAAAACATGGTGCGCCAACTGTATTGTTTCCCCCAATGGATTTTAAATATGGATCGTGCTAGGGTCAGGACCTATTAATTTTTTGGATTCCTTTTTTTGTTGATTTGTGATTCATTGGTTTTGTGGAGGTGAAACTAATGAGTGATTTGTTTTTATTGAGCGAAGAGCAGAAGGCGCGAATATCGCCCTGTTTTCCACTGTCTCATGGGGTTGCTCGTGTCGATGACAGGCGCGTTATCAGCGGCATTGTCTATGTCATCAAACATGGTCTGCAATGGAAAGATGCGCCCCTCGGTTATGGTCCGCATAAAACGCTCTATAATCGCTTTATCCGCTGGAGCAGGTTGGGTGTATTTGACCGCATCTTCGCAATGCTGGCCGGACAGGGCCCCAAACCTCAACGCATCATGATTGACGCCACACACCTCAAGGCGCATCGCACGGCTGCCAGCCTGTTAAAAAAGGGGATATTCCCCGCCGTATCGGGCGCACGAAAGGCGGCTTGAATTCAAAGCTGCACACGGTCTGCGATCAAGATGGAAAGCCAATATGTCTGCTACTAACTGAAGGGCAGATGAGTGACTACAAAGGAGCCGCTCTTTTGCTAGCGCATCTGCCAGATGCCAAGGAACTCATTGCAGACCGGGGGTACGATGCTGACTGGTTCCGGCAGGCATTGCTTGACAAAAAAATAAAGGCTTGCATTCCGCCCAGAAAGGGCAGAACCACCGAGATAGCTTATGACAGGCAAACTTATCGGTTGCGTCACATAATCGAAAACCTCTTTGCCAAGCTAAAAGACTGGCGGCGCATCGCGACACGCTATGACCGATGTGCACACACCTTCTTCTCGGCTATATGCATCGCCGCAACCGTAATATTCTATCTTAATTAATGAGTCCTGAGCCTAGATTAGTTAGGAAAATAGATTTTTCTTATTTTTGTTAAATATTTGGCTTTAACAGCAATTAACATAAAACATGGTTTATCGCCCGTTGATTCCAATTATCTCGTTTTGTTTGGCTGATTGATAATTTAAAACCTTGCTTGCCATTATTATTGGTAATGGCTTGTTAATTTTGATTTTTACCTATGCTTTACACGATAAAATGCTACAAAATGTCATAAGCTTATAGACAAATGCTAGGTTTTTGTGCTATCGGCTCTTCACATTCTTCTTGATAGGTAATCAAGAGCAGAAGTTTTGACTTTATTTTAATAAGATCACCGGTTCTATTGTAGTGCTTATGTGCTGCTTAATTGATAGCAATCGTGTGAAAGTTTAACCAATATAAAGATTGCATGTAAGTGCATCTTTTATGGAGAAAAGCAGGATTACAAGTGCAGGTACTCGTTCGCGATAACAATGTTGACCAAGCGCTGCGCGCGCTTAAGAAAAAAATGCAGCGTGAAGGTATCTTCCGCGAAATGAAAATGCGTGGCCATTATGAAAAGCCTTCTGAAAAGCGCGCCCGTGAAAAGGCTGAAGCTGTTCGTCGCGCTCGTAAGCTCGCTCGTAAGCGCGCACAGCGTGAAGGTTTGGTTTCAGGTCGCGCTGCTCGCTAATTTCTGCGTTGCAAGAATCAAAAATACCATTATTGAGGGCAGGCGTTTACGTCTGCCTAATTTATTTTTAGACCAAATTTATTTATAGAATCAGCTTTTATCTGGCGTTTGCTTAAGTTTTATAAGCATGGTCAACACCAATATGATCTTCATTGAAGTGATATGCTTTAATGGGAAATAGTGTGATTCCATTAAATATTAATGGGTCTATAATTACATTTAACCTGCTCCAAAATACACAAGGCCCACTATTTGCAGGGTGTGATGAGATGAAGCGCTAATGGTGATTTGGCTATAGTGTAAATCATATTTAAATAAATTATGACTATATTTGCAGCCAATTATGCTATTCATAATTGTTTGTAGTGATTCTGCCTTGATCTTGCCATAATAATCATTAACGGCAATTTAGATAAGGGGTGGCACAAGTTGTAACTTTGTTTTTAGCCTGTCATTATCTAAAAATGCGACATTATTTGCATGTTATTTTATAATGGAAAAATTTTGATATGCATTTTGGTGTGGTCGGGCTTCTTTAATTCTTGGGATTTAATATGGGTAAATTTCGTTTGAGCCTATGTGCTGTTTTGTTGCTTGCAGGCTGCACTACAACAAATTTTGTTGGTACTGCTGAGGATCTTGCGCAGGGGTCCAGCGAGAATATTTCTTCGCTCAGCGCGGTTATTCGCAATAATCCTAATGACGCTACTGCTTATAATGTGCGTGGTTCAGCCTATGGGCGTGCAGGTAAATATAGGGAAGCGATTAATGACTTTAATACAGCATTAAGGCTTAATCCGCAATTTGCCGCAGCTTACGCTAACCGTGCTTTGATTAATCGTCATATGAAAAACGATCAGGCAGCTGTAGCTGATTATTCGCGTGCCTTGGAGATGGATCCAGGTTATACGTCCGCGCTTGTCGGGCGGGGTAATGTTTATCGTGAAAATAACCAGCTTGATCTTGCCTATAATGATTTTTCACAGGCAATTTCACTTGGTACCACTGATGGTCGTGCTTGGTATGGCCGTGGTTTGGTTGAACAAGCGCGTGGCCAACATACACAAGCAATTGCAGATTTTGGTGCCGCAATTTCGCGTCAGCCAAGTCAACCTGCGCCCTATAATGGTCGTGGTGTTTCCTATGTCGCACTAAATGATTTGGAAAATGCGCAGGATGATTTTACGGCGGCGGTAAGGTTGGATAAGCAAAATGCTGAAAGCTGGTATAATCAAGCAACGGTATTAGAGCGTCAGGGCAATAAGCCTCAAGCCTTTCAGTCCTATCAACGCGCCTCGCTTCTTGATCCTAAATATCAAGCTGCCCGTGATGGTATGACACGCACTAGATAATATATGATCTATATTTGGTAAGCTTGCTGTTGATCAAATCAATAGATAGGTGATTACATAAATGTGGGTTTGACCTTGAGTTGCATTTATATTAAAGATCATGCTGCACATAATTGAATGAATGCCAGATTTTTGGCCAAAACCACGTTGGATTGAATTAGGGAAAATAGATGCAAAAGAAAACTTTACTTTCCTGCTTGTTTGCCTTGGGTGCATCTGTTGCCTTTGCTATGACACCGGCATCAGCAGATAGTTTAAAAGATGCATGGGCGCAGACATATAAAAATAATCCAACGCTTAACTCTGCGCGTGCTAATGCTCGTATTACCGATGAAGATGTTGCTATTGCGCGCTCAGGTATGAGACCAATTATTCAGGGAACAGGTAGCCTATCACGTTCTCGCTCGGCTCAAACGGGGTTGTACACCAATAGTGGGTCTTTAGCTATTCAAGTTAGCCAGTCATTGTTTGATGGTTTCCAGACCGCTAATAATGTACGTGCAGCACAAGCTCAGGCAGCAGCTCAGCGTGAGGCTTTGCGAAATGAAGAGCAAAATCAGCTAACCAATGCCGTATCTGCCTATGCTGATCTTTATGCAAAGCAACAGATCGTTGGTTTGCGTCGTCAAAATCTTGCAGCATTGGATGAGCAAGTGCGCGTTGATCAGTCGCGCCTTGATGTTGGTGAAGGTACGCAAACCAATTTGGCGCAGTCGCGTGCAGCTCGCTCGCAAGCCTTATCAGAATTAGCCCAAGCAGAAGCTGCGGTTAAATCTGCACAGGCCTATTATCGCCAAATTATCGGTGTTGAACCAGGCCAGTTAGAACGTCCTGCGCTAGCAAAGGCGCTCGCTGCTAATTTGAATGCTGGTTATACAATTGCAGATACAGAGCATCCTGCAATTGTTGCTTCAAAATACGCACTTGATGCGCAGCAATTTAATGTTAAGTCGAAAGAAGGTGCTTTATTACCACAGGCTGACCTTTCTGCTAGCAGTTCCTATAATCATATTTATAAAGGTCTCCCAATTGGTGAAGGCCGTGCCAATAGCGCTGGCGTTTCAGTTACTGTTCCGGTCTATCAAGGTGGGCGCTTGTCGGCGCAAGTTCGTCAATCTAAAGAACAAGTCAGCCAGGCAACGGTTGAAGTGGAAGTATCACGCGACACAGTACGTAGTGCTTTAACGTCTGCTTGGTCTCAGCTTGAGGGGGCCCGTTCTGCTGTATCTGCTTATAATGATAGTGTTAAAGCGGCACGAATTGCACTAAATGGTCGCAGTGAAGAATATCAAGTTGGCCAAGCAACTACTCTTGATGTTTTAGAATCTCGTTCAGTGCTGATCAATGCGCAAATTGCTCTTGCGCAATCAGAGCGTGATACGGTGATTGCGAGTTATAATGTGCAATCAGCTTTGGGGCGCATGACTGCTGATTACTTAGGGCTTGATGTTGATAAATATGACCCTATGAAACATTATGATGCAGTGCAAAAAAAGTGGATTGGTATTAATACTCCACAATAGAAAGTACTTCTTTTCTATTAGATTTAACTAATATTAATTTAGAATTATTAGAGTTTATAGTAATAACTATAAACTCTATTATCTTATTTGGAACTTTTTTATTGATTTATATTTTATATTGCATTAGTTGTTTCCCTATTATTAATTTATTCGGTTATGGGAAAAAATATGCAAAATAACTTCAATGTAAATCCAGAAGAAGCAAAGGGTTTTGTGAAAAACCTCTTGAGTTTAGATAAGTTTGTTACACCAAAACTTATACATGTATTCTATATTATAGGTTTAATTTGTTTGGCCATATTCTTTGTGGTGACTCTCTTGAGTGCTTTGATGGCTATTTTACAGGGCAATCTTATGGGGGGATTGGGGGTTTTATTGTTGTCTATTGGTGGAACAATAATATATACGCTTCTTTTGCGCGTTTCTGTTGAAATGACAATTTTGGCATTTAAAAATAACGAGTATTTGAAAAAAATTAGTGAAAAATAGTTAGAAGTTAACTTTTTAGATCTAATGATTTAATTATATTGATGAGAGCACCTTGAACTTACTATTGAGTTCAAGGTGTTTTTATTTGATTTAGACGTAAGACTTTCGTTTCAGGTCATCATTACTTGTACTTAGAAGAAAAGGCTTAAAATATAAATATGCGGCGTCCTAATTATCTATAGGGCTAAAACAACGCTATTTGATAATATTAGGTTAGATAGGCAATAAAATATATATTGTTTTAAAAAGAAATTAACTGTGCTATAATGTAAAAATTGTTAATGTGACGGGCTCTAGGAGGCATTCTGGAGGCCGTTTCTTTTTTGCATACTTTGTGTTTGCAAGTGTAAGAAAGGACAGGACATGGATAACGTCCCAATGACCAAGGCTGGTTTTCAACAGCTTAAAGAAGAATTGCGTGAGCGCCAACAAGATGGCAGGCCAAAAATTATTGAGGCAATTGCTGAGGCACGTGCTCATGGCGACCTTTCTGAAAATGCCGAATATCATGCGGCGAAAGAAGCACAAAGTTTGAACGAAGGGCGCATTCACGAGCTTGAAGATTGGATAGCGCGTGCTAATGTGATTGATATCGCAAAGCTTTCAGGCGACAAAATTGTTTTTGGTGCGACTGTAACGCTTATTGATGAAGAATCCGAAGAAGAGCGTTCCTATCAGATTGTTGGCGATCAAGAAGCTGATGTAAAAAAAGGGCGCATTTCTATTTCCTCGCCCATTGCTCGCGCGCTAATTGGTAAATCTATCGGCGACACAATTGAAGTGAATGCGCCCGGTGGTGCTCGTTCTTATGAAATTATAAATGTAAGATTTATTTGATAAAGCAATGCGTATATCGTTAAGTGAAACAGAAGTTATTGCCCCGAATTTTAAAAAACGTTTATCGGGGGTAACATCAACCATTGTCCAGCTTATTCCATTGCAAAGGAAAAGCGGTATACGCATTTCGACACTTGGGCCAGGATTGCCAGAAGACCTTCCCTCATTATCATATTTTTCGCTTTTTGGGCTTTGGAAAAAGCCTAAAGATCGTCGGTTTCGTATTTGGCATGCACGCCGCAATGTTGAAATGATTGCAGGCATATTGATGCGCGATATTTTGCGTATGAAAATAAAACTTATTTTTACGTCTGCTGCCCAACGTGACCACAAGTCTTTTACCAAATTTCTTATTCGGCGTATGGATCGGGTTATTGCTACCAGTGCTCGCTCAGGCTCGTATTTGCAAGTGCCGCATAAGGTGATCATGCATGGTGTAGACTTGCAGCGTTTTCATCCGCCACGCGATGCCGAAGATGATTTTAGCGTTAGTGGATTGCCAGGAAAATATGCAATTGGCTGTTTTGGGCGGGTGCGCCACCAAAAAGGAACAGATCTTTTTGTGGATGCTATGGTTGCGCTTTTACCAAATTATCCTGATTGGACAGCGGTTATCACGGGGCGCACCACTGCAGAGCATGCTGATTTTGAAGAAGATCTTCGCAAAAAGATTGCCGCTGCTGGCTTGGAAGACCGTATTTTTATTTTAGGCGAAGTGCCCGATGTTCGTGTTTGGTACCGCCGGGTCAGCCTTTATGTAGCGCCATCGCGCAATGAAGGCTTTGGTTTAACGCCATTGGAGGCAATGGCATCGCAAACAGCTGTGGTTGCCAGTGATGCAGGTGCTTATGCAGAGTTAATTACACCACAAACAGGTAGCGTCGTTGCTGCAGGTGATGGTGAAGCATTAACGAAAGCAATTGCACCTTGGCTCGCCAATATAGAAGATACAAAGGCAGCTGGGCAGCTTGCCTTGCAGCATGTCTGTGAAGCCTTTCCTTTAAGCAGAGAAGCTAATGCTATTGCGGAAGTTTACGAGGAATTGTTTTCTCAAAGCTGAAATTCAATCTATTGGCGCATAAAGATATTATCGTTAATTATACAGGCAAAAGGGTAACATTGATTGGGTGATCTATTCATAATCACTTCTATCATTTTGCATCTAGTATAAGTAATTTAAGCGCTTTACTCATAAGGTTTAAAATACCCAATGTCAACTTGCAAGAAAGTGCAGGCTTATTATTGATAGTTGAAATGATCTAAGATGAAATTATGATGGAGGCCTCGCCCGGAATCGAACCGGGATACAAGGATTTGCAGTCCTCTGCGTAACCATTCCGCCACGAGGCCTCACAAAGAATATTTAAAATATTCTTCAAATACCAAAACTGAATCACACTTTTAAATTGAAGTGAATTAAGTCAGTAGCAGCTCATTAAGTGATCAAAATCATTCCGTCAAGTAATTCTAAGCGGCTTTACGATTTTTTTTGAACATTTTCGTGAATTCTTACCTTTTTCAGGTGTTTTTGAAAGGCGAGTAGAATGCCACCATCGCAAAATGCGGACTTCTTGTTCACGGCGCCACCTTCTTATTTTAGGTGAGTCTTGCGACAGAACAAACAAGCCTACAGGAATCATCCAATATCCAAGAATTGGTAAAAAGCCTAACATGCCTCCAACCACTAAACTATATCCCAATATTTTCCGCATAAGACGTGATTGGGGAATCGGTATTTTTTGATTGAAAATACGAATCTCATGTCTTTTGGAAGCATTTTTCAAAATTTTCTTCTTTCACTTTAAAAATTTATAAAATGTTGGTGAATTTATCCACTAATTTAGATAATTTCTGCAAAGAAACAAGTTAATATCACGATTATTAGAAAAATTTGATGAAAATGTGTTTTTCCCTCTTGGCAAATCACTTTTTCTTTTGCTATAGGGCGTTCAGCACTTATTCAATTGAGCACTGTTCCCCGGTAGCTCAGTGGTAGAGCAACCGGCTGTTAACCGGTTGGTCGCTGGTTCGAATCCGGCCCGGGGAGCCACTTTTAAAAATCCAATAAATGACTATATTTCTTACTCTTGCAAGCTTTTGTGATGACTGTGTACTCATAGAGTTTTTCAAATTTAATTCATGTCTTCTGATAATCGAGCTATTCACCTTTAATTAAATTTAGGTATTTGAAATCGCTTTGGTCTTTATGAGAATTGGTGGTGAAGTTATCCCCATTTTTTACTTTTTTGATCTAATTTTGCATTTTTTTAATTTTTTCTCTTGGCAAATCAGTTCTTCTTTTGTATAGGCATTCATCACCAAGTGATTGAGCACTGTTCCCCGGTAGCTCAGTGGTAGAGCAACCGGCTGTTAACCGGTTGGTCGCTGGTTCGAATCCGGCCCGGGGAGCCATTTCATAATCGTAGATGGTTATTTATCAAGCAGATATAATCTGCTTTTATTTTAGCGCAAATATAATCTCTCTGTATGTCTATGCGCTAATATTTTTATCTTCTTAATAATTTTTTCTTAAATATCATCATTTTCAAATCTACAGCCAGTTTTAAAGGTAACATTTGTTTTGTTGGCTTTGAAATTAAAAAAATCTTTAGATATTAGAACTCTTTCAGATAGCATTTATTAGCATAATAAAAAATATGATAGTTTGGAATAGATCTATTTATTTATTGAATAATTTATATAATCATCGTCATTTTATTGCAATAAAATATGAAAAAAAATAAGATAATATAATGTACGAAGTGTTTTATAAATAGATAAAAGATTATCGATATATCTTGTATAAAATACAATAAATGCACTTGCGGAAATTTTAATTTTATTCAATGATGTATTTGTAAATTATTACGAAAAGCTTTATGATAACTTAGGATTTAAAAGGGAGTTTTACATGGCTAGAGAAGGCGTTCTTGCCCGTATGGGCCGTTTGATTGCAGGTATTACAAATGCTGCAATTGACAAGGCTGAAGGAACAAATCCCGTAGCAATCGTTGAGCAAGCTATTCGGGAAATAGATGATGCAGCAGAAGAAGCCCGCCTTGTACTTGGCCAATCTAAAGCTGAAGAATATCGCATTAAAACGCGTCGTGGTGCATTGGAAACAGAACGCACTAGTCTTGATGAAAAAATTAGACTTGCTGTTAATGAAAATCGCGATGATTTAGCAAAAGCTGCCATTGCTCGGCAAATTGATCTCGAATCTCAAATAACGGCGTTAGATAAAGCATTAAGCAATATCAGTGAAGATATGACAGAAGGGCAGCAAGCTCTCCAAGCAATTTTGGCGACCCGCCGTGAAGCTGAAGAAAGATTAGCAGAATTGAAACGTTCTTTTGCAGCATCTAGTAAAGGTGATGGTATTAATGGCATTAATCCCCGCGATAATGCTAGCGCACAGGCAGACCGCGCTGCGAGTGCTGTTTCTCGTGTGACTGGCGTACCGAAGGGCGAAAAGAACCAATCTAGTGAACTTGATGAATTAGATCGTTTGCACCGTGATCATGCTATTGCCGAGAGATTAGCCCGATTTAAAACTACCAATTGAGGTTAAAATGGCATTATTGTTTGCCCCTGAATGTCGATTTTTTCTTATCGCATTGGTTGTTATGCTTTGCTTGGTAGCTATTGAAGTTATGGCATTATTTACCGGTGCTTCGCTAAGCGATATTGTTGATAATAGTTTCGATTTTTCTTCAGTTGGTGTTATCAATTGGTTTAATATTGGTGGCGTACCGCTGATTATTTTACTTATCTTAATTTTTGCTTGGTTTTCGGCATTAGGGTTTTGTATTCAAGGTGTTGCTAGTGGATTTTATCATCCAATACCGCAATCATTAGCGGTCATTGGTGCCTTGTTCTTGACTATTCCTGCGGTACGGGAAAGCAGCCGTTTGGTTGCACGTTTTGTTCCACAGGATGAGACCTATGCAGTAGAGGTTGATGATTTTATTGGTCATATCGCTAAAGTAACAGTTGGGCCTTTGGATGAAGGCTTGCCGGGTTTGGTACGGGTTAAAGACAAGCATGGCAATTACCACAAATTGCGTGCGCGAGCAGCGCCTAATGTGGGTAAAATGGCTGTTGGTGAAGAGGTTTTATTAGCAGATATGCAAAATCATATATTTATCGCAATTCCATTTTCTGCAGATGAATAGTCATTTAAGTAGAACTTTACCTATTACAGATGAGCATATTGAAAATAAGCGCAGCTGTGGCGGTGCTTAATATTTGACTTAAAAGAGGGAAAATATGGATATTTTACTACCGGTTGGAATTATTCTTATTGCCATTATTGGTGTAGGCTTTGTGTTGGGATCGCTTTATAAGCGTTCATCGCGTGACCAAGCCTATGTTCGCACCGGACTTGGCGGTCAAAAGGTTGTACTTGATGGCGGTTCTATTGTTCTGCCGATTTTCCATTCCACCGCTTTTGTTAATTTAAAAACTTTGCGCCTTGAAGTACGGCGCGGCGAAAATGATGCTCTTATTACAAAAGATCGTATGCGCGTCGATATTGGTGCTGAATTTTATGTACGTGTAAAACCAGATGCATCTTCTATTGCCCTTGCGGCGCAAACATTAGGTGATAGAACCAATAATGCTGAAGAATTGCGTCTATTGATTGAAGCAAAATTTGTCGATGGTCTTCGCTCAGTTGCCGCCACCATGAATTTGGATGAATTGCAAGAACAACGGGCTGATTTCGTTAAAGCCGTGCAAGAAGCGGTGGGTGCCGATTTACAATCCAATGGGTTGGAGTTGGAATCCGTATCACTTACACGTCTTGATCAAACAGATATCAAGCATTTTAATGCTAATAACTTTTTTGACGCTGATGGTCTTGCTACCCTTACACGTATTACCGAGCAACGGAAAAAAGAGCGTAACGAAATTGTCCGTGATACTGAGGTTGCCATTGCACAAAAAGATCTTGATGCGCGCCAACAACAATTAGAAATTGAACGCACCCAACGCCAAACCGAGCTTAGTCAAGAGCGAGATATTGCGAATATTGCTGCATCTACTCGCGCTGAGACCGCTCGTCAAGAGCAAGAAGCCCAACGCGCTGAGGAAGAGGCGCGCATTGGCCGCGAGCAAGCAGTGGCAGAGCGTGAGGCAACGGCGCGTCAAGCACGTGAAACTGCTAATATTGAATCAAAATTGAATGTGCAACGGCGTGAAACCGAAGCACAACGTGATTTGCAATTGATTGCACAAGATAGCTCGATTGCGGTTGCCGATCGTAGTCGTCAAGAATCCGAGGCTAAGGCTCGTGCTGAAGAAGCCCGCGCTGATGCAATTTCAGCGGAAGAAAAAGTTGCGACTGCGCGAGCTGTTGAAATTGCAGAGCGTGATCGTCGCATCGCAGTTATTGATGCACGCCGTCAGGCAGAACAAGAGGCAACTTCAGTTCTTGTTTCTGCAGAAGCTGAACGCAATGCGGCTAATGATAAGGCAACCGCTGTATTAACGCTTGCAAAAGCTGAAGCAGATGCCGCAGCTGAACGCGCGCGTGGTATTTTGGAAATTGGCCGCGCTGAAGCTGAAGCTGAAGCTGCTCGCAACGAAGCGCGCAATAAATTAAGCGCGCAGGTTATCGAATATGAAATTACCCGCGCGCGTATCCGAATCATTCCAAGCGCATTGGCTGAAATCGTTAAACCAATTGAAAAAATTTCTGATATTCGTATTTTTGATACCGGTGGTATGCTAGGGCGTGGTGGCGATGGTAAATCAAGTGGTGTTGGCATGGGGGAGGGCTTGGCTGGCCAGTTACTTTCTTATAATGCGCAAATGCCGGTGCTCAATGAGCTTTTGAAGACTGCAGGCTTTGATGACAAGGATGCGGTTGCTTCTTTGTTAAACGAAGCAGTTGGTAAAAAAGAGCAAGCCACTGATCCTGAGCCATCGCAGCCCAAAGCACCTATTATTAATAGCCCAAACAAAAGCTAAATATATTACTATTGTTTATGCCGTTAAATCCCACATTTTAAAAATGTGGGATTTTTATTATATATTGCTTAAATTATTGTGGCTTGAAGTTGAAAGCTTACCAAAATTAAAATTGACCTGCTGCCTTTTGATTTAATTATGGCGTATATTAGCAGACACAATCTATTTTAATAATATAAATGCGAAAAACCCCGCCAGCGCGGGGTTTTAAAGTTTTTTAATGATTCGTAGAATTATTATGCAGCAGTGTTGTTTTCAAAAATAAGTTTTTGCAACATTTGTTCAGCTTGGGCTTCGCGCTGTGAACGAGCAATGAAACCGCCACCTAAAACGCGTGAACCATTATCTTCACTTTCATAAACAACACAAGCTTGACCTGGTGCAACTCCGCTTTCACCTTCTAATAATTCCACATTAAATTCGCCATCCTCATAACGAAGAATCGCTTGGCGTGGAGGGCGGGTCGAACGCACTTTGGCGGCAACCTCAATTCCTTCCACGGGAAAATTATTAAGATCATGATCGCCAAGCCAATTGGCATTGCGTAAATAAATGCGGTGGGTATGTAAGGCTTCCCTTTGGCCGACGATAACGCGCGCGCCCTCAGCATCAAGATGCACAACATAAAGCGCTTCACCTGTTGCAATGCCAATACCGCGGCGCTGCCCAATAGTATAATTCATGATACCTTCATGACGTCCCAAAACCCGGCCATCAATATGGACAATTATCACCTGGATTTGCTGCATCAGGTTTTAACTTGCTGATAACATCACTATATCGACCCTGTGGTACAAAGCAGATGTCTTGACTATCATGCTTTTGCGCAACCGTAAGGCCCATTTCTTCAGCAAGTTTTCGCACATCTGCTTTTGGCAACCCACCTAACGGAAAGCGCAAATAATCAATTTGCTCCTGTGTGGTTGCAAAAAGGAAGTAGCTTTGGTCACGTTCTGCATCAATGGGCCGATAGAGTGCGCGGTGAGCACCCTTTTGTTTGCTGCGGATATAATGACCAGTAGCAAGTGCATCTGCTCCTAATTCTTGGGCGGTTGCTAACAAATCAGCAAATTTTACTGTTTGGTTGCATGCAACGCATGGAATAGGTGTTTCTCCATGGGCGTAACTTTCTGCAAAGGGGTTGATTACCGCTTCACGAAAGCGCTGCTCATAATCCAAAACATAATGAGGAATGCCCAAAGTTTCACAAACTCTGCGCGCATCCTCAATATCTTGACCTGCACAACAGGCACCAACGCGGTGTACGGCGGCACCATGATCATAAAGCTGTAATGTTACTCCTAAAACATCATAGCCCTCTTGCTTTAATATACCTGCCACAACGGACGAATCAACGCCCCCGGACATGGCAACTACTACCCGGGTCTCCGCAGGAGAACGTGGTAGATCGAGACTATTTAAAGACATCAATGTCACCTTTCAGACATTATGGAAATATATACCGATCAAGGCTGGTATAAAAGCCATAGACTAAGTCCAACAAAGGAAATGTCGAATTTTGCGGCTATATCGCAAAATACAGCTCATTGTAAAATGAAAACTGGAAGATTGCACTCACAATTATAAAAAAATTTAATAGCTGTAGCGTCGTATATATGAAACTTTTTAAAAAAAATAAAGTGCTTGAAAAAATAAAATACTTTAGAAAAATATAATATTTAATTTAATGTATTGTTTTTAAACGATAAAACTAGAATTTTTATATTTAAATGTTAATTATTCGTTACACAGAGTTTAGTTAAATCTTAAAGCTAATAGAGTATTTTTGAGTCTGTGATTGGGTCCTTGAGAAGAGTAGAGAGTACAATGACCGATCTTGTTAGACAGAGAATAAAATATGTAATTGGTCCAGATGGAAGTCCTTTGACGATGTCTGACCTACCACCAAAAAATACAAGGCGTTGGGTTATACGACGCAAGGCAGAAGTTGTTGCAGCCGTTCGCGGCGGATTATTAAGCCTTGATGAAGCATGTCAACGTTATACACTCACAGTTGAGGAGTTTTTGTCATGGCAAACCTCAATTGACGAGCATGGCTTGGCAGGATTACGCACAACGCGTATCCAGCAATATCGCCATTAGGCAATTTCACATTTTATTTTTAAAATGGAATTACAAGACATTATGGCCGGATCTGATCCGGCCATAAATATTTTTGGATTGAGCGTTTACGCTCATAGGCATATAGCTGTCTTTATTTTTCAAAAATTGACTATATCGCTTACTTTTAAAGATCATTAATATGTGATTTGCGTATTATGGCTTTAATGGCGCAAACATATGACGAGCAATCCGATAATGGAGAATGCAATTATGGTTGATTTAGATGAGGATAAAAGGCGTTTTGGTAATGATCCAAAGAATTTATTTGCCGATAATTTAAAAGCTGTCCATAAGCGTATTGCAATTGCGGCTGCGGCAAGTGGCCGCCTAGCGAGCGATATTCGGTTACTGGTGGTCACAAAGACAGTGCCTGCCCATATTTTGCGGTTTATTCATGATCTGGGCATTGATAATTTTGGTGAGAATAAAATACAAGAAGCAAAGGAAAAGTCTGAAATCCTAGCTGATTTAAATATCCGTTGGAGTATGATTGGCCATTTGCAAAGCAATAAGGTTAAATATCTTGTGCGGTTTGCCTCTGAGTTTCATGCTCTTGATAGCCTTACACTCGCAGAAGAATTAAACCGCCGCCTCGATAATATGGGACGCGATCTTGATGTCTTTGTGCAGGTCAATACATCCGGCGAAGAAAGTAAATATGGACTTCATCCTGATGACTTGCTGCCATTTTTAGAGGGCTTGAAAAAATATCCACGTTTGAAGCCTAAAGGATTGATGACTTTAGCTATTTTATCCGATGATCCTGTGCTAATACGTCCTTGCTTTAAACTTTTAAAGCAATTGCGCGATGCTGCCCGCAACAAATATCCAGAAATTGAAAAACTCTCGATGGGAATGTCTGGGGATTTTGAAATGGCGATTGAAGAGGGCGCTGATATTGTTCGCGTTGGACAAGCTATATTTGGGCCGCGTCCTACAAAAGATTCAGACTATTGGCCAGCTTTATTTCATTAAAATTTTTGTTTTTAAAAGCAGCTTTTTAAAAAGCTGCTTTTAAATTTTTAAGGTGCAAAAAACTCACCAATAAGGCTAAAGCAATC
This sequence comes from Bartonella sp. HY038, assembly GCF_014117425.1. NCBI lineage: Bacteria > Pseudomonadati > Pseudomonadota > Alphaproteobacteria > Hyphomicrobiales > Bartonellaceae > Bartonella > Bartonella sp. HY038. The sequence goes on from NZ_CP059725.1 coordinate 765,082, forward strand.
TTTTTTAAGCCGTTAGACGCTTTAATACGAGATCACGATCAAGTAGAAGCAAGAAGCTTGCAAGCTCTGGCCCTGATTGTTCACCAGTCAAAGCAACGCGCAAAGGATGAAAGAGATCTTTGCCCTTGCGGCCTGTTTTATCTTTAATCGCTGCAGTCCAATTTTTCCATGTGGTTTTATCCCATGGGCTTTCTGGCAACAGTTTAGCAGCTTCGCATAGGAATTCTTTTTCTTCTGGCTCAGCAAAGGTGAGGTCGCTATTATTGGCAATATCCCACCAATGTGTTGCATCGCAAACTTTGGTCAAATTTTCATGGACTACATTCCAAAAATCTTCAGCCTTATCGCCATCAATACCAAGTTTTTCTAAACGATCTTTAACATCAATATAGCTATATTTATGGACGATTTGCATATTCAATGCATTAAGATCAGCAGGATCAAATTTAGCTGATGATTTTGAAACTGATTGAAGGTTGAAATGGCTAGCAAGCTCATTCATATCAAAACAGGAAATGACATTTTCAGCCGTGCCGGTAAGGGTCGCAAGTGAGCTGATAGCCATTGGTTCTAAACCATCTTCGCGAAGGCTGCGTAATGACAAATCACCTTTACGCTTGGATAGGCCTTCGCCTGAAGCTGTCGTTAAGAGATTGATATGACCAAAATTTGGCACATCACCACCCAAGGCTTCAAAAATGGCAATTTGAACACCAGTATTTGTAACGTGATCGTCACCACGAATAATGTGGCTGATCTTCATTTCAATATCATCGACAACCGATGGTAAGGTATAAAGATAAGTGCCATCTTCACGCACGAGAACGGGATCCGACATTGATGATAAGTCGATAACTTGTGGGCCGCGTACGATGTCATTCCAACGTACTTCACTGCGCTGGCGTTCAAACGGTGAGGACGCAAAATTAGGAAGCAAAAAGCGCCAATGGGGTTTGCGTCCCTCTTGCTCAAAAGCTTGCTTTTCGGCGTCAGTTAATTTTAGTGCATCGCGTTCATAAATTGGTGGCAATTTACGCGATAATAAAATTTTACGGCGGCGGTCTAATTCTTCTGCTGTTTCATAACAAGCATAAAGCAAACCTGCAGCTTTTAGTTTTTCAACTGCCGCATCATAAACATCAAAGCGTTTTGACTGGTACCAAATTTCATCGGGCGTAATACCAAGCCAATCAAGGTCTTGTCCGATGCCATTAATATATTCTTGTTTGGACCGTTCAATATCTGTATCGTCGAAACGTAAGATATATTGCCCTTTATTGGTTAGCGAATATAACCAATTAAAAAGTGCAATACGTGCATTACCAATATGAATATAGCCCGTTGGTGAGGGCGCAAAACGAACGCGTACCATGGTTCTCACTTATCTTTATTCTTGTTGTAAGTTCTAAAGCAGTTTATGCCTTTAAGAGGTAAAATGCTTTTATCATTTCTTTTATACTGCCAATTGATGATTGTCGCGATAATTATCACAATTTTATTGAATATTAATCACCATTTACTTATCGCGGAAGCGATTGGTAATCGGATAGCGTCTATCACGACCAAAATTCTTAGGCGTAATTTTTACACCCGGTGCCGATTGGCGCCTTTTATATTCAGCAATGTAAAGAAGATTTTCAATGCGCTTTACGGTTTCACGATCAAAGCCACGCTCTACAATCTGTTCAACACCCATTTCTTGCTCAATCAAACATTCAAGAATATCGTCAAGCACGGGATAAGGAGGCAAGCTATCTTGATCTGTTTGGTTTTCCCGCAACTCTGCGGAGGGTGCTTTTTCAATAATGTTTTGCGGAATAACCATGCCTTTAGGACCTAGGGCACTTTCTGGGCGATGATGATTACGCCAGTCGGACATAGCATAGACTTGCATTTTATAAAGATCTTTAATTGGATTAAAGCCGCCATTCATATCGCCGTAAAGCGTTGCATAGCCAACCGACATTTCCGATTTATTGCCTGTGGTTACCACCATTGAACCAAATTTATTGGAAATAGCCATAAGAATTGTGCCGCGTGTACGGCTTTGTAAATTTTCTTCGGTGATGCCGCTATCCGTACCTGCAAAAACTCCATCAAGAGCAGATAAAAAGCCCTCAACAGGGGCAAAGATCGGCACAGTTTCATATTTGCAGGTCAATAATTTGGCACATTCTTCTGCATCAGAAAAAGATTCTTGCGATGTATATTTATAAGGCAACATAATTGCCCTAACGCGTTCAGCGCCGAGCGCATCAACAGCAATTGCGGCGCAAATAGCAGAATCAATGCCGCCAGATAGACCCAAAACGACATCTTTAAAGCCATTTTTATTAACGTAATCGCCAAAACCAACCATGCAAGCGCAATAGTCTGCAGCAAGGCCTTCCAACAATTCTTCATTTGGGCCGTTTAAGAAATTCCAGCCAAATTGGTTTTCTTCCCATTCGGTTATGCTAAGATCCGATTGGAAATGTTTCATTTGAAAGGCAAGATTGCCGCCGCCATCAACACCAAAGGATCCACCATCAAAAACCAACTCATCTTGACCGCCAAATTGGTTGACATAAATTAAAGGTAACTGACAATTTTGCGCTTGAACCGCAGCAACAAGTGGTCTGCGTGCAGGCTTGTTGCGTGTATAGGGGGAGCCGTTGATGACAATCATCATTCGCGCCCCTTGGTCGGCTAGATATTTGCAAAATTCTTCGTCATTCCAGATGTCTTCGCAAATTGGCAGTCCAAGACTTATACCGCGATATTCAATTGGCTCTGGCATTGGTCCACAGCTAAAGACGCGCTTTTCATCAAATTCGCCATAATTGGGTAAATCAACCTTATAGCGCTCGCCGATGCAGGTACCATGGTCGAGAACCATGACACTATTATAGATTGCATCATCTCTATGCAGCGGGGTGCCAATGATAACGCCTGGTCCACCATCTAATGTGTCTTTGGCTAATTCCATCACGGCTTTTTCGCAAGCCTTGGTGAAAGCCGGTTTTAGCACAAGATCTTCTGGTGGGTAACCACTAATAAAAAGCTCTGAAAAAACAATGAGATCCGCATTTTGTGCTTTTGCTTGCAGTCGCGCATTGCGGGCTAGTTGCAAGTTTTTTTCAACGTCGCCCATAACGGGATTTAATTGTGCAATGGCAATGCGCAAAATTCGATTATGATTTTCATTGATCTCAGTTTTGGTCATCAAGTTACCTATAAATCTTTATTTTTTTACATATGTGGCAGAAGAATTAGAGCGTTTTCCAAAAAGTGTGAAGCGGTTTTTGGACAAAAAACGCGGTGTAAACAATGGATTGGAGCGCCGATCTGATCCAATCAGATCGAAATGCGCTCTAATTATTCAGATATGCTTTAATGTTTTATTAAATTGATAGCAAAAGGGCCACTTGGTAAACCAAATGGCCCTAATTTTTTAACTAGCCGCAGCCTTGCCCGCGCTTTCAGCATCGCGGTCACGCTTTAATAGCTCCGCCACCAAAAACGCTAGTTCAAGAGCCTGGTCGGCATTAAGACGAGGATCACAATGGGTGTGATAGCGGCTTGATAAATCATCACCGGAAATAGCTTGCGCACCACCAATACATTCAGTGACGTTTTTGCCGGTCATTTCAATATGGATGCCACCTGGATGGGTGCCTTCCGCACGATGCACATTGAAGAAAATTTCAACCTCTTTCAATATACGATCAAATGGGCGGGTCTTATAGCCAGCAGCCGTAATGGTGTTACCATGCATAGGATCGCATGACCAAACAACCTTACGACCTTCACGCTCAACAGCACGAATAAGTTGCGGCAAATGATCTTCAACTTTATCATGACCAAAACGTGCAATAAGGGTTAAACGACCTGCTTCATTTTCTGGATTTAAAATATCAATAAGGCGTAAAAGATCATCTGGTTCTAAGGATGGACCACATTTTAAGCCGATTGGGTTTTTAATGCCACGGCAATATTCAAGGTGAGCATGGTCGGCCTGACGCGTGCGGTCGCCAATCCAAAGCATATGGCCAGAAGTTGCATACCAATCACCACTGGTGGAATCCACCCTTGTCATGGCTTCTTCATAACCAAGCAGCAAAGCCTCATGGCTAGTGAAGAATTCTGTTTCACGCAGCATGTGGTTGGTTTTGGCAGTAATGCCAATGGCGCGCATGAAATCCATTGTTTCGGATATGCGCTGGGCTAGTGCCTCATAACGTTCACCTTGTGGACTATTGGACACAAAGCCAAGCATCCATTTATGGACATTTTCAAGATTGGCATAACCGCCCTGAGCAAAAGCACGTAAAAGATTGAGAGTTGCAGCCGATTGACGATAGACCATGGCCATGCGTTGCGGATCTGGAATTCGCGACTTTTCGTCAAACTCGATGCCATTGATAATGTCACCGCGATAGGATGGTAGTTCAATACCATTAATTGTTTCAAAATCACTGGAACGTGGCTTGGCAAATTGGCCGGCAATACGCCCAATTTTAACCACTGGCTTTGAAGAACCAAAAGTTAGCACAACCGCCATTTGCAAAAACACACGGAAAAAATCGCGGATCGTATCAGCCTCATGCTCAGCAAAGCTTTCCGCGCAATCTCCGCCCTGCAGCAAAAACGCCTTACCTTCAGCAACATCAGCAAGCTCGCTTTTAAGGTCTCTTGCTTCCCCGGCAAAAACAAGCGGTGGGAAACGGCTTAAACGGCTTTCTACATCGGCCAAAGCGGCGGCATCAGGATAGGCTGGAACCTGTTTAATCGGCATTGATCTCCAGCTGTGCGGTGTCCAGTTTTTTGTCATGGCTCTTAACTCACTTACCTTAATTCAAAATCTGCGTGAGGTCTCTCCCCAGAAGATAGTGAAACTTATAAGACATATAAATAGAAACTTCTAGTCCCCAATATAATAATGGCAGCAAATGCTGCCATTTGTTTTGTTAGATTTATTTAGATTAAAGATTAACTATCAATACGCACGCCGCTTTTATAAATATAGCTTGGCTTATACATGGTTACCAATTCTTCAGCTGCGGTTGGGTGTACTGCCATAGTTGCATCAAAAATATCCTTGGTTAGTTTGCCTTTGAGGCAAATGCCAAGAACTTGAGCAAGCTCGCCAGCATCAGGTCCCATAATATGGGCGCCAATCACAATACGGCTATCGCCATCAACAATAAGTTTAGTTAACATGCGCTCGCTATTTCCCGAAATTGTATTGCGCATTGGGCGAAATAATGCGCGGTAAACCTCGACATTGGCATATTGAAGGGCTGCTTCTTCTTCTGATAGGCCTACAGTGCCAATTTCTGGCTGTGAGAATACTGCGGTTGCAATAAGATCGTGATCGGGCGCCGTTGGATTACTGTTAAAAGCAGTTTGCAAGAAACACATTGCTTCATGAATAGCAACGGGGGTTAATTGCACACGGTCGGTAACATCGCCAACAGCCCAAATATGGGGATTGCTAGTGGTAAGATATTGATCCACAATAATCGCGCCATGCTTGTCGGTTTTAACGCCTGCCTTTTCAAGGCCAAGCCCCGATGTATGGGGAACGCGTCCAAGTGCTAGCATAACTTGCCCTGCTTCAAGCAATTCACCATTGGATAAGATAACGCTATAATCTTCGCCGGTTTTAGCAACCTGCTTGATGGATGCATTATAAATAATTTTAATGCCTTTTTGGCTCATTGCATCATGCAATAATTGGCGCAAATCATGGTCAAAGCGGCGTAGGATTAAGTCACCACGATAAACCAATGTTGTATCAACACCAAGGCCATGAAAAATATTGGCAAATTCAACGGCTATATAACCGCCACCTGCAATGACAACAGATTTTGGTAATTGTGGTAGGTCAAAGACTTCATTGGAAGATATGCAATATTCGCCACCGTTGATTTGCTCGGCCCCCTGTGGGCGGCCACCCGTGGCAACGAGTATTTTTTCGGCGGTTATTTTTTCACCTGTATTTTTAAGTATAAGGGTATGCTCATCAAGAAACTCAACGCGGCTTTCAAAAATAGTAACCTTACTATTTTCAAGGCCCATACGATAAAGACCTTCAAGGCGGGTGATCTCGGTGTTTTTTTGGTCAACAAGATAGCGCCAATCAAATTTGGGCTCATTAATTGTCCAGCCAAAGCCCTTTGCATCATGAATGGTTTCGCGATAATGAGAGGCATAGACATAAAGCTTTTTAGGAACACAGCCACGAATAACGCAGGTTCCCCCCATGCGATATTCTTCCGCAAGACCAACTTTTTTACCCAAGGCGCCTGCAAGACGCGCGGCGCGCACACCGCCAGAACCACCACCAATGACAAATAAGTCAAAATCAAAAGAAGACACAATTAACTCCAAAATCTATGCGCAATCGGCAATTTCTATTAAAATAATGACTATTGCATAAAACAATAATAGGCAATTGTTTTAGGCTTGTTTTCGTCATGTTTAATAAAATTATATAGGAAGTGATGAATGCGGCTTTTAGTGCTGCGCGCTTAATAAATCTGTCTTACTAAATATTGAGCCACGTGGATGAAACGCATAGTGGAATTAAGGATCCTATTAAAAGCAAAAAGACCTTAGCCATTATAGCTAAGGTCGGTATGATAAAACGAAATAAATCTCGTCAATTTTATTAATTTGCAGGCTTAGCTTCTTCAGTTGCAGGCTTAGCTTCTTCGGTTGCAGGCTTGGCTTCTTCGGTTGCAGGCTTGGCTTCTTCGGTTGCAGGCTTGGCTTCTTCGGTTGCAGGTTTTGCTTCTTCAGTTGCAGGCTTTGCTTCTTCGGTTGCAGGCTTTGTTTCTTCGGTTGCAGGCTTTGTTTCTTCGGTTACAGGCTTTGTTTCTTCAGTTGCAGGCTTGGCTTCTTCGCTTTCTGTTTTTGGTGCATTTGGATCAACAATAACATTATTTTGAACAAATTTGGCATTTAACTCTTTGCCAACATTGGCAGCTAAGTCCTGCGCAATTGCTTGACGCCATACATCAAAAGCCTTGATTGTTTCGCCAACGGCTTCAGGTCCTTTGCTTAAAAGTTTTTTTCCTGCTTCCGAATTATAAAATGCTGCAATATCATTTAATTCTTGTTCTGAAAAATATTTCGCATAGGCATAGGCAGCTTCACGCTCAAGATCGGCACGGCGAGAAACCAAAGCTAGCGCTTGCTCATTTACAATCTCTGAAATGTCTTTTTGCAAATTGGGATCACGGCGCATTAATTCATTTTTTAACTCGCGGGCTGTGTCTGGTAAAAATGAATCAAATTGATCTGTCGCATGAATTGCAGAAATAGCTTTTCTAGCGGCCTGCAAATGGCCTTCCGTTACGGATTGCGCAAAGCTTGGCAATAGGCCAAAACCTAGGATAGCCGCCACAGATAAAGGCATGGTAATCTTGTGCGCAATACGGCGAACATTTTTTGCAATAGTCATAAACTAATTTCTCCAATTTAACCCCCTTAATAGGGGAGTAGCATTTTCTTCTGGTAAGGTTTTACCAAGCCAAATTATCATCTGTCTACATTTTTAAAACCAATGTAACGATAAAATGATATATTTTATTATATTGTCCATCTGCCAAAATTTAGGCAAGATCACTTTAAAAAGATTTTTGATAAATTGATGCTTTGTACAATAAAAAATTCTTACATTTTGACAAAAATCAGATATTTCAATCTAATTCAATATCAATTTTTTCTCTTTCCAGATAGTTTTGCCCGATGAGGCGCTAATACTGGTTAGATATTTGATCAAATTATCATTTTTTACCTGTTATTTGGATACGGCAATATTTACCTAATGGCACAACTTTATATTGAAAAGTATTATCGGGACGTGCTTAACGGGATAAAACCAAAATTTCACCTTGCTTATCCGCGATAATGGCAATGCCTGCAAGACCAAGAAACATGCCATGTTCAACTACGCCTGGAATGGATACCAAGCTATCGGCTAAAGCCTGAGGTTGTATGATAACGCCAAAGCTCGCGTCAAGAATAAAGTGACCGCCGTCAGTTACATATGGTTTGTTGCCATCATGTCGTAAGCTCACTGCACCGCTTAGCCCAAGGGTAAGGGCTGCTTTTTCGATGGCGTGTTTTGTTGCCGCCAAGCCAAACTGATTTACTTCTATAGGTAATGGAAATGCACCCAACTTTTCCACAATTTTAGAGCTGTCAGCAATTACAAGCATCTGCTTTGAAGCTGCGGCAACAATTTTTTCACGGAGTAAGGCGCCGCCACCACCTTTAATAAGGCTCAAGTTTGGGCCAATTTCGTCAGCGCCATCAATGGTTAAATCAAGTTCAGGCATTTCTTCAAGTGTTGCCAAAGGAACGCCAAGTTCGCGGCATAAATCCGCACTGCGCTGTGATGTAGGCACACCGCATACACGTAAGCCATCATTTACCCTTGTTGCAAGAAGTTTGATGAATTCATTTGCTGTTGAACCAGTACCTATACCAAGACGCATGCCGTCTGATACATATTCAAGTGCTTTTGCTGCAGCGGCAATTTTTAATTGATGAGCGTCTTGCATGATGATTCTTTCCCTAAATACGTGTTTTCCATTAATATAGCATATTTGTAATTCTGTTAACCCTTCCTTGCTCTCCTAGTTTAAGTAAGATTGGAACGTTATCCACAGCTAAGCCTAATTATTAAGTATATACATATCTTAATTATTTTTGGAAATAAACTTCAAAATGCGTCATTTCTCTTTACAGTTTAGACTCCCTCTAAACTAGATAAAAAAAATCCATCGCTATAACTTAAAAATTGACGCTTAAACTTGTGTTTTAATGTCATGTTTAATATATTGACAAAATTCAATGGGTCAAACTCATTGTTTCCATTATTGAAATCAGTTTGGCGTCACCTTCTGGTTGTCTTTTAATGGCTGGTCAAAATCCTGGTAAGAGAGTTGACTAACATGATTGTTTGCCAATGTAATGTCCTTAGCGATAAAGAAATTGAAGGCATTATTTGGCAATTTCTTGAAGACGATTGTTGGACCCTTGTGGTGCCCGGTCGTGTATTTAATGCTGCAAAAAAGCTTGGACGCTGTTGCGGTTGTTTCCCGAACATAGTAGAGACAATTATCAAAGTAACAGAGGCTTACCACCTCGCTCATGTTCGCGATGAAGAGAAAGTCATTGATTTTCTTGACAGAGTTCGCGCGCTGAGAACCAAGTTCGGGAGTATGGAATACCATGAAAGGCGACGCAAGAGTTATAGAGCGGCTTAATGAAGCACTCTTTTTAGAATTGGGCGCAGTAAACCAATATTGGATGCATTATCGCTTGACTGAAGATTGGGGCTTAACCAAGCTTGCCAAAAAAGAGCGCGAAGAATCCATTGAAGAAATGAACCATGCTGATAAGCTGGTTAAGCGCATTATTTTCCTTGAAGGTCATCCAAACATGCAGACCCTTGCGCCATTGCGTATTGGTCAAACAGTTAAAGAAGTATTGGAATGTGATCTAGCTGGCGAATATGAAGCTCGTGAATCCTACCGTAAGTCACGTGAAATTTGCGCAGAACTTTCCGACCATGTATCAAAGCAGCTTTTTGATGAGCTTCTTGCTGATGAAGAGGGTCATATTGACTTTCTTGAAACTCAGCTCGAACTTTTGAATAAAATGGGTGAAGCTAAGTACATTCAGCTTAATGCTGGTAGTGCAGATGTAGCCGAATAATTTTATAAGTTTGTTATGCTAATATTATCATTTAATACTAGGTTATTTGGTTATTAATTGATTGCATGCAATTGAGATGCAAACGGCAGCTGCGTATAGCAGCTGCCGTTTTTTTTATTTTTAGTGTTTCGATCTGTTTGCAGCTTTTAAGAAAGGCACTCTATCTTATTTTTGAGTTGTATGATGTCGTAGTTTTGGGGATCAAAAAGCGCCATCATTCTGTTATATTTTTATATTTTTTATAAATCATGGAAGCCAATTAAATATACTTAAATATTGAGTTTTATCATAGTCGCTAACTATACTGCTTAAAATTCATTTTTTGTATTTTGGCTGTCATACATGTTTGCTCTTTAGTTTCTTAATAGCTTCCATTGTTGATGGGGCTTTATTTAAACCCTTATGCCAAGCGTCGCGTCCAATATTTTTTTTCTTTTGGAAGAAGCGAAGGAAAAATATATAATAGATTTGATATCAATTGAGTAGAAATTTCTTTTATTTTTCAATAATTGCAAAAAATACTGAATTACGATTGTTTTATGGGGATTTTAATTTTATTTAATCTGTTGCAAAAATACACATGTTATAATTAAATTTTTTTATATTATGTTTACTTGTTGCTTGGTTTTCTCGACCACTATATGTTTGCTAAACTTTAGGGGTGAATAATTTGGGAAATATTATTCGCGAATTTTAACTGATATATTTTATAAAAACTTGTTTTTTAAAGTATTATTGGCGAGGGACTATAATGCAAAAGAAAATTTTGAAATCTGCGGTTTCGGTATTGGCTCTTTCTACTGCTGCTATTGCACTAATGCCAATGGCTGCAAGTTTTGCCGGTTCAATTGATTATGACGGAACGCCTGCAGACCAATCTCTTTTGCAAGAAGAGTTTATTCAGGATAATGATCCCAATACAACTTGGTATAGTTTGTATCCTGGAACCTTAAATGCACCAGGAAATACAGGAAATATTATTAACGTAACCAATACAACTGGTCTTGTAATTGATCATGATCCTTTAAATCCCTTGCCTGATTCAGCTTATTATAATGCCCCTCATAGTGTGTATGGTGGCTATACTGATGCAATTGGCGTTGCAATTACCGATAATAAAGTTTTTGTGTCGGGCGGACTGATTTCTAGCGATGTTCGTGCTGGCCGTGGTAAGGATGTTGTTACTGGAAATAGTGTTGATTTTAGCGGCGGTTGGGTGTTGGGCTCAATTTATGGTGGCTGGAGTGACGCTACTATTAACTCTTCTAATAATAGTGTCAGCATGACAGGTGGCCAAGTTAATGGTTCTGTTTATGGTGCCTTTGCAGCTAGCGATGGCATAGCATATGTTTCAGGCAATAAGGTATCAGTTTCAGGTGCAAGCACTGAAGCTTGGTTTGTTGTTGGTGCTGAAGGCATGGGTGAAGGTGAAGTTAATGTTTCAGGTAATAGCGTTGTAATTAATGATGGTGCTAAGACAGGCCGTGTGTTTGGTGGTGCAAATAGCACGACGGGTATCGTAACAAATAATAATGTCATGATTGCAACAGGTGCAACAGCTGAAGCTGTTTACGGTGGTGCAACTTATGGTTCAGGACTTGTATCAGGTAATTCCGTTAGCGTTAATAAAGCGAGCGTTAGCGATGAAATTTATGGCGGCTATGGTGATGATGTTGGTGCAGTCAGCAATAATCGCGTGAATGTTGAAAATGAGTCAACTGTTAATCAAGTTTTTGGTGGTTTTTCCAATGGCAGCGGAGCTGTTTCGTCCAATATTGTTACGCTTACAAATAGCACATCTTCAGATAAGGTTCATGGTGGGGCGAGTTATGGTTCTGGTCTTGTAGATAGTAACACTGTTAATATAAACAAGGCAAAAACTGAAGCGCGAGTTTATGGCGGTTATGGAGATGGTACAAGTGCCATCAGTAACAATAAGGTTATCGTTGAAAATGGATCAACGATTAATCATGTTTACGGCGGCTTTTCAAACAGCAATGGAACAGTTTCATCAAATAGTGTGGTGTTTGCTGATAGTACTTCTGTAGGTGAAATTTTCGGTGGTTGGTCTGTCGAAGGTGATGCAAACAAAAATAGTGTTTCCATTTTAAGCGGTACAATAGAAAATCACGTGGTTGGTGGTTATTCTTCTAGGCTTGGCAATGTTAATGATAATAAGGTGACAATTGCTGGGGGGGCTCAGATTACTGGTTCGGTATATGGCGCAATTAGTGAAACAGGAGGAGGCAATGCCGCAAATAACCTTGTGGACATGAGTAACGGCACAGTCTTTGGTGAAATTCATGGAGGCGCGGCTTTTGCTGGAACTGCACGCTTAAATAGTGTCTCTATGACAGGTGGTCTGTCAAAGGGTAGTATCTATGGCGGTTCAAGTGAGAGGGGCGAAGCTAATAATAATGCCGTTAGCATTGTAAATGCAGCGGTTGAGGGGCAAATTAACGGCGGCGTGGGGCTTAGTTTAGCCGCTGAAAATAGTGTGACCTTGTCAAATGCTGTCGTAAGTAATTTAGTTATTGGCGGGCGTACTTTTGAAGCCTCTAGCAGTGCAGAAGGAAATAGCGTCATTATTTCTAATGGTACAATTGCTGCAGAAACAATTGCGGGTGGTTTTAGTCAATTTGGTAAAGTTTCAAAAAATACAGTGAATATATCTGACAGTAATATCGCGCAATCGGTGTTTGGCGGCCGTGTTGATGATGGCACACTTAATAATAGCTATGCGAATAATAATAGTGTGGTGATTACTAATAGTACTATATCGGGAAGAGTTTCTGCAGGCGAAATTACTGGCAGTAATAATACCATAATCGGTAGTGGGGATGTTATTGCAAATAAATTGACAATTACTGGAAGCAGCATTGCAAGAGATGCAGTTGGCGGTTGGGCTGATGCTGGTTTAGTACAGCTCAATAATGTAACTGTGTCGAATTCAATATTATCGAAAAGTGCTGTTGGCGGTTATGTTGGTGTAGGCGCTGGCAATGCAGAACAAAATAGTGTTACATTGACCAATAATACAATTGTCACCGAAATGGCTATCGGTGGATATACTGCTAGCGGCAATGCAACCGGAAATAGCGTTTCCGTTACAGACGCTAAAATATCTCAAAATGTTTATGGTGGTTGGTCAGCCAATGGTGATGCAATTAACAATACGGTTACTTTAAACGGTACCAATGTTAATATTGCTGGTTTTGTTTATGGTGGCTTTAGTGTTGATCAATCCGGCGATCAATTTACTGGCAATACATTAAATCTCAACGGTTATCGTGGTAGCGTTGCAAGTATCTATAACGTGCAAAATTATAATTGGGTGCTGCCTAAAGATGTTGTGAATAATGATGTATTGGTTCATGTAACAGGCGATGCTGTTGACCTAAATAATACCAACCATACTGTTGCCATTGAAAATGACGGTAATAGGTTGAATGCTGGTGATCAAATTGTCATGATTGATAAGGCGACCGGTGCACCTTTAACTACGCCAACCGAAGCTCAGCAAGGGCAATTTATTATTTATGAAGTAAGTATGGCTGTCAATGCTGACAATAAATTTGTGTTGAGTGTAGCCAATCAGAAGGATGATACGCCAACTGAAGGCAATGCTGATAATGGTGAAACTGGCAGCAATACTAGCAATGAAACGAGTACTAATACTGGTAATGGTGAAACTCAAGATAACAATGTAAGCACTATTATTAATGAAGCTAGTCGCCCAAGTGTTACACCCGCAGGGCGCATCAATCCGCGTACAAAGGCTTATTCTGAAGGACGTGCGGGTGCCCTTGCCTTTGTCAATCAAGGCGGTGACTTAATTGCGGGCAGTGGTATACAAGCCGCTCTGACTGCAATTAACGCTGAAAGTGGCAGCGCTCAGCGCTTCACTGTTGCTCCTTTCATGATTTTAAGTGGTTCATCACAACGATTTAACACAGGTAGCCATGTCGATATTGATGGTTTCAATATGGCAGTTGGCCTTGCTGGTGCTGCTCAAGTTGAGGCTGGACATAAAATTATGTTCGGGGCTTTCTATGAATACGGTCATGGCAATTATAAAACTTATAATAGCTTTGACAGGTTGGCATCTGTTCGTGGCGATGGTGATACAGATTACAATGGCGGCGGTATTTTAGGACGCATTGAATTTGCTGGAACGGGTTTAGGACGTGTTGAAAATCTTGCTAGCACCCAAACGGATGGGCTTTACCTTGACGCATCATTGCGTGGTGGTAAAACCAAGTTAGCGTTTGATACTAACGATCTTTATGACGGTGACGGCTATCGCGGTCATTATAATAGTAAAGCTAGCTATATTGGTGCACATGGCACACTTGGTTATGTTTTCAACTTTGACGAAAAGCAAGCGCTTGATATTTACGGTCGTTATTTATGGACGAGAGTAAATGGCGATAATGTGGTGATTGGTAAAGATACATTGCATTTTGATCGCAGCAATAGTTCGCGCGTACAGCTTGGTGGACGTTATAACTATAGCTATAGCCAGCAATTTATACCCTATGTAGGTTTGGCCTATGAGCATGAATTTAAAGGAACAATTTCTGCTAATGCCTATGGTCTTGCTCTTGGGGAGCCATCATTGAAGGGTGATTCAGGTATTGTTGAAGCCGGATTTATGGTTCGTCCGATTACCACAACACCAAATTTGTCAGTTAATATTGGTGGCCAAGGTTTCTTTGGTAAGCGTGAAGGTGGTGCTGGCTCGTTAAAAGTGAAATACCAGTTTTAATATTGTTCGACTAGCTATCTTCAATCTCTAGTCTAAATCATCAATGAAATGCCAAGGGCTCATAAGGCGCTTGGCATTTTTGCTTTTCTTGAGTTGCAGCTAAATTATCAATCCAATGCAGTTATTTTGAATATTGTCAGAAATAGTAAAAACTTTAGTGATTTTACAAATTAGGCTCCAATGTTTCCGATCAAATGGGGCAAGTTACTTGGAAAATACGTTTTTAAAATAATGATTTAAACTATTTGTCAAAATATTCATATTTGTTATAGGGTTACTATTTTTATTTACCTGCGCAATAGATAAAATAGTGACCTTGTTGCTGGTTGATTTATAAGATATTATTATAATAAAAGAGATACTATATATTTTATTGTCGCTGATTATACTTTGAAAGTTTGTTATGAAAAATAGCCCCGTTAACAATATAAGTATTGATGTTGAGCTTTTGCAAAAGATTGAGAAAATCGCCGCAATCAAGAATTGTTCAGTTGATGAGCTTATTTATGATGCGCTAAGTGCGTTTATTGCTCTTAATATTGAAGCCGAAGGTTCAAGAGAAAGCATCATGCGTGCTTATCAAGAAAGTCATAAAAAATATGCCAGCCTTTATGAAAGGCTTGCCCAATGACTTTATATTTACGGCCAATTGAAGCGGAAGCCATTCATAAAGACCAAATCGCACGTTATGGCGGCGGAGATGGTATTCGTGATTATGGCTTGTTTGAAGCGGCTCTTTATCGGCCGCAACAGGGTTATTATTCTAGCCTTTTACAAGAAGCGGCTGCCCTTTGGGAAAGCTTAGGGCAAAACCACCCTTTTATTGATGGTAATAAGCGTACGGCTTTTGCCGTTACCTATACATTTTTAGCTATTAATAACATTGAAATGACCGCGAATGCTGATGACATATTTGATTTTATTATTAAGCAATATGATGCAAAAGCATTTACATTTGCCAATCTTGAAAAGTGGCTTATTAATAATACCAAACAGCGCAATTAGACCACATTTTGTGGTTTAATCCATTTAGGCTCTATACCATTTTCACTTAAAATATACCAAAAGATGGAACAATCGGCCTAGAAGTGGTTGTGTTTTATAAAAAGGCTTCCTAAATAGACTTATAATTGCGTCGTTAATTGCTAAAGAAGGATGACGGCGGCAGATTAGGAGTTCATTATATGATAGATCACAAACCAGATACAATTTACGGCACAACCATTGTTACAGTAAGAAAAGGTGGCAAGGTGGTTATTGCTGGTGATGGTCAGGTATCGCTTGGGCAAACCATTATGAAGGGAAATGCCCGCAAGGTACGCCGTATTGGTTCAGGTGGCCATGTTATTGCCGGTTTTGCTGGTGCAACCGCTGATGCTTTTACTTTGCTTGAACGCCTTGAAGCAAAGCTTGAACAATATCCAGGTCAATTAATGCGTGCGAGTGTCGAACTTGCCAAGGATTGGCGTACCGACCGCTATTTGCGCCGTCTTGAGGCTATGATGTTGGTTGCCGATAAGAATGTAACCCTTGCTTTAACCGGACTTGGTGATGTGCTAGAGCCTGAAGATGGTATTATGGCTATTGGATCGGGTGGTAATTACGCCCTTGCTGCAGCGCGCGCCCTTGCTGATACCGATATTGATGCTGAAATCATTGCACGCAAAGCAATGAAAATTGCTAGCGATATTTGTGTTTATACCAATAGTAATTTCACCGTTGAAACATTGGATGCTGAATAGGCATTATCTTGGTAAATTCTAGTAGAAAACCATTTATATTATTTGAATTATAAAAGCTGAAAGTATTATTAATGAGTAATAATTTTTCTCCCCGTGAAATCGTATCGGAACTTGATCGCTATATTATTGGTCAAAAGGACGCAAAGCGTGCCGTTGCTATTGCTCTTCGTAACCGTTGGCGCCGTTTGCAATTGGAAAGCCCAATGCGCGAAGAAGTTATGCCAAAAAACATCTTAATGATTGGACCGACAGGCGTTGGTAAAACCGAAATTTCACGCCGTTTGGCGCGTCTTGCTGGTGCACCTTTTGTAAAAGTTGAAGCAACCAAATTTACTGAAATTGGTTTTGTGGGCCGTGATGTTGAGCAAATTATCCGTGATCTTGTTGAAGTAGCAATTAATCTTGTACGTGAAAAAAAGCGCGAAGAAGTTCGCGCTAAAGCCGAAGTTAATGCTGAGGAACGCGTTCTTGATGCGCTGGTTGGTAAAACTGCAAGTCCTTCAACGCGCGATTCATTCCGCAAAAAATTGCGCGAAGGCGAGCTTAATGACCGCGAGATTGAAGTTGAAGTAAGCGATAATAGCAATTCTGGTGCGCCAACTTTTGATATTCCGGGTATGCCCGGTGCCCAAATGGGGGTAATGAATATTGCTGACATTTTTGGCAAAATGGGTGGTCGTACCAAAACCCGAAAAATGACTGTTGAGGAATCTTTCAAACCATTAATGACCGATGAGTCAGATAAATTATTGGATGAAGAACAAGTCGTTCAGGAAGCATTACGCCTTACAGAAAATGAAGGCATTGTGTTTATCGATGAGATAGACAAAATTGCCGTAAAGAACTCTTCGTCTACTAATACGCCGCGTGAAGGCGTGCAACGTGATCTTTTGCCATTGATTGAAGGAACAACCGTTTCAACTAAGCATGGGCAAGTTAAAACTGATCATATTTTATTTATTGCATCGGGTGCGTTCCATATTTCTAAGCCATCGGATCTATTGCCAGAATTGCAGGGGCGTTTGCCTATTCGTGTTGAATTAAATGCGCTAACCCGTGAGGATTTCCGTGCAATTTTGACCGAGCCAGAGGCTAGCCTTATCAAGCAATATATAGCTTTGATGAAAACTGAAGGCGTAACGTTAGAATTTGCCGAAGATGGTATTGATGCTTTGGCCGATATTGCTGTCGATCTAAATTCTACGATCGAGAATATTGGTGCAAGGCGTTTGCAAACGGTTATGGAACGTGTTTTGGATGAAATTTCCTTTGCAGCCCCAGATCGCGCCAATACTAGTCTTACCATTGACGCTGATTATGTGAAAAAGTCAGTTGGTGACCTTGCTGCCAATACTGATTTATCGCGCTTCATTTTGTAATTTTTTATAAAAATATTCTGCCCCAACGAGATTAAACCTTGGGGCAGATTTTTTACTTAATTACTGCCATACAGGGTAGCATAATTGCCATGAAAGAAAAATTTCAGGATTTTATTGCACCCTTGGGTGTTAAAAACATTCCTTTTGGAGCTTTTTACAATTTTCCCCATGCTTTAAGATTTGAACTGGGTATTGGTGAAAATAGAATAAAGCGGATGGTATCTGCATTTGATCGCGCAAGAGCGATTTGTAATCATATTTTAGAGATGCAGATAGATGAAATCTATGCTGTTTTTCGCATTATCGATGAAAAGCGAAGATCATTCAATAAACAGCGATTTTTTGAAACTATGTTGGATTATCTAAATATTAAGGCAGACGATTTTATAAATTTAGGCATCGTTGAAATGCCTGATGGATTTAACAATGATGATGATAGTTTATGCTGCTATTGGTATGCGGTTAAATTAAAAAGTCTGGAAGATATAGATGGATTTTTATGGTTTCCTGTAAGTGCAGAAATGGGATTTAAGCCAATATTACTTGCAGATCTTTACATTTATGATCGCAAAAATGCTATTTTAATTCATCCCTATGATGATCGAGGAATGGATGTAATTGCTGCCCAAAAACAAAGTTTAGTTAGACTTTACCAAGATTTTAATGGTTGGTTGTTAGATTATAATAGAACAAAAATGGATGAAAACTTTGCTTCTTTCAGTGATTAACCCAATTATTATATTATGCAAAATAATAAACCGCTTTTAACTATTATTGGCAATTTCTGCGGCATTCATATTATCTTCTTGTTTTTTCCACGCACCAGCCGTTTGTGGTTTCACAAAAAATCGCACTATTTCAGGAATGGCTTGTTTTAGTTCAACTTCCAATCGCTCAACACAATTTTCAATTTCCGGTGCGGTCAAATGATCTTCAAATTCAAGACTTAGATTAACAAGAATCTGATGTGATCCAAGTTGTGCTGTTAAAACGCCGTTGACCTTTTGCACGTCTTTATCTTTTGAAGCAATATTGATAATTGTTGCTTGCATTTCAGGCAATGCCTGCTCACCCACTAAAAGCCCCTTACATTCTCGTGCTAAAAATATGGCTGTTAAAGCCAATACTAAACCGATGCCCATAGAAGCTATGCCATCATAAATAGGATTATGGGTTACAACACTTGCGGTAATTCCTATACCCGCTATAAATAGACCTAGTAAGGCTGCGCTATCTTCAAACAACACTGAAAAAACCGTAGGATCCTTTGATTGCCTTACTGCCGCAAAATAGCCGAGCTGCCCTTTTTGCATGCGAAAGGCGCGTAGAGCAACAAACCATGATGCCCCTTCAAAAATAATAGAAGCACCAATAACAATATAGTTCACAAAAACATCGCGTATTGGTTCAGGGTTTAAGACATGGATAATGCCTTGATAAAAGGAAACACCGGCGCCAAGCGCAAAAACCAATAGAGCTACAATGAAACTCCAAAAATATAGCTCTCTGCCATAACCAAAAGGATGGGTGCGGTCGGCAGTGAGGGCGGCGCGCTTTAAGCCATAAAGCAATAATAATTCATTGCCAGTATCGGTAAGTGAGTGTACGCCTTCGGACATCATCGCTGACGAGCCAGTAAAAAAGGCCGCAAAAAATTTGGTCATCGCTATAAAGAAATTACCAGCAAGCGCCGCATAAACTACAGTTTTTGAGCCTTTTGGTGTCGCCATTATCGGATTTCCTTGCACTATGGCTGAAATGGATTGTTGCCTTTAATTAAAGAGCTTTCAATGTCTTTTGGCTTGGATAGCAATCTGCAGCTAAGCCGTTTTTTTGCTGCCATTCACCTATGGAGCGGCGTGTTTTAAATCCTGCCAAACCATCAGCCTTGCCGATGTCATAGCCTTGTTTTTGCAAATATTGTTGGATTTTTAAAACATCAGAGCGCAGCGTAACATCAACATTTTGCCATTTTGCGAAAAATTGCGACGTGCCACCAATGCCATCAGCGACATGGCCAATATAAACGGCATAAAGATCGCTCATATTATAGCTTTTAATGACATAGAAATTGGGTGTCACCAAAAAGGCAGGCCCAAAGCGACCCGCTGGCATTAATAAAGAAGCTGGCGTTTTTAGATCCGTATTTGAAAAATTGCGCCTATCGGCACGCTTGACGCCAAGTTGCTGCCACTCAGCAAGGCTTTTTCGCATGTCTGGCCCTTCCAATGCGCAAGAAACGCTTTGCGGCAAAATCACCTCATACCCCCAGTTAAATTTACTATCCCAACCTTCCAGCTTTAGATAATTGGCAATGGATGCAAGGCTATCAGGAACGCTTTGCCAAATATCGCGATGGCCATCACCATCAAAATCAACCGCATGTTTCAAATAGGAACTTGGCATGAATTGTGGTTGTCCTAAAGCACCCGCCCAAGAGCTTTTTAATTCATTGGCATTTATATAATTTTTTTCAACAATAATAAGTGCGCTTAACAACTCACTTTGAAACATCTCTTTACGGGTTGCCATAAAGGCTTTGGTTGCTAAAACCTCAAAAGCATCGTAGGGAATTTTTACACTGCCATAGGCTGTTTCTCTTCCCCAAATTGCAAGTATAATATTTTCTGGCACGCCATAGCGTGTCTTAATTTGTGATAATAATTGCCCATATTGGCTTTTACGTTTCTTACCACCATTGACAATAATTTTAATTTTTTGCTCATCAAAATAGCGGGCAGGGGAGGAAAATTCTGCCTGAGTTTGTGGCTTTTGCGGCTTAGGTGCAGCGCCCGGTATAACAAGATTAGGCAGTTTCCAATTGATTTTAACATTCTTCAACGCGCTATCAAAGGTTTGGCGGCTGATACCATTGGCTTTAGCAATGGGCCAAAAATCATTTTCTAGCCATTGCTGAAAGCTTTTTTCAATTTGTGGCTTGTTGACTTGTGCAAAAGCCGTTGCACTTAAGCTAAACAGACAAAGGCATATAATGATAAAATAAGATTTTATGCTCCATAGTCTCATTATAAAATTTCCTTTTAATCTGTAAAACTTGCTTTAGTTGTGATCTATGGTGTTTATCAGCCAATGGGATAATTCCACCACCGATGGAAATAATAAGTCACAATTGTTTTGCAACTGCTCTTTGCTGCCAGTGCCGGATAATACGCCAATTGCAAGACCTGCATTGGCGTTGCGTGCGGCGCTTATGTCGTGATTATTGTCGCCAATCATGGCAATTTCATCAAGATTAAGTCGCGTTGTTTTGCTAAAAAGCATAATTTGATCGCCTGCCGGCTTAGCATTTTCAACTGAGTCCCAACCGATAATTTCGCTAAAATATTCTTGCCAGCCAAATTTTTCGACGCATTTTTTTGCACTTAATTCAGAATCATTCGTGGCAATGCCAAGGATATAACCTTGTTGTTTTAGTGCTTTTAAACTTTGGCTAATACCATCAATTTCGCAGACATAGAGCATAGATCTTTCTGCTCCATGATTGCGGTATTCAAGCACTTTATTATCAAGTGCTATGCCGTCAAGTTCAGGATGCCATAATTTGACAAGGTCAAGCAATGAACCAGATGCCATTGGACTGTCGCCCTTAAAACGTTCTGTTGTAAAATCATAACCACCTAATTCTAAAAGGTAGCACGCTTTATCATCATTGCCATTGGCTGCCATTAAGGCTTGCTCATAGGCGATAGCAAACCATGTCTTTTCAAAGTCGATTAATGTACCATCCTTGTCAAATAGTAGGCCACGAATTTTTTTAGCTTTTAAAATAGGCATATCATTACCAAAATACATCCAAAATCATTTTTTAAACACATAGCGTGTTTAATCCATTTAGGTTAATCAGCGCTGCATTTTTACAGTGCAACGCTTGTTTCCTTTAGTTTATTTATTGCGTTTGGCCTTAATATGCGCCAAAAGTCCAAGGGTAGAGCTGTCGCGATTTTCTGCTTTTTTCTCGCCGCTTATCATGGGCAATAATTCAGTTGCCATGGCTTTGCCCAATTCAACTCCCCATTGGTCAAAGGAATTAATATTCATTAACACGCCTTCAACAAAAACCCGATGTTCGTATAAAGCGATTAAGCGGCCAAGGGCGTAAGGGGTGAGCAAATCTTGCATCAAGGTTAGTGTAGGGCGGTTGCCGTCAAATTCCTTATGTGGGCAAAGGTTTTTCGCATCATTTTTGCTCATGCCTTGCTGTTCAAGCTCGTCACAAACAGATTTTTCATTTTTGCCAACCATTAAGGCTTCTGATTGCGCCAAGCAATTGGCAAGCAGCATATCATGCTGGCGTTGTAGTTTTGGCTCATGGCCATTCACTGCAACGATAAATTCAATCGGAATAATATCTGTGCCCTGATGTAAAAGCTGGAAAAATGCATGCTGGGCATTTGTGCCAGGTTCGCCCCAAACCTGAGGACCAGTTGGTGTGGTTACCGGCTTACCGTTAAGGTCGATATGTTTGCCATTTGATTCCATGTCAAGCTGTTGCAAATAGGCTGGGAAACGCTGTAAACGCTCTTCATAGGGAATGATAGCACGTGCAGGATAATTACAAATAACACGATGCCAATAGCCAACCAAACCAAGCATCATTGGCAAATTGGTATTAAGCGGAGCATCTTTAAAATGCATATCCATGGCATGGGCACCAGCAAGGAATTTTTTAAATTGTTGGGCGCCAATTGCTAGCATTAACGAAAGGCCAATGGCCGACCAAATGGAATAGCGACCGCCAACCCAGTTCCAAAAACCAAAGGTTCGCTCATGGTCAATGCCAAATTCTGATACTTTATCAAGGGCAGTTGATACCGCTGCAAAATGCTTGGCAACCGCTTCTTCGCCAAGGGCGTTGCAAATCCATTGCCGTGCCACGCGGGCATTGGTCATGGTTTCAGCCGTGGTAAAGGTTTTGGACGATATGATGATTAATGTTGCCGCAGGATCAAGCGGTTTTAAGACATCAGCAATATTTGCGCCATCCACATTGGAGACAAAATGACATCTTGGGCCATCATGATAAGGTTTTAACGCGGCCGTTGCCATACGTGGCCCAAGGTCAGAGCCACCAATGCCGATATTGACAATATCAGTAAAGGCTTTGCCACCGGTGCCATTAATATCGCCATCGCGCACTGCTGTTGAAAATTTAGCCATATGATTTAATACGTCATGGACATCTTCAACAATATTTTTATCGCCCAGGATAATTTCGCTGTCTTCTGGCATGCGCAGTGCAATGTGAAGGACCGCGCGCTTTTCTGTAATATTGATCTGGTCGCCGCGATACATGGCATTACGGTGGCCAACAATATCTGCCGCATGGGCAAGGTCATCAAGCAGGCAAAGGGCTTTTTGGCTTAATGCAGTTTTTGAATAGTCAAATAATAGGTCTTCAAAATTGAGCGAGAATTTTTCGAAACGTTGCGGATCATTTTGAAATGAGGCGCGTATATCAAAGGACGCGTCATTTTCTGCGTATGCTTTTAATGCGGTCAATGCTTTGTCAAACTGAGCTGCATCACGTGCCATATTATCCACTCCCGTTCATAGGATTTATTGTTAAAACAATTAAATAAAATTTTTGTTGAAACTCTATCAGTAAATGTCGCGATAAAATAGTTTATAGTAATCGATTAAAAGATAAATGACATTTTTGTGCCAGTTTTCCGTAATAAACACAATTTTGATATTATTTAGAAAAGATTGTGGATTTGCATGGAAATACGAGGTGAAGAGCACATTGCAGCTAGCCCTGACGCGGTTTGGCGTACGTTGAATGATACAACTTTACTAATTGATTGTATTCCTGGTTGTGAAAAATTAGAGCGGATATCTGAACATTTGATTGAGGCAACGATCGTGGTTCATTTAAGCCTAATTAAATTGCGCTTTCACGGGCGGTTAATTTTGTCTAATTTAAATCCACCCTATTCTTATACAATTGCTGGCGAAGGCGAGGGGTCTGTATCAGGTCTTGCAACTGGCAAAACTGACGTTAGCCTTGTGGCTGATGGTGATGGTACCATATTGAGCTATGTGATGTATGGGTCAGCTGAAGGGAAAATTGCCAAATTGGGTTCCGCTCTTTTGGCAGGTGTTGCGCGAAAAATTGCGGATAAGTTTTTTGCAAATGTTTCAAAAGTAGCAAGTACATTGCCTAATATGAATCTTGTAAACTGAAAGATAAATATATGACTTTGAAACGCCGTGATTTATTATCATTTGGCTTGCGGGTTGGTTTGGGATTAAGTTTTGTACCACTCTTTTTGTTGGGTAATAGTGTAAAGGCTAATCCACAACAAAATGAGCGGCGTGCATTAATGCTGATAGATGCGGCGCGCGCGCAAATTGGTGTTACAAGGTTTTATAGTGGAGCTTACCAAAAAATATCCTTTCCCAATGGTGATATTGACCGTAGCATCGGCGTTTGCACCGATGTGGTGATTAGGGCTTATCGTGATGCTTTTCAATATGATTTACAAAAGCATGTGCATGAAGATATGGCAGGTAATTTTGGACAATATCCTAAAATTTGGGGTTTAAAGACGACCGATCGCAATATTGACCACCGCCGCGTGCCTAATTTACAAACATTTTTTGCAAGAAAAAACGCGCGTATTCATTCAAAGCTTGATATGGCTAATTTGCAAGCAGGCGATATTGTCACTCAAATGGTCAATGAAAAGCTGCCGCATATCGTTATTATATCAAACAGAAAAAATGCTAATGGTATTCCTTTGGTCATTCATAATATCGGCCGTGGCACACAAGAGGAAGACCGCTTGTTAGAGTTTCCCCAAACGGGTCATTATCGCTTTTTTAGCTAAATTTTTGGCGATGCTAAATTTTTAGCGATGATTGTATGGCATAATGGGTTGTGAGACTGATGCTAGCCGCGTTTTTTTAAAACTTTTAGTTTTATGCTTGTAGTTTTATGAAGCAGGTGCCAATGGGTCGCGGTCTTACTTAAATTAGCTAAATAGATACCAACAATATTCAAAGTGCAGTGCCCAAGATTGTTGCTATATTTATGGGTGAATTATAACTCATCTTCATTGAATTCGTTTTTGAAGCTCTTTTAGGTTTAGCAATAATTATCATCCCATTATTGCTATTATCAGCATATTACTACGTTCAAATTATCAAATCCATACCTTGAGTAATAAATGACAATGAAACCCCATTTTTTACGGCGTATAGAAAATCTGTAAAAAATCATTATTGCTATTGCAAATCATTTGCAATATTGCCAAAAATAAAATGAAGCTGATTTCAAATGTTTCATTTGTGCCTTTGGGATCAAAAGCAAGCTCCTTTTATATGAATTTATGAAATGAATGGTTTGGCATCCAATGTTATATATTCCTGAAGAAATAAGAAAAGGTTTGCTCTCTCAGCAAGTCATAACCTCCAAACAAAAACAAGCAATTGCGAACATGCTGCGGTCGGTCGATGTGCGCCCAACGCGACCAAGGCTCATCGTTGCCCATTGTCTTTTTCGCGAAAAAAATAGGCGAGTTACCCCTGATGAGCTATATCGTGAAGTGACCGATGGGCGGCTGTTTATCTCACTTGCAACCGTCTATAATTGTCTTAACTTATTTGCGAGCGTTGGTCTTTTGCGCAAATATAGCATCACCGGTGATAAGACTTATTTCGATACCAATGTTGATGGCCACCGCTTTTTTTATTGCAGTGATAGTGATGCCATTTTGCCACTTGCGGTACCTACACTTTCACTTGTTGGCCAGCCGGATATCCCCGATGGATTTTACCTAGATAAGGTGGATATCATTATTCATTTAAAACAAAAGGATTGCAAAGGGCAGAGGTAATTTCGGGAAGAAAGGCCGTTGTGGTGGATAAAATATTTCCCAATTTTAATGACAATCAATTAAAGAGATGAAATTATGGGGTTCTATACTGATAATATTAAGGAAAATTCCAAACAAGAGTGCAAAAACACGGGGGCTGATGGGCTGCGTGTAATTAATGGCGGCGACCAAGATTGGCAAAATTATACAAAATTGGCCAATGAAGCTTTTAAGCATGGCGAGATAGAGCAGGCAGTGCATTTTTATAGCCAAGCATTTGGTGAAGCAGAAATATTATTTCATGCAGCCATAGCCGGTGAGGGGTGCGATACTGCACCTATGCTTTACAATATTTCTTGTCATAATTTAGCAGCTTTAGAAATGTGGCGTAATAATCGGTTAGAAGCTGATTATTATTATTACAAAGCCTATCATCAACTTCTTGATATAGCTTCTGCGGTTGATACTTTTCCAAATTTACGGCTGGCTTGTGTTCAGCATCTAAAATTTTCATTAATAGCTTTGGTAGATCATTTGGTAAGACATCAAATCGACAAGGATCATATTATACAACTTAAGCAGGATGCGGCAAAGGTTGCGTTAAATGTTTATCATATGGCAGAGCATATGCTTAAGGCCGAGCAGGATTGTCCCCATTGCTCGCCCCATTAGGCTTGATCGTCACCTTGGTGTTATGCGTGCGCATATTGCTAAAATGTTCAAGTTTAGAAAGTTTGTTGCAGTGAGAGTAGATAGATAATTTAAATATAAGGATAGGATATCCATGCTTAATGATGACATGAAAAGTTTATTGGCCAAGCAATTGCCAATTCAAGCTACAACGAGCAAAATGGGAATACCAGATATTGGTCCTAAGCGATCATTGCGTGTATTTGATGATAATACTCTAATTTATAATGAAAATACGGGCGGTCAAACATTGCAAAATTTGATTGATGGTTCAAAAATAGCGGTTGCAGTTATTGATAGGGAAGCCTTGGATGGCTATCGCTTTATTGGTAGTGCGCAAATTATTGATGATGGTGAAATATGGGAGCAAGCAAAGATCTATGCAGATGAAAGAGGAATGAAAGCACCTAAATGTGCGGTTCTTATTCATATTGAAGCGGTGTTTAGTCTTCGCTCTGGTTCAACTGCAGGACAAAAAATTATCTAGTTATAAAAGCTTATTTTACCAGTATTATATGCTTAATTATTTTAGAGGCAGGACTCATTAATTGTAATAAAAGATGACAGCTGCAGCGATATATATTGCTGAGAAAAAGATATGAGCACATCTGTTGTATCTTGTAGCGATATGTCACTAAATTTTAAGTTTTGCAAAAAAGTTCTCAATTTTATTTAGTATTGTAACCTTTGTCCGCAATGAGTTTTTGCGCATCAGGCAAAATAGGTAGTAAAAGAGCAGCACCTTTTTAATCACTCCTCTCACCTTCTGACAATAATAGGCATATAGGTTTTCCATCTTGATCACAGACTATGGTTATTTTGAATATCACTAGATATCAACCAAAACCCAATTAAATCCAGATTTTACCCGTATTATTACAATATGTTATCTTATTGCTATAGTGAATTATGTAAAAGTCATCATTGATGTAAGAACTGCCGATGGTGGTATTTGTGGTGATATTAAAACAAACATATCAAATTATACTGGATAGATGGACATTTTATATCCCAAATAGCTTGAAAACAATTTAAATCTTTATGCTATTGCTAATGTTTGACGGTGATCTTCGCCCCAATTTGCCATAGCGCTTAATATGGGTTCAAGCGTTTTACCGCGTTTGGTTAAGCTATAATCAACCCGTGGCGGCACTTGCGCAAAAATTTGTCTCGTGACTATGCCTTGCTCTTCCAATTCACGCAAATTGGCTGTTAGCACTTTTTGCGAAATATCGCCAATGCTTTTGCGCAATTCGCCAAATCGTTTGGTGCCATTAAGCAAGTCGCGAATAATCAATGGTTTCCAACGATTGCCTATAACAAGCAAGGTAATTTCAACAGGACATGGTGGTAGCTTAAGCATTTTATACCCTTAATACTCGATTATTCAACATTAGTATCTTTTAGTAACCTATATAACAAAAAGGTGCCTACTTTACAATAGCGCCTATCATGTTATGGTTTGCAAAATAAGGAGTAATTATCATGAAAATAGCAATTATTGCGGCCAATGGCCGTGCAGGTCAATTAATAACTAAAGAAGCTCTCGATCGCGGCCATGATGTCACAGCGATTATCCGCAAAGGCAATGCCGCTGATCCGCGTGCAAAAACTTTTATCAAGGATCTATTTGACTTGAACTACCAAGATTTGGCTGATTTTGATGTTATTATTGATGCATTTGGCGTTTTTACCCCCGATACATTAGACCAATATCAAACTTCGCTTGCACATCTTACTGATATCTTGGCTGGTCACGCCAATCGTTTGCTAATTGTTGGTGGAGCAGGGAGCCTTTATTTGGATAAAAGTCATACGACACGTTTGGTCGATAGCCCAAACTTTCCTGAAGAATATAAGCCTCTAGCGCTTTCTATGGCGACAGCGCTTGATGCGCTTAAAAAACGTCATGATATCAATTGGACGTTTTTAAGTCCTGCTGCTGACTTCATTGCGGACGGTGTTCGCACTGGAAAATATCAAGAAGGTGGTGAAGAGTTTATCGTTGATAATAATGGTAAAAGTGAAATCAGCTATGCCGATTATGCCATTGCAATGATTGATGAAGCAGAAAAAGGCAATCACATTAAGAAACGCTTCAGTGTCATTTCACAATAACTTCTCAGGCAAATTAATGTAAAGAAATTGGGCTTAAAATATCAGCTATGAAAAAATTTCAAACCTATCATTATATTGGTTATGATTTTATTTTAGTGAGATGATAAGTTTGGTTTTGTGCTTTATTGAGGAATTGGCTTTAAGTGGCTGTGTCTCAAAATTGAATGGTTATGATTGCTTTAGGGGCAGGATCCATTAATTTAAATGAAAAGGTACGAGGAAATTTTTGTGAGAACGCAAATATTAAATGTGAGAACAGCTAGCCGGAAATATGAATATCTTCAAGGCTCTTTAACAAATTAGCGTTAAAATTGAACATATCCTGAAAGGATATAAAAACAGCCGTAATCTACTGTGCCTTAAAGCTTAAATGGGTATACCATCCACTTTCCGCTTGTTTCCATGTATATTAAAAATGTATATTTTTGCTGTTTATTGTGCCATTTCATTTAAATTAGTGGGCCCTGACCCTAATCAAAGCTTGTTTGCCATTCCAATCATATTGGCAAACATATCTAGTATTTCTAGTTGCAAGAATTTTACTGTAAATGTAGGTTTAATGAAAATTCTTATGCCAAATTACGTTCAATGCGCTGCAATAATTCAGTTAAAATAGTAATCTCATCATTGCTAACATTATTTAATGCCGTCTTTTCTATAGCGTTAAGATGAGTTTGTAACCTATTGACGATATTTAACCCTTTTGACGTGAGGGAAACAAAGCTTTGGCGTTGATCTTCCGTTGACGTGTTTTTTTCAACAAAGCCTTGATTGGCTAGACGTAAAATTGTTTTTGTGATTGTTGGTGGGCGGACATCTAGTTCATGAGCAAGCTGTCCAAGTGTCAATTCACCTTTCAATGAAAGGGCTAGCAAAACATTATCTTGCCCAGGGTAAAGGCCTTCCTTTTGCAGTTCTTGCGCTAAAGCAGTGCGCAAAAAACGTGATGTTGTTTGAAGTTTTTTTAAAAGACCTTGTCTGTCAGGCATTATTGGGCTCGCTAAAAAAGCACCTTATTCACAAAATTATATACCAAACATAATGCAATTAAGGTGCTCGTGTTTTAAGTGACTATTCATTGATAGTGGCAATTTTGCATTCTTAAACTTTATTATTAATACATGCAAATATAATAATAATCTATTATTCCAAACTTGGTAGATATTATCAATGTCTATTTTAGTAAATTAGGAGGTTATATTAAAATTTCAACATAAAAGGTGGATTTTTAAGCAAACTAATTGTGAACGCTTGTGCTAGGGTTTATTTATTTTATCAAAGCTGTACTAATTCAAGTTTGAATATCGGCTATAATGCTTAATGTTTTCAATTGTTTTTTTGCAATTCCATCATAGTTCTACAAGGATAACTTTGCCTGATTCTGAAAGATCAAGCTCTTTGATATAGTTATTTTTATCATAAGAAAGTTTTGCTCGCTTATTTATGGTGTGTTTAGTTTGCAATATCTAAGCCTTATAGCTTTGCCAATGATCGGTATCATACAATATTGTTTGGCGTAATTGTCAAAATATTGAATAATATTTGACAATGAATAGATTACGATGACAGATAGGCTTATGGAAACGTTATGTAATAATATTGATCAAACATCGCACATTGCAGTTCTGCCTCTTGGTGCCTATGAGGCTCATGGTCCCCATTTGCCTTTTGAAACCGATGCATTGATTGCGCAGGCTGTTGTTGATCATGTTGCGGCTATTTTACCTCTCCATCTTAATGTCAGTTTTTTAAATGTTGAACCAATTGGTTATTCTATTGAACATAAGCGGGTAAGTGGTACCAAGACACTTAGCTTTGATGAAGCAGTGGCACGTTGGATCAAAATTGGTGAGGAACAATTTAAAAAAGGTACTGATAAATTTGTGTTGCTGAATGCTCATGGCGGAAACTCGCCTCTAATGACTATTGTTGCGACAGAACTGCGCGCGCGCTATCCGATGCTTTGCGTTACAACCAGTTGGACGCGCTTTGGTTTGCCAATTGGACTTATGAGTGAAGGTGAAAAAGCGCTTGATATTCATGCTGGTTTTATTGAAACATCGGTTATGCTTCATATCGCACCGCATTTGGTTGTAATGGAAAAGGCTAAGAATTTTAGCAATTTTCAAGCACGTTGTCATTGCGATTTTAGCTATTTGCGTGCTTATGGTCGCCATAGCTTTGGTTGGTTAATGCAGGATCTTAACTGCGAAGGGGCTGCAGGTGACGCAAGCCGTGCCAGTGCAGCGGTTGGAAAAGCAATTTTAGATCATGCGGCAAAAGGCTTTATTAGTTTGCTTGAAGATGTTCATCGTTTTGATACCGAGCACTTTCAAAAAATTGATGAGCTCTTTCCTCAATCGACATAGTCATTGCTGGATGATTAAAAAATCCGCAATTATGTTTGTGAGCTATCTTCTACAAAAATTACAAATGAAATTTGTTATACTATTTCAATTTAAACAAAACACGCTTATATCATACCATATCTTGTCTTTTTAAAAAGAGGTTTAAGCCATGAGCGAGGCAGTAAGTGAAATCAAGAAAATTCCGGTAACCGTTTTAACCGGCTATCTTGGATCAGGAAAGACCACATTGCTCAATCGGATTTTGAGTGAAAATCATGGCAAACGCTATGCGGTGATTGTCAATGAATTTGGTGAAATCGGCATTGATAATGATCTCATTGTGGAATCAGACGAAGAAATTTATGAAATGAATAATGGCTGCATTTGCTGCACTGTTCGCGGTGATCTTATCCGCGTTGTAGAAGGCTTAATGCGGCGGCCTGGTCGTTTTGATGCTATTTTGGTTGAGACCACTGGTCTTGCTGATCCCGTTCCTGTCGCGCAAACATTCTTTATGGATGAAGATGTTCGTTCTAAAACCATGCTTGATGCGGTTGTCGCATTGGTTGATGCCAAGCACTTGCCGCTTCGCCTTAAGGATAGCCGTGAAGCTGAAGATCAAATCGCTTTTGCTGATATTGTCTTATTAAATAAGACTGATCTTGTTAATGCTGACGAGCTTGCATCGGTTGAAGCAACAATTAGGGCTATTAATCCAACTGCTGTCATTCACCGCACCGAGCGTGCCTCAATTGATCTTGCTAAGGTGCTCGACCGTGGCGCATTTGATTTAAAGCGCGCCCTCGATAATGATCCTTACTTCTTAGAGCATGGTGAAGAAGGTCACATTTGCGGCCCCGATTGCGGCCATGACCACAGCCATGAGCATAATCACGATCATAGCCACAGCCATGAGCATAGCCATCAACACGATCACGGTCACCATCATGAGCATGGTGCGGCCATTCATGACGTTACCGTGCAATCGGTGTCACTGCGTAGTGGGGAACTTGATCCAGCAAAATTTTTCCCATGGTTGCAAAATGTAACGCAAGCCCAAGGGCCAAATATTTTGCGCCTTAAAGGTATCATTGCTTTTAAAGGTGATGAAGACCGTTATGTGGTGCAAGGGGTTCATATGATTATTGAAGGCGATCATCAACGGCCATGGAAAGACGGTGAGAAACGTGAAAGCCGTCTTGTCTTTATCGGTCGCCAATTGGACGCTGAAAAATTAAAATCTGGCTTTGAAGCCTGTGCGTGAGAGGTTTTATGCCGACAATAGCTCCAATTGATATTCAAAGCCATTGCCTGTTAGCTGGCTTTCTTGATGATAAGCCATTTTTTATTTCGGCTGATGGTGTTCTGCATCATTTAGGCGAAGGCGAAAAGCAAATTGAGATCGGCAATGGTATTGCTAGCGCCAAAATTGCCGAAAACGGTCGTTTTGTGCTTACTGGCGGTGAGGATGGCCGTTTATGTAAGGTGAATGCCGATTTTTCCGTTATTGAATTGGAAAAAATTGGTAATAAATGGCTTACAGCCGTGGCAATTGGTCCTGATGATGCCTTTGCTTATGGTACTGGGCGCGTCGCCTATGGTAATGTACAGGGCAAAAGTCAAGAAATGCCCCATGAGCGCAGCATTGAAGATTTGGCTTTTGCGCCAAAAGGTCTTCGTCTGGCGCTTGCTCATTATAATGGTGTTACATTGCATTGGCTTGGTACGGAAAGCAAACCCGTGTCGCTTGAATGGAAAGGCGCCCATACAATGGTGAATTTTTCACCCGATGGGCGCTTTCTCGTCACGGCGATGCAGGAAAATGCCTTGCATGGTTGGCGGCTTGCTGACAATCAACATTTACGCATGTCTGGCTATCCTGCTAAGGTTAAAAGCTGGTCATGGAGTAGTAAGGGGCGTTACCTTGCAACGTCCGGTGCGCCTGCGGCCGTAGTTTGGCCGTTTTTAGGCAAGGATGGTCCAATGGGTAAAGCCCCATTAGAGCTTGGCACGAGAGCCAATATATTGGTGACATGTGTTGCTTGTCATCCAACTGAAGAAATGGTGGCCGTTGGCTATGAAGATGGCATGGTGCTTTTTGTGCGTTTTGCTGACCAAAAGGAAGCATTGTTACGTCGCCCAGGGCAAGGGGCTATCAGCTCATTGGCTTGGGATAAAAGGGGCGAAAGACTGGCTTTTGGTTCACAAGCAGGTGATTGCGGTATAATTGATATAACTGGGTAATTTTCTACCTGTCGTTTAAGATTTAAAAGGCATTTTCATTTTTTAAAAAATTGAAAATGCCTTTTATTTATGCGATTTTTTAATTCTTAAGCCTTATCGAGAGTTGGATAGTCGGTATAGCCTTCTACTCCTTGGCCATAAAGCTTGTCGGCTTTTAACTCATTAAATGGCCCATTTTGCTTTAATCGTTCAACAAAGTCAGGATTAGCAATGAAAGGTCGGCCAAAGGCGACGAGATCAGCATAGCCGCTATCAATGGCTTTTTCCGCCATGGCGCGATCATAGCCATTATTGGCAATCCACGCAGCTTTACCCCCTGCATCGCGATAATGTTGGCGTAAACGATGATAGTCAAAGGGATACGGAGCCTCTTGATAATTACGGTCTGCCCCTGTTGCTCCTTCGATAATATGAATATAGGCAAGGTCATAAGCGGCTAATTCATCAATCAGCGCATCAAATAATGGCTGCGGATCATTATCATGAGCATCGTTAACCGGGGTTACCGGCGAGATGCGAATAGCGGTGCGATGGGCGCCAATTTCGCTAATAACCGCTTCAACAACTTCCAAAGTTAGGCGGATGCGGTTTTCGATAGATCCACCATAATCATCATTGCGCTTATTGGAATTTTCACGCATGAAGGAATCAAGCAAATAACCATTAGCGGCGTGGATCTCTACTCCGTCAAAACCGCCTTCTTCTACCGCGCCTTTAGCTGCGCGTTTATAGTCTTCAATAACACGGCTAATCTCGTCAAGACGCAGCGCGCGCGGCTCAGACGTTGACGCAAATTCTCCTTCACCCTTATCATTGCGTATATATGTGTGGGCATCGGCTTTAATTGCTGATGGGGCAACAGGTGCACCGCCATTTGGTTGTAAGCTCGTATGGGAAATGCGACCAACATGCCAAATTTGAGCAAATATCTTGCTACCTTTTTCATGAACTGCACTGGTTACTTGTTTCCAGCCAGCTAATTGTTCTTTGCTGTAAAGGCCGGGAACATCAATATAACCTTGTCCTTCTTGGCTAATGGCAGTGCCTTCAGAAATAATGAGACCTGCACTAGCGCGCTGGCTATAATAAATGCGGTTTAACTCATTAGCAATGTTGTTGGGCGAGCGATTACGTGTAAGCGGCGCCATAACAATGTGGTTTTTTAAGTTTAATGTATTAGATTTAAAGGGTTGAAATAATTTGCTCATTCTGCCTATCCTTAGTAACTATAATAAAGAGATAGGGCTTAAAAGGCAGTTTAAAAAGAAGTGAGAGATAATTTAAATGGCTTTCTTGATCACGATTGCGCCATATTAGTGATAAAAGATATTGAGTAGGTTTTTAACAATGAACGAAAAATTCAAGTCTAATGCTTTCCTTAAGTGTTAAAAGGTATTAGAAGTTAAAAACAATTTCGAAATAAGATTTAAAAAGTGAATTAGTGTTTGATGACAATGAGTGTTTCGCAAAATAATAACCCGGCTATGAGTCAAGTATTTGATATCGCTAAAATTATTTCCACCGAAGTTAATGCCCGCCGTGAGCAAGTGGATGCTGCTATTGCATTGATTGATGAAGGAGCAACAATTCCCTTTATTGCGCGTTATCGTAAGGAAGTAACTGGTGGCCTTGATGATACGCAATTGCGTTTGCTTGGTGAGCGATTAACCTATTTGCGAGAGCTTGAAAGTCGCCGATCGACTATTTTGCAAAGCATAGAAACACAAGGAAAGCTAACGGATGATTTGCGCAATAAGATTGCTGCCATCACCACTAAATCAGAGCTTGAAGATGTCTATCTGCCCTATAAGCCAAAACGCCGCACTAGGGCGCAAATTGCCCGCGAAAATGGTTTGGCGCCCCTAGTTGATGATATTTTTAATAACCGCGATAAATCACCAGAAGTTTTAGCGAAGTCCTATATTAATGATAAGGTTGCAGATACTAAATCTGCTCTTGAAGGTGCGCGCGATATTATTGCGGAAAATATGTCAGAAAATGCTGATCTATTAGGAATTTTACGCCAATATATGAAAGATCATAGTGTTCTTCATGCCCGTGTTGTTGATGGTAAGCAGAATGACGGTGCAAAATTTGCCGATTATTTTGACCATAGTGAACGCTGGGCAACTGTGCCAGGTCACCGTGCCTTGGCGATGTTGCGCGGCCGCAATGAAGATATTCTAGCTCTTGATTTAGAACTTGATATTGATGATCCAGCACCAATAAAGCCGGCGCAAAAACTAATTGCAAAAGCCTATGAAATCGGTTCAAATCTGCCGGGTGATTTATTCCTGATGGATGTTGCAGGTTGGGCTTGGCGGGTAAAACTGTCACTATCCTTAGGGCTAGATCTTATGCGCGAAATGCGTGAACGTGCAGACCAAGAAGCGATTGATGTTTTTGCCCGTAATTTAAAAGATTTGCTTTTGGCAGCTCCTGCTGGTTCGCGCACCACAATTGGGCTTGATCCGGGTATCCGTACAGGCGTTAAGGTTGCCGTTATTGACAAAACGGGCAAATTGCTTGAAACGGCAACTATTTATCCTTTCCAACCGCGTAATGACATTACTGGTTCAAAAGCAGTGTTAGGTGCATTGATTATGCGTCATAAGGTCGAACTGATTGCTATAGGCAACGGTACTGGAAGCCGCGAAACAGAAAAGCTGGTTAATGATCTTCTTAAAGATGTACCAGAGCCTAAGCCAATTAAGGTTATTGTGTCAGAAGCTGGTGCATCGGTTTATTCCGCATCTGAACTTGCTGCGCGTGAATTCCCAGAGCTTGATGTGTCATTGCGCGGTGCAGTCTCTATCGCACGGCGTTTGCAAGACCCATTGGCAGAGCTTGTAAAAATTGAACCAAAATCCATCGGTGTTGGTCAGTATCAGCATGATGTTGACCAATTCCAATTGGCGCATTCGCTTGATGGGGTGGTTGAAGATGCGGTGAATGGTGTTGGTGTTGATCTAAATACCGCATCAGCTCCACTCCTTTCACGGGTTTCAGGTCTTGGCAAATCCTTGGCGGAAGCGGTCGTTGCCCACCGCGATCAAAACGGCCCATTTAAAAGCCGCAAAGGCTTGTTGGATGTAGCGCGCCTTGGTGCAAAAGCATTTGAACAATGCGCCGGTTTTTTGCGTATTCGTGATGGCAGTGAACCGCTTGATGCATCTAGCGTGCATCCCGAAGCCTATGATGTGGCACGTAAAATTGTAGCATCTTGTGGGCGTGATGTCCGTGATCTTATGGGCGATAGTGCAGCGTTAAAAAATATTGATCCTCGTGAGTTTGTGTCAGGGCGTTTTGGCTTGCCAACTATTCGCGATATCTTGTCAGAACTAGAAAAACCGGGACGCGATCCGCGCCCAGAGTTTAAAACCGCAAGCTTTACCGATGGTATTGAAGATATCAAGGATTTAAAAGTTGGTATGGAGCTTGAAGGTACGGTTACCAATGTCGCTGCCTTTGGTGCTTTTGTTGATATTGGCGTGCATCAAGATGGCCTCGTGCATATTTCTGAAATTGCCGATCGGTTTGTTAAAGACCCTCATGAAGTGGTTAAGGCTGGCGATATTGTTAAGGTAAAGGTTTTGGAAGTGGATGCACCACGAAAGCGTATTTCGCTTTCTATGCGTAAAGAAAATCCAGGTAGCGGTGCTGCGCAATTGCGTAATAATCATAGCCAAAGCCACCAAGCTGCGCCACGTCAAGCTAATGCGAATAACCAAGGCAAAGCTAAAGCAAATCGCGCTAAGCCGCAAGAAAATGCTAGCGGCGGCGCATTTGGTGCAGCACTCCTTGATGCCATGAAACGCAAGAAATAGTCTATGCGGATACTTTACTGCCATAATCTTCGTTTTAACGATTATGGCAGTATTTTTGTGTAAAGGTTTTGCAACGATACGCAGCTAAATAAATAAGCCAAAGGCGATGCGGTTATAATTGGCATTTAACGCAATTAAAGCTCGTTTTATAAGGCCAAGTTGAACTCATATATTCTATCAGGTCATGAGTGAGGCCACGATGTCAAACGATAAAACCAAATATGCCGCAGATTCCATTAAGCTTTTAAATGCCGGTGATGCTGTACGTGGACGCCCCAGCATGTATATTGGTGATATTCATGATGGTTCGGGGCTGCATCAAATGATTTACGAAGTCGTTGATAATGCAATGGAGGAAGCCTTTATTGGTTATGTTGACTTATTGACCGTGACGCTTAATGGCGATGGTTCATGCACCATTGCGGATAACGGTCGTGCTATTCCTACAGATATAGATGCGGGACAAGGCGTGTCTAAAGCAGAGATTATTATGACGCAAATGCATGCAGGTCGTAGGCCGGATCACAATATACAGACCGATGGTATTGACGAGTCAGCTGGTCGTTGGCGTGGTTTAAATTTTAATGTCATTAACGCGTTATCTGCCTATTTAAAACTAAGCATTAAGAGCGCTGGTAAAATTCATGAAATGACTTTCAACAATGGTGTGGCGGATGCGCCATTGGCAGTTGTTGGCGATGCTGGGGATGAAACTGGAATAACAATTCGTTTTTTGCCAAGCGCTGAAGTTTTTACTAAGGTTGATTTTGATTTTGATAGGCTTGAGCGGCACCTGCGGGAACTTGCATTATTGAATTGCGGCGTTCATATCTTGCTTGAAGATCACCGCAACGTAGATCCTCGTACTGAGGAATTCTATTTTCCAAAAAGCAAGATATAAATATTTTTACCTCCTCTTTTTCTAAAGTTGGAAAGTATGGTGGGAATGTTCTTTAAAGCTTTTACCGATCTTTGCTCGAGTTCAAAATGTATAAAAAAATATTGCTCTGCTAATTTAATGTTTTTTGTAAAATTTAGGTAATATCCACGTAAAAAGACCGGCATTTATTTGGAAAATCAACGCATTTGCCTTATATATATTAGATTAGATTTTCTCGATTCGGATTTAAATATGTGATTGATCGTAAGTTTCAATGATTGATATTTAATCCTCAACTTTACGCTTTTGGAAAGTGTATTTATTTGCAAGGGGAAGCTCTTGCATTTTTGGTGTGCGGCAAAAATAGCAAAGGTAATTGTTTTATCTTGGGTTTTGCTGGCAAACCTACACGTGCCAATCTGCGGTTTTTAAAATGGATCAGTTCATGAGTGACGCAACAATGCCAGAGAATAACGCCGAATATGGCGCGGATTCAATCAAGGTTTTAAAAGGCCTTGATGCGGTGCGTAAACGCCCCGGCATGTATATTGGTGATACCGATGATGGTTCGGGTTTACACCATATGGTGTATGAAGTTGTTGATAATGCGATTGATGAGGCCTTGGCTGGTTATGCAGACTTGGTGACTGTAACGCTTAACGCCGATGGTTCTTGTACCGTAACCGACAATGGACGCGGTATTCCAACCGATATTCACACTGGTGAAGGTGTTTCTGCTGCTGAAGTTATTATGACGCAATTGCATGCCGGTGGTAAATTTGACCAAAATTCCTATAAGGTTTCTGGTGGTTTGCATGGTGTTGGTGTTTCCGTTGTTAATGCTTTGTCGGTTTATTTGAAGCTAAGCATTAAGCGTGCAGGTAAAATTCATGAAATGACCTTTACCCACGGCGTTGCAGATGGGCCATTGGCAATTGTAGGGGACGCAGGAGAAGCTACTGGTACGGCTGTAACTTTTTTACCAAGTACTGAAACTTTTACCAAAGTTGAGTTTGATTTTGATACGCTTGAGCGCCGGTTGCGCGAACTTGCATTTTTGAATTCAGGTGTACGTATTTTCCTTGCAGACCGCCGACACGCGGATCATCGTGAAGAGGAATTGCATTATGATGGTGGTTTGATTGAGTTTGTAAAGTATATCGATCAGACAAAAACACCTTTGATTAGCGAGCCAATTTATATTAGCAGTGAAAAAGACGGTATGACCGTGGAAGTTGCTATGTGGTGGAATAATTCTTACCACGAAAAGGTTTTGTGCTTTACCAATAATATTCCTCAGCGTGATGGTGGTACCCATTTGGCTGGTTTCCGTGGTGCTTTAACCCGTCAGGTGAATGGCTATGCCGAAAGTTCTGGCATTGCTAAACGAGAAAAAGTGCAGCTTACTGGTGATGATTGCCGCGAAGGCTTAACGGCTGTTTTGTCGGTTAAGGTACCAGATCCTAAGTTTTCATCGCAAACCAAGGATAAGTTGGTTTCGTCAGAAGTTCGTCCTGTTGTTGAAAGCCTTGTTAATGAAGCTTTGGCAAGTTGGCTTGAAGAACATCCAACCGAAGCGAAAATATTAATCGGTAAAGTGGTTGAGGCTGCGGCAGCGCGTGAAGCTGCTCGTAAAGCACGTGAGCTAACCCGCCGTAAAGGTGCGCTCGATATTTCGTCACTGCCTGGTAAACTTGCCGATTGCCAAGAACGTGATCCAGCCAAATCTGAAATCTTCATTGTTGAGGGTGACTCAGCTGGTGGTTCTGCTAAAAGCGGTCGTTCGCGTAAAAATCAGGCTATTTTACCATTGCGTGGTAAGATTTTGAACGTTGAACGCGCACGGTTTGACCGTATGTTGTCATCAGATATGATTGGAACGCTAATCACTGCCCTTGGTACGTCTATTGGCAAGGACGAATTTAACGCCGATAAATTACGCTATCACAAAATCATTATCATGACCGATGCGGACGTTGATGGTGCGCATATTCGTACTTTGTTGTTGACGTTTTTCTTCCGGCAGATGCCTGAACTTATTGAACGTGGTAATATCTATATCGCGCAGCCGCCGCTTTATAAGGTAACGCGCGGTAAATCATCACAATACATCAAAAATGAGTCAGCATTTGAAGAATTTTTGATTGATTCAGGACTCGATGAATGTTCATTGGAATTGCATTCCGGTGAAGTGCGCCGAGGCCAAGATTTGCGTCAATTGGCTGAAGAAGCCCGTCAATTGCGTCAATATTTAAATGGTTTACATACGCGTTATGACCGCTCTGTTGTTGAGCAAGCAGCCATTGCTGGGGTTCTTAATCCTGATGCGGTTGCCAATAATGAGCTTGCACAAATTGCCGCCGATAAGGTAGCAAGCCGTCTTGATCTTATTGCTGAAGATATGGAGCGCGGTTGGAGCGGCCATGTTATGGATGATGGTGGCTTGCGCTTTGAGCGTACCTTGCGCGGTGTTAAGGATGTCGCCTTTGTTGATATGGCGCTTATTGGCTCGGCTGATGCACGTCAGATTAATCGTTTTTCAAGCCAATTAAATGAAGTTTATGGCGAGCCTGCAAAGCTTTCGCGTAAAGATAAGGTTGAAACTGTTACGAGTGCTAATAATTTGCTTGAAAGTATTTTTGCAAGTGGTCGCAAAGGGCTTTCATTGCAGCGCTATAAAGGTCTTGGTGAAATGAATGCCGAGCAATTATGGGAAACAACTCTTGATCCTGATGCACGCACTTTATTACAAGTTAAAGTGAGTGATGCGACTGAAGCAGATTCACTATTTTCACGCTTGATGGGCGATGAGGTAGAACCGCGCCGCGATTTTATTCAAGAAAATGCCCTTAATGTCGCAAATCTTGATGTTTAAGATTTTACTATTTTGATAGTTTTAGCGCTGGTTGAGGTTCTCGTCCGGCGCTTTTTTATGGGGTGAAGTAAAGTCTTTTGTAATTGCGGTTAATTTTTTTTAAAAATTCTATGATTTCGGTCATCATAAAGAAGGCGTTTTTATCTTTTAAAGACTAAAAGTAGGATATTAGCATTTATTTTTATATAAATGCTGATCGGTTAAGGCAGTTTTAACATAAAACCTGCACCTATAGGGAATTCATATTTTTAATTAGATGGGGCATGGCTCAATTACAATGGTTGATTCTAGGTTTAAGAGTTTTTTTGCAGCGAAGCGCTTTATCGTTCAAGCAGTATTAGTTATAGGGCTAGGTCTTGCGGCCCAAACAGCAATTGCACAAAAAAGCGAACATTTGTTTGAAACCCTTCGGTTGTCACCGCAGCAGACCGAAATTTTTGGTTTAGAGCGCAAGGTTTTTGATTTTAAAAGCCCAAAGCTCAATTTTGAAACGATTGTGCCAAAAGGTGCTCAAATAACCCTTAACCCTTACGAGGATCAAGTTGTAGAGGAGGGGCAAATCGGTCGTGTTCTTCCGCTTGGTAAGGCTATTTTTAACCTGGACGGCGTGGAAATTGAGGATAATATATTTTCCTATAAACTACGCTATGCACCTGCTGCCTTACGCACATGCCAGTGGCAGATGCAGAATGATGAGTATTTTATTTTTCACTCGGTGGCTAAGGATAAGTTAGCCGAAGCTGAACTTTTTGGTGTACAGTTTAAAGGTGAGAAAAAAGTACCAACCAAGGCAGAATTTGGCTATTGCTATGCGCGTGGCGATGTTTTAATTGCCCATTTTTTCTCGACACCGCTAGTTGGAAGTGTTCAGCAACAAAGCGCATCAATTGTTAGTTTGCGCAAGGTTGTTTCTTATTTTGCGTCAAATATCCTAATGGCTGATGGCAGGCCAAACTCTATTGACGAAGATTTAATGCAGAGTTTGGCAGTTGACCTTGATGGAGAAACCTTGGTATTGACCTACCC
This sequence comes from Bartonella sp. HY038, assembly GCF_014117425.1. Classification (NCBI taxonomy): domain Bacteria; kingdom Pseudomonadati; phylum Pseudomonadota; class Alphaproteobacteria; order Hyphomicrobiales; family Bartonellaceae; genus Bartonella; species Bartonella sp. HY038. The sequence goes on from NZ_CP059725.1 coordinate 806,531, forward strand.
TAAAGGTTTTACATTGGTAGTGGATAATTCTAAGCGTAAGATATTACCTTACGAGGTACATCTTATTCAAAAATTGCAAAATGACGAGATGTTTAGCCATTTATTGCTATGGATTAATAAAGCCAGTGAACCTGAAAGCGAAGAAAGTTTTCGGCGCCAAGCGGATATTTTTGCGGAAATTTACCTCTCATCGCAATTGCGCGTAAATAAGGGGCAAATTAATAGTACAGAGCAAAATGGCGAAGCAACTTCAAATGATGCAGCAATAACACCCGCAGCCGAAGCAAATAATGTTGCAGAAAACGTAAAATATGAATTTATTGGACGTAATTCTATTCCCGGTTTTGCTGAGGCAGGCATTATGGCGCGCTCCTATCAATATAAGATTATCGATAAAAATAATCCCGACCATCCAACATTGTTTTTTGTTTCCGTTATTGGCTACAAGGACAAAACTTATGTTCTTTATTATCATAGTTTAAGGGGTGGTATTTCAAAAGCAAGCGAGTATTTTACTGGTCTTGCTGGTGATATTGCTTATGATAGTATTCGTGAATCTATTTACAATTATCTTGTAGGGTTAAAATAATAGTCGATAAAAGCGAGCTGGTTGATTAAAGTCATATCGTGGATTGTTTAGATTAATTGATATGTGTTTTGATTGTTTTTGCAATTAAATATGTCATAGTTTTTTTGTGTAACCCTTTTATCAACCGCGAGGAAAGTTTATGAAATTACATTCCATTGTAGCGATAGCTTTATTTTCTTTAACAGGAAGCGCTTTGGCTGAAAGTGTGTCAGTTACTATGCCCGGGATATCAGTATCTGTCCCTACTGATGATGCGGCTGCAGATGTTTCAGTGGGCGCACCATCTGGTTTTGCCATTTCTGTGACTGGAAGCGATGACTTTTCGTCGGAAAAAGTAAAATATAAGTGCGGCGATCAAGATGTGGTAGCAACTTATATCAATGCGAATGATATCTCCCTTGTGCAGCTTGATTTTAGCGATAAAACGATTGTTGCTGCTAATGTCCTTGCTGCCAGCGGTGCTAAATATGCTGGGGATCAATTTATCTGGTGGGAAGATCAAGGCGAAGTGAGCCTTTATAATATCATTGATGATCCAGAGCAGAAAAAGCCAATTGCGTGCCTTGAGGATGCAAATGAAACGGGCGAGTAAATTGTTTCTAATAGGCTAATGTCTTTTATAAAACGACTTTGTTCAATTTTGAGTAAAGTCGTTTTTACATTATTTATAAGTTTGTATTTACCCCTTAAATATTTTAGTGTTTTTCCAATTAAAGAAAGAGCTTTTTTGCTTTTATAACAATATGTTATTTTAAATTGTTTTATTAATGGTTAAAATAATGTTAAAGTAAATTATTATTTTATTAAGTTTTGGTCTCTTTTAATTGATTTTATTAGATTTTTTATTCCATCGCCACTGCCAAGGCTCTAAAAAACTTCCTGCCCACATTCCTGATTTTTTCTGTTTGGCTTTTTCTTGGGCATTGCTATAATATCCTTGTGAATAGCGGGGCCAATCAAGTGCTTGGCCATTGGAAACCATGTAGTCGCCAAGATCTCTATTGTCAGCTCTCACACATTTAGCAACAAAACGCTTATATCTATCCTTATATTGTACATTACATTGTATAGGTTGCGATTTATCAAGCCAATCAGCTAAAGCAAAGGATGCCTTTTGCCCACAACGGTAATTTTGGCCTTTATTATCTATACATAATTGCTTGCTTTCAGGGGCATCAATTCCCCATATGCGAATGCGCGTGTTGTGAATAATAATGGTGTCGCCATCAATTACAAATGCGCGTCCAGTTATAATATCATTTGCAAATGTTGGGGAACTTAACAGTAAAAATAATGAACAGAGAAAAATACGCATAATGCAGCTCGACCTAACTGAATAATGCCGAACAATTACACTTATTGATATATATGTATATAATAAAATATTAAATTATAGAATTATTGATTGAAAGGAATTTTTAGCCTTGTAATAAGGAAATTTAATGCCAGTTAAATTAAAATTTTTGAACTGAATCATTTAAATAGCTCTACAAAAAAGGGAGCACTGAGGCTCCCTTTTTTGAAATAATTTTGAATGTCGGCTTTAATTTGCTTGAGGGTGAAAATCTTAAGCAACTTCGCGGTTTGGAAACTTTGTAACATTGCCCGAATAATTATCTGGCATTTCTTGTTCTATAGTTAAGCCGCCCGCACGTAGTAATTGGGTGAAGCGACCACCTTTTAGTGAAAGCTCGCGGAACGAGCCTTGTTCAATAATGCGTCCCTGATCCATGAAAAGAACAAGATCAGCATTGCGTACAGTTGATAGGCGGTGAGCAATCACAAAAGTTGTGCGGTCACGGCTAACCTGATCAATTGCATCTTTAACTTTAGCTTCGGTTTCAACGTCTAAGGCACTTGTTGCTTCATCCAGTACCAAAATAGGTGCATTCTTTAAAACAGCGCGGGCAATTGCAAGGCGTTGACGCTCACCACCTGAAAGACGTGAGCCACGTTCACCAACTTTGGCCTGATAGCCATTGCCCTTTACCAAAATAAAATCATGGGCAGCAGCGCTTTTAGCGGCATCTTCAATTTCTTTAACGCTCGCACCTTGCTTACCAATACCGATGTTTTCAAGGATTGAACGATTAAATAGCCCAGCATCTTGGAAAACAGTGGCAAGACATTTACGCAATGAATCGCGTGATATTTTACGCGTATCAGTACCATCGATAGAAATATTACCAACAGCTGGATCATATACCCGTTGTAAAAGGTTGATCAAAGTGGTTTTACCTGCCCCTGTTGGACCAACGATGGCAACGGTCTGTCCAGCTTTTGCTTCAAAGCAAACATCATAAACGCCCTGGCCGGAATTCGCAAATTCGAAGGTTACATGATCAAACTTAACGGAGCCTTTTACATTTTCCAATGCTGGTAGATTTTGTGGCTCTGCTTGGGCAATGGTTGAATCTTCCATTTCATAGAATTCATCAAGCTTAGCGCGTGAAGATACCGCAAGGTTGATAAAGGCAGTGATTTGGTCAAGACGACCAATCATCAATTGTGCAAAGCCAACAAAGGCAACAACATTGCCAACAACCATTTGGCCGCGTGATACAAGTACTGCGCCAAGTAGAAGTACAACTACCATAGAAATAGTGGACGCCATACGATTTAAGCCACTTGCTAAAGCCCACCAATTTAAAACGGGATATTGGGCGCCAAGTAAACTCTCAGTATGCTGACGCAATGCTTTAGATTCTGCTTGAATGCGGTTATAGCCCTGAACAACCGATACGTTGGAGATTGAATCTGAAACATGTTCAAATAATGTATGGTGGTGATGTTCAATAGCTTCTTGGCCATCCTTGGTCTTTTTCATAACCAAGCGCGCAATCATGACATATACAACGCCGAGCACAGCAAGCACCATAGTCAAACGCCAATCCATTGATAACGCAGTTGGTACCAACATAACTAGAACAACAATAGTTGAAAGATGTTGGCGCATAAATTCAAGCCAAATGGCAGAAAGTGAATCTGTTGCGCGAATAAGTGTATGCAAAGCGCTAGAGGTACCGCGCCCCTGATGCCAAGATAGCGGCATAGCAATGATGCGCTCATAGGATTTGGTTAAAGTATCAAGGCGTAAGCGATGAGCCAAGCGGTCGGCTCCGCGCGCAACGAGTACATAAGCAACAATATTAAAAATACCAAAGCCAACCCATAGGCTAAGATTGGTGAAAACATCACCCTTATCAGCAATAGCACCGATGATGCGGCCAAACAAAATAGGTTCGGCGATAACAATTATCGACAAAATCACATTGGCTAGACAAATCGATATAGCCGATTTTTTTTCTCCGCCAAGATAGGAAAGCGCACGCATATAAGTTTGAAATATTGACACGGTATTCGTGCTCCATAAAATATAGCTAGAAATTAAATTCTCTTTGCCTTATTTCATGCCCTAATGACTAATATGTGTCAGGGAAAGCCACTTTTGGAATCGCATTGTAACCAGTCGTGATAATTAGTTTTTTTAAAAATGTTAAAATTTATTTAAAAAAAACTATCGATCGAACAGAAAGTTCTCGAATTTTTAAAATTAGTGGGATGATGAAACTTTATCATTTTGATAACATATTGTTATTTAGTGATTTTTATTGTTTTAGTCGCGTGCTAATGTGCTTAACTAATCGATTTAAATGCAAATTTAGCTAGATGAAAAGTACGGTTTTGTTCTTGAAATCGGTAAGGCATGGATACAATTAAAAACAAAATGTGATTTATAAGTTTTCACCAAACTATCAGGATGACGGTGCTTTTTGATGGATAGGCGTTACTTTGATGATGGTGATTCTAGAAAATTTAGCTAAAAGATGCGGAAAAGCAAATATATATTGCATTTGATAGTGGTAATATTGCATTAAGGTGCAAAGAAGATACGACTGCCATTGGGCAAGGAGATAAGGGCATGACCGGACAGAAAACGGTTGAGTTAAAAACTGTTGAAAATGATGAAGCGGGCATGCGGCTTGATCGTTGGTTTAAGGTTCATTATCCTGGCTTGGGTTTTGGTGCGTTGCAAAAGCTTTTGCGTTCTGGGCAAATCCGCTTGGATGGCGGGCGGGTTAAATCTGATACCCGTCTTAATGCTGGGCAAACCATGCGTGTGCCGCCATTAAGTGTTGACGAAAAAGCCTCTGGCCCGTTAACTGGTAAAACCATACGCGGCCAAAATGATGGCGATGTTTTAGCGCAAATGCTCATTTATGAAGATCCAAAGGTTTATGTATTTAATAAACCATCTGGACTTGCAGTGCAGGGCGGCTCAGGTGTTGCACGCCATGTTGATGGCATGCTTGAGGCTTGGCGCAATAAAAAGGGTGAAAAGCCACGCCTTGTTCACCGTATTGACCGTGATACCTCTGGGGTTTTGGTTGTTGCCCGTACACGTAGTGCCGCTCAAAGCTTAACGGCAGCTTTTCGTGAGCGTGAAACTAAGAAGACCTATTGGGCGATTGTGCGTGGTGTGCCACGCCGCCGCCAAGATAAGATTTCAACTTGGCTGGTGCGTGAAACAACTCCCGATGGCGACCGTATGCGGGTTTGCGAACATGGCGAGCCTGATTCCGATCACGCGGTTTCTTATTACCGAGTTATTGAAACGGTAGGCCGCGATATTTCATGGTTGGAGATGGAGCCATTTACGGGGCGTACGCACCAATTGCGCGTGCATGCGGCTTTTATGGATAATCCGATTTTAGGCGATTCAAAATATTTTTATGCGGATCAAAATTGGGTTTTCCCAGGTGGTATTCAAAACCGGTTGCATCTTCATGCGCGCCGTATTCGTATTCCAAATCCTGCTGGTGGCATGATTGACGTTAGCGCGCCATTGCCACCCCATATGGTACAGACATTCAATCTTCTTGGGCTTGATGAAGAAGATGGTAATGAATAATGCCAAATGATTTACGCCTTGTGCTTTTTGATTGTGATGGCACTTTAATTGACAGTTTCTCAACCATCAAAAATTGCATGGTGAATGCTTTTGAGGATTTTAATTTTCCTGTACCAAGTGATGCAGCTATAAAATCAATCATCGGGCTATCGCTGCCAATTGCTATTGCAAGATTGGCGCAAGGGGTTGATTTGTCTAGTAATGTAACAGTTCCAACCGATGAGATGACGGCTTGTTACAAACAGCATTTCAATCGCTTGCGCGATGACAATCGGGTATATGAGCCTTTATATTCAGGCATTAGCGAATTGTTAAAACAGCTGTCATCTATGGATGATATTATCCTTGGCATGGTAACCGGCAAATCACGGCGCGGCGTTGATATGGTGATGGCTGAGCAAGGATTTGACTGCTTTGTTGCTAGCCGCTGCGCCGATGAATGTCCATCAAAGCCGCATCCTGCGATGGTGCTTGAATGTTGTGATGAAACTGGTGTTACACCAGAATGCACCCTTGTTGTCGGCGATGCCATTTATGATATGCAAATGGCAAAGGCAGCAGGCGCCAAAGCGATAGGTGTTGACTGGGGCTATCACAAGGCTGAGCAATTGCTAAAGGCTGGTGCAGATTCATTGTTGAAGCAACCATTGGACTTGCTGAAATTGCTATCATAAAAATAGTACTTTTGATATAAAGTGCTTATGAGCTAGATGACCAAAATATAGGAATAAAATTATGCGTAATGTTTTTACCGACATAGAGCCTTGGGATGATGAAAAAGACCCGATGGTATCAGCTCAGGAGAAAATGAAACATAAATTGCCCAAGCGTTTTTATGAAAAAGCTGAAAGCTTGGCAAGCGAAAATGGCGTTGAAATACGTCTTGATGGTCGTTCGGTCAAAACGCCCGCCCGTAAAATTTTAGAGCTTCCAAACCAAGCATTGGCAGATTTAATTGTGCAAGAATTTAATGCGCAGGTTGATGTAATTGATCCAGCCAAAATGCCAATCACTCGTCTTGCTAATACGGTTATCGATGGCATAGCCGAAGATAGTGAGCCGGTAGTTGAAGATCTATTACGCTTTGGTCTTTCTGATTTACTTTTTTACCGTGCATCCGCGCCAGTAGAATTGGTGGAGCGGCAACAAAAATTATGGGATCCTATACTTGATTGGGCAGAAACACGCTTAACCACCCGCTTTACTTTAGGTGAGGGGGTAATGTTTATTCCCCAGTCTGATAATTCAAGTTGGGCAATTCGCAGCTATTTACAAAATTATTTTGCTAAGCCTTTCGAATTGGCAGCTCTTCATATGTTGACAACTTTGTCTGGTTCAGCATTGATTGCTTTTGCGATAAATGATGGTCATTTAACTGTCGAAAATGGTTGGAGGATTGCTCATCTCGATGAAGATTGGACCAATGAGCAATGGGGTGAGGATGAAGAAGCGATGATGCGGCGCTCTAACCGAGAAGCCGAATTTTATGCTGCATCTGCAGTGCTTACGGCATTAAAATAAAATCTGACTTTAGGGACCTTTGTATTAGAGCTTTTTTTAGAAAAGTGTGAAGCGGTTTTCGGCCAAAAACGCGGTGTAAACAATGGATTAGAGCGCCGATCTGATCTAATCAGATCGAAATGCGCTCTAATTTTAAAAGTTCAATAAGTTTTGGGGAGAAATTTATGAAAGCTATTTTTTATGATGCTTTTATGCAAAGGCCACAAATAGCCAATTTACCTGATCCAACACCACATGATAATAGTGTGGTTATTGCCGTTAAAGCAACGGGGGTTTGTCGCCTTGATTGGCATGCAGGCTTGGCGTTATGATGCTATGCTTGATATGATTTTGGCTGGAACGATCAAACCACAACAACTCACTGGTCACTTTATCACCTTAGAACAAGGTATTGATGCCTTGAGATCTATGGATAAATCAAACAATATTGGTATGAGCATTATCAATAGCTTTTAATTGTTTTTAAGTTCATAAAAACAGCGATTTTATACCATCGGCCACTAATTGTACCGCAAGGGCTGCGAGGAGTAGTCCAAACAAGCGTGTAACAATGGAGCGACCAGCAACACCAATTAAATGGTCAATTGCTGGTGAAAGCCGCATGAAAAAATAACAGCATATAACTGCGATAAAAAGCACGCCAAGGGTGATTGCTTTGCCGCTCCAGCCAGGATTATTGCCGGCCATTAAGATGGTTGCTGAAATAACGCCAGGGCCGGCAATCATTGGCATAGCAAGGGGAAATGCAGCAATATTGGTAATGTGATCCTTGGTAATAATGATTGCGGCGGTTTTTTCCTTACGTTCGGTGCGTTTTTCAAAAATCATTTCAAAAGCGATGAAAAACAGCAAAATACCACCAGCTATTCTAAAAGCACCAAGCGATATACCTAGGGTTGTTATGATCTGCGTACCAACAAGGGCAAAAAATGCCAATATCACAAAGGCAATTGTTGCAGCAATGATAGCTGTTTGCTTTTGTTCCTTACCATTCATGCCGACACTAAGCGACAAAAAGATTGGAATAAGACCGGGCGGATCGATCGTTACCAATAGGGTAATTAATGTATTTAGAATCTCAATCATTGCTACTTCGCTTAAATGCTTTGTGGTTTTTGTTATGCACTAAAATGCATAATGCATCTAGTTGAAATTTTAATTATATGCACTCGCAAAAATAATTTTTACAGTTTAGCATTTTTAGAGCGTTGCGATAAAATCAAGATAAGACAAAATCCACCAATCAGCGAAGCAAAAAGCCCGGGCGGTAAATTATAAGGAAACGCTATTATGCGTGATAGCCAATCGGTTATTGCCATAATCACCGCACCTAATAAAGCTGAAGCAATCATAAAACTGCGTGTTTCATTAATACCATAATATCGAGCAATATGCGGAGCAATTAGCCCAACAAAGCTTAATGGCCCAATCATTAAAGAGCCTATCGCTGTTAAGCTTGTGGCGGTAACAACAATTATCGCGCGTACCAAACCATTTGGAAGACCTAAGCTACGCATTGCAACATCACCTAGCGGCAAAATGGTTATCCAACGGGATAGGGCAAATATAATGAAAAGAGCTACAACAAGTATAACGGTGGCGAAGGCAATTCCCCAGCTAGTTGCTTGCGTCGTTGTACCACTTAACCAGCCTAACAAAGCATAACCTTGTGGTGTGCCTGTCGCAATTAATGCGGTTAAGACAGAGCTTGCCATAGCGCCAAAACCAACGCCCGCTAAAAGTAATTTTTCAGAGCCGAATTGCCCACGCATTGCCAACAGCATAATAAATAGGATTGAAATAAATGCACCAATGGCAGCACCCATCCATTGTTCGGCAAGGCTTGGGCTTGCAATAGTTAATAAAACAAGGGCAAGACCGACGCCTGCGCCAAGACCAGTTCCTAATATTTCAGGGCTGGCGAGTGGATTAGCGGTGAGACGCTGCAATAATGCACCTGCTAGCGCAAGACATGCTCCCGAAATCATCGTAAAAAGTAGCCGCTCAAAGCGCAGATCAATAAAATCATAAAAAAGCGTGCCGGTTGCCACAAATATGCCTTGTGTCCCACGTCCTAAAGTCAAAGCACTGAGGGTGACCAACATCAAAATAATTACAAGTATAGCAATAAAGCTGAAAGGATGACGGGCGCGCCTAACAATGTCGCCAGTTTGACTGTTTGGCCATTCAAACATTCTTAATTTGGGTAGCATCCATAATAAAAGTGGACCGCTAAGCAAGGCGGTTGCTGCGCCAACAGGAATATCGGTATGAGTAAGGGTTTGAATTAAATATGTTAGGCTATCGGTTGCCCATAAAAGAATTGCGCCAATGATTGGGGATGCAACCATCATTTGTTTGAGTGATCTTGCTCCCGAAAGTCGCGCCAACGCAGGTCCTACCAAACCGACAAAGCCTAATATGCCAACTTCTGCGATAATAAAGGCGGCTATCGAAACACTAATCATAATCACAAGCAATCGAATAGCTAAAAAGGAAACGCCAAGGCTTCGCATATTAGCATCATCAACATTAAATAATGTCAAAGGGCGTAATAGAAAACTCGCAAGAATAACGCCGATTATAATCTTTACTGATAGCCAAAGAAACGGTGTCCAACTTAATTGTTCCAGTGAGCCGCCCCCCCAAACAAATAGGGAAAAAACATAATCACCATTGGCAAGAATAAGCGCAGTTGAAGCAGCTGTCGCGGTTAATGAAATAATCATTCCACTTAAAATAACCGATGCAGGCTCAAGCTGTCTTTTACGGTTCAGCAATAAGACCAATAAAATAGCACTAAATGCACCAATAAGTGCTAGCCATTCGCGGCTTAACCAAGTGGCAGGCATATATAAAATACCTAGCGTCATAGCAAGCTGCGCACCTGATGCGATGCCAAGAGTAGTTGGCTCAGCAAGGGGGTTGCGCAATATTTGTTGCAAAAGCAGCCCCGATAATGCAAGGCCAGCACCGCAAATTATAGCCATAGCGCTGCGGGGCAAAATCATATTAAGCGCAATGATATGCTGTAGTTTTTGCATATCCATATTGCCGGTTGCGCTGTTCCACGCATTTAAAAATTGCACCAAGGTAATGATCGCTGCAAAAATACCTAATGCCGACCAAAATATTATGATTTTTCTATTTTTCACCATCGGCCTCGAACCAGTGTTTTGCTAAAAGCGAGATAAAATGTTGTGCTGTTGGCAGGGCGCCAAAATGATTAAGTGGTGGCAAAAATAGAAAATGACCTTGTTTGATCGCTGGTAATTCATTCCATAATTTATTGTCAGGCAGTGCTTGGAGGGTTTGCTCTTCCGTTGGCCCAATAATGATAATTCCGGCATCAGGCTTTTGAGCTAATTTTTCAATGCCAATATGGGCATAGGCTGAATAGCTTGTATCGCTGCCCCAAGCATTATTCAAACCAATATCCTTGAAAGCTGCACCAAAAATACTGTCATTACCAAATGCACGAAAATTGCGACCATTGCCAAGATTGATAATGAAATAATCACGCCGTAATAATTTTGCAAATTGAATGCGCTTTTGTTGAATAAAAGCGTCATATTTCTTTATAAATTGTTGTGCCTTTTCAAAGCAGCCAAGGCGTTGCCCTAACTCTAAGGTTGCTTTGGTAAGGGTTGGACGGGGCGAAAGACCCTGCCCAAAGACAATAGGCGCCCAAACTGGCGCAATTTTTTCCAATGTTGGACGCTGATATTCATAAAAATTAGATGCGATAATGAGTTTGGGGGCTAAAATACGCAGGAGTTCATAATTGGGGCTGCCACGCAAACCAATATCGGCTACACTGCCTGGCATAGGCGGTTGAATTTGCATTTTTTTATATTGGCGCAATTCCGTTGCCGCTAGAGGTATTGTGCCAATGGCTAGGGCGGTTTCAAGCATAGCCCAGTCGATTATTGCAATATCGCAAAGGCAATATTGCAATGCAGCATTTTCTGCGATGCTATGGGTAATATTAAAATGGCTCGAAAAAAAAGCCGCGCAGGACAGCGATAAAAAGTGTCGGCGGCTTAATTCCATATTGTGTTTCCATATCATCGTGTTGAGGTAAAAGCGCTTTATTTTTTGTAGTCAATAAAGCGCTTATATTATCTTACCATTTCGTATGCATGCGTAAAAGGGTTTTACGCCCCTCGCCATAGCTGCAAACAAAAATGCCTTGGCAACCTGATACATAGCCCTTGTTGAACAAGTTGGTGACGTTAATATCGACGCCCCAATTATCTTTTTCATAACCAAGTTTTAAGTCGGCAAGAGTAACTGCTGGTACTTTAAGGGTGTTTTCTTCATCTGCAAAAGTTGAGCCAACATAGCGCACACCGCCGCCTAGGGTTAGACCTTCAAGCTTGCCACTGCTAATGCGATATTCTGTAAATAAGGCTGCCTGTTGTTCTGGAATAAGGTAAGGACGGTTGCCAATCAGGCTCGGTGTTGTTTCATCGTCCTTGATTTTGATCTTGGAGGTGGTGAAATTGCCAATGAGTTTCCATGATTGCGTAATATTGGCTTGTACTTCTAATTCAAAGCCGCGTGAATTGACTTTGCCAAGCTGGGTGCGTGCAAAACTTGAACCAGTTAAGGAATTTTCCTTGGTTAAATCAAACAATGATGCAGTGATTAAGCCATCAAAGAATTGTGGACGGTACTTCATGCCGATTTCATATTGCGTTCCGGTTTCAGGCTTGGCGTAGCTGTTGTCAAAAAGCGTATCAATGATTGGATTAAAAAATGTTGCAACGCTAGCATAGGGTGTTAGCCCGTTGTCAAATTCATAACCAAGACCAGCACGACCAGACCAGCGTCCCGTATTATACTCATATTCAGGTAAGCCTTTGGCTTTGGTCCAAACATGGTCATAACGGCCATTTAAAGTTAAAATCCAACCTTCGCCAAACTCCATGCGGTCTTGGGCATAAATACCAAACTGGTTGCGAGTTAATTTTTGATCAATATAAGGATCCCACATTGGGCCCTGTGCTGCGCCATAAACAGGATTATAACCGTCAATAACAGTTGCGCTGCCGGTTTGTTGCATTTGGTTGATTAAAAAATACCGATATTCAGCCCCAAATAATAAATTATGAGTAATTGCTCCGGTATTTACACTACCTTCAAGCATATTGTCGGCAACAAAAGTGTTTACTTCCGTATCATGTTTAAAATTTATACGTGCAACATTGGGATTATTTAAACTAGGCTGTGATAAAAACCCCTCATAGCCATATGCGTAAAGGCTATGTTCTTTAACATGGGCATAGCCATAACGTACATTTTGGCGGACAGTCCAATCATTGTCAAAGCGGTGCTCAAATTCATAGCCAATACTAGCCTGCTCACGGTCATAAGAATCGACAGAGGGCTCAGTATAGTTGATAGTTCGTGGAATTTTGCCAAATTGTGTTGGCACCACCGTGCCATAATAAGGTAAGAAGCCGCCGCCATCATGGGTTAAGTCTAAATGGGTGTAATGGCCTAAAATTGTAAGCCGCGTTGCTTCATCGGGTTTAAATTCAATGCTTGGAGAAATGACACCGCGAAATTCCTCTGCATGGTCGGTATAATTATTGCCACCTTGAATTTTGCCATTAACACGATAGCTTAAAGTATCCGTAACCTTGTCACCCATGTCAAAACCAATATAGGCGTTACCATAGCTGTTTACGCCAATTTCAGTTTCGCGGATACGGTCAAATGTCGGGCGTTTGCTAATGTAGTTGACAATGCCGCCAGGGTTTGCACCGCCATAAAGGGCTGCTACAGGTCCTTTTAATACTTCAATGCGCTCGATATTATAACTATCAATTAAAAAGCCACCAAAACCGTAGCTAAAGTTTTGCAAACCATCAAGATAGGTTCCAGTTTGGGTTGCATCAAAACCACGGATATATATCCAATTGGTATCATTATCGACGCCAAAAGGTTGGGCAAAAACCCCCGCTGTATAGCGTAGCGCCTCATCAAGCTTTTGTGCGCCAGTCGCATCCATTTGGTCGCGGCCAACAACCGAAACTGATTGAGGAATTTTACTAATATTCACAGCCGCTTTTGAGCCTGTAGCGGTTACTTGGGGCACAAAACCATCGACTGGGCTTACGGCTGTATCATCATTATTTATAACTACGGTTTCTAGAGTAGTATTGGAATTTTGTTGGGCATTTGCATAAGTGTGACTAAGCGATGTACTTGCTGCTAAAGCAAGTAAAAATGTAAACAGACGTGGTGATGCCATTGATTGAAACCCTTTAGGCTATAAAATAACAATTGTTGATTTGAGTGTATAAAGCCGATTTAGGTGCTATAACTAGTATGGTTGCAACTGATTGCTAGACCGAACTAAATGGCAATATGAGAAATATGATTTTTTAATTCATATTTTAATAAAAAGCTTGTCTGATATTTTGAATTTTTGAATGATATTGCTTAAAAAGCTAAACACAAAAATCAAATTGAATTAAAAAAAGCGTCAAAGATCATGGGGAAATGCGAATCTATAAATAAAAGGTTCGATTATTTCCCTTGTCTCAATTTCTTCATCTTTCAGTTAAATATTTTTACCCATTCCTTTGGTGTTGTGCCATTTATTTTTTTAAACACGCGTGTAAAATGAGCTTGGTCAGAAAAGCCGATTGTTGTTGCTATATCAGATAAGGGACGTTGTTCGCGCTCTAATAATAGTTTAGCTTTTTTTATGCGGCGCTGCATTTGAAAACTTAATGGCGAAATACCTGTAGTCATTTTAAAGGCTGTACAAAAATAGGATTTAGAAAGACCGCAAATGTTGGCAAGTTCTTCAATCCTTATGATACGATCGTAATTATTTTCAATAAATTGAGTTACTTGTTTTAATTGGCGTTGGCTAAGGGTGCCAGAGCGCTTTAAAGGGATGTGGGTTATTTGAAAAAGTTCTGCAACCAGTGCGTGTAGTAAGCCTTCACTAAATAAATTGTGCAATGGTGTTTGGTTGTTGCATTCTTGCGCTAATAGATTTGCAATTTGTGCAATGCGTGGGTTTTGAAAAAATAAATTAGGCTGATTGATGAGTTGGATATCGATGCAACCTTCAAAATGTTGTTGTAAAAGATCAATATCGAAATGAATATCAAGATGCTTTAAAAAGCCAGATTTTGTAAGATGACTTGATACTGGGAAATTAGCTGGAATGTAACATAGATCCAAGGCATTCAATGGTTGGTTTGGTTTGTTGTCATGATTATTAAAAAAGCTAATCTCTGCACTGTTTTCCAAAACAAAAAATAAACGTGGTGCTTGTGAAAGATAATGTCCTTGCATGTTAGGGCTGCATTCAACCGTCCATACATCAATAATTGCGCCTTCTAAAATGCGATATTTTAGTTTATCAATTAACTTAATGCCGTCAATTTGGCATTCCATTTGGGGATGAAAGCTCAAAAAGCTTGCTCCTTTAGTTTTAAGGCTTATTAACTTTTAACTTCGTAAAAGATATAAACTTAAGCACCACCTTGCATATGACCCTAGTTGTTCATGCTCGAAATGATATTTGCTGATGTGTTTGATTTAGGCGTAAAATAGCCATTGCAATCGCATGATCTATATCCTAAACTCTTTTAACTTGTTTATAACAGTCATGTTTACTATGCAATGTTTAATCTTTCTTTATTCAGATAAGTTTGTTTTACTAAGCTTGCAAATGGGCAATTGCAAATAACCTTTTTTGAAGGATCTTTATGACAGACTTACTATTTAAATTGGAAAAGGCACGTTTTACAGTGCAGGATCGTGATCTTTTAGCGCCGCTTGATATGGAGATAGCGGCGGGTAAAGTCACGGCGTTAATCGGTCACAATGGTTCTGGCAAGTCAACTTTGTTAAAAATTTTGGCACGTCAGCAGGCCGTGACCAGTGGAAATGTTGTTTTTTGCGGTCGGCCGCTTGATCAATGGAGTGGTCGCGATTTTGCCCGTCACCTCGCTTATTTGCCGCAACAGCCTGCAGTTGCTTCTGGCATGTTGGTGCATGAATTGGTGGCCTTGGGGCGCTATCCTTGGCATGGTGCGCTGGGGCGTTTTGGTGAGGATGATGCGAAAAAAGTAGCAAAGGCCATGGAGGCGACAGGTGTTTTAC
The DNA here is from genome assembly GCF_014117425.1 of Bartonella sp. HY038. NCBI lineage: Bacteria > Pseudomonadati > Pseudomonadota > Alphaproteobacteria > Hyphomicrobiales > Bartonellaceae > Bartonella > Bartonella sp. HY038. The sequence continues at coordinate 821,689 of NZ_CP059725.1, forward strand.
CTTTTAAAGATCGCTTGGTGGAAACCTTATCAGGCGGCGAGCGTCAGCGGGTGTGGATTGCAATGCTAATTGCACAGGATGCCCGTTGTTTGTTACTTGATGAACCAACCTCTGCCTTAGATGTTGGGCATCAAATTGAAATATTGAGTTTGGTACGAAGCTTATCGCTTGAGCATAATTTAAGCGTTTTTATGGTTTTACATGATATTAATATGGCTGCGCGCTTTTGCGATTATGTTTTTGCTTTAAAGAGCGGAAAACTAATTAAGCAAGCAAGTGCTCTTGATATTATGACGCCAGAAACCTTGCAAGAAATTTATAATATACCAATGGAAATATTAAAGGATGCCCATGCGCAGCAGAAGGTAGCGGTTCCGCTTTAGTTGTATATAGGCGCGAATATTTGGGACATAAGTGATTTTGTTTATTGCTTGAGGCTTGCAGGGTCTTTTAATATTGCCAATATGTGGCGGTTAAATCGTTTCATGGTGATGTTTTAAAATGATAATAAATTTATCATCCAATGAGCAAACATATGCTCATTATTATAATTTTGCCGTATTTTAGTCTGTATTTATGTGTTTTCGATAAAATATAAGCTTTGTTTTATGCTTTATAATTATTCATCCACTGATTTTTCAGTTGATTTATTTAAGTTGCTGAATTTATAGATTTATTTATTCAAAAAAACAGGCGTCTAAATTGGCTTTTTATAACGCTTTCGGCTATAACAAATAGAATTTTGAGTCGTAATTTAACAGAATGGTTAAACACGTGAACGATCAGATATTGCCACCCGATAGCGGTGACGTACAAGGTATTGAACCAGTAAACATTATCGAGGAGATGCAGCGCTCCTATCTCGATTACGCAATGAGCGTTATCGTGTCGCGCGCTTTGCCCGATGTGCGGGATGGTTTTAAGCCTGTACATAGACGTATTCTTTACGCCATGAACGAAATGGGATTGGCTTATAATAAACCATACCGTAAATCTGCCGCTGTTATCGGTGAGGTTATGGGTAAATATCACCCTCATGGTGATGCTTCAATCTATGATGCTTTGGTGCGTATGGCGCAAGATTGGTCATTGCGCGATCCGTTGATTGATGGGCAGGGCAATTTCGGCTCGATCGATGGTGATCCACCAGCCGCTATGCGTTATACTGAGTGTCGCTTGGAAAAGCTTTCCGATACTTTGCTTGGCGATATTGATAAGGAAACTGTTGATTTTCAAGACAATTATGATGGTTCAAAGCAAGAGCCTGTTGTTCTTCCAGCACGATTTCCTAATCTATTGGTTAATGGTTCTGGTGGTATTGCTGTTGGTATGGCCACCAATATTCCGCCTCATAATCTTGGTGAAGTAATTGATGGCTGTGTTGCCTTAATCGATAATCCTGCCATTACTTTGGAAGAAGTGATGGAAATTATTCCAGGCCCAGATTTTCCAACCGGCGGCATTATTTTAGGTCGTGCTGGCATTCGCTCCGCTTATGAAACTGGCCGTGGCTCGGTTGTTATGCGCGCCAAGGTAGAAATTGAGTCTATTCGCAATGATCGTGAAGCGATTATTGTGACGGAGGTTCCCTATCAGGTCAATAAAGCGACCATGATTGAAAAAATGGCCGAATTGGTGCGCGATAAGCGCATTGAAGGCATTTCAGATTTGCGCGATGAATCTGATCGCGATGGTTATCGTGTGGTAATTGAGTTAAAGCGCGATGCGGTTGCCGATGTGGTGCTAAATCAGCTTTATCGATATACACCTTTGCAAACCTCTTTTGGCTGCAATATGGTAGCACTTAATGGTGGCAAGCCTATTTTAATGGGCTTGATGGATATTTTACGTGCCTTTATCACTTTTAGAGAAGAAGTAGTAAGTAAACGTACTAAATATTTGCTGCGCAAAGCACGCGAACGCGCCCATGTTCTCGTTGGTCTTGCTATTGCTGTTGCTAATATCGATGAAATTATTGCGCTTATTCGTAAAGCTCCGGATCCGGCGACTGCACGTGAACAGTTAATGGAACGCCGCTGGCCTGCAGAAGATGTGACATCATTGATTAAATTGATTGATGATCCGCGTCATATTGTGCATGAGGATAATACCTATAATTTATCGGAAGAGCAGGCGCGTGCAATTCTTGAATTGCGCTTGCAGCGTTTGACTGCCCTTGGCCGCGATGAAATTGCCAATGAGCTCAATGAAATTGGCGTAGAAATTGCCGATTATCTTGATATTTTATCTTCGCGTCTTCGTATTATGACCATTGTCAAGGACGAGCTTTTAGCCGTTCGTGATGAATTTGGTAATATGGATGATAAGCTTGCCAAACGCCGCACAACTTTTGGGCTTGGTGGCTCTGATGTTGATGATGAAGACCTTATCGCCCGTGAGGATATGGTGGTGACAGTAAGTCATACCGGCTATATCAAGCGCGTTCCATTATCAACCTATCGCGCACAGCGCCGTGGTGGTAAGGGGCGTTCTGGCATGGCGACCAAGGATGAAGATTTCGTAACGCGGCTCTTTGTGGCAAATACGCATACGCCAATCTTGTTCTTCTCATCGCGCGGCATTGTTTATAAAGAAAAGGTTTGGCGTTTGCCAGCAGGCACCCCGCAATCGCGTGGTAAAGCCTTGATTAATATGCTGCCATTGCAGCCTAATGAACGTATCACCACCATTATGCCATTGCCTGAAGATGAAGCAAGCTGGGCAGAACTTGATGTAATGTTCGCAACAACCCGTGGCACTGTGCGCCGTAATAAGCTATCAGATTTTGTTCAGGTTAATCGTGGTGGTAAAATCGCCATGAAGTTGGACGAGGAACAAGATGAGATCCTTTCTGTTGCCACTTGTACCGAAAATGATGATGTCTTGCTTACCACTGCTAAAGGTCAATGTATCCGTTTTGCGGTGACTGATGTGCGTGTTTTTGCTGGCCGAAACTCGGTTGGTGTACGTGGTATTAACTTGGCTGAAGAAGATACGGTAATCTCGATGGCTATTTTAGGCCATGTTGAAGCAACACCCGCAGAACGTGCAGCCTATATCAAACGTGCGATTGCTGAGCGCCGCGCCTTAGGTAGTGATGCGGAAGATGTTATTGACAGTGATGAAGAAGTAACAGAAAACGTTGATCTTAATGATGAGCGTTATCATGAGTTGCAACGTGCTGAACAAATGGTGCTTACCGTTTCTGAATTTGGTTACGGCAAACGGGCATCTTCCTATGATTTCCGTACCTCCAATCGTGGTGGTAAGGGTATTAAGGCAACCGATACATCAAAAACCAACGAAATTGGTTCATTGGTTGCAACTTTTCCAGTTGAAAGCTCCGATCAGATTATGTTGGTGTCCGATGGTGGACAGCTTATTCGTGTGCCGATTGACGGTATTCGCATTGCTGGCCGTTCAACCAAGGGCGTTACAATTTTCAACGTTTCTGGCGGTGAAAAAGTTGTGTCGGTTGAGCGTATTTCTGATCCTGAAGACGAGGTTGGTGACGAGGGGGAAGATAATGCTTCACCTGATGCAGCTGCCATTGTAGTGCAAGCTAGCGAACCAAACGCAGAATAAGGATTTTGCTATTTGGACGGTTCTAAAGTTTAAATAGCTAGAAAAATACAATAAAAGTCCTGCAAAAATGATAAAGGTTTTTGCAGGATTTTTTTTATGGTATATGGTTCCTAATATTATTGAAAATCATTGCATTAGAGCATATTTCAATCTGGTTGGATCAGATTGCCGCTCTAATCCATTGTTTACCTGCGTTTTTTATCCGAAATCCGCTTCACACTTTTCGGAAAGACGCTCTAAATGAAAGTTAAGCCATGAAGCCAATTGGCATTTATGCGGGGTCGTTTGATCCAATTACAAATGGTCATCTTGATGTATTGCGCGGCAGCTTGAAAATTGCCGATAGGGTAATTGTTGCTATTGGTATTCATCCAGGTAAACAGCCGCTTTTTTCCTTTGTTGAGCGTAAAGATCTTATTCATGCTGTTGCGAATGATGAATTTAAGTGCGACGCAAAACGTATCGAGGTTATTGCCTTTGATAATCTAGTTGTTGATAAAGCACGAGAATTAGACGCATCTTTGCTCATTCGTGGTTTGCGCGATGGCAGCGATCTTGATTATGAAATGCAGCTTGCCGGTATGAATGCGACTATGTCGCCCGATATACAAACGGTATTTTTACCAGCAAGTATTTCAGTTCGTGCTATTACTGCCACATTGGTGCGGCAGATTGCATCTATGGGCGGCAATGTTTCGCACTTTGTGCCGGAAATTGTCGCGCATGCTTTAAAAAATAAGTTTCAATCTTAATATGCTTTGCTTATTTCAAAATATAAATTTGCATAGTATTTAAGTTTTAGCCAAGCTTCGGCTTTTCATTTGATTTTCAATAGAAAATTAAATGTAGTCAAACACTATTGGAGTTTTTATCACTATGACTTTGTTTAAAAAAATTGCAGCAATTATGCTGTTTATTGCCGCGAGTTTAGCCTTTATCGCACCTTCGTCGGCTGCAGATAATGACAATATCCTTGTTCTTACATTAAAAGATGGTGATGTTGCTATCCAATTGCGCCCCGACCTTGCGCCAAAGCATGTTGAGCAAATTAAAAAGCTTGTACGCGATGGCGCCTATAATGATGTGGTTTTTCACCGCGTGATTGATGGTTTTATGGCGCAAACTGGTGATGTGCAATTTGGTAATTTGAAAAAAGGCTTTGATGCCAATTCTGCGGGTATGGGTGGCTCAAATTATCCAAATATTAATGCAGAATTTTCAAAAGAACCATTTGTGCGTGGTACTGTTGGTATGGCGCGGAGCCAAAATCCAAATTCAGCTAATTCACAATTCTTCATTTGTTTTGATTCAGCATCAAGCCTAAATGGTCAATATACTGTTGTTGGCAAGGTTATCAAAGGTATGAACGTGGTCGATAAAATTAAAAAGGGCTCTAGCAGCGATAATGGTAAAGTTGAAAATCCTGACCATATTATTAAGGCAGGTCTTGTATCTTCAGTAAAATAACCCAAATAATTTAATACGCGCTCATGACTGGGTGCTTTCTCATTTTTAAGCGGATAGTTTATTTTTAATTCTATTAAAACTCTATCTGCTTATTGACATAATTGGCCCTTTGCATAAAAAGGGAAAAAACAACAGGAGTAATGTCGAATGGCTTATAAAGATCCGGAAAATACCCTCATCCTTGAAACAACCAAGGGAAATGTAGCAATTGAGCTATTTCCTGATCTTGCTCCTGGTCACGTAGAGCGTATTAAGGAACTCGCTCGCGAGGGCGCCTATGATAATGTTGTGTTCCACCGCGTAATTGATGGTTTTATGGCGCAAACTGGCGATGTTGAATATGGTAAAACCGATTCAGCTAAGTTTAATGCAGCGCGTGCTGGCATGGGTGGCTCTTCAAAGCCAGATCTTAAGGCAGAATTTTCTAATGCTAAGCACGTTCGTGGTGCAGCTTCAATGGCGCGTAGCCAAAATCCAAATTCAGCGAATTCACAATTCTTCATCTGTTTTGAAGATGCATCATTTCTTGATCGCCAATATACCGTTTGGGGTCAAGTGATTGAAGGCATGGAAAATGTCGATAAAATCAAGCGCGGTGAGCCTGTGCGTGATCCAGATGTTATCTTGAAGGCATATGTTGCCTCTGACGCTGAGTAAATATTTGATTAGTCGAATAAAGCGGGGCATAGCAATATGCTCCGCTTTTTTATGTCATAAACTTGCATAGTAAGTTTAAAATATGACTATCAATCACCAACACAAAACCTTATGCTAAGTTTTACCCTTTTTATCCATGTTCCAATAGTTAGTTATTTCCATGAATGTAGACCTTTTTGATTTTGAATTGCCGGAAAGCCATATTGCTTTGCGCCCTTTGGTGCCGCGCGAGGCTGCAAAATTATTGGTCGTTGATGAAAGCCATATTCCAAGTGATTTCCATATTGGCGATTTACCGCAGCTTTTGCGGGCAGGGGACGCATTGGTTTTTAATGATACTAAGGTTATCCCAGCGCGGCTTGAAGGCACACGAACACGCGGTGAGGCTGTCGCCCATATTGGTGCAACCCTGCATATGCGCATGTCACCTAATAGTTGGAAAGCTTTTGTGCGCCCAGCCAAACGGTTAAACGAGGGCGAGATTATTGTCTTTAGCAAGGCAGATCAAAGATTGGAAGCGCAGGTTAGTGAAAAGGGGGAAGCTGGCGAAATGCTGCTTACCTTCGATAAGTCTGGCGCTGAACTTGATAGTGCGATAGCCTTTATTGGGCATATGCCTTTACCACCTTATATTGCGGCAAGGCGCGGTGAAGATGCACAGGATACCAAGGATTATCAAACGGTTTTTGCGCGTGAAGAGGGCGCTGTTGCTGCACCAACTGCGGGCTTGCATTTTACCAATAGCCTACTTGATAGTTTGAAAGAAAAAGGGCTCGAACAGCATTTTGTAACTTTGCATGTTGGTGCGGGTACATTTTTACCGGTTAAAGTAGATGATACGATTGACCACAAAATGCATTCAGAAATTGGTCATATCAGCCAAGAGGTTGCAGATCATTTAAATGCTGTGCGCGCACGCGGTGGGCGTATCGTCGCCGTTGGTACAACTGCATTGCGTTTGCTTGAAAGTGCGGCAAAAGATGATGGTAGCTTAGCAGCATGGTCTGGTGCTACCGATATTTTTATAACGCCCGGTTATCGGTTTAAAATTGTTGATCAGTTGATTACCAATTTCCATTTACCGCGTTCAACGCTGTTTATGCTGGTTTCAGCTTTTGCTGGATTAGATGTGATGAAAAACGCCTATATGCATGCAATTGATAATGACTATCGTTTTTATTCTTATGGCGATAGTAGCTTATTAACGCGCAATGATGATGCTTTAAAACTGCAGGATAAATAAAATGAGCGAAAATTTTACCTTTAAATTGATTGCAGAAGATAAAAAGGCACGGCGCGGCGAAATCACCATGCCACGCGGCACCGTTCGCACGCCGGCCTTTATGCCTGTTGGCACGGGCGGTACGGTAAAAGCCATGTATATGGATCAGGTTAAAGACCTTGGCGCAGATATTATTCTTGGCAATACCTATCATCTAATGCTGCGCCCGGGGGCGGAGCGGGTTGCAAAGCTTGGTGGCTTGCATGAATTTGCCCGTTGGCAAGGGCCAATTCTTACCGATTCAGGCGGTTTTCAGGTAATGTCCTTAGCGGGTTTACGTAAATTAGATGAAAAAGGTGTCACCTTCCAATCCCATATTGATGGCCGTCGCTATGAAATGTCGCCTGAACGCTCGATTGAAATTCAGGGCTTACTTGATTCAGATATCCAAATGCAGCTTGATCAATGTGTGGCATTGCCAGCGACCTTTAATGAAATGGAAAAAGCCATGGAATTATCCTTGCGCTGGGCACAGCGTTGTAAGGATGCCTTTGGGATTCAGGCTGGCAAGGCGATGTTTGGTATTGTGCAGGGTGGTGATAATGTGCCTTTGCGTGAACGCTCAGCAGAAGCATTAAAGGAACTGGATCTTAAAGGCTATGCCGTTGGCGGCCTTGCGGTTGGTGAACCGCAACAAGTGATGATGGATATGCTGGATGTTACTTGTCCAATTTTACCACGTGAAAAGCCACGCTATTTGATGGGTGTTGGCACGCCTGACGACATTATTAAAGCTGTTGCACGCGGTATTGATATGTTTGATTGCGTGATGCCCACGCGCGCTGGGCGCCATGGTTTGGCTTTTACGCGCTTTGGCAAGGTCAATCTACGCAATGCACGACATAATGAAGACCACCGCCCACTAGACCCTCAATCTTCTTGCCCTGCCGCGCGTGATTATAGCCGCGCATATTTACATCATTTGATAAAATCCAATGAGGCTTTAGGTTCAATGTTGTTAACGTGGAATAATCTTAGCTATTATCAAGACTTAATGGCAGGCATAAGGGCAGCGATTGAAGCTGGCCGATATGATGATTTTTGTGGTGAAACCAGCGAAGCTTGGGCCAAAGGTGATATGGCACCGCTTTAGGTGCAAGGGATAAACAATCAAAGCATTATTGTTTCTTGAAAGCGAGAAACGGTAATGTCATAGTAGTATCGTACTAAAAGTGACAATTTAAAAATATCATTTGCAGTTTACTGCATATAATCGATTACCCTTAAAAAGGATAGCTATTATGAAACGCATATTGATGATTTTATCTCTTGGTCTTTTGCCTAGTTTTGCTTTTGCACAAGATTTGCCAACAGCACCCTATTTACCATTAAGCCTTGCGGGAAAGGCAGCTCATGCAGCTCTTGATGCATGTGCGGCTAAGGGGCATAATGTTAGCGTTGCCATTGTCTTAAGAGACGGTTCAACCAAAGTGTTGTTAAAAGCAGATCAGTCGGGTCCTCATACGGCAGGCAGCGCGCAAGGCAAGGCATTTACATCGGCTGCTATGGGACGCGATAGCGCTAGCCTTGCGGAATTTATTGCCAAAAATCCAGAAAATGCAGGCCTTCGTGATATGGATGTGCGTTTTGTTATCCAAGGCGGTGGTTTGCCAATTAAAATTGGTGATGCATTGGTTGGTGGTATTGGTGTTGGTGGCGCGCCAAGCGGTGCTATTGATGCCGAATGCGCCCAAGCTGGCATTGATGCTATTGTCAAAAAATAATTAGGGATTAGGATATCTAGCAGTTTTTCAATCTTTGCTAGATATCCTTTTAAAGTAAAAATTAAATAGATAGTGATTAATTAACTGATTGTTTTATATAAGGTTTGTATAAATATCACAAAGCTCGTCTTCGTTGTTTTTGCGTGGTTTTTATTTGTTTTTACCAAGCAATTTTACCAAATCATCGCGAAAATCTTTGCAGTCACTTTCGCCTTTGCTAATCCCTAGATCATACCAAGCAATAATTTTGGTGTATTCCTCTTGATAATCTTGTGGTTTTTGTAGCATTTTGGGTGCCAAATCAGGATAGAGATAACTATGTCCAAGTAAGCATATTGACTTTTTGTTGCCCGCAATTGCGGCAGCAAGATAGTTGGCTTGGGCATCCTGTTTCTTTTTATAAAATTCTTTATCACCTAGTGCTTTTAAATGATCGCCACTGATGCGGATGCCATTTTGCAAAAGTGCCGCTTCATGTACTTCTTGGGCGGACTGATCGTCACCTAAAAGCCGATATAACTGTGTTAAATAGATAGGGCTACGTAAATTAAATTCAAAAATCTTAGCGTTTTTTACACAAAGATTTAATGCATTATTGAGTTTTTCTACATCTTCTGTTTGTTTGCTGGTTTGCATGAGAATGGTAGGTGAAATGCTAAATACCGCTTCATCGCATTCATTCCAACCCAATTGTTCTTCAATTTGCATTGTTGCATAAAGCAGTTGTTTTTCACCTTTTGCCGTTTGAACAAGGAATTTTGTATTCTTAATGACCATATCAAGTTCCTCGATATTAGATACTTGACCATTGGTTTGTTTTTTGAATCGTTTGTAATAATCATTACCGATTAGATAATTAGGTGTAAGGATGCCTTCTACCCCAGCAATATATGCTGTGCCCGCAATTTCAATCGCATCTAAATCGTTGTTTTGTGCTGTCTCTAACACTTTTAGCAATAGGGCTTTATCTTTTAGACAAGTCAAAATATCGTCAAACTTGCTAATTTCTTTTAACTGTAAAACGGTTTTATAGGCCTGCTCAGTGTCCGCAGGACAGCGTTCGTTTGTATTTTGTGCTACCGCGCGATAACTAGTAAGAGTTAAAAATACAAAAATAATAAAAGCAATAATATTCTTCATGATACCCCAAATCTAATTTAAAACTTTACCATATTCTGATCATTTTGGCGACGTTTACAACTTTAATTTAGCTTAAAATACTATTTGCCAACAATATAAATCACTGTAAATCATTGTAAGGCTATTTTTTTCATTAGTTTTATTTCACATGTAAAAGCTTTAGGGTCAGCACCGATTAATTTGAACGAAATGGTATGACGAAATTTTTGTGAGAACCCAAAGATTAAATACGAGAAGAGTTGCCGAGAAGTATGAATATTTTCAAAGCTATTCGACAAAGTTATCACGAAAATTTAACATATCCTGAAAGGACACCAAAACAGCTGTAATCACAGCGTCGTAAAGCTCAAATGAGTATACCACCCACTTTTCGCTTTCCTTCTTTTATATTTTTGCTGTTTATTGTGCCATTTCATGTAAATTAATGAGTCCTGACCCTAAGCATTTAGCTGCCTATGCGTTTATTTTCACTCTTGAATTTGTGCCCTCGCAAACCCAAATAATTTATAAATTAAGTTAAACACTAATGGCGCGTTGACGCGTGAAAAGATAGGGCAAATGAAACTTTCCGTTCTTGATTTATCCAATGTTCCTGAAGGGAGCGCGCCTAAAGATGCTTTGCGCAATTCTATAGACCTTGCACGCCATGTCGAGAACCTTGGTTTTAAGCGTATTTGGTATGCTGAACACCATAATATGACAGGTATTGCCAGTGCCGCGACTGCGGTTTTAATTGGTCAAGTAGCGGCAGTCACCAATAAAATTATTTTAGGATCGGGCGGCATTATGCTGCCCAACCATTCCCCTTTGGTTATTGCCGAGCAATTTGGAACGCTATCGGCGCTTTATCCAGGGCGTATCGAATTAGGTTTAGGGCGCGCGCCTGGCACCGACCAGCTTACTGCACGCGCCTTACGCCATCGTCACGATCTTGATGCCAATTCTTTTCCCCAAGATGTGGTGGAACTGCTTGGTTATTTTAAAGAGGCATCGCAAGGACAGCAAGTTCGTGCAGTTCCAGGAGCTGGAGAAAATGTGCCAATTTGGATTTTAGGCTCCAGCCTTTTTGGCGCGCAATTGGCTGCAATTTTGGGGCTTCCTTATGCTTTTGCTTCGCATTTTGCGCCAGCTGAGCTTGACAATGCGTTAAAAATCTATCGGGAACGGTTTGAGCCTTCAGAGACTTTAGCAAAACCACATGCAATGGTGGCGCTTAATGCCATTGTTGCCGATAGTGATGAAGAAGCCCAATATCTCTTTACTTCGTTGCAACAATCCTTTGTTAATTTGCGCACTGGCCGCGCAGGTCCATTACCGCGCCCGCAGGATAGTTTTGCTAAAACTTTGCCAGAGCAATTCCAGATGATCCTTGAGCAAACGCTTTCATGCTCGGTTATTGGTTCACCGCAAACTGTACGCGAAGGCCTTACTAAATTATTGGCGCGCACTAAGGCTGACGAGCTGATTGTTACAACAACGGTTCATGATCATGAGGCGCGCAAAAAATCGTTCACGTTGTTAAGTGAGATTATGGAAACGTTGTAGATTGAATTATTTTCTATTCTTTTGTTAGTTAGAAAATGTATGAGTGTTGGTATCACATGAAGCCATTTCATTGTTTATATTAAAGCCTATCAGAGAAAATCTTCTGATAGGCTTAAATTTTCACTTATGCGGATGGATATAGGGCTTCTAAAATAAAGGTCGCATTAAAACGTGGACTCATCATGCCATAAGTCGAGCGCCATTGCCCACCTAATCGGCTTTCAACAAAGGCGTTGGCTACCATGTCAATATCTAGGCGGCTTAAAGCGGCAGCAGCAGCAGTATAGGCAAATTGTTCCATCAGCAAAAAGGCCGATCCGCTATCATTAACGGCCATTTTAGCCGCCACTTGCAAGACTTCGGCAGTTCTTGGCCCGGCGGATCCAATATTGCCAGCAAGACCAATAATAATATTTTCAAAATGATCGGGGTATTTTTTTACAGCTTTTATAAAATCTTGAATATGATCATTGGGCGTTTTTTCAAAACTGCGATTGCGCGCAAAAAAACGTAAGCCGCGATGGGTACGTTCACCCTTTTGAAGTGGGAAATTAGTTCGGGTTGTGATGGCGCAATCGGTAATTTGGCGGGCGAGTTGTTCACTCCAATAGGCAACAACCGGGCGTAGAAGCTCTGCCCAAACTGCCTGAACTTCATTTTGTGCAGCAATGTCGATGGATTGGCCAAGCCGCAGGGTCAAAACTGTTAAAGCGGCGCAGTCGAGTGCGGCATCGGCCAACATGCGGCCATAAAATATATTTTCTTTGCCGTTTTCTTTTTCCATGCGCAATAAGTCAACTGCAACGCGCATGGCACTGCGAGCTATGCTGGCACTTATCACGGCATTATCATTGCCAAGATTGTCAAATACTTCGTTGATGATTGTTGTAAACTGATCTTCCTTGGCAACAAGCCAACCGGCACTCTGCTCAAAGATCATACTGGCAAAAGGTGCAGTAAGGATTGATGCATCTTGAATGGCAGGGCGCAAACTAATGCCATTTAATTGACCAGAACCAAGCAAACGTGGAACAAGGAAAAGGCATGGCTTGTCCTTAATGACAGCGCTTACTAAAAAGCCATCTGCAACTGGATTTATAACCCTTATTTTTTCGCCGCTGATGCGAAAAACGCTATCTGCGCCTTCGCCGTCTTCATACATGGCTTCAGCTTTTGCTGTGCAAGCTGATATAGTGCTTTTGCCTGATGCTAATTCTTGGATAGCAAGGGAAATACTTGCCCCTTCCTTGCGTGGAAAGGCAATACGGGCAGGGTCATGCATCGGACTTGCAAGTTGTGGCTGCCATTGTTCATAAAGCTCCTCGCAATGGCGAAGTGCGCCAAGGCCAGCGCTTGATATGCATAATTCTTGTAAATGGCCAGTTTCCAAGCCGCCAAGCAAAAACAACCTCATCATACGTGTTTGGGCACGTTTTCCTTCTTCTTCAGGATTATCCTCATAAAGCGAACCTGCAATGCCCGCCGCGCGAGACCTCGTTAATAGGCTATGATAGGCTGGGTGGATATCAACATCTTCAAGCAGTTCGCCCCATTGATTATAAAGGTTAAGCATTGGCAAGTGACGATGGGCAAGGCGCGCGCGCTCATCGGCCTCTATGCTTGCGGTATAATCGCCAAGATCAGAAAAGGATGGTAGCAGTGAAATATCAAGCTGTGATGCTGTTTGAAACAGGATAGGATCACTGAAGAAATAATTGTCACTGGTTTTTAATTTGCTGTTTTCTGCTTGCAACCGAATATTCCTTGAAAATTAAAGAGCCAATTAATCCAACTGATTGATAATTGCACGATATATAGTTTAAATGCACCATGCCATAGAAATTTTGAATATCAAGAGATAATCTTAGAAGTTAAAGATTTAACTTTTGGCAGTAAAGTGAAGATAAATCTTATCATAGATATAATTGAAAATTATGGAATAGGGGAGGAAGAACAGTAAAAGCCCTATATCTAGGACAAATGCATACCAAAGACTGATATTTAGATAGAATGCAATGCATGGCAATGTAAAGATTAATAAACCGCCTTCAAAGCCCAATGCATGTAAAAAGCGAACCAATTTGCTGCGTGAAAAGCGATATTTTTTTTGTAATTGGTCGAATGCAAAATTAAAAATACCATTCCAAGCTGTTGCTATAAGTGAAATGATTATTGATAATACGCCCATACTTACCAAGCTTTTTCCTTCTATAACGACAAGAAAAAGTGCAGTAAGAATAATGGCGATGACTTCAAAAATTGTGGCATGTAAAATGCGCGCGAAAAGACCGCGCTTTATCAGCCTGTCATCATGATTATGTTCTAGTACATCATTTGATGCCTGCTGTTGCAATTTTTGCTCCCAAGTAAAAATAACTTAACTACAATTTATTGTAATGGGTAGTCAATATTTTCTATTTTTAATCTATGCATAAATTTGCACAACAGATAAGGAAAAATGCTTGTTCCTTAAACGGTGTAAAGGCATTATTGTGCCTTAACGACATTTTTAGTGGAGGAAAAACATGCGAAATATTGGGCATTTTATTGGTGGTAAAAATGTGGCGGGTAAAAGTGGCCAAGAGGCTGATGTATTCCAACCGTTTGATGGCTCAGTCATTGGCAAGGTTGCCTTAGCAAATAGTGCTGAAATAAATGAGGCGCTAGAAAACGCAAAGCAAGCTCAGCCAGCATGGGCAGCTGTAAATCCACAGCGGCGCGCGCGCGTGATGCGAAAGTTTTTATCTCTTATTGAAGAGGAAATTGACAGCCTTGCAGAATTATTGGCAAAAGAACACGGCAAGACAATTGCTGATGCTATTGGTGATATTCAGCGCGGCTTGGAAGTGGTTGAGGTAAGCCTTGGCGTTCCCCATATGCAAAAAGGTGAATACACAGATGGGGCAGGACCTAGTATTGATACATATTCCATGCGCCAAGCCTTAGGAGTTGTGGCAGGTATTACGCCATTTAATTTTCCGGCAATGATCCCGCTTTGGATGTGCGGACCCGCTATTGCTTGCGGCAATGCGTTTATTTTAAAGCCATCAGAGCGTGATCCTGGTGTTCCTATGCGCCTTGCTGAATTATTTATAGAGGCAGGTGGTCCTGAGGGAATTTTAAATGTTGTAAATGGTGGAAAAGAAGCAGTAGATGCTTTGCTAGATGCACCGGGTATTAAAGCGATAAGCTTTGTTGGCTCAACTGCTATTGCACAATATATTTATGGGCGCGCCGCCGCAAATGGTAAACGGGTTCAAGCTTTTGGTGGAGCCAAAAACCACATGCTCATCATGCCAGATGCTGATATGGACCAAGTAGTTGATGCTTTGATTGGTGCGGGCTTTGGTTCTGCTGGTGAGCGTTGTATGGCCATTTCTGTGGCTGTGCCAATTGGAGAAGAAACAGCTGAACGTTTGCTTGAAAAGCTTATCCCACGCATTAAAGCGCTTAAAGTTGGCTCGTCACTTGACAAGCAGGCTGATTACGGCCCGGTGGTTACCAAAGAAGCCAAGGCTCGCATTTTGGATTATGTCGATATTGGCGTTAAGGAAGGTGCAAATCTTGTAATTGATGGTCGTGGTTTTAATTTGCAAGGCTATGAAAACGGTTATTATGTTGGCCCATGTCTATTTGATAATGTGACGCGCGATATGCGCATTTATAAGGAAGAAATTTTCGGCCCAGTTTTATCAATTGTGCGTGCTGCTAATTATGAAGAAGCACTTAGCTTGCCTAATGACCATCTTTATGGCAATGGCGTTGCAATATTTACCCGCGATGGCGATACGGCTCGTGATTTTGCCGCCCGCGTTGAAGTTGGCATGATTGGCATAAATGTGCCTATTCCAACACCGGTTGCTTATTATACATTTGGCGGCTGGAAAGCCTCGGTATTTGGTGATCTTAATCAGCATGGGCCTGATGCATTCCGCTTTTATACACGCACAAAAACTATTACTTCGCGTTGGCCTTCCGGCATTCGTGAAGGTGCAGAATTTTCTATCCCGACTATGGAATAAGCATGTTATAAGTTAATTTTTAAGGCGGGCTATAAGTCCGCCTTTTTTATTGGTATTTTTGTGCTAGATATTAAAACATGCGTTAAAGATTAATATCGCATTTATAGCTATTATAATATTGGAGTTATTTTATGGGATTGCGGCTGACATCTGATTTTTATGTGGCGCAATTGATACGCAAGATTAATGGTGCCAATGGCTTTGCTTATCTTGTGCGACGCGGCGCAATAGAGGCTGGTACAATATTTATCATGCAGCGTCTTAAAAATAATCAAGTTGACTTATTTGGACCGGCACCCCAAAGCTTTTACGAAGAAGCAGAAAATGACGGTGGTAGGTTATTTATAAAAATTTTAACTGATGCAGAAGAAGTAAATGCGATTGAAAAGCTAGAAAAAGAGCTTCGTTTTGATCCTGATATTTGGCTTGTTGAAGTTGAAAATATTAATGATTTGACAACTTATATAAATATTGTGTGATTAATTTGTGATTGTTAGCTTGGGTCACAACCCCAAGATAGCTATAAACTTATGTCTATTTTCAGCTTGATTAAAAATTTTGCGCTTTTATTCTTTTTTAAATTTAGCCAATAGAGTTTAGTTGGCTGCTTATATTAAAGAGATTTGATAAAATATTGAATGCAAAACTAAGTCTATTTAAAAGGAAATTAGCCAATGGCGCTAACGGCTGAGCAAAAAAAACTTATTTGGATGGCGGTAGTCTTTACGCCATTATTTGTGGCAATTGGTCTAACAATCTCGCCGTTTTTGTTTATTAATGAAATGTGGCAATTTACAAATGAAAGCTTGAAGAAGTTAAGCGAAATCTACGCTAAAGATGGTATGGCTATACCAACAAATTTAAGTACATTTACATATGACAAGTTTTTTTGGCGAACGATAACTGACGCTTATATGCAACTTCCTATTCGGCTTGTCATAAGTTACATTTTGGTCGCTATTCCTATTGCAGTTTTTTCTGCCCTTTATTCCTTTATATATCAAAAAAGTAAGTCAATTATTTTGATGGTCATTATTTGGGGTATTGCTGCTGCATGTCTTTCTTATATGCTAAATAAGTTCTTTTTCACCGATACTTTATTAATGATGGATCACTTTATTGGGCGTATTATTGCTGTAACTTTAATTTTTGCTATGACAGTTTCTGCCCTTATTATTGGTATTCTTATGCACAAATCTTCGAACAAGAGTGCAGGGTAGGGATTATCTTTGGTGTTGTAAAAGCGTTTTAATTTTACTTTAAAGCCTAAAAGTGTTTTAAACAATTTAAAAAGCTGTAACTCCGTTTCATGAATGCTGACAATGCCACTATCATTTGATAATACTGACGAAACGATTGACGTTTTTCATCGTGGTCGTTTTGCTCTTGTGCAGCCCCGCAATTTTGGGCATCGCTCCGGCATGGATGCCATGATGCTTGCGGCCTTAGTACCAACGGATTTTAGCGGCCAATTGGTTGATCTTGGTGCGGGTGCAGGCGCGGCTGGTCTTGCTGTTGCTTCGCGCTGTGATAATGCCAAAATAACTTTGGTGGAGCGCTCACTCCTTATGGCGCAATACGCAAAAAAGACATTGCACTTACCCGAAAATATTCAATTTAAATCACGGACATCATTGCTAAATGCCGATGTAACATTGCGTGGAAAGGCTCGTTTAGAAGCAGGGCTTATTGATAATAGCTTTGATTTTGCAATTATGAACCCACCATTTAATGAACAATCTGATCGCGCAACGCCAGATAAGGAAAAGGCCGATGCGCATGTGATGACAGAAGGCATGTTTGATGCTTGGCTTCGCACTGCCGCCGCACTGTTGCGCCCGGGTGGTTTTATAGGGTTAATTGCGCGCCCAACCTCGCTTGAAGATATATTGCCTGCCTTGCAGGGGCGATTTGGTGGTGTGGTTATTATTCCTATTTATCCACGCCCCCATCAAGCAGCAATTCGTATTTTGGTTTATGCAAAAAAGGGTAGCCGCGCTGCATTGTCTTTTGCTCGCCCAATATTATTGCATAATGCTGATGATAATAAATTTTCACCTAGGACCGATGCAATCTGCAACGGAATATTGAGTGTTTGGGATAAATATGATGAATAGTCGCAGAATAATTGTGTCGCTACTTGCGAGAGCCTATCCAAAAACCTATTAAATAAGTCAATATAATTTTGAAAATGGAGATGTAGCTTGGCTAACTGGATTAAAAAACTAATTCCTCGTAAATTTCGTTCTGAAGGCGTAACTATTCCAGTTGTGCGGTTGCAAGGTGTCATTAGTTCTTCATCATCGGCACTTAAAAGCAATTTATCGCTTGCAAATTGTGCAGAGCAGCTTGAGCGCGCTTTCAATATGAAAGAAGCACCTGCCGTTGCTATTGTTATTAATTCGCCCGGTGGTTCGCCAGTGCAGTCGCGGCTTATTTATAAGCGTATTCGTGACCTTGCTAGCGAAAAAAACAAGCGTGTGCTTGTCTTTGTTGAAGATGTGGCGGCATCAGGCGGTTATATGATTGCTTGTGCAGGCGATGAAATCTTTGCCGATCCTTCATCGGTGGTTGGTTCAATAGGCGTTGTTTCTTCCTCATTTGGTTTTCCTGAATTAATGAAGAAAATTGGTGTTGAGCGCCGTGTTTATACCGCAGGTAAGAACAAGGCGACTTTGGATCCTTTTTCTCCAGAAAAAGAAAGTGATATTAATCATTTAAAAGAGTTGCAGTTGGAAATTCATGAAACTTTTATTAATTTGGTAAAAAATAGTCGTAAAACCAAATTGAGCGACAATGAAGATCTTTTCACTGGCATGTTCTGGACTGGTATTAAAGGTAAAGAATTAGGCTTAGTTGATGGGCTTAATGATATTCAAAGCGTGTTAAAAGACCGCTATGGCAGCAAAATGCAAATGCGGTTGATCAATGCATCAAAAGGCTTGCTTGGACGTAAATCGCCATCGGGAATTTATGCTGATATTGCTGGTCAAGCAATTGGCAATATTGTTGATGTTGCTGAAGAGCGTGCCTTATGGTCACGCTATGGGCTTTAAACCTATTACATAAAAGGGCGGCAGCAATGCCGCCTTTTCTTTTTTACTGCCAATTCTTAAATGACACAATATAATGCTATTATTGATGGTTAGGCAAATAACAGGTCAAAATTTATGTAGCCCAATCTATTAACATTTTTTTAAGTCAAGCTGTGCGATACCATATCCAAAATTGAAACCGCCAAGCATATATTTTTGTTGCTTTGGTTGCGATACCATTTGTATTGAGTGCTGCTGAGGGTAGATTTTCCTCGCCGAAATAATCAATTGGTGATTTCTTTAACTAGCCAAGCGAGGGCATTTTCGTTGGCTAGCACTGGTAATGTGCGTATGGGGGCCATTGAATTCTTCTTCGGTGAGCCAAAAAAGAGAGTATTGGCAACCTAAAAATTCTATATTAAACCAGTTTTCATCAGTAACTGGCAAACTATCCAATCCCAAGAAAGGCGGTCCCTCATTAAACATATCATCAACAAAAAAGTTTATGGCAACGAGTTCTAGCCCTTGCGTGCGGTATTGCTCTGGTAGTTATAGCGGAAAGGCATAACGCAACTGTGTTCCATAGACGGTACTGATCGGCATCTATAGTTGGTGGTAGTCCATAACACCCCCCATTTTATAAGGTCGCTCAGGTTATATAGCATTTGCGTCCGCAAGAGTTATAATTAGAATCTGATTATCCTTAATTCCAACTGTAAACTGCAAGCCCTCTTCGGGTCCGTCTTTAATTATTGCGCGTTTAAAACGCCACTTATAATCATTACACGCATTAGAAATACTTATAGATTGGTATAAACTTTATTGAAAGATAATGCGGGAGAATTAAAAGATAATGCGGGGGAGTTTCGCGTAATGACAGCTATAGAGATATTGGGAAGGATTGTTAAAACGTGATTTAGCCCATCTTATCATCAATTATTATGCGAGCGCTAACATCATCACATAAATGCCCTTCAGCGTGGCAATAAGGCTCCTTCCAACTGGAGCCTAACGCATTGCGTAACAAATACGTTCGATCTTTAGGACGCAATTTTGCTAACAATTTATTTTATACCAGCAGATAACCAACCCTCTTTAACCCTTAGCTTCATGCTAAAATATAATAAGGTTTTTAGTTCTATATTGTTTTGCTCGATTTTTTAAATTGGGACGATTGCTATTAAAAATATTAAATATTATTTATTTTAAAAATAATTGGCACTATGCCCTATTTTCGTTTCGATTTAATTCTATATTATAATAGATAAGGGGCAAATCACGCTCGGAAATGCGCTAATTTCACTTTTTTTATGGTATGGCGCTGTTATTTAGGGATATGTGTTCTATTGTGGAAGTCGGCTAACTTGTTTGCTAATGTAATTTGCATGCTGCGAAGAAAAGGGTTTTAAATATGTCTCGTTTTATCTTTTTGGCAATTGTCGTGGCTGGTCTTGTATATTTTTACAAGGTTTTAAAGCGTGAATCTAATCGCGTTGCTGTGCGGGTAAAAAGAGCTGAGCAAGAGCGCAAGAATGGCTCCAAAGGCACTTTGGTTCAAGATCCTAAGACGGGTGAATATCGGGTAGAAACTAATCAATTTTGATTTAATCTCTTGATCGCAAATGTTGGTTGCTTTCTGGCTGTCTCAGCCTTATAGCCAGTAGATGCTTTAAAAAGCAGATTATGTACTTTCTGTGTAAATCTAATGTATCGATTGGTTATGGCTCCATATTCTTTAAATGAAAATTTGGCTTTAAAAGACAGTTTAGTGAGTGAACAACATCACGAAATTATAGAAGAGATTGCGCCGGCAAAACTTAATTTGTCGCTACATGTCATTGGACAGCGCAGTGATAATTATCATTTGTTGCAAAGCCTTGTTGTTTTCATGAATAATGGCGACATGATAAAGGTACAAGCGGCAGATAGCGATAGTTTTGCTATTTCTGGCCGTTTTGGTGGCGGTGAAGATTTTGGCGCAGATAATCTGGTTGTTAAAGCGCGCAATTTTTTACGTGATCTTATTGGGCAAGAGCGCTGTCCGCCAGTTGCCATTCATTTGGAAAAAAACTTGCCAATTGCATCGGGGATAGGTGGCGGTTCTTCTGATGCAGCAGCTACATTGGTGGCATTAATCCGACATTGGAATTTAATACCCGATGCCGATGATCGAGAAGCTGAATTGCAATTATTAACCAATAAGGTGCAAAGCCTTGGCGCAGATGTGCCAATGTGTTTGCATGGGGTGCTCTATCGCTCACCCCTGATCGCCACCGGTATAGGCGAAATATTAAAGCCGCTTGATGAATTTATTCCTTTGGATATTTTATTAATCAATTCAGGCGTGGCAGTTTCAACCCCGCAAATATTTGCCAAGTTAGAGAACAAAAATAATCTAGAGTTTAGCTGGACTGATGGTGCAGGGGCGCAATATAAGGGGTTGATTGAAAAATTGAAGACCATGCGTAATGATCTTTATCAGCCTGCATTACATCAATATCCAGCATTGAAAACCATATTGCATACATTACAAGACCTTGGCGCCGATTTTGCTGCAATGTCAGGTTCTGGCGCGACATGTTTTGGTATATTTCCCAATGCCCAAGCGCTGCAGCAGGCCTATTTGGAAGCGCAGAAAATCTACCCCAATTATTTTCTCATGGCTGGAAAAAGCTACGGCGTTTAATGCACATATCTGCTAAATTTGCTCTTTTGCTATTTACAGCTCATAGTCTTTTTAGTCATTTTTCATTTGTTTTTGCGCTACCACATGTGGGGTAAGTTTTGGAAAGTCACTCAAATATTTTTTGATATTCTATTTTAGGAAATGGATTTTTACCATAGCGATTTGAATCAGGTGATCCTTCTTTGCAAAGTAGATAAATATAATAAAGCCACGGGGCCAAACCGACATACGGCATTTGTAACGCAATTATAACAAACCAAAAGTGCCAACCAGCCATGCCGATATCGTGAAAACGGCGTATGGATACACTTGCAAAAGGAATAAAGAAGATAACAAAAGGGATAAGCAATAAGGGTAGGCTTAACCAATAAATTGGCTTTTGCGGATCCATTGGCTCGATAAAATATGTTAATGTCAGAAAGAGAATTAAATATATTATATTGAAGACAAGTGCAAACCACCAATATTCTGAGCGTGATGCTCTGCCAGAGGTGGATGCATATTTTAGCATAAAACATGTAAGGAGTGAAGTTTGGAAATTCATTTTTGTGTCTTTATTTGTTTCTATTTTTATTTAACGAAATAAAATTTAATTTTCTAGATTAAAGTCGTGTGCTTAATGGTTTTTATCTAAAAAAATGCTGCAGTATTTTAAAAAATATTGGAGATATTATGCAAATTCAGTTTTTAAACAATACATGCTGGCGCAATATTGGTAAAAGCTTTTTGCTATGCTTTAGTTTAGCCATGACTTGCGAAATAACTTTGGCTAATGATAGTAGTGCAGGATTAGCTGCAGGTGGGCTTGTTCTTCAAAAGTTAGAAGATATAGCAATGGTATCAGAAGAGTTATATATTTCAGTTGATAAAATTGAAGTGAATTATATATTTGAAAATCGCAGTAATAAAGATATTACGACTATTGTTGCTTTTCCAATGCCTCCTTTTGAATTTGATGCAAATGGTGAACCTTTTGACGATCAATATAATAGGCCCTACATTGATGATAAGCATCTCGATAATTATTTAGATTTTCATAGTTTTGTTGACGGTAAAGCTGTCGCAACAAAAAGCACCCGTAAAGTGGTGAGGGATAGCGGAGATTTCCCATCTGAAGCTACGCTTTATGTCACGTTTTATTGGCAACAAACTTTTCCTGCGGGTAAAAAAATTAAGGTTCGCCATTCTTACACGCCCAGTACAACTACTGGCATTCCACAATCGGTAAATTGGATAAAAGAAAATTATTTAAATAACGACACTTATTGCCCAGATAAAAACTTCATAGCAGCCTTAAACAAATATGAAAAAGCTAATTACGATAGTGGTTATCATGGGATTGACTATATTTTAACTTCCGGAGCCAATTGGGCAGGCGGTGTTATTGAAGATTTTCGTCTTATTATTGATAAAGGAAAACCGGATGCATTTGTAACATTTTGTGGTGATGGTGTTCAAAAAATAAGCCCAACCCAATTTGAAATGCGCAAAAAAAATTATGTTCCTAAAGAAAATCTTTCGATTTTTATTCTGAGTGATTTTTGCAATCCTAATCAATAGGTAATTTGAAAAGTTGACTGCTATATAACTTAGGGGAAGCAACTATTTAAACGTCTTACAGTTTCTAAGATTTGCTTTTTTGCTATTAAAAGTTTTATTCTATCAGAAAATTAAATGCGTTTATTATATTTATCTTGCTATGCTTTAATGACAGGATAATGTTGGTAAAATTAGGCTAGATTGCCAATGCGGCTATTCAAATATTGATTTGACGCCCTTTTCACTCTGTTGCTAACTTTCCCATGTCCTATCTTAATTATTTAAACGACGTTGTTTATTTTGTTCTTTAATTTCTCTATATTTTATGACTTCAGTCATTCTGTTGCGAACAAATTCTGATTTATCGTTTAACAACCTTTCAATCATCTTATGCGGTAAAGCAGGATTACCGCATAATGATGCACGAACATTTTCATTCTGTTCAATTAAATATTGGTAAGTGCTAGGTAACAAAGGCCATTTCGTGCATACTATAGATTTTATTCTATCATCTCCTCGCCTAGCAATTTTATCGATAATATCAAATGGTAAATTTTTTATAAACATTAATATATCGTCGTATTTAGGATCTGTATTAAAAATATTTTCAATATCATTCCTATTTAGATTTAAAGATTTAATTTGATCTTTTGTAATATAATCATTCGTTTCATATAAATTTAAGAAAAATTTTGTTTTATTTTCTTCCATAATTAGATCTCTCTAACAGCACTTGCTAACCTTGCAGTCATTAACTGAAGATAATATGTTTCCCCAAAGACAGAGCGCTCAAGGCCTAAATGCGTCAAATTTAAACTTTGCTACACGGCCTTTTAATATCATGTTTGAACAACGAGTGATTAACTATATCTATATCGCGTTTCACAGATTAGTTTAAAGGCTCTTGTCTTTCTATTATTCGTCATCTTTGTTCCGCTATTATTTTGAAAAGCATATATATCAACACCATTTGCCCCAAGATAATTGCTACATTGACGGGCAATTGATCTACTTAACATGACTTTCAATGGGCGCAATACAAGTAAATAGTCTTACCTGAGTATTCTCAACTATCAAAAAATGAGATTTATCAATTACTTTTCTAGTGTTGCAAATTTTTTATTCTATAGTAATAGACTTACCACTATATTCGGGATTTTTGCTTATCTAAGTTAGCGTTTCACTTAAATTACCATGTTCTACAGCATCATTATGTATAAGCAACGCTCTAGGACGTTTATAATATAATATTTCATTTTGGGCAGGCGGTGTTATTGAAGATTTTCGTCTTATTATTGATAAAGGAAAACCGGATGCATTGGTAACATTTTGTGGCGATGGTGTTCAAAAAATAAGCCCAACCCAATTTGAAATGCGCAAAAAATTATGTTTCTAAAGAAGATCTTTCGATTTTTATTCTGAGTGATTTTAGCAATTCTAATCAATAGGTAATTTGAAAAATTGACTGCTACATAACGGGGAAGCGACTATTTAAACGTCTTACAGTTTCTAAGATTTGCTTTTTTGCTATTAGAAGTTTTATTCTATCAGAAAATTAAATGCGTTTATTATATTTATCTTGCTATGCTTTAATGACAGGATTATGTTGGTAAAATTAGGCTAGATTGCCAATGGGGTTATCCATATATTGATTACCGCACATATATGGCTAGTTAGTCGCTAAAATAATAGCAATGTTAAAAATTAATTTACGGAGTTTACCATGCTCAAGGGAGCCATTACCGCACTTATTACGCCATTTTCTGAAACTGGAGAGGTTGATGAAAAAGCGTTGCGTGACCTTGTGGAGTGGCAAATTACCGAAGGTATACATGGGCTTGTGCCGGTTGGCACTACAGGTGAATCGCCCACTTTAACCCATGAAGAGCATAAGCGTGTTGTTGAATTAACAATTGAGCAAACGAAGGGGCGTGTGCCTGTTATTGCTGGTGCTGGTTCAAATAGTACGGCTGAAGCCATTGAGCTCGTTCAATTTGCTGAGACTGCGGGTGCAGATGCTGCGCTTGTTGTGACACCATATTATAACAAGCCAAATCAACGTGGTCTTTATGCGCATTTTGCCGCTATTGCCAAAGCAACGATTTTGCCAATTGTTATTTATAATATTCCCGGTCGCTCGGTTATTGATATGACATCAGAAACCATGGGACGTCTTGCCAATGATTTTGATAATATTATTGGTGTAAAGGATGCAACTGGCAAAGTAGAGCGTGTATCAGAGCAACGCATGACTTGCGGTGATGGTTTTATCCAATTATCGGGTGAAGATGCAACTGCCCTTGGTTTTAATGCGCAAGGTGGTGTTGGTTGTATTTCGGTTACATCCAATATTGCGCCACGCCTTTCATCTCTCTTTCAAGAAGCTTGTCAAATAGGTAATTATGAAAAGGCAAGAGAAATTCATGAAAAGTTAATGCCATTGCATAAGACTTTATTTCTTGAGCCAAATCCAACGGGTGTTAAATATGCGGCTCATCAATTAGGGCTTTGTGAAGCGCATTTGCGTTTGCCTTTGGTTGCAATCGAAGCTGAAACTGCCCACAAAATTGATGCGGCAATTGCCCATGCAGGGCTTGTAAAACGCTAAAAATATAGTATTTAGGATTTATGACAAAAAAAGATAAGCCAGAGCGTAAGATCATTGCCGAAAATCGCAAGGCACGCTTTAATTTTGAGATATTGGATACATTAGAGGCGGGTTTAGTGCTTAGCGGCACTGAAGTAAAATCTTTGCGCGCTAATCATGCCAATATTGCGGAAAGCTATGCTAGCTTTGAAAATGGTGAATTTTGGCTTATTAATTCTTATATTCCTGAATATAAGCAGGGTAATCGCTTTAATCACGAGCCGAGGCGTTTGCGCAAACTGCTTGTCAGTAAACGTGAAATGTCCAAGCTTTTTCAGGCTGTATCGCGTGATGGTATGACAGTTGTGCCATTGCGACTTTACTTCAATTTACGTGGTCGCGTTAAAATAGAGATTGCTGTGGCACGTGGTAAGAAGAACCATGATAAGCGTGAAACTGAAAAGAAGCGCGATTGGAACCGCGAAAAATCAAGATTGTTGCGTGATCGCGGTTAGGTTTTATAGTTTTTTAATTTATAGAATAATCAAAGGCTTGGATCTCTTGAATGGATTCAAGCCTTTTTATTAGCTTGTTGTGAAAGTTTTTTATCACCTGATTTGATAGTGATTTATGTAGTTAGTCTATATAGAAATTTCACGAAAAAACATCCGTATCAACGTCTTTACTAAGCGGGTTGGGTCCATATTGATTCAAGCCATCTGTGCCTTTGAATAAAAATGGAATGTGTAAAAGAAGCTGCAAAATGATATTAAGTCCCAGTAAGATATACATGTCATCGTTGTAAATAATCCTATTTATGACTAAAAAAATTAGAAAATAAGGAATTAACATTGTTATGATGAAGGGGCTTGCCCATATTGATGATATATTGCGATCATGGAGGCGACGAGACGCTGCAGCTAAAAATGGAGTAAATAGTATTATCTCAATAATAAAAGCTATAATGATACTAAGAGCAATGCGGTTTTGCGAACCAGTAAATGATGATGAACTTGTAAAATGCAGTATAAAAGCTTTTGAAGCTTGAGTGGCGATATAATATGCGATTAAATTTGCCAGTCTAAACCACCAAAATTCTGATCGGCAAGCGCGCCCGCTAAATGTTGCATATTTCGTGATGAATGCACTGCGAACTGCTTCAACAAATCCCATCGGACACCCTTTATAATTAAATCTTTTCAATAATTAATTCTATTACTTACTTTGTTTCAAATTTGTAATGATTAAGTCGATTTAGTCAATGAATATGTGGCAATAGATTATTGTAATTTAACTTATCCGGCAAATAATGTCGCTTAATTGGTGCGCAATATTGAGCGGGTTTTAGATTGTGGAATAGTTTTAAATAATTCTCGTTCGCTGTTGTTATTCTTGTGCTTCCATTGCAAGACTGTGCTTCGCAAATGGCAATGGGGCATTATTGATAGAATATCAATGGCATGGGAGTGAGGAAATAAATGGTGAGTGATAAAAGCTTACAGGTACAATTGAGCCGTAGCAAACAGGTTGATATTGGTGAAATTCTTGATAATGGATCCTTTACACCATTGCAGATTTTTATTGTGGTTATTATTGCTCTTGCAATTATTCTTGATGGTTTTGATAGTCAGCTACTTGCCTATGCCATCCCAACAATGATGAAAGATTGGGGGTATAGCGAGCGCAGTGTGTTTACTTTTGCTGTTGTTGCAAGCTCGGTTGGCATGGTTATAGGTAGTCTTGTTGCTGGCTATTTAGCCGATAAAATTGGTCGCCGCCGCCTTATTTTGATAACATTAACACTATGTGGTCTTTCCACTATGCTTATAGGTCTAGCAGGCAATGTTCATCATGTGATGATATTTCGCTTTTTTGCTGGCATTGGCATTGGTGGTGCTCTACCTGTTTGTACAACTTTGTCGGCTGAGTTTTCGCCACTGCGTTATCGTACGATGATTATTACCGCTTCTATAGTTTGTGTGCCACTTGGCGGTATGCTTGCAGGTTTTTATTCCAAGCTCGTTCTTGTTGAACTGGGCTGGCAAAAGACCTTTTTTATTGGTGGCTTCTTGCCGCTTGTCTTATTGATTCTTCTTTGGTTTACGTTGCCAGAGTCACCTAAATATATGGCTCGCCATAAAGTGCGTTGGCAAGAGCTTCAAAAACTCTTATTAAGATTAAAGCGGCCAACAGTTTACGATGTCGAATTTGTTGAAAAAAATGACGCTGGTTCACCATTAGCAAAAACCAGTTTTGGTGCTTTATTATCACATGGGTTTGCGCGTAATACAGTTGCTATCTGGTTTGCGTTTTTCTTCTGTATGAGTGCGGTATATTCGGTTTTTGGTTGGTTACCAGCTATTCTCGCCTCTCATAATATAGATGCAAGCATAGCAGGTGATGGTCTCACTGCTTATAATATTGGCGGTATTATCGGATCGCTGCTTTGCGCTTTTGCTATTTCCCGTTTCGGATCATTCAAGGCGCTTGGAACCTGCGCTATTGGTGGCGCGCTGTCGATACTTGCCCTTTTGTTGTTTAATGTTAGCGAGCATATCAGCTTATTGTTAATTTTATTAACTGTTCATGGCTTTTTTGTTAATGCTGTTCAGTCACCACTTTATGCTTTGGCAGCATTTTTATATCCAACTCAAATGCGTGCCACCGGAACTGCAACCGCTGCTGCTTTTGGGCGTTGTGGCGCTATTTTAGCAGGTATTTGTGGTGGATTTATTGCTGGGCTTACGAGTTATATCTGGCTGCTAGGATTTGCGATGTTTGGCGTATTTATCGCACTTATTTCCCTCAAAAACCATATTCCTGCAGTTAGAGGAACAAAAAGCAAGTTAACCACTATTGTTTAAAATAATTGTGCTGCCTCGCCATAAGAGAGACAGCAACTGGTGGGGGTTATAGATAAAACAGGAGAAAAAGCTTTAATTATAGGCGCTTATATATCTTAAAACGATAGCTAATTTAAAATTTAGAAGATTTGTTTTTAGGGGATAGTATTTCAGATGCAATTCTTGCTTTAATAAAATGCAGGTATTTATATTCAGGTGGTTGATGTGCAATTGGCTAGTGTTCAATTGATTTATGTGTTGTCACGATTAAATTAATTATGTTTTGACCTCATTGCAAAAAATATTGCACTGCGTCATTCACTATATTTAATTATCTGGTTCGTTTAATTGCGTAATTCATTGCCAAGATCAGCATCGATAATTAATTGACGAGCTTCTTGCACCTGATCTAATTCCACCAATATGCGTTTTTGGAGAAAGCCAAGCGATCCTTCCAACACGCTCATATGGGTGTCTGTAACCATGTAATAAATACCAGCTTCTTTTAATAAAACTTCGATAGCCGATATAATAACTGCATCATTGGTGCGTATAATTTCTATCATGCCAAATAATTACATGAAATTTACGTCTTGCAAAGGAAAATGGCGAAATTTATCTGCTTTTTTTCAAAAAAATAATTTAATAAATGCAGAAATAGCTATTTCGCGCTTGAGCAAGTCCAAAGCCTCCCTTATGGTGGCGCAAAATATGCTTGGCTAAAGTGCCAATTGGCGTCAACCGGGAAAAATAACATGCAAGCTTCTATTCAGCCGCTTATCGACCTTACTCGCTCCGATATGGAAGCAGTTAATCAGCTTATTCTATCGAAAGCTGGTTCAGATGTTGAAATGATTCCCGAAGTTGCTAATCATTTGATTTCTTCAGGTGGTAAAAGATTGCGGCCTATGATTACCTTGGCAAGTGCTCGTATGTTTGGTTATGAAGGTAACCATCATGTGGCTTTGGCAACCGCAGTTGAATTTATGCACACGGCAACACTTCTTCATGATGATGTGGTTGATGAAAGTGATTTGCGCCGTGGTAAATCTACAGCTCGAATGATTTGGGGCAATCAGGCAAGTGTGCTTGTTGGTGATTTTCTTTTAGGACAAGCTTTTAAGATGATGGTTGATGTTGGTTCATTGCCGGCATTGGATGTTCTTGCGCAAGCCGCTGCTGTCATTGCAGAAGGTGAAGTCATGCAGCTTGCGGCGGCAAAGCATATTGGTACCACGGAAAATGAATATCTTGCGGTTATCAATGCCAAGACTGCAGCGCTTTTTTCTGCAGCTGCCGAAGTGGGGCCGATTATTGCTGGCCAAGACGATAATTGCCGCAGAGTGCTTGCCTCTTATGGTACTAATCTAGGTCTTGCTTTCCAATTGATTGATGATGCGCTTGATTATGGTGGCAACTCTAAAGATCTTGGAAAAAATGTTGGTGATGATTTCCGTGAAGGAAAAATTACTTTGCCTGTCATTTTAAGCTATGCTCGTGGTAATGCGGAAGAAAAGCAGTTTTGGAAAACTGCAATGGAAGAGGGGGCAAATGATGATAAATCCCTTGAAAAAGCAATCCTACTTATGAAAAAGCATGACAGTTTGCACGATACTATCGTTAAAGCCCGCGAATTGGGTGAAAAAGCAAGGCAGGATCTTGAAACCATAGCTGAAAATAGCGAACGTCAAGCTTTGATTGAAGTGATCGATTTTTGTATATCGCGGGTTAATTAATATTTGCCGTTAAAAGGGCTTAATCATTACTTAATGATAGCTTATATGATTTTGATATGGTTAATGGAACTTGGTCTTTATTATTGATTAAATTGTTCGCGTATTCGATTTTAAACGTAAATGAAAAGGCGAACAGCAATATTTGTGAATTTTGGGATTTTGTTTCGTAAATTCAACCCATTTTAGTTAGCCTTGATGAAATTGATTTGAATAAAATAGTTCAAAATGGCAAATTTAATTATCTTTTTGATAAGTTTTTATTTGCATAGTTGAATATTTGAGTTTGTATATTTGGCAGCAGTTTAAAAATTGATAATGCTTTAATTATCAATATTGGGAAACAGGGAAAATTCTATGCGGCGTAACATCCTTTCTCGCTCCTATAAGGCGGTTTTAGTTAGTGCATTCTTGTCTAGCCTTTCACTTCCTGCTTTGGCAGCAACGCAGCTTCCCCCTGCAAGATCTTTTTCTGGTGCTTATTTGGCCGGGCGCATTGCAATAAGTGACCGTCAGCCGGATATTGCCATTAGCTATCTAAATCAAGCGCTTGATTTTGATCGTAATAGTGTAATGGTGCAACGCGATTTATTCCTCACCTTGATGGCAAATGGTAAATTTAATGAAGCTGTTCCTATTGCTATTTTATTGCGCAATAATAAAGAATTAGAACGTTTTACAAAGCCAGTTATTGCGGCTGATGCTATGAACCGCAAACATTTTAAGCAAGCAATTAGTGTGATGAAATATTCAAATCCTGATTCGCTTGATACCATTACTTGTGGCACTTTTGTTGCTTGGGCAAAATTTGGTCAAGGTCAGCGCCGCGCTGCAATTAATGATATTGTTGGGTTTCAAGGACAAGAATGGTTTCCTTTTTTCAAAAATTACCATTTGGCTTTAATGTATAGTTTAAACGGGCAAAAGGTTGAAGCTGAAAAGGCATTTGCTGCTGCATTAAAGGATCAGGAAAGCGGTGCTGCCTTTCCAGATACTTATGAGCGGGTTATTATTGCCTATGCTAATTTTCAATGGCGCAATAAAAATATACGAGGTGCGATTGAAACCTTATCTAATGGTGAAAAACTATTATCTGGCCGTGATACGCTTACTAATATGCGTATAGCGGCACAAAATGGTCAGCAGCCTACAGTTATTGTCCAGTCTGCTAGTGATGGTGCAAGTGAAATTATTTATAATATTGGCACTGCGCTTAACCGCGCTAATGCTGAAAATGTAGCAGCTCTTTACTTACAAATTTCACTCGCTATGCGTCCTAATAGTGAAGCAACATTATTTCAACTTGGTGACTTATCTGCGAAGACCGAGGATCATAAAAAGGCCATTGAATATTATGGGCAGATTAAGCAAGGCTCGCCTTATTATCGCGATAGCCAATTACGCTTAGCGTTAAATCTTGCCGATTCAGGACAGGAAGATAAAGCTGTTGAGCTTTTAAATAGTTTGGTCAAACAGTTTGGTGCAGATGAACGGGTCTATACTGGTCTTGCTAGCATTTATATGCAAAAGGAAGATTTTGCCAATACTGTGCAAATATTGGATCGATATTTAAATCAGCTCACCACAACACGCCCCGAAAACTGGCCATTATTTTATCAACGTGCTATTGCCTATGAACGTTTAAAGCTTTGGGATAAGGCTGAACTGGATTTTAATAAAGCATTGGAATTGCAACCCAATCAGCCACAAGTGTTAAACTATCTTGGCTATTCGCTTGTTGATCGTGATATGAAGCTTGAAGAAGCTTTAAAAATGCTCAAAAAAGCGGCTGAGTTGCGCCCGCAAGACGGTGCAATTATTGATTCTCTTGGCTGGGCTTATTATAAGCTTGGTCGCTTTGATGATGCTGTGCGTGAGTTAGAACGCGCAGTAAAATTGCGTCCGGAAGATTCAGCAATTAATGACCATTTGGGGGATGCCTATTGGATGGCTGGGCGCAAGCTTGAAGCAACCTTCCAATGGCACCATGCGGCCGATAATAGTAAGATTGAGCCAGATGAGCTAAAAAAAGTTGAACAAAAATTAAAGCACGGCTTAAAGGCTGATGGTAGCATTAATGAAAAGCCCGATGAAGAACATGCGTCCAGCGATAAGCCAAAAGATGAGCCAACAGATGCAACCTCAACGAAAGGTACCGCGCCGGCTCAAAGCCAAGGCGAAGATGCGCCTTCTCAAGAGCCTTCTAAACCTGATGCAGCTGAATAGTTGCCGGCAAATTTGCTTTTGTTCAATTTAATAGATTGAGATGGGCAAAAAAAATAATTACAGAATATAAAGCCTCTTATTTTCAAAATAAGGGGCTTTTTTGTTTCGTAATCGCTCTTTTTTGAAATATCTAAAGTCCCATTTGTCTTTGATATTGTATTGCTTCTATAATTGCATTATGCCAAAAACATTAAGGCGAATTTTATAGCAGTTTTTAAAAGGGGTTTTGTTGTGAGCCTGCCCAAAAGTCTTGAACCAAGTCATCAGGATCAAAATTATCTTGATCCAAGCCGGTCCTTTCAGGGACTTATCTTAACGCTCCAAAACTATTGGGCAAAATATGGCTGTGCCATTATGCAACCCTATGACATGGAAGTCGGCGCTGGAACATTTCATCCAGCGACAACCTTGCGCTCTTTAGGACCGCGCCCTTGGAAAGCTGCTTATGTACAGCCATCACGCCGCCCAACCGATGGGCGCTATGGCGAAAATCCCAACCGCTTACAGCATTATTATCAATTTCAGGTTTTGTTAAAGCCATCACCACCAGATTTGCAAGAGCTATATCTTGGTTCCCTAAATGCTATTGGTCTTAACACCAATTTGCATGATGTGCGCTTTGCCGAGGATGATTGGGAAAGCCCAACGCTTGGCGCTTGGGGACTTGGTTGGGAATGCTGGTGCGATGGCATGGAAGTATCGCAATTTACTTACTTTCAGCAAGTATGTGGCGTTGAGTGTTCGCCGGTTTCAGGCGAGCTCACCTATGGTTTAGAGCGTCTTGCTATGTATCTGCAAGGGGTTGAAAATGTTTATGACCTTAATTTTAATGGTCGTGAAGGCGATGAGAAAATCACTTATGGTGATGTATTCTTGCAATCGGAAAGAGAGTTTTCAAAGTTTAATTTTGAAATAGCCGATACTGAAATATTGCATCGCCATTTTATTGATGCCGAAAAGGAATGCGCGGCTATTCTTGACGCCGGTAAGCCTTTGGAAGAGGGCGGTTTACATCGTTGTGTTTTCCCAGCCTATGATCAATGTATCAAAGCCAGCCATATTTTTAATCTCTTACAGGCGCGCGGAGTTATTTCTGTAACCGAGCGACAAAGCTATATTTTGCGTGTACGTGATCTTGCTCGCCGGTGCGGCGAAGCATTTTTGCAAACCGAAGCTGGTGGCGCCAATTATAATCGTGGAGATCTATAATGCCCGACTTATTAATTGAATTATTTTCTGAAGAAATTCCTGCGCGCATGCAAAAAAAAGCAGCAGCAGATTTGAAAAAAATGGTGACTGACCGTTTGGTTGATGCGGGTCTTACCTATGAAGCCGCGCGTGAATATTATACGCCGCGCCGCCTTGCTTTGGATTTGCGCGGCCTTACCGCAAAATCACGAGATATTGCTGAAGAGCGTAAAGGTCCATCGGTTAAAGCACCAGAGGCCGCCATTGCTGGCTTTTTACGTTCCAGCGGTCTTGATGATATTTCACAGGCGGAAATTGTTAATGACCCTAAAAAAGGCGATTTTTATGTTGCCAAAATCAACAAGCCCGGCCGCAAGGCCGAAGATATTATTGCTGAAATAATGCCTGATATTATTCGCAATTTCCCTTGGCCCAAATCTATGCGTTGGGGTAATGGCAATTTGCGTTGGGTGCGGCCTTTACATTCGATTATTTGTTTGTTTGGCCCTGAAATTGGCGAAACAGAAATAGTCGATTTTGAAGTTGATGGTATTAAAAGTAGCAACTTTACCTATGGCCACCGTTTCTTAAGTGACGGTGAGCCCATCACTGTGCGCCGCTTTGAAGATTACGTCACCAAGCTTGAAAATGCCAAGGTTATTCTTGATGCCGAGCGCCGCCGCGAAATTGTTTTGGCAGATGCTCGTAATCTTTGCTTTGCTAAGGGGCTTGAGCTAGTTGAAGATGAGCAACTTGCTGATGAGGTTGCAGGTCTTGTTGAGTGGCCAGTTGTTTTGATGAGTGAGTTTGAGCCTGAATTTTTGGCTATTCCGCCAGAGATTGTTCGCCTTACTATCCGTACCAATCAAAAATGCTTTGTGACCCGCCCTCGCGGCGAAACGGAAGCTTTGTCTAACCATTTTATTCTTGTGTCCAATATTGAAGCGAGTGATAATGGCCAAGAAATCGTTAAGGGCAATGCACGTGTTGTGCGCGCTCGCCTTTCCGATGCGCTTTATTTCTGGCACACGGATCAAGCTGATTTGCCAGATTTAAATAAGCTTAGTTTATCAGCCAACCGCTTAGGGCTCGACCTTCAAAAGCCGCTAGATCAAAGAATGGCGCGTCTTGACCATTTACATGTGACTTTCCATGCAAAACTTGGCACGCAAGGCAACCGTGTTACGCGCATTGCCGCGCTTGCGCAGGAAATAGCACCATTATTGTCGGCTGATCCGCAAACCGCTCGCCGGGCTGCTTTGCTAGCGAAAGCAGATTTGCAAACCGAAGCCGTGGGCGAATTTCCAGAATTACAAGGCGTTATGGGGCGTAAATATGCAACCTTGCAAGGTGAGAGCGAAGAAGTTGCCCGCGCTATTGAAGAACATTACAAACCGATTGGTCCAACAGATAGCGTTCCCCACTCGCTTATATCTATTGCGGTAGCGCTTGCTGACAAAATTGACACGCTTTGCGGTTTTTGGTTCATTGATGAAAAGCCAACAGGCTCAAAAGATCCATATTCATTGCGTCGTGCAGCAATTGGTGTGATCCGTTTAGTTTTAGCTAAAGAAAAGCAAATCAATCTGTTACCTTTGCTACGCTTTGCTTTTAACTTGCATATGCGCTCCCATATTGAAAATGCTCTTTTTGCCTATGAAGCCAATTTGCGCAGCGAAAAATCTGGTGAGATTGATGGTAACCAAGACTTTGACAATGCGTTGCGCATGGAAGAAGATCGCATCACCCAAGATTTAAATGCCAAAATTGAGCCAATCATTGTTGATCTACATAGCTTCATGCATGAGCGTTTTAAAGTCCATATCAAGGATGAAGGCGCACGTTATGACGCAATTGATGCGGTGTTAACTCCACTTGCTGATGACTTATTACAGGTTGCACGCCGTATTGAATCGCTTATCGTCTTTATCAATACTGATGACGGTGGCAATTTGCTAGCAGGTACTAAGCGTGCTGTTAATATTCTTGAAGCTGAAAAGAAAAAGAATACTCAAATTGCCGATCATGTGGACCCAAGCTTGTTGATTGAGAGCCAAGAAAAAGCACTTTATCAAGCGGTGCAAAAATGTGAACAAGAGGTTGCCCGCTTCATGAGTGAGAATAACTATGCCATGTCTTTGGCAAGTCTTGCTCAACTCCGTGCGCCAGTTGATGCGTTCTTTGACGATGTTTTGGTCAATGATGAAAACACTGCCATTCGCGCTAATCGCCTTGCCTTGCTTGAGTGCATTCAAAAATTAACCGCGCAACTTGCTGATTTTAGCAAATTGGTTATTGCTTAAAAAATGCGCAACGCATGAACTAATAAAATATAAACTGGATTAGTTGTAAATTATTAAATCGAGTTTACAATAAAATAGGCCGTTTTGTTGATATTCTAATAATATTGTAATGTAATTAGCCTATCTATTGCATCATATAAAATAAGCTATTAAAAATCTCTCAAGCTTTAAACTTGAGGGATTTTTTTATGAAAATTATAAAAAAAATATTTTCTATAATCTTGGTAATTTGTGCTGCCATTTATGGTGCTGCTTATGGGCAAAAAATAGCTCATGGCGATTACTCATTGCCAACACGCGATGAAATACCATTTTTAAATCAAGGGTTGGATTATGTAACCCAGATTGTCTCGGCAGATCATTTGTCTTATAAATTATCACCAGTTAGTTTGCGTGATGCTCATAAGAATTATCCTGCAACAACTTATAAAAAAGTGTTTCAACCAGAAGATACTGGCACGCCTCCAGCAGATATTTTTAATCTAATTAATTATCCTGCTAAAGATGGTAATCTTGCCGCTTTTCTTAGTCCTGATCCTAAGGATGGTAAAAAACATCCCGCAGCTATTTGGTTGCATGGTGGCTATGGTGGTATTGGTGATTTTTTCTGGGAAGATATTGAAGCAAGCAATGATCAAAGTGGTAAAGGCTTGCGCGATGCTGGCATTATTATGATGGTACCATCATTTCGCGGCGAAAATCATAATCCTGGAAAATTTGAAATGTTTATGGGTGAATTGGATGATCTGCAATCAGCGCTTGATTATTTAAAAAGCCAACCCTATGTCGATACAGATCGTATCTATCTTATCGGCCACAGTACTGGCGGTACAAATACTTTGCTTGGTAGCGAATATATTGATGGTTTTCGTGCAGCATTCTCATTGGGCGGCATTCCAGACTTGAAACTACGCTTACAATATGGCCGCATCAGTGTTGGCTTGCCATTTGTTAAAACAGATGAAGCCTTGGCCATTCGCTCGCCGCGTCTGTTTATAAATGATATAAAGTCACCAACTTTTTATTTTGAAGGCAGCGAAGGCTGGTGGGAAGAATTTGAAGAAGTGGCGCGTTATGCCCAAAACAAACAAATTCCATTCTTCATTAATAAAGTTCCCAATGCTGATCATTTTAATTATCTACAGCCAGCCGTTGCATTAATTGCACAAAAAATTAATGCTGATACAGGTGAAGTCAGCAATATTTCATTTTCTGAAGCTGAATTAAATGAAATTTCAAAAAATATTGTGCGGGAATAAATAGACCTATTATGAAAAAACGCGCCGAATGGATTTTTCCATTGGCGCGTTTTTACAAGGTGATAAAAGCAAAAATTATTAATGCTTGTTATCGTGAGCTTGTTCAGTCTGATCGTTATTTGGGGTAGGGTGATCGTGGTTCATGCTTTTCGTGTCCATTGCTTCCACTTTAAAATCGACTTCCACTTCACCAGCTTTTTCAAAATAGAGTTTGCCTTTAAATTTTTCGCCTTCTTTCAAACCATTTTTTAAATCCATGAACATGATATGATAGCTGCCAGGCTTAAACTCAATATCGCCGCCAATTGGGATATCAATTCCATCAGTTAAATGGCGCATTTTCATAACGCCATCTACCATAGCCATTTCATGAATTTGCACATCATCAGATAGGTCTGCGGTTACTTTAACTAGCTTATCTGCAACATCACCCTTATTGATAATTTTAAAATAACCACCTGCAACCTTGGCCGTTGGTACTGTAGCGCGTGACCATGGATGGATTATTTCAAGATTACCAGCTTTGTATTCATGTGCTTGCGCCGATACAATTGTAAAAAGGCCTAAAATAATTGCAGCAATGCTACTAAATAGCGTGGTTTTGTTGGCGCTAGCCTTACATAAAAATGTCATTATATTCTCCATAAATAGTTTATTTAATTTAAGTGCTTATATTTATGAAGACGGGCGGTGCACGGGCTTGATTGCTGGCATAATGTATTTCTACGCTATTTGCTGTAATAGGCAGCCATGTAATGAGATGGCCATCAATGTTGTCATGGGCGCAACTGCCTTTGACAGTTTGATAGCTTAGGCAAAATGCACATAAAAAGCAGCCCTGCAAACAATGATCAGATTGACTTTGCTGTTTATGACTTTGTGGCGAATGAATATGCGTTGCTGTATTTTTGTCTATATCTTGGCTGCAAATGCTGGTTGCCAAAAACTCTAGGCGATCAAGTTGGCTTCTATGACCAAGTGCTCCGTAGGCCATAAAAATAGCTTGCAATAAAACCGACAGCACTAGCACCATAGATAGCAAAAAATGGTGCTGCTGTTTCATATTAAATCTCGGCTTTGGTGTGCTGTTAATAGGCAGCCTTTTATTCCTTGCCAGCTTTTGCCATAATAAAAATGGCAAGTCTTAAAATTCAACTTAAATCAAGCTTGTCAGCCCTATCTCTCTTTAAGCGAAATAAACACACTTAAGCAATGCGACAAAAAAACACGCTATAGGGTGAGGATATTTTGATCAATGAGGCGCACTGATCCGAAACGAACGGTTAGCAACAAAACAGCTGCACCAGTCACATTCCCTTCAACATCACTTAACGATTCGCAATCGCGTAAATCAATCGCTTCAATGATACCACGTGGTTCCCTTTCCAATATATCACGGGTTATTTCTTTAAGCTTTTGGGCACTACGCTCGCCATTTTTAAAGGCCATATCAGCCGCTTGCCAAGATTGTGGGATGATAGCTGCGGCAATACGGTCTTCTGGGGTTAATAATGTATTGCGTGACGAACTTGCCACCATATCGCTATCACGCAAGGTAGGAACGCCGATAATTTTAACTGGAAAAGCAAGATCTCGCACC
The DNA here is from genome assembly GCF_014117425.1 of Bartonella sp. HY038. Lineage (NCBI taxonomy): Bacteria > Pseudomonadati > Pseudomonadota > Alphaproteobacteria > Hyphomicrobiales > Bartonellaceae > Bartonella > Bartonella sp. HY038. The sequence continues at coordinate 860,110 of NZ_CP059725.1, forward strand.
ATGCGTTTGATGATGGTGATTTGTTGATAATCCTTTTCACCAAAATAAGCATAATCGGGTTGGATAATGTTAAATAATTTAGCAACTACAGTGGTTACACCGCGAAAATGCAAAGGGCGCAAAGCTCCCATAAGCATATCAGATAATCCTTCCACCTCCACATGGCTGCAATTGCCACTTGGCCACATTTCCTCAACACTTGGTGCAAAGCAATAATCAACGCCTTCTGCCTCGAGTAAAGTTGCGTCCTTGGCCAAATCACGAGGATAGGCATCAAAATCTTCTTCCGGCCCAAACTGTTTGGGATTAACAAAAATTGACACAACAGTTTTATCGCATTGTGCGAGCGATTGCCGCGCAAGGGTTAGGTGGCCAATATGCAGTGCACCCATTGTTGGCACTAAGCCGATAGTTTGAAATGCATTGCGATTTTGTTGTAAGATTTCGCGTAATTGCATGATTGTTGTAATAATTTGCATATTTGTACTTTGTTCTAGAAATTAAAATTATGGCGCATTTAGTACTGTATTCATCAGTTAAATGCGTTCAAGCCTTGGTAATACTTTATTTTTCGAAAAAACGGTGCAAATGGGTTTGGAATTTTTCGCGCACAATTGGCGGTGCTATGCTGCGTGGTTCCCAAACATGACGGGTTAAAAAAAAGCCAGTTAAAGCAAAACCACTTTTGAAATCGGCTAATTGTGAAGGACGCTTTTGCAAGGAGCATAAAAAATCTGGTAAAAGCAGCAGTTTATCATGCCATGGTAAGCCTGCCTCGCGGCAAACAGCGCGCGCAGATTTGGGGGATACATAAATGAGATCTTCTTTTTGTCCGGTAGCTGCACAGGATAAAAGATCAAGCCCGAAGCCAACGTCTTCAAGTAAGCGCAACTCAAAACGCAATAATATTTCAGCGAGCATTAAGGGATCATCAGCATAGGATAATAGAAGTTGCAAGGCTTCATAAAGACCGGCATGGGGATCGCGTTCGGGCAAAAGCCGTAAATGTGAAGACACAGTTTGTAAGCCATAAAGGGCAAGCGGCAAATCAATTAAACGAGCAGCGGAAAAATCCAATGTTTCTATCCGAAAACTACCCATATGCTCATTAAGGCGCGCCCACCATTGCACGCGTACTTTATTGCCCGGTTGTAGCATTGGCTGCATACGTTTGGAGCGGCCGCCTTTAACCACACCCAAATGGCGACCATGATGCGGTGTCATGACTTCAACAATGGCGCTGGTTTCACCATGTTGACGCAAGCCCAAAATAATTGCTTCGTCATGCCATTCCATTGGTCATTTAACTTTCGTCATTGCGACTTTGATCTTGCTAATCTTGAAGCTTTTAAAAAATATCAAGCTAGATTTTATATAAAAAAGGCGTAATTAACATCACGCCCCTTTATTCCAATATATAAAGATTTGAAAATGATTTTCCAACTAACGAGCCTTTATTATTTTGAAAAATCAAGACCCATTTCGCGGTAACGTTCAGGATCATCACCCCAATTTTCACGCACCTTAACAAAAAGGAAAAGATGGACATTTTGTTCTAAAATTTGTCCAATTTCCTTGCGTGCCGACTGGCCGATGGATTTGATGGTTTCCCCCTTTGCGCCAAGCACAATTTTCTTTTGGCTTTCACGCTCAACAAAGATAACCTGCTCGATTTTTACCGAGCCGTCCTTGCGCTCTTCCCAGCGTTCAGTTTCAACGGTGGAAGAATAAGGGATCTCGTCATGTAGGCGCAAATATAGCTTTTCGCGGGTAATTTCAGCCGCAAGTTGACGCATTGGCATATCTGAAATTTGATCTTCAGGATAATACCAAGGACCCTCGGGCAAAGATTCTGCTAAATAATTCAAAATATCCTTACAGCCATAGCCTTTAAGCGCTGAAATCATGAAAGTACGTTCAAATTTTACCCGTTCATTAATTTGTGCGGTTAGCTCCAACAATCTTGGCGGCGGTACACAATCAACTTTATTGAGAATTAGAATTTTTGGGCGATGAAAATTTACAAGACTATCAATTAAAGCTTCATTGTTTTCATTAAGACCCGCTTGCGCGTCAATTAAAACAAAGGTCATGTCAGCGTCTTTGGCGCCGCCCCAAGCGGTGGTTACCATTGCACGATCTAAGCGTTTTTTGGGTTTAAAAATACCTGGCGTATCAATAAAAACAATTTGTGCATTATTATGGATAACAATGCCGCGCACCATAGCACGGGTTGTTTGCACCTTATGGGTAACAATTGAAACCTTTGTTCCGACAAGCTGGTTTAAAAGTGTCGATTTTCCTGCATTTGGCGCACCAACTAAGGCGATAAACCCCGAACGTGTCACGCCCTTATCCATATTATCCATTTTTTACTCTATTCTTCATCGTTTTTATTGGTCCACACGCCTTCACGGCATAATAAGCTTTCAGCTGCTGCTCGTTCCGCTAATCGTTTCGAGCCACCCTTGCCACTTGCTGGTGCAAAGCCTGATATACGTACTTCTACCTCAAATATAGGATCGTGGTCAGGCCCTTTACGCTTTAATACACGGTAAAGGGGTTGCGCACCATTTTGTTGGTGCGCCCATTCTTGCAATTCGGTTTTGGCATCGCGTCTTTGCGTTTCGCTTTGGCGCATGCGCTCACCCCAATAACGGTCAACGAAAATCCGTACGCTGTCAAGACCACCATCAAGATAAATACTTGCAATCAAAGCTTCTACCACATCGGCATACATATTGGTAAGGCGGCGGCCCTCAAGCACTTTCATCTCTGCCCCCATATGGATAATATCGGGTAGGTTAAGCTCAAAGGCAATTTCACAGCAGGTTTCGGCGTTAACCAGCGAGTTTAACCGCACTGACAATTCTCCCTCAACTGCTTTGGGAAAAGTTTGACAGAGCATTTCTGCAATAACAAGTCCTAAAACGCGATCGCCCAAAAACTCTAAGCTCGTAATTGCCAATTTCACTGCTTTGTACACTGGAATGGGTGAGCGCCTTGGTTAAGCGCTCCATATCAGTAAATTTATGTCCAGTAGCTGCCTCTAGGGCAGCAATTTCTTTTTTATTCATTTTGGTTATCCGAAAATGCACCTATTTTTGACCCGTAGGCACATTCTTTATTGTTTGAACAAAGCTAAACATTCGGCTCCAGCGCACATCAAATGGCCAATTCCAAATTTGCCATGCTGATGCACCATTACCAATAGAGAAGAAGATAATATTTGCCCGCCCTACAAGATTTTCATATGGCACTTGTCCTACTGAAAAGCGGCTATCTTCTGAGTTATTACGATTATCACCCATCATAAAATAATGTCCAGGTTGGATGGTAAATACTCTATCCGTATCGCGCCAATAAGGAGAGCCCAGATCAAACGTATTATATTGAACACCATTGTCCATTTTCTCGCGATAAACGCTTACTGGTAGATCCGAGTTAGGGTCGTATAAATGACTTTCTTTAAAAGCCGTGTTAGGCATATCACCAATCACATCAACATCGGTTGTTTCACCAATTTTTGTGCGCTCGACTGGTTTTCCATTGATAATTAGTTGGCCATTTAACACTTGAATGCGGTCGCCGGGTAAACCAACAACGCGCTTGATATAATCATATGATGTATTGCTAGGAAGACGAAATACCAATACGTCACCGCGCTTTGGTTCACTACCCCAAATACGCCCAGAAAAAAGATTGGGGGAAAATGGCAGTGAATATTTGGAATATCCATAGGAATATTTAGAAACAAAGAGATAGTCCCCAACAAGCAGCGTTGGGCGCATGGAGCCAGATGGAATGGTAAATGGTTGAAACAAGAATGTTCTGATGACAAGAGCTATTAGAACAGCTTGCACCACAATACTTAAAATTTCAAAAAAGCCGCCAGATGCTTTTTTATCTGGATTTACCGGCACTTGTTTTTGCGTCATATCTCGCCTATCCGCTCTTGTTTATACCAATAAAGCATTTCATATACCTTGAAAAAGTCGAATGCTTAGCTGTCAATCACACATGATTTTTAATAAAATAATTTTATTTTCAACTAATGTTATTTTTGTTGGTTTAGCATGTAATGCAGAGTAAATTAAGTTAAAAAAGTTATAAATTTTTTTAACTTTTTATATTGCTATCAGTCGAAGGAACCGCCTCAATTATTACAAATGCTTGAGCCCAAGGAAAGTCATCGGTTATAGTAAGGTGTATCACTGCTTCATGGCCAGCTGGTAGAAGTTTTTGTAAAAAATTTGTTGCATTTCCAGTTAAGTTAATTGTTGGCTTACCAGATGGCAGGTTAATAACACCCATGTCTTTCCACCACACTCCGCGTGATATGCCAGTGCCAAGGGCTTTGGCGCAGGCTTCCTTGGCGGCAAAGCGCTTGGCATATGATGCAATGCGTTGTTTACGCCCTTCAGATTTTTTCTGCTCAATATCGGTGAAAACACGGTTTATAAAACGCTGTCCATGGCGTTCTAAAACTTTTTCCACCCGTCTTATGTCAATAATATCATTCCCGATACCGATAATCATGGCAAGTAATCCTCTGGAAACGCCTTTATCTCGTCAAAGCCTGTCATTTGCTTTGCACGTATTTTATCAGCACGGCGCTCTGCTTGTCTTTTACGGAAACGAAATGTTAGCCAATAAACCGCAGTATAACTTATTGTTGCACAAATAGCACCAATTAATGCCGAGCCTACCAAAAGCTGGATAAAAACATCCCATAATTCGATGAAATTCCATGTTCTTAAATGGTGTGAAAATTCTTCAAAAGACAGTGCAACATCATTGCCGCTTGCTTGCATTACCATGCGTCCTACAGCATAGGTTGACGCAAAAAAAGCAGGAATAAAAGGTGTTGCAAAGGCTGTACCAATAGCTGCGGCTGGAATATTAGCTTTTAATATCCATGCAAAAATTATAGCAATAAAAATATGCAAGCCGATAAATGGTGTGCATGAGGAGTAAATACCAATTGCAAATCCCAATGCAATTGCATGGGGTGAACCCGAGAAACGCAAAATGCGTTTGCCAAAATAACGAAAAGAACGGTTAAATGAGCGGCGCGGCCAAACGGATAGGCGCACTCGTTCACGAAGATTTGCTGGATAACGACGGCGAAACAGCATCTTCTTTATTCTTCATCAAATTTGTGGTTTGAAATTATAAACAATTTAAATCCAATTTTTCAATTTTTAAAACAATGAAGTGCGACATTTTAAAATAGCCTTTTATACCAAAATTAACCTTTATTACGAATTGTCAATTTTGTAGCCAATAGACAAAGTTAGCTTAAATTATTGGTAGCAAGGCGGTTATGCGAGTCGAACATATTGTAAGTAATGCTTCACTAGCATAAAGTTTGGTCTTTTATAAGAGGTTTTATATTAGCTCGATTTTTCAGTTCTATGAACACATTTATAATGCCTTTTGAATATATAGATTATAAGATTAAAATTACAATCGGTAGAAATTTTAAGCTTAAGGCGCGACAGATGGATAGATGATGAGAATGTGTCATTTAGACATTTCATGAAAGAACTGCTATTTAAGCGATATTTATATGTGTTGTTAAATTTTAGAAAGCCTCAACATGAGTACCTGGATAGATGAAACCTTAAGCTTTACGCCCCTTACTATTGCAGTCCTCACTATTTCTGATACACGCAAACCGTTAGATGACCGCTCTGGTGATATCTTAGTGGAAAATTTGCAAAAATCTGGTCATGTTTTGGCAGAGCGGGCAATTGTTCGCGATGAAATTGATGATATTAGAGCGCAGGTTACAAAATGGGCGATGGATGATTCCATTCAAATCATCATCACAACTGGCGGTACAGGGTTTACAGGCCGTGATATTACTCCCGAAGCAATCGAGCCTTTATTCGATAAGCGAATGGATGGTTTTTCAACCCTTTTCCATATAGTTTCTTTTGGTACTATTGGCAGTGTTACCGTGCAGTCACGAGCTGTTGCTGGTTTAATTAATGCAACTTTTGTTTTTTGTTTGCCTGGCTCACCTGGTGCTTGTAAAGATGCTTGGAAAGGCATATTGCAAGGCCAGCTTGATAGCAGACAAAAGCCAAGCAATTTTGTAGATTTGATGCCAAGGTTGAAAGAGCATCTCTAAAACGTCAATATGGCCTTATTTAACATACATATTTGCTCCTTACGCCATATGTCATCATGCGAATAATGATTTATATCATCGCACTAGAATAATAATGTCTTTTAATGCTGTCTTATCAAGGCAACAAAATCTGATTTATTGTATGATTTTATAATTTGTATTGTTAAAAAATAGCGCCTTTTTATAACTCTTTAAAACTAATAGTAAAATTAAGTTGAAACGAGATATTTTTAATGACGCGATAATAAAAAACTGTCATATTCCTTGCGAATGGCAGATGCCGCGATTTGCAGCATTCATGCTGATGATCAATATTTTCCACCAGAAAAGGAGATTTTTATGAAAAAAGCATGGGCAAAGCCAACTATGTGCCAAGTTGCAGCCGGTATGGAAATTTCACGTTATTTACCTGCACAGGTAGCAACAAAGCGCTGATTGCTTTGTATTTTATAGTGATATGGATGTTGGCGCTTTGTCTTAAATATTGTGGACGCGCCAACATTTTTTTTAATAGTTTATATGTTATTTATGTTTAATTGGATTATTTAATGTTTTTTAAAATTATTGGCTCGGCTGCTGGCGGTGGTTTTCCGCAATGGAATTGTAATTATCCATTAAGCCGCAACGCTCGCACAAAAAATGCCAATTATTTGCCGCGTACTCAATCGAGCCTTATCGCATCTAGTGATCAAAAGCGGTGGGTGCTTTTTAATGCTTCCCCAGATTTGCGCCAACAAATTAATCAAACACCAGAATTACATCCCCATGCTGATGGTGAATTACGCAATTCGCCTATTGCTGCGGTTGTTTTAACCAATGCCGATGTTGACCATATTGCTGGCTTGTTGACCTTGCGTGAACGCCAACCCTTTGTGCTTTATGCGACAAAACGGGTTATGACTGTTTTAAACGAAAACCCGATCTTTAATGTGCTGGATCGTGATGTTGTACAGAGAAAAGTTTTACCCAATAGCGGTCTAGTTACCTTGCCTGATTGTGAGGGAAAATCCCTTAACGTAGAAATTGAAATATTTTCGGTTCCTGGAAAAGTAGCACTGTTTATGGAAGACCCAATGCAGCTCAATTTTGGCTCGCAAGAGGGCGATACGGTTGCTTTGAAAATTTATGAGAAGGACAGTGATAACAGTCTTTTATATATTCCAGGGGCAGCAAGTGTCACAAATCTTATGAAGATGAAGGCTGGTAAAGCTGATATTTTGCTGTTTGATGGTACGCTTTATCAAGATGATGAAATGGTAAAGGCAGGGCTTGGGCCTAAAACAGGTGCAAGAATGGGTCATATTTCCATGAGTGGTGAATTGGGCTCTATCGCAGCGTGGCAGGATGTTGCAATAAAGCGCAAAATTTTTGTTCATATTAATAATAGTAATCCGGTGCTAAATGCATCATCGCCTGAGCGTGCTTTGGTAGAAAAGGCCGGTTGGGAAATTGCTTTTGACGGAATGGAGTTAGCCCTATGACTGATTATCATGATATTGCACAAAACGGCCTTAGCGAGAGTGAATTAGAAGCGGTTTTACGCCAAATTGGCCATGAGCGTTATCATATCAACCACCCACATCACCATTATATGATGGCGGGAAATATGTCTAAACTTGAATTGCAAGCTTGGGCCTTAAACCGCTATTGCTATCAGGCCGCTATTCCACGCAAGGATGCCGCTATTTTAATGCGCTCTAATGATCCGGAGTTTCGTGCCGAATGGCGTAGTCGCATTGAAGATCACGATGGCACGAATGGTAAAGATGGTGGCATATCACGCTGGTTAAAATTAGCAACGGGTCTTGGTCTTGACGAAGAGGTGGTTAAAAGCCAAAGGCAGGCTTTAGCTGCTACGAAATTTGCCGTTGGTGCATATATTGAGTTTTGCCGTGATAAAACCCTGCTTGAAGCGGTAGCGTCTTCCTTAACCGAGCTTTTCTCGCCATTGATTATATCAGAGCGCGTTCCTGGCATGCTCGCCAAATATTCTTTCATCAGTGAAGAAACTTTGGCCTATTTTAAGCCGCGTTTGACACAAGCGCCAAAAGATTCTGATTTTGCTTTAGCCTATGTAAAAAAGCATGCCAATACGCCTGAAAAACAACAGCAAGTAATTGACGCATTGTTGTTTAAAACTGATATCCTATGGGCGATGTTAGATGCATTACAACATGCCTATGGTGAAAAAGGCCATATTCCGCCAGGTGCTTTTATAGGGGTACTAACAGGCAATTAGATGTTACATGTTCTGGCGGAAGTTAAAAAGTCAAGGCAAGTTGTAAATGCAAAGAGTAAGCCGCAATTGATGGCGCATGTTCGCATGCGCTATGATCCTGTAAGGGAGGCGCTGGCCTTGTTGTCACCAGAAAAAATCCTTTGGCCTGATGAAATTGCTTTAGAAATTTTAAATCTGTGCAATGGTAAAAAAAACGTGTCTGACATTGCAACTCAATTGGCAAATCAATATGAAGCGCCATTGGATGAAGTAATGGCCGATGTCATAGAATTTTTACAAAGCTGGTCGGATCAGTTATTATTGAAATTATGAATCAGACAATTTTACCACCGATCAGCATGTTGGCGGAGTTGACCTATCGTTGTCCGCTACAATGCCCTTATTGTTCCAACCCTTTAGAATTGATGAAAGCTGATCGCGAATGCGATACAGCGCGCTGGACTGCGTTATTTAATGAAGCAGCCGATATGGGGTTATTACAAGTGCATCTTTCTGGTGGTGAGCCAACCTTGCGTAAGGATTTACCGCAATTGGTGGCAGCACTCAAAGCTCGCGATATTTATAGCAATTTGATAACTGCTGGGGTAGGCGGTGCAGAAAAACAATTGCCAGCCTTAGTTGAAGCTGGGCTTGACCATGTTCAGCTTTCGGTACAAGGCACCGATAGCGCCACCACCGAGCTCATCGGCCATTTAAAAGGTGGTTTTGAGCAAAAAATGAAAACGGCACAAAAAGTGCGCGAATTGCAATTGCCTTTAACTATCAATGCTCCCATTCATCGCCATAATATCGATCAATTAGATGATTATGTAAAACTTGCTTTAAGACTTGGTGCGGAACGGCTGGAAATTGCCAATGTGCAATATTCCGGTTGGGCGCTGCTTAACCGCGGTGCTTTAATGCCAAAACGCGAAGATTTTGAACGACAAATGGATATGGTCGCTCATTTACGTGAGGCTTTGCGTGGTATTTTAAATATAGATTATGTTATTCCTGATTATTTTGCCGATTATCCCAAGCCCTGCATGGGCGGTTGGGCAAGAGATGCTTTTGTGGCAACGCCTGATTGTACAATTTTGCCGTGCCATGCCGCAATGACGATTAAAACCTTGCAATTTGATCGATTTGGCGAAAAATCATTAAACGATATTTGGCTTCATTCATCCGCTTTTAATGCCTATCGTGGCGATGATTGGATGAGTGAGCCTTGCCGTTCTTGCGAACGTAAAGAGTTGGATTATGGTGGCTGTCGTTGCCAAGCCCTTGCCCTTGCTGGTAATGCTAATGAGGTTGATCCGGCCTGTATTCGCTCGCCTTTACATCAACAAATGGTAGAATTGGGGCTAAAAGCATCACAAAGCAATGACGAATTACAATATCGCCGCATTGGTGTTTTTTAGCCAAAATAGCTGCACATGGTGATAGTTTAAATCTTATTCATCAAACCATTCTTTTGCCTTTGCGCTGATCGATATATTGGTAAGACTTATTGCGCGAAGGGCAAGATCATTAACAATATCATCAATGGTTTGTGGCTTGTGATAAAATGGCGGTATTGGTGGCATGATAATTCCACCCATTTCAGTCACTTGCACCATATTGCGCAAATGCCCAAGATGAAGCGGGGTTTCGCGCGCCAATAAGATGAGCCGCCGCCGTTCTTTTAAATGAACATCTGCCGCCCGTATAATGAGATTATCCGCAAGACCATTAGCGATTGCTGCTAGGCTGTGCATCGAGCAGGGAGCAATGATCATTGCGGCAGTTTTAAATGAGCCGCTAGCGATGCTTGCCCCAATATTGTGGTAATCATGAAAAATTATATTGCTCTTACAATTGGTTTGTAATTGCTTATATTTTTGCAACTTTTCTTTTGAAACTTCGGTTTCTATTGTTCTTTGTGCAGATGGAGAAACAACGACGTGCAAATCAATATGCTTTTCGGCATGAAGATAATCAATAATTTTTAAACCAATAGCGGCACCTGATGCACCAGTGATGGCAACGACAATGCGGATGTTTTGAGGTTCATTCATCATAGACCAAGATCTTTCCAATAGGCATCAACTTTTGACTTTACCTCATCGGGCATTTTTAAAACTTTGCCCCATTCACGGGTGGTTTCGCCTTTAATTTTATTGGTGGCATCTAAGGCCATTTTGCCGCCAAGCCCTTCCATTGGTGAAGCAAAGTCCAAATAATCAATCGGCATATTATCTAAAATAGTGGTGTCACGGCTTGGATCAAATCGGGTGGATAAAGCCCAAATTACATCATCCCAATTGCGAATATCAATATCAGGATCAACGGCAATCATTAGCTTGGTGTAATTAAATTGCGGCAACATGCCCCAAAGCCCAAGCATTACACGTTTGGCTTGGCCTGCATAACGCTTATCAATGGCAACAATAATCGCGCGATAGGAGCAGGCTTCTGGTGGTAACCAAATATCGGTAATTTCAGGAAATTGCTTTTTAACTAATGGAACGAATAATTGGTTGAGGGCTTCACCTATGCGCGAGGGTTCATCGGGCGGTCTGCCTGTATAGGTGGAAAGGTAAATGGGGCTTTCGCGCATGGTAATGGCGGTAATTTCCATAATAGGAAAAGGTTCAACTGCGTTATAGTAACCTGTATGATCGCCATAAGGCCCTTCATTTGCGGTATTCTTATGTGATACATAACCTTCAATAATAATCTCAGCTTGCGTTGGTACCATTAAGGGTACAGTTTTAGCTTGCACAAGATCCGTTGGGCTTTTGCGTAAAAGTCCAGAAAATGCAACCTCACTCATGGTTTCAGGTAAGGGCATGACCGCAGATAAAATAAGCGCAGGGTCAGCGCCAATGATAATGGCAACCGGCATATCGCGTTGTTGCTTTTGCCATTTGTGATGGTGCTTGGCGCCGCCGCGATGCGCAAGCCAACGCATGATAAGATGGCTATTGTCGAGTTTTTGTAGGCGATAAACTCCAAGATTAACATCATTGCGATTATCAGGATCAACAGTCATTACCAAAGGCCAAGTTACCAAAGGGGCGGGCTCATCTGGCCAACAGGTCTGAATTGGCAAAACTCCCAAATCAATATCATCACCAGTTAATATAATTTCTTGGCAGGGAGCACTTCGCTTGGTTTTGGTGCGCATGGAAAGGACAGAACGCGCCATTGGCAATTTTTTCCAAAGATCGGAAAGTGAAGAAATACCACTTGGCTCGCGCAAATCCGATAGGCTTTGACCAAGATCAGGGAGGGATTTTTTTTCAATGCCAAGGCCTAGTGCCACGCGCTCTACTGTGCCAAATAGGTTGGTGAGGACTGGGATTTTTGAAATGACACCGTGTTCATTTATTGGTTTTTCAAACAATAGAGCAGGGCCATGCTTTTCCAAAACACGTTTATGGATTTCGGTCATTTCATGTCGAATTGAAACTGGACGCTTGATGCGTTTTAACAAATTGCGCGACTCAAGAAGCTTTATAAAGGCGTTTAAGTCATGCATGGGCTTTTTCCTGATGGGGCAAAATCAGCTGCATAAACATAAACGGCACCAATTTAGGCATTAGAAAAATAATTCGCTTAAGTTGCTGCTTTAGAAAAACTTTTAAATTTGAAACGGTTTTCATCAAAAAAAATCCACTTCTTGCACTGGCGCTTGATATATATTCATGGTATCTGCGACATAATGACGCAATTTTGTGCGACACTATGTCGCGAAGCGCCACATGTCAAATGATTTGCGAAAAGAGGTTTGCTATGCAGCTTGCACCACCACTTAAAAATGCCATTTCACATCTGCCATTACCGCTTTTAAGCCTGCCAGCGCGTTTAGCTTTTTCGCAAATTTTGCTTGTCCACCCCAAATTATTTGATCGCCTTGGCGAACATGCCAGCAAAAATTTTGCTTTCATTTTAACCGATATGCCTTTGGTGTTTGTGGTCAACCCGCAACAAAAATCAATTAAACTTTTCAAAGACCGCAAAGATATTAAGGCCGACGCTGAAGTTGAGGGGCCGCTTGGCCTGTTGCTTGCTTTGGCCGAAGGGCGGCTTGATGCTGACGCGTTGTTTTTTTCGCGCGATGTAATGATTACTGGCGATATGGAAGCAATGCTTGCTTTGCGTAATGCCCTTGATGACAATGAAATAGATTTACCGCATGATTTGTCACTATTAAGTGGCCCATTGGCCCCAATCACCGAAAAAGTGGCTAAGCATTTACGCCGCCATTTATTAAAAGAGGAGCCAAAGCAATGGAATTAATATGTCCTGCAGGTACGCCATCTGCCTTTATTGAAGCGGTAGATGCAGGTGCCGATTGCGTTTATTGTGGCTTTCGCGATGAGACCAATGCCCGCAATTTTCCCGGCTTAAATTTTTCTCGTGAAGAATTATCTGATGCAATCGCTTACGCACGTAAGAAAAATGTTCAAACATTTGTTGCTTTAAACACTTTTATGCGTGCCGGCGCCGAAGATATTTGGTTTAGCGGCGTTGATGATGCAGTAGAAATTGGTGCTGATGCATTGATATTAGCTGATATTGGCCTGCTTGATTATGCAACACGTAAGCATCCACAACAACGCCTCCATGTTTCGGTGCAGGCTTCCGCCTCCAATGTTGATGCTATTGCTTTTCTTGTTTCATCATTTAACGCTAAGCGTGTTGTCTTACCACGCACCTTGACAATTAGCGATATTGCCAAGCTTGCTAAACAAATTGATTGCGAAATTGAAGTTTTTGCCTTTGGCGGTCTTTGCGTGATGGCGGAAGGACGTTGTTCATTGTCATCTTACGCCACAGGAAAATCACCCAATATGAATGGTGTTTGTTCACCTGCAAGTCATGTGCGTTATGAGCGAGATGGTGATGCAATGCTATCTATTTTAGGGGACTACACAATAAACCGATTTGAGCGTGGCGAAGCCGCTGGCTACCCAACGCTTTGCAAAGGGCGTTTTGCCATTGCTAATGAACCAGGCTATGCCTTTGAAGACCCGATTTCATTAGATGTGATGGATCATCTTGACGCTTTGCGCGATGCTGGCGTCAGTGCGTTAAAAATTGAAGGACGCCAACGCGGCAAGGCCTATGTGGCGCAAGTCGTTGCTACATTAAAAGCCGCATTGCAAACCGATAGCGATAGTCGTGGTCAATATTTATCAAAATTACGCGCATTAAGTGAGGGGCAACAAACCACCTCAGGTGCTTATGAAAAACGGTGGAGATAAATGATGAAAAATAGACAAATATCATTATCCATGGGACCAGTTTATTATTTATGGGATGCTGATAAATGGTGCGATTTTTATTATCGTATCGCCGATGAAGCGCCAATCACTTCGGTGAGTATTGGCGAAAGCATTTGTTCTAAACGTTTGCATTTTACCGATAAGCTTATTGATAAAGTTGCGGATCGGCTTCAAAGAGCTGGAAAAAAAGTGGTTTACAGCACCCTTGCTATGGTAACGCTTGAGCGTGAACGCAAAGACGTTAAAAAAGTGCTTGCTCGTAATGATTGTGTTTTTGAAGTCAATGACCTTGGAACGGTTAATTTATTAAACGATCATCAGCATATTATTAGTCCATTGCTTAATGTTTATAATGCACCCACGGCCCGCTTTCTAGCAAGCCGCGGAGCAAAACGCATTTGTTTGCCGCCAGAATTGCCCTTTCAATCAATAAAAACGATTGTTGAAAAAACCAAAGATGTCACTGATATTGAAGTTTTTGCTTTTGGCCGGCTTCCTTTGGCTATCTCTGCGCGTTGCGCCCATGCCCGCTCGAAAGGTCATATTAAGGACAATTGTCAATTTGTCTGCGGTGAAGATCCCAATGGATTGCCAATCCGCACCCTTGATGGCAAAGATTTTTTAAGCCTTAATGGTATTCAAACCATGTCGCATAATTGCCAAGCCTTAACTTATGAAATGCAATCGCTTATTGATATTGGCGTTCATCATTTTCGCTTGTCGCCACAAGATTGTGATATGGTTGCAATCGCGCATTTGTTTAATGATCTCATTGCTGGGCAATTATCGGCTGAGGAAGCAACACAAAAAATTGCAGATCACTGTGGTGATATGCCTTTGGCTAATGGCTTTATTCATGGTTTGGAAGGTGCGCGATTTGTTGAGCGCGCTATTGTTTTATAACAATATTAGTTAAGATTTAAAGATTAAAACTGGTTATCAGCATAGCTATTGATGTGGTGCTGATAGCTTTCTGATAAATCTTTTGGGATGGTGGTTTTATGAAAAAATCCTTTGCCTACCAGCCTTTTTTTACCTTTGGCGCACTTTGGGGAGCGTTGCATTTTCTGTTCTGGCTACCATTTCTTGGCAGTGAAGTGGATTTAACTGGGAGTTATACTCCTTTTTTTTGGCATGCCCATGAAATGCTTTTTGGATTTGGCACCGCTATTCTAGCTGGTTTTTTGCTAACGGTTGTTCCCAATTGGACCGGTGAATTGCTTTTTTCGTCAAGGCTTATAAGATTGCTATTTGCCCTATGGTTGTTAGGGCGCAGTGCTATGATTTTGACAAGTTTTTTACCTGCATTTTTGGTCAGTCTATTAGATAGTATATTTTTACCAAGCGTTGCTATGTGCTTAACAATTCCAGTTATTAAAGCAAAAAAGTGGCGAGATTTCAAAGTCCTTATCGGGCTATTTATAATTATGATTGCCAATATTACCTTTCATTATCAAATAATAAAAAATGGTGATGTTCTCGTTTTTTGCAAGCTTGCTGTGGCAGCTTTTACGGTGTTGATTATTATTGTTGGTGGTCGCATGATCCCTGCTTATATGCGTCTTGCATTTCAAGGCTGCGGCAGGGGCGAGGGGCCGCCCAAACATGGTTTAATCGATAGTGCCACCATTTTTGTAAGCGTAATAGCTCTAGGGCTTTGGGTCAGTGATTGTTGCTTTTTAGCGCAATTTTATTTTGGTTTGGCTGCTGCTATACTCAATATTGTACGTCTCGTGCGGTGGCAAATTTTAAGACCACCTTACCCAATTTTAGTCTTCTTATTAGTGCTTGGTTACGCATTTATAATCATTGCATTTTTGTCTATGGCATTGGCGGGATTTGCAATTTTACCATCACTCTTTCCAATTCACATTATCACTATAGGCGCTATGGCAATATCGATGCTAACGGTGATGATACGCCTTTGCTTGCGATACCAGTTTAAAAAAGCATCAGTCAATCGACTGGTTGTTGCGCCATTTATTTTGCTTACCTTTGCGGTTTTTTTGCGTGCATTGGCTGATATTTATAGCGAGCAAGCAATGACGCTTTTTTATGCTTCAGCTATTTTGTTTTCAATTGCTTTAGTGGCGTATCTTTTTCCCAAAAAACTGCTTTCATATAAAGATAGACGTTTTTAAGACGTAGTCAGAATAAATTTTGTATGTTCGAAAAAAAAGGCCGCGTTAGCGGCCTTTCATTGTTAAATATTTGCTATAAACTTAGTCTTTTAGCTTATAGGCAATGACATAATCGCCGCGTTTGGCATTTTGGCGAGCGCCACCAGCAGTAATAACAATATATTGCTTACCAGTTTTAGGCGAAACATAAGTCATTGGCCCGCCTTGGCTACCAACTGGCAAACGATCTTTCCATACTTCTTTACCAGTACGGCTATCAAAGGCACGTAAATAGAAATCTTGTGTGCCGGCAAAGAAAACAAGACCAGATTGGGTTGATAATGATGGTCCAAGGGTCGGCATACCAATTGGTACGGGAACACCAAGCGCCATATTCATTGGGCCGGTGTCTTGCACTGTGCCAACTGGAACTTGCCAAACGATTTTGCGGGTTTTCAAGTCAACGGCAGACATTGTTCCAAAAGGTGGCTTTTGGCATGGAACACCCAAGGGTGACAAGAAGCGCATGCGCATTGCACCAAAAGGTGTGCCGTCCATTGGCACAATACCCATTTCAATGCCTGAAGCATTGGCTGGAATGTCTTTGCGCTCAACAAGGTAATTGGCAAGTCCTAGGCGCATATCATTGATAAACACATAGCCAAGGGTTGGATCGTAAGAAACTGAACCCCAATTCATGCCACCCAAAGAGCCTGGCATTTGCAAGGATAAATCAAGGCCAGGTGGTGTGAATACACCTTCGTGGCGTAAAGATTTAAATTTGATGCGGCAAAGTACCTTATCAAATGGGGTTGCACCCCACATATCTGCTTCGGTTAGTGTATCATTACCAAAAGATGGCATACCAACAGAATAGGGCTGTGTTGGCGAAGCGTTTTCAGGCTCTATTACGCTTTTGGGTACTGCTCTTTCTTCAACCTTTGAAATTGGCTCGCCAGTCTCACGGTTAAGTAAGAAAATCATACCTTGCTTGGTCACTTGGAATAGGGCAGGGACGATATTGCCCTTATCATCAGGTGCATCAAGCAATACAGGCTGGGCAGGCGTATCAAAATCCCAAATATCATAATGGACAAATTGATAATGCCAACGCACTTTACCGGTTTTTACGTCAAGCGCCACAACAGAAGAAGAGTATTTTTTGTCAAGCTCTGTGCGGTATCCTGCCCAAAAGTCAGGAGTTGAATTGCCGGTTGGCAAATAAACAAGGCCAAGCTTTGGATCATAGGACATTGCTGCCCACACATTTGGCGTACCGCGTGTATAGGTTTGGCCTTCTGGCGGCACAGTAGTGATTTCAGGATTACCTGGATCCCAAGCCCAAACAAGCTTGCCATCATGTACAGAATAAGCACGAACAACCCCTGGTGGTTCGTCAGTCGAGAAGTTATCAGCAACGCGGCCACCAACAATAACAAGATCGCCGGCTAGAAGTGGGGTTGACGTTTGCTGATAATAGCCAGGCTTTACTTCGCCCATGCCAATTTTTAAATCAACAATACCTTTGTCGCCAAATCCTTCACAGGCTTTACCTGTGTCGGCATTAATGCCGATAAGACGCGCGTCACCAGTTGGTAAAAATAGGCGGCGTAAACATTTATCGCCATTTTCATCTGCTGCCACTGTATTGGCATTGGTTTCTTCAAAATAGGCAAGACCACGGCACCGTTGCCATGTTGGTGCGGACCCTTTGGGGTCAAACGTCCATTTTTCTTTACCTGTATCAATATCAAAAGCTAAAACCTTACCATAAGGTGTGCAAACATAAAGGTTTTCACCAATTTGTAATGGTGTGTTCTGGTCTTCTGCGCCAGCACCGGTGCTTATGGCAATGTCACCAGTATGGGCTGTCCATGCAACTTCTAAACGGTTAACATTTTCCGGAGTGATTTGGTCAAGCGCAGCAAAGCGGCTACCATAATCATCATTACCCCAATGTTTCCAATCCTTTTGCTGGTTTTCTGCTGTAACAGGTACAGGGGCAGGCGCAACTTGGGTATTATAAATAACATTTTTAGGGCTGAAAGATGCATAAATTGTTGCACTTAGGCCAAGAAGCGTTAGCAAGGCAAAGAAATAAGAACCTTTACTTGCAACACGACCCTGCGCGCGCATGAGCGGGCGATAGGCCAGCAATACAAGAAATAAAGCAACACCAAGAGGGAATAGGTCTGGAAAATTTTGCCAATAATTAAGGCCTGATTCTAAATAAGACCAGATGGCGGTTGCAATAAAGATAAGGACAAATATCCAAACGCTAAGGGGGCGAAGCTTTATCATTAATAGCCCGCTTACTAAAAGCGCAATGCCAAGAGCAAGATAATAACCAGTGGTGCTTCCTAAAAAAAGAAGGTAACTACCGGCTATGGTGAAGTAAATACCAGCCAACAATACCAGAATACTGAGACAATAAATCAGTATTCTGGGTAATGTGCCCAGTGTTTTATAATTATGAAGCATTAAAATCTCACCGTTAAAATTTTAAGGGATTGGACCAATATGAGGTCATCTATCTAAAATAAAGTGTCAATTAATTCAAAACACATATATTTGTGTTGATGATTTTTATGGTAAAGGATTTACATGCTTAAAGGAAATATATTATTTTGTTTTTATGTGTAACACACAGAAAATATTGAATTTTATTATTATTCTATTCTGTAATAAATCTAAATTATAGTGCATGAACAATGTCATTATTAGAATGGAAATAAGGTAACTATGAATGAATCCCTTTGCTACAATTAAAACGGTCTTGGTTACAAAGCTTTTTAATTATTCTGGTCGTGCGTCGCGTGCAGAATTTTGGTGGTATATCCTGTTTGTTTTACTCATTGTTTGGCTATATAAAAAAATCGCGCGATCTATGTTCTCTTCACCAATTAGGGGGGAACCATTGGCGCGCGCAGATTGGTTAAAACCAGAGCTTAGTCTTAACGATCTTAGCGGTTTTATTTTGGGATTAATGTTAATAATCCCCTTGGTGTCGGTAACAGTGCGGCGTTTACATGATAGAAATATGACTGGTTGGTGGGTTTTATTATTTGTTGCTGTTTATTTACGCCTTAACATTCCTTTTTTTTCTGCATTTCTGCCTTCTTTATATTTACCAGAAGATCACTGGATTTCTGCAGTGAATGTTATAATGTTTTCTATTAGTGCTTACTTATTATTTAATACTTTAACTAAAAATGGGACAAAAGGACCTAATCGGTTTGGATCTGATCCTGCGCCGGTTAAAATAGATACCGAAGTATTTTCTTGAAAATAAATATAAATTTGAAAATATAAGTAACAGGATCATAAAATGGAAATTGAAAAATTTTACGGTGTCAGATTAAAGCAATGTGGTGTTCCTGTTGATGATATTGATATTTTTAACGAAATAAATTGCACATTTAATGGATCAGATTTGTTTTATGAATTTTATAAAACTTATAATGGAGGATATGCAAATAAACAGACTATTTACGTAGATTTTCCGATAACTCTAAGGTATTTTTTTTATGTTAAAAAACCTTTTGATAAATTACACTTCACTATTCAAACAAAAACAAATTTTTTTAAGAGTGATGCTATAGGTCAACAGTTTTTAGTAAATGCCATTATTATTTCTCAAGATAGTGGAGGAAATCCAATTTACATTGATTCAAATACAGGACAGGTATTTTATACTCCAACAGATGTTGGTGAGGACATTGAAGATTTTGAAAAATATTTTTTGGCTGAAAATTTTGGTAATTTTTTTAAAAAAACTTGATTACCAATCCAACTTCGCGATTAAAGAGGGGCTGCCAAATATTGACTATTATAAAAAATATGAAAACTGGTGGGATGAGTTGCTGTAAAAAAAGGGGGGGGCTAATGGGGTTTTGGCAAGCCGTGAGGACAGCAATTTTTAAAAAATATCTAAAATTTTCTGGGCGTGCATCACGGTCTGAATTTTGGTGGTTCATGTTGTTTTATGTACTATGCTATATTTTTATTTTTGCCTTACAATGCTTAGCTTCATGGTTGGAATTCGCTCATAGCGATTTCATTGGTTTAGGTTGGTTTATAGTAAATAATGTATTTTTGCTTGTGTTATTTTTCCCCCGTATTGGAATAACTGTACGGCGTTTGCACGATCTTAATTTTTCTGGTTGGTGGAGCCTTATATTAGTTGGACTAGCTATAACCATATGGATGCGGTTTTTGACCGAGCTATTCACTCCAGATTTTTTAGATTTGTATAGAGTAACCGATTTTATAAATATCTATAAAGTTGCTTTTAGTATATTGACCTTTATTCTGCTTATTGTTTTAATTAAAAAAGGGGACAGTGGTCCTAATAAATATGGAGAAAATCCTGTTCGCGTAAAGGTCGATCTAAGTGTATTCTCATGATAATGATAGAAAATGTAGGATTAATATATTTATATATGTGAATAAATAAGTTTTTTCTATGGATATAGGCTGTTTTACGATAATAAATGCGCTATGGAATAAGTGTTTTAGTTGTAATATTTGGTAATAATGTCAATAGTATAGAATTAATATTATTTAATCCAATTGGCTTTCTATAAATAGCTGTCATTTAAATGTAAGGGATATAAATGGGGGTGAGCAATAAAGGCGGTGTTGTTTGAAAGATATGCCAATTTTTCTAGCCGCTCATATTTATCATAATTTTGGTGGTGATATTATTTTATAATATTGTTTCATTTGTTTTTATCACATTGAAGAAATTTTGCTACTTGTAAATACAAGTGCTGCGGGTCTTATTTTTCTTATTGTTTTGTTTGGCATACTTATTTTGAAGGGGACCAAAAGTGTCAATAATTATGGTGAATATCCAACTGGACCATATAGTTTACAAGACATATTCGTGTGAATATTAATGATAAAGACTAAAAAGGCATTAGGTTTTCTTATTTTGTGTGTTTTGGTAATTGGTATCACAATTGCCAAAGGACAGAATGTTGCCCGTTCACATACTTCTTCTAATCCATCGCAAGGCATAAGTACTGAAAATCAAGTTAATCAACGTCAATATATTGAAGAGTGTGAAAAATATAAATTTGATTGCAAAATAAGTTATGGACATGATGAAATAAAGCCTGAAGAACAGCAGACACAATCGCAACCGGAGCAAAAAAGTCGAACAGTAAGCAACCGTTCATCAACGCCAATTTTAATCGGTCCAACTTCAGTTTTTACTGTTTTGGTGATTATTGTTGTTGTTATTCTGCTTTGGCTACGCTTTGGCGGCTCCGGTGTTTTGTTGAATAATTCCCCTAAAGATATAAAGCCGCAAGGTGAGATACCTGAAAGTTGGGGAAATGCAAGCAATATTGTTTCAAGCTCATCGAATGATATTCTATCAGGAATTTTAGCTATTGATGACAAACGCGTAGCGATGATAGAATTATTGCGGATGTGCCTTTTGCATGGAGCTGGTCTTAGTTCTACACGGCTTGCACGCTCTGACACTGAGCGAACCATCTTTCGCCGTCTTCCCCAATCATTGCCGCAACGTGATGAGTTGGAGCTTTTGTTGAAAACAACGGAACTCGTGCATTATGGTGGGCAAGAAATAACGTCAGACCAATTTGATGAGTTGATCAGCAAAGCCAGAATTTTTTTAAATATAAGGAAGATGGCTAATGCGTAAAATTTTCGTTGTAGTCATTCTCATTGCTTTATTTTTATTGGCTTTATTTTTGTTTACATCACAATGGCGCAATAAGCCTTATGAGCTTTCAGCTTTAGGAAATAAAGGGCTTGAGCTTGTGTTAAAAGCAAAGGATATCCAAACAACAAGCTTTGATAAATATAAAACCTATTTGGACACGCAATTTGATTTTCGTATTCTTTCAACTGATGCAATCATATTTCCATATTTAAATGGTCATTATCAGCTTCCATATTTTACTGATGCGCGCCGTAAGCTAGCGCAAACCTTAAAAAACAAGGTTAATGAATTAGATACAATGGTTGTGCTGCCTAAATGGGATAAAAGAGTAAGCGAAAACCTTAAAGCTGATAATAATTTTTTACTGTTGTTACCCAATGTTAAGTGGGTCATGGACACGCTTGATTATGGTGGTATTCGATTAGATCGTTCTTTGAATAGCTTTACGCGAGAAAATATTAAAACAATTAGCGGCCATATGCGAAAAGTAGAGCTTTATGATGCGCAGTTTTTTTTCCGCGGTACTCTTCCTGATGAATGTGAGGAATTGCTTGGTATAAAGGCTGGCGCATTATTAATTCATTGTTCTGGTGATTATTCCGCTTACTTCCTTTCAGATCCTGATTTATTCAATAATCATGGGCTTGCACTTGGTAATAATAGAGACATAGCTGTTGATATGATCAATGATATGTTGGCCGAATTAGATGCAAAGTCCGTTTTTCTCGATGTAAATGAAAGGCTATTTTCCAATCAAGCCCATGAAGAAGTTAAGCCACAGCCATACAAACGCGATGCTAGCGATTTTGCTCGCCTTTTTGAATATCCGTTGTCGACTATTTGGGCTGCAATTTTAATGATTACCATCATTTGCCTATGGCGCGGCGCTTTTCGTTTTGGCCCGCCATTAAAAGATGCAAATGACAATATTGAAATATCAAAAACAGCAGCAGTAAGTGCTATGGCAAGATTGCTGCGGCTCTCGGGCAATGATGGACAAATGGTCGCACAATTTGTGCAAAATAGTTTGTTGGATAGGGCGGTACAAGCTTTTGGCGAAAGTGGTGGTAATCAAGCGGGGATTGATCGTTTCATACAACGGCTCGCTCAAAAAGATAAAATTTTGGCAGAAAAATTTGCTTCCTTGGCTCGTTCTTTAATGCTGCTTGGACCAATAATGAGACATCACGAGTTACACAAAAATTTAGAAGATTTTCGCGAATTACTAAGGAGAGTAGACCTTGAATCTCGATGAACTCCATAATTTGGTTGCGTCTATACGCGATGAAATCAACAAATATGTGCAGGGGCAAGATGCGCTGATTGATCTTGTGTTGACGGCAATTTTTGCACGGGGGCACTGCCTTGTTGAAGGGCCTCCAGGGACAGCTAAAACCTTGCTTGCGCGTTGTGTTTCAAGTGTTATGGATATGCAATATAGACGTATTCAATTTACGCCAGATTTGATGCCAAGCGATGTGCTTGGTATTAATTTGTTTAATTTTGAAACCAATAAGTTTCATTTGACTAAGGGGCCTATTTTTACAGATATTCTTTTGGCTGATGAAATTAACCGTGCACCGCCAAAAACACAGTCAGCATTATTGCAAGCTATGAATGAACGTGTGGTAACCATTGATGGTAGCGATTATTCACTTGGTGATAATTTCTTTGTGTTAGCTACCCAAAATCCTATTGAGCAACATGGAACATATCCCCTGCCAGAAGCGCAGCTTGACCGCTTTCTTTTCAAGTTGGTTGTTGATTTTCCTGATCGTGAAATAGAAATTGCAATTTTAACCGCTCATGGCTCTAAAGCTATACATGAAGATACCAATAAACCACAATTAAAACAAATTCTTACTGCCGATCTTATAAAAAGCGCTTATGCCCTTCTTGATAATATTCGGTTGGATGAGACCATTCTTGTTTATATTGTTGACCTTGTTCGTGCTACGCGCTCGGATGGTGATATATTATATGGCGCGTCAACCCGTGCCGCCGATGCTATTGCGTCGGCTGTTCGTGTCCGTGCTGCATTTGAAGGACGCAATTATGCAATTCCAGATGATGTGCAAGCTTTGTTTATTCCAGCGCTTCGCCATCGTATTGTGCTTTCACCTGCGGCAGAAATTGACGGGAAAGCAGCCGAAGATGTTCTAACCAATATTATTAACCGTGTGGATGCCCCCCGATAGATGCGCCCTTCAATTCACCTCATCACCCTTGTTTTAGGTCTTACTGTTGCAACTATTATCGTTGCCTTTTGGTTTTCAAGTCTTAGCTGGCTTTTACCGTTTTTCTGGGCAGTCTTAATGGGTGTTTTGGTTATAGATGCGTTGGTATCGCTACCACCAAAGCGTATTGGTTTAATTGCAGATTTACCTAAACAGGGATTTGTTGGGCAAGATATTGAGCTTGTTGCGCAAATTTTTGTGCAAAAAGATGTGTTGCCCAAGGATCTGGTTATGCGCCTTGATCTGCCATTGGTGTTGGTTGGTAAGCCAGAATTTAACCTTTCTTATGAACAAGGAGCAAAGGAAACGGCATCGCGCGCCACGCTTTTGCCTACCAAACGTGGCAAGTTTAAAATACCTGCTCTTTGGTTGAAGTGGTCGTCAAAATTGTCTTTGCTGGAGTTTCTTATTTCCTTTCCAATCAATAAGACAATAGATATTGTTCCTGATATTTCTCCTGTTTTGTCAGGGGCAATCTACACCCAAATCTATCCTTTAGCCGGTGGACAAAAGGATATGAAAACACGTGGTGATGGTAGCGAATTTCACCAGTTGCGTGAATTTAGTGCGGGCATGGATCCTCGTAGTATTGATTGGAAACGTTCGGCACGAACGAGAAGTCTTATTGTACGCGAAACGCGAATTGAACGAAATCATCAGATCGTCTTATGCATTGATAGTGGGCGCTTAATGGCCGAGCAATTGGCAACTGTTTCCAAACTTGATTGTGCTATAAACTCAGCTTTGGCGATGTGTTGGGCATCGGGCATTGCGGGGGATAATGTTGGATTTTATAGTTTTGATAGCAGACCGCGTATTTTTATTCCGCCAGCACCTGGGCGCAATGCCTTCAGTCGCATTCAAAAAACATGTGCTCAAATGCAATATGAAACACGGGAAACTAATCATACCCTTGGTCTCACACAATTGGCAACAAAGTTAAAAAAGCGCTCATTAGTAATTATTTTTTCCGATTTTGTTGATACGATAACTGCTGAATTAATGATTGAAAATATGCAGGTTTTGACCCGTCAGCATCTGGTTGTTTATATAGCAATGAAGGACCCAATTCTTGATAAAATGACGAAGCCAGAGGTTTTAGGATTAGAGCCGATTGCGCGAGCAGTGTCGGCTCATAATATTATTGAAGAACGGCGCGCAGTTTTGGAAAAGTTAAATAGGATGGGGGTGTTGTGTCTTGATAGTGCGCCTGAATTGCTGACCACTAACTTGATATCACGCTATATCGATATTAAATTGCGGGGAATGATATGAGTGAGACTAATTACGGTCATGAATTCACTTTTTCAAGCAATGTTAACCGCGATGATGCAATTATTGTCACGGAGCAGGGTAATTTGCGTTCATCGCGCTTTCGCTTGGAGCGTGAAAAATATTGGCTGCGGCTTGATGAATTGATAAAGCGTGCTGAAAAAAATGGTATTTCAAGCTTTAGCTATCAAGAAACCAATGAACTTACCGACACCTATCGCCAAGCTGTTAATTCTTTAAGTGTTGCGCGTGACATTTCTCTTGATTTAGCTTTGATTGAGTATTTGGAAAGTCTTTGTTCTCGTGCTTACCTTGTGGTCTATGCACCGCAAGAAAGCTTGCGAGGTGTTATCAGTCGGCTTTTTGTTTCTGGTATTCCCCAAGCCGTAAGGCGTTCAGCCTTGCCTTTATTTGTTGGCTTTTTGGCGCTTATATTGGGAGCGGTGGTTGGTTTCCAGCTTTTTAATCAAGACACATCTTGGTTTTATAGCTTGGTTCCATCCAGCGTCTTTGACGATAGAACGCCAGAAGCTAGTGCAGAGCAGCTTCTTAAATCTATTTATAGCGATAAAGAAAATTTTGTTGATAAGTTAACAGATTTTGCTGCAGATTTGTTCTCTCATAATACTCAAATTGCAATATTCATTTTTGCATTGGGTATTTTTTTAGCTGTTCCAAGTTTTTTGCTGACATTTTATAATGGTTTAATCCTTGGTGCGTTTTTTGGCATGCATGTGCAAAAGGGAGTAGGCTATGATATTTTTGCTTGGCTTTCCATTCACGGCGTTACGGAACTTGCTGCGATAGCAATTGCTTGTGCTGGCGGTGCGCGCTTGGGATTAGCAGTTTTATTACCGGGATTGCGTACGCGCAAAGATGCATTAAAGCATCAATCACGTGATGCGGTAAAGTTAGTTATTCTTGCAGCTATCATGCTCATAGTTGCTGCCTTTTTAGAAGGATTTATGCGTCAGACGGTTCAGTCTGCGGAAATTCGATTATTAATTGGTTGGGGAATGGGCGGCTTTTGGTTTACTTGGTTATTATTGAGCGGGCGCAAAAAGCCTATAAAAGGCGGTAATAGGAGATGAGTAAAAAAGAGCGAATTAATCCTCGTCTTTGGAAGTTTGTACCACCTGAGGGTGTCCCCATCCATTTTACCATTGCAACAATAGGTAGCCGTTTTGGCGCCCAAGCTATTGATTTATTATTGACGTATGTTTTAATCTTTATCATGTTTTGGGTTTTAATTCTAACCGATGTCATTGGTTGGACGGCAGCATCTACTTTGATAACCTTGACTGCTTTTTTAATACGCACGCCCTATTATATTTTTTCTGAACTTATTTGGAATGGTCGAACTTTAGGCAAAAGATTTTCAAAAATTAGGGTTATCAATATCAATGGACGACGCTTGACACCGCACCAAATCACCGCTCGAAATCTCATGAAAGAAGTCGAGATTTTTACGCCAGTAATATTGATGCTTAATATTGGGTATCTACCAGTCTGGGGCAAAATTCTCACATTAGTTTGGACTGCTATTATTGTTATTGTGCCATTGTCTAATCGCCGCCGTCAAAGATTAGGGGATATTATTGCAGGAACATTGGTCGTTGAAAATCCGACGTCGGTTTTAATGCCTGATCTTGTCGTAAGCAGTGGTGGTTTAAAAAGTAAAAGCTCTATATTTAGCTTTTTACCCGAGCAATTAGACATTTATGGTCGCCATGAATTGCAAACATTAGAAGCAATTTTGCGCGATGGTAATTTATCGCAAATGGATAGTCAGATAAAATTGGTGGCAAAGACCATTATGCAAAAAATTAATTTTCAAGAAATATTGCAACCTGGGCAAGAACGTCTGTTTCTTACAGAGTTTTATAAAGTGCAACGGGAGCATCTTGAAAAATTGCGTCTATTTGGCACATTACGTGAAAACAAGTTTCATACTACTGAAACCAAGAATTAAAGCCTTTTGTTTTTTTCCTAGAGCGCATTTCGATCTGATTAGATCAGATCGGCGCTCTAATTCATTGTTTACACCGCGTTTTTTGTCCGAAAACCGCTTCACACTTTTTGGAAAACGCTCTAATAAAAAATGCCCATTTAAATCTTAAGACTTAAATGGGCATATGATATTTGTACGTAATATGTTGAAGCTATGCGATGCGGTTTGCAGCGGCTAAAATGGCTGCTAGTGAGGCACTTGTAATATTGTCATCAATGGCAACACCAAAGACATGACCATCAGGATAGGCAATCTCCATATAGCAAATGGCGGTTGCATCAGAGCCTTGCTGCATGGAATGCTCAGAATAATCAATAACCGAAAGCTTCTTACCAATATAGTTGGATAGCGCATTGATAAAGCCATCAACAACACCATTGCCTTTGCCTTCGATGCTTTTTACAACGCCATTATCGGTTATATCGGCCGTTACAATGCGGCGGTTGCGATCAACCGGATCTGGGCGACTTTCATGATCAATATATCCAAAGCGCGCATTTTCACCTGAGGTATAGGTCTTAATAAACTCATCATAAATACGTTGTGATTGAAGCTCTTTCCCCTCAATATCCGTAATTCTTTGAATAACATCACGGAATTCCACTTGTAATTTGCGTGGCAAGTTTAAACCGTAATCTTGATTTAGAATATAAGCAATACCACCTTTGCCCGATTGTGAGTTGATGCGGATAATTGCTTCATAAGAGCGGCCAACGTCTTGCGGATCAATTGGCAAATAAGGCACTTCCCAGATTGGCGAGTTGGCTGATTTTATTATTTTCATGCCTTTATTGATGGCATCTTGATGCGAACCGGAAAAGGCGGTGTAAACCAATTCACCAACATAAGGGTGGCGTTCAGGAATACGCAATTGGTTGGAATATTCGTAAACTTCCTTCATGCGCTCAATGTTAGAGCAGTCAAGCATTGGGTCAACGCCTTGAGTAAACATATTTAAGGCAAGGGTAACAATATCAACATTGCCAGTACGTTCACCATTACCAAACAAAGTACCTTCAACGCGGTCTGCGCCAGCCATCAAGCCAAGTTCTGCAGCTGCAATACCGCAACCGCGATCATTATGGGGATGCAATGAAATAATGACACTGTCGCGGCGATCGATATTGCGGCACATCCATTCAATCTGGTCGGCGTAAATATTGGGCGAAGACATCTCAACCGTTGATGGTAAGTTCAAAATCATTTTCTTCTCCGGTGTCGGATTAATGATTTCAATAACAGCATTGGATATTTCTAGTGCAACTTCAAGCTCTGTGCCAGTAAAGCTTTCTGGCGAATATTGGAATTGGAAGTCATTGCCAGCTTTTGCCGCCATGTCGCTAATCATTTTTGCAGCATCGGTCGCAATTTGCTTGATGCCAGCAACATCTTTGCCAAAAACAACGCGGCGTTGCAACTCGCTGGTTGAATTATAAAAATGGACAATCGGATGATTGGCGCCTTCCAAGGCTTCAAAGGTACGGGTGATTAATTCTGGTCGGCATTGCACTAATACTTGCATGCTGAGATAGTCTGGCATGTTGCCGTGCTCAATACACCAGCGGGCAAACTCAAAATCAGTTTGCGAGGCTGATGGAAAACCTACTTCAATTTCAGTAAACCCCATATCAACGAGCAAACGGAACATACGTTCTTTGCGATCTTGCCCCATTGGGTCAATCAAAGCCTGATTGCCATCGCGCAAATCAACCGAACACCAGATAGGAGCATGTTCAATTGTTTTATCAGGCCAAGTACGGTCCTTTAAACCAACTTGTGGATATGCTTGATATTTTTGGTCAGCATTGACCATGCCTTTTTTTGCAGCAGTGTAAGTCATAATATCACTCTTCATTACGAACTAATGTTAAAACAGAAAATAATGGAAAAAGAGGCATTTTGCCGTTTTGGCATAAATCGGCTGCCGGGCGCCTCTCAGCGAACCCGACAACCGCTAATAAGGCCGAGTAGAAGTGCATTTGTAATGCTTACTAAAGAAAAGCTGCTGAAATATGCAGTCGCGCAAAACCCTTGCTTGGCAGCAAAGCTTTTATTTCTGAAAATGGCGCGATCAAGTGTTTTCATGTGTTAGATACTACATATTTTATTCAAGCCCGCAAGAGAAAAAGCGACTAACAAAACTTTTGTTTACATAAATTCAAAAGTAGGATTGTTTTTAGATCGATAATTTCTTCATTTTCAACCATGATTAAAGCTTTTTCTAACGCCATTTCTACCACTTCAATGTCTTCGCCTTCACTATAAAGGCCGCCGCCTGCACCGATGCGGTCGCCTGCATCATAGGTGGCGATAAAAAGATATAATTCTTCTGATGAGTACCCCGGGCTAGAAAAGCCACGTCCAATTCGGGTGAGTTGATGGAAACGATAGCCTAGTTCTTCTTCGCCTTCACGCATAATGGCTATTTCCGGCGTTTCACCCTCATCAATAATGCCAGCGCAAGCTTCCAACATCATTGGGTTTTCGCCATTCAAAAAGGCAGGAAAACGCAGCTGACGGGTCAATAGAACAGTTTGTCTGATAGGATCATAGGGGACAATGGCACTCGCGGGACCACGGCAATAAACCTCACGTTTTTGTTCGCTCCATTCACCGCTGCGGCGCTGGAACTCAAAATCAAAGCAGGATAATCTGGTCCATCCGGCTGATAGAATTTTTTCTGCAATATTGCGGATTCTATTAAATTCCATGACAGGTACTCCAGTTACAACGCGTCTCATTTAGTTTCGCACATCAAGCGACTATATGCTAGTTAAATTAATTTAAAAAAACTTATCTCTATCGGTTAACCCACTGAATATTTGTCTTTTTTATAAGGGCAATGAAAAAGGTGGCCTTGTGAAAACCATTTTAAATTTTGACAGTCCATATTTATATTAAATGTTGCGCAGACACCAATAAAAAACCTGCTAGATGCACAGCACATAGCAGGTTTAAAAATATAGCAAAATTTAGAGACTTATTTTTGGCTGCTGCTGGGAGCTGCCCCAAGATCTGACCCGAGATCTGACCCAAGATCTGACATTGTGCTGATGGCGCGTGATACAATGCCATATTCCATGGCTTCTTCTACAGTCATCCAATGGTCGCGGTCAATATCAGCGCGCACCCGTTCAACTGGTTGTCCGGTTTCGCGTGAGATGATTTTAGCCAAACGCTCGCGCATACGTAAAATTTCACGAGCTTGAATCTCTACATCGGTTGCTGAGCCGCCAATGCCGCCTGATGGTTCATGTATAAGAAAACGTGTATTTTCAAGGCACAAACGACGTTCTTTTGGAACAGCTAAGAAAATATGGGTACCAGCACTTGCAACCCAGCCTGAACCAATCATGGTAACTGGGGCTGGAATAAATTTAACCATATCATGAATAAGATCGCCAGATTCTACATGGCCACCTGGTGAGGACACAACGACATAGATAGGATCTGAAGATTCCTGCGCAAGCCCGATAAGCTGCGCCACAACATTCTTGGCCATTTTGTCATCAATTCCGCCGATGATGAAAACGAAGCGTGAGCGAAATAGATTTTCTTCCATACGTCCTGCAAGCGGCTTAGCTGCATTTTCGTCTTTTGTTTCTTTTGTCTTTTCATCGCTCATAAGCGGGTTCCTTATACTATACCAAGCATTTCAAGATTAAATTGAAATGCGTAATCTTTATTGCAATTTGAACTCTTTCACAATGTGGCAAAAAGTTTTTATTGATTCGATGTTATATTATCGTTTTGTAACGATTATGGCGAGGCATCCAATGCGAAAACTTATTTGTTAGCTTTCATAAAATTATGTTACGCAAATATATCAGCATTCGTATTTGGTCTTAATGGATCTGGACCATATTTATTGCTACCCATAGTGCCTGTAAACATCAATATAATGTGTAAAATAATCATTGCTATGGCAAATAATCCTTTTAACATTTTGTATGTAAGTGGATCTGGTTCCGCAAATAGTTCGTAATAGGGTAAGCTTGCTTGGATGATAATAATGATCGACCATAATCCAGACATATTTCTATCGTGCAAGCGGCGAGATGTTACTGCCAAGAATGGTATAACAAGTATGAGATCAAGAGTAATACAGAATGCATAAAAACGTATCAGGGTGGAAAATAACACTGGTCCTAAACTTGTTTCTACTAGTTTTGGTATTCCCCATATTAATATCCTTGAGAGTATCAAATAACTAAGACGAAACCACCAAAATTCAGCCCGTGAAGCACGACCAAAAAAATTGGCATATTTTTTGACGAATGTTATATAATTTGCTTCTAAAAATCCCATGAGCTTACCGTTATTCTTGAGTTTTTTAAAGTATCTCAAAGTCTATTGAGCGTCAAAATAATGTTGGATAGTCGCATCTGTGGCACCTGCGCCTATCAAGCATGCAAGTGCAATGCGCGATTTAACACCTGATAAAGAGCCTGAAAAAATCGCACCAGCTTTAGCGAGTGAGACGCCACCACTATCTCCGCCGTAAATGGGCATTGTGCGCCCTTCAATACAACGAGAGGATATGATAACCGGAATTTTTTTGTCGGTTAAGACCTTGATTGCTGCCGCAAATCCATCAGGCGCATTGCCAAGACCAAAGGCTTCAAGTACAAAACCTTTTACACCTTGGCTTGCTGAAAAGGTTAGGTAATCTGGGCTGACACCCATGGCTAATTTCATAAAACCAATATTATCTTCAACTCTCGTTGTTGCGATAGGGGACCGCATCAGGGGTTTACGCCATATGCTTACCTTGCCAAATTCAATAGAGCCGATTTTACCAAAGCTGCTTGAGCGAAAACTGTCAACGCGATAGGTATGGGTTTTGCTCACTTCGCGTGCGGCATGCAAATCATGCTCAAAGGCGATTAATGTCCCAAGATTTTGTGTTTCATTACTTTGAGCCGCAATAATTGCTTCGACAATATTACGTGGTCCATCACTATCACTTTCGCTAGCATTGCGCTGCGCACCAGTAAAAATAACTGGCTTATTTGACTGTACAATAAGATCGCTTAAAAAAGCGCTTTCTTCCATTGTGTCGGTGCCATGAGTTACAACAACTCCGTCACAATCAGCCTGTTGCAAGGTTTCATTAATTTGCTTGGCTAGCGAGAAGGCGAGGGGCAAAGTGAATGCCGCACTATCCAATGTACAAAAATCGTCAACTGTTAGCCGAATATTTGGTAATCGGTCTTTAATCGTTGCAATAAGATTATTGCCCTTTATTCCAGCAACGACACCATCAGAATTTTTATTTTTGGTGGACGCAATCGTGCCGCCTGTTGTTATAATTTTGATATGTTTCATTGCATTGCCCTATTTTATTTTTTGGCTGTTAGCAGAATTAATTATTCAAAACTGTGTATATCTGTAGAAAACACAATTGTCATTTTATCATTCCTGATCTTACCGATAATTTTCATTTGTTGGGGTTTATAAGACAATATTAATTAAACTCATATGAGGTTGTTTTTTCATTTTTTAAAAGCTTTGGTTTCACTTCTATTGAAAAGACAAGTGATATGGATTGAAAGAGCAATTAACTTATCAATTTATACAATGATGTTAATTTTAAACTTTATTGTTATTGCTTAATCTAGAATTGTTTTATAATTTTGAAAATTACAGTAATTTTAATTGAAATACCGCAATTTTTCTTTATATGCTGTTGTAATATAATATTTTTCAATAAAATAGCTGCAATGATAGACCACCCAAAAGAATCAGGAGACTATGCCCATGATGCGTCAATATGAGCTTGTTGAGCGCGTACAGCGGTACAAGCCGGACGTCAACGAGGCATTGCTAAATAAAGCCTATATTTACGCCATGCAAAAGCATGGAGCACAAAAACGTGCAACAGGTGAAGCTTATTTTTCTCATCCTTTAGAAGTTGCTGCAATTTTAACTGATATGCGCCTTGATGAGGCAACTATTGCCGTTGCGCTTCTTCATGACACTATTGAAGATACAACTGCGACACGCGCAGAAATAGATCAACTTTTTGGGCCAGAAATTGGCAAATTGGTTGAAGGGCTTACCAAGCTAAAAAAACTTGATCTTGTTTCTAAAAAAGCTATTCAAGCGGAAAATTTGCGCAAATTATTGATTGCAATTTCTGAAGATGTG
The DNA here is from genome assembly GCF_014117425.1 of Bartonella sp. HY038. NCBI lineage: Bacteria > Pseudomonadati > Pseudomonadota > Alphaproteobacteria > Hyphomicrobiales > Bartonellaceae > Bartonella > Bartonella sp. HY038. Next base: position 893,225 of record NZ_CP059725.1, read on the forward strand.
CGGGTGCTGTTGGTAAAGCTTGCAGATCGTTTGCATAACATGCGCACCTTGGATGTTATGCGCGATGATAAACGCCGCCGTATCGCAGAAGAAACCATGGATATTTATGCGCCGCTTGCTGGCCGCATGGGTATGCAAGATATGCGTGAAGAGCTTGAAGAGCTCGCTTTTCGCTATATTAATCCTGAAGGTTGGCGCGCGGTTAAAGATCGTTTGGCAGAGTTGCAAGAACGTAATGCCGATATTTTAACCACCATTGAAGATGAGTTGTCTTTCCTCTTTGCTGAAAATGGTATTGATGCCAAAGTAAAAAGTCGGCAGAAAAAAGCCTATTCGGTTTTTAAAAAAATGGAAACCAAGGCTTTATCTTTTGAGCAATTATCAGATATTTACGGCTTCCGTGTTATGGTGCATAAGGTGGCAGATTGCTATCGCTCCTTAGGTGTTATCCATACTACATGGCCAATGGTGCCGGGGCGGTTTAAAGATTATATTTCTATTCCAAAACAAAATGATTACCGTTCAATCCATACCACGATTGTTGGGCCATCGCGCCAGCGTGTAGAGTTGCAAATTCGCACCTATGAGATGGATGAAATCGCTGAATTTGGTGTTGCTGCGCACTCTATATATAAAGATCGTGGTTCAGCCAATAGTCCACAAAATTTGACTGGCGAAACCAATGCCTATGCATGGTTACGCCAAACTATTCAATCTCTGTCGGAAGGCGATAATCCAGAAGAATTTTTGGAACATACCAAGCTTGAACTTTTTCAAGATCAGGTTTTCTGTTTCACGCCAAAAGGGCGGCTTATCGCTTTGCCACGCGGTGCAACGCCGATTGATTTTGCTTATGCCGTGCATACCAATGTTGGCGATTCTTGCGTGGGCGTTAAGATTAACGGTCGTATCATGCCGTTGATGACCGTTTTAAAAAATGGTGATGAAGTGGAAATTATCCGCTCTAAAGCGCAAGTACCGCCAGCTGCTTGGGAATCTATGGTGGTGACTGGTAAAGCGCGTGCGGCTATCCGCCGTGCAACTCGCGTTGCTGTACGTAAACAATATTCAGGATTGGGTACGCGCATATTAGAACGTAGCTTTGAGCGTGCAGGAAAAAAATTTAATAAGGATGAGTTAAAGCCAGTGCTTTCGCGCCTTGCTCGCAAAGACATTGATGATGTTTTGGCCTCGGTTGGCCGTGGTGAATTACCATCAAGCGATGTTATCAAGGCAGTTTATCCTGATTATCAAGATAGCCGTGCAACAACAAAAAGCAAAGCAAAACCGGGCGAAGAAGGTTGGTTTAACATCCAAAATGCATCTGGTATGATTTTCAAAGTACCGGGAAGCGAAAAGACGGCTGGCGATTCAGATGATCGTGAGGGGGATGAACTTCAGCGGCCGCCATTGCCTATTCGTGGTATTCATGGTGACGTGCCGGTGCGGTTTTCGCCAGAGGGCGCAGTGCCCGGTGATCGGATTGTTGGTATTTTACAGCCGGGCGCAGGCATTGTTATCTATCCGATCCAATCGCCAGCGCTTACTGCCTATGATGATCAGCCTGAACGTTGGATTGATGTGCGCTGGGATATTGATGCAGCAATGACCGAGCGTTTTCCTGCTCGTGTTAGTGTTTTAGCAATTAATTCGCCAGGCTCCTTAGCAGAAGTGGCGCAAGTTGTGGCTAAAAATGATGCGAATATTCAAAACTTATCGATGGTGCGGACTGCGCCAGATTTTACCGAGATTATTATTGATCTTGAAGTTTGGGATTTAAAACATTTAACCAAGATTATTTCGCAATTGAAGGAAGAAAACATGGTTAGCGGTGCAAAACGCGTTAATGCGTGATGCAAAACCAATGTGATGCTTGAACATAAATTAGCATGACGTTAATAACGCTATTAAATATGGCTCATAATGGGCTTATCGATTGTTGCGGCTAATCGGTTTTGTTTTTGCATTTTGATGTTGTCCGTTAGCAAAGATGTTAAAATGTAATGGTTTAAAGAAATGCGTTTCACTATTCATTTTTTGCATGGTATCTGAAATTGGTATCAGTTTGTAAAAGTTAAGAGAACGCGCGAATAGAATGAAGGAATTTTTTATGACAACTGATGATGTGCTTGATATTTTTCGCGAAGCAGGCGCCATTCTTGAAGGGCATTTTATTTTAACATCAGGACGGCGCAGTGGCACCTATATGCAAAAAGCCCATGTCTTTATGCATGCTAACTTGACTGAAAAATTATGCCGTGGTCTTGCTGAAAAAATTCGCAAAAATGTTGATGGAAAAATTGATTATGTTGTAGGGCCAGCTATTGGTGGTCTTATCCCTGCTTATGAAACATCGCGTCATTTAAATGTGCCTGCCATTTGGGTTGAGCGTGAAAATGGCGAGTTCAAGCTACGCCGTTTTGATGTTGAAAAAGGCGCACGCGTTGTGATTGTTGAAGATATTGTAACCACCGGTCTTTCTATTCGCGAGACTGTCGATTGCATGCGCAAGGCTGGGGCTGATGTTGTTGCCGCCGCTTGTATCGTGGACCGTTCCGCTGGCAAGGTAGATGTAGGTGTGCCACTTATTGCTTTGGCTGAATATGAAGTGCCTTCATATGACGCAGATAATTTACCTGAAGAACTTGCAAAAATTCCTGCAATTAAGCCTGGAAGCCGTAATATTTAGTGGTAAAACAAAACTATTGATTTTCAACAAAAGCAAAAATTGCTTTTGTTGGAAATTTTGAAAACTAATAAGGGAAGCTACGATCTGTTGGTTTAATTCTGCGGGTAATGAGCCATTTTTCATCAAAATGACCGAACTGAAGCTCCCGATTATCTTTTGTGGTTGTTTGCTATTCTTCATTTTGCTTTATGCTAGTTTTCAATACTGCATTTACATAGTAACGTATCGAATTTTTTGCATCGCTGATGCGTTTGCAGTTTTTTTAAAAAAACATTAGTTAAATAAGCGCTTTTTGCGGTAAAATTTCTTGTAGCAAAGAATTTTTTTCATCCGGTTCTTTTAGCTCGCAGCCGGTTAACGCAAAAATAACAATTTCAGATAGTGCTCGTATTTCAAACCGAAAATTCATTATAAGTCGATATGTTATGATTGAAAAACGTGGTTTTGTTACTTGTCAAGCAAGCTTTTTGACGCCGGGACAATAGGTTGATAAATTTGGAGTGCCTAAAGACAGGTTTTTAGGACAGCGTGGATATAGTCTAAGTCAACGCGGAATGGTTCCGCGCTCTGAGAATTAAAATATATACGCGTTACCTTGTGCAAAAACCTATTTCTACGGAGCATGGGAGAGCTTCAGCTGTTCCAGAGTTCAATGCAGCAAGTGATGTGCCTCAGTGTTATACTGGAGAAAAATTTATTCAACAGTTACTTGATGGTGGATTTTTACCCCTGATGCAGGATTATTAAAATGAACAATAACTATATTTTTGAAATTATCAAAGTTGGTGTTTTAAATAATTCAGAAGCCCCCATTGATAACGATATATTTTATAAATGCCTTATCTGTGAAGGTATTATACCGTCTTGTCCGAAAGAAGACGTAGGATGTCAATGTGGTAATATCGCTATTGATATAGTGTTGCATAGGTTGTTTATTGGAAACAAAGAAAAGTTTTCTATTCTTAAAAGGAAAAAAATATTATAACCATAATATTTAAAATATAATTTTTTATTAAGTTAGATAACTTTATAATTTTATTGATAAAAATATATATTAAATTTATAGATGGTATTTGTTTTTACATTTTTACAGATAAAAACGATAAATATGTTTATATAATAAATATTTATTTGTAAATTCTTATTAGAGGAGGCTAGTAAGGGCAGGTATGCTATGGAAAATAATGAAGGATTCATAGCTGTCATAAAGGCGGCAGAACTTTTTTTGGCCAATGTAGAGCTTTTTACAAAGCAGCATTGGCTTGCAAGTTATGGTGAGTTGCAATTGCAATATAATGAATTGCCTTTATGGATTTTAATTTCAGCAGAAGCATCTGTATGTGAAGCTCATCACCAATTGTTGAAGCTTTATGAGCCCTTTCAAATTGCTCTTTCATCAGTACAGTTAAATATTTATTTTTATCGAAAACAAGCAGATAGTAGGTATTGTCAATTTTTCACTTTCCCAAATACGCAAGATTTTTTAAATGCTCAAATTGATGGTGAGATTTTAACAGAAGAAACTTATGATAGGTTAGAAAATATAAACCAAAAATTTTCAAAAAAAATCATTGATTTTTATATTGGATTTTTCGCCAAATATCATTTCATACGAAAAATGGTGTAATTCATAATGTTAAATGGAACTATTTTACACGCTAAGCGTTAAGTAGTATGATTACTGTGCGTTTTAGACGCAGGGCGCTTAATAATAATATGCTTTAAAAACATTATAAGCTTATAAAATATGAATGACTTGATGTGTGGTTAAAGCCTACATCATTGCTGTGATAAATCTGCGCTTTTACCATTAGATCATTTGTTTTTATGATTAAAATGTGCTAAGGAAATAATTGTTATTTATCTTTAGTATTGTGCTAATTCAATATAAAATATGGACAATTTTTTTGGTGTCTTTTGAGTGCAGTCCAGTTGGTTCGCTGCTGACTTAGATTGTGGTTCTTAAATGGATAGAATATTTTATATCTATGTTTTTTATAGTCATTTAGACTTGGGTTTGATATTTGCATGTATAATCAAGCCGATTGATTGTAATTGAAATGCTCTCATTTGAAGCTATCGTTTGATGAGCGTTAATTCTTATTTGATTAATATGTAAACGTTTAGATTAAAAAATGATTAGGTTATGTGTAGGGAAAGCAATTGTTGGACAGATTGAAAAAAACGACGCTCCAATCGGGCATGCTGTTTCAGCCTAATGACAGTTTAAGTTGTGAAAGCATGAAGGGAACTTTATGCGAAAATTGTCAAGTGCATGGCATTGCCATATGTGCATCACTTGATGAGACGATGTTACGTGAGCTTGACAGTATTACTTCTGACAAAAAACTTGATACAAATCAAGAGCTTGTTCAAGAAGGTGACATCAAGAAATATGTTTTTACTTTGCGCAGTGGTATGTTGCGGCTTGTTTCAACATTGTTTGATGGTCGCAGGCAGATCTCAGGCTTTATTATGCCCGGTGAGTTTATCGGGTTGATTGCGGAAGATTATTATACCCAAACGATCGAGGCAGTAATACCATCAACCCTTTGCGTATTTCCACGCCACGAGCTTGATCAAATGATGGAGTTTTATCCGCAAATGCGTGAGCGTTTGTTTGAGATGACGAGAAAATCATTATCGAGATCGCGTGAAAATCAGCTCTTATTGGGGCGATTAACGCCTATTGAAAAAATGGCCAATTTTTTGTTGATGTCGTCAAAGCGTGCGACTGAAAGTGGTCTAATCGATAATCCTGTTAATCTGGTAATGAATCGCAGCGATATAGCTGATCATTTAGGCCTTACTATTGAAACCGTGAGCCGTTGTTTTTCAAAATTGAAGACTCAAGGGGTAATAAGATTAATTGATACCCATACGGTGCAATTATTAGATAGGGCAACCTTGCAACATCTTTCTGGTATGCGCGATAAGCCTGCCTAAATAAATTATGCTAGGCGAAAGCTATGAAAAGCTAATAAATTAAGTTATGCTAAAATAATCGTATTTATTAAAGATGCGGCGATATGCCTTAATTGTGATAGGTAGAATTACTTTAAAGATACACCATTTGCATGTAATGGTGTAATGATAGAGATAGATAAAGATTTGGAAAGTTAAATTGGCGATGAATAAGGAAACTTTGCTGCATTATGCAATCCAAGCGGTACCTCGCTATACCTCCTATCCAACAGCGGCAGATTTTGTTGCTGTCGGCGATGGCGAGCGAAAGCAGTGGCTTGGTGAAATTGCCAATGGCGAAGCTGTTTCTGTTTATATCCATGTTCCATATTGTACTGAGTTATGCCACTATTGTGGTTGCTTTACCAAGGCAATTCGCCGTGAAAATATTATTCAGGATTATGCGGATACCTTAGTAAAGGATATCCATTTACAAGCAGGTTATTTAAAAGGTCGGCCAAAGCTTGTTCATTTGCATTGGGGCGGCGGCACTCCTTCAATTCTATCAGCTGCAAGTTTTAAAAAAGTTATGGCTGCATTAAGACAAGTTTTTGACTTTGATAAAGATGCCGAGCATGCGATAGAGCTTGATCCACGTACTGTCACGCCGCAATTGGCAAGTCTTATGGCCTCTATTGGCGTTAATCGCGCGAGCCTTGGGGTACAAGATATTAATCCTGATGTGCAAAAGTTGATTGGCCGTATTCAGCCAGTTGAAGATGTTGAAAACGCGGTTAAAAACTTGCGTAATGTTGGCATTATGCGGATTAATTTTGATTTGATTTATGGTTTACCATTACAAACCAAAGCGTCGTTGGAAGAAACGTGCCGCGTGGTGGGGGCGCTTGAGCCTAACCGTATTGCCTGTTATGGTTATGCCCATTTACCGAAAAGGCGTGCTAATCAACGGCTTATTGATGCAGCAACATTGCCGGGTGCTTTTGAGCGATTTGAGCAGGCAGAAGTTGTAGCAAATACCTTGGATAGTCTTGGCTATGTAGCAATCGGTATAGATCATTACGCTAAGCCTGATGATCCGATGACAATTGCCATGAAGGAAGATCGCTTACATCGTAACTTCCAAGGCTACACCGATGATAATTGTCCAACACTCATTGGTTTTGGCGTTTCATCGATTTCAGAATTCCATAATGGTTATGCGCAAACTATTGCTGATATTGGTCAATATCGCCGCGCAATCGATGAAGGCACGATGGCAACCAAGCGTGGTATTGGTCTTGATGATGAGGATCGTTTACGTGCCAATTTGATCCGTGAAATCATGTGCCGTTTCAAGATTGATCTTGCCGATTATGGTGGCATTGAACATTTCCAGCGTGAAATGAATAATATGGCATCACTCGTCAAAGATAATATTGTAACCATTGATGGTTCAATCATTTCCATTACCGAGGAAGGATTGCCATTTGTACGCACACTTGCGGCTTTGTTTGATACATATCGCTCATATGGGCAGGGGCAGTTCTCCGCAGCCGTTTAAATTTTTTGATTTTGAGAGTTTATAACGCGCTTGGCAATGTGCTTGGCGCGTTTCTTTATTATGAATGGCTTTGATTCTACAGCCAACATATCTGTGTTAGTCCTCATCATTTAAATATTAGGTATCAATATCCTTAAGGTATTCACTAAAATCTTCATTGATGTCGTCCATGCTTAACAGTTCATGTGGCTTTAATTTTGTCCATTTTATTTTGGTTGTTACCTTATCGGTGGCTTCATCAAGAATAGGGTCAATAATTAGCGTTTCGATTGTTGTCTTTTTTTTATTTGTAATAAAATTATAGCTTTCTTCGGTTGTTGTTCCGGTAGTTCTTTGGGTGGAGGAATAGTCATAACCAACGAGATTAAAATCACCATTTTGCCAACGAAATCTATATACGTAGAAACCCATTTGACTGCCAAAAAAGCCAATGCGAATATTTAATGTACCATTTTTTGCTGTAACACCACCATAAACAATGCCATGAAATGGATCAACGACTTCGTCATTAATTATAACCGATTGCGGTATGAAATCTGTATCTTGCTTGACAAGACGCCAAAATTTACCTTGCTTGAAAAGCACGATTAGCATTCTAGGATTTGCAACTTCAAATCTACCTGACATTTTTCCGTCGCTGGCTTGCCCAATGCTACGTAATACTAAAACCGTATCAAGTACGCCGTCATTATTGAGATCGTCTTGTTGAAGATATTCAACAATCCAAGAATTGGGTATAAAATCTTGTAATTTTTCACTTTTAATTGGTAATTGGGGAAATTCAAAATAATCGCCAGTGTCATCTGATTGTGCATTTGCTGCAAAAATGTTGAAAAAAATTGTAAATATGATGCTTAATTTCAGCGGGTATTTAAAAGCTCTTTTCAACATAATATATCCGCTCCGTCTTGATCTATTATTGAATATCCAATGTAAGCTCAAAGGCATATAGTATATTTGTAAGGTCATGTAAGTTTAGCTGGAAAATTACTGAGCTATTGCTTTAAGATATTCATCAATATCGCCGCTCATAATCTCATCAAGTTTTAGCAACTTATGCGGCTTTAACTTTTGCCAATCTGAGCTAGTCTCAATGCTATCATCATCTAATGGTGTTTCGATTTTGGTGTTTTGGCGGTTGGTTGAAAAATTGTAGCTGCTGGTTGTTTCAATCCCAGACGCTCGTCCACGTGAATAACTATCATAACCAATGAGATAAAAATCATTGTTTTGCCAGCGAAACGTATAGATTTTATAGATTAATTCGCTGCTAAAATAACCTAAGCGGATTAAGATGATACCTTTTGACGTTGTTACTCCGCCAGAAACGATACCGTTGAATGGATCTTGAATATAGCCATTATCATTTTCGGTTTTAGGGATGAAAGTGGTATTTTGTTTAATCAGCCGCCATTCTTTGCCTTCGCGGAACAAAATAATCAATATTCTAGGATTAGTATCTATTAGGGGTGAAGTATCATCACCAATATGGTTGATATTTTGGATATCTTGATTGCGGAGCACCATAACAGTATCTAGCTCGCCATCGCCATTTAGGTCTTCTTGTTGAAGAAATTCAACAATCCAGAAATCTGGAATGAAATCTTGTAATTTTTCACCCTTCAAAGGTAATTGGGGAAGTTCTATTGTGCTTGCATCTTGATTAGCCTTTTGCTTGGTAAAAGCGCATTGGCATGTTGCTGCAAAAAACACCAATAGGCAAAGAAATTTCAACAATAATCTTTGCCAATATTGATGTTTCACAGCTACCTCAATTGATGAGTTGAAAACAATTTACAAATATGATTACCGCACATAAAGCCCAACTGACATTGCAACGCATAAGACAGCTAAGACAATGAGACCAAGATAAATTTTGGGGCGATCAAACAATATCGCAAAAGCTGAAAACCAACCAACAATACCACCGCCAAGCGCGAAAAGAAAGCCTGCTTTACTGCCAACGGCAATATGTACAGCCATTAGGCCGCCAATGATTAACGCGCCAAATAGAATTAATAATGCGGTGGCGACTTTTTCATAATCATCCATGGTATTTCCTCTTTATCATGCCGCTTGCAAGGTCATATAGGTCTATTACAATAGTTCTACTCTATATCAATGCCGAACGAAAGATTTAAAATAGAGTGCTAACCTAATTTTCCTCGCATAAAAATATGCGGCAAATATGTCTTATCGATTTATGTTAAAAATAAATAGATTTAACTTGGTCGTAAAAATTTAACTAAGGCGTTCAAGCCGTTGGAGCAGGCGGTGTAATGTATCAATGGTGGAGGCATCCGCTACACCGTCAACAAGTGCTGGCCTAAAATGACGCTGGAATGCTTCGGTTACAATTTTAGTATTTTCATCAAAACTTCCAGTGATTTCTATAGGATAGCCATAAAGTGCCAGCATGGATTGAAATGCTTCAACTGGCCGACCGCTTTCACCTAGGCTCATAAACCTGCCGCCGCCAAGTGGGCTTGGCGAGACAAATTGGCCAATGCCATTGTCAGCAAGGTCTTTCCATGGAAATTTTTCGCCAGGGTCAATTTTGCGCTCTGGTGCAATGTCGCTATGGGCTAAGACATAGCGTGCGCCAACATTATGGCGATTTATGATGGATTGGCAAAGTTCAACAACTGCTTTGATTTGAAGCGAAGGAAAATCTGGAAAATTTCCAAGTGGTCCTTGATTGACAATTTCAATACCAATGGATTTTGAGTTAATATCATCTTGCCCTTGCCACATGCTTTTTCCAGCATGCCAAGCACGCTTTGATTCGGCAACCATTTGCACGATAGTTCCGTCTTCGCGTACCACATAATGACAAGAAACTTGTGAGGCAGGATCCTGTAACAGACTTTCGGCAGCTTCAGCATCATTCATGCCAGTATAATGCAAAATCAGAATATGCGGCTTAGTATTATCAGATCTTTCATTGAAATTAGGCGATGGGCGTAAAATTGCGCATTCAAAATCAGGTCTATCCAAAACTTCAGTCATGTTAATATCAATTCTTTTTTAATCAAAGCCCAAGCATTATTAATGCGGGCAAGTCGTTCATTAGCAATTGCAGAAAATTCAGGTGGCATGCCGCGTGCAGCCAGCTTATCGGGGTGATGCTCTTGCACAAGTTTATAATAATGCTTGCGCGCTTCAGCAAAGGGCATCTTGGGGTTAATACCTAAAACTGTCCACGGGTCTTGCGTGCCATTTACGGAATGATATGCGGTGATCGTTTCAAAACGGCTTGCAGTAATGCCAAATATTTCACTTACTTGGCGTAGAAAGTTCATTTCATCTTGATGAATGTAACCATCGGCTTTAGCTATATGGAATAGCCCATCAATAACATCTTCTAAAAGGCAGGATTCGCATTCGCTATCTTTGCAAAGATAAACAATGCGCTTGGCGTAATAATCGAAGCCAGCAATATCGCCCTTTGCCAGTGAGAAAAGACGTGCCACATGGTTTAAGTCTTTTTCTTCCACGCTAAAAATTTCGTAAAATGCCTTAACTTCATTATCGGTAACGATACCATCGGCTTTAGCCATTTTGGCTGAGAGAGCAATCATCGCTACCGAAAACGCTACTTGTCGGCGTTTTTCAGCATCCCCTTCAAAATAAGTGCGCACACTTTCAATCACCGTTGATAAAGCGTCGCTTGCATGTTGTAAAATGCTACCAAGCAATGACCAAATAGTGTTGGAATTATTATCGCTCACCCGCCAAGGCCTCCAGTGGTTTGTGCTGGATAAAAAGCTTTGCGTGCGCTTGTTGCTGCTGCCTCACCAGCCTTTTGTGCATTGTCATCGCTTTGGCCGGTGGCTTTGGCAGCTGCAACTGCATCTTGGCGTGCTTGCTCAATTGCTGATTCGCGCTCTGCATCACTCATGGTTGCAGGGGTTTTCGGCGGCTCTGGCAAATTTATCGGTGAGCCATCAGGTAAAGTTTCCCCTTGGGTTGGGATAAGGGGGGAGCCACCTAAAAATATTTTTTGCCCGATATAGGCACCAATACCCAATATCATAAACAAAATAAGGACAAGAATAACTCTTCCCCACCGAATTCTTTTCATTCCATCACCGCTATAAAAAAATATTTGTTAATATATGCCATTCTTTTACCTTTTTATGCAATGCTTAAAGGCACTTGTTCCAAAAAGGAAAGAATTCAAGTGGTCAAAACGAACAATTATTTTAAATTTACCAATTTGTTTACTTCAAAAGCACAGTCTATGACTAAAGCAAAATTATCTAATTGTGAAGCTGCTGCAAATCATGATTGTGCTAGAAGTAAAGTTTTTAGATGGAAAACATGGCTAAAACACGATTTTAAGCCTTTATCTATTTTTACTAAGATCGTGGCTTGCGGTGTTTTGCTTTTGCCGAGCGCCTGCGGTTCGATGTTTTCCGATCTTGGTGACTTGAAATCACAAAGCCAATTTAAAGGCGAGCATAGTGGAGCAGGCCCGCGTTTTGACGATAGTAACCCCCATGAATGGGCAGCACGTAAGCCATGGCATTATCCTATCCATGGTACTGACATTTCAAAATATCAGCGCGAAATAGATTGGAATGCGGTTAAGCGCGCTAATATTTCCTTTGTCTTTATTAAGGCAACTGAAGGTGGTGATAGGGTTGACGATAATTTTGCGATGAATTGGCAGCGTGCTAAAAATGTAGGTATGCCACGCGGTGCTTACCATTTTTATTATTTCTGCCGTCCAGCAAAAGACCAAGCACGTTGGTTTATTGCAAATGTTCCCAAGGATAAAAGCGCACTTCCACCAGTTCTTGATATGGAATGGAATGATAAATCACCGACTTGCAAGCTGCGCCCAGACCCTGAAACCGTGCGCCGTGAAATGAAGGTGTTTCTTGATATTGTTGAGCGCCATTATAATAAGCGCCCAGTTATCTATACAACGGTTGATTTTTTTGACGAAAATAATCTACGCTTGTTTAAAGCCTATCCCTTCTGGCTGCGTTCAGTTGCTGGCCATCCCGATGAGAAATACAGCGCCCATCCTTTCACTTTCTGGCAATATACCGGTACGGGTGTTATTCCTGGAATTGAAGGCAACGTCGATATTAACGTCTTTGCTGGCAATCGTGAGCAATGGGCAAAATGGATTAAATAAGTCAATGCAATAATTTCGATAAAGTGTTTTTGAAAGGAAATAGTAATGCCGCGTCCAACAGATAAAGCTAGTTTACAGCACCTTGCTGAACAAAACTATCAAAAGCTACACCACATGATAGATAGCCTATCGGCCGAGCAGCAATTAGGGCTATTTCCTTTTGATGATCGCGATAAAAATATTCGCGACGTGCTCATTCATTTATATGAGTGGCATCAATTATTGATACATTGGGTTGAAAATAATTTAGCGGGTCATGACGTCGCTTTCTTACCAGCGCCTTTTAATTGGAAAACTTATCCGCAAATGAATGTTGAATTTTGGCAAAAACATCAATCAACTCCACTTGAGACAGCGAGAGCTGATTTTGAAAAAAGCCATCATAAAGCAATGCAGCTTATTGAGCCGCTTAATGATGAGCAGTTATTTACCAAGAAATTTTACAAATTTACCGGATCAACCAATTTGGCTAGTTATATAATTTCCGCGACAAGTTCGCATTATGATTGGGCATTAAAGAAAATAGGTAAATATCGTAAAATGATAAATGTAAAATAAATGCTTTTACATAGCTTGTGTTTTAAAGGAAGGTAATAAATTTTTATATTTAAGCCACAGGCAATGTTCATAATGATTTTGTTTTGATTATTCTTGCTTGTCAATTTAACAGTTTGTTTTATTAGAATTATTACAAACATTATGGTGCGTAAAAATAGATCACTGGGGATAACTAAAGCTTGTGCAGATTCTAGCACTAAAATTAGCAAGTTCCTATTTAAGGGGCTTGCTATTTATCAAATATTTTTTATTTCCTTAGATAAAGTTCTATTTTATTTTGGCTATGATTAGGCTAAATAGTTTAAGTACTGTTTTGAAAAAATTATTATAATCGCCGACTTTAGTCGCAGTGTTTGATGAGGCTTGGTAAAAGAGCCAATAGGATAAAAATGCTTTTTAATAAGATATCTTTGATTGCTTTATCAGCTATGATGGGCTTTAGTTTCATTCAAAATGCGAATGCTCAAAATACTTCTGAGCAAGCGGCAAATGCAGCGCAAAGTTCAACTTGTGGCGGTAATTTAAAAGATTGGCTTGATGGTGTTGCTAAAGAGGCTAAGGCACAAGGGGTGAGTGATCATTCCATTCAAGAATTATATGATGCACAAATTGATGAAAAAGTATTGGGGCGCGATCGCTCACAAGCTATTTTCAATCTTACCTTTGCAGATTTTTCCAAGCGGGTTATTTCCGATAATCGCCTACAAAAAGGGCGCGAAAACCTTGTAAAATATAAAGCAATTTTTGATAAGGCGGAAGAAACTTATGGTGTTCCCGGTCCAGTAATTGCAGCGTTTTGGGGGTTGGAAACCGATTTTGGTGCGGTGCAGGGCAATTTTAATACTTTAAATTCCTTAGTGACATTGGCTCATGATTGCCGTCGTCCTGATTTATTCCGTCCACAAGTTATTGCTTTACTTAAGCTTTTTGATACCGGAGTTGTCGATTCAAAAACTCAAGGTGCTTGGGCAGGTGAAATCGGCCAGATGCAACTTTTGCCGAAAGATTATCTTGAGCGCGGTGTTGATGGTGATGGCGATGGCAAGGTAGATTTACGAAACAGCACTGCTGACGCTATTATGACTGCAGCGCGAATGATTAGTGAACTTGGTTGGAAACGTGGTCAGCCTTGGCTTGAAGAGGTGCGGGTTACTGGACAAAATGTGCCTTGGCAAGAAGCAACTCGCCAAAATCGCAAACCCCATTCGCAATGGGCAAATTGGGGCGTTTCTGGGGTGCAAGGACCACTTGGTGCAGATGATGGTGATGCGTCATTGGTGTTGCCAATGGGGCGCAAAGGACCAGCCTTCCTTTCCTATGATAATTTTGATGTTTTTGTTGAATGGAATAAATCCATCGTTTATGCCACAACGGTCGCTTATTTTGCTGCACGATTGAACGGTGCGCCAAGTTTCGATCTTGGCAATCCCGATGCTGGCCTATCAACGGATGATATGAAGGCATTGCAAGAAAAATTATTGGCTCGTGGCCATGAAATTGGCAAGATTGATGGTGTTTACGGTGCTTTAACCCGTGATGCTGTAAGAGCCGAGCAATTGCGCCTAAATATGCCAGCTGATGCTTGGCCAACCCAAGATTTGTTAGAAAAATTATAGTCGTTTAAGATAAAAACATCATGCGCCTTTTGGTGGCGCATGATGTTTGTTGTTTCTGACATTGCTATTTAATTAAGATAATTCGTAAATCATTGACATTGGTACCAGTTGGGCCGGGGACAAATAAATTGTCAATTGCGTTAAATGCTGACCATGCATTATGCTGTGCAAGGAATTTTGCACCATCAATGCCAGCTTTTTGCATGGCTGCAATGGTGTTAAAATCACAAAAAGCACCAGCATTATTTTCTGAGCCATCAATACCATCAGTATCTGCTGCAAAACCATAAATTCCCTCAATGTCTTTTATGGTTAAAGCAAGTGACAGCAAAAATTCGCTATTGCGGCCGCCTTTTGCACCTGCCTCAATATCACTTTGGCTAATGGTTACAGTTGTTTCACCGCCAGATAATAATATTGCCGGCTTTTGAAACGGTTGATTGAATAGAGCGATTTCTTTAGCGATGGCGCCATGCATTTTGGCAATTTCGCGCGCTTCTCCTTCTATCGCATCTGATAGGATATAGCTGCTAAAACCAGCATTTTCACAAAATTGCTTGGCAGCAAGCAGTGACTGACGGGCAGAAGCAATGACATGAACTTCGTTGCGTTGAAATGCTGGGTCATTGGGGAGGGGAGCATCTTCATCATCATTGGCAAAATAGGCGATGATATGGTCTGGCAATGCTATTTTATAATGAGAAATATAGGCGCGTGCCTGCTCTTTGCTAATATGATTTGCGACAGTTGGCCCTGATGACACAAAAGACGGTTCGTCACCTGGAATATCTGAAACAATTAGCGAAACCACCTTGGCAGGAGAGGCAGCTTTGGCAAGCCGTCCGCCCTTAATCTGGGAAAAATGTTTGCGTATGGCATTCATGGCGTCAATCGGTGCGCCGCTTGCCAGTAAAGCTTTGTTGAGTAAAATATCATCATTAAGTGACATGCCTAGCGGCGGTAAGGGTAGCAGAGCTGAACCTCCACCGCAAATAAGGGCAATGACAAGATCATTTTCATTAAGATTATTTACCCTGTCTAGCAGTTTTTGGGCGGCAATAAAACCATTTTCGTCCGGCACGGGGTGTGATGATTCAACTACGGTAATATTGTTGCATGGGGTCGCATAACCATAGCGGGTAACAACTAAACCCTCAACTTCGCCATTGCCGGCTTCGTGCCAAAGCTTTTCAAGAGCGGCAGCCATTTGCGCAACGCCTTTACCAGCGCCAATAATAATTGTTCTGCCTTGTGGTTTTTTAGGTAAATATTTTTTTAAAGCAAGATATGGATCTGCTGCAGCAACGGCTATGTTAAAAATGTCTTGAAAAAACTTTTTATGCATGACTCACCCCTCTATATATAAAAAGCCAGATAACCAATTAATATCTGTTATCTGGCTATTATAACGTGAAAGACGAATAATACGAATAATTTATTATATGTGATGATTATTGAAATTTTTGTTCGGCAGCGATCGCTTCAATTACCGCTGGACGTTGGCCAATACGCTGATGAAATGCTTGGATTGCAGGGAAAACCGATAGATCAAGCCCCAAATGTGGTGCCCAATTTAAAACGACAAAAAGATAAATATCAGCAAGAGAAAAAGTATTATTGGCTAAATATTGTGCTTTTTCTAACTCGATTTCAACGGTTTTTAAACGAGTTTGGATTTTTTCAAATGATTGCTTTTTGTATTCTTCTGGCGTAGCTGGATAAAAAAGTGGTCCAAAGCCTTTATGCAATTCAGTGCCGATGAAGTTAAGCCATTCTTGCACTTTTGCACGCTCAAACGTTCCACATGCAGGGGCAAGGTTTTTAGCTTGGCTATTATCATTTAAATATTGAGTAATCGCTGGACCTTCGGTAATAATGCGCCCATCATCCAATTCTAATGCTGGCACATAACCTTTGGGATTGATATCGATGTAATTGCGACCATCGGACGTTGCTTTGCTTGCTAAATCAACTTTGACCAAATCAAGCTTAATACCCAATTCACTGGCTACAATATGAGGAGATAGGGAACAAGCGAACGGGGAAAAATATAGTTTCATGATCATATTCCTTGATGTTGGTTTAGTTGAACTTTTAACAGTTATGAATATAGATGAAATTAATTAAGCCAGAAGATAGCTTAATATCGACAAATTGTTGCATTTTTATTGACAATGTCAAGATGCTAAACTTTTACCCATTGATAATCAATTCACTACATTTTTATCAACTAATCCAAGCCCTATATCGTGCTAAAATTGGTAAAATTGATTTTTAAATTATGATGATAGCGATCAAAAGCTTGGGCTTAGTATTTGCCCTATTGGTTGTTTGTTGAAAGTTTTATGTGGCTTTGCACAGAAAATCGGCGTGTTGTATGGTGTTATTAGAGCTTATTTAATTTAAATGAAATGATTTTTTGCCTCTTTATTGATCTTTTAAAAAAAATGGTTAAAACTTAGGCTTGAGGAAATCAGGAGTTTACCGGTGTCGCTACTAAATACCCCTTTCACAGTCGGTGATGTGACTATTCGCAATCGCGTTTTGGTTGCGCCTATGTCGGGTGTGTCTGATTTACCTTTTCGGTTGCGGGCTTGGCAAGCGGGAGCGGGTCTAGTTGTTTCTGAAATGGTGGCAAGTGGTGAATTGGTTAGCGCACGCAAAGAAAGTCATTTGCGATTATCATCAGATGGTATTGATCAACATGTTGTGCAATTAGCCGGCCGTGATCCCTCTTTTATGGCAGAGGCTGCTCGCATTGCCCAAAATGAAGGCGCCGACATTATTGATATTAATTTTGGCTGTCCTGCTAAAAAAGTGACAGGCGGCTATTGCGGCTCAGCTTTAATGCGAGAACCTGATTTTGCCTTGCAGCTTGTTGAGGCGGTTATTGGTGCGGTTGATGTACCGGTCACGGTTAAAATGCGTCTTGGTTGGGATGATGATAGTATTAATGCGCCCGAAATTGCACAACGCTGCGAAAATGTGGGCGTTGCAATGGTGAGCGTTCATGGGCGCACCAGAATGCAATTTTATAAAGGTAATGCCGATTGGCAGGCAATTAAAAAAGTGCGTGAGCGCATAAAGATACCACTGGTTGCTAATGGTGATGTTACGTGCGCAGAAGATGCGTTGAAGCTGATTGAGATTTCAGGGGCTGACGCTATCATGGTGGGGCGTGCTTGTTATGGGCAGCCTTGGCTTGCTGGACTTATGGTTGATGGTTATATGCCTGATGATATTGCAGCTTATGCAATCAGCCATTATGAAGATATGCTATCCTATTATGGAGTTTTTGCAGGTAAACGTCATGCCCGTAAACATCTTGATTGGTATATATCGCGCCATAGTGCAGGGCTTTATAGTGCCGAGGAGCGTATGGCGTTAGTTACCGAACTTGAGCCAGAAAAAGCAACTATTCTACTTGCGGATATTTTAGGACGTGCTCGTATAGATAGAAATGACAATAAGCAAAGGGTGGCGTAATGGATAATTCAAATTATGGGGCGCAAAATTTTCTCCAAAAAGATAATCTTGCTGCTTTGGTCTTGGATGCTGTTTCTCATCCTGTAGTAATGGTCGCCAGTGACGGATTGATTTGCTATGCCAATAACGATGCAGAGCAGTTTTTAAAAACAAGTGCAAGCACTTTAGCTAAAAGTCGTTTGGCGCAATTCTTACCCTTTGGTAGTCCACTTTTAACCTTGGTTGATCAAGTGCGGCAGACCAAAATTCCAATTACTGAATATCGGGTTGATATTTCTTCGCCCAAGCTTGGGCGCGATAAATTGGTTGACGTATTTGTGCATCCTGTATTTGAGCCGCAAGGGGCCGTGGTTATTCTATTTCAAGAAAAATCGCGAGCCGAAAAACTTGATAAGCAAATGACCCATCGCGGCGCTGCGCGTTCTGTCACCAGTCTTGCATCAATGCTTGCTCATGAAATTAAAAATCCATTATCAGGTATTCGTGGGGCAGCTCAATTGCTAGAAGCGGTGGTGGGCGATGAGGATCGCTCGCTTGCCCGTTTGATTCAAGACGAAACAGACCGTATTGTCGCGCTGGTTGATCGTATGGAGGTATTTTCCGATGATCGCCCCATTGAGCGTTTTCCGGTCAATATTCATCTTGTTTTAAGTCATGTAAAAGCCATTGCTAAAAGTGGCTTTGCGCGCAATATCCAAATTGTTGAGCATTATGACCCATCCTTGCCGCCGGTCTTTGCTAATCGTGATCAACTTATCCAGATTTTTTTAAATTTGGTCAAAAATGCTGCGGAAGCATTGCAAGGACGTGAAGATGGCGTAATTACACTTTCCACAGCCTATCGTACTGGTATTCGCTTAAAAGTGCAGGGACATAAGATTGCTTTACCGATGGAATTTTGCGTGGAAGATAATGGTCCTGGTGTATCTGAAGATATTATGCCACATCTTTTTGATCCTTTTATTACCAGTAAGGTGAATGGCTCCGGCCTTGGTCTTGCTCTGGTTGCTAAGGTGGTTAATGATCATGGCGGGGTAATTGAATGTGATTCAGAAGTTGGGCGCACGGTGTTTCGCATTTTAATGCCAATGTGGCGACCGCAAGACGCGCAAATTCAAAATGTAGAGGTCGAAGATGCGCAAGGTGTTAAGCAGGAGATTGGGATATGAGTAAGGGAACAATTCTAGTCGCTGATGATGATGCAGCTATTCGTACCGTATTAAATCAGGCCTTATCACGTGCTGGATATGATGTAAAAGTAAGCCCCAATGCTGCAACCCTTTGGCGGTGGATTGCTGCAGGAGAGGGGGATCTTGTTGTCACTGATGTTGTTATGCCTGATGAAAATGCTTTTGATTTTTTACCGCGTATCAAAAAAATCCGCCCCGAAATGCCAATTATTGTTATGAGTGCCCAAAATACCTTTATGACGGCTATAAAAGCATCAGAAGCAGGGGCTTATGATTATCTACCCAAGCCTTTTGACTTAAGTGAACTTATTGCTATTGTTGGCCGCGCTATGGCAGAGCCAAAAAAACAAGCTGATGCAGCAAAAAATGATGATGTGGGCGATACTATGCCATTGGTTGGGCGTTCACCAGCCATGCAAGATATTTATCGCATTCTTGCGCGTATGATGCAGACAGATCTTACCATTATGATTACTGGTGAATCTGGCACCGGTAAGGAATTAGTTGCACGTGCTTTGCACGAATATGGTCGCCGCAAAAAAGGTCCATTTGTTGCAATCAATATGGCGGCAATTCCAAAAGATCTGATTGAATCTGAACTTTTTGGCCATGAGAAAGGCGCATTTACAGGTGCACAAACCCGTTCAAGCGGTCGGTTTGAGCAAGCTGATGGCGGAACGCTTTTTTTGGACGAAATTGGTGATATGCCAATGGATGCGCAAACTCGCCTTTTACGTGTTTTACAGCAAGGCGAATATATGACAGTTGGTGGTCGTACGCCAATTAAAACCGATGTGCGTATTGTCGCTGCCACCAATAAGGATTTGCGTTTGTTAATTAATCAAGGGCTATTTCGCGAAGATCTTTATTATCGCTTGAATGTTGTTCCCTTGCGTTTGCCTGCCCTTCGTGAGCGGGCGGAAGATATTCCCGATCTTGTGCGGCATTTTTTCAAAAATGCGGCTGAAGATGGTTTGCCGGTTAAGTATATCACCAGCGAGGGATTGGACCTCATGCGCAGTTATAGCTGGCCGGGCAATGTAAGAGAGCTTGAAAATTTAGTGCGCCGTTTAGCCGCTTTATACCCCCAAGAAGCTATCAATGCCGATGTGATCGAAGCGGAGATAAAGCCTGATCGCCAAAAAGATGCTATGGTTGGCGCAGATAGCGCTGTGCTTGAAACAATATCAATTGCGCAAGCTGTCGAATTTAATATGCAACGCTATTTTGCCTCTTTTGGTAATGATTTGCCACCGGAAGGTGTTTACCATCGCGTATTGGCCGAGATGGAATATCCATTAATTTTGGCTTGCCTCACTGCAACGCGCGGTAATCAGATTAAAGCAGCTGAATTATTGGGGCTTAACCGTAATACTTTGCGCAAGAAAATACGGGATCTTGGTGTGAATATTTATCGCGGCATGAACGGCAATTAAAATAATCTAAATTTCTGCTAAATTAGTACAACTTGCATATTACGGGAGTTGTCTGTTTAAGTTTATGTTTTAATTAACTTTTTTGTGATGGTGCAATTGTGGGGAGGTTTCTAATTCATTTTAGCGCAAATATGTTGAAGTAATGCGAGCTGCAGGAGTTAAGATTTTTTCTTGTCAATTGAAAATTAATATGTATATAGGTTGGCATTATTGGTGGACTTACGTGCTTTGGCAGGATAAATCCATCATAGTTCAATCGCTTTTACCCTTTAGGTTAAGCTATTGAATAATCAGATGGCCGAACTTATATCATGGTTTGGTAGTGTTTGAAAGTTCACCCACTAGTGGGTGCTAACGAGATTGAGAGATCAACGGCGATGGCTAAGAGCAAATTTGAACGTAATAAGCCGCATGTTAATATCGGCACAATTGGTCACGTTGACCATGGTAAAACCAGTTTGACAGCTGCGATCACCAAGTATTTTGGTGAGTTTCGCGCTTATGACCAGATTGATGCTGCACCTGAAGAAAAGGCACGCGGTATCACCATTTCAACTGCACACGTAGAGTATGAGACAGAAAACCGTCACTATGCTCACGTTGACTGCCCAGGCCACGCTGACTATGTTAAGAACATGATCACCGGTGCGGCTCAGATGGATGGTGCTATTCTTGTTGTTTCTGCAGCAGATGGTCCAATGCCACAGACCCGCGAGCACATTCTTCTTGCTCGTCAGGTTGGTGTTCCTGCAATCGTGGTTTTCCTTAATAAGGTTGATCAGGTTGATGATGAAGAGCTTCTTGAGCTCGTTGAATTGGAAGTTCGTGAGCTTCTTTCAAAATATGATTTCCCAGGCGATGAAATTCCTATCGTTAAGGGTTCAGCTCTTGCAGCGCTTGAAGACAGCAATAAGACCATTGGTGAAGACGCAATCCGTCTTCTCATGAGCGAAGTTGATGCTTATATTCCAACTCCAGAGCGTCCAATCGATCAGCCTTTCTTGATGCCAATTGAAGACGTGTTCTCAATTTCAGGTCGTGGTACTGTTGTAACTGGCCGTGTTGAGCGTGGTATTGTTAAGGTTGGTGAAGAAGTTGAAATCATTGGTATTCGTCCAACTTCAAAAACCACTGTTACTGGCGTTGAAATGTTCCGCAAGCTTCTTGATCAAGGTTTGGCTGGCGATAACATTGGTGCGTTGCTTCGCGGTGTTGATCGTGAAGGTATCGAGCGTGGTCAGATCTTGGCAAAGCCAGGTTCAGTAACACCTCATACAAAATTCCAAGCTGAGGCTTACATCTTGACGAAGGAAGAAGGCGGTCGCCATACTCCATTCTTCACAAATTATCGTCCTCAGTTCTATTTCCGTACAACAGACGTGACAGGTATTGTTACGCTTCCTGAAGGTACAGAAATGGTTATGCCTGGTGATAATATTTCTGTGAATGTAGCTTTGATCGTTCCAATCGCAATGGAAGAGAAGCTCCGCTTCGCTATTCGTGAAGGTGGTCGTACCGTTGGTGCGGGCGTTGTAGCGAAAATCATTGAATAGTTAAAAAAACATTTGCTATGTGGAGAGAATCAAGTTATTGACCTCCACACAGTTTACAGGTTGGATCATTTAGTGATCATAGGGGTATAGCTCAGTTGGTAGAGCGACGGTCTCCAAAACCGTAGGCCGCGGGTTCGAACCCTGCTGCCCCTGCCAGATAAGCCCAGACATTTTGTCTGGGCTTTTTTTTAAACTAATTTTTAGTTTCTTCTTTGAGGTCAATCTCTAAGGTGTTGCTGATAGTTTTTCCAGTTAGATATTTATTAATGGTCTGCATGTCTAAATTCCAGTTTGGCTATAATTGCTGTATCAAAAACGTAAAATAGGTTTGGGGCTTTTCGTTACTGTTTACTTTAGTTAGCGATAGCAGTTTCTAACGCTTATAGTTTAGGCTTGTTGCTTTTGAGTTTGGTTGGTTTAATGATAGGTGGAACTAGATTTATTGTCTTCACTATGTTTTGGAGCCGTAACAATCTTTCAATGGCGCCGACATTAAATGACTTGATTTATCTAGTATTGAAGATTAATGGCAATAAAATTTATAATTTGCGCTAATAAAATGGTGTCTGCTTTGTGCGGTCTGCATGGAGAAAAATTAATACAATTGTGCTTAGTTTCGATGAATTACGTTTTTTTCTTGCAATTTCTGAAGTTTTAATTATTATATCGCCAATGTTCGGGCGCGTAAGGCTGTTTGGCTTTTCGCGTCTTAAATCTATATAGCAGATATTTTTTGAATGTGCTGTTAGGTTTACCGATTCGTATTTAATTTGGTTTTTTCTAAGTCTCTTTTATTGAGTAGGGCTATAAATGGCATCTAAGACAAACCCTATCACTTTTTTTAAGCAAGTTCGGGCTGAAATTGCTAAAGTGACCTGGCCAAGTCGTCGTGAGACAGTTATTTCTACCGTCATGGTTTTGGTGATGGTTGTTGTGGCTTCACTGTTCTTTTTGTTGGCTGATTTTCTAATGTCAAATGGTGTAAGTCTAGGTGTGCGCTTCATTAGTGATTTGATTAAGTCTTTTATGGGTTGATGGTGAGGTTCTATGGCTGTTGCAGCGCGTTGGTATATTGTTCAGGCTTATTCAAATTTTGAGAAGAAAGTCGCCGAAGCAATTCAAAAAGAGGCGGAGCTTAAAGGCTTAACGCATCTTGTGGAGAATATTACTGTTCCCGCAGAAAAGATTGTTGAAATTCGTCGTGGGCGCAAAGTTGAGTCAGAACGCAAATTTTTTCCTGGTTATGTTCTTATTCGTGCGCATTTGACTGATGATCTTTTTCATTTGATTAAAAATACGCCTCGGGTAACTGGGTTTTTAGGGTCGGATTCACGGCCTGTTCCGATTTCAGATCGTGAAGCTGATCAAATTTTGACGCAGGTTCAAGAACGAGTTGAAAAGCCAAAGTCAGCCTTGCGCTTTGAAGTGGGTGAGCAGGTTCGCGTTTCTGATGGTCCTTTCGCTTCATTTAATGGTATTGTTCAAGAAGTTGAGGAAGAGCGTTCACGCTTAAAGGTTGAAGTGTCGATTTTTGGTCGTGCAACCCCTGTCGAGCTTGAATATGATCAGGTTGAAAAGCTTTAAGTTTTAGTAAGGCTATTGAAGAATCGCTCGAAAGGGTGGTAAAGCGCGTGAGCGTTTTAATTTAAACGCAATTTTGCGTTTTGGGCGGAAGAAAGAAAATGCTTTAGCCGGCATTTTGTTTTGTACCGCCAACTGCGTGCCGAATGATTTCGGTTTTGGTTCCGTTAGATACGGATAATTTTATATAAAGGCAGATGTAGTATGGCTAAAAAAGTAGCAGGCCAGCTCAAGTTGCAGGTGCCAGCAGGTTCGGCGAATCCTTCGCCGCCAATCGGTCCAGCTCTTGGTCAGCGTGGTATTAATATTATGGAATTCTGTAAGGCGTTTAACGCGTCCACACAGGATATGGAAAAGGGTTCACCTATTCCTGTTTTGATTACTTATTATCAAGATAAGTCTTTCACATTCGTATTGAAGACTCCTCCAGTTAGCTATTTCATCAAGAAAGAAGCTAATTTGAAGTCTGGTTCAAAAGAGCCAGGTAAGATTTCTGCAGGTACGATTAGTCGCGATAAGGTTCGTGTTATTGCTGAGGCCAAAATGAAAGACCTCAATGCAAATGATATCGAAGCAGCGATGCGTATGGTTGAAGGTTCCGCCCGTTCAATGGGTATTGAAGTGGTGGGTTCATAAGATGGCCAAGATTTCAAAAAGAATGAAAAAAATCCGTGAGGGTTTAAATACAGATAAGCTTTTTGCGCTTAACGAAGCTATTGCTCTTGTTCGCGAACGTGCTGTTGCTAAATTCGACGAAACAATTGAAGTTTCGATGAATCTTGGTGTTGATCCTCGCCATGCTGACCAAATGGTTCGCGGTGTGGTTAACTTGCCAAATGGTACTGGCCGTACAGTTCGCGTTGCTGTATTTGCTCGTGGCGATAAGGCTGAAGAAGCAAAAGCTGCTGGTGCAGATATTGTTGGTGCAGAAGATCTTTATGAAGCAATTAATGCTGGTAATATTGATTTTGACCGTTGTATCGCAACTCCTGACATGATGCCACTCGTTGGCCGTCTTGGTAAGGTGCTTGGACCACGTGGTATGATGCCAAATCCAAAAGTTGGTACGGTTACTCCAGATGTCGCTGGTGCAGTTAAAGCATCAAAGGGCGGCGCTGTTGAATTCCGTGTTGAAAAAGCTGGTATTGTTCATGCTGGTATTGGTAAAGCATCTTTTGGTGATCAAAAAATCGCTGAAAACATTCTTGCTTTTGCTGATGCGGTTATTAAAGCAAAGCCTGCAGGTTCTAAGGGTGAATATGTGAAGCGTGTTGCTGTTTCATCAACCATGGGCGTTGGTGTAAAGGTAGATCCAGCTTCGGTTCGTCCAGCTCAATAATATTTACGTTATTTTAATAAATGCGCTCGGGGACTTAATTGTTTCCGGGTGCTTTTTTTATAGAATTTTTTTACTTTGCAAAATCCCAAGCTTGAAATTTTCTTGGTGTGACATAAGTCATTTTATAAGTATGTCTTTTTTAACTAAAGGCGTTATATAGTTTGCATAGGGTGTCGATATTGGTTCATTGTAATTATTTTAATGAATTTATAACCTTATGCTTGCAATTTAGTTGTGAAAGTTATACATGCGAAATGTTGATCGCCTGATTTTTAGAATCAGGAGGTCTTTTTTGCTAGATGCAAAATACCGGAAATATTCCGGAACATCCTGTCCGAGATTGCGGGTGGTGTAAGATTTTTCTTATATCTTAATCTGTGAAGCCTGCATGAGACTGGGTTAGTAGAGCTTTTTAATGGATTTTTCTAATTGGAAAGTTTGAACCAGAGTTGCCTTTGATTGTGTATGCATGAAGAAGGGGACAGGATCCTCGATAGTCACGTGATTATCATGTGGCAAAGGCAACCCGATGGATTTGCAAAGGTGCAAGTCCGTTAATTGGAGAGAGACAGTGGAAAAAGCGGAAAAACGCGAATTTGTCACATGGCTCAATGGGACCTTTAATGAGTCCGGTTCTGTCGTTGTGGCCCACTATTCCGGTCTCACTGTTGCGCAGATTAATGATCTTCGTACGAAGATGCGCGCAGCAGGTGGTTCCGTTAAAGTCGCGAAAAACCGCCTTGCCAAAATCGCTCTTCAGGGCACTGAATCAGAAGCTATTGCTAGTTTGTTCACCGGACAAACTGTTATTGCTTATGCTGCTGATCCAATTACAGCACCAAAAGTTGCTGTAGATTTTGCTAAAACGAATGCCAAATTGGTTATTCTTGGTGGTGCAATGGGTGCGACTGCCCTCGATGCTGATGGTGTGAAGTCTTTGGCTTCCTTGCCTTCACTCGACGAGCTTCGTGGCAAGTTGGTTGGTATGATTTCAACCCCAGCTACACGTATCGCATTGGTCACTCAGGCGCCTGCAGGTCAACTTGCTCGCGTTGTTGGTGCATATGCTCGGAAGAACGAGGCGGCTTAAGGCCGTTTCTCGCTGTCAATAGTTCAAATCTTTTAATTAGTTAGGAATATAATATGGCTGATCTCGCAAAGATCGTTGAAGAACTTTCAGCATTGACTGTTATGGAAGCTGCTGAGCTTTCAAAGATGCTTGAAGAAAAGTGGGGCGTTTCTGCTGCTGCTCCTGTAGCTGTAGCTGCTGCTGCTGGTCCTGCAGCTGCTGCTGAAGAAGAAAAGACAGAATTCGACGTAATTCTTGTTGATGGTGGCGCACAGAAAATTAACGTTATTAAAGAAGTTCGCGGTCTTACCGGTCTTGGTCTTAAAGAAGCGAAAGACCTCGTTGACGGTGCTCCTAAGCCTGTTAAAGAAGGTGTTTCTAAAGACGAAGCTGAAAAAGTTAAAGCTACTCTTGAAGCAGCTGGCGCTAAGGTTGAGCTTAAGTAATATATTTATTCCGGCGGGGAAACTCGCCGGTTTAATTTAAGTTGGAACGAACCCTTTTCCTGACAGTTCGGTGGCTGTCAGGAAACGGGTTTAACCCGTTAAAGGATCCAAATCAATTGGGCGGTAGTATTGCTTAAATTTGGATTTATATTCTGGGCATATTTTACCGGTTGAATGGGTGAAAATGCCGATCGGTATAGCACTATAATCTTGGTGATGTGGTGCAATGGAAGCAGCTCCAAAGGTGTGGCCGCCAATGGAGCAAAGATCGAGGAGCGACGATGGCTCAGACCCTATCATTCAACGGTCGTAAGCGCGTACGCAAATTTTTTGGTAGAATCCCAGAAGTAGCTGAGATGCCGAACCTTATTGAGGTTCAAAAGTCATCATATGATCAGTTCCTTATGGTTGATGAGCCAAAAGGTGGGCGTCCGGATGAAGGCTTGCAGGCGGTATTCAAATCAGTATTTCCAATGACGGATTTTGCGGGCGCTTCAATGCTCGAATTCGTTCGTTATGAATTTGAAGCCCCCAAGTTCGATGTTGAAGAATGTCGTCAACGTGATTTGACTTACGCTGCGCCACTTAAAGTGACGTTGCGTTTAATCGTGTTTGATATTGATGAAGATACTGGCTCTAAATCCATTAAGGATATTAAAGAGCAAGATGTATATATGGGCGATATGCCGCTTATGACTGATAACGGTACATTTATCGTTAATGGTACAGAACGCGTTATTGTATCGCAAATGCACCGTTCCCCCGGTGTGTTTTTTGACCATGATAAAGGTAAATCCCATTCATCTGGCAAATTATTATTTGCCGCGCGTGTGATTCCTTATCGTGGTTCATGGCTCGATATTGAATTTGATGCCAAAGATGTGATTTACACTCGTATAGATCGTCGTCGTAAATTGCCAGTCACTAGCTTGCTAATGGCTTTGGGTATGGATGGGCAGGAAATCCTTTCTACCTATTATAATACGATACATTATGTTCGTGATGGCGAAGAATGGCGTATTCCGTTTTCGGTTGATCGCTTTAAAGGTGTCAAGCTTGTTGCAGATTTGATTGATGCTGATACCGGTGAAGTTGTTGCTGAAGCTGGTCGTAAGCTAACAACACGTGCTGCGAAGCAATTGGTTGAAAATGGCCTTAAAGCCGTTAAAGCTACCAATGACGATCTTTTAGGTTCCTATCTTGCGGAAGATATAGTTAATTATTCCACTGGTGAGATCTTCCTTGAAGCCGGCGATGAACTGGACGAAAAATCGTTAAAGATTCTTCTCGATACCGGTGAAGACGAAATTAATATTCTTGATATTGATCACGTTAATGTTGGTGCCTATATTCGCAATACTTTGGCTGCAGATAAAAATGAAAGCCGTCAAGAAGCATTGTTCGATATTTATCGTGTGATGCGTCCTGGTGAGCCGCCAACATTAGATACTGCCGAAGCAATGTTTGAATCGTTGTTCTTTGATGCAGAGCGTTATGATTTATCAGCTGTTGGTCGCGTCAAGATGAATATGCGTCTTGAGCTTGACTGCCCCGATACTATTCGCGTTTTGCGTAAAGAAGATATTGTTGCAGTATTGAAGATGTTGGTCGAATTACGCGATGGTCGCGGTGAGATTGATGATATCGACAATCTTGGCAATAGACGTGTGCGCTCCGTCGGCGAGTTGATGGAAAATCAATATCGCGTCGGCTTGCTCCGTATGGAGCGGGCTATTAAAGAGCGTATGTCTTCGGTTGAAATCGATACGGTTATGCCGCAAGATTTGATCAATGCGAAGCCAGCTGCCGCTGCAGTACGTGAATTCTTTGGTTCTTCTCAGCTTTCACAGTTTATGGATCAGACCAATCCTTTGTCTGAAATTACCCATAAGCGTCGTATGTCAGCATTGGGGCCTGGTGGTTTAACACGTGAGCGTGCTGGCTTTGAAGTGCGCGACGTGCATCCAACCCATTATGGTCGTATTTGCCCGATTGAAACACCTGAAGGTCCAAATATTGGTCTTATCAATTCGCTTGCAACTTTTGCCCGCGTTAATAAATATGGCTTTATTGAAAGCCCATATCGTAAAATTATCGACGGTAAGGTAACAAGTGATGTTATCTATCTTTCAGCAATGGAAGAGTCTAAGCATTATATTGCTCAGGCTAATTCGCTTTTGGATGGTGAAGGTCGCTTTACCGAAGAATTTGTTGTTTGTCGTCACGCTAACGAAGTTCTCATGGCTCCTAAAGACCATGTTGATTTGATGGACGTTTCGCCAAAGCAGCTTGTTTCTGTTGCTGCGGCGCTTATTCCATTCTTGGAAAACGACGATGCGAACCGAGCTTTGATGGGGTCCAACATGCAACGTCAGGCCGTGCCTTTGGTACGTTCTGAAGCACCTTTTGTTGGTACTGGTATGGAAGCCGTGGTTGCCCGTGATTCTGGTGCGGCTATTGTTGCAAAACGTACAGGTATTGTTGACCAAGTAGATGCTACTCGTGTGGTTATCCGCGCGATGGAAGACTTGGATCCAACCAAATCTGGCGTTGATATTTATCGCTTGCAAAAGTTCCAGCGTTCCAACCAATCGACCTGCATCAATCAGCGTCCATTGGTAACCGTTGGTGATCGCATTGAAAAAGGCGATATCATTGCCGATGGTCCATCGACTGATCTTGGTGACTTGGCTCTTGGTCGTAACGTGCTGGTCGCGTTTATGCCTTGGAATGGCTATAATTACGAAGATTCGATTTTGTTGTCAGAGCGTATTGTTGCCGATGACGTCTTTACTTCAATCCATATTGAAGAATTCGAAGTCGCTGCTCGTGATACCAAGCTTGGACCTGAAGAAATTACTCGCGATATTCCAAATGTTTCGGAAGAAGCGCTTAAGAATCTCGATGAAGCCGGTATTGTTTATATCGGTGCCGAAGTTCAGCCAGGTGATATTCTTGTTGGTAAGATTACGCCTAAGGGTGAAAGTCCGATGACACCAGAAGAAAAATTGCTTCGTGCGATTTTTGGTGAAAAAGCTTCAGACGTTCGTGATACTTCAATGCGTATGTCGCCAGGGACTTTTGGTACTGTTGTGGAAGTGCGCGTTTTCAATCGCCATGGCGTTGAAAAAGATGAACGTGCAATGGCGATTGAACGGGAAGAAATTGAAAGTCTAGCAAAAGACCGTGATGACGAACAATCGATTCTTGATCGTAGCGTTTATGCGCGTCTTATCGATCTATTAACCGGTCGTGTAGCAATTGCAGGTCCTAAGAGCTTCAAAAAGGGTACCACCCTTGATGCTAACATCATGAATGAGTATCCGCGTTCGCAATGGTGGCAATTTGCTGTTGAAGATGAAAAACTTCAAAGCGAACTTGAAGCGATGCGCACCCAATATGACGAATCTAAAAAGCGTCTTGAACAGCGCTTTATGGATAAGGTTGAGAAGGTACAGCGCGGCGATGAAATGCTGCCCGGTGTCATGAAAATGGTTAAGGTTTTTGTGGCTGTTAAGCGCAAAATCCAACCAGGTGATAAGATGGCTGGTCGTCACGGTAATAAGGGTGTGGTATCACGCATTCTTCCCGTTGAAGATATGCCATTCTTGGAAGATGGTACTCACGTAGATATCGTGCTTAACCCACTTGGCGTGCCAAGTCGTATGAATGTTGGACAGATTCTAGAAACCCACCTTGGTTGGGCTTGTGCCGGTATGGGCAAGCAGATTGGTGAAATGCTAGAACTCTATAAGCAATCAGGCGATGTAACGCCATTGCGTCATCGTATTGAGGCAATCATTCCGGATAATGACCGTAATGAGCCAGTGCGTCATTATGATGAAGACAGCGTTGTGCGTCTTGCAGATCAAATGAAGCATGGTGTCTGCATTGCAACACCGGTCTTTGATGGTGCTCATGAGCCAGACATCAATGATGCGCTTGAGCAAGCAGGTCTTTCGACCTCTGGTCAGGTTACGCTTTATGATGGTCGTACGGGTGAATCTTTTGATCGTCAGGTAACAGTTGGCTATATTTATATGCTTAAACTGCACCATTTGGTTGATGATAAGATCCATGCTCGTTCTATCGGACCTTACTCGCTTGTTACCCAGCAACCGCTTGGTGGTAAAGCTCAGTTTGGTGGTCAGCGTTTCGGTGAAATGGAGGTCTGGGCTTTGGAAGCTTATGGTGCCGCCTATACCTTGCAGGAAATGCTCACCGTTAAGTCCGATGACGTTGCTGGTCGTACCAAGGTTTATGAAGCGATTGTCCGTGGTGATGATACGTTTGAAGCCGGTATTCCTGAAAGCTTTAACGTGCTTGTCAAGGAAATGCGTTCACTTGGCCTTGATGTAGAGCTTGATAATACCAGTGAGTTGATTGCTGCGCAAAATGCTCTGCCGGATGCGGCCGAATAAAATGCCGAAAATGAAGATCATGCCAGATTTCTGGCGTGATCTTTGCCTGTCTTATCTAGCTGTTGCAGCTTAAAACGGGCAAAGCAGGATTTTTCTGATCTAAATTATTCCTGTTTAAAACCGATTTTTATTGAGATGACGGATCGCTCATCACAGCAGACTCGATTTTGAAGAGTCTTAAGGAGAACGGCATGAACCAAGAGGTCATGAATCTTTTCAATCCTCAGACGACAGCTCAGACATTCGATTCTATTCGAATTTCGATTGCTAGTCCTGAGAAGATTCTGTCCTGGTCTTATGGCGAGATCAAGAAGCCAGAGACCATTAATTACCGTACGTTTAAACCAGAACGTGACGGTCTTTTCTGCGCCCGTATTTTTGGCCCGATCAAGGACTATGAATGTCTTTGCGGCAAATATAAGCGTATGAAATATAAGGGCATTATTTGTGAAAAATGCGGCGTTGAAGTAACACTTTCACGTGTTCGTCGCGAACGTATGGGCCATATTGAGCTTGCAGCACCTGTAGCTCATATTTGGTTCTTAAAGTCACTGCCAAGTCGTATTGGTACTTTGCTTGATATGCCATTAAAGGATATTGAGCGCGTACTTTATTTTGAAAACTACATCGTAACCGAAACCGGTCTTACTTCATTGAAGCAACATCAATTGCTTTCTGAAGAAGAATATATGATGGCAGTTGATGAATTTGGTGAAGACCAATTTACAGCTTTAATTGGTGCGGAAGCTATCTATGAGCTTTTGGCTTCAATGGAGCTTGAAAAAATTGCTGGTGATTTACGGGCTGAGTTTGCCGAAACAACTTCTGAGTTAAAACAAAAGAAATTGTTGAAGCGCTCGAAAATCGTTGAAAACTTCCTTGAATCTGGTAATCGTCCTGAATGGATGATTATGAAAATCGTACCGGTTATTCCACCTGATTTGCGCCCATTGGTGCCACTTGATGGTGGTCGTTTTGCGACTTCAGATTTGAATGATCTTTATCGCCGCGTTATCAATCGTAACAATCGCTTAAAGCGTTTGATCGAATTGCGCGCGCCTGGTATCATTATTCGCAATGAAAAGCGTATGCTTCAAGAAGCGGTTGATGCCTTGTTTGATAATGGTCGTCGTGGCCGCGTTATCACCGGTGCTAATAAGCGTCCGTTAAAATCACTTTCTGATATGCTTAAGGGTAAGCAAGGTCGTTTCCGTCAAAACTTGCTCGGTAAACGCGTTGACTATTCAGGTCGTTCAGTTATCGTGACCGGTCCAGAACTTAAATTGCATCAATGTGGCTTGCCTAAAAAAATGGCGCTTGAACTGTTCAAGCCATTTATTTATGCGCGTCTTGATGCCAAGGGCTACTCCTCTACTGTGAAACAGGCCAAGAAATTGGTTGAAAAAGAACGTCCAGAAGTTTGGGACATTCTTGACGAAGTTATTCGTGAGCATCCAGTGTTGCTTAACCGCGCGCCAACCCTTCACCGTCTTGGTATTCAAGCATTCGAACCAGTTTTGATTGAAGGTAAGGCTATCCATCTTCATCCGCTTGTTTGTACAGCATTTAATGCTGACTTTGACGGCGATCAGATGGCTGTTCACGTACCATTATCGCTTGAAGCTCAGCTTGAAGCTCGCGTCTTGATGATGTCGACCAATAATATCTTGCACCCTGCAAATGGTGCGCCAATTATTGTGCCATCACAGGATATGATTCTTGGTCTTTATTATCTATCGATTAAAGCCGAGCGTGAGCCAGGTGAAGGCATGATTTTTGCTGACCAAGGTGAGTTAAGTCATGCTTTGGAAACCAAAGCTGTAACGCTACACACCAAGATCAAGGGGCGCTACAAGAATCTTGATGAAAATGGCAATTGGGTGTCAAAAGTTTATGATACGACACCAGGTCGTCTTATTGTTGGTGAATTGCTGCCTAAGAATCCAAATGTCCAATTTGATATTGTCAACCAAGAATTGACCAAGAAAAATATCTCAAAGATGATTGACCATGTTTATCGTCATTGTGGACAGAAGGAAACAGTGATTTTCTGTGACCGTATCATGCAGCTTGGTTTTGCTCATGCTTGTCGCGCCGGTATTTCGTTTGGTAAGGATGACATGGTCATTCCTGATAGCAAGGCTCGCCTTGTTGCTGAAACGGAAGCATTGGCAAAAGAATATGAGCAACAATATAATGACGGTTTGATTACTCAAGGCGAAAAATACAACAAAGTTGTTGACGCTTGGGGTAAATGTACCGACCGTGTTGCCGAAGAAATGATGAAGCGCATTCAAGCTGTTGAGTTTGATCCAGAAACGGGTCGTCAAAAACAGATGAATTCGATTTATATGATGTCGCATTCAGGTGCTCGTGGTTCTGCAAACCAGATGAAGCAGCTTGGTGGTATGCGCGGTCTTATGGCTAAGCCTTCTGGTGAAATTATCGAAACTCCGATTATTTCAAACTTTAAAGAAGGCCTAACCGTGAATGAGTACTTCAACTCAACTCACGGTGCACGTAAAGGTCTTGCTGATACGGCGCTTAAAACCGCTAACTCTGGTTACTTGACACGTCGTCTTGTGGATGTTGCACAAGATGCAATCATTTCGCAAGTGGATTGCGGCACGGTTAAGGGCCTTACCATGCAGCCAATCGTCGATGCGGGTCAGATCGTTGCATCGATTGGTCAGCGCGTGCTTGGTCGTACAGCCTTACTTGACATTCTTCATCCAATTTCGGGTGAAATCATTGTTGAAGCTGGTCGCATGATTGAAGAGGCTGACGTTGCAAAGATTGAAGAAGCTGGTATTCAAACGGTTCAGATTCGTTCGGCTCTTACCTGTGAAACACGTTATGGTGTTTGCGCTAAGTGTTACGGTCGCGATCTTGCACGTGGTACGCCAGTTAACCAAGGTGAAGCTGTCGGCGTTATCGCTGCGCAGTCGATTGGTGAGCCGGGTACTCAGCTAACCATGCGTACCTTCCACTTGGGTGGTACAGCGCAGGTTGTGGATTCTTCTTATCTTGAAGCTTCTTACGAAGGCCATGTTGAGTTGCGTAACCGCAACGTTGTTCGTAACTCTGAAGGTAATTTAGTCGTTATGGGCCGTAATATGGCAATCCTTATTAAGGATGCAACAGGTAAAGAACGCGCTTCACATCGTGTGTCTTACGGTTCTCATCTGTTTGTCGATGATGGTGATGTGGTAAAACGCGGTCAACGTTTGGCCGAGTGGGATCCATATACCCGCCCAATCTTAACTGAAGTTGAAGGTTATATTGCTTTTGAAGACATGATCGATGGTCTTTCTGTGACAGAAACCGCCGATGAGTCTACAGGTATCACCAAGCGTCAGGTTATTGATTGGCGTGCAAATCCACGCGGTGCAGAGTTGAAGCCTGCTATTATCCTTACCGATAAGAAAGGCAAAATTGCAAAGCTTGCTCGTGGTGGTGAAGCTCGTTACATGGTGTCTATGGCAACTATTTTATCAGTTGAACCTGGTGCCCACGTACAAGCAGGTGATGTTATTGCCCGTCTGCCAATGGAAAGCACCAAGACTAAGGATATTACCGGTGGTCTTCCACGCGTTGCTGAATTGTTTGAAGCACGTCGTCCAAAGGACCATGCGGTTATCGCTGAAATCAGTGGTACTATCCGTTTTGCACGCGACTACAAGAACAAACGCCGTATCCTTATTGAGCCAGATGATAATACAGAAGAGCCAGCAGAATATTTGATCCCTAAAGGCAAGCCTTTCCACTTCCAGGATGGTGATCAGATTGAAAAAGGCGATTATGTACTTGATGGTAATCCAGCACCGCATGATATCCTTGCTATTAAGGGTGTTGAGGCTTTGGCTTCGTATCTCGTTAATGAGGTTCAGGAAGTTTATCGCTTACAAGGCGTGTTGATCAATGATAAGCATATTGAAGTTATTGTGCGTCAAATGTTGCAGAAGGTTGAAATTACTCAATCTGGTGAATCTGGCTACATCGTTGGTGATCATATTGACCGTATCGAACTTGAAGAAGTTAATGAACGCTTGATCGAAGAAGGTAAAGCACCTGCACTTGGTAATCCAGTACTTCTTGGTATTACTAAGGCGTCCTTGCAAACACCTTCGTTTATCTCGGCTGCTTCCTTCCAGGAAACAACCCGTGTTCTTACTGAGGCTTCAGTTGCAGGTAAGATTGATACATTGCAAGGATTGAAGGAAAACATCATTGTTGGCCGCCTTATTCCTGCAGGTACTGGTGGTAGCATGGCACAAATCCGCCGCATTGCTACAACTCGTGATGATCTTATCGTTGACGAGCGTCGTAAATCAACTGGCGCGGAAACAGCAAGTGCAATGCTTACAGATATGACTGAAAACGCATCTGCTGCGGAATAAGTTTTATTGATTTAAAAAAATGAAGCCCGCTTTTGTTCAGCAAAAGCGGGCTTTTGTTTTATTAGGGTGTTTTTTTATGTATGCGGAATTATTGGTTGATATTGGTATTTTGATAAGTGAATTACAGAAAAATAGCCGCTTTGAAACAGTTCAATATTTTCAAAGTCAATACGACAAGATCAGTCTTCAGGACGAGCGGGCTGTTGCAGCTGTAAAGGAATTAACGTCGATAGCAGCATTGACGCAATATGGCAATTTTTCCTTTCAGGAGGAAGCTTTGCTAACGTCGGTAATAGAGCGCGCTATTGTCATAAAGCATTTAATCCGGTGAAAATCCTAATATATCGTTTGCTTCAAGCAGGTGGGCTCAATGATGATCAGGTATAGCTTGTCAATAGTTGTAAGTTTTTCTTTTATGTGTCGTTAAAAGGAAAATTTGTTAAGTTTAGTAGTGCGGCGGCTACGCAATTTTGCCTGTGCAACTTTCAGTTTACGAAAATGCTGATCGCTGCAAAATTTTCTTCAAAAAATTGCGAACAACTTAACCTTATTTAGGAGAGAATATTAGTTAGTTGTAATCTTGGGATACGGATTTATCTTCATCAATTGCATTTGATCTGCGGTAAAAAGACGTGAGTAGTGTTGTGATCGTAGTTAGAGATATGAACTTGAGCAAAACTATTTAAGTTATTGAATGTTTGACTATTTCAAGCTTTATAAGTGTGCTCATAAAACGACTGTAAATCCAATTTTATCAAAATTTAAAAAATTAACTTACGAAGATGATGCTTCAAATATATGTGCTTTGGCCTTTAAGTAAGCGCTATTTTGCAGTAAACAAAATTTTATAAAGCAAGCACCACGTGGTAAGGCATAAAGAAATAGAGAAATAATGTTTTAGCTCTATTCTTTCACTACTATTATTGCGGCTCAATTTTATCAATTAGCGGGTCGGGTCGGGCGAAAAGTTCAAGCTTATGCATGTCAACAAAGACAACGCGAGAGCCATCAACTTTAATACCATGTTTGGCGAGCTGTGAAAATGAGCGGGAAAGGTTTTCGGCTGTCATGCCAAGGTAGCGTGCAATTAACCTCTTTTCACATGGTAAATCAATGAAATGGGTCTGATTTTGCTGTTTGGCAAATTTAATAAGAAAATTGGCCAACCGTTCAGATGATGAACGTAATTTTTGGTTTTTGAGTTCTTTAACTGTGTGACGATAACGTTTTGCCAATTCGCGGACAACGGCACGCATGAAGGTTATATCTTCTTCAATTGCTTGGCGAACTTGTTCTGCTGGTATCATTAGCACAGTTGCGTTGCTTAAAGTCCGCGCTGATTGCAAGCATACATCGTCATTTAAAACTGCCGCTAGAATGAAAAGGCCTACTGGCTCAACAATATCAAGGATGGTTTGCTTTTCCTCTGTATAGGAAAACATCTCAATATTGCCTTCAATTAAAATATATAGAAAATCTGCTCGTTGGTTTTGATGGATTAAAACAACGCCTTCTGGAAAATTTTGTAAAAAGCCCCCATTGATCAATGATTGAAAGGTTTCTTCTTTCACATTGGCAAATAATTCTAATTGCCGGACGGCTGCAATATCCTCGGGCCTCATCATTCATCCTTTTACATTGTAATTTATGTGATAATTACAATATTGGTTTACCTAGAGCGCATATTCTTTTTTATGTTTACAATATCACAATCATATTTAAAAGTGTTTTTGTTCTATGGTGGTAAACAAAAATATACTTTCACTTATTTATTGTGGTGGCATTTTAAAATAAATTTTAAATATTTATATAGTATTTTATTATAATATTTTATTATAAGTTTGAAGAATTTTTTAATTTTATTGTTTTATGAGAAAAAAACTTTCACGATATATGGACCTGCTCCCCAAACAAGTGTCCAAGCTGCAGATCCGATAATATTAGCAATAAGAAACTTATGGAATGCCATACCGCCTGATCCTGCAATGATGCCATTCAATTGTCGTGCAATTACAATAAATCTTGCGGTTGCAACAAAGAAAAAACCTTTTTGGTTCAGTTGGTTTTCAAATTTATCTAGCCGTTCGGGTGTTAGTTTAATCAAATAGCCGTAGCGCAGCAAAAGCTTTTTACCACCAAAATGACCGATTGCATATCCGGTACAATCGCCAAGGACACTTCCCAGAAAACAGGCTACTAATAAGCCAGGTAAGCTTAGCTTGCCAGCGGCGGCGAGCAATGATCCAACCACTAATCCGCTTTCGCCAGGTAAAGGTAACCCCAAGGATTCAAAATACAGAATAAAGAAATAGGCGAATATTCCATAGTGTTGAATATAGGCTTCTAGCCAAATTTCAATTGCGTGCATTGTTTACTCTATCAAGTCGTCATTGGTTTATTGGCAAAATTGATGGGTATTAGTTAACTCAACAATCTCATGGTATTTTAAGCGCGTCTATTTAGTGAAAAAGTGGTTGCGCGCCTTAATTTTTCGGTTTTATTACATGGTCGATAAGTAGAGGTTGATTTTGGTTTTTGCCTTATTGCTCCAAAATGCCTTTACACTATTGATAACTATATTGATTGGTATTTTATCATATTAAAAATAAATGCAGCATTTGTTCAATATTCTTTTTTAATAGAACGCTAACATGGATTTTGAAATGCACTTATTTGTGAGTTTTAGTTATTGAAACCTTTAAAAATGTTTGCAGCGCTATATTTTTTATTTTGTTGTCTTTGCTTCCTTAATTTTAGATGTGTTTGCAAAACATATTTTCAAATATCCGTTAGGACCAATTATCGCATTTGATATTTTTGAAAAGAAAAAACTATTATCGCTTAAGTGACTGTTTATTAATGGTATTTATACGTTGTGAATAAAAGTTAAGCTAAAGTTAAGAAAATGCTGGACATAGCGAATCAGTTTTGATTCATTGCAGCTATTCAAGTGCTGTATATGCGAATCAGTTGCAGTGATTTCTAATCTTTGGAAGAGGGGCCGCCTATGGCAAGAATGGACGCGTTGGACGCGGCCAAAGGAGCATTTGCTGACAAAAAAAAGCCGGTAAAGCAACGGTTGGATATGTCTGCGCATGTAAACCTTATTTCAGGTCCAGCTTATAAAAGAATGTTGAGGATTGAGCCTTGGATGCGGCGCTCTATTCCTTTGCTTATAGCTTTTTTCCTTATTATTTTGGCACTGGTTCGCGGTCTTTCTCTTTATGAGTGGCGTGTGGGTATTGAAAGCAGTTCGCGTGCAGCGTTGACGCTTTCAACCGGTCATATAGCTTCAGCAATTGATCGTGTTGCGGCAGTTAATGACGGGTCGAAAGGTAGATTGTCTAATGCAGCCCTGCAGGATATTTTGTTGCGCTTTCGCAGTGCAAGTTTAGTAAATCCTGCCGCCGTTATTGCTATTGTCGATGCCAATGGTGTTGTTGTTGCAGCCTCTGGTTTTGAACCGCTGATTGGAAAGCTGCTTTCTGATCAGGTAAGTGACACACCTGCTTTATTTGTTATGGGGGCAGGTGCAGGTATTATGAACGTTTTGATTAATAATGATCCTGCCTATGCGGCTATGAGCGAGACCGCTGGTTACCGTATCTTTGTTGCATTGTCTCAGCAGAAAATGCTCGCTGATTGGCGTAAAACCTTATCGCTCAATATTACGCTTTTTGCGGGTACTGTTGGGGTAATGTTGGCCATTCTTTATGCCTATTTCAGTCAAGCAACAAGAGCGCGCGATGCTGATGCTATCGCCGATCGCATACAGCAGCGTATTGATACGGCTATGGTGCGTGGTCGTTGCGGCTTATGGGACTGGGATATGGCCCGTGGTCGTATCTATTGGTCGCGTTCTATGTATGAGATGTTGGGCTATCGTCCTTATGATGCGTTGCTTTCAGTATCTGAGGTTGCCGCTGTCGTAGATCCGAAAGATTTTGATCTTTATGATGTTGCGCGCCGTGCGATGAACGGTGAAGTTGATCATATTGATATTAATGTGCCGATGCGTCATAGCGATGGCCATAATGTTTGGATGCGTATTCGCGCTGAGGTTGCAGGTAGTGATGAGCCGCATCTTGTTGGTATTTCTTTTGATGTTAGCGAACAGCATCAATTTGCAGAACAAACCGCTAAAGCTGACCGCCGTATTCGCGATGCTATTGAAAATATTTCAGAAGCATTTGTGCTC
This sequence comes from Bartonella sp. HY038, assembly GCF_014117425.1. Taxonomy (NCBI): domain Bacteria; kingdom Pseudomonadati; phylum Pseudomonadota; class Alphaproteobacteria; order Hyphomicrobiales; family Bartonellaceae; genus Bartonella; species Bartonella sp. HY038. Next base: position 932,821 of record NZ_CP059725.1, read on the forward strand.
TGGGATGCTGATGGACGTCTTGTTATGTCAAATAGCAAGTATAGAGAACATGCAGCCCTATCAGCCAATCTATTGGTGCCTGGCGCTTCTCGTACCTATGTTGAGGCACAAGCGCGTGCTCCGCTTCTTGAAACCGTGCTTGAGGGGGACGAGGAAGGTAATACTACTTATGAGCGTAAACTTCTTGATGGAAAATGGCTAAAAGTGAATGAGCGGCGCACTGAGGATGGTGGTTTTGTTTCGGTGGGTACGGACATTTCTGCCCTTAAAGAGGCTGCGCAAAAAGCGATAGATGTGCAAAAACGTTTGTATAATTTTGTGACTGAGTTGCGTACATCGCGCACGGCACAAAAACAAAAGACTGAGCAGGTTTCACTTCTCAATGAACAGTTGAAGGAAGAAAAAGACCGTGCTGAAAGTGCAAACCGCGCCAAATCTGAATTTTTGGCTAATATGTCTCATGAATTGCGTACGCCACTTAATGCAATCATCGGTTTTTCACAGATGATGAGCGCAGGAACTTTTGGACCGCTTGGCAATGAGCGCTATAATGAATATATGGAAGATATTACTAAATCGGGTACGCATTTATTGACATTGATTAATGATATTCTTGATATGTCAAAAATCGAAGCTGGTCGTTTTTCCATTGATCGTGAACAGCTCGATGCTGCAACCGTAATGAGCGATACTTTGCGTATTATGGCAATTACCGCACAAGAAAAACATGTGGCACTGGCAGCCAAAGTTGCTCAAACCATGCCCATGTATGCCGATAGTCGCGCTTTGAAGCAAATTTTCTTAAATCTAGTATCAAATGCGGTAAAGTTTACGCCAGCTGGTGGTCATGTATCCGTTCATAGTTCCATTAAAAACAAAATGTTGTTTGTAACGATAGCTGATAGTGGCGTGGGTATTCCAAAGACGGCTTTAAACAAATTAGGGCAGCCATTTGAGCAGGTGGAAAATCAATTTACCAAAACCCATACCGGCTCTGGTCTTGGCCTTGCTATTTCGCGTTCATTGATTGAGTTGCATGGGGGTACATTGCGTATTTTCTCACGGGAGGGTAAGGGGACCATTGTCAGCTTACGCATGCCGGTGAAGTAAACTTCTTTTTATTGGTCTTTATTAAAGCTATTCTAATTGGTTGTGTGTTGAGTGTGTATAGGTGCTAACAGGCCTATCAAATGCGCCGCCCACTTGCATAAATTGGAGAAAAGCCAATAGACAATGTTTGATAATGATAGACAGCATCAATAATATCGCTTATGATTTTAATATTATGTGGGTGGTGCTATGAAGAAAAAACTATTTCTATCATTTTTCGGTTTGACAGCTTTATTGGCTTCTTGTGGGACAATGTCTCATACGGCATTATTTAAGCCAGGTGCAACGCTTGCACAAAAGCAAGGCGACCTTGATCGCTGTAAGATAGCATCATTCAAGCAAGTACCTGCAGAGTTAAGCACAACTGTCAATGGTGGGTTTTATGACCCAGGTTATGTGAGTTGTGTTGGCACTGGCGGCGGCGGTGCTTTTTGTCGTAGGGTTGGGGGTGTTTATATTCCACCAACCTATTCAACAGTCGATCGCAATGAAAATTTGCGTTGGCGTTATGTACAAGGCTGTTTGAAGCAAAAAGGCTATGATGTTATTACCAATTTGCGTCCATGTGCAAATGATGCACAAAAGAGGCAGGCCTTAGCTGCCAAAAGCATCAGTGATCTTGTTTGCAATCCTGATTCTAGTCTTGATTATTAAGTGATTGAATTAGCGTTATGTAAGGATTTTTAAATAAGCTTAGCTACTTGATCAAAGTTTGCATTTGGTCTGTTAGCATAGTTTTATTTACCCTTTATCAAAGCTATTTTGATGCCTTTGGGGTAATAAAAGTTCTTGTGCTGCGTTTGAGCAAGGTTAAACAATCGTCTTGATGTGGATTTCTACAAATGTGGTAGGATATTGCGATTAAGACAATTGCATTTTTTGCCGAAATTCATTATCTGCTATGCATGAGCACAAAACATCCTGACAGTATCCTTATTATCGATTTTGGCAGCCAAGTAACGCAGCTTATTGCAAGACGTGTGCGTGAAGCTGGCGTTTATTCTGAAGTCGTTCCTTTTCAATCGGCAGTCGAAGGCTTTCATCGCATAAAGCCAAAAGCCGTTATCCTATCGGGTAGCCCGCATTCTACCACAGATATTGGTAGCCCGCGTGCACCACAAGAAATATTTGAAGCTGGTATTCCAGTTCTTGGCATTTGCTATGGTGAGCAAACCATGTGCGAGCAATTGGGTGGCAAGGTCGAAGCTGGCCATGAACGCGAATTTGGTCGGGCTTTTTTGCAAGTTGACCAAGATAGCCCATTATTTGACGGCGTTTGGGAAAAAGGCTCGCGCCATCAAGTATGGATGAGCCATGGCGATCGTGTGGTTGCGTTGCCAGAAGGCTTTAAAGTAATTGGAACATCGCAAGGCGCACCTTTTGCCGCCATTGCTGATGAAAAGCGTCATTTTTATGCCGTACAATTTCATCCAGAAGTTGTCCATACACCTGATGGCCATTTGCTAATCCAAAATTTCGTTCATAAAATTGCCGGTCTTAAAGGCGATTGGACAATGGCCGCCTATCGTGAGCAAGCCATTGCGGCAATTCGCCAACAAGTTGGTGGCGCAAAAGTTATTTGTGGCCTATCCGGCGGTGTTGATTCTTCTGTTGCTGCCGTTCTTATTCATGAAGCAATTGGCGATCAGCTTACTTGTATTTTTGTCGATCACGGCTTGTTGCGCAAAAATGAAGCCGCGGAAGTTGTTTCAATGTTTCGTGAGACCTATAATATTCCGCTTGTGCATGTTGACGCATCGGATATGTTTATTGATGCCCTTGAAGGGATGAGCGATCCAGAAGAAAAGCGCAAAACCATTGGTCGCTTGTTTATTGAAGTATTTGAAGCGGAAGCCAAAAAAATCGGCGGTGCAGAATTTTTGGCGCAAGGCACACTCTACCCAGATGTTATTGAAAGCGTTTCCTTTACGGGAGGTCCTTCGGTTACCATTAAAAGCCATCACAATGTAGGCGGCTTGCCTGAGCGCATGAATATGAAATTGCTTGAACCTTTGCGTGAATTGTTCAAGGATGAAGTGCGAGCGCTTGGTCGCGAGCTTGGTTTGCCTGCTAACTTTATCGGGCGCCATCCTTTCCCTGGTCCTGGTCTTGCTATTCGGTGTCCAGGTGGCATTACCCGTGAAAAACTTAATATTTTGCGTGAAGCCGATGCAATCTATCTTGATGAAATTCGCAAGGCTGGCCTTTATGATGTGATTTGGCAAGCTTTTGCTGTATTGCTTCCTGTGCAAACCGTTGGTGTTATGGGTGATGGTCGCACTTATGAATTTGTTTGTGCTTTGCGTGCCGTAACTTCGGTTGATGGTATGACAGCTGATTTCTATCATTATGATATGGATTTTCTAGGCCGAGCTGCAACTCGCATTATCAATGAAGTGCGCGGCATTAATCGCGTTGTCTATGATGTGACATCAAAACCACCTGGTACGATTGAGTGGGAATAATTGCATCCACACATGTGAAGACTGCAACTAAAGAGAGAGGATTAAGCGCTGCTATTAAAAATAGCGGCGCTTTTTTATTCATTTGAAAGTTAATATTTTGAATTTTGTTAAACTTATTAATGATAGTCTAAGATTTTTATTAGAATTTTTAATAATCGCGTCTCTATGCTATTGCGGCTTTAGTCGATTTGATCAAGCCATTTTTAAATTTGGTATTGGTTTGATTTTGCCAATAATGATTATTGTTTTTTGGGCAACTTATATAGCGCCAAAAGCGCCTAACCGCTTGGCCTTTTTACCGCGATTTATGGCCGAAATGGTAGTTTTCTTAACTTGTTTAACTCTCATTTATCTCAGTGGTTTAGAATTTTATGCGATATCGCTTGCTATTGTTGTGGTGATAAATTCTATTATTATTAGTTTATTTAGTATTTAAATTTTAGCAAATATAATTAAGTTGAAATTTATATAATTATAAATTATTTTTTATATTTATTATTAAAATATAAATCAATCTTTAGTTGTATTTTTTTGTATTTATGCAATTTAATGTTTAGTATTATTTAAAGTTTTTATAAAAAATTAAGTTATATTTAATTTGTTCATTAAATGTTCTAAAGTTTAATATAGTATTAACTTTTAATATTTGTTATTCTATACCCAGCATAAGCTAGGTATTTTTCTTATGCTTTTATGTTGCGGGGCGTTATTATGCCTATGCTTCAACTGCAAGTTGAAGAGAGGGACTTATGGCATTTAATCACAATTTGATCGTTTGTAATGTTTTACAATCTTTCCAGCGTAAGGCCAATTCTGGTTGTGCTATGCTTGCACTTGTTGCAACTGGCATTGTATCTCTGGCGCTAATCGATGGTGGTTACAGTATTGCTTTTTCGGCTGACGCAAATGAAACGGCTATTGCTCCGAGTAATTTTGCAAACTTTGTTAATAGCAATGGCGATGGCAATTATTTTTTAAAAATACCAAGCGAAGCTAATACAAGCTATGTTTTGTATGATCATGGAGAAAGCGCATCTTATCCGACTTTAAATAGGCTAAACACCAATCATCCTGATATTGCATTGCACTTAAATGGGCAAAATAACAACACTGGACGTAGCGATAATTTTAAGGTTAATCAATTTGTAATTGAAGATGGCACTTTAATAGTTGATGCGGGTCCTGGACTTTCTTTCGAAGTTGGTAGGTTTTTGCAGCAAGGTGGGCATACTGAGATTTCTTCACAAGTTAACGGTCAAGTTGGTTTGAAAGCCAATAATGTCGTTGTCGATATGCTAACTGGTCGGCTTAGTGCCTCGGCCACAGCTGGCACTGCAGTAAAGGGCGATTTAACCTTAGAAAATGGCGCAGTGACGATTGAGACTAGCGTTGGGCAAAGCGCAAAAAATGCATTACCAATTGGCTGGCAAGGTAGTGTGCGTCAAGCAGGAGGACATCTCAATATTTTTAATAGAGGTGGTGTCGGCGTTAGTGGAAGTGAATATATTTTAAATGGTGGTACTCTTAGTATTACGGCGTTAAACCCTCAAAATGCACTTCAATCAACGGGTGCATTAGTAAGTGGGCGTTTTTCACAAAGTGCCGGTAGTAATATAATTTTGGCTGATGGATTGGGCTCAACAGGTGTTCTTCTTGAAAAAGATGCCCGCTATGTTTTATTCGGTGATGATAGTCAAATTCGGATCAATGCGCAAAAAAATGGTGTTGGGTTAAGAAGTGTTTCGAAGGCAAGTGGTGCGGAAAATGATTTTGGTGAAGCTTTCACGCAAAATGGTGGTGATTTAGCTATTCTCGCCAAAACAGGCGGTAAAGGTCTATATCTTGAGCAGGGCGGGGTTAAGCTCATTAAAGGCAATCTTTCTATTGATGTAAGTGAGGCAGGTACAGGCATTGAAATTGCGAATAACAATGACTCAACATCTGATTTTACGCTTGATGATGGTAGCGTTAAAATTGTTGCTAGGGGTGATAATAGTATTGGTCTTAAAAGTGAAAGGGTTACCATAAATGGTGGTAGCCTTGATCTTCTAGCTAGTGATAATGGCAGGGCGATTGATATAGGTTCGGGCCAGTTCAATATGCAGGCGGGCAATCTTTATTTACGTCAAAATTCTGAAGCCGCTCAAGGTTGGGCTGTATATGGTGATGACAATAGTTCGGCTTTTTTTGGTAAGGATGCGGTTGTTGAAACTATTATTGATCTTGATGCGGCGAAGCAAAAATCTGGTTTAATGAGTTTTGGTACTGTTACTATTGAGGATGGAGCCAAGCTTCAGCTTGGCTTTGCCAATACAGCAACAGTTTTGTCATCTAATTATGGAATGGGACGAAGTACTGCAACGTCCTCAATCAATTCTCCTTTTTTAGAAAGTAGAAGCAATCCAATAGCAGGGCAGTTTGATGTCGCACCAGAAAATGTTGCCGGTGAAACCCTTTTTTATAATTATCAGCTTGTATTAAGTGAAGGTAACCAAGATTATCGCTTGGTGATGACACCGAAAAGTACAGGAAATACCGGTGGTGGTGATAACAGCGACGAAAATGAAAATGGTAGCTTAACCGGTGGTAATGGTAGCAGTGAAAATCAAACTGAAACTGGTGATAATGGCGGTGAAAGCGATGGCAGCGGTTCAACCGGTGGTAACAGCAATAGTGGAAGCGACAGCGCTGGCTCAACCGGTGGTAACAGCAGCAGTGGAAGCGAGAGCGGCAGTTCAACTGGTGGAAATAGCAGTAATGAAAATCAAAGCGGCGGTTCAACTGGGGGTAATAGCAGCAGTGAAAGCGATAGTGGCGGTTCAACCGGTGGAAATAGCAGTAATGAAAGTGGTGGCAATGGTAGCCATGAAAGCGAAAGCAGTGGCTCGACGGCTGGTAATAGCGAGCCTGGAAATAATACCAATATTAATGATAACGACAATAGTTGGGTAAATAGTGGTGGTAATCAACCAAACGATAATGGTTCAAGTGGGACTGCCGAGGCGGGGCGTGATTTGCTTTTGCCTTCACATTTATTATCCGGCGCCAATAAAAATGCTAGTTTTTCACTAGAAAATATTTTGCGGCTTGATAGTAAAAATGCTTCACATGCAAATTTAAACCGTGCATTTGATAAATTATATAATAGCCGTAACGAAAAAGAGTTAGAGCAGCATGCGCGTGGCTTAACCGCTCATGATACGACACGATTACCAAGCCTAACCATGGCAATGCATGACCGTATGACCTTAAGCTTACAAAGCGAAATTGATAAAGCTGCACAGCAGACAGAAGTACCCGTTTTGCAAGCTCCGCTTGCCTATGTTGAACCGCAAGCATCATCATCACAAGATTCAACACCGTTTTTGCAAGCTCTGCCAAAAACGCGTGATCGGTTGGTGAATGGAAATACTAAAAATGGTCTTTCACAAATGACCTATTGGGCAAGGCCAATGGGAGCTGCGGATAGATATCGTGCCGTAGATACATCTCATTCTAAACTTGATGCAAATTATGGTGGTATATCTGCGGGTTTTACCCACCGGCTTGATACAATCATTTTGGGTGCAAGTGTTGGTTATCTTCATGGTGATTTATCGGGCGCCGATGGTTATGACGCAAAGAGCAATAGCTTTTTATTAACTGCTGGACTTAAAACCGATAATATTGCTTTGACAGAAAATTTTACGCCAAGTTTCAACTTGATTGGTGCTTATGGTTATAGTCAATATGATCAAAACCGCCGTGATACTTTGGGTGGCCGCAATCAGGCTGATCTTGATGTTAATAGTGGTCGTTTAACCGCCCAAATGGTGCTTAGCTATGATATTGGGGTAAATGCGCGTCTTCTACCCAAAGTTGGTTTGGATTATAGCCTTGTGCGTCTTGGTAGCTACAAAGAGCATGGCGGTGCAATTCCGCTTAGTGTTGATGCAAAAAATGTTAATTCCATGCGGCCCCATATCGGAGCAGATATTATGGTTGTCACTAGCGGCAATATTGAGCTCAATGCTTATGGGCTTTATCGCTATGAAGTTTTGGATAATAAAGTTGGCCTACGCACCAGTTTCAGTGATGCAAGCAATATGAGCTTTATCAGTGAAGGAGAAAATGCGGGTCGTTCATCAGCAAATATCGGTATTAATGCAAAGGTCAAAGTGAATGATATGATATCGGTTGCGGGTGGTTATGATCTAATGGCGGCACGCAAATTTATCGGTCATCAATTTTATTTACAAGGTGATGCCAAATTTTAAAATTTGGGCAAAATGTAACGATTTTTCATTTAGATAATAAAATCAATCTGCTAATATAGGTTTTTTATTGAGTTGATGTTTTAAATAATCAACTTAGTGCTATGATTGTTTTTATTTTGTTAGGTTTATTTAAGCGAATTTGTGTTATTGCTTATCAGATTCAGGAGTATGAATATGGTAGAGCAGGGCAAAATTTTTCTTGGTGCTTATGATGGCGCGGATCAAAACCAAAAAAATGGTGAATATCTTTGGCTAAAATATGCCAATCGCCATGGTCTTGTGACGGGAGCAACCGGAACGGGTAAAACCATTACGTTGCAAGTATTGGCTGAATCATTTTCGACGCAGGGCGTACCGGTTTTTTGTGCCGATGTGAAAGGTGATCTGTCAGGTATTGCAAAAGCTGGCACAAAGTCGGAAAAAATCACGCAACGCGCTAGCGATGTTGGTCTCAATGATATGGTAATGCAAGCAAGCCCGGTTGTGTTTTGGGATATATTTGGCGAGTTAGGCCACCCGATCCGCGCAACAATTAGTGAAATGGGTGCGCTATTATTGTCGCGCTTGCTAAATCTTACCGCCGCACAAGAAGGTGCACTTAATATTGCTTTTAAAATTGCCGATGATGAAGGGCTTGTTTTAAAAGATTTAAGTGATTTACGGGCCATGCTAAATTATTTGTCGCAGGAAAGTAAAGACGTTTCTGCGCGTTATGGCAATGTTTCCAAGGCGTCCCTTGGTGCAATCCAACGTGAATTGCTGGTGCTTGAAACCCAAGGCGGCGAGTTGTTTTTTGGCGAACCTGCTTTGCGTCTTGCCGATATTATGCGCAGTCAAATTGATGGACGTGGCTTTGTCAATGTGTTGGCGGCTGAAAAATTGATGAATAATCCGCGTCTTTATTCAACATTTCTGCTTTGGTTGATGTCGGAATTATTTAAAAAACTGCCAGAAATCGGCGATCCGGAAAAGCCGCGCCTTGTATTTTTCTTTGATGAAGCGCATTTACTGTTTGATAATGCACCCAAAGCGCTGGTTGATCGCATTGAGCAAGTGGTGCGGCTTATCCGTTCCAAGGGCGTTGGCATTTATTTCATCTCACAAAGTCCGGCAGATATTCCTGAAAGTGTTTTGGCGCAGCTTGGCAATCGCATTCAACATGCCCTGCGCGCTTATACGCCTAATGAAATGAAAGCGGTAAAAATAGCGGCGCAATCTTTTAGACCAAATCCGCGCTTTGACACGTTTAACGTCATTTCCAATCTTGCAACTGGTGAAGCTCTTATTTCAACCTTGGAAGAAAAAGGCGTGCCTTCTGTGGTGGAGCGGGTTGTAATGCGTCCTCCAGTTTCGCAAATTGGACCAATAAGCCTCCAAGAACGGCAAAATTTAATCGCGCAAAGTCCAGTTTACGGTCAATATGAACAAGAAAACCATGATGAAACAACAAGACGCAGGTTGGATCAAATGATGCAAGCTGGCGAGCAGCAACAACAACAGCAATCGCGTCAAACACAGCGGGCACCGCGTGCAAGCAATCGGCAAAGCGTTGGCGAGGCTGCCATCAAGTCAGCAACGCGATCTGCAGCTAATGCACTTGGCCGCACGATTGTGCGTGCTGCAACACAATATTTGAAGCGATTTTTTAAATGATATGTAGTTAATGTAGTTGATTAGGCTCAATGAAATTAGAAAATAAAAGGTCGTAAGCATGAAGAAGAAATGGTTTTTAATACCACTTGGCATCGTTATTTTTATAGGTGCCGCCTTGTGGGGAGGTGACAAATACCTCTATTCCCTTGCTTATGATGAATTTGTTGGAATAGCAGTTGAAAAATATGGCTGTGAAGGAAGCGAATGCGATGAACCTATTACCTATGCCATTGAGGCTCTAAAAGAAAAGCAACAATTGTCTGAACGTCAGGTCATGCGCTGCCGCGGCGCCGCTATTGTTGAAGAGAAAAAATTTGTGATTTTAGATGGCGTTAAAAATCAAATTGCCGCATGGATAATTGAAACCTGTGACAATGGCGAAGCATCTCTTGATGACGCTACTATTGAGTTTTATGACGGCTCAGGCTCACATGGTGAGTAGAGCTCTATAATTTTAACAAAACGGGTGTTTAAAGCCCGTTTTTTTTGGCATCAAAGGTGCTTTTATAGGCAGACTCAAAAGCTCGATATATCTCAAGTCTTGATATTTTTTTATTTGTTTAGAATGATAATAATATTTTCTGTGAAGCGTATAAAGAAACCTACCAAAAAATAGTATTAGTATAACTCCATTAAAAAGTCACAAATTATAATTAATAAATTTCTATAATCTTTCTATTGAACAGCTTATTAGCAGCTTGTGTCTTTTAACATCATTTATTCTCTTAGTTTCTGTATCAGAAATCGATTGTACTGATCATAATTTTTTATACTTGTAAAACAATGCAAATAGCGGTGGGCCAATGTTAAATTTTATCAAAGAAAAGTTATTCATTCTAGTTGCTCTGTGCTTAATGCCAAGCTTCGCCTTAAGCGAAGTGATCGTGCAAGAGGTTGATGAGCCAACGATAGTGCAAATTGGCAAGCAGCGCGTTGGTGTCGATCAAGATGGATTTTGTTTAACCCCACCAGCCAAAGGCTATACGCAGCAAGATTGGCAAAATCTTGGTAAATTAACTCGTGTTTCTTGCTTTTGTATCCATGGTGAAGGATTAAATTCACTTGTAGGTTTTCCAACTTTGCCTGAACTTTATCAAATAAGTTTTGATGGTTCCACATTTACCGATATTTCGCCTTTGAAAAACGCGCCAAAACTGACAATTTTATATTTAAAAAATGTAAAAAACACAGAAATTTCAGGTTTTGAAGAATTAGCTAATTTAGAGTTTTTGTCCATTCATCATACCAAATTGCAAGATTATAGCTTTTTATCAAAATTAACTAAACTTGAATTCTTAAGCTTATCCGATAGCAACTTTTCGGACCTCAGTCTTTTAGAGAACCTTGACAATCTTATTGAGCTTAATATTTCTAATAGCAAGGTGACTGATTTTAGCGCCCTTGAAAAATTGCCTAATCTTAAAACCTTAAAACTGAATGGCTTAACACTTGATAAAGATACGATTAAATCCCTTGTATCATTAAAAAAACTTAGCACTTTGGACCTATCGAATAGTAATATTTCAGATTTATCGTTTTTAGAAGATTTAAAAGATATCAGGGAGCTGTTTCTTGACAAAACCTATGTCACAAATCTTGAGCCATTAAAAAACTTAAAAACACTTAATACTTTATCGCTTGCCGGTCTTACCCTTGATGAAAATAGCTCAGCAATCATTGCTCGTTTTACTGAGCTTGATGATTTAAATCTTGCCAATAGCAATATTACTGACCTAAAATTTTTAACGTCCCTTGAAAATTTGTCAAAACTTAATTTAACCGGTAGCAAGGCAACCGATTACAGCTCACTTTCTAAGCTCAAGATGCTTTATTCCCTTATTTTAACTGGTGCATCAATTCCTGACCTTGAACCAATTCGCGGACTGGAAAACTTGAGCGAGATTTCGCTTAATGAAACGAAAATTCAAAATATTGAGCCTCTTCGTGAAACCGCCTCACTTGGTGAAATTGATTTACGCGGCACCAATATTTCTGATGTTTCTTCTTTGGCTCAAAAAGGTTACATTTACCAACTTCTTTTATCCAATACTAAAGTAAAAGATCTTTCTATGCTGCCGGGCGTGCGTGAGTTAGATATTCGTGGGCTTAATGAAAAAATATTTTTAAAACTTCCAAATGAGGTATCCAAATTATTACTTGGTGAAGGACCGAGCGATAATAGAGTGGATCGTAAGGATCTTTTCAATAAGCGGAATCTAGCAAAAGAGACCTACCTGTTAGATGAAGCCCAAATTGAAAGTCTTGTTCGGAAATTACGCGGGGAAAAACAAGTTGAATTTTTAGGGCAGGAAATTTGGCCCAATATATATGGTCTTACCATTTGTTATAAGCCATCAACATTGGATAAAGAAACACAAAAATTATGCGTAAATCAAACCCATAAGGATCTAGGTATTTCTATTGATGAGCCTCTTAATAGTGGTGACATTGCAAAATTGGCAAAATTCACCAATTTACAAAAGCTACAATTGATAAATTTTGAAAAGGTAAATGCTTCTGATCTTCCACCATTGCCGCAATTGGTTTTTCTTAACCTTACCAATGCGAAATTTGTCCAAAATAGTGTTTTTAATAAGCAGCCAAAGCTTAAACTCTTAATGTTGGATAATAGTAATTTTGATGATTTAAATATGATTAAAAACTTTGAAGGGCTTGAAGTTCTTTCTTTGCGAAATACCCCATTAAAAGATATTTCAGCGCTTAAGGATCTTAGATCTCTCTTTGGGCTTGATCTTGCATCAACACCAGTGGAAAATTTTGATACTTTAAGTAGCTTAAGCAATTTGGAAAGCTTAAATTTAAACAATACTAAATTTCAAAATTTATCTATTCTGGCCAAGATTGAAACATTGAAAAATCTAGATCTTCAGAATATTGCTATTTTAAATTTTGCTGGTTTTAGCAATAAAAATACTTCTTTTCTCGTTGGAGAAAATACAAAAACACCTGAAATGCTGCCCTATTTTAAGTTTTTTGGACGCTTAAAAGATCCGGTTTCTGATATTTATAAGCGCGATAATACGTTTTATAGGAGACAATTTTAGGGCGCGGCAATTAATCATTATATGCTTGGGCACTTTACTTCAAAATCAATGGATTGAAGTGCCCTCATTGCATGTTTTTACAGCTATGTTTTTTTATGAGTAGTATTTTGAATTAGATTGGGGTATCGCCTAATTTTTGGGCAATAACTTATCAGATTTTTACAAAAAGTTTAATCAAGTTTGGCGTTTCAATAATATGCTAAAATAAGGCGTTTAGAACAGCCTACCGCTTCAATAATAACCTGCACCACTTCTTGTGATAAAGTGAACAGGGTTTTAAAATTAGCAAAGTATGTTGATACTGTAATAAATACAGTATTAATTTCAATTATTTTCAATTATTTTTAATTATTAACTTTTTTAAGCATGTAATATTCCTTTGGATTTTAATAGCTTCTATATCATCAAAAATCTGGACATCATGAAATAAACGCAGATGGTCAAAATCAGTTATAATAAAACAAAAGCTATGTTGATATAAATAAAATAGATTTTAAATGTGACCACTTATAAAATTAAGATTTTTAGTGAAGTATTACCGTTCTATATATCTTGAATTTTTTGGCTAAAAATGTGGTGCCTAATGACAGAAATAAAAGATAACACTTTACCTATAGAAATCCCAGTTAAAAGAGTTCGTCTTACCTATAGAGCTAATTGGGGCATTGTATTAGTATTGTCTTTTTGGACACTTTTTTTTGCGTTATTTTTTTCAGGTCTTGTGCTCTACGCAAGTTACTATCCAATAAAGCGTTTATGGAATGATTGGGTGATTTCAAAAAATTATGAAGTTATTCCAAATGCATATGCAGCATATGGCTGTAACGAATATGAGGATATTTTAGATTATGCGAATTGTCGTGTTACATTTAATGCTGGTAACCGGTATAAAGAAGAAAAATTAAGGGATGGTTTTGAGAATTTTCCTTATAGTTGGCAAGTTTTTCTAGCGCCAGAAAACTTGGCGATGAAAGGTAAATCTCCAATGGTTCGCAGTGTTGATAATCCAGGTAGAACTAGTTTTTTATTTGGTATTGAAACAATTAAAATACGTCTTTTAAGTCTGTTGATAACAAAAGCGTTTCAAATTTTAATTGTTTCAGTGTGGTTTTACGGCCTATATCTATGGTGGAAAGTTTATTATTGGCGGCGTTTTCCTAATGATGTTTGTTTAAAAGCTATAAAAATAGCCCGTATTTACGATGCAAAAAAACGTGGTAAAGTTTATTACCATTATGGTTTAAGCAAATCTATAGCCGCTAGCGGATTGCGCTATTTGCCTTCTCCAAATTATATCGTTATGCCAAATCCTATGCGTAATATGATGGCATATACATGGTTGCGTAAAGGGCAAGAACCTATATTTTTAAATAAAGAGCAAACAATTGGTGTTGCTATTGAAGCTAAGCAAGCAGGTGGTGGCTATTTGTTGGATTATAACCTGACACGCTGTGTTTTATCTAAGCAAGATAAGGAAAAACTTATCGCCAATATTAAAGCCTATCAAGCATGGATTGCAAAACATCCTAAAGAATTGCAAGAATTAAAGGCGGCTATAGAGCGTCAACCAAAAACCGGTTTAATAGCATAAACGCCAAAAAAAAGCCCAAAAAAAACCATGCAAATGGTTTAAATGTTTGCATGGCATTTTTTAAGTTTTGTCAAAAATTTTAACGGCGCGGTAGTAGCTTTTGTACTTCGGCTGCGGCATCATCGCGGGCTGTATCAGCATCAGCTGTGCCACCAACGATGCGGGCAATATTATCAACAATAGTTTGGGTAATGCGCACGCCATTGCTGCCAGGGAATGCATACCATGGTGTCATTAATGGCATTTGTTCAAGTGAAGGCTTGAAAAGCGGATTTTCTTCATAAAATGTGCCAAGATATTCAGGTGATGTGGCTGCAAGTCCATTATTGGGCACATAGCCAGTTCCTGGAACAACGACTGAGGCACCATAAGGACCTGCGGCAAATTTAGCAAATTCCCAAGCAGCTTTTTGCTTTTCAGGATCCGTTGTTAAAATAATAATCGCATTACCACCAGTTGGCAGTTTGGCTTTTTCAGGGTTAAGAACTGGTATTTTGGCGGTTCTTAATTCAAACTTGTCACCAACGCTATTGATTGTGTTGCGTAATGCGGCGCTGCTGTAAAACTGAAAGCCAACTTTACCTGCGGCAAAGGCTTGCAATCCCGCGTCTGCGGTAAATTCTGGCATGCCGCCTTCTTTTACCAAGCGCTCAATAAGATGAAATGCTGCGGTGCCTTCTGGACCATTAAAGGCAACCGTCTTTTCGTCTTGCGATAGCATGGTGCCGCCAGCGCCAAATAACAGGGCGGAATACATCCAATCGTCACCCTGCCAGCGTAAGTTGATACTTGATACACCATTGCCAAGGGCTTTAATTTTTGCGCCAATACGAATGACGTCATCCCAGCTTTGCGGTGGATTGTCAGGGTTCTCACCAACCGCGCGGAAAAGATCTGCATTATAATACATAATTGGGTTAGACGTTGCAAAAGCAAGACCGACTTGCTTGCCGCCAATTTTTGCAAGATTAAGGATGTTTTCGCTAAAGCCTTGTTTGGCAAGCGTATCTTTTTCGGTATTTAGATAGGGGGTAAGGTCAACGCCAACATTGCGCTCAGTTAACATTCTTAAACGGTTAAGGGCAACAAAGGTTACATCTGGTTGTTCGGCCGTATTAGCTTGGCGCAAAATCGTCTGTATGCCTTGCTCATAATTATCTGACGGATTAACAAAGCTAATCACAACATTTGGATTTTCTTCCATATATTTTTGCGAGATTTTTGCCATCACGTCTTTAAAAAAGCCCGGCATAGGATAATGGACTTTTAACGTCGTTTGCGAAAAAGCAGCACCGCTAAGTGCAACCGATATGCCGATAGCGGCACATATGGATTTTAAGACTTTTTTCATAGATACTCTCCGTTATGGTTTTAACCTTTAAGGCCGGTTAGGGTTATTCCTTCAATGAAACGGCGTTGCGCAAAAAGGAATGCAAGAATAAGGGGAAGGGTGATGATTAATGTTGCTGCCATCAAGACACCATAATCGCTGCCCGATTCAGCAGCGCGAAAATAAAGCAAGCCCAAAGGTGGTGTTGCTTTATTAATGTCGCTTATAACGATCAATGGCCAAAATAGGTCATTCCAATGAGCAACGACAGAAAAGATTGAAAATGCAGTTATTGCAGGCCAAGCATTAGGGACAACAACCCGCGCGATGATGCCAAGTTCTGACATGCCATCAAGTCGAGCAGCATGTAAAAGGTCGTCAGGCAGAGCTTTAAAAAATTGCGTAAAAAGAAAAATGCCAAATACGGAAATAAAGAATGGTAGCCCCATTGCTGTATAGCTATTTAAAATACTTAAATTGCTAAAAGCGACATAAAGGGGCAGGGCAGTGGCGTGAATAGGCACTAATAAGCCTAGCATAACCAGCGCGATCATAAAACGCGCACCGCGAAATTTAAGTTTAGCCATTGCATAGGCACAAGGAATAGCCACCACCACTTGTACTACCAAAATAAGCAGACAAATAAAAACACCATTAAGCATTATTTGTGCCATAGGAACGCGCGTTAATGCCTTGCCAATATTATCAAATAGTGCCCAATTCTTCGGGACAAGCGACAGAGTAGAAGTGAATATTTCATCTTGCGGCTTTGCGGCTGTGCTCAACATCCAAATATAGGGCAACAGAAAGATAAATGTGCCAAGAGCCAGAAAACCATTACGGAAGATGCGAAAAATTGACATTATTTTACCTGAAGTCGAAAGGAGTAAAATGGATGGTTGCAATTGTGAATAGTTTTTATCACTGGTAATGAACACGTTTTTCAACAAAGCGATGTTGCAACAACATCATGATGAGCAAAATGGCGATAAATACCATTGTCATGGCAGATGCATAACCAACGCGTAAATAGATGAACCCCTCTTGATATATGGTCCACAATAAAACCTCTGTCGATTTATTGGGGCCGCCTTCTGTCAGGGTTTTTACGGTTTCAAAAACTTTAACCGAGTTGATGATGGAAATGGTTAAAACAAAAATCGTTGTGGGGCCAAGTAATGGCCAAGTTACCAAACGGAATTTGTCAAAGCGTGAGCGCACGCCATCAATTTCCGCCGCATCATAAAGGTCTTTAGGAATAGCGGTAAGTCCAGCAAGAAACAACACCATATTAAAGCCAATGGTTTGCCAAATGCCAATGATTGCAAGGCTGCCAAGGGCACTATTGGCTGAACCAAGCCAATTGGGGCCTGCAATGCCAAATATTGCTAGAAAACCGTTGATTGGGCCAACCGTTGGGTGAAATAGATATTGCCAAACGGTTGCCATTGCAACAATGAGCGAGGCAACAGGCAAAAAATACACAGTCCTAAAAAAAGCTTTGCCCTTATTAAGGCTGTTAATTGCCAAAGCACTTAATAGGCCAAGAATAAGCGATGCTGGGGTAACAATTAAAACATATTTTATTGTATTTTGAAGGGAGATACGAAAATTTTTGTCATTAAATAATTCAATATAATTGTTAAAGCCAGTGAAGGCAAAATTTGGATAGCCAAGTTCAAAATCCGTGAAGCTTAAAATGGCGATGGCTAGTACCGGTAATATAATCAGTAATAGTGCCAAAATAAGTGCAGGTGCCATCAAAGCAAAAGCTAATTTTTCTTCGCGCTTGGCTCGTAATTTGGCAATATTAGGCATTGTCGGCGTGTAAGGCGCTGAAATGCTGGTCTCAGACATTGTATATCCCCTAGTCTATTTTATGTTTTGGTAACTCTGTATTTTATTTTAGATAAAACGCGATGATTTATCTTATCCGCAATCCGTCGTGATCAAAAAACAGCAGTTTTTCATCGTCAAAATCAAGATGAATGGGCGTGCCTACCTGAAGGGATATCGCTTCCTCTGGCGTGAAACGGGCAATTAATTCGTCGCTTTCATTGGGTAGGTTGATTGCGGCTAAAACTTCATTGCCGATAAATTCAACACGGGCAATATTGCCTTTTATTGGTGAAGTTTCATCACTTATGCGGATATGTTCGGGACGGATACCAATTTTCACTTTTTGCCCAATGGTGAGACTTGCATTGGGCTTAATGATTTTTCCTGCAATGTTGAGCGTGGCATTTTCATTATAAAGGGCAGTTATAATATTAATGCGTGGCGATCCGATGAAACGCGCCACCTCTATATGGCTTGGATTATTATAAACCTCGGTCGGCGCGGCTATCTGCAATAAATTGCCATGCATCATAACGGCAACGCGGTCCGCCATGCTCAAAGCTTCGGTTTGGTCATGGGTAACATATAATGTCGGCACGCCAGCCTTACGGTGTAAATCCACAATTTCAGCGCGTGTATGCACGCGCAAATTGGCATCAAGATTAGATAGAGGCTCATCCATCAAAAAGGTTTTCGGCCGGCGTACCAATGCACGGGCCAAGGCAACACGCTGCCTTTGTCCACCTGACATTTGCCCCGGCTTTCTATTTAAAAATGGGCCAATTTTTAGGCTTTCAGCCGTTTCTGCTACGGCGCGATCAATTTTTTGGCGAGTTGCACGATAGCCAGGCATAAAACTGCCAATAATGGGCAAGCGCTGGGTATCGGTTAAATCGCGCATAGCTAAAGGAACGGCTATATTTTGCCCAGCGGTTAAATGCGGGTATAGCGCATAGGATTGAAAGACCATGGCAATATTACGCTCGCTTGGTCGCGCATGGGTCATATCATGCTTTCCAACAATGATTTTGCCACTATCAGCATGTTCAAGACCTGCTGCTATGCGTAATAATGTGCTTTTACCGCAGCCCGATGGGCCGACAAGCGCAATAAATTCGTTCTCGCTTGCCTTGATGGAAACACTTTTCAAAATAACATTGTCGCCAAAAGATTTGGATATATTTTGTAAAGCAAAAGCGCTCATTATTTTTTATCCCCACTGGTTGAATGCATGGGATAGACTTCACCAATAATGTCATCAATGATGAATTTTTGTAGCCCAGGAATAGATATTGGCGTGCTTGTTACATTGTCTTTTGTAAACTCGTGCATGACAGCGCCAAGGCAATTTACACCAGGAAGGGCGGTTTCGTTAAATTCAACGATATAGGATGTTGGTGCCGTCCAAATAAAGTCAATACCGTTATGATGGGCTTTATGACTTTTATGGATGTGGCCACTTGCATGAAGCTTAACCCGATACTGCGCAAATAAATCCAATAGCTCTTGGCGCTTTTTGGGTTCAATTCCCCAATATCCTGTTTCCCCCTCAAAAGGGCTATCCATGAAAAGTGGCTTATGGGCAAAAATTGCAATATTTTTATCTTTGCTGGCCTCAAGCGTTTCTTTAAGCCAGTTTTGCTGCGCATTATCACGCACATCATCAAGTCCGATAAAAAGGCTATTTAAGCCAATAAGCCGCCAGTTACCTATATCATGAAACCAATGGTCTGGACCTATAATATTTTGCCAGCGCGTAATACGAATATCATCAACCGGTTGAAACGCGCCATTTAAGTGTCCAACGTCATGATTGCCGGGTATGATTGCAAAAGGAATATTAAGTGAGCGCATGCGTTCAATACCAAATTGCAAATCCTCATCCTTATCAGCGCCGTCAATGCTAAGGTCGCCGGTATGAATGATCATATCAGGCTTGACGTCTAAAATATAATCTTTGACGGGTTGCCAATTGGCATTAAAATGTGGTTTTGTTGGACTCATATGAGTGTCGCTAATTTGCAATATACGCATAGTTTGCTTTCCTAATATAAAGGAAATATCCTTTAGATTTAAAAGTGGAAAAAAGGCGCAATGCTTTGCAAATTGCTTAAGACCAAAGCCCGCTTACCCTTTTGTCAAATCAATTTAATTCGAAGCTTGGTATGCGGTGTTGATGACAGCAACATTGTATTTTTATTACAATTTGATGAAGCAATGCCTATACATTACTTTTTGCTTATAAAATGCGATTGTTGAAATCTAAAAATTGAATGGCGTATTTGATTGATAATTTATCAGGTTTATTAACCAAAAGGCTAATTTATGAAAATAGATGACGGATTTATAGCCACCGCAGTTCTTTACCGGTTTTTATATCTATTAGATAAATAGCTGGAAATATTTCATCTATACATCAGGGCATCATAGGCTAATTAACTTTTACTCTAAGCTTTTAATCCCCGATTTAATTTATAGCTTCTATAAAAATGTTTGCAAATTTTTGCACCTAGTCGCAATATAGCCACATTTCGAGGAGCCGGACAGATTCTGTCCTTATTGGAGGGTTACCTATGTTATATAGAGCCAAGCCTTTAAGCGCTGCGCACAAACTTATTCTTGGTTTGCTGGCAATTATTGGCGCATTTTCTTTAGGCTATATTGCTTTAAATCGTGGCGAAGCGATCAATGCGGTTTGGATTGTTGTTGCGGCAGTTTGTGTTTATCTCATTGCTTATCGCCTTTATGGCATGTTTATTTTGAATAAAGTTTTACAGGCTGATCCCACCCGTATGACGCCAGCTGTGCGCCATAATGATGGGCTTGATTATGTGCCAACTGACAAGAATATATTGTATGGCCACCATTTTGCTGCGATCGCTGGTGCTGGGCCATTGGTTGGGCCAGTTCTTGCCGCGCAAATGGGTTATTTACCTGGCATGCTTTGGATCTTGGCAGGTTGTGTGCTTGCTGGTGCTGTGCAAGACTTTATGGTTCTTTTCATTTCAACTCGCCGCGATGGTCGCTCACTGGGTGAGCTTGTGCGTGAAGAAATGGGTACAATACCCGGCGTCATCGCTCTTGTTGGCTGTTTTATGATTATGCTTATCATTCTCGGCGTTTTGGCTATGGTGGTGGTTAATGCTCTTGATGGTAGTCCTTGGGGTACCTATACGGTTGGCTTTACCATTCCTTTAGCACTGTTTATGGGTGTTTATTTGCGCTATATTCGCCCAGGTCGGGTGGGTGAAGTTTCCATCATTGGCATCGCTTTCCTGATATTTGCTATTATTTCAGGTGGTTGGTTCGCAGATAGTAGTATTGGACATTATTTAAGTTTTAATAAGCCAACACTTGCCAGTATCATTATTTTTTATGGATTTATCGCTGCGGTTTTACCGGTTTGGCTTTTGCTCGCACCGCGTGATTATCTTTCGACCTTTTTAAAAATTGGTACCATTATTGGTCTTGCTATTGGTATCGTTATTTTACGACCAACGCTTGAAATGCCAGCATTGACAGATTTTGCGGCAAAAGGTGGGCCTGTATGGGCTGGGCAGCTTTTCCCATTCTTGTTCATTACCATTGCCTGTGGTGCAGTGTCGGGCTTCCACGCGCTTATTTCATCAGGTACTACGCCCAAGATGCTCGCCAATGAAACACAGGCTTGCTATATTGGCTATGGTGGCATGTTGATGGAATCTTTTGTGGCTATCATGGCTTTGGTGGCTGCTTGTGTCATTAATCCTGGTGTTTATTTTGCCATGAATACCCCCTTAGGCACGTTGGTTCCCAATGGAACAGTTGATGCTTTACAATCTGCATCCCAAATTATTTCAAGCTGGGGTTTTCATGTTACGCCAGAAATTTTGCAGCAAATCGCAAAAGATGTTGGTGAACCAAGTATTCTTGGCCGTGCTGGAGGTGCGCCAACATTGGCTGTTGGTATGGCGCATATTTTGCATAATGCTATGTCTGGCTGGCTTGGTATGTCGTTTTGGTACCATTTTGCGATTTTGTTCGAAGCCTTGTTCATATTAACTGCGGTTGATGCAGGCACCCGCTCTGCTCGCTTTATGCTGCAAGATCTTCTTGGTCTCGTGCATCCAGACTTGCGTAAAACTGATAGCCTGCCAGCAAATCTTTTAGCGACATTTATTGTTGTCTTGCTTTGGGGCTATTTTGTTATGGTCGGTGCCCTTGATGAAACAGGTAAAGGCGGCATTTATACATTATGGCCATTATTTGGTATTGCAAACCAGATGCTTGCTGCAATAGCTTTGATGTTGTGCGCTGTGGTCTTGTTTAAGATGAAGCGTCAACGTTTTGCGTGGGTTGCCATTATTCCTGCATGTTGGTTGCTTATTTGCACTATGACTGCTGGCTGGATTAAAATATTTGATGCAAAATTGAGCTTTTTTGTTGCTGCATCAAATGCCGCAAATATGCAGGGCAAAATTAGCAATACAGTGAATGGCGCTTTAACTGCATTCTTTATGTTGGTTGTCATTTCGCTCGCAATCTATTCAATCAAAACGGCAATGGCTGCGCTTAAAAACGATAAGCCTACATCTGCCGAATTACCTTATGAAAGATTGCCAGACCAATATATTCCTGAAGAATATAGAGATGCTAAGACGGCATAAAACTATGTGCTGAAACGAATATGGTCTGCTCATTTTAAAAATTGGCAGACCATATTAACAATTTAAAAATCTATGCCAAACGTTTAATGATACTAAGCGTTCAATATTGGTGGAGGAAATGCCATGTTTAACAAAATTGCTAAGGCCGGCAAATATATGGGGCAGGCGGCTAAATTAATGATTGGCGTGCCTGACTATGATAATTATGTTCAACATATGCGATTGACCCATCCAGACCAAACACCCATGACTTATCCTGAATTTTTTAAAGATAGGCAAGATGCTCGTTTTGGTGGCAAAGGTGGTTTTAAGTGCTGCTAGATTAGGGCGATGATATTTTGGCTCTACATAGATTTGCAAGAGCTTTGTTAAATATTTCCAAAATGTAGTTCTTGCGGCATTTTATTCAATTCTTTAAATTATATTTTCTTTTATAATCAGGGTGTTGTGTTAATTAATTAACTTATGGTTAAAGCTTTATTTAAAGTTATGGTTAAAAAAGCATTAATTTTTATAAAGAATTTATGTTAAAGTTTTGATTTTAAATTATTAAAGGGTTTTCTTATGGTTGTTCCTGTTACCGTTTTTTCGGGTTTTTTGGGTTCTGGTAAAACAACCTTAATCAATCATTTATTACGCAATGATCAAAAGACACCATTTGCGATCATTGAAAATGAATTTGGTGAAACAGGCATTGATGGCATATTACTTGAAAAGCGCGATAAGCTTGAAATTGTAGAAATGAGCAATGGCTGCGTCTGCTGTAGTGTTCGGGGTGAATTTGCAACTGGCATTAATCAATTGCTTGAAAAGCGCGACAAAGGATTGGTTGATTTTGAACGCATCATAATTGAAACCACTGGACTTGCTGACCCTTCGCCGGTGGTGCAAACTTTTTTCGTTGATGATAATCTGCGCGAAAAAACTATGCTTGATGCCTGCATTGTCCTTGCTGATAGCGAGCATATTGAGCGCCAATTGGATGAGCATAATGTGGCGGTAGCGCAAATTGCCTTTGCGGATCGTATCTTTTTAACCAAAACTGATCGTATTGACAGCGAAAAAAAACAATCAATCTTAAAAAGATTAAGTAAAATCAATTGTAAAGCTGACTTTTTTGAAGTGGTTAATGGTGCTTGCCCACAGGAACTTTGGCTCAATGTCAAGGCTTTTGAATTAAGTGATGAACTGCAAATAACCAAGGGTAGTTTGGGCTTTGATGAAGCGCAAAAGCCGTGCTTTAGTGCTTTTTCCGCGCAGGGCGTGCAGCAGCAATCCTGGGGGGATACTATCCAATCGCTTTATTTTGAAATGGCGCTTTTTGATATTGATCGCTTAGGCAGCTTTATGGAAAAATTGATTGAAGATTTTGGCAATGATATGTTGCGCTATAAGGGCGTTTTTGCCATTGCTGGTGAAGAAAAGCGGCTTATTTTGCAAGGAGTGC
The DNA here is from genome assembly GCF_014117425.1 of Bartonella sp. HY038. Lineage (NCBI taxonomy): Bacteria > Pseudomonadati > Pseudomonadota > Alphaproteobacteria > Hyphomicrobiales > Bartonellaceae > Bartonella > Bartonella sp. HY038. Next base: position 956,223 of record NZ_CP059725.1, read on the forward strand.
ATAAGGTAGCGGCTTTTGATTATGGCTCACCTTGGAATGAAGAAAAGGCACTATCAAAATTTATTATTATTGGCCGCGGGCTTGATCAAGATTGGTTGCGTGAGCAATTAACGCAATGTCTTGCATGATTATATAAGAGATTATTTTTTTGAATTTTCAATAATCTCTTATATTTTAATAGGTTGTGCTAATTTATTGATGTTTAAAAAGCCCAATCTTCATCCTGCGTGGCAACTGCTTTACCAATAACATAAGATGAGCCAGAGCCTGAGAAAAAGTCATGATTTTCATTGGCTGCGGGTGATAGGGCTGATAAAATAGCCGGATTGACCGCACAAATTTCTGCTGGAAAAAGCGCATCAAAACCCAAATTCATCAGCGCCTTGTTAGCATTATAATGCAAAAACATTTTCACATCTTCACTTAAGCCAACCGCGTCATAAAGGTCCTCAGTATATTTGCTTTCCACTTCATAAAGGTCGAGCAAAAATGCAATGGTGAAATCTTTAATTTCTTGCTGTTTTTCACTGCTGCATTTTTTAAAGGCTTTTTGGAATTTATAGCCGATATAATAGCCATGCACTGCTTCATCACGAATGATAAGGCGGATAAGGTCAGCAGTATTAGTAAGCTTAGCGCGGCTTGACCAATACATTGGCAGATAAAAACCAGAATAGAACAAAAAGCTTTCAAGAAAAACCGAGGCGATTTTTTTCTTCAATGGATCATCAGCTTGATAACGCTCAATCACCAGCTTTGCTTTTTCTTGCAAATAGCGATTTTCTTCCGCCCAACGAAATGCTTCATCAACATCAACGGTAAGACAAAGGGTAGAAAAAATTGACGAATAGGAGCGTGCATGTACCGCTTCCATAAAGGCAATATTGGTAAGAACTGCTTCTTCATGTTGGTTTTCAGCGTCTTCTAAAAGTGATATCGCTCCAACGGAATTTTGAACGGTATCAAGTAAAGTAAGACCGGTGAAAACGCGTATGGTCAAAATTTGTTCTTCACGGGTAAGGCTTGCCCAAGAGCCAATATCATTAGAAAGAGGTACTTTTTCTGGCAGCCAAAAATTAACCGTCAAGCGGTTCCAAACTTCAAGGTCTTTTTCATCTTCAACGCGGTTCCAATTAATGGCGCGTACGGGTTTTGCTTTTAAATGGTTCATTTGATGTGCTCCTTAAAGACTGCATGATACGCAGCCTTCAACCTCGGTGCCGCTTAGGGCATCTTGGCGAATGCGGACATAATAAATAGTTTTAATGCCTTTTTTCCATGCATAGATTTGCGCGCGATTAATGTCGCGTGTTGTTGCAGTGTCAGGAAAAAATAGTGTTAGCGATAGGCCTTGGTCGACATGGCGAGTGGCCTCGGCATAAGTGTCGATGATTTTTTCAGGGCCAATTTTATAGGCGTCTTCAAAATATTGAAGGTTGTCATTGGTCATATAAGGCGCTGGATAATAGACGCGGCCAATTTTGCCTTCTTTACGAATTTCGATTTTTGACACAATAGGGTGAATGGACGAGGTGGCATGATTAATATAGGAAATAGAGCCGGTTGGGGGCACAGCCTGTAAATAGCTGTTATAAAGTCCATATTCGGCAACTCTATCGGCTAATTCACGCCAATCATCTTTTGTGGGGATAGCAATTGCATTTTTTGCAAAGAGCTCAATCACTTTAGGAGTTTTTGGCTGCCATTCTTCATTTATATATTTGGCAAAATAGCTCTTATCGGCATAGGCAGAGTTTTCAAATCCTAAAAAGTGACTTCCATGTTCCTTCGCTAATTTGTTCGAGGCACAAAGCGCATGATAGGTGATGGTGTAAAAATAGATATTAGTAAAATCAAGCGCTTCAGGTGAGCCATAATAAATATGTTCACGAGCAAGAAAGCCATGAAGGTTCATTTGCCCAAGACCAATGGCATGGCTTTCACGATTGCCTTTAGCAATTGAAGGAACACATTCCATATTGCTCATTTGTGAAACAGCGGTAAGGGCGCGTATAGCTGTTTCAACCGTATTGCCAAAATTGGGAGAATCCATCGTTTTAGCAATGTTGAGCGAACCAAGATTGCAGGAAATATCGTTGCCAATAGTTTTATAAGAAAGATCGGCATTAAATTCGCTGGCGTTATTTACTTGCAAAATTTCAGAGCAAAGATTGCTCATTGAAATGCGGCCAGCAAGCGGATTAAGTCGATTGGCGGTATCTTCAAATAAAATATAAGGATAACCTGACTCAAACTGAATTTCTGCAAGGCGTTGAAAAAAAATGCGGGCATTAATACGGGTTTTGCGAATATCAGGATTATCAACAAAGTCTCGATAATGCTTACTTATTTCAATATCACTCATGCATTTTCCGGTGACACGCTCAATATCATAAGGAGAAAATAGATACATTTCCTCATTTTGGCGGGCAAGCTCAAACGTAATATCAGGAATAATTACCCCTAAGGATAAGGTTTTGATGCGGATTTTTTCGTCTGCATTTTCGCGCTTGGTGTCAAGAAAAGTTAAAATATCTGGGTGGTGAGCATGTAAATACACCGCACCAGCCCCTTGGCGCGCACCAAGTTGGTTGGCATAAGAAAACGCATCTTCAAGCATTTTCATCACTGGTACAATGCCTGATGACTGGTTTTCAATATGCTTGATCGGTGCGCCCGCTTCACGCAAATTGGTAAGGCTAAGGGCAACGCCGCCGCCGCGCTTTGATAATTGCAAAGCCGAATTGATAGAACGGCCAATTGATTCCATATTGTCTTCAAGGCGCAATAAAAAGCATGAAACAAGTTCGCCGCGCTGCTGTTTACCAGCATTTAAAAAAGTTGGTGTAGCAGGCTGGAAGCGACCGGTGATAATTTCATCAACTAATTTTATTGCAAGTTCTTGATTGCCGCGTGCAAGGCTTAATGCAACCATGACAACGCGATCTTCATAACGTTCTAAATAGCGCGTGCCATCGCGTGTTTTTAAGGTGTACGCGGTGTAATATTTAAAGGCGCCAAGAAAAGTTGGAAAGCGAAATTTAAAGCCATAAGCGCGTTGGAAAAGGCTTTTTATAAAATCGCTATCATAGGCATCTAACACGCTTTTTTCATAAAAACCTTCTTCGACAAGGTAATCGAGTTTTTCTTCTAAATTATGAAAGAAAACTGTGTTTTGGTTGACATGCTGCAAAAAATACTGCCGCGCTGCCATTTTATCCATTTCAAATTGGATTGTACCATTTTCATCATAAATATTAAGCATGGCATTTAGGGCATGAAAATCAAGCTGTGTTTCGCTGCGCGCTGATTTTGCTATTTGCGATTTATCCAATTGCGGCTGGTCTAGCATTGGTTTTTTCCAAGATTTTTAAAGTTTTTTAAGATTTCATGAACATTGTCAGCATCTTCTTGCGTGCCGCGCAGTTCAAAGCGATAAAGGCAAGGCACATTGCATTTTTGCGCAATAATATCGCCAGCAAGGGCATAGGTATTGCCAAAGTTGCGATTGCCACCAGCAATGACACCGCGAATGCGGTGGCGATTTTCTTCTTCATTTAAAAAATGGATAATGGCTTTGGGTACAGCGCCATTTCCTTCGCCATCAGCATAGGTTGGCAACACCAAAATATAGTCATCACCTATATGTTTGGCTGGTTCTTTGCGATCAATGCGAAAGGCGGGCAATTGCAAGCGCTCGACAAAAGCATGAGTATTGCCGGTCGAGCTCGAGTAATAGGCAAGCAAAAGCATATTATGCAATCTTCGCAATCATGTCAGGGCGAAACCCAGCCCAATGATGATCACCTGCAACAACAACAGGAACTTGACGATAGCCCAACGATTGAACCCGCGAAAAACCATCTTCATTCTCAGTAATATCAATAATATTGTAAGCAATACCCTTAGTATCAAGAACGCGGTAAGTAGCAGTACATTGAGCGCATTGGGGCTTTGAATAGATGGTAACTTGCATGAGATAAATTCCTTTTGAGGATAACTAGCTTTGGTACTTTATAGAGTTTTGGTTAAGCATAAACGCCGAGCAATAAGGGCTTAGCCTTATGCTGCGTTAAATCCGTGCTTTGTCATGGAGGATGGCGCTGTCAGAAATATTAAAGCAGCAAAGCTCAATGCTGCTTATTGTAGCTCGACGGCGCTATAGCTTTAGTTACTGCTGCAATGGTGGGGCCTTGATGTATTGGACATCAAAAATTTTTAGATAAAGCATTATAAACTTCCTTCCCGAAGCCTAAAGAGGCATTTGCACGGGTGAGTTTAACGCATTGGCACAGGCAATAGACCTAAACCAAAAGGGCGCAAAGATGCGCCGATTAAACCTCGCCAGTGCAGACACCCCGTCTGTTGACATTTATTCAAGGCAGGTCTCCTGGCTCACAGCTCAACGCAATTAACGACCTTCCCAAGCGTTATTTCAATTTCATTTTAGCAATGATGCTAATTATGATTTTAAAAATTTTGCTCAGTGGTTAAACCGTTATTGCTCCTTGTTCACAGTTGCGGGGGCAGCTTTGGAATAATATCTATAATCAAATGTAAGGCATTGATTATTAAGCTATCTACCAAATTCCCTTTAAATTTGAACAGAATCAAATAACCTTGAATACTAGATATAGTAGTCTATTTGAATTTTTGGTCAATATATATGGTTAGATTATAAACAGACAAAATTGAATTTGGTTAACTCAGCTTTTTACAGAAAAGCAGCGCGATTGGTTTCGATAGATTGGGAAATAAAATTTGCCACTTCATGAATACGGCGAATGCCTTTTAAATTTTCATGATAGGATAGCCAATAGGAGCGAATAATTGCTTTTTCTGGCAGCACTACCACCAAATCAGGATAAGTTCTAGCGATATAGCTATGCAAAATACCAATGCCGCCGCCAGCTATAATGGCTTCCAATTGCCCTAATGTGCTAGATACTTGAAAATTAGAATGCCAATCTTCACTTATCTCATGGCTATAAGCAAGGGCAGGGGTGGAGATGAGATCGTCAACATAATCAATCTTGCGATGATGTACTAATATATCTTGAATATCTAATGGGTGGCCATGGCGCTTTAAATAATCCTTATGGGCATAAAGGCGCAATTTATAATCGGTCAGCTTTTTGGCAATAAGCCGCCCTTGCGCAGGGCGCTCAACGGTTATCGCAATATCGGCTTCGCGTTGGGACAGCGAAAAATTGCGTGAGACCGGTACCAATTGCAAGGTTAAATCTGGAAATTTTTCTGATAATTGCGGTAAATGCTTAGCAAGGAAAGAAACACCAAAACCATCAGGTGCAGCAATACGAATGGTACCACTAAGCTGCACATCTTCGCCACCAATTTGCGCTTGTGCTTGCAACATTTGCGCCTCAACTTGTTCTGCATGGTTTAAAAGGCGTTCACCTGCATCGGTGAGCTGCGTTCCAGTGGTGCTGCGCGTCACTAATTTGGTGTTCAATTGGTGTTCAAGCGCGGTTAGGCGCCGCGAAATAGTTGTATGATTAACTCCAAGCTGTTTGGCAGCTTTAAGCAACTGACTATTGCGCGCAACGCTTAAAAATATTCGTAAATCATCCCAATTCATACGCTTAAATTTGCATATGTTTGGCGATTATTCAATGCCATAAAACGCTTCTATAGGCTTATGCGCTTATTGTGTAAAAAATAGTTTTAATGAAATCTTGTTTGGCTCATCTAATTGAATTAGACCTATAAATGCAAAAAAACCGCCAACTGTTACAGTGGCGGTTTTATATAAAGTCGATTAATAATGATTAATTCAATAGTTTAGAATCAGTAATCATCATTCTTTTCAGGGGCAACCAAGCCCTCAATACCAGCAAGAAGATCGTCTTCAGACATTTGATCAAAGACTATAGGTTGATCTGCAACGTCATCATTAAATAACGAATCACCCAAACCTGCATCATCATGAGTAAGAAGTGCTGGTGCAATTTCAGGCTCATCAACTTCGACATGCTTTTGCATGGAATGGATAAGATCTTCTTTCAAATCGGCTGGTGACAAGGTCTCATCAGCAATCTCACGCAAGGCAACAACAGGATTCTTATCATTGTCGCGGTCAATAGTGATTTGCGCACCTTGAGAAATCTGACGGGCGCGGTGGCTAGCCAGAAGAATAAGCTCAAAGCGGTTGTTAACCTTATCAATGCAATCTTCAACAGTAACGCGGGCCATAGATGCCCCTTTCATTATATGCGGTTTAATGGATTTGAGGCTTACATAACCAGTTTTTATAAAAAAAACAAGAAAAACCAACCAAAGAGTTAAAATTCCTAAAGTTCTGTCTTGGCATCACTGCACAACTACATTAAGTTAGGTGTATTGTTCCAGTTATTTTAGCTCTGCATTCAATTAGTAATGCATATTATAAAAAGATGGTTTTAAATATGTTTGACCCAAGAGAGAAAATTGCTCTTTTTATTGACGGCGCAAATTTATATGCCGCCTCCAAAACATTAGGTTTTGATATCGACTATCGAAAACTTCTAAAAGCTTTTCAAAAGCGCGGTTATCTTTTACGCGCTTATTATTACACTGCTTTGGTTGAAGATCAAGAATACTCCTCGATTCGTCCACTTATTGACTGGCTCGATTATAATGGATATCGTGTCATTACTAAGGCAGCCAAAGAATTTACTGATGCGGCAGGTCGCCGAAAGGTAAAAGGCAATATGGATATTGAGCTTACCATTGATGCAATGGAGCTTTCGGAAACCGTTGATCATTTTGTTATTTTTTCTGGCGATGGTGATTTTAGATCTTTGGTGGAAGCTTTGCAACGCAAGGGTCGGAAAGTGAGTGTTGTTAGCACTCTTTCAACGCAACCAGCAATGATTTCGGATGATTTGCGCCGCCAAGCGGATCATTTCATTGATCTTGTTTCGCTAAAAAATGAAGTGGGTAGAGCACCAAGCGATAAGCCGAGTGACTCGCCAGCTTTTTATGAAGAAGACGAAGAAGACGAATATTGATTTTTTTTAAATGAAGTGGCGATATATATCGCCACTTTATAGTCTTTTTTGATGTTGCCGCGGCTTTTAGCCGTTTTATTATTTTATTTAAGGGCATAGTTTGCATTGTTATCAGTCATGAATTTTTCTGTAGCGCAATCATGTCCGGATCCTAGCTATGACTGCCCTTTATGCCCGCGCCTTCACGAATTTTTAAGTGAATGGCGGCAAATCGAGCCTAATTGGTATAACGGTCCAGTGAAGCCGTTTTGGCCAAAAGATGGTGCGCAAAGTGTTAAGCTGTTAATTATTGGCCTTGCCCCGGGTTTACGGGGGGCGAATCGCACAGGCCGACCATTTACAGGCGATTATGCCGGCGATTTGCTTTATTCTACATTGAAGCTGTTTGGCTTTGCACAAGGGCAATTTGAAGCACGTATTGATGATAGTTTACAATTAGTTGATTGCGCAATTGCTAATGCTGTGCGCTGTGTTCCGCCGCAAAATAAACCAGTGGGCGCAGAAATAAATATGTGTCGACAATTCTTATCACCATTATTTAACAATCTTCCAAATTTGAAAATTATCATAACCCTTGGTGCTATTGCCCATCAATCAACCATCCGTGCGCTTAAAAAGCCGGTAAGTCGTTATCCGTTTAAGCATGGACTTATGAGTGATGTTGATGGCTTGAAAGTTTTATCAAGCTATCATTGCTCACGTTATAACACCAATACAGGTGTTTTGACCGATGCAATGTTTCAAGACGTTTTTGAAAAAGCGCGCGCTTATCTTGATAATCAATAAAACGCTGGTCTAATTCATAAACCAGCGTCTTTTTTGTGGATTGAAAAGCGTAGTTAAGTCTAGCGTTTGAGTGTTTTAACTTCACCAGTTTTTAATTTTGGCAAAAATATTGCGACAAGTCCCAAGAATGGCAAAAACGAGCAAACATCAAATAGGGCTTGGATGCCATAAATATCAGCAACTTTGCCTAACACTGCCGCAGATATAGCGCCAATGCCAAAAGAAAGTCCAAAGCAAAGACCTGCCACTGTACCAACGCGGCCGGGCAATAATTCTTGCACAAAAACTACAATTGCTGGAAATGCCGATGCTAAGATTATACCAATAATAACCGATAAAATTGCCATGATTGGCAAATTAACATGCGGCATTAATAGAGTAAAAGGTAATACGCCAAGAATGGATACCCAGATAACTGAGCGTGCGCCAATGCGATCACCAATGCGACCACCAAAAATTGTGCCAACAGCTATACCGCCGAGATAAAGAAATAGTAAAATTTGCGCTGTATGAGTAGTAACGCCAAATTTGTCGATAGCATAAAACATATAAAAATTGCTCATACTGGCAAGATATACGTATTTAGCTAGCATCAATAAAAGCAATACAAATAAAGTACCAGCGATTTGTTTTTTAGATAAAAGCTGGGTTTGCCTAACTGCTTTTTTCTTTGCGGTAAATTTTAATTGGGCAGCATACCAACGGCTAACCCAAATCAACAATAAAAAGCCAATAAAGGCAATAATTGCAAAATATCCAATGCGGCTTTGCTGCGAGATAAACAATGCGGCTAATAACGGGCCAAGCGCTGCGCCAGTATTGCCGCCAACTTGAAAAATAGCTTGGGCAAAACCATGGCGACCGCCCGATGCAAGTCGCGTAACCCGTGAGGCTTCAGGATGGAATATGGCCGAGCCAAACCCAACACTCGCAACGCCAATGAGCAACACATAATAATGATGTGCATTCGCAAGCAATAGTAAGCCCACCATGGTAAATAGGGAGGCAAAGGGTAGCGAGTAGGGGAGCGGACGTTTATCGGTATAAAAGCCGATAAGTGGCTGTAAAACTGAACCAGTTATTTGATAGGTTGCGGTGATAATGCCAATTTGTAAAAATGTAAGGCCATAATTATCACTTAATAGAGGATAAATGGCAGGCAACATCGATTGCATGACGTCATTAAATAAATGACTAAGACTAATTGCAAGAAGAATGGCAATGACCGTATCTTCTGTTTTTACTGCTGGGTCCTTTATCATAGCCACTGCTCCTCCCTATTGCCTATGCATGATGTCGCTGTTCCTTAACTGGCCATTAGGGACATCATCACGTGGCTATTTAAAAATTTAAGCTTTGTCGCGTTTATAGCAATTATAAAATATTTTGGCAGGGGCAAATATGATTATAAAATAGGTTCGTGGTAACAAAATTGTGCGCCAAATCATAAATTAAAAAGCTAATCACAAAAGCTAAAGGTGTTTGCCTTGGTTTTAACGATTTTTCATATTATTGAAGTTTTATGCTGTTAACTATAGCTTTAGTTTTTTAACCCTTTTTTAACTACTATTCGTAACTACCCTGAAAATTAAGAGACGATTCACCATTAGCCTTTATGACTTTTGAAGATTAAATTTAAGATGTCAAAGCACTATGACGGGAAGCACATGATGAAATCTGGTTTATATCTTGGCCGAGTAGCATTAGTGAGTGGGCTATCTTTAAGTGCAATTGTTCAATCTTTTGCGCAAACGCCAAAACTGCCATCTGATGGCCCTGTGCCATTGGCGCGGCCCTTTGCTTCAGCGCCGCAAGCGGGAAGCAGTGTAGTTGCTGCAGATAATATTATCACTTCAGGTATTCCTAAATTGCCAACTGGTAAGATGGTTGGCAAATTAAAAGATGGGCTTGATGCGCTTTATAAAAAAAATGACGCAAATCGTGCTATCGCTATTCGAAATGGATTGGCGGTTAATTCCATTGACAGACAAATTTTGACATGGAGCCTAGCGACCTCTGGTGCGCCAGAAATGTCGAGCAGCGCTATTGTATCGGCGATGCATGAGGTGGCAGATTGGCCAGGCCAGTCAATTATGCAGCGCAATTTTGAACGGGCAATTTCGCGGGAAAATTTAAGCGCAGCAAATGTCATTAGTCTTTTTTCTAATCGCCGTCCTGAAACAGCACAAGGCATGGTAACGCTTGCCAATGCTTTAGCCGCATCGGGCAAAACTGCGCAAGCGCGGGCGGTTATTGCGCCATGGTGGCATCGCGAAAAGCTAAACCCAGCCGAAGAAAAATATGTTCTTGAAAAGCAAAAGGGTGTTTTAACCTCTGACGACCATCTTATCCGCATGAAAGCCATGTTGCTTGCCTATCGTATTGATGCAGCTGAGCGCGTTTCGGGGCCGGCCAAGGCACGCTCATTCTATCTTGCTTTTGAAGCGGTGGCGCGCAATAGAAAAGATGCAGGGCAAAGACTTGCTAATGTTGATCCATCTTGGCGTAAGGACCCTGTTTATAGTTATGCGCGTATTCAATATTTAAGGCGTGCTGGAAAATATACTGATGCTGCAAATGTGCTTTTAAAAACGCCAAAAGATGCAGCCTCATTAATTGATCCAGATGCGTGGTGGAATGAACGGCGTGTTTTATCGCGTGAAATGCTCGATCTTAATAATCCGAAACTTGCTTATCAATTGGCGGCGGCACATGCTGCAGAAAGTCCAACAGCCGCAGCAGATGCTGAATTCCATGCCGGTTGGTATGCGTTGCGTTTTTTGAATGATCCCAAAACTGCAATGCGCCATTTTAGCCAGATAGCAAAACTTTCATCGGGGCCAATTTCATTGTCGCGCGCTTATTATTGGATGGGCAGGGCAAGTGAAGCGCAAAAAAATCCTGCGCAAGCAACAAGCTATTATCAACAATCCGCCCGTTTTGGGACGACATTTTACGGGCAATTAGCTGCGGCGCGCCTTGGCGCATCAAAGCTTGAATTGCCTTATCCAAAACCAAGCAATGACGAAAAACAACGTTTTGAAAAACGCGGTGCTGTTCGCGCCATATTAAGGTTAGAGGCGGCAGGCTATAGTGATAAAGCAGGTTTACTTTATCGCGAATTAAGCCGCGAATTAAAAAGCCCCGGCGAACTTGCCTTGCTAGCGGTAATGGCAGAGCGCAAAAGCAACCATGTTATGAGTTTGCGCATTGGAAAAACGGCAGTTTTGCGTGGCATTAATGTGGGTGCGCTTTCGCATCCTTTGGGTGCTATTCCATCATCTGCCAATATTTCACCATCAGGTAAAGCGCTTGCTTATGCTATTGCCCGTCAAGAAAGTGAATTTAATCCAGCTGCAGTTTCAAGCGCTGGTGCACGCGGAATGCTGCAATTAATGCCAGCAACTGCAAAATCGGTAGCGGCAAAACGTGGCATTGCTTATAATGTGCAACGCTTGACGACTGATCCCGCCTATAATGCGACTTTGGGCGCCCATTTTTTAGGTGATCAGCTAGAGCGTTTTGATGGCTCTTATGTTTTGACCTTTGTTGGTTATAATGCTGGTCCAACTCGTGCTAATGAATGGATTAATCGCTATGGAGATCCGCGCGGCCGTGATTTGGATACAATTGTTGATTGGATTGAGCGCATTCCTTACACAGAAACACGCAATTATGTGCAGCGCGTGATGGAAAATTATCAGGTCTATAAAGCGCGGTTGACGGGTTCATTTACAATTAAAAATGACCTTATCGCAGGGCGCACAATGAAAAATTAGTAAAAATGAAAAACTAGCAAAAGAACCCAAAGTTGTATTTGCTTTGGGGCATTTCTTTTGCCGCGTTTACGCTTGTAAGAACGCCATTATTTTTTATCTTGAAAGGGTTGGGATTTTGCCGCTGCAATAATAGCCCGCTCATGGGCGTTGCTACGATAAAACAACTTGCGCACAAAATAACCGCTTAAAGCGCCTAACAGCGAAGATAGAGCAATTAATAAAATAATCTCAAAAGCAAGATGAAGCATGATTTACTTTTCCCCTTCATTGCGTTTGCTCACTGTCCAGCCGATAAAAAAGCTAACAATTGCTGCAATAAGCATCCATGGCCAAAGAAATGATATGAGAAAAGTCATAATTAAGGTCCTATAAGGTTAAATGCATGTCGCAATTATGTGGTTGATAGCTGAAATATTTTATTCGCTTTTGAGTGTGAGGCTTTGCAATTTTAACCCATTTGGTATGCTGAGATCCTTTATTGCCTTTTCAGCATCGCCATTTTTGGCAATGCCATTAATTGTAATGACATCATCACTAAGGATAATCTCGCCACTTTTTAACTGCTGAATCTGTGCTGCCGCATAATGAAGCCACTCAGCAAATTTTTCATCCGCACCTCGCGCATTGCCGGCTTGATCAATAATAACGCCATCCATATTATCTAAAATAGCGAAACGATCAAACTCGACTGGGAAATCGCCTCTGATGGTGATGGTATCATCATTTTTTTCTAAAATAAATTCAAAAGGCGCTTTTAGTGGCGGAACGATAACCTCATCAGTAACCGATGCTATGCCCCATATGGCCGCAGCTTTGGCTAATACATCGCTTTCAATATTTTCAGTTGCGGCGATACCGCGTATCGTAAGGTCGCGGCCATCAAGATCATAAGTCGCCCAAATCTTATCTGTAAGGAGGTTTTCAACTTCATTGGTAAGTTGCGTCGTCATTGCACTCAAGCAAAACCATAATGCCATCACTGAAAAGAAAATAATGGTTGTAAGCAAGGGCCAAAATAGTCGGCGCATAGGATTTCCTTTTAAAATGCTACTTTTGCAGCATATTTATTAAAATTGCTAATTTGCGATAAATATTGAAGAATTTTTATGAAAGCAATATAATTTATAGCAAAGATTGCTTTTGCTTTAAAAATGGCAATAAAAATAGCCTTTTAAAAAAGGGAAGGGGAGTTTGTGAAAACAAAAATATTTACAGGAAAACGAGTTGGGCTAGATTAAAGCACAACCCTCACGCATTCATTATCGAATAATGAATGGACTTGCTAAGGTCATTGCCTTCAAATCCTAACCAGTTACTCCCATTGAGAAAATCATAAGCGCAACGCCAACATTCAATGAAAGGATCATAGCTGAATAGGTTATGGCCGTTTTGACGATATCATTCATTTGATCACCTATAGGTTTGTAATTTAACATCACATTACGTTACAACACGAAACATAACAAATTGTTACAATTGCGGCAATGGTAAAAAAACTTATTCCTTTTTATTTTTTTCTTGTTAAAACATTCATATCAACTCAATTTAAATGGAGGAATGAGCATGTCTGATATAAAGCGTATTGAGCCTGGTAAACGCATGAGCAATGCAGTTGTGCATAATGGTGTTGTCTATCTTGCTGGTCAAGTCGGCGAACCAGGTGCTAGCGCAAGCGATCAAACCAAGCAAATTTTAGCTGAAGTGGATCGTTTGTTAGCTCTTGCAGGTTCAGATAAGACACGTATTTTGAAAGCAATGATCTGGCTTTCGGATATGAAATATTTTGCCGATATGAATGCCGTTTGGGATGAATGGGTTGCACCAAATGCAGCTCCTGCCCGCGCAACCGGTGAAGCAAAGCTTGCAGCCCCTGAATATTTGGTTGAGATTGTTATTACTGCTGCTGTTTAAGAAATTTTGTTTCATAAATTATGGCATATGTCATGGCTATCTATGGCATATGTTTTTAATTTTTAAATTGTATATTTAAAACTCAATTGAAATTAAGGTTTTTAATGTTTCGCCTTATTCATATTTCTGATGTTCATTTAACGCCAATGCCTGAGCCAAAGCTTTTTCAGCTATTGAATAAGCGCATTACTGGCTGGGTTAATTGGAAGATGAACAGAAAAGGCGAAATCGGCAATGAAACCTTGCAGTGCATTATCAATGATATTAAAAATCAACCCCATGATCATATAGCGATTAGCGGTGATTTGGTTAATTTAGCATTGCCGATTGAGTTTCAAAATGCCCGTATTTGGTTAGAGCAATTGGGAAATGCGCAGGATATATCTGTTGTTTTTGGTAATCATGATGCCTATGTACCTACTGCATTAAAAACCGCTATAAAAACATTTGCGCCATGGATTAGCAGTGACGTGGCTGTCAACGCACCTTTTCCCTATATGCGGATAAGAAAAGATGTTGCAATCATTGGTTGCTCGTCAGCTATTGCAACCATGCCTTTTCGGGCCACAGGTAAATTTGGTAAGCGCCAAGCAGACAGCCTTAAAAAATTATTGCACATAGCTGCAGAAAAACAACTTTTTCGCGTGGTGATGATCCATCATCCGCCTATTCATAATGCGACGCATCGCCACAAAATCTTAACAGATATTGATTGCTTTCAAACAGTTATCGCCGAGTGTGGTGCAGATTTGATTTTGCATGGTCATACTCATTTGCCAACACTTTATAGCATAAAGGGTAGAGATGGCGACATACCTGTCGTGGGGGTTGCATCAGCTTCGCAGGGTTTTGGCGGCAAAAAACCACCAGCCAATTATAATGTGTTTGAAATTGAAAAGCAAAATGGCAAATGGCAAAATAGATTATCACGCCACACAATTTTAAATGCTGAAAATGATATTCGCTGTAGCGAAACCATTTTATTTTAATTAGACAAAAAAAGTCACCAAATAATTGATAATTGCTCAATAAGGATAAGGGTTGCGGCTGCAATGGAAAGGCACGTAATACAGATTATAAATCCATATTCTACAATGCTCATAATCACATTATGACTGCTGCGTAGCGGCGAGACTTCAAGAGGAACTTGCTTAGTCATTAGAGCACTTTCAACGAATATTATTTGAATTGACCTAATGGTTTTTACAGCGATTCTGTTTCAATGGGTTTAAAACTCTTGGTAAATTATGGGTAAATGATGGGTGAACTGTAAAATTACCGTGGCTAGGTGTTTATTTGCGCTTTATCATTATGAGAGTTATTTGCAATGCAGCAAAATCTTAAGGCTAGATTGTCATCTTTGGTTTAGATTTTCATATTAGTGTCAATATTTTTTTGACAGTGCGTTGCACTAAAATCACTTACCTATATTGATGTTTTGGAATAGTCTCATAGTTAAATAATTGCATGTTTTGTGGTGATTAGTCGATTATGGGTCTGCTAAATCTTGGTTTTTGAGTTTGTTAGATTTCACATTAAAATGATGGATAAAATCATAAAACTGTCAATTAATGGCATTACTTTTAAATAATAAACTATATATTGCCATTGAGTTTGATTTTTCTGCGATGGTTATCTTGAAGCATGGCAGAATGGACGACAAATCTTCAAGACGTTTAAACAGGTGTAAAATGTCAAAAGTATATAATATCGGTGTTTTCGTTGGTTCATTACGCAATGCTTCTTATAGCCGTAAATTAGCTAATACATTTAAGAAGATTGCTCCAGCAGGTCTTAATCTTGAAATTATTGAGATTGGCGATATGCCAATGTATAATGAAGATCTTGAAACCGACGTACCACCAGCTTCATGGTCAACGTTCCGTCATGCCGTAAAGCATGTTGACGGCTTCTTGTTTATTACACCTGAATATAACCGTTCTGTACCAGCTGTACTTAAAAACGCTATTGACGTTGGATCGCGCCCCTATGGACAAAGTGTTTGGAATGGTAAGCCAGGTGCGGTTGTATCGCTTTCTCAGGGAATTATTGGCGGTTTTGGTGCCAATCATCATTTGCGTCAATGTTTGGTATTTAATGATGTACAAACTATGCAGCAGCCTGAAGCCTATTTATCACATATTCAAAATATCATTACCGATAGTGCAGAACCTGCTAATGAATCTTCCCATGCATTCTTGGTTAGTATTCTTACTGCGTTTGAAGCTTTGGTTAAAAAGTTTGACTAAGCATTGCCCGCAAAAGTGCAAAGCGGTTTTGCGTTAAGGACAATGCGTTGAATTACACATTGCCCGCAAAAGTGCAAAGCGGTTTTGCGTTAAGGACAATGCGTTAAATTATACATTGCCCGCAACTATCTAAATTTACAGTCTTTAATAAGGCTGCCTTATTGATATAAGCGTTAATAAAAGCATTTCCACTGCCGATTATTTTCGCTTTATTGGCCGCTAGCATGTTTCATGTTAGCGGCTAATTTTTGGGCTTGGTTCTTTTAGTGATTTACCTATTTAAATGTCTCTTCATCTGTGCCTATCAAAGGTACTGTTGCTATCTTGAAAAAAAACTCGCTTCAATATAAATAGGCAGCTTACATAATTAAAACTGGTTGCTTAGAGTGCGTGTGTTTATTGTTGAAGCGGTAACATGCTCTAGGCTCTTTATTTGGGCGCATTGTTGACAAGAGAAAGTTAAATCAACTTTTTTTCAAAAAATGCTTAAATGGGCAAAGCATGAGTATTGACCAAAAAAAAGAACATCAAAAAAAGCGCTTGGCAAAACAGTTGCGCACGAACCTAATGCGCCGTAAAGCACAAGCTCGACAAAGAACCGAGGATGGTGCTGAGGATGAGGTGCTTGATGGTGATGCTATCGAAAGCGGTGATAAAGATAAATAGCGGTTTAATTGCAATTAGCGCAATAATTTTTGGCTAGATATCATTAAGAAATTTTAATGTTTGCCATAATTTTGTAGTTAAATATTTTTATCAATTTTTGTTCGCCATTAAAACACTTTTAAAGCGTTGCAACTTATTATAGAGCTGTGAACTCTAAATGACATAGTTTTAAAAGCATTTATTTAACCAAGGCTTTGTCATTTACACGATATTGCGACAATCGACTATCAGCATTTAGGAAGGCAATTAGAATGGATCGTATAAGAATTATCGGCGGTAACCGGCTTAATGGGGTTATTCCGATTTCTGGCGCAAAAAATGCTGCTTTGCCTTTAATGATCGCTTCTTTGCTAACCGATGATATGTTGACCTTAGAAAATGTGCCCCATCTTGCAGATGTAGAACATTTGATTCGTATTTTAGGCAATCATGGTGTTGATTATTCGGTAAATGGCCGCCGTGAACATCAAAATGGCAGCTATTCGCGCACTGTGCATTTTAATGCTCGCCACATCGTTAATACCACTGCGCCATATGATCTTGTTTCGACAATGCGTGCGAGTTTTTGGGTAATTGGGCCGCTGCTTGCCCGTATGGGTGAAGCCATTGTTTCGCTGCCTGGTGGTTGCGCCATTGGTACGCGCCCGGTGGATTATATCTTGGATTGCCTTAAGGCGCTTGGCGCAAATATTCATATCGAAAATGGTTATGTCCATGCCAATGTTGGCGATGGCTTAGTTGGCGCTGAATATACATTCCCTAAAGTAACTGTTGGGGGCACCCATGTCATGCTAATGGCGGCAAGTCTAGCTAAGGGTGATACTATTATTCATAATGCTGCAGCTGAACCAGAAGTTGCTAATCTTGCTGATTGTTTAAACCAGATGGGGGCAAAAATCTCTGGTGCTGGTACATCAACCATTAAAATTTCGGGCGTTTCTGGCCTTTCTGGCGCGCGTGTACGGATTATTCCAGACCGTATTGAAACTGGAACCTATGCAATGGCTGTTGCGATGACGGGCGGCGATGTGGTGCTTGATGGCGCCGATCCGCGCCAATTAACATCAGTTCTTGAAACATTGCGTCAAACGGGTATTGAAATTGAAGAAAGTGCCAACCAAATCCACATTCGCCGCAATGGCCATGCGATTGAGCCGGTTGATATTGAAACCCAACCTTTCCCCGGTTTTCCAACCGACTTACAGGCACAATTTATGGGGCTTATGACCCGGGCGAATGGCACATCTCATATTACCGAAACCATTTTTGAAAATCGTTTTATGCATGTGCAAGAATTGGCGCGGCTTGGCGCAAAAATTTCGCTTTCTGGGCAAACAGCAACGGTCGAGGGTGTTGAGAACTTGCAAGGGGCGCAAGTCATGGCCACCGATTTGCGGGCATCAGTTTCTTTGGTAATCGCAGGTCTTGCAGCGCAAGGTGAAACGATGATTAGTCGTGTTTATCACCTTGATCGCGGTTTTGAGCGCCTTGAAGAAAAATTATCTCATTGCGGCGCCGTTGTTGAACGTATCCGTGGGTGAGTAGAGCATCATGGCCTTATTAAAATTATTAGCCCTTGATAGTGAAGATTTAGCAATTATATCCGCTCACGCGCAAGATGCTGTTTTAAAAGTAAAAGATATCGATTGGCAGCCTAAGGATAAGCGCTTGGTGATTGCTATTAACCGTTTTGCTTGGGAAATTGAAAAGCCACGCGGATTTTTTAAGCGGCGTAATATTCCAGAACGGCATTTTGCGGTTTTGCGATTTGATCGGGTTGAAAAAATTCAAGCTCGCAATATTAATAGTGATAAAGCCGAAGAGGTTTTATCCTTATTAGCTATTCAATTTGAAGAAGGCGATAATCCGCAAGGCACAATTCAATTGCAGTTTTCAGGTGATTGCGCTTTGCGTTTAAGTGTTGAATGTATTGAATGCCAGTTGGGAGATCTTGGCCCCGTTTGGCAAGCAAAAAACCGTCCTAACCATGATTAATCATGGTTAGGACTAAAGCTTTTTAAAAATCTGCTTAAAAATCTGCTTGTTGCGGTTTACCAGCTTGTTGAAATTCATAAATAGCAACAATAAGACAGCAAATAGCCCAAAAGACCAAATATTCATCGCCGCCTTGGTTCCATGTCCAAGCAAAATAGCCACGATTGATATTTAACGCGGTAAGGGCGCTTAAAAGAATAGTCATGGCGCCAAGAGCCGCATAGCGTGAGCAAATACCTAATATTAAAGCTAATCCGCAGGTAACCTCGCCAAGCGCGGCAAAATAAACCCAAAATTCAGCTGGATAAAATCCAACCTTAGCAAAAAAGCCAACAGTATCAGGATTAAGGGTTGGAAAGTGGCTAAACTTACCGTAGGCTTCTGGCAAAAGAAATAAGCCACAAATGATACGCAATAGGTGTTCGGTATTTCTAAAATTAAAATTGCTTGCTTTTAGCTTGAAATCATCCAAATAAAATAGCTTCATGATCTGAGCCTTTTGTAATGTCGATTATAGTTATTTTAAGTTGGGGCACCGAGGTACTTTGCATAATTTTTTGCATTATTTATTGTGTTGTATTTTAGGTAAAATGCTTCGCGATACGCATGACGCGATACATATGATATGAAGCGCACCGCTTACATTGTATTGCCGTTAAATTTATTAAACATATCTTTTATTGATGCTAAAAGTTACTATATACAGTTCAACATATATAGCGAGTGTAAAAATGGCCGAAAATAAAAGCTCAAAAAAAGTTGATCAAAGTAATCACATTAAAGACGGTCAAAATGATGAAGGCATAACAAGCATAGCGTCTTGGGCGAATGAATTAAGTGATGCGGCTGAAAAAGATGTTGTTGAGGTGAAAGCTAAAACGGCAAAAGCCAAAGCAACCAGTGCAGCTAAAAAATCAGTCAAAAAAACCGCTAAAGATGAAAAGCCAATGAAGACATCGCGCGGCACGTTACTTGGCGGTAAAGCTTCCGCTAAAGAGCGCAGCCGTGCGGGACTTAATCCTGTTTCAGGGTTAGATATTTCACTAGAAGATGCTGATAATTTACCCCAAAGCGGTGCGACGGCAACGGTTGAAGCATTATCTGCGCTTATTTCATCGGGCAATCCACTTTTTAAAAATGGTGAGCTTTGGACACCGCATCGACCCGATCGGCCACATAAGTCCGAAGGCGGTATTCCGTTTAAAATGCATACACCGTTTTTACCATCAGGTGATCAGCCAACGGCTATCAAGGATTTGGTGGAAGGTCTTAACAGCGATGATCGCACACAGGTTCTCTTAGGTGTGACAGGGTCAGGCAAAACCTTTACCATGGCTAAAGTCATTGAGGAAACCCAAAGGCCGGCGCTTATTCTTGCACCAAATAAAACCCTTGCTGCACAGCTTTATGGCGAGTTTAAATCATTCTTTCCTGATAATGCGGTTGAATATTTTGTTTCCTATTATGATTATTATCAGCCCGAAGCCTATGTTGCGCGGTCCGATACTTACATTGAAAAGGAATCATCGGTTAATGAGCAGATAGACCGCATGCGCCATGCTGCCACCCGTGCGGTGCTTGAGCGTGATGATGTTATTATTGTTGCATCTGTTTCTTGTATTTATGGTATTGGGTCGGTTGAAACTTATACCGCAATGACCTTTGAGATGAAGGTTGGCGATAGGTTAGATCAACGGCAATTATTATCCGATCTTGTCGCGCAGCAGTATAAGCGGCAAGAATTTAATTTCGTGCGTGGTTCTTTCCGTGTGCGCGGCGATACAATTGAAATTTTTCCAGCCCACTTAGAAGATAGGGCATGGCGCATTTCATTGTTTGGTGATGAGATTGATACAATTACTGAGTTTGACCCGTTAACTGGTAAGAAAACTGGCGATTTAAAATCGGTTAAAATCTATGCAAATTCGCACTATGTGACACCGCGGCCTACTTTAAATCAGGCGATAAAAAGCATCAAAACTGAGTTGCGTAACCGCCTTGTCGAACTTAATGATGCGGGGCGCTTATTAGAAGCGCAAAGAATTGAACAACGCACCAAGTTTGATCTTGAAATGTTGGAAGCAACAGGTTCTTGCCCGGGTATTGAAAATTATTCACGTTATCTCACGGGACGTAAACCGGGTGAACCACCACCAACCATGTTTGAATATATTCCGGACAATGCTTTGGTCTTTCTTGATGAAAGCCATGTTACCATTCCGCAAATTGGCGCTATGTATCGTGGTGACTTTCGACGTAAAGCAACCTTGGCAGAATATGGTTTTCGCTTGCCATCTTGTATGGATAACCGTCCCTTGCGTTTTGAGGAATGGGATGCAATGCGCCCGCAAACCATAGCCGTTTCTGCAACGCCTGCTCAATGGGAAATGAATGAAGCAGGCGGCGTCTTTGCCGAGCAAGTTATTCGTCCAACAGGTCTTATCGATCCGCCCGTTGAAATTAGGCCAGCAAAAACGCAGGTTGATGACGTGATGGGCGAAATATTAGCCACCAGTAAAAAAGGCTATCGCTCGTTGGTGACGGTACTTACCAAACGCATGGCGGAAGATTTAACTGAATATTTGCACGAGCAAGGCATTAAGGTGCGCTATATGCACTCAGATATTGATACGCTTGAACGCATTGAAATTATTCGCGACTTGCGTCTTGGTACATTTGACGTTTTGGTGGGTATCAACCTTTTGCGTGAAGGTTTGGATATTCCTGAATGTAGTTTTGTTGCCATTCTTGATGCGGATAAGGAAGGCTTTTTGCGGTCTGAAACATCACTTGTTCAGACCATTGGTCGTGCGGCGAGAAATGTTAATGGTCACGTTATTCTTTACGCCGATAAGATGACGGGTTCGATGGAGCGCGCAATTAACGAAACCAATCGCCGGCGCGAAAAACAGGTTGCTTATAATCTTGAGCATAATATCACGCCAGCAAGTGTCAGCAAGAATATATCCGATATTCTTGGCTCTGTTTATGAGCGAGATCATGTTCGCGCTGATATTTCGCAATTTATCGATGAAGGTGCGATGATAGGCAATAATCTTGCCACCCATATCGCGCATCTTGAAAAACGTATGCAGGAGGCTGCCGCCGATCTTGACTTTGAGGAAGCCGCACGCTTGCGCGATGAAGTCAAGCGTTTGCGCCAAACCGAACTTGCTATCGCCGATGATCCATTAACCCGTGAAACAATACGAACGATTGAGGGAACCGCCAAAAAGGTTAGTAAAAGCCTTTTTGCCAAGCCTGATTTGGATCATATGGGACCAACAATGGATACCGGACTACCTATGCCAGATTCGTCCGTTAATGATGAGTTGGCGCCGGTAAAGCGCGGGCGTATTGGTGTTGGGTCTTATGAAGAACCTGAAAAATCTAATAGTCGAAAAGGCAGGGCGCGAAAAACGGGTCGGCCAGGAAAATAAGTTTTAAAGCTGTTTATCAAACGTCCCTTTCAATTGCATGATAGGGGCGTTTTTATTTGCAGGCTTGAGCTTTACGAATGATGATATAATTTGCAGCCTTAAGCAGATCAATTTTTTAAATGATCAATATTTTATCAATCATGGCTTTTTTTGTTTTTAAATTGTGCAATTTGATATAGTCTTTGGCAAATAATATCTCGACAATTGGGCAGCATCAGCACTTATCAATGATGAGGCAGTCTTTCGCTTCATTCAATATTCGTCTTTATGCTAATTTTTTTACTAAGTTGAAAGTGAGAAAAACGTGGAACAAGCAGAAATTGGATTGATTGGTCTTGCCGTAATGGGGGCAAATCTTGCCCTTAACATTGCGGAAAAAGGTTATCGCGTCGCCGTTTATAACCGTACTTATGCCAAGACAGAAGAATTTTATAAAAATGCTGGCGATCTGCAGGATAAAATCATTCCATGTAAAACATTGGAAGAATTTGCGGCTGCCATTCGCCCACCGCGTCCAATTATTATCATGATTAAAGCTGGTGAACCAGTTGACGAACAATTACAAGAATTAGCACCACATCTATCAGACAATGATATTATGATTGATGCGGGTAATGCCAATTTCCGCGATACAATCCGCCGCTTTAACACCTATAAGGACACAGGCTTGACCTTTATGGGCATTGGGGTTTCAGGCGGTGAAGAAGGTGCGCGTCACGGTCCATCAATTATGGTTGGTGGCACAGAAACCTCATGGAAGCGGGTTGAACCAATCTTAACTGCAATTGCTGCGCGCTATGATGGCGAACCTTGTGTTGCACGCATGGGCAATGACGGTGCTGGCCATTTTGTTAAAACCATTCATAATGGTATTGAATATGCTGACATGCAGATGATTGCCGAAATTTATGGCATTTTCCGCGATGGTCTTAAAAAGGACGCGCACGATATTTCCAATATTTTTGGTGAATGGAATAAAGGCCGCCTTAACTCTTATTTGATCGAAATTACTGCAACGGTTTTAGGCGCAAAAGACCCAATATCTGGTATGCCCATGGTTGACATGATTGTCGATAAAGCTGGACAAAAAGGCACAGGCAAATGGTCGGTGATTGAAGCGCAAAATATGAATGTGCCAGCAACCTCGATTGAGGCAGCGGTTGCTGCTCGTTGTATTTCAGCTCTTAAAGATCAACGTCAAGCTGCAGCTAAATTATTTGGTGCGCAAAATACCGATTTTTCAATTTCGTATGATGATGCGCTTAATCATGATTTGGCACAAGCATTGCTTGCCGCTAAAATTGCCGCCTATGCGCAGGGCTTTGTTGTTATGGCAGAAGCATCACGCGACTATAATTGGTCGTTGCCAATGCCTGAAATTGCAAAGATTTGGCGCGCTGGTTGCATTATCCGTTCGCAATTTTTGGATGATATTGCTAAAGCCTTTGTTGATGCACCAGATGCAGTTAATCTTATTGTAACGCCAACATTTGCTGCCATGGTTAAAGAGGCATTGCCATCTTTACGCCGTATCACTTGCGCCGCCTTGCAAGCAGGTTTGCCTGTTCCAGCTTTGTCAGCAGCTCTTAATTATTTTGATAGTTATAAGCAAGAACGCGGTACTGCCAATTTAATTCAGGCGCAACGCGATTTCTTTGGCGCGCATGGTTTTGATCGTATCGATGGCAAGGATATTCACCACGGCCCTTGGGGATCTGGTTTAGCTGATTTTAAATAAGCAGTTAAATGTAGTTAATGTGGTTGCAACCATTTACCGCTTACCCAATATCAATCTTATTCATTGTTTCAAGTCGCATGAATTATGAAAAATGATAATCTTGGATTGATTTTGGGGGAGGGGTTGAAGCATAATCTGCTAATTGGAATGAAGTGGTCTGAGAATTTTTTTGTAAAAATCCAAGGATTTAATTGAGAAAAGGCGCTAAAACTTAAGAATATTCTTAAGTTTCCTCGACAAAGTTAGCACAAAAATTTCCTCATACCATTTCGTTCAAATTAATGGGTTCTGACCCTAGGGTGTTGGAGAGCTAAAGATGGAGCTATACCCATCTTTAGCTCTCGTGACCGTATATTCTTGAGCCGCATTATCTTTGCAAAGATCAATGATTCATGACGCAGCTGTTTTTAATGATATCATATTGAAAAACTTAAATATTGCTGCTTGCAATGGCATCTAACATTGCATCGGTTACCTCTTTTGTTGTCGCAGTGCCACCAATATCTGGTGTTTTAATATTTTTGCCACCAACAATTTCAATAGCATCCATAATTCGGTTAGCACCGCCAGTTTCACCTAAATGGTCAAGCATTTGCGCCGCTGTCCAAAAGGCTGCAATAGGGTTGGCTATTCCTTTACCGGTAATGTCAAAAGCTGAACCATGAATAGGTTCAAACATTGAAGGGAAACGGCGCTGCGGATCAATATTGGCCGTTGGGGCAACACCAAGGCTACCTGCCAATGCTCCCGCAAGATCAGATAAGATATCGGCATGAAGATTGGTGGCAACAATTGTATCTAAGCTTTCTGGTTTCAGCACCATCCGCACAGTCATTGCATCAACCAACATTTTATCCCAAGTCACCTCTGGAAATTCCTTTGATACTTCCTCAGCTATTTCATCCCACATCACCATACCAAAGCGTTGCGCATTAGATTTCGTCACCACTGTTAACAGTTTTCGTGGTCGCGATTGAGCTAATGCAAAGGCATAGCGCATAATGCGAGCAACTCCAGTACGGGTAAAAATAGATACTTCAGTCCCAACTTCCTCTGGCAAGCCCTTATGGGTGCGCCCACCATTTCCTGAATATTCCCCTTCAGAGTTTTCACGCACAATAACCCAATCAAGAGTACCTACGCCGCAATTGCGCAAAGGCGGCACAATACCGGTTAATATTTTTGTTGGACGAACATTGGCATATTGGTCGAACCCCTGACATATGGGCAAGCGCAAGCCCCATAAAGTGATATGGTCAGGAATATCTGGCGCGCCTACAGCACCAAAATAGATCGCATCATATGGCTTTAATTGCTCTAACCCGTCTTTGGGCATCATTTCACCATTTTTACGGTAATAATCCGACCCCCAATCAAATGTGGTAAAGTCAAATTCTACGCCATTTAGCCGCTTTTCAACTGCTTTAATAACCTTAATGCCAGCTTCGATAACCTCAGGACCAATACCATCGGCTGGAATAGCTGCTATTTTATATTTATGCATAATAAACCTCTTTTATCCTTAAATATATTATATCAAACTGTCTTCTATTTTACTGGCTTGGTTGCCGACGCCAGAATAATGGTTAAAACACTTGAAACAACAAGCAAACCCGCTACAAAATATAAACCGCCGGAAAAACTACCGCTTTGATCTTTTATCCAACCAATCATTGTTGGACCCAAAAAACCACCTAGATTTCCGATTGAATTGATAGTTGCAATGCCGGCCGCGGCGGCAGAACCTGATAGGAAAATAGTTGGCATGCTCCACATTGGTGGCTTTGAACAAGATATGCCAATATTAACGATGGTAAGGGTAAAAATTATACCTATGATCGACGAAACCATCGCAGCTAGCACAAGACCACAAGCAGCAACCAAACATGCAATCACTACATGCCAAGTACGCTCATTGGATTTATCGGAATGACGTGCCCAAAGGAACATAGCAACCACGGCAAATATAGCAGGAATTGCATTAGCAAAGCCAATCTCCAAAGAATTAAGCCCTGTTGTTTTAATGATTTGTGGCGCCCAAATCCCAGGCGTATACAGCCCTGCCGATGTGCCGAAATATATGATAGCAAGCGCTAAGACGCGAATATCAGCAAGCCCTGCTAATATGCTATGCTTGGCAGTAGCTTGTTTATTGCGCTGCTCATTCGCCATTGTTTCAGTAAGCCAATTACGCTCATCTTTACTTAACCAGTTTGCCTTTTCGGGCTTGTCTGTCATATAGAATAATACAACCACACCCAATATAATGGCGGGTATTGCCTCTAGAATAAACATCCATTGCCAACCGGCATAGCCCATTAAACCATGCATCTGCATTAGCGCACCAGATATTGGTGAGCCAAGTGCCGTTGATAGCGGGGCAGCAGCCATAAATAATGCAGTGACACCGGCGCGCGAACGCATTGGAAACCAAAAACTCAAATAAAGAATGATGCCAGGGAAAAACCCCGCTTCGGCTGCACCAAGTAAAAAACGCAAAACATAAAAACTAACTGGCCCTTGCACAAAAGCCATTGCACCTGAAACCAACCCCCATGTGATCATCACCCGCGCAATCCAAATTCTTGCGCCAACCTTATTTAAAATAAGGTTAGAGGGTACTTCAAAGAGAAAATAGCCAAGAAAAAAAATGCCTGCGCCTAACCCATAAACCGTATTGGAAAGGCCGATATCCTTATTCATTTCAAGCGAGGCAAAACCAATATTGACCCGATCAAGAAAGGCGATGAAATATAAAACCATGATAAATGGCACTATGCGCCAAGTAACCTTTTTTATGACCGCGTTACCATAGGTCACATGATCAGCTTTAACCTCTTGCTGCATGTCTTCCTCCCATCATGCAATAACTCCCACGCCATAAAAGCGCTCGCGAGGTTGGAAAAACAATGTTAAATTGATTATATAAAAAAATGGAATAATAGGGGAAATATAATGGATCTTGCCCATATCGAGTATTTTTTGCTGCTTTGCAAAGAAATGCATTTTGGCCGCACTGCAAAAAAATTGAATATTGCCCCCGCCAGTCTCTCACGGCATATTCGAATGCTTGAGCAATCTTTCAATGTTCGGCTCTTTATTCGTACAACTAGAAATATTATCCTTACCAAAGAAGGCGAATATCTTTTTAAACATGGTCCAGAATTATTAACACTTGCACAAACAATTACGCAGAATATCGCTTTAATGGAAAAAACTGAGAAAAATGAATTGCAAATTGGTGCAATGGATAGTGCTGCGTCTGGTCTATTACCAATGCTTATGCGTGATTTTTATCAAGAAAATCAAAATATCAAACTTTTCATGCACGAAGATAAAACAATTAATCTCATTCCGAAAATTCTCACCGGTCGGCTCGATATTGCGTTTATCCGCTCACCAGAACAAAAAAATCCATTATTGCAAATAATCAACCTTTTTGATGAACATATGGTTATTGCGCTGCCTAGCAGCCATCCACTGGCCACAGCAGAAAAAATAACCATCGATGATCTTAAAGACCAACCAATGATATTACCAGAGCGGCGCTATCGCCCCCATAGCCATGATCTTGTTATCAATATTTTCAAAAGCAAAGGCTATGATATCAATATTGCGCAAATGGCCAGCGAAAAAAATACAATCATTAATCTTGTTGCTATGAATATCGGGCTTGCGATTGTTCCACTATGGACAACAAAATTAACCCAGCAAGGGGTTAGTTTTGTTGAACTGCAACTTACCGACAATGCAAACTTAATGCGGCTGCCCCTTGCAGTAGCATTTTTAAAAAACACCAGAGACGCGGCCCGCGAAAAGTTGTTTGAAATACTGCAAAAAAATATCAAAAACTATGCCGATGAACTATAGTTTATTTTTGCCACAAACTGGCATAGTTTTCCTTTGCGAAGAGCCATATTAGCAACTTTAAGCTATTACCATCTTACATTATCTTTCATATCGGGATCTTCAATAGCTAAAGTTTATTATTTTTTTGCCTGCTTGATAATCTCTACAACCATTTCAGAAGCTTTTTTTAAGGAGTTAACTGGCAAATATTCAAAAATAGAATGAAAATTATGGGCCCCGCAAAAAAGATTAGGGCATGGCACACCTTTTTCAGTTAAAATAGTACCGTCAAAGCCACCACGCATCGGTTTTTTATCGATATTGAGCCCCATTAACGCCATAACATTTAAAGCAAGATCGGCCGCATAAGCGTTTTTGCCAGTTAAGCCTTCAGCAACATTTCGGTAAACTTCTTTATAGCGCATTCTTACGCATTCTTCACCAAATAGGGCTTTGAAACTATTGACTAAATCATTAACAAAAAGCCGGCGTTTTTCAAAATTATTGGCATCAAAATCACGTATATCCATAACCAAACTAGTTTTGGCGACATTGCCATTAATATTTTTAACCCAATAATATCCTTCGCGCCCTTGCGTATATTCCGGTCTTTCTCCAGCCGGCAACATGGCAATAAATTGGTGGGCAAAAAGCAGTGAATTGCGTAATTTCCCCTTAGCTGACATAGGGTGAGCTGCCTGCCCATAAAAATCAATGTGAAATTCACCGGCATTCCAATTTTCAAGCACGATTTCGCCAATAGCACAACAGTCAAGCGTGTAGGCAAAATCTACATTAAGAGCGTTAACATCAAGTGCTTTTGCACCAAGCAAACCAATTTCTTCGTCTGGAACAAAAACAAGTTTTACGACGCCATGTTCAATGTCAGGGTTTTGAACAAGAAACTGCACAGCATCCATAACTTCGGCAATTGCAGATTTATTATCGGCACCTAGCAAACTTGTGCCATCGGTTACGATAATTTGATCTCCAATATAATTTGCAATTTCAGGAAAATCATTTTGTTTTAAAACAATATTTTTTTGCTGATTTAAAACAATGTCGCCCCCCTTATAATCAATCACTTGCGCCTTAGTATCACCAACATATTCAGAACTGGTATCCATGTGGCAAACAAAGGCAATGCTAGGCTTAGCAGTGCTACTATTGGCTTTTAAAGTACCAATCGTAATTGCATGGTCTTGCTCTTCAACATCTAGCCCAAATGCGCGCATTTCTTTAGCCAATAATTCTGCCAACTGCCATTGGTTTTGGCTTGACGGTAATGTGCTTGCACCAGGAATAGCGGTTGTATTGATTTTGGTATATTGAATAAATCGATCAACAATGTCCATAATTGTACCTATTCTTCAATATCAACATCAAGAAAAGCATGAGAGCCGAAAGGATCTATTTTATAGTTTTTAACCTTGCTACTAATAGGCTGCTCAATAATTTGATGAGCAATAGGCAGCCATGGATTTTCTTGTGCGAAAATATCTTGTGCTTTGCCATAAAGCGCATTACGCTTTGCTTGGTCGGCGCTTATGCGAGCTTCTTTAATAAGCCTATCAAATTCTTCATTGCACCAATTTGCTCGGTTAACTGCGCCAATAGCATCACAGCCAAGCAAAGTACCTAAATAACTATCTGGATCAGCAATGCTTGGTGTCCAGCCAATAATCACCATTCCATCACGATCTTTGGCCAATGATAACTTCATATATTCAGCCCATTCATAGCTAATAATATCAGCCGTAATCCCAACTTTAGCTAAATCAACTTGCATTAACTCCGCCGCACGTCTTGCATTGGGCATATAGGGGCGAGAAACAGGCATTGCCCAAATCTTCATGTGCAAATCTTTAACCCCAGCCTCGTCAAGCATAGCTTTTGCCTTTACTGGATCATAAGCATCAACGGGCAGATCCTTATAACCTGGAATTGAAGGCGGCATCGCATTAATAGCAGGAAAAGCCGATCCTAAAAATACTGCATCAATAATAGCCCTTTTGTCTATAGCCATATTAATAGCACGGCGCACCCGCTTATCATCAAAAGGTGGTTGCAAGGTGTTATAAGCACCATAACCAACATTTAGGCCATCACGCTTTAAAATAGTTATATCCTTATTGCTGCGCATTTTTTCAATGTCAGCAGGGTTTGGATAAGCAATTACGTGGCAATCACCGGTTAATAATTTTTGATATCGAACCGATGCATCTGGTGTAATTGAAAAAATGAGATTATCAATCTTTTGCTTGCCACCCCAGTAATCGGGATGAGCTTTATAACGAATAACAGTATCGCGCTGATAAGCAACAAATTGAAAAGCACCTGTACCAATTGGCTGTTGGATTAAGCCATCCAACTTTCCTTCTCGCACCAGTTGATCAGCATATTCTTTTGATTGAATTGCCGTAAAGGTCAAAGAAAGCGACTGAATAAAAATTGCGTTTGGTTCATTTAAAATAAATTTAACTGTATGGTCATCAATCTTTTCTATTTTCCGCAATAATTTATCAAAGCCATAAGATGTATATTGTGGCCAAAGTCCATCACCATAAAGCGGGTTTTCCTTATTGCTTTGACGGTCTAGTGTAAAAATCACATCATCAGCATTGAAATCGCGCGTAGGTTTAAAATAATTGGTCGTATGAAATTTCACGCCTTGGCGCAAATGAAAAACATATTCCTTACCATCATCTGAAACCTCCCAACTTGTTGCTAGGCCAGGCTTAGTGTTTGTTGTTCCAATTTCAACATTGATAAGTTTGTCAAAAATATTCCACGCGGAAGCGTCATAACTGGGTCCAGAAAAATTGCGTGCAGCATCAAAACCATCGGGCGATGCTTCAGAGCAATAAACTAATGTTTTTGCCTCAGCAGCCCCTAGATTGGAAGTGCAGAGCGTAGCTGTAGCCAGCAAAGCTGAAGAAAATAGTCTTTTAAGCTTGATTTTTTTATGCATCATGTCCCCTACCATTTTATGCCGTAGCTCATTTTAAAGCAAAAAAGCCACATTTTCCCAATTGTTTGATTTATGACAGCAAAATTATTCATCTGTCAATAATACAATAATTACTTATTAATATGGGCTAAAATAGTACTTAAAATTACGGTGACCAATATTTATGATTCTAGATTGACATAAATCCATAAATGCTGACTTATATAAAATTAAATATTTAAATAAAACCAGAATTAAATAGTTTTATATTATAAATTAGGAATATTTATGAAATATATTTTTCTAATAGCAAGTATTTTAACAATTTTTATTGCGTTTCAAACTCATAGCTTTGCAAATGGTGGCCCAGTTGAAAGAGCCGATCCAGTGCCAGAATTAAGTCCTGAGTTACAAAAAATAATCGATCATCATTATGATTATCCTTATTCTAAAAATTATACTTACCCCGATGAGATTTATGAGCGCAGAAAACGAGTAGAAGACGATATTTACAGCCAATATATCAATATACGCAGGCCTTCACGGGTGTATAGAACTGCAGAACATTATAAAGAAGACCTGCAAATGCATGAAATGGCGTTAAAGATTGGTCTTTGTCAAAAAATAACTGATGCGGAGATGGAGGCCATTAAAGATCGTATCAATAAGCGATATAATGGGCGAGTGATACTTGAATTAGCCGTTGATCAACGAAACTTAGAGGCCATTGATTTGCTTTTTAAATATGGCGCTGATCCTTTTATGTCTTATGCGGGAGATTTTCCGCGTGGTAAGCCGCCTTTTATTAATTTTGCCTATGAGATGCGCGATACGTTTAACCCCGGCTTTAGTGTTGATGCTATTAGGCTTTTTACAAAAAATGGGTTTGATCCTAATCATGTTATGGATTTAAAATTGGACGGTGTAACTTTTGTAGAAAATGGCATGACATTTCTAGCCGGCATGGTTTTGGTTAAAAATGAATTAGCTTGGGTTTCATTAATGGAGGGCGGCGGAAATCCATGGGCAAAATTTAAGATAGGTGGTAGAATAATGAATATTGCAGCTTACGCTGCATCAAGCGAAGATATAGGCTTTTTAGATTATGTAATTGAAAACGGCTATTTAAAAACTGCGAGTAAAGAAGATATTGAAGATCTTATCGCCAAAATAATGGAAATGCCATTATATGCTGATTATGCGGGCACAGAAAGTAGGCAACGTATTTTACAATCAATAATTGAACAAACTGATATTGTTCCAACGAAAGAAATGTTTGATTATATCAATTGGCGTGGTAATAGCAAAACAGAAAGCATAGACTACATCCTTAGAAAAAAATATTGAAGCTGCACCAGATAACTGAGAAAGTTTACTGCTAGAAAATGCTCCATCAATCGATCTTGTTTAACTTTCGTTAATTGACACTTTCTCATGCTTATACCAGTAAACTTTCTCAGTTATCTAGCACAGCGCTTTTTTTCTATAAAGTTAACTTCTTATATTTCTTTGTGATCTAAAACTTTTACAACTTGCATTAAATCGAGTGCAAAATATTTTGGATGTAATCCTTTTACATGTGGCTATCAAAGGCTTCCTGATCTTTGAATATCTCCCATAGAATAAATTGATCAGCTATTTCCCTGCTTTGGAATAGTTTAAAAATTACGCTGCCTAGTTCTTTTACTGTTTCATCCATTAATTCATTAATGCTTTGCTTTGTATTTTTGTAATTATTAGAATTTGCTTAAAAAAGTTTTGGCAATGGGCAACAACGTAACAAGACCTTTGGTTGATTGTTGAACTGCTTATCGGCGCAAAATATTGCCTCAAAAACATCTTGTAAAAGTAGATTTTACATAATTTTTATCGGTCAGGCCACTGCTTGATAAAATATAAAATTCTTCTACAAGATGTTTTGATGGAAGCTTCGTTTTAACTATCTATTTCATGGCTTGAATAGTCAGGATAACGAGCGCCTTGGGCAGGAGGCAGAATTGCGCTAATTTCTTGCCAAATGGTTGAGTCAAGTTGAATATCCAAGGCGTGTAAGTTTTCATTAAGCCGTTCTGGTTTGGTTGTGCCGAAAATTGGTACAATGTGGTCGCCTTGGGCTAAAACCCAAGCAAGTGCCAATTGCGCCGGAGTAATGCCTAGCTTAATTGCATATTCTTTAAGTTTTTCAACCACAAGTAAGTTTTTGTTAAAATTTTCCCCTTGGAAACGGGGAGAATGTTTACGATAGTCATTATCCGC
This sequence comes from Bartonella sp. HY038, assembly GCF_014117425.1. Taxonomy (NCBI): domain Bacteria; kingdom Pseudomonadati; phylum Pseudomonadota; class Alphaproteobacteria; order Hyphomicrobiales; family Bartonellaceae; genus Bartonella; species Bartonella sp. HY038. The sequence continues at coordinate 988,852 of NZ_CP059725.1, forward strand.
AAAGTCAGCTTGTGTTTTAATACTACCGGTTAAAAAACCACGTCCTAAAGGTGCATAAGGCACGATACCAATACCAAGTTCTTTACAAGTATCCATAACCCCATTGGTTTCAATATCGCGCGTCCAAAGCGAATATTCGCTTTGCAGTGCGGTTAATGGGTGAACTTTATGGGCGCGGCGAAGCGTGGCTGCCGATACTTCAGAAAGGCCGATATGGCGGACCTTTCCTTCATCGACTAAGTCTTTCATTGCGCCGACCGTGTCTTCAATAGGGACATCGCGATCAAGGCGGTGCATATAATATAAATCAATATAATCGGTTTTTAGGCGTTTTAGTGATGCTTCGCAGGCCGATTTTACATAATTAGGGCTGCCATTCACGGTCTTATTGCCATTATTATTATCAAGCCCTCTAACAAGACCGAACTTGGTGGCAATGATTAGCTTGTCGCGCTTCCCGCCAATTGCTTCAGCCACTAGCTCCTCATTGGTATAGGGGCCATAAACATCGGCAGTATCAAAAAAATTAATGCCCTTTTCTATGGCGCTATGAATGGTGTTGATACCTTGTTGGCGATCTACAACGCCATAGGCCCAAGTCAGCCCCATGCAACCAAGCCCCAAGGCACTTACTTGCAAGGCGGTATTGATTGCAGCTTTTGAATTACCAAGATCTCTCTTTTGCATGATTTTTCTTCCATTAGTTACGCTCAGTGCTTCTTTTGAAGCACCGGAAGATCAGGATTTTGCAAGTTGTCTAAAGCGGCTCTCCAAATTTGTATTGGTTGTGCCTTGTTCTATTTCTTGCTCAATGGTTTGGTAAGCGATGATTTTTTTATCAAGCAATTGAAGATTTTCCTGCAACTGTTTGATATCTTGCGCAACTTTTTTGCGATGCTGTTCTAATTTTTGCCGTCGCTCGGTAATGCTAGCATCGCCTTTATCGCGCAAACTGGCATATTCAAGCATTTGCGCTAGCGGCATACCAGTTGCTTTTAAATTTTTTAAAAAACAAACCCAAGTTAAAATGGTCTTATCATAGTCACGCTGGCCACCGCCATCACGGTCTGCATAAGGCAATAGCCCAATGCGTTCATAATAGCGGATAGTATGACAAGAAAGACCACTGCGTTGTGCAAGTTCACCGATTTTCATTGCATATCCTTTCAACGCATATAGATTTACGGCTTAGAGTATACTCTAAGTCAAGCGTAAAATAGAAAAAAATACATATTTACTTTAATGCTGTTTTTAAGTGAAAAGTGATGGTTAGTCATCAATAATGGTTCAAAAACGATCACTTGGCATCATTTAGTGAGGGTACCCAGTTGATATAATCGAGTATTTCTTGACTAGGTTTAATACCGCGCTTCTCAACGATATTGCGTAATTGGCGTTGTCTATTTTGTGTATATAAATCTGATCTGAGTGCAAAAGTTGTCATGACATCAATCAATTCATCAATGTCTTCTTTACTCGCAGTTTCTAAATAGCCATTTTCTATGATATAATCTAAAAATGGTAGATTAAGACCCATTACTGAATGACTAACAATACTTTTGGGTTCACCTGCTATTTCCCATTGCAACCATGGATTGCCACCGCCTTCCATCAATGACACCCAAGCTAATTCATTGTGAATCAAAACCATATAGGCAAGAAACGTCATGTCATGGTCTTTAGAAGTTGCATGGTCTATTTTTCGATTGTGTACGTGATTGGGATTAAGCTTATATTTTACAAAAAGACGAATAACATCTACACTAAAACCTGGGTTAAAAGTATCGCTCATTTTATCCATAAAAGCTAAATCTGATCGGTCGACATATATATTTCCTTCCTCGTAAGATATGAAAGGATCGGCTCCATATTTAAAAAGTAAATCAATAGCTTCCAAATTCATTTGAGCAACAGCTAATTCTAATAAGGTATCTCCACTATACTTCTTATTAATGCGATCTTTGATTGCTTCAACCTCTGCATCTGTTATTTTTTGACAAAGACCAATCTTTAATGCCAATTCATATATTTGACTATCTTCCTGAAAATGCTTAGCAATTCCAGATCCGCTTTCTGGTATGCGTTCCCGAATATAATTGCTGTAAATATCATTTTCGATACGTTTTCTGCGCTCATAAATTTGATCAGGATAAGTATAATTTTTTGAATAGGGATAATCATAATGATGATTGGTTATTTTTTGCAACTCAGGACTTAATTGCGGCACTGGATCCACTCTTTCAACTGGGCCACCATTTGCAAAGCTATAAGTTTGCAATGCAACAAAACTTGTTAAAATACTTGCTATTAGAAAAATATATTTCATATAATCCCCTTCAATATTGCTTAAAAATAATATTATACATTTACATTGTCACGCAAATTTAATTTATTATAATGCTATTTATTTATATTAATTAAAAATATAAATTGTAATAATCTGGGTAAATAGCCATCAATGTTACCATTATGTTTATATTTTATCACGCTTATATTAATTAATGAAATATCATAGCTTAAAAACAACGCGCTTATAAGCTCAAAACATTACAAAAGTAGAAATTTGCAGTGTTTAATCTTCATGGTCATATATAATTATATTGAGGCGTGAAAAAAGTAGGCATGATTACCAGCGGCAATATTGAATCAATCTTTGGTATATTGGGCATAACAAGGATGCTAGGCTCATCAAAAGTGGTAAGTTGAGTGTAGGCAATGTTTATCTATACTTGGCTTATGCGTTTTGTTGGGGCAAGAAGCCGTAAAAATATCTTATAAAACTATGCAGCTCTTTTTATTTTAAAAGCATCGGGCAGGGCAGTTGCGATAATTTTTTTCATCACCGTTGGAAGAGCTTCATCATGCAAATTATCAATTGCAACCCACCAACCGTTTTTGAAATTTTGTTCATCAATATTTTTGGCAAGATAAACCGACATTTCAAGACGGAAATGGGTAAATATATGGGTTGCTTCACCACTATAATGCCAATTGGCTTTGCTTGGTGCTTGGTTAAGATCGTGTTTTTCTTCTAATGAACCAAAATAATTTGGCACTTCGCTCATTTGCGCAAGCAAGCCTTTTTCATGCCGCTTTTGCAAAAAGACATTACCTTCTTTGGACAATAAGATAAAGGCCGCTCCTTGCCGTAAAGGCTTATCTTTTTTAGGGGCTTTAATTGGATAAATTTCGGGATCACCTTGCGCTAAAGCTTGGCAATGCGAGTTGATAGGACACAAAAAACAGCTTGGTCTCTTCGGGCTGCATAGGCTTGCACCAAGATCCATCATCGCTTGAGCAAAATCCCCCGGCCTATCATTGGGGGAAATAAGCGCCATTTTTTCACGGATCAATGGTTTTGCAGCAGGAAGCGGCGTTGATATGCAAAAAAGGCGGCTGATAATACGCTCGATATTGCCATCGACCACAGCTTCATTTTGATTAAAGGCAATGGCAGCTATGGCAGCGCTGGTATAATCGCCAATGCCGGGTAGTTTTTTCAAATCATTTATAGTGCTGGGAAATATGCCATTATAATCCTCAACAACCCTATCGGCGCAAGCTTTTAAATTGCGTGCACGAGAATAATAGCCAAGGCCTGCCCAAGCTTTTAAAACATCATCAAGTGATGCGGCGGCCAAATTTTCAACCCTTGGCCATTTTTGTATAAATTTGATAAAATAGGCTTTTACTGCTTCAACGGTTGTTTGTTGCAGCATCACTTCCGATAGCCAAATCTTATAGGGATCAGGTTTTAAACCATTTTGTACGTCTTTGGGGCTAATACGCCAAGGCAGCACGCGATGGTGCCTATCATACCAATCCAATAATTGCTTTGCATATATTTCCATAGCATCGATATAGGTGAGATTAGAACCAATTGAAAGATGCGCAGCTGCTTTTGTCAGCTGCGCATCTTTATTAAATAGCGATAGTTTGACCATTATTTATGGGCAGCCTTGCCAATTAAATGTCAAGACTTTCTGTATCGGCAAAGGCTGCATTTTCTTGGATGAAGCGAAAACGCGCTTCTGGCTTAGTGCCCATAAGGTCACTTACGGTTTCTTTGGTCGCTTCAACACTTTCATCATCAATTAAAACCCGCAAAAGTGTGCGTTTTGCTGGATTCATGGTTGTTTCTTTAAGCTGCTCGGCACGCATTTCACCAAGACCTTTAAATCGACCTATTTCAATTTTGCCACGGCCAGTAAACTGAGTTTTCATAAGTTCATCCTTATGAGCATCATTGCGCGCATAGGCAACATTGCCGCCTTGGCTAATACGGTAAAGGGGCGGCACCGCAAGATAGAGATGGCCGCCTGTTACAAGGGCTGGCATTTCTTGATAGAAAAATGTCATAAGCAGAGAAGCAATATGGGCGCCATCAACGTCAGCATCGGTCATAATAATGATGCGCTCATAGCGCAAATCTTCTTCGCGATATTTAGAGCGCGTACCGCAGCCAAGTGCTTGTATCAAATCTGCAATAAGCTGGTTAGCTGTTAATTTATCACGGCCGGCACTTGCGACATTCAAGATTTTTCCGCGTAATGGTAAAATTGCCTGATTGGCGCGGTTGCGTGCTTGCTTAGCAGAACCGCCAGCCGAATCTCCTTCAACTAGGAATAGTTCAGCGCCAAGGGCAGAATTTTGGGTGCAGTCGGCAAGTTTGCCGGGTAGTCGTAATTTGCGCACCGCGGTTTTGCGATTGATTTCGCGTTCTTGGCGGCGGCGCAAGCGTTCATCGGCACGTTCAATCACCCATTCAAGCAGTTTGGTCGCTTCTTGTGGGGAACTTGCAAGCCAATGGTCGAAAGGATCGCGTATGGCATTTTCAACGATGCGCTGGGCTTCTGTGGTTGCTAGGCGATCTTTGGTTTGTCCAACAAATTCTGGCTCGCGAATAAAGACGGAAAGCATGGCAGCTGCTGAAATCATCACATCTTCAGTTGTGATGATTGAAGCGCGTTTATTGCCAATGAGTTCTCCATAGCCTTTTAGGCCGCGCAAAAGGGCAATTCGCAAGCCTGCTTCATGGGTGCCGCCTTCGCCTGTTGGAATAGTATTACAATAGGAATGGACATAAGCATCCCCGCCATACCAAGCCACTGCCCATTCAACCGAGCCATGACCACCGCGTTGATCGGTTTTTCCTGAAAATATTTCTTGGGTTACTTTAAAATCTTTACCAAGAGAGTTACCAAGAAAATCTTTTAAACCGCCGGGAAAATGAAATACTGCCTTTTCAGGTATTTCCTTATTCGGATCCAAAAGGCTTGCATCGCAATTCCACCGAATTTCCACACCGCCAAAAAGATAGGCTTTCGAGCGTGCCATGCGATAAAGGCGCTCTGGTTCAAAATGAGCCTTGGGGCCAAAAATATCAGCGTCGGGGTGAAATCTGACGCGCGTACCACGGCGGTTATGAACTTCACCAAGGTCTTCCAAGCCACCAAGGGGAAGCCCACGCGAAAAACGCTGGCGATAAAGGCGGCGACCACGGGCAACTTCAACCTCGCAATCATCGGAAAGTGCATTAACAACCGAAATACCAACGCCATGCAAACCGCCTGATGTTTCATAGGCTTTGCCGTCAAACTTACCGCCAGCATGAAGTTTGGTCATAATAACTTCAAGGGTTGATTTACCCGGTACTTGTGGGTGATTTTCAATTGGAATACCGCGACCATTATCAGTAACCGACAAATAGCCATTGGCATCAAGGGTTACATCGATAAAATTAGCGTGCCCAGCAACCGCTTCATCCATCGCATTATCAATAACTTCAGCAAAAAGATGATGAAGGGCTTTGGAATCTGTACCACCAATATACATGCCGGGCCGTAGGCGCACAGGCTCCAAACCTTCAAGCACACGAATGGCTGACGCATCATAGGCTTGTTCTGCTTTGGTGTCATTGGTGTTAGAAAGCGGTAAACTACTCATAGATGTTTCCAATTTGGATGGTTCAGATTTATCTGTCGCAGAAATAACTGATTTTGATGTTGTCGGTTCGCTAGTTGCAATAAGTGTATCGTTTTCTCTATGTTCTTGTAAAGTTCTTATATTGTTTTTACTCAAATCTTGCGAGAAAGTAGCGAAAAGGTCATCGTCTTTTTTATCGGTCATATTCTTTCTGCTTCTTCTATCATGCTGAATAGCTCAATTCTCTTAGCAATTTTAAAACAAAATTGCGATAGCGTTGGCGTTTATTGTTTATCAATATCACCAAATATCTCGGCAAAAGTTTTTGCGAGGGCATTATCAACATCATCCATGGTGACAGGTAAGCCTAAATCTACAAGGCTGGTTACACCATGATTGGCAATGCCGCAGGGGACAATGCCTGAATAATGGGTGAGATCAGGTTCTACATTAATGGCAAGACCATGAAAACTTACCCATTTTTTTAATCTGATGCCAATCGCGGCAATTTTATCTTCCGCAGGCTCCCCAATAATTGTTGATGGACGCTCCGGTCGCACAACCCAAACGCCAACGCGATCTTCACGCCTTTCGCCCTTAATATTAAATTCTGCCAAAGTGTCTATAATCCATTGCTCAATAGCTGCAACAAAGGCTCGAATATCCTCGCGGCGTTTTTTTAAATCAAGCATAATATAGACAATACGTTGCCCGGGGCCATGATACGTATATTCACCGCCGCGCCCTGCATCATAAACAGGGAAGCGATCAGGTGCAATCAAGTCGTTAATATTGGCGCTGGTGCCGGCTGTATAAAGCGGTGGATGCTCAACGAGCCAGATCAATTCTCTTGCATTATCGCTGCGAATAGCTTCTGCACGTTTTTGCATGAAGTCTAAGGCAAATTGATAATCCGTCAAGCCGCTTTCAATGCGCCATTCAACCGGCGAATTGTCAATTTGTGGCTTAAAGCTGTATTTAATATCGTTACGAAAACTGGGGCGTATATTTTGCGTCATGGCTCTTATTTATGATGTTCCTGTTAAGAATGCCAGTGTAAATATCAGTTACGCTTGCTTTTTAGGGAAAAAATTGGCTAATCTTATGGCATTTCCAGCAAAGATTGATTCAAGTTTTGTGTTTGGACAATACGCCAAAATAAAGAATTTAGAGCACAATATTGCTTTAACAAAAAATAAATGTGCTCTAACAAAAAGAAAAGGCAAAAAATGACATTACCTCAAGATACAGCAACCAAAGTTGATAAAGCAATTGAACGCCGTGGTTTAATGCTGGTATTATCATCGCCATCAGGTGCGGGTAAATCAACCATTACGCGTCTCTTGCGCGAAGACCCAGAAATGAATTTGGCACTATCTGTCAGTGTTACAACGCGTCAACGCCGCCCAAGCGAAGCTGATGGTGTTCATTATCATTTTATTAGTGTAAAAGATTTTGAGCGCCGCCGTGATAATAATGAGCTTGCCGAATGGGCAGAAGTGCATGGCAATTATTATGGCACGTTACGCGATAGTGTTGAGCAGGTATTGTCGCAAGGTAATGACATGCTTTTTGATATTGATTATCAAGGAGCAGCGCAATTACAAGAAAAAATGCTTGATGATGTTGTTTCAATTTTCATTTTGCCACCATCAATGAAAGAATTAATGGCGCGTTTGCATCGGCGCGCAGAAGATAGTGAAGATGTTATCACTATGCGGCTTGAAAATGCTCGCAAGGAGATAGCTCATTGGAACTCATATGATTATATCATCGTCAATGAAGATCTTAACATTTCGCTTACTGCAGTAAAGTCAATTATTGTTGCTGAACGATTAAAGCGCGCGCGCCGTCCTGGTATGCAAAATTTTATTGATTCACTCATAACAGAAGAAATTTAAATAATCATAATAAATATAAAACCGCGCTATACTTGTAATAAACAAGAATAAACGCGGTTTTCATATACTCAACAAGCTTTCATGATACGCAAACACTTATGAAAGCAATAAACTCCGGTACGCAGTACCAAATCCGGAGTGTGAAAGCAGCTTTAAGCAACCTTCGATTAGGATAAATAAAGCAATTGTGTTAATTCGAAGTTATCAATTGCTTAAATATTTATGAATTTTGCATTTTATTGCATGGGAAATGCACTTTTTTGCCATATTTTATAGGTGAAGAGTTTTTGTGTTTTTCAAATTGATAATAGGAATGACATTTGACACGCGCAATCATGTTACAAGGCACCGGATCAGATGTGGGGAAAACTGTTCTGGTTGCCGGTCTTTGCCGTGCACTTTACTTGCGTGGCATTAAAGTTGCGCCTTTTAAGCCGCAAAATATGTCAAATAATGCCGCTGTTGCTAATGATGGTGGTGAAATTGGCCGTGGGCAGTGGTTGCAAGCCATAGCCGCAGGTCTTGAGCCGTCAATCCATATGAATCCAGTATTATTAAAGCCGCAAAGCGAAACTGGTTCGCAGGTTATAGTGCAAGGCAAGTTAACTACAACCGCACAAGGGCGTGATTATCAGGCTTTAAAAAAACAATTAATGCATGCGGTTTTAGATTCTTATCAAAAATTGCAAAAGACTGCTGATTTTATCATTGTTGAAGGGGCAGGATCACCAGCAGAAATTAATTTGCGCCAAAATGATATTGCTAATATGGGCTTTGCCGCTGCCGCCAATGTACCGGTGATTCTGGTTGGCGATATTGATCGCGGCGGGGTTATTGCTTCCATTGTTGGAACCCATACAATATTAGACCTAAAAGACCGCAATTTAATTGCTGGTTTCTTAATAAATAAATTCCGTGGTGATTTGAGCCTTTTTGATAAGGGCATTGCAGCAATTCAAAATTTTACTGGCTGGCAATCCTTTGGGATTGTACCTTGGTTGAAGGCTGTTGCCAATCTTCCAGCTGAAGATTCCGTCATTTTAGATCGGGATTTTCACCAAGCAAGTGCTGCTAAATCTCATGCAAAAATAAAACATGCAAAAATAAAAATAGTGGTGCCGATTGGTCGCCATATTGCCAATTTTGATGATCTTGATCCTTTAAAGTCGGAGGATGGGGTTGATCTTATTTTGCTTAAAAACGGTGCGCCAATACCAAGTGATGCGGATATTATTTTACTGTTAGGGTCCAAGGCAACACTTGCCGACATGCGATTTTTTCATGAAAATGGCTGGGCTAAATCTATACAAGATCATGCAGCAAGGGGCGGTCATGTCATTGGTATTTGTGGTGGCTTGCAAATGCTTGGCCAAATTATTGAAGACGCAGATGGCGTGGAAGGTAAAGCAGATAAAATTGCTGGTTTAAAATTATTGGATATTGCCACTAAAATGACCAAAACCAAAACAACACGCAATGTTAGCGGCATTCATAGCACCTATAATTGCTCGGTTCAAGGCTATGAAATTCATCTTGGTGCGACTTTAGGCAATGATTGCTTGAATAGTTCTATTTATCTTGGTGGGCAACAAGATGGCGCCGCAAGTCGTGATGGAAAGATCTGGGGCACTTATTTGCATGGAATATTTAATCAAGGTGTTTTTCGCTCAAAGTTTTTAAGCGGTTTTGGTGCGCTGTCTCAAGGCGTATCACAACAAAGCATTATTGATGATGCCTTAAATGATATTGCCGCAGAGCTTGAAAGGGCCGTAAATATTGACCAATTATTGGCTGTTGCTCGTTAAAGCTGGACGCATTTTTGAAAATGTCCAATGGCATATTAGGTTTTAAATGGCCAATGACGTCGAATATTGCCAAGAATTTGTGCTTTTATTGGCGATAAACAATGACAAATATTGCACTTATTGCCATAGGCATGTATAGGATCTAATAAATTTATCTTTATCAATTTAGTGAAGAATACCAGAATATCAGGAGATATGGCATGTCGGTCGATTTGTCGACAGTGAAACGGGTAGCCAATTTGGCACGTATCGCTTTAAGTGAAGACGAAGCTCAAGCAATGAGTGAAGGTCTAAATTCCATTCTGGGATTTGTTGAACAATTAAATGAAGTGGATGTAACTGGTGTTGAACCGATGACATCAGTCGCACCAATGGCACTTGTTATGCGTGAAGATGTTGTAACCGATGGTAATAAGGCGAGCGATATTGTTGCCAATGCTCCACTTACTGAGGATAATTTTTTCCTTGTTCCTAAAGTTGTTGAATAAAGACATCAAAGCCGGATTTTTTCTAACTGATCAATCTGATTTTATATGATGTAAAACGATTGTATCCCTTATAGTTAGACCTCGAAAAGAGAGATTTACTATGACTGATTTAACCGCTCTAACCATTGCAGAAGCACGCGACCGTATGAAGGCGGGCGATTTTTTGCCAAGCGAGCTGACAAAGGCTTATATTAGCAATATTGAAGCTGCAAATGAAACATTTAATGCCTATGTTACCGTTACGGCTGATAAAGCGCTTGATATGGCAAAGGCAAGTGACGAACGCTTGCAAAAAGGCGAGGGACGTGCGCTAGAGGGTATTCCTCTTGGTATTAAAGACCTATTTGCCACTTATGATATTCATACACAAGCGTGTTCCAACATTCTTAAAGATTTTAAACCGCGTTATGAATCAACGGTTACCAGTAATCTTTGGGATGATGGCGCGGTAATGCTTGGCAAACTCAATATGGACGAGTTTGCGATGGGGTCGTCAAATGAAACATCTTTTTATGGCCCAGCAATTAATCCATGGCGTAAAAATGGCTCAACTGATGCTTTAGCGCCGGGCGGTTCATCTGGTGGTTCTGCTGCTGGTGTTGCTGCTCAATTATGCGCTGGTGCAACTGCAACCGATACGGGCGGCTCTATTCGTCAGCCTGCTGCCTTTACAGGTACCGTTGGCATTAAGCCAACCTATGGTCGTTGCTCGCGCTTTGGTGTGGTTGCTTATGCTTCGTCACTTGATCAGGCAGGCCCAATTGCAAAAGATGTACGTGATGCTGCTATTTTGCTAAAATCCATGGCATCTTATGATCTTAAGGATTCAACATCGGTTAATATTGCAGTGCCAGATTATGAAGCCGCTCTTGGCCGTTCAGTCAAAGGTATGCGAATTGGTATTCCAAAAGAATATTATGTTGATGGCATGTCGCCTGAAATTGTTGAGTTGTGGAATAAGGGCAAGGAATGGCTTAAAGCTGCTGGTGCAGAAATTGTTGACATTTCTCTACCCCATACCAAATATGCCTTGCCAGCCTATTATATTGTAGCACCAGCGGAGGCATCTTCCAATCTTGCTCGTTATGATGGTGTGCGTTATGGTTTGCGCGTGCCGGGCAAAGATATTCAGGAAATGTATGAAAATAGCCGTTCTGCTGGTTTTGGTACTGAAGTAAAGCGCCGTATCCTTATCGGTACTTATGTGCTTTCATCGGGCTATTATGATGCTTATTATCTTAAAGCTCAAAAAGTACGTAGCCTTATCAAAAAAGATTTTGATGATTCATTTGCTGCAGGCATTGATGCAATCCTTGCACCTGCAACACCAACTGCAGCCTTTGCCATTGGTGATGAAAAATTGAAGGCTGATCCGGTTGCTATGTATCTAAATGATATTTTCACTGTAACGGTTAACATGGCTGGTCTTCCAGCTATTACTGTACCTGCTGGGCTTTCTAATGATGGTTTGCCATTATCATTGCAATTGATTGGTCGCCCCTTTGGTGAAGAAACCTTGTTCCAGCTTTCGCATGTGATTGAACAGGCAACGGGTCATTTTCTACCAACCAAATGGTGGTAATAAAGAGATTAAAAAAGGCCTTAAGTTTTTAAGGCCTTTTTCTTTATAAGGTACAAGCTTTATCCTGCAATAATCTTCACCAAGTGCCAGTGTTTTTCATCGAAAGCCAAGGCTCCATGGGTTCTAGGCTCTTACCCTTTTGCAATATTTCAATTGAAATATTATCAGGGGATTTAACAAAGGCCATGTGGCCATCACGTGGTGGGCGGTTAATCGTTATGCCATTATCCATTAGGTTTTGACAAAATTGATAAATATCGTCAACTTCATAAGCTAAGTGGCCAAAATTGCGTCCGCTATCATATTCTTGATCATCCCAATTATAGGTAAGTTCCAATTCTGGCGAATTATCAGCCATAGCATCTTCACGATCATCTAATGCGGCAAGAAACACCAGCGTAAAACGACCTTCTTGGTTTTCTTTTCTATGGGTTTCAGATAAGCCGAATAATTTTTTATAAAAATGCAAGGATTGTTCTAAATCGCGCACGCGCACCATTGTATGAAGATAACGCATAATCGGCTCCTTTATTAGATCACATTGTTAGTTTATCCAAAATGGATGAAAGTTGACATCCACCATTCATCTTTTTTTAAAAAACAGAGTCAAATAGCGCCAACCCTATAAAGGTTGTGATCTAAATGGGAAAATACAAGGGGAGGTCTTGCTAGAATGGTTAACATAGATGTTATCTTAATATAAGAGAATCAAAACGCATCGAGCCATATTTTCTTGAATTGATTTTTCATGAAGCGATCTCGGGCAGGAAATGACGCGATGAAAGAAAAGCAACATTCTGATGACTTAAAGCAATTGCTAGATAAGATTGAGCCTATCTCAAACGAGATGGGTGAAATGGCTACTGCGCAAGTTACTGGGAAAATCAAATGGTTTGATATTTCTAAAGGATATGGGTTTATTACGCCCGATATTGATGGAATATCAGACATTTTATTGCATGTTAATGTTTTACGCGAAGGTGGCTTTCAAACAGCGCTTGAGGGAGCGCTTGTTCAATGTACAGTAAAACAAGGCGAGCGTGGGTTGCAATGTGTAGCCATTATTTCTATTGATATGACGACGGCCGTTCATCCTGCAGAATTACCACAAAGAACGCGGGAAATTGTTATTCCAACCAGTGGCTTGGAGCGCGCTATCGTTAAGTGGTTTAATCGCAATAAAGGCTTTGGCTTTTTATCACGCGGCGAGGGGACCGAGGATATTTTTATCCACATGGAAACATTGCGCCGCTATGGCTTGGCTGAATTGCGTCCAGGGCAAGTGGTGCTAGTGCGCTTTGGTAATGGTAGCCATGGTTTGATGGCGGTGGAAATCCACCCTGATAATCCAGTGACGTTTCAAACCCATTAATAGGCCCATTAATTATGCATTATTGTCTTTGTTATCATTAAATAACAGGGACAATGATCAGGGGATGATTTTTTAAGACGGGGGTTTACATGTATAAAAGCATTCTTATGCTTGCTGGGGTTTTGATGCTTACGGGTTGTTTAACCCTAAGTGGAAATTATCATATTATCGAAATTGATGCCAAGGGCAATGAAGTTCCTTCCAAGTTGCACCTTTTTGCGCAAGGAAGGGGAATTTATACTATTCGTAATGCCTATTGCGCTACAAAGCCCAATGCTATTTTGCGCATTATCAATGACGATACTGGGCAAGAATTGAAGAGCGAAAGTCCTTATCGGTGCGGTAAACGTATTTTTAATTAATAAAAAAGGCATAGCTTTTATTTAAGTTTAAAAAGAGAAAATCGGGTATAATAAGTGGCAAGGAATTTTTCTCGCCTATTATTGGTTGAAATTGCACATAGGGGGGCATCCTCCCCTGTGACTGCAATGGGCCTAAAAGCCGCCGCCACCATTATTATTACAAAATTTATATGGAATGTATAATTTTTATTGCAATCATTATTACAAGAAAGTTTGTTAATTTACTGTAATTTTAATATTTCCTCTTGTTATTCTGAAAATAAGCCATAACCTTAACTATATGGCAAACATTAATCTTGATCCTCATTCACATAATTATCTTAACGGTAAACTTATCGTCGCTATGCCCCATATGGCCGATGAACGGTTTGCACGCGCCGTTATTTATATCTGCGCCCATTCACGAGAAGGCGCAATGGGTATTATTTTAAATCAGGCGCAAAATTATACTTTTCCAAGCCTTCTGATGCAGCTTCGCCTGATTGATGAGGCGGCAGCTAGTCTTTTGCCACAATATTTATGGGATTTACCAATTCGCCAAGGTGGCCCCGTTGATAGAGGGCATGGCTTTGTTTTGCATTCTGATGATTATTGTAGTGATAGTACTATGCCTGTCTCTGAAGATGTTGGCTTGACTGCAACAGTTGATATTTTGAAGGCTATTGCTCAAGGGCGCGGTCCTAAAAAATCCTTGGTGGCACTTGGCTATGCAGGTTGGAAAGAAGGGCAATTGGAAGATGAGATTATTGATAATAGCTGGTTGATTGCGCCATGCTCTCAGTCATTGATTTTTGATGGTGCACTTGATGGGCAATATCATCGTATTCTTGCATCAATTGGTGTTAATCCTATGCATTTGGTAGGACAGGTGGGAAATAGTTAACCTTTCATACTGCTCGTTCAATGCGCTATAATCTGTTGATTTTTAAAATTAAACTTTGCTGCCGAGTGCATATCTTAATTCATCTTTGACTAAATCTATTTAGATATCGGGCTGATAATGGCAAAAAGATATTTAAAGAAAGATTTAGATATTTTGATGAAAAGGTTTCGCCGTAAGGTGCAAGTCGCTAGCTTGTAGAGATTATCATTGCAAAAAATGCTATTGATATAAATGCTTATTATCTTTTACGGGCTACTTTATATTAATGATATCAAGATGGTGTAGTGCTTATCTTATGAAATATTATAAAGATAAAAATGACGGTAATCATAGGTTGAAATAGGGTTTTTGCTATTCTTATGTTTTGAAATGACACTGTTTGATAGTGTATCTGTACTTGGTATGGCAAAAAATAGGAGGGGATAATAATTTTATATTTTATCAAATATTCTAAAATAATTTAGCCCAAGGAGGGCGGCACTTTAGATCAAGCTATGCAATTCGTTTTATTAATCTATTAATTTAAAAAGCAAAATAGATAAACAAAATTAAGGGTGCAACACTGCACCCCAATGTTAATACAACTGTATTAGGCTAATGAGATCACCAGACTTATGATCTTTAAGCTCTGATTTTTATAAACTCAATGGGTCCAAGGCGCTTTTCTGTCTGACTTAAAATTATCAGAATAAGAAACATTCGCTCTATTTGGCTTATGGGCAGGTTCCACCCGATAAGCAATGCCTTCAGCCTTAGCATAAGCAATAGCATCTTCTAACGTGTCAAATTGCACACGCAATTGGCTTTTCATGTCGGCAGATGAAGTATATCCCATTAAAGGATCAATCATCTTGGCCTGTTCTGGCTCATACTGCAAAATCCAATAACCTGTTTTAGCTTGGCCCGACTGCATTGCATTTTTTGCAGGACTATAGATACGAGCAACCATATTCACTTACCCTTCAATTTCAATTCAATTATTGAAAGCATATTATATAGAACACTATGCCAGAAAAAGAATAAAATAACCATCAAGATTATTTTATAACTTCCAATGCTAAGAATTTTGATTCTTAATCACGGCCATGGCATTCTTATCAACTTTAGTTAAGCGATACAGCCCACAATCAATTATTGCAATTAAAATAATTCTAACATGGGTTGGAAATGAAACATTTACGCTTTAGCCCCATAGATAATCAAATAGGGAATAATAAAAAGTTGTTTTGGGGATTAATAAAATTAGAAGACTTTTTTGGACAAAATATCTAGTATCTAGTAAATTTTTTTTGAAAATATATTTTGCTTGATATTTAATTCTGCCAAATTACTATTTAAAGTAATGGTCGGAGCGATAGGATTCGAACCTACGACCCTCTGGTCCCAAACCAGATGCGCTACCAGACTGCGCTACGCTCCGACTTTTGTTTAAGAGTTGGTGTGTCTCTCAAGCGTGTTTGCTGTCTAAAAGGTTTGCTTTGAAAGTGCAAGTCCTTTTTTTAGTTTTTTTAAAAAAAATGTCTTTTTTTTTATTTTTTTATGAATTCTGCCGTGGCTGTGGAAAAAAGTTGGCAAAAAAACTAAAAACTAAAATCTATTATGCGCTTGTTTGAAAATTATCGGCCAAATTTTAAAATATGCCCTGCAATTTTAACTTGGCAATTGACTATTTTCCTATGAGCGAAAACCGCCTCAATAAAATATCGACAACTATTTATAATAGTTGCTGCATTATATCGGGCTTTAAATATCATGATTCTTGCAGCGACTTTATGAATTGAGGATTTTGAAAATGACAGATATTAATAAAATAATTGCAGCCTATAGTGAGCAATTAAAAAATCCGCAAATTAAAGCCGCATATCAATATCTAATAAAGTTTATGATGCGCCTTAAAGGACTTTTTATAAGGGCCGAAGGTGAAAATTTTACGTTTGGTAATGTGTCACCTGGCTATATGGACTATAGCTATTTTCCGTTTTACAACGCCTTGGTAAAGCAGCATGGCTTGCGCTTTGGCATTGTGCTCAATCATCAAAATATGGCCTTTGAGCTATGGCTGATGGGGCAAAATATGATGATACAAAAGAAGTTTTGGCGCCTTTTTAAAACCAGCCCATGGATGCAAAATTATAGCACGATGCCACGCTATAGCGCTTTGGAAGTCCAGCTTTTGAATCAGCCTGATTTCAACCATGAAAAAGAGTTGATGGAGAATATCTTACAAAATGCTTTGCAGTATATAGGTGAGATTCTGGTTTTCATTGAATCTAATACCCAAACGTAAAAAGCCCTTACCTCTTATAGGAGGTAAGGGCTTTTATATGCAGCAATCAAATCTTAAAATTTAAGCGGTTTCACGCAAGATTTCACCATTAGGTTCACGCAAAACATAACCGCGCCCCCAAACAGTTTCAATATAATTTTGACCACCAGAAACAGCATCAAGTTTTTTGCGCAATTTACAAATGAAAACGTCAATAATTTTTAATTCTGGCTCATCCATACCACCATAAAGATGGTTTAAGAACATTTCCTTGGTAAGGGTAGTGCCTTTACGCAAAGACAAAAGCTCAAGCATTTGATATTCTTTACCGGTTAAGTGAACGGGAAGACCAGAAATTTCAACTGTTTTTGCATCAAGGTTAACAATAAGGTCGCCTGTTGCAATCACGGATTGTGCATGGCCTTTAGAACGGCGTACGATTGCATGAATGCGTGCAATAAGCTCATCCTTATGGAAAGGTTTGGTCATATAATCATCTGCACCAAAGCCAAGACCACGAACCTTATCTTCAATGCCGCCCATGCCAGAAAGGATAAGAATTGGTGTCTTAACCTTTGACAAGCGCAATGTGCGCAATACTTCATAACCCGACATATCTGGCAAATTCAAATCAAGCAAAATAATATCGTAATCATATAATTTGCCGAGATCAACGCCCTCTTCGCCCAGATCGGTAGTATAGATATTGAAGCTTTCTGACTTCAACATTAACTCGATGCTATGGGCTGTTGCATTGTCATCTTCAATCAACAATACGCGCATAATAATTTCCCTTTTCCGCAACCACGAATCGGCCGCCTCGAACAAAACATTGGGTCAATTTTTAAAATGACCCCTCAATTGAAAAAATTAACCATAAAATACAAGCAACTATTGCCCTTATTTTATCTACTTTTGGCAGCACGCGGAACTGTCGTTGCCTTGTTTGTTAATTTGCCGAAAAATGGTTAACAAATTGTTATCCAGTAATGCAAGTCCTTAAAAAAAATTATCTGCGATTAACTTTCCTTAAAAAAACATAAATAAAAAAAATCATATATTTCAGTAAATTAAAGTGATAACTAATAAATCACTCCTAAAATGACATTTACTAAGTAATTAATATCTTTATTAAAAAACAATGAATTATAGTAAAGACTATTTTCATAATAAAATTTTGCATTGTCCCTTTAAGTATCGATTATATAGCAATTTTAAGGGCGGGCATTAATGACATGTCAGCCCGTTCACTCATCAATAACACCCCTCCAATATAATTTCACAGCATTGCCACATTTTTTTTGGTTGTTTACCTCCCTTTAAGTCTCGCCTTTTATATTCATCTCAATCAAATATTTTGCAAAAATTTTGCTGTAAGGCTTAGCTTTTTATTTGAGCATTTTTATTTTGAGGGTATTTCACATGATGAAGTTTCATAGGCTTCTTCATGATAGAGGGAGTTTATGTATGAAGCCGCGTGAAACGATTGTTAGGCTAAAACTATTCCAAGTGCGTGAAAAGCGTCGACAAATTACCCAACTTGAAACCATGGCATTTGAGTTTCAACGCATGGCTAATGAGCTTGAAACGCAAATCGCCAATGAAGAACGCAAAGCGGGCATAACCGACCATAACCATTTTGCCTATCCAACTTTTGCGGCAGCAGCGCGGCAAAGGCGTGAAAACCTATTAAACTCGGCTAATGATTTGAACATACAAAAAGCCGCAGCTCTTATTGCTTTGCAAGAAGCAGAGGCGGAACTTGCTAAGGCGCAAGCGATTGAGGTGCGCGATGGTAGTTCTACTCTTGAGGAAACAATTAGCTTTGTTCAACGACGTTCGATGATTGGTTAATATTCTACCATCATAAGTTCTATAATTAAAATTCCATTGATTGCAAATTATTTGCGGATTGCTATTCGCAAATAATTTGTTGGTAAAATCATGCGATTAATGCTGATAAACTTGAAGTTTTAGAAGTAAATAAAATTAAGATAAATAAAGCTTGGGGGAACAAGGCGTAAGGTGTCATTTTCCTGTCATATAACTTGCCTATGCAGCAGCAAGTGAGCATTTATCAGAGTAAAAATAACATTTTCACTAAAGATAGATATGCAATGAAGTTTTATTGCTTCAATTTAATTGAATGCTCAAAACTATGCCTTAGCTTTTTGCTTTGCAATTGACCAATAGGTGATTAATGAGATTTGCTGAAACTTTTTCACTCTTACCATTTCTTGACACCGCTGTTTGCCTGTTAACAGCTTTTGTACTCGGTACATTAATTGGTGCAGAGCGCCAATATAGGCAAAGAACTGCAGGTTTACGCACCAATGTGCTTGTTGCAGTAGGGGCGGCCGCTTTTGTTGATCTTGGCCATCGTTTGGCAGGCAATGCTGAAGCTGTAAGGGTCATTTCCTATGTTGTTTCTGGTATCGGCTTTTTGGGTGCTGGTGTCATCATGAAAGAAGGCATGAATGTACGCGGGTTAAATACCGCTGCAACTCTTTGGTGTTCGGCGGCTGTTGGTTCTTGTGCGGGCGGCGATATGCTTGCAGAAGCAACATTGCTCACCTTTTTTGTGATATTCGGCAATACAGTATTAAGGCGGCTTGTTAATCTTATCAATCGTATTCCACTAAACGAGGAAACAGGCGAAGCAACCTATGAAATTCGCTTAACGGTTAATCGCGATGCAGCACCAGAGCTGCGTGAAAAAATGGTAGACCTGTTGGAAAAGGCACAATATCCAGTAAGTGACGTTGAAATTTATGATCTATCTGGCGATAGGGTAGAGCTGATTGCAACTCTGGTAAGCACCGCCATTGATAAGGATGAAATTGAAGCGGTGGTTAACTTGCTTGAAAAAGAACGCAATGTACACCATGCCAATTGGGAAAGCAGTACCCGCGAATAAAGACCAAGAACTGCGACAAGCCAACAACGCCAGTAGAAATGAAAAAAAAACGCAATACCAATATTGATATTGCGCTTTTTAAATATAGATTGGTTTAAAATAAATATACTAAGTAAGAGACTTAACGGCTTCTTCTAAAAGCACAAACATTTTTTCACGCAATTCATCTTCGCTGACAGCAACATTTGCGGCTTTAAAATCTGCCATAACTTTTTCAACAACATCATTATCACCTGGCTCTTTCAAATCAGAAATAACAACTTCTTTAGCATAAGCATCTGCATCTGCACCGGCTTTACCAAGCTTTTCAGCTGCCCATAAGCCAAGCTGACGATTGCGGCGTGCTTCAGCTTTGAATCGCAAATCAGCATCATGAAAAAATTTATTCTCTAACGCTTCACCGCGTTCACTCATACCACTCATTGCACCCTCCGAATTCATGGCAACAAAGAAACTTCTTTAACTACTTGCCGTATAAAAGCGTAACAATCAAGGCGCAATTGTTAAAAACTGTTGTCAATGTTGTTTTTTCTACAATCTTAAGGCTGCGCATGATTGAGATTCTTTGCGATTTGCTATAGTGAGCTTAAATAGTTTATTTCAATATAGTGAAGAGAGTTGCCATGAACCGTCGTCGTCGCATTTATGAAGGTAAGGCCAAAATTCTTTATGAAGGGCCAGAACCAGGAACGCTCATCCAGTTTTTCAAAGATGATGCAACAGCATTTAATGCTAAAAAGCATGAAGTGATTGATGGTAAAGGCGTTCTTAATAATCGTATTTCTGAACGTATATTTACACTGCTAGAAGAAATAGGTATTCCTACCCATTTCATCAAAAGTATTAATATGCGTGAACAGCTCATTCATGCGGTTGAAATAATTCCCCTTGAAGTTGTTGTTCGCAATATTGCCGCGGGTTCTTTTTCTAAGCGTTTAGGCATTGAGGAAGGCACACCATTACCAAGCCCAATTATTGAGTTTTATTTCAAAAAAGATGAACTTGATGATCCAATGGTTTCAGCAGAGCATATTTTTGCTCTTGGCTGGGCAAGCCCTTCTGAGCTTGAAGAAATTATGGCGATTGCAAGCCGTATCAATGATTTCCTTAGCGGACTTTTCATTGGCATAGGCATTCGTCTTGTTGATTTTAAAATGGAATTTGGTCGCCTTTGGGAAGGCGATATGATGCGCATTGTCCTTGCTGACGAAATTTCCCCTGATTCTTCGCGTCTTTGGGATGTTAATACCAATGACAAACTGGATAAGGATCGTTTCCGCCGCGACATGGGTGGCCTCGTTGAGGCTTATCAAGAAGTTGCTCGTCGTCTTGGCATCATTAACGAAAATGAAGCACCGCGCCCTAAAGGTCCGGTATTGGTGAAATAGCTCACCAGCTCTTACTGACATGAATTTATAGGCTTTTATTTTCACTTAAATGAGCCATTTATTTGCCTTTATATAGGCTTTGTTGCACCTTTAGTGAAAATATAGCCTATAAATGCTATTCTTATAATTCCATTGGTTATTAAATCTCTTATGTGCGTCAACAAGCCATAAATCAGCCAAGTAGAAAGATTACAAGTTATGAAAGCCCGTGTCACCGTTACCCTTAAAAACGCTGTTCTTGACCCACAGGGAAAAGCTATTGTTGGTGCCTTGGAAGCACTTGATTTTAGTGGTGTTAACTCTGTTCGCCAAGGCAAAGTCTTTGATATTGAACTTGCAACCAATGACAAAGCCGTTGCCCAAAGCGAATTGCAAGCCATGTGCGAAAAACTATTAGCCAATACTGTTATTGAAAATTTCACCATTGAGATTTTATAATTTCAAAGCAAATTGCCTATAATGCAAGCTGCTTAGACCGCCAGTTTATTATATTATCGGCAATTTTAAGATCATAATTTGTGCTGCACTTTAGCTTAAAATCCGCTTATACCAGAAAAGTGCTCTTGGTTATCTTCAAGGATTTGCAAATGAAAACGGCTGTTATCCAGTTACCAGGCTTAAATCGCGATCGTGATATGATCACCGCTTTGAGCGATATTTCAGGCACCAAACCAATCACTGTTTGGCAAACAGAAACAACCATTCCTGATGTTGATTTAATCGTTATTCCGGGCGGTTTTTCTTATGGTGACTATTTGCGCTGTGGTGCAATTGCTGCACGCATGCCGGTTATGCAAGCAATTAAGGAAAAAGCCGCTAAAGGCGTTAAAGTTCTCGGCGTATGCAATGGTTTTCAAATTTTGCTTGAGGCGGGTCTTTTACCGGGTGCTTTAATGCGCAATACATCGCTTAAATTTGTTTGTCGCGAAGTAAAGCTTGAAATCGCCAATGCAAATACAGCTTTTACAACCGGCTACCAACAAGGGCAAATTATTCGCTGTCCCGTTGCCCATCATGACGGCAATTACTTTACCGATAGTGAAAGCCTAAAGCAGCTTGAAGATAATGGTCAGGTAGTTTTACGCTATGCACAAAACACTAATCCTAATGGTTCACTCAACGATATTGCTGGGATCATCAATAAGCAAGGTAATGTGCTTGGTATGATGCCGCATCCTGAAAATCTTATTGAAAAGGCCCATGGCGGCGATGATGGACGCGCCTTTTTTGCTGGCGCTTTAGGTATTGCAGCATGAAATTCATAAAGGAAACCATAGTACTTGGAGTGTGTTTGCTAGGTGTTTCAGCCTGTTATAGGGTTACTCTACCTGTTGAGCCACCGGTTTTTAACAGCCAACATGCAGCTTTACCAACCATGGAGCACATTGCTTTAACCGCTAATCGCTGCTGGTTTAAATCAGGGGATAATGCATTCAAGGCCTATCGCCTTGCGCCTGAATTACAATCCTATAGTGGCAAGCCCCGTATTTTGCTTGTTGCTTATAACAGACCAACTGATCGGCCACTTTTGGTGGTGGAAGCCATGGGCAGCCCTGCACAAGTTGCGCATTACGGTCCGCTAATGGACAGTAATTTAAGCAGCAGAATAACAGATAATATCAAACGCTGGACTGCTGGCGACAATAAATGTTGAACGAATAAAACGAATGTTGAACGAATAAAATCAACCAAGCCTTATATAAAATGAAATGGGTTTGGTTGAAATAGATCAAGAGCCAACAGATTATATGAAATACCCTTTAAAAGGTAAACATAGCAAGCTGTTGTAAGGACAAACATTAATAGATAGTTTGATTGGCTAGACCAACAATTATTTATTATCACTTAGGGAATACGGAGCCCAAACCTGATGAGCCTTGGCAATGATGTTGCAATAACCCCTGAACTTATCGCAGCGCATGGATTGCAGCCTAATGAATATGCCCGTATTATCGAGCTTATCGGCCGTGAACCAAGCTTTACTGAACTTGGCATTTTTTCCGCTATGTGGAATGAGCATTGCTCATATAAATCATCAAAAAAATGGCTACGTACCCTGCCTATTGATGGTAATTGCGTCATCCAAGGGCCGGGTGAAAATGCTGGCGTTGTCGACATTGGCGAGGGCGATTGTGTGGTTTTCAAAATGGAAAGCCATAATCACCCATCTTATATTGAGCCATATCAGGGCGCAGCAACCGGCGTTGGTGGTATTTTACGTGATGTTTTCACCATGGGTGCGCGTCCTGTAGCTGCCATGAATGCGCTGCGTTTTGGTGAGCCAAGCCATCCGCGCACCAAACACCTTGTTTCTGGTGTTGTTTCAGGTGTTGGTGGCTATGGTAATGCCTTTGGGGTTCCAACCGTTGGCGGTGAAGTTAATTTTGATAAAAGATATAATGGCAATATTTTGGTCAATGCTTTTGCAGCAGGTATTGCCAAAACCAATGCGATTTTTTATTCTAAGGCTGAAGGTGTTGGGCTTCCCGTTGTATATCTTGGCGCCAAAACTGGCCGTGATGGTGTTGGAGGCGCAACTATGGCATCTGCCGAGTTTGACGATTCGATTGAAGAAAAACGTCCCACAGTACAAGTTGGCGATCCATTTACTGAAAAATGCTTGCTTGAAGCTTGCCTTGAATTAATGGCAACCGGCGCAGTGATTGCTATTCAAGATATGGGAGCGGCGGGTCTTACCTGCTCAGCCGTTGAGATGGGCGCTAAGGGTGATCTTGGTATTGAGCTTAATCTTGATCTTGTGCCAGCCCGCGAAGCAAATATGACCGCTTATGAAATGATGCTATCAGAAAGCCAGGAGCGTATGCTCATGGTGTTGCTGCCAGAAAAAGAAGCTGAAGCTGAAGCAATTTTCAAAAAATGGGGCCTTGATTTTGCAATTTGTGGTAAAACCACGGATGATCTTCGTTTCCGCGTCCTTCATCAAGGTGTTGAAGTTGCCAATTTGCCAATTAAAGAGCTTGGTGATGAAGCGCCAGAATATGATCGTCCTTGGGTGGAACCAAAGCTTCCAACTGCACTAAATGATAACGAAATTGCTGACCAAGGCGATTTCGGCAGTGATCTTTTAAAATTGTTAGGCTCACCTGATTTATCGTCACGGCGCTGGGTTTATGAACAATATGACACCTTAATCCAAGGCAATAGCCTTGTTTGCCCTGGCGGCGATGCCGGCGTCATTCGTGTTGACAGTAATGATAAACGCGCACTTGCATTTTCATCTGATGTCACCCCACGCTATTGTGAAGCCTCTCCATATGAAGGGGGCAAGCAAGCCGTTGCTGAATGCTGGCGCAATATTACTGCAACAGGAGCAACGCCCCTTGCTTCAACCGATAATTTGAATTTTGGCAATCCTGAAAAGCCTGAAATTATGGGGCAGTTGGTTTTTGCCATTAAAGGCATTGGTGAAGCTTGTAATGCACTTAATTTTCCAATCGTTTCGGGTAATGTGTCGCTTTACAATGAAACCAATGGTGAAGCTATTTTGCCAACACCGACCATGGCGGGCGTCGGCATTATTGCTGACTGGGCGCATATGGCCACTATTGGCGGCATGCAAGCGGGTGATATATTATTGCTCATTGGCGGTGATGGTCGCCATCTTGGCCAATCGATTTATTTGCGCGATATTTTAGGGCGCACGGAAGGCTTACCGCCTAAGGTTGATCTTTCTGTAGAAAAGCGAAATGGCGATTTTGTTCGCTCGCTTATAGAAAAAAGCTTGGTCACAGCATGTCATGATATATCCGATGGCGGCTTGGCAATTAGCCTTGCTGAAATGTGCATCAAATCTGAAAAAGGTGCAAAGGTAACGCTAGGCAATGGCACGCGGGTTAGTGAGTTATTTGGTGAGGATCAAGCGCGCTACGTAATAGCAATTAACCCTGAAAATCTTGATGATATTACTAATCGCGCTTATTTAAACGGCATTGAACTGCGCCAACTTGGCCAAGTTGAAGGATCGATGCTTGATATTGCTAATTGCTTCAGCCTGTCGGTTGAACAATTAAACAATTGCTTTGAAGGTTGGTTCCCTGACTTTATGGGACAAGAATAAGCCATTGCTGAAGCCTCAATTGAATTAGATATTCATTTGAGGCTTTATTTTTTAAGATAGCTTTTTAAAACAAGCAATGTTGTTGGTACTGCCATAGTGATTTGACATTTAACTAACAGCCATTATATTATTGTAACAATTCAAAATAGGAGAATTTCTCATGGCAATGGACGCGCATGCGATTGAAAAGCTCATTCGCGAGGGCATACCTGATGCCAAAGTAACTATTCGCGATCTTGCTGGCGATGGTGAACATTATGCTGCTGAAGTTATTGCGGAAAGCTTTCGCGGCAAAAGCCGTGTTGCGCAGCATAAAATGGTATATGATGCATTGCAAGGCAATATGGGCGGTGTATTGCATGCCCTTGCATTGCAAACCAGTGTGCCAGAATAATTTGCGTTATTATTAAGTTAAATCGCATATTCTTTAAAATGACTATGGTTAAGTAAAAGAAACTTACCATATAAAAAGTTAAATATTAAATCACGCAAGGTTGCTTTTTAATGGTAAAGCACTTGAAATAATGCAGCTATTAGCCCCAAAGCTGCGCAGGAAGGATTATAGAATGACCGGCATGAATGATTTCATTGATAATGAAGTTAAGAGCAATGATATTGTACTTTTCATGAAAGGTACGCCCGGCTTTCCACAATGTGGTTTTTCAGGCCAAGTCGTTCAAATTCTCGATTATCTTGGTGTTGCCTATAAGGGCGTAAACATTCTCACATCTGACGAATTGCGCCAAGGCATTAAGGAATATTCCAATTGGCCAACAATTCCTCAGCTTTATGTTAAGGGTGAATTTGTTGGCGGTGCTGACATCGTGCGTGAAATGTTCCAACAGGGTGAACTTAAAACATTATTGGAAGATAAAGGCATTAGCGTACAAAACGCTTAAATTGTTTTATATTGAAAAAAAGGGGGACCATTCCTTGAGATTGGTTCCCCTTTTTTATTGTTTATATATTATTGAATTAGAACTTAACTAGCCATATGCGTTATATGGGTACCTCTCACGGCCGTGTCTTTTTGGAGGCGGCTATTGGGTTGAATAAAGCACTCTATGATAGTTCATTTTGATATTCTGGATGCAGACCCAAAAAATAGCATTGTTATTATTAGTGTCATATCCATTGAAGTTCTGGGCTTGCTTAAAGGTGTAGGTTAGGCATAAATCAAACAAGGCTTGATTGAAAATATAGGGTTTCATTAAGCCGTTGTTTGTTTTCCTGCCGCGTTTTCACTTTATTGGTTCTACCACCCTAAGACTACTATTTTAAAAATTTTGGTTTTAAGCATGAAAAACCTTGGCCGGGTTGCATAGCTTCATGCATGAAAAGCGTACGCAAGGGCGAAAACTGTCGCAAAAGCTCAAGGCCACCACTGCGCACCATTTGCACGGGCAGAAAATCTGATAATAAAGCACGGTTAAGCAAGTGCACAAAGCCAGTACGCGCCCAAATGTCGGGCTTGCGGTGACGGTTATAATCGCTGATTGCATTGTCCGAGCCGGGATCTTCGAGGTTTTTTGCTGCGGCATTTGTCAAATCAACAACATCGCGAATTCCAAGGTTTAAACCTTGTGCGCCAATAGGCGGGAATACGTGCGCAGCCTCACCAATAAGGATTGTTCTATTACGGGCAA
The DNA here is from genome assembly GCF_014117425.1 of Bartonella sp. HY038. Classification (NCBI taxonomy): domain Bacteria; kingdom Pseudomonadati; phylum Pseudomonadota; class Alphaproteobacteria; order Hyphomicrobiales; family Bartonellaceae; genus Bartonella; species Bartonella sp. HY038. The sequence continues at coordinate 1,015,465 of NZ_CP059725.1, forward strand.
AATATTTAGGCACTGCGCCGCCCATTGGCCATGCTTGCACGGGTGTTTCAATGGTTACTTTACCAAGCATTGAGCCCATTTTTTCTTCAATTTCTTTGGCTAAAGCCTCTGGCCCAAGGCCTAATAGTCTATTAGCTTTTTCGGGCTTTTGCACCCAAACGAGGCTCGATTTATTGCCAGGTAATGGCACTTGCGTAAACGGCCCTTCACTGGTGTGAAATTCGGTTGAGGTGTTTAGGTGTGGTAATGGGTGTGAAAAGCTTAAAATGACGGCAGTTTGTGGATAAGCCCATTGCCGTGTTTCAATGCTGGCAGCTTCTCTTGCTGCCGAGTTTCTTCCATCTGCTGCAACTAGCAATTGGGTGGTAATCACATCACCATTATCAAGGGTAACCTGCACTCCATTATCTAAATGTTCATAATGGGTGACATGGTTTGGTAATTGTTTTATTTTTTCGCACTGCTCCACCGCAGTTTTTAAAGCAGCATTCAGTGAAATATTAGGAATGTTAAAGCCAAAAGCTTGCTCGTTAATTTCACTTGCACGGAATGTTACACAGGGCGAGCGAATAAGCCGCTTGGTGCCATCAATGATCCGCATGGTAGCAAGTGGGGCAGCTTTGCTTGCCAAATCTTGCCAAATGCCAATTTCATCAAGCTGTTTAATGGCTGGCATCATAAGTGCGGTGGTGCGCATGTCATTTTGGTCGGTGCTTGGACCAATTAGCAAAATATTATCAAAATGTCCCGCCAATTTAAGTGCCGCAAACATTCCAGCAGGTCCCGCGCCAACAATGGCGATTTTGCTTTTGGTGTTGGGAGAAATATCGGCATCTTGCATGACAGCATCCTTTTCATTTCATTATTTTGGCAATCTATCATTTATTTTTTGCAATAAAAAGCAAAGATTGACGGAGCTTTTGTCCAATGGGCATATTTTATATAGATATTTTGTGCCACATTTATCATAAACACCTATATTAGCGCGCTAATGCCGTAATCACACCATTCGAGACTATTTTGATTTGATTGTGTTATAAAACCTTAGTTTTGCACTTGATAAGCTGTTATACAAGGTGGTGCCTTTGATTAAAAAATGAATATTGGTTGCTTTATTACAATTCTTTGTTGTAGCTCTTTCACTTTAATACTATTAAAAGTGCAAGATCCGCTTTTGTGGATGGATTAAACAGGGATGATGCTCGCGTGAAAAATAGTTTTTCTGAAAAGATAAAAGATGGCAAAGAACGCCTATTGGCAAAAAAGGTAACTATGCCACAGGCGCGAGCCTTTTCGGTACATCTTTTAACTGCATCGGGATCATTTTTAGCTTTCTTATCGCTTGTTGCAGCGTCTGAAAAACAGTGGACAGCTATGTTTTTCTGGTTGGGGCTTGCTTTATTTGTTGATGGGATTGATGGCCCGATAGCAAGAAAACTGGACGTAAAATATGTTTTGCCGACTTGGTCTGGCGAATTATTGGATAATATTATTGATTACGTCACTTATGTGCTTATTCCTGCCTTTGCGCTTTATCAACGCGGCTTCATGGGCGAGGGGCTATCATTTTTATCAGGCGCGATCATTGTGATTAGCAGTGCAATCTATTACGCCGATACCGCAATGAAGACAAAAGAAAATTTCTTCAAAGGCTTTCCTGTTGTTTGGAATATGGTGGTGTTTGCGCTTTTCGTGCTAGAGCCCGGTGAGTGGGTGGCTTTTGGTGTTGTTGTGTTTGCAGCGGTTTTATCCTTTGTGCCGATATATTTTCTCCACCCAGTTCGGGTTGTGCGCCTGCGGCCGTTAAATTTAAGCGTCTTTTTAGCGTGGTGTGGCTTTGGTGTTGTTGCATTGTTTTATAACCTTGAAGCGCCTTATTGGACAAAGTTAGGTCTGATGATTACCAGTATTTATATTTTTGGTATTGGTTTTATTTTGCAGCTTTTTCCAAAATTTGGACTTAGGTCAAAATCATAAGCATTTTTGCGGAGGATGAAGTTTTGCAGTGTTGGAAGTCATATACAATAATATTGACGGTTAATTACGCCTATTTTGCAAAATTGCAATAAAACTGATTTGTTACATTGCGTGATCAACTATATGATTCATTTAGGTGATTTTAAAAAATGCTCGTGTTTGTGGGTAAATTTTGGCAATTTATTCAACTTTTTTAAATTATATGATAACATTTTAGCTTAAGGCTCCAAAGGGATAAATATTAACTATAATTTAAAGCGAAAATAGAGTTTTTTAGCTGATTTGTCTTAAAAATCAATTGCTTATATTAGGGTTTTAAAGGTATCAGTCAAAGCATTGTTGATAAGCGTGAAAGCGTGCTTGCTACCACTAATCGCAATATGTTACCAAATTGTAACATTATTTGATTTAAACAATTTGTGTCTATGCGGCTAGTTTCTGGTTGGTCGTCAACAAAACCTCATCGCTAGGGTTTGCGATTTGGTTGCGGTTTCATTACAGAGCGGACGAAACATGAAGCAAAAATTACGAAAATTATCTCAAAGCTCCGCATCAACAGCGGTTAAGCTTACAGGGTTTGTTGTGTTGGTAGCTGGTTTGACAGCTTGTAATTCTACAGGTCCGCTATTTCCAAGCGAGAAAGAATTAGTACGTACAACACCTGTTAAAGATGTAGAATATGGTGCACCGCTACCTGGTGTAAAAATTTTTCAAAATGCCGAAGCCCAAATAGCTCGCAAAGCAGGGCGCGTTTTTGTTGGAAAGCCTTATAAGGTTAATGGTCAATGGTTTTACCCTAAGGCTGAAATTGGTTATAGCAAAGTAGGGCGCGCTTCTTGGTATGGCGCAGGATTCCACGGCCGTAAAACGGCAAATGGCGAAATCTTTGATATGAACCATTTGACTGCCGCTCATCCTACTATGCCTTTGCCAAGCTATGCAAGGGTTACCAATTTAAAAAATGGTGCATCAGTCATTGTACGGGTTAATGATCGTGGGCCTTTTGCTCATAATCGTTTGATTGATCTTTCTAAAAAAGCCGCTGAGACTTTGCATTTTGCAAATCGTGGTGTTGCTGATGTTAAGGTTGATTATATCGGGCCAGCACCTGCGCAACCCCGTAAAGACGGTTATTTATTGGCTTCCTATCGTGGGCCAAATCAAAACGCAAACTCTGCCGCTGCCTTTGTTGCAATTGAAGATAATCACAAGAATAACGAAGCTGAAAAAGCCGTTAAAGCTGTGGTAAAAGATAGTTTTGATTTGTCAGAAGCAAAGCCTGCTCTTAATTTAGCGCCGCGTTTAACCTCTGCCTATGTTGAAGAATATATTGCATCAGGACGCAACAGTGATATTTTTGCGCAAATTTTGCGTGATGAAGGTGCGTATTCACACGCTAAACAAGAATTTATTACTTTGGGCAATTTTGCCAATAAAAACGATGTTAATGAAATTGCTCAAAAGCTCAAATCTTTTGGTGATGTTAAGTTTGTTGAAGATAAAGACCAAAATGGCAATGTAATTTACTCTGCTAATCTCATGGTAAAAAACAATCTTGATGAAGCACTTGATGCTGCATGGTCAGCCGGTGCAAATGATGCGTTTATCGTGAGAGATCATTAGGTTCTTGTAATACAAAACTTGGTTTTATGTTAAGTAATTACTAAAATTATTTAAGGCTGCGCGTCAAAGGACGCGCAGCCTTTATTATTGTTTGAATTTAAAAAATATTAATAATGCCTCGCTAAGAATGGTGAAATATCGACTTTTAGATAAAATTGTACGACATGATTGGGACTATTGGGGTATGAAATTAATAAGCAAAAATTTTACCAATCATTTATATCGGCGATTTTTCATCGCTATTTCGCTATTTTTGGTTTGCTTTTGGCTTGTTTTTTTAAGCATGCCAGCTTTTTCAGCTATAACGGGCAAAGATTTTGAAACAAGTGCGGCGCAGGCATTATTGGTAGATAAAGAAACTGGAAGTGTTTTATTTGAAAAACAAGCCAATAGTCGCATAGCGCCTGCTTCACTTGCCAAATTGATGAGCGCAGAAGTTGTTTTACATGCACTTAAGCATAATAAAATTTCATTAGATGATGAATATATCATTTCCGAAGATACGTGGCGGCGCGGCGGTGCACCATCACGTACAACCACAATGTTTGCGGCGGTAAAAAGCAAGGTAAGTGTTAATAATTTGTTGCAGGGCTTAATTGTCCTACAAGCCAATGACGCGGCCCTTGCATTGGCTGAAGGTGCATTTGGTAGTGAAGAAGCTTTTGTTAATAAAATGAATGAGAGAGCGGCGGAAATTGGTCTTAAAAATAGCCATTTTGTCAATGCAACTGGCCTACCGCAAGACGGGCAATATACCACACTTAAAGATTTGGCATTGCTTGCTGCTTATTTAGAAAAAGAATATCCTGATCAGATAGCGCTATATAGCCAGCCAGCCTTTGAATGGAACAAAATATTTCGGCGTAACCGCAATCCGTTAGTGGGGGCCAATATTGGCGTTGTTGGCATGGCTAATGGCTTTACGCAGGGGCAGGGCTATTCGATTTTCTTATCAGTTGAAAAAAATGACCGTAAGTTATTTCTTGCACTTGCTGGTGTGTCCAAAGAAAAAGAGCGCAATGAAGAGGCAATACGTATTATCACTTGGGCAATGAATGAATTTGTAAGTCGTCTCGTTTTTGATAAGGGTGAAAACATCGGGCAAGCCAAACTATTTGGCGGCGACAATACCACGATTGGCCTAAAGGTTAATGAAGTCGTTGCTGTCTTGATACCAAAAACTAAGATAAAACAAGTAGAGGCTAAAATTAGCTATGAAGGGCCAATTACGGCACCGGTGGAAGCCAATAAACAAGTTGGTTTGGTTAAAATTTTGCTTAATGGTGATAATATTCTTGAACGGCCAGTATTTACGGGGGAAACTGCGACAGAGGCAAGCCTAACCCAAAAGGCAAAAAATTCGCTTTATGAGCTTTCCATTGGTTGGATTAGGGCTTATTGGAATTAATTGGTTCTTACTCTTTTATATTTAAAGTTTAATCCATCAAAAGTCTTTAAGGAAATGAAGGAATAGTATTTTGCAGCAAGGTTTTTTTATTTCTTTTGAAGGTGGCGAAGGTGCAGGTAAATCAACGCAAATAAAACGCCTTGCAAAAGCACTTGAACAAAAGGGCTATGATTTGGTCATTACCCGTGAGCCAGGTGGCACAGCAGGCGCAGAGGCGGTGCGCTATGTATTGCTAAGCGGTTATGGCGAAAAATATGGTGCTTCGCTTGAAGCAGCCTTGTTTGCCGCTGCAAGAGCTGACCATATTGATGTTTTGATCGAGCCGGCATTAAAATCTGGTAAAATTGTGCTATGTGACCGCTTTATTGATTCAACCCGTGTTTATCAGGGTGCTGCTTCACCGCAACTTGCTACAACGGTTGATGCACTTGAACAGGCCGCAATAAAAAACATACGGCCCAATATTACTTTTATTCTTGATTTGCCGGCAGAAGTGGGCTTAGCACGAGCAAATTCACGCCGTAGTGCAGATAGTGCGGTTGATCGGTTTGAAAAAGATGATGTCTTAATTCATGAAAATCGCCGTCAGGCATTTCTTGATATTGCACAAAAAGAGCCAGATCGCTGCGTGATTATTGATGCAGAGGGCGATATAGACCAAATTGCCAATGAAATTTTGTCTAATGTCGAGCACAAATTACATCAAACACAATTATTAAAATAGGGTTTTTGCTTCATGAAAGTATTAAGCTATTATAGTAAGCGTTGAAGGCATTTTCGCCGCGTGACATTTGAGGTTAAAATGAACGACATTGTTAGTATTCCACAATATGATGATATTGATGGAATCATCAGTCCTGCACAAAATACTTTCTTTGTCGGTCATGAGGCGCAACGTGCGTTTCTTGCGCAAATGCTGGACGAAAACCGCTTGCATCACGCGCTATTAATGGAAGGCGCAAGGGGCATCGGTAAGGCAAGTCTTGCCTATCGCCTTGGTTATATTTTATTGGCAAAAAACATTGCTGCCGATAGTATAATGGCGCAAGATCTTCGTGATATTATCAATGATGACGCTGCAATAAATTTTGAAAATAAAAATATTTGGCGCAAAATTGCCCAAGGTGCTCATCCTAATCTTTTGCATATATCACGGGCGTTTGACCCTAAAACACAAAAATTTCGTGGGGCAATCACTATTGATGATATTCGTAAGATTACCCATTTTTTACAGCAAACTTCGTCTAATAATGATTGGCGCATTGTCATTATCGACTCTGCTGATGATATGAATAGAAATGGTGCTAATGCGCTGTTAAAAACTTTGGAAGAGCCACCAAAGCGCACTATTTTTATGCTTATTTCCCATAATGCTGGGCGACTTTTGCCCACCATTCGTTCGCGTTGTCAGGCAATTATGTTTAAGCCATTGGATCATAATGATTTACAAGTGGCATTAGGTCACGCTGCAGGTTTTGATAATGGATCTGCACAAATGCAAGATAATGACGAATTAATTGCCAATTCTGAAGGAAGCGTTCGTAAGGCGGCTTTAATGCTAGCTTATGGCGGGCTTGATATTATCCATGCAGTTGAAGATATTTTAAACAATAAGGTATTTTCAGTTGATGGTGCTTTTAAGCTTGCCAGCGTGTTATCTGCCAAAGATGCCGAAGTGCAATTTTCGTTTTTTATTGATTATGTGCTTGATCGTGTGGCGCAATTGTCGCGTGATAAAGCCATTGGTGGCGATTTAGTAACGGGTGAAAAACTATCACAATTCTGGAATGAGATTGAGCAACAAATACGTGATGCCACTGCCTATAATCTCGATAAAAGGCAATCTATCCTTGTTCTCTTGCAAAAACTACATCAAAATTTGAACGACTGTTTGGGTTAATCATAGAATTATATTATCTTTTTAGGTGACAAAGGCAAAATCTAGCATTATGTCTTTAAAGAAAAGGCGATAATGTTTCTAATCTTGTCTCGTCAGATAATCATGATAAAAATCATCGCTGACCTTAGTTGAAAAACTATTCAATATTGATTGAAAAGATTATGCCAAGGGTTGCAAAAACAATAGGAAGATAACAGCAATAAGGCTTGTTCACCCAATTTTGTAGCCATTTTAAAATATTGCAACCATTCGGGCCGCTATTTGAGCGTGCGCCGTAAGATAATGAAGACTGAAGTTAAATGCGTGAAAAATATTATATAACGACACCAATCTATTATCCTAATGGCGAGCCACATATTGGCCATGCATATAATGCTATTGCAACCGATAGTATGGCGCGGTTTCAGCGCCTTGACGGCAAGGATGTTTTTTTCTTGTCGGGCACGGATGAGCATGGTTTGAAAATGCAGCAGACAGCGGAAAAATTGGGCATCACTCCGCAGGAATTGGCCGATAAAAACTCAGCCGTTTTCCAAGAAATGCTAGCATCATTGAATATTTCTAATGATGATTTTATCCGCACCACCCAAAAACGCCATTATGACGCTTGTCAGACCTTATGGAAAATTTTGGAAGATAATGGTGATATTTATCTTGATACCTATGCTGGCTGGTACTCGGTTCGTCAAGAAGCCTATTATGATGAAAAAGATACGATCGTTGGTGAAGATGGTATTCGCCGCGAAACAGAAGTTGGTTCACCAGTTGAATGGAACGAGGAAGAAAGCTATTTCTTCCGCTTGTCAAAATATCAAGATAAATTGTTAGATTATTATGAAAAGCACCCTGAATTTGTTGGGCCCAATGAGCGGCGCAATGAAATTATGAGCTTTGTGCGCTCTGGCTTGCGTGATTTATCAGTTTCGCGGACCAATTTTTCTTGGGGTGTTCCAGTACCGGGTAATTCTAAACATATCATGTATGTTTGGCTTGATGCGCTTACCAATTATTTAACCGCAACAGGCTATCCAGATCCAAATGCGCCGCGTGCTGGGTTTTGGCCAGCCAATGCACACATTATCGGCAAGGATATTGTTCGCTTCCATGCTATTTATTGGCCAGCTTTTTTAATGTCTGCTGGTATTGAATTGCCTAAGCGGGTTTTTGCCCATGGCTTTTTGCTCATGCGCGGTGAAAAAATTTCAAAATCGGTTGGTAATGTCATTGATCCTTTTGCAATTACTGCGCAATATGGCGTTGATTCCATTCGTTATTTCCTCTTGCGTGAGGTATCCTTTGGCCAAGATGGCGTTATTAACAATACCGCGATTATCAACCGCATTAATGCCGATCTTGCCAATGACCTTGGCAATCTTGCCCAGCGCTCTTTATCAATGATTGCTAAAAATTGCGATGGAAAAGTGCCAAATAAGGGTGAGTTATTAGCGCAAGATAGTGAGATTTTAGATAAGGCTAGCGAAGTGGTTAACACTGCTCGTGACGCAATGGCAAAGCAGGCGCCGCATTTGGCGTTAACAGCTATTTTTGCGGTCATTTCTGATGCTAATCGCTATTTTGCGGGTGAAGAGCCTTGGGCTTTGCGCAAAACGGATCCAGCACGTGCTGATACTGTCCTTTATGTAACCGCTGAAATATTGCGCCGTGTGGCAATTCCTTTGCAGGCCTTTATGCCCGCATCAATCGACAAATTGCTTGAACTTTTAAACATTGGCGAAGATCATCGTATGTTAAGCGATGTTGCAAGCCAGTGGATTGCGCCGGGAACTGCATTGCCAAGTCCAAGCGGTATTTTCCCACGTTATAAGCTTGAAGAGCTTGAGGGTTAAATTATGTTGATTGATAGCCATTGTCATCTCGATTTTGATGATTTTGCTCCCGAGCTTGATGAGGTAATAGAACGCGCTCATCAAGCTGGTGTTAAGCGCATGGTGACAATTTCTACCCATGTGCGCCAATTTGATCGGATCATTCGCATTGCCGAAAAATATGAGCATGTTTTTTGCTCCGTAGGGACGCATCCCAATAGCGCCCATGAAGAACCCGATATTACCGCAGAAGACCTATTGGCATTAACTAGCCATGAAAAGGTGGTTGCGATTGGTGAAGCTGGTCTTGATTATCATTATGACTATGCAACACCACAGCAACAAAGAGCGAGCTTTCTTCATCATATTGATGCAGCGCGACGCAGTGAATTGCCATTGGTCATTCATTCCCGTAATGCCGATGAAGATATGGAAGCGATTTTGCGTGAAGAAATGGCAAAGGGAAAATTCAAGTTTATTTTGCATTGCTATTCTTCTGGTATGCAATTGGCAAAGGCAGGCATTGAGCTTGGCGGCTATTTATCTTTTTCAGGAATATTGACCTTTAAGGGCGCACCAGAAATTCGCGAGGTTGCAAAAATTGTGCCGTTGCAGCAATTATTGGTAGAGACCGATGCGCCTTACCTTGCGCCAGTTCCTTATCGTGGCAAGCGCAATGAGCCTTCTTATGTGGTGAAAACGGCGGAAGTTTTGGCCGAGCTGCGCTCTCTTAGCTATGAAGAATTGGCTGAAATTACAACCGATAATGCATTTCGGCTTTTTTCAAAAATGCTGTGATTGGTTAAACAAAATAGGATGACTGAAATATCTGCAAAAGATAAATTGCGATTTACCATTTTAGGCTGCGGTTCCTCGCCAGGGGTGCCGCGACCAAATGGTGATTGGGGTTCTTGCGATCCCTTAGAGCCTAAAAACCTCCGCTATCGCACCTCGCTATTGGTAGAGCGTGTTAGCGCAATGGGCACAACCAGCATTGTCATTGATACAGGGGCTGATTTTCGCTCTCAAGCCATTGATGCTGGCATCACCAATCTTGATGGCGTGGTTTATACCCATCCCCATGCAGATCATATTCATGGCATTGATGATTTGCGCACTTTTGGCATTGCACAAAATAAGCTAATTGATATTTATAGCGATGCTGCCACGTTAAATCGCTTACATGAAGCCTTTGACTATTGTTTTAAAACACCAACGGGGTCAAACTATCCACCCATATTACGCGCCCATCAAATTGGCCCCTATGATCATTTTAAAATTAATGGGGCAGGGGGTGAATTAGAGTTTCAAACCCATTTGCAAACCCATGGCGATATTCACTCGCTTGGTTTTCGTATGGGGAATGTCGCTTATTGCACCGATGTGAGTGCCTTTCCTGAAGAAAGTTTAACTAAGCTATTTGATCTTGATGTGCTTATTATAGGTGCTTTGCAATATCAACCACATCCAAGCCATTTTTCACTTTCGCAGGCTTTGGATTGGATTGATTATTTGCGGCCAAAACGTGCCATATTAACCCATATGCATATTTATCTTGATTATCGCACTGTTTTGCGCGAAACGCCAGATTATGTCGAGCCAGCCTATAATGGCTTGCAATTTGAGGTTGATTGTTAAGTCTCACCTTTTAGCGTTGCCAATAGTGCCACAAAGCCTTGTAGCTTTGATAAAGACAGTTTGATTGTTTCACAACTGTAATGGGCAGCATTTTATAGAATTAAAGATTTATTTTAGACATAAAAAAACACGGCTAAAAGCCGTGTTTTTAAACATAATTTATAAAAATTACTTGATCTTTGTTTCGCGAAACTCAACGTGTTTTCTTACGATTGGATCATATTTGCGCTTTGTCATCTTATCGGTCATTGTACGGCTGTTCTTTGTTGTTACATAGAAAAAGCCGGTTTCTGCCGTCGACAAAAGCTTGATTTTGATTGTATTAGCTTTAGCCATAATAGAGAATCCTGTCTATTTGAATCACCACACCGCCTGAATGACCCGTGGCCTAAGACGATTTTGTCGCGACAATAAGCATTCAGGATAAAAAGTCAAGAGCGTGTTAACCTTACAACCAATCTTATTACAACTAAAGCGACATAAAGACCGAAAAAAAGTGCCATTGCCATGGAAAAACCGGTTACGGGAAAGATTTCCATAGCTTGTCCAATGATCGATGGGCCAATTAGCATGCCAATACCATAGCAAAAAATGAAAGCGGCATTGGCGGCAGCAAGATCGCTGCCTTTGAGTCTTGCGCCCAATTGGGCAAGGCCAATGGTATAAAGGCCAGCTGATACACCACCTAACACAAATAAAACCGCCCCAAGTAAATAATATTGGTGCATGATGAATGGCACGAGTAAAGTGCCAATAAGGCCAATAGTTGCGCAACCAGCCAAAGCATAGCGGCGGTCGGGCAATCGATCGCTAATCATGCCAATTGGTACCAAAAGCAGCACATTGCCTAAAGCAAGCAGGGTTAAAAAATGTCCAGCTTGTGCTTCACTATAGCCCAAATTTAATGAAAATGGCGCGATTAAGGTAACCGCACCCAATTGAACTGCACCATAAACCAGCACCGCCATGGTTGATGTTGGCACTTTGAAAATGAATGGCAAAAATGGCACGTGTTCGCTGTCTTTGAAATTAGGGCTTAATTTCCATGCTGACATAATGGGAATGCTGGCAAGGGCAATAAGCAAGCACCCAATACCAAACGGTAAAAAGCCTTTGCTGCCAACATAGGAAAACAAAATTGGCCCTAGCGAAAAACCAAAACCAAAAGTCGCCGCGTAAATGGCAAGAATCGCCCCACGCCTTGCTGGTGGTGCTGAACTATTGACCCAAAATTCTGATAGAATGAACATAATCGTCATAGCAAAATGCAAGGTAAAACGTAAGACAAACCAAACCCATAGGCCTTGAAAGCAATAAAACCCTAAAAAGCTTAAAGCGCCAACAATAAGCATGACTAAAATCGGTTTGATAACGCCAAACTTTAGCGCGATTCTTGATGTACAAGCTGCAGCAATAATGGTGGCCAGACCGCCAATCGTGCCGCTATAACCAATAATACTTTCAGAAATACCATGATCCAACATCATTGCTGAAATAAGGGGCGTTCCAAGGCCAATTGCTATACCTACCGCAGCAATTGTCGCTATCGCCGCAATGATTGCCCGCATGGCATGGTTTTCGCTTTGGCTATCCGTTTCAAAAGTCATCAGCTAAATCGAACCTTTCTATAATGTCTTCCCCTCGCGCTATAATATAGCGTAACTGGATGACATTGCTTTAACGCCATGTTGGGCGTTATGCAATCTTTTGTATCTTCGATGATTTGTTTTGTGATGTCATGAATTTTGATGTTTGGCGGCGAAAACAAATCAACCCATTGTAAATCGGATAATTCGCTTGATGGCTGCATTTCATCAATATTGCTGATATTTTCTGCAAAGGTTAGAAAAAAACGTGTGTCAAACCGCCTAATATGCCCAGTTGGGGTAATTGCCCTTGCAAAATAATGTAACGCAGATGGGTTAGGCAGCAGTTGTTGATTTTGAAAAATGCGCCAAGCAGAATTTATGCTTTTTCTTAACGGAGCCTTGGATTTTACGCCAATAAGAAGCCCTGTTTCTTCTTGTGTTTCCCGAATGGCACATAATGCCAAAGCATTTGCGTGTTTTTCTGTAAAATGTTTTTTTTCACTGCGCATCAATTTTATATCACGCTCATGAAGTGACGTAGAGTAAAGATGGCTAAAATCAGCACGATCCATTTTGCCGCCGGGAAAAACATAAAAATCCGGCATAAATTTATGCGCTTCATGGCGTTTTCCCATCAATACAAATGGCTTGCCATCTATAGCTTTTAATATCAATAATGTTGCCGCGGATTTGGGTTTTAAAATATGTTTTGTCACTATTACTTCACTTGAAAAGACACAAAATTGTTATGCTAGTATAGCTAGGTTTAGCACTATCAAGCATTGTTAATAATAAAACTTTTTTTAATATACAATTTTCCTTTATGTCTATATCGTTTACTTTAAACAAAAGACGGGTTCTTCAAATTTAATTAAAAGCATATTTTATATCATCTGTAACACTAATAAAGTGAGAAATGATTATGCATAAAATATTAAAATTTTTTCAGATTTTTTCTATTATTGCTCTTGTTCTTGGTGGAACTATGACAAGCAATGCGCAAGAAAAATGTGAAATTTATTATCTTCCAACATTTGTTAAGTTAGATTTTGATAGTTTAAAACATATAAGTATGCATGAATTTATAAATGGAGAATTTCATTATTTAACTGTAGCGAGGAATGTGCAATATTTTGCTCCTTTGCCGCCGGAGTCGTTAAGCGCGCCGGAACTTCAAGCGGATAAACAAATCCTATCCTTAGCAGATGATGTGCAAGATATTTATTGGTTATATAGTATTGCTTCCTCAGCCGACGTTAAAACCTTTTTCTCTGGGCGGGATTCTGACTTTGCACCTTATATCTTAAGAGCTTTAAAACGCCAAAATTTGGATGATATGGCACAGCAGTTTGCTGTAGCAATGGAAGCTTTTGGCAATCGCTATCAAGGTTTTGATGCAAGCAAAAAAAGCATTGAAAACTTTCCAATTCCGGTTCGCGAGGCAGAGTTAGATGAAATTTTTCTTAAAATGATGGCGGCTTATGATAATAGTGCAGAAGGGCTAAAATATAAGGAGGCTGTATTAAAACAGCGAGAATTAACCAAGAAAATGGATGGCGATAAGATTAGCTATCAACGCCGTAATATGATGGAATATAACCTTTTTTATCAACAGCATCCACAAACTTTCGCAGCACAAAAATTGTTAGATGGTTTTCCAAGCCAAAATGAAATTTATAAAGCAATTCATGACAAAATTTGCAATAATCCACATTTAAAGAATTGGTATTTAACCACCTATAACGCCCAAACCGATAGGGCTCATTTGTGGTTTATACAGCATAAATTAATTACTAGAAAAAATGATCTAGGCCCGCGTGAAAGTTGGCCAATTTATTACCAAAATATCTTTTCGCTTTATTTATTTCAAATTGAAATTTGAAATGGCGGCATAAGTCAATATTTTGATAATTCTTCATCTGAAGATTTTCCTAACCTTCTAAAGGCGTTAAAATCATCCAATCTTGATGACATCATTCCTATTGTATTGGAAGCTAAATCTCTGCATGACAAATTCGAGCAATTAAAACAGAAATATAATACAAGCTCTCCCCAAGATTTTATAAAAGTGTACGAATTACTGCGGCAACCTTTGGCTGAATTTGAATCTAAAATTGATGTTGATGAGTTGGATGACAAAATTGATGATGCGTCTCTTAAACTTGTTTTGGATAATAAGCTTATTTCACCGTAATTTGGAGTAAACAATGGGCTTCGACGCACCAAAAGAATGCACAATTTATTATGTGCCAAGGGACAAAACAGCCACTTTCGATGATTTGAAGAATTTGAATTTTGATGAAACTATTCGAATTATATTTCATGATTTAGAGCATGAGCTTTTTACAGCGTATTTGGCAGCCTATAGATCTTTTGATAGAAGTAAAGCATCATTAAATAATTATAAAAGGTTAAGTGACGCTTTTTTTAAGCGGCCTGTTTATGAGCAGGACCTGTATTGGTTATATTGCATAGCTAGCCATCATAGCATCATTGACTATTTCCAATCATTAGCTTCAGATTTTGCGCCATATACACATCAGGCCTTAATTCGATTAAATATGCCGGAAATAGCTGATATATTTTATAAAATGATGCAAGTTTTTGGTAGCCGATATAGTGGTTTTAATCACAGGAATCGTAATCTAATAGGATTTTCGCAGGAGGATTCAGATAATCTCCTAATTACCGGCAGTGAAGAAATGACCAATGATGTCATTGAGGAAGAAATTCGCAAGGCAGTTACACCTAGTGTTTTACAGGCATTTCCATGCTCTCAGCAACTCTATCATGCTATGCGATATTATATTTGTGTCAGTGCAGAGGCAAGAAATTGGTACGAAAAGCGGGTTGAAATTATTTCTGATAAGCAACGAGCCATCTGCTTAGTTCAAAATCTATTTAGCTTTGAGGAAAATTTAGGGGATTGGCAAAATTGGCCGCCGCCTTACCGATCTTTATATCTAATTGAAATATTTTACACTGAAATTGTGCATGGCAGCCTTGGTCAGTATATTTATAATCAAAAAGGTGAAACCGTATTGGCGTTGTACAATGCATTGCGCCAAAACGGTCTTGATGAATTGGCTAAATTTATAGGCGATGCAAAGGAGCTTTATGAGCAATCACTTCAAAAAATTAGTAGATTTTATGTTGAGCGCGATAAAGACAAAATAATATATTTTCATGATATCATGAAAACAGCACCTTTTTGCAATTTTGCCAAGGAAGTAAACATCCATGATTTATTGGATAAGCTCGACGATGCGATGACAGTCATTGCCCGTAACCATAATATTCTTCCACGTTGACAATATCTTTGCTTTTTGGTTGGGGGGCGGTTGGTATTGTGTGAAAATTTGGAAATTCCATGTAAGGACGAAAGAGGTTCACATTGAAAATTTTAAAAATATTAACACGTTTGCTTGCTGGGGCAGTCATTACAAGTGGCGGCAATTCCACTGCAATAGCCAAAGAATGCACCGTTTATTTTGATCCCAAAGGCGATGCCATTACCTTTGATGATCTAAAATATATTAGCCTTGATGAGGTGTTAAATTCTAAGTTCCTCATTTTAACCTGGGACATGCATGGCTATCATGTAAATCCTAGCTTTTACGATAGCAAATCCTCGCCGGTTGATAAAATATTGGCTTATCCTGACGATGTACAAGATCTTTATTGGTTGTTTGTTTTCTTGCGTTATCAAACCGTGGTCAATTATTTTCAAAGTAATGATTCAGATTTTGCCCCCTATATTGGGCGCGCATTACAGCGGCAAAATATGGAGGATGCAGCACGCCAATTCCAGTCTGCTATGGACGCTTTTGGCAGCCGTTATCAAAAATTTGACCTATCAGAAAAAACCATTAAGCATTTTATTATTCCGGCAACACAGGCTGAACTTGATCAGGCCTTTTTAAAAAAATTAGATGCTATGATGGGTGAGGAAGCCCCAGATGGTTATAAAAAAATGCATTTAGACCAACGTAAGCAAGACAGAAAATTATTAGGTGGTGGCCCTGAAAAAGATACATTAGGCTATGCAGCGCTTTATGCAACGCATTCTGATGTCTTACAAGCAAAAGATAAGTTAAGGGATTTTCCAAAGCCTATCGCTATTTATAAGGCATTGCGCGATGATATTTGTCAAAATGACCAGCTTCATGATTGGTACAAAAACATTGTTCAATCGATGACAGAAAAGGATCGCATGAATATTTTGGCTGAAAATTTATTTCTTCTTCAAGATAGGTTTGGCACAAGAGAAAATTGGCCAAGCGTTTATCGTGATATTTTTGCACTCAATTTATTTTCGGCACAATTTTCAAATGGCGGATTTTACCAATATTTTGATCATAATCCAAATGAAGTTCCAGCATTGCTTGAAGCGTTTAAAAGGTTAAATTTACAAAATCTTGAAGCTGATTTGCAAAAAGCAAAATCCTTATTTGAAATGGTAAATAAGCTTTCTCCTAACGAGTTAGAAAATGGTAATCCATTAGATGATTTTGAGGATAAGCTCGATTTTACTAAAATTCTTGACGAAGTTGATGGTGCGATGCTGAAGCTAGCAAAAGAGAATAACATTCTACCTCAGTAATTCTATCGCTTATCAGCGTTTTAATTATTGGGCAATTATGCGGCTTTCATTTGCAACTTTAGCCAATTGGTTGATTGCTTGTTCTAAACTGAGTACATTGGTGTAACCAATAATTAAGCCATATTTATCTGGTTCACCTTTATACCAATGAGATAGGGGAGATACCTTTAACCCGTGTTGCTGCCATAATTGTGCTAGCTCTTGATCTTTGCTGCCTCGTTTAAGGTAAGCAATTATGTGCATGCCACCATCGGTTAATTCTATATTCAAGATATCACCTAAAACTTGCTTTAATGCAGCCTCCATAATAACGCGGCGTTGTTGATAAAGCGTACGCATTTTTTTAATATGGCGATAAAAATGGCCTTCACTCATAAATAAAGAAAGTGCTTTTTGGGTAAAAAGCGGCATACCACTTTCATAGATGTTACCAATTTGCATAAATAGCTTTATTGTTTCTTTCGGCATAACGATATAACCAGCTCGCAAGGCAGGCATTATGGTTTTGCTAAAGGAACCAGTATAAATAACTCTATCATGGGCATCGATACTCTTTAATGCGCTAATTATTTTTCGTTTAAAGTGAAATTCGCCATCATAGTCATCTTCAATAATCCAACTTTTTTTATTAGAAGCCCATTCTAATAGTCGCTGTTTTCGTGGTAAAGACATTGAAACAGTTGTTGGGCTTTGATGGGTCGGTGTGACAAGCGCAAATTTTGCATCACTATGATGCTTTAATAGATAGTCTGTGTTTAGCCCCTTATCATCTATTGGAATATAATGAAGTTTTGGGATAATAAGTTTGAGGAATTGGGCCGCAATAAAATATCCCGGATTTTCAAAAAGAACCGTATCATTAGGTGTGGATAGTACCGCAAAAATAAGCCGCAAGCTGGCGCGGTAACCACTTGTTATAAAAATTTGCTCGGGCGAGCAGTTAAGCCCGCGAGAGATATTAAGATAGCTGGCAATATTCTCTCTTAATGGCTGATAGCCCATAAAAGGTGGCATGATAAGATCATTTTCATCCATATTACGGGCAGCTTTTTTCAAAGTAAAAGCCATTTTTTATAAGGAAAGCTTTCAAGGGCTGGAATTCCAAGGCGCAAATGCTTGGGCTGTAAGTTGCTTTTTTGTGCAAATTCACTCTTTGCGCCATTAGTGTTGCTATTTAAAGCAACTTCAATATTAAGTTCTGGGTTCACAAAGGTGCCTTTAGCGCCTTGGCTTACCAAATAGCCTTCCCCAACAAGTATTTCATAAGCGGATTCTACAGTTTTACGCGCGACATTCAATCCACTTGCTAAAACTCTAATCGATGGTACGCGATCGCCCGCTTTAAGATTGCCAATACTGATTTCATTTCGGTACCGCTCATAAATGCTTTTGTAGCCCACAATCATGTCCTACCTTTTTTTGTTTATTTTGGCTCTTTCTAATATGACTTAGCAGTTTAAATTGTGCAACTCAATTTAGCTTAAACCGGAGAAATTATGGAAATAACGCATTACAGCACACCAAGCGAAATATTGCAGTGCTTTGATCTAATGGCGATGTTGCGTCCAAAACTATTAAGCAAAGAAGCTTTTATAGTACAGGTGCAACGTCAACAGCAGCAAGGCTTTGCATTGCTGGGAGTTACTAACGCTACCATGCCGCTCGCATTAGCTGGATATCGTTGTATGGAAAATTTTATCCATGGTCGATTTTGTTATGTCGATGATCTTATCACCCATCCAACTGTACGCGGGCAGGGATATGCAAAAAATTTACTCGATAGTTTGGGTAAACTGGCCTTTGAAAAAGGGTGTCAGCGTATGGTGCTTGATACTGGATTGACGAATAAAACAGCGCAAAAATTTTACCAACAGGTGGGCTACACAACCACTGGTTATCATTTATATCGCGATTTATATTAAAGGAAAAATTATGAGATTACTTCATATTAAGGTGAGCCAAGATTTAGAAGGATCTTCATCTCGCAAAGCATCAGCGTATTTGGTGGATAAACTAAAGGCTTTACACCCCGATATTTCGGAAACAATTATTGATTTAGCCCAAAATCCACTGCCGCACTTAGATAGTGCAATGATAACGGCCATTTTTACCAAACCTGAACTGCGTAACGAGGCGCAGTGGGAGCTGCTAAAAAAATCAGATGAATTGGTTGATCAGCTATTTAACCATGAGATTTTGGTTATTTCCTCGCCAATCTATAATCTTGGATTACCATCGGTGTTAAAGGCATGGTTTGACCATGTAACACGGGCGGGTCGCACTTTTGCATTTAAATCGGATGGTACCAAAACAGGGTTGGTTCATAACTTAAAAGCCTTTTGTGTTTTTTCAACTGGAAGTATTTTTTCAGCCGGCCCCTTTGTAAGTGATGACCAGTTTACGCCATATGTGCGGGTCGCCTTGGAGTATATAGGCATTAAAGATTTAACGAATTTTCGTATTGAGGGTACTCAAGACGCAAAAACACGTGACACGGCTTTAGCCCATGGCTTGAAGCAAATTGATCATTTTTTTGAGGTGTAACTATGTCAAATCGAGTAAATTTATTCAAAACCCAGCCAGTATTAGCAAAAGCTATGACTGAGCTGTCCAATAAAACAAGTGGTTCAAGCATGGATAAGACATTGAAGCATCTTGTTTATATCTATAGTTCCCAGCTCAATCATTGTGCATTTTGTCTCGATATGCATGTTAAAGAAGCTAAAATCGATGGCGAGCGTGAATTGCGTTTGTTGCATATTCCAATTTGGCGTGAATCTACACTGTTTTCAGAGCGGGAAAAGATAGCCTTAGAGTTGACTGAGCAACTCACTAGGCTTGGTGAAAATGGTATTGAAGACGAATTATATTCAAAAATGCAATTGCACTTTAATGACGATGAAATAGGCCAGTTAATCTTTGTAATAGCTGTGATTAATAGTTGGAACCGGCTTATGATTGCGTCCAAAATGACGCCGGGTTCCTTAGACCACTTATATGGTTTGGATAAGGCAAATTTAAAATAAAAATAAAGCCAGCAAGAAATTGCTGGCTTTTTTTTACACGCTATTTTTTGCTGTATTTAATATGCCTTAGTCATTAAAAACAGATAATATTGTTATACAAATATCCAAACTTTAATGCTGGGTTTAATCGGTCGGCTATAATTCAGCGCGGCATTGAATAAACCAATCACAAATTAACTGCTTAATAAAAAGCCCGGTAAAACCGGGCTTTTTATTATTCGCTTTTAGGAGCTGCTTTTTTTGCAGGAGCCTTGCGAGGAGCTTTGGCTTTTTCAGCTTTTTCTCCATCAGCTTCTTCGCTTTTAGCAGCTTTCTTAGCTGCTGGCTTTGCATCTGCGTCAGCATCTTTTTTCTTTGCTGCAGCTTTCTTTTTTGGCTTAGCTGCGGCTTTTTCTTCTTCTTCTTCAGCCGATGCAACCAATTCCTCAGGAGAAACTTTTTTGTCGGTCACATTGATCTGACTTAAAAGATGATCAATAACTTTTTCTTCAAAAATAGGCGCACGCAAATTAGCAACTGCATCAGGGGTACGACGGAAGAATTCCATGATCTCTTTTTCTTGACCAGGATATTGTTGCAATTGTGCATAGATTGCACGCTGCAATTCTTCTTCAGATACCTTAACTTCAGCTTTTTCACCAATTGCTGAAAGTACAAGACCCAAACGCACGCGACGTTCAGCAAGCTTGCTATATTCAGCGCGGGCCTCTTCTTCTGTTGTTTCTTCATCTTCAAAACTACGGCCAGCTTGCTGTAGTTCTGTTGTGATTTGGTACCAAATATTGTTGAATTCTGCTTCAACCAAAGTTGAAGGTGTTTCAACCTTATAATCACCATCCAAGGCATCAAGAATCTGACGCTTTACTTTTTGGCGGGTAATTTCACCATATTGGCCTTCAAGCTGTTCGCGTACGATTTCACGTAGGCGGTCAAGTGATTCAATGCCAAGTTTTTTTGCAGCTTCGTCATCAATAACAAGCGCATCAGGTGCAGCAACTTCTTTTGCTTTAATATCAAAAGTTGCAACTTTACCAGCGAGGTGAGCTGCATTGTAGTCTTCTGGGAAAGTTACAGAAATAACTTTTTCTTCGCCAGCTTTAATACCGATTAATTGTTCTTCAAAACCAGGAATGAAGCTTTTTGAACCAAGAACAAGCTGAGTATCTTCAGCTGCGCCACCATCAAATGCAACACCATCAATTTTACCTAGAAAATCGATAGTTACGCGATCGCCATCTTCAGCGGCGCCGTCTTTTGTTGCAAAATTGCGGGTTGAAGAAAGAATGCGTTCAATTTGCTGTTCAACTTCTTCAGCAGGAATTTCAACAACATCACGAGTGATTGAAATACCAGAAAAATCTTTAACATCAATTGTTGGTAGAATTTCATAATTGATGGTGAATTCGAAATCAGCCTTACCAGAAAGAACGTTTTCTGCGTCCTTTTCATCTTCACTCATAGTGACCTTAGGCTGAGTTGCTGAACGCTCATTGCGCTCTGCCAAGATGTTTTGTGGTGTTTGATTGAGAATTTCATTTACAACTTCTGCCATAAATGAACGACCATACATTTTACGAATATGCTCTGCAGGCACTTTGCCTGGACGAAAACCCTTTAACTGAACCTTGTCCTTGGCGTCTAAAAGACGTTCCTCAAGCTTCGCTTTCAAATCCTTGGCTGGAACCACGATTTTAACTTCGCGCTTCAGTCCCTCATTAAGCGTCTCGGTAACCTGCATTACACAACCTTCACTTCTTTTAGAACATGCTTTAAATGCTGTTCATTTCAATCAAAATTCTGCATTAATGTAGATATTTTGCATCCAATGAAATCTATTTGCAATGAAATCTAAGTGAAATCTTTGCTATGGAATGCAATTTGTATCAATAAATGCATCGTACCTGTAAATACAAAACTGCGGTACCCAACAAGTTGGAATACCGCAAAATTCTTTTTGTGGTCTTTTAAAATGGTGCGGATGGAGGGACTCGAACCCCCACGGTCTCCCGCCAGAACCTAAATCTGGTGCGTCTACCAATTTCGCCACATCCGCACATGCTTTAATCTACATGACCACAGCGCACGTTCCTATAGCACTCTATTTTTAACTAGCAAAGGGCAAAACGAACTTTTTTTTGAAAAAAAATTAAAAAAATTAAAAGCAAAATAAAAACAGTGGGTTATATGTGTATAAAAATCGTGGAATTTGCTTTGGTTTGTTTGCTTTTTGATGCTTTAAGGTAAAAAAAGCGCGTTCTAAGCCTTTTAAAGCGCTATTTATGTGAATCGCTTAATTAATAATTGCTCATTTATGAATCGTTTGGGAGCCGTTACCGATCATTATTACAATCGCTAACGGCGCCCCAGTTGCAAGTATTAGATATTTCTAGCATCAAAATTATAAAGCCAATCAAGGTCAGTTAAGAATTTTTCTTGCGGGCGTATTTTCATAAAAAGGTTGCGTGCCAGCGCAACTGGTCCGCTAGCATGATAAACAAAGCGATTAAAATCACCGCGTTTAGCAACTCTTGTTAATCTTTCATTGCGGGCTGTCTCATAAGTTGTAATAGCGCTCTCAAAATCCTTGTGTTTTAAAAGTGCGCTTGCAAGGGTTGCAGCATCTTCAATAGCCATGGCCGCACCTTGCGCGGCAAACGGCGTAACGGCATGGGAGGCATCACCAACAAATATTTCATTGTTAATGCCATGAAAACGCAGGCTTGGCATTTTGAATAAGGGCCAATAGGTCCAATCATCTGCCTGTTGCATAATATCTTTGATATTTTTATGCCAGCTAGAAAAATGGCTTAATAGCTTGGCTTTGTCGCCAGTTTTGCTCCAGCTTTCTCCCGGATTTTCGCCAGCGGTAATGGCAACAAAATTATAAACTTCATTTGGCTTTGCTGGATAGGTAATGAAATGACCATCGCCATGCATATAAACGCCAATGGTAGGCTTTTTATTTGCAGCCATAAAATCAGCGGGTACTTGGTCAAAGGGCAGGGTTGCACGCCAAGAAATATAACCAGAAAATTGTGATTTTTCTTTTAAATGCTTTTGGCGCAACTGGGACCAGACACCATCGCTTATGACCAAAAGATCACCATTGACCGTTGTTGTTGTCTCGCCTTGTTTTAGTGTGACATTATAGCCTTGATCGAGTGAGCCGCTATAATCGACAATTTCATGATCTAAATAGATGTCTATAAGAGGATTTTTTAAAAGGGCGTCATAGAGGATTTTTTGCAGATTGGCGCGGTGGATGGTGACGTAAGGCGCTTTCCACCGGTTTAACGATACTTCTTTAACTGGCAGCATGCTAAGAAGATCATCTTTGCGGCCATCTCTCATCATGATGGTGTCGGGTTCAACGCCAGATTTTTGAATGTCGTCCAAAATATCAAAGTCACGCAATAGTCTTGTGGCATTGGGTGCAAGCTGTAATCCTGCGCCAACTTCTGCAAGTTTGGCAACTTTTTCATAAATTGCAATTTTATATCCGTTTTTTGCCAATGCGAGTGCGCTTGCCATGCCAGCTATACCTGCGCCTGAAATGATAATTTTGGCTTTGTCGGACATAATTTTACCTATCTTTATTATTGTTACATATCTGCGCCAAATTTTAGATAGCCAATTGCTACTCCTATTGGATGTTCAATCCAAAATAGAAATTTTAAATAATATATATTTTGATTGGCATGGTTTTGGCGTCACATATAAAGGACATGTGTGTTTGCAACTAGATTACTTAAATGTAATGAGACAAACACCGTCTAAATATTAAAGTCTAATATGTTGAAAATCCTCAATAACCATCAAGATTATTGAGGATTGATCATTTTAAACTGCTGTTGCCAATGGTTGGTAAAAACAGTTTTCAGGCTTTGATTGGGTTGGGCCAAGGGCTGGGTTATAGCGATATAGGGTTGAGCAGTAAGGGCAAATTTTTTCAACATCGCCACCCATATCAAGGAAAATATGCGGATGATCATATGGCGGATTGGCGCCAATGCACATAAATTCCTTAGCTCCAATTTCAATCATTTTATACCCGCCATCGTTTTGGAAATGTGGTATATGATGATCAGCCATTTAAATGCTCCATTAATTGCTGTTACGATCCTATCATAGATCTGTTGATAGCGTGGCAAAAACTGTAATACCATCACTTATCTGTAATAAAAGAGATGATAATGCAAAAAAGTTATTTGCTGCTGTTATCAGAAAATATCAGCAAATAATATAATTAACTGCCAAATGCTGCAAGCTTTTTGCTATGGGCGCTCAAAAATAAAAAAGATACAAGCTTATGGTGATATATTCGTGGCGCTTTTGGAATTTTGGAGTAAAAATATTATTGCAAGGTCGAATCGTTGAGATATACTTTAAAAGTAAAAATAATTTTGTGTAAATTTGTTTGCGATCCATTACGACTATCATCGCGGAAGGGGCTTTTATGAATACCGTAAAAAATACTGACAATAATAAGGTTGATAGTGTAAAAACTGGTGATGGAGCAATTACTTTTGATAGTGTGGAACGTTTTGTAAACCGAGAATTTTCATGGTTACAATTTAATAACCGTGTGTTGATGGAAAGTGCCAATGCGCAACATCCATTATTGGAGCGTGTGCGTTTTCTTTCTATTTCTGCAGCAAATCTTGATGAGTTTTTTATGGTGCGTATCGCAGGACTTGCTGGGCAAGTTCGTGCAGGTATCCAAACTCGCAGCGCAGATGGGCGCACCCCACAAGAACAGCTTGATTTCATTTTGCCAGAAGTCGATAGATTGCAAAAAAATCAACAAATGCAATTGCGTTTGCTGCGCACTGCCCTTGTTAAAGAAAAAATTGAAATTGTCCGTCCTGATAAATTAAGCAAAACGGAAAGGACATGGCTTGAAGATCATTTTAGCCAACGTATTTTCCCGGTTTTAACACCGCTTTCAATTGATCCTGCCCATCCATTTCCATTCATTCCTAATTTGGGCTTTTCCATCGCATTACAATTGTCGCGCCGAGCCGACAAATATCCGATGACTGCCTTGCTGCGTTTACCAACAGCGCTAGAGCGGTTTATTCTATTGCCGGATGAGGATCGCGGTTCGCGTTTTATCACGCTTGAGGATACGGTTGGGCTGTTTATTGGCCATTTATTCCCCGGCTATGAAGTTAGTGGTGCTGGTACTTTCCGCATTATTCGTGATAGCGATATTGAAGTTGAAGAAGAAGCTGAAGATCTTGTACGGCTTTTTGAAAGTGCGTTAAAACGGCGCCGCCGCGGTCAGGTTATCCGTATTGAATTTGATGCAGAAATGCCGGAAGATTTACGGATTTTTGTTGCAAGTGAATTGGAAGTTCCAGAAAATCGCATTAGTGTGCTTGATGGTTTGCTGGCTTTAACCATGATTTCAGAGGTTGTAGATCTTCCACGTCCCGATTTGAAATTTGTGCCTTATAATCCGCGTTTTCCTGAGCGTATCCGCGAGCATGGCGGCGATTGTTTTGCGGCAATTCGCGAAAAGGACATTGTTGTACACCACCCTTATGAATCTTTTGATGTGGTTGTACAGTTTTTGCGTCAAGCCGCAACTGACCCTGATGTGGTGGCAATTAAGCAAACTCTATATCGCACATCAAATAATAGTCCGATTGTTCGCGCTTTGGTTGATGCGGCAGAGGCAGGCAAGTCGGTGACGGCGCTGGTGGAATTGAAAGCGCGCTTTGATGAAGAAGCCAATATTCGTTGGGCGCGTGACTTAGAGCGGGCTGGCGTACAAGTGGTATTTGGATTTATCGAACTTAAAACCCACGCTAAAATGTCATTGGTGGTGCGCCGCGAAGACCAGCGCCTGCGGACTTATGTGCATTTGGGAACTGGTAATTATCACCCAATCACCGCTAAAATTTATACAGATTTATCGTTCTTTACCACTGATCCAGATATTGGCCATGATGTTGGTGGCATTTTCAACTTTATTACAGGCTATGCACGGCCTGATGAAGATATGAAAATTGCCTTTTCGCCACTAACATTGCGTTCGCGCATGTTGCACCATATTGAAAATGAAATGCAAAATGCCCGTCAGGGCAAAAAAGCTGCCATTTGGATGAAAATGAATTCGCTGGTGGATCCGCAAATTATTGATGCGCTTTATCGGGCAGGGCAGGCTGGCGTTAAAATTGATTTGATTGTTCGTGGTATTTGCTGCTTGCGTCCTGGGCTTCCAGGTTTTTCAGAAAATATTCGCGCCAAATCTATTGTCGGGCGGTTTTTGGAACATAGTCGTATTTTCTGTTTTGGTAATGGCAATGATTTACCAAACGAAGATGCGATTATTTATTTCAGCTCGGCTGATATGATGCCGCGTAATCTTGACAGAAGAGTTGAGACATTGGTTCCAGTTTTCAATAAAACCGTGCATCAACAAGTTCTTTCACAAATAATGCTTGCTAATATCATTGATAATCAGCAAAGCTTTGAAATCCTTAATGATGGCACATCGACGAAAATTCAGCGTCTTGCTGAAGAGGAAGCGTTTAACGCCCAAGAATACTTTATGACCAATCCTAGCCTTTCAGGGCGTGGTAAGTCATTACGGTCTTCAGCGCCTAAACTTATAGCTCGTCGTAGCCGTGAACGCTAAGAAAAACAACAAGATTGATTGATTATGACACGTGCAAATGCTCAAGGTCGTCTCAAAGGGCGTAAACCAATTGCGGTTATTGATATTGGCTCAAACTCGGTAAGACTTGTGGTCTATGAAGGGTTGGTACGCTCGCCCACGGTTTTGTTTAATGAAAAAATCCTCTGCGGTCTTGGCAAGGGTTTGGCAAAAACAGGGCGATTGGAAGACGAGTCGGTAAAAATTGCACTGGCGACCTTGCGGCGTTTTAAAGCTCTTTGTAAGCAGATTGATGTTGATAATATTCATGTGCTTGCAACTGCCGCCGCACGCGAAGCGGAAAATGGCCCACAATTTATTGAAGAAGCGGGCGAAATTTTAGGCTGTGAAATTCGTGTTTTAACCGGCAAAGAAGAAGCAACCTATTCTGCCTATGGTATTTTATCGGCTTTTTACCAGCCTTCTGGTATTGTTGGTGATATGGGTGGCGGCAGTGTTGAATTGGTTGATGTTCATAAAAACAAAATTGGTGATGGCGTAACAACACCTTTGGGCGGATTGCGCCTTATGGATATGTCGGATAATAATCTTAGCGAAGCGGTAAAAATAGCGCGGCGTTATGTGCGAAAAGCCACATTATTAACCAAAGCGCGTGGGCGTAATTTTTATGCAGTTGGCGGTACATGGCGTAACCTTGCCAAGCTCTATATGAGCTTTAAGGGCTATCCTTTGCCAGTTATGCATGCCTATGAACTTATTCCAGACGAGATTGATTATTTTCTTCATCGCATAGCCAAGGGTGATATTGAAACCATCAAGGGGATTGAAACAATTTCAAAAAACCGCCGCCAATTATTGCCTTATGGTGCGGCGGTGCTTCTTGAAATTATTCATGTGATGAAGCCAGCAAAAATTATTTTCTCCGGTTCTGGTGTGCGTGAGGGCTTCCTCTTTTCATTGCTAAACAAAACAGTTCGCAATTATGATCCATTATTATCGGCAACGGAAGAAATGGCGGTTTTGCGTGCTCGTTCGCCGCGTCATGCGAAGGAATTAATGGTTTGGACTTCGCAAGCCTTTGAAACTTTGCAATTAACTGAAAGCGAAGATGAAAAGCGTTACCGCGAGGCCATTTGCTATCTTGCTGATATTGCTTGGCGTATTCACCCCGATTATCGCGGCATGCAAGCGGCCAACCAAATTGCCTATGGTGTTTATTCCGGTATCGACCATCCAGGGCGAGTTTTTGCCGCTTTAACGGTTTTTTACCGCAATGAAGGCTTGGTGGGTGATAAAAACGCCCCAGAAATTATTAGCCTTGCAACGCCGGATATTATTTACCGCGCCAAGGTTTTGGGCGCTTTTATGCGCATTAGTAATTTATTTTGTGCATCTAATAGTGGTATTTTACCTGAAACCTTCTGGTCTATGGAAGATGGCTGCCTTTCGCTCAATATCCCACAAAAATATCAAGATTTGGTATCTGATCGCCCAATTGGTCGTTTGCAGCAATTGTCTAAATTGGTCAATATTCCGGCGCAATATCGTATCATTAATGATTAAGTCTTGATGCGATATTGATTTGTGCGCAATGGCGTTAAAAAAATATTATACATCTATCTCGTTTTATCGCGTAGTTTTATAAAACTGCGCGATATTTGCATGAAATGACAACAGTTTTATTGCTTTGAAAAAAATTGTTAAATTTTGCTTATTTTACAAATTGTAATATGGTCTTGCTATCTTTAAAATAAGGTTTCAAGATTTAAAAAGAATGGGTATTGTTATGAAGCCGTTAATTGATCAGTTTGATGTTTCACAAGAGGCGGTGGAGCAGGTTGTAAAAAGCACCTTGGAAAATGCCGATGATGGCGAGCTTTATATGGAGTATCGCGAAAGTGAAGCCTTAGTTTTTGACAATGGCCGGTTAAAAACTGGCTCTTTTAATCAAGATCGCGGTTTTGGTTTGCGGGCTGTCGCTGGCGAAGCAACGGGCTATGCTCATTCAGGCGAATTTTCATTAGCGGCATTAAAACGGGCAGGTGATGCGGCCAAGGCAGTATCAGCCAATCATAGCGGTACTATTGCTAGCGCACCGCGCGGTACTAACCATCATCTTTATGGTGATGAAAGTCCGCTTGGAGCACCAAGCTTTGAAGAAAAAGTTGCTCTGCTTGAAAAAATTGATTCTTATTTGCGTCATAAAAACGGCGATGTTAGACAGGTTACAGTATCCCTTGCTGGCTCTATCCAACAAGTGGAAATTTTGCGTGCAGATGGGCAATTACTGCGCGATACACGTCCGCTTGTTCGCCTTGGTATTGGTGTTGTTGCCGCCCATGGCGATCGGCTTGAAAGTGGCTTTTATGGTTGCGGTGGCCGAAAGGCTTTTGAAAGCTTTATTACCGAACATAATTGGCAAATGGCGGCTGATGAAGCCTTGCGCCAAGCCTTAATTAATCTTGAAGCGGAAGATGCACCAGCTGGAACCTATGATGTGGTTTTGGCAAATGGTTGGCCTGGTGTTATGCTGCATGAAGCGGTGGGGCATGGCCTTGAGGGTGATTTTAACCGGAAGAAAACCTCTGCCTTTTCAGGGCTTTTAGGTCAGCAAGTGGCAGCAAAAGGGGTAACTGTCGTTGATGATGGTACAATTCCAGATCGGCGCGGTTCCTTAAGTATTGATGATGAGGGAACGCCATCTGGTCGCAATATATTAATCGATGATGGTAAGCTTGTTGGCTATATGCAAGATAGGTTAAACGCCCGTTTAATGAATATGCAGCCAACCGGTAATGGCCGGCGCGAATCCTATGCCCATGCGCCAATGCCACGTATGACCAACACTATGATGCTTGGCGGTGATGCAACGCCTGAAGATATTATCGCTTCGGTCAAAGATGGTATTTATTGTGTTTCTTTTGGCGGCGGTCAGGTGGACATCACATCGGGTAAATTTGTGTTTGAATGTACTGAAGCCTATCGCATCCATAATGGTGTTGTTGGTGCGCCCATAAAGGGTGCAACACTTATCGGGAATGGACCTGATGCGATGCACCGTATTTCGATGATTGGCAATGATCCAAAGCTCGATAATGGCATTGGTATGTGCGGAAAAGCAGGGCAAAGTGTGCCGGTTGGTGTAGGGCAACCACATTTGCGCATGAATGGCATGACAATTGGTGGTACGAAAGCCTAATTAAGAGATGAAGAGTAGTTTAACTCTCTAATAGAGTTAAACTACTCTATTTGTCTAAAAAGGTGGCGAGATAAGTCTGGTTATCTATGGGGTTGAATAGGGGGAAATGAAATTAATTCAATAGTTAAGTATTTAGAGCAAGCCTTTGTTAGCGTTTGTGGAACTAATGTAAAAAAGATAAGCCCAATCCAATTTGAAATGCGTACAAAACACTTTAAACCAAGCCAAAAGCTTTATTTTCTTTTTGTTGATAAAGACCACTTTACTTCAATTGAAAAATAAGTTTGGGAGTAGCTATGGGAAATGCCAAAAGCTGGTTTATTGTTAAATATAATTGGAATGATGTTTGCAAAGGCGAGCATCATTTTCAGCAACGCTATCTTGGTATTGGCGGTGATCTATGGCCGCAAGGAAATGCGAATAGTCATACCGCCTATTATTCGATTTTCAAAAAAATAAGTGAAAATTGGCAATATATCAATATAGGCAACTATTATATAAATGTTTGCACATCGCTTATTGACGCAAAAAACTATAGCCAATTTTTAGAGGCAAAATATAAAAAGCCAATCCTTATTGAAGTGTCATTAGATGATTTAGAAAAGGCTGCAGGCTATGATTTTGGCCAGCCCCACGGCGGCTATTCGTTAATAGAGACGGAGATTTTTGGCTGCCGTCGTTTTGAAGCAGCAAAAAAATATCTTAATCATCACGGTCTATTTAAAACGCGTGGTGATATAAATCAGTTTATTAGCGAATTAGATTTAACCAAAGTGGAAGATCTTGATAATTATCTTGCTGTTTCGATTAGAGAAGTTTTGTTTTAAAATTGATTATCAAAAGGCGCTTAAAGCAAAAAGGCGTTATTAAAAAATAACGCCTTTGAAAAAAATGCTTTTATAAAACTATAATTTTAAGTTTTTAACCGTGTTGAGGTTAGCATAAAGGCTGGAATATCATCGCCAAAACCAATAATTGGGCTATTATCATGCTTTTTGCGGTTGTGGTCAGAGTGATTATTTCTTGAATGGGGTGGCTTCGTTGTTTGCATATTTTCTTTAACTTTTACCGCTTCAATTACGGGCTCTTTGCTTTGATTATTTGCCGCTTTGCTTGGCGCATCTTTGCCTACGGTCTCATCAATTGAGGCTAATGTATCATTGGTTAAAATTGGATCTTTTGCTTTTTTATTGGTATTCTTTTTATTGCGGCCAGCTTTACCCTTATGCTCGATTTCTTCAGCTTTTTGTGGGGCAAGGGTTGAAAGATCGCCATCAAGCCAAGCGATTTCTTCCTTGTTCATTTTTTCAATAGCATCAACATATTTCATGTCGGCTTTGGTAACAATGCTAAAGGCACTGCCTTTGCGGCCAGCTCTGCCTGTGCGTCCAATGCGATGCACATAGTCTTCAGGATGTGTTGGCACGTCAAAGTTAAAAACATGGCTGACATCAGGAATATCAAGCCCGCGTGCCGCAACGTCGGATGCAACCAAAAGTTGCAATTTACCCTCTTTGAAATTGGCAAGCATCGTCATGCGCGAGCGTTGATCCATGTCGCCATGCAAAGCACCAACGCTAAAATTATGGCGGGTTAGCGAACGGAAAAGCTCTGCCACATCTTTTTTGCGGTTACAAAATATAATCGCGTTTTTAAGCTCATCACCCTGTGCTTTAATAAGGTCGCGCAATACGGCGCGCTTATCCCAAGATTTTGGCGGCGATTTTACTAAATATTGGGTGATTGTGCGTGCGGTTGATGATTCTTTTGCAACTTCCACGCGCTCTGGCGCATGTAAAAACTGCTCGGTCAATGTGGTAATTTCTGGCGCCATAGTTGCCGAGAAAAACAAAGTTTGCCGTGTAAACGGAATAAGTTTACAAATGCGCTCTATATCAGGAATGAAACCCATATCAAGCATGCGGTCGGCTTCATCAATCACCAAAATTTCAACGCCAGTTAAAAGGAGTTTACCGCGTTCAAAATGGTCGAGCATACGCCCTGGTGTTGCAATTAATACATCTGCGCCACGCTCTAATTTGCGGTCTTGATCTTCAAAAGATGTACCGCCAATAAGTAAAGCGACATTTAGGCGATGATTGATGCCGTATTTTTCAAAATTTTCAGCTACTTGCGCTGCAAGTTCGCGGGTTGGTTCAAGGATCAAAGTGCGCGGCATTCTTGCGCGTGCACGTCCTTTTTCAAGCAAGGTCAACATTGGCAGTACGAAAGAAGCCGTTTTACCTGTGCCAGTTTGTGCGATACCTAAAACATCTCGCCGTTGCAGAATAAATGGTATTGCACCAGCCTGAATTGCGGTTGGAGTTGTATAGCCAGCTGCATCAACTGCGGCCGTTACTTTTTGGGATAAACCAAGTTCTGCAAAAGATGTTAAGGAGGACATATTTTCTTCAATTTTTAAGGACAAATTTTAATCTTTGTTTAAATGCGTCAAATGATCGCTAATTAATTAGCTATATAATGCAAATTAGAAAAAATAAAAGCATTATATAATTTTATTCAATCTTATCAAACTTACTTGATAAAGCCAAACGGTATTTCCATAGCTGTCTATCAAGCTTGTCATAATAATTTTTGTAATCTAGTTATTTTATGCAGTCTATCTAGATGATTTTTTTATAATCTATCTGTGTGATGTAAAAATAAGCAAGATGTTTATTTTTCATCAAATAAGATTTAAAGCTATAAATATTACACCATCAAGACATAAATATTTAAGAATAGTTAAGCTTCTCAGATATAAAAGTCAACGAAATAATTTAATCGATTTTATAAAAGTATTTAATGTTTTTATCAAAGTTAAACACTTGCGCTTAGCAAATTGGAGAAAATATAGAAGTATAATTTTATATTTAAAATCAATTTGATATATATTTTTAATAAAGTGATTATAGGTACAAAAATTTAATTTTTTCAGTAAAGAATGTTTGTAAATTAGTGAATAATGCAATGATTCACTGTGATAGAGTAACGTCGTTAAGCACTTTGAATTGACATTATTTTTATATATCATTGGCTTATCTACTAAATTTTGCCATTGCTTGAATTGTTGCATGTCATTTATCAAGTGGATAACTAACGGCTTTTTTGAATAGTTTCCATAAAGGGGCTGTTTTTATCTTAATAATTTTATCTACATAATTTATAGTGTTTGCAATAAATAGAATATTGGTCTGGAGTTATCATGTCACTTCCTGAAAAAGCATTTCCCGTCAGCTGGGATCAATTTCATCGCGATGCACGCGCACTTGCTTGGCGTATTGCAGGGCAGGGCACTGAGTGGAAAGCCATTGTTGCTATTACACGCGGTGGCTTGGTGCCTGCCGCCATTATTTGCCGCGAATTAAATATCCGCCTTATTGAAACCGTTTGTATTGCCTCTTATCACGATTATAGTAAGCAGGGTGAAATGGCGGTATTAAAAAACATCAGCGAAAACCTGTTAGAAAATGGCGGCGAAGGCGTATTGGTGATTGATGATTTGACCGATACCGGCAAAACAGCTGGCCTTATCCGCAATATGATCCCAAAGGCGCATTTTGCAACGGTTTACGCAAAGCCGCAAGGCCGCCCGCTGGTTGATACTTTTGTAACCGAAGTTAGTCAGGATACTTGGATTTATTTCCCTTGGGATATGGGGCTTGCCTATCAAGAACCTATAGCAAAAGGCGGCGCCTAATTTATATTTTTGGCAAGGTATCCACTCGATTAGGCGTGGTTTCCTTGCCAGTATTTTAATAATGAGTGAAAATAATTTCCTTAAATGCAGCGTTTTTTATAGCTTATAGGTGTTGTATACTATAAGGCTTGGCATAATACTATTTTTATGCTAATATCCGCGCCGGCTTTTGAGAATGTGCTAAATTTCGGATATTAACCTTGTTTTTAAAAAAGTAATAGAATAGTTGACAGTGTTTTTTTAAGGAACTGTTTTAGGTTTTTATTCTTTGACATTTTTATATCAATCAAATTATTAAGCAATCAAAAACCAAATTATCGAAAAACCAAATTATCGAAAAATATGTGCTGAGCAATTGAACCAAACGGATTTTGATTCATTATATTAATATCAACTCTTACCGGTCGCATCATCATCATAAATCGACGACCCAAAAAAATAACAAGAAGAGGATATAGTAATGTCGGCCGTAGCAAAATCAAAAATTGTATTATTAAATGATGGCCATCTATTACAGGTAGCAGCCCTTGTTTATCGCTATCAGGGCAAAAATTTAGAAGTTTTATTAATAACCAGCCGTGGAACTGGCCGTTGGATTTTTCCAAAAGGTTGGCCAATGCCAGGACGCAGCTCAGCTCAAGCTGCCTTGCGCGAAGCCTATGAAGAGGCAGGTGTGCGCGGCACTGCTGAAGCTCATGCAATTGGTTCTTATGAATATAAGAAATATGACTTGCCAGAGGGACAAAACTTGTTCACAGTTGACGTTTTTCCAATTTTATTTTCTCATCAAGAGAAAAAATGGCCAGAAAAACAACAGCGTCAATATGAGTGGGTAAGCCCGCAAGAAGCTGCAAAGCGAGTGGATGAGCAGGAGTTAAAACAGCTCCTATTAAATTTTCAGCCACTAGCCCAAGCGGCAATAGCTTAATCTTACTTTAATATTATGGGGCTAATACCTAAAATAGCAATAAGCTATCAAATGGGCTACGACTTGATTTAAACTGTAGCCCATAGTTTTTTTAAGATAATTAATTGGCCTTGTAACCTTCCATCAGTTCAAGCACCTCGTTTTCGGTTAAATAGCGGATAAAATCAAGCTGTGTATTTTGCGCAACATGAATTTGATCCGTCATATTTTCCCAGTTGCGCTTAATCATGGATTGAACTTGATCTTCAACCGCAACCAAAACCACCTTTCCTTGCCATTTTGGCCATATATCTACCGCTGGCTCGCCCAAAATAATCGGAAATATTTGCGGTCCTTCATCTTGCCAGTTAGACCAAGGGATCCAAGAATATAAGGATTTATGCACAACTTCATCCACCAATATAGCTGGATTGGCCTTGCCAATTTTTAATTGTTCTTGGCGCTCTGCAATAAAGGGTTGCAACAACTCAATAGCGTGAAAACCGTTTCTTATGTGGTGACCACGAACAATAAAACCAGTTTTACTGGAATGTAATAGCACAACCATGTCAGGATTGCTCATTGCCGTCATTTGGGTAAGAAAATAAAGATGGCTAATATCAATGAGATCGCTATAATAAATTTCGTAAATTTTTTCGATAAATTGTTGGTTGGCTTTAAAAGCCTCTAAATAGTCATCATGATGAATGATGCATGCCATGATGGGAAGAATGAGCCAATTAATCGTCTCCGTAAGATCTGCTAATCGCGCTTTTTCATCACTATCAAGGTTTTCAAACTTTTCTTTAACCTGATGCCAATTTTTTAAATCTTGCTCAAATGCGGCTTTATTTTCATTATATCGACTGTCACTTTCATTAGGCTCATTACCAATAAAAGGTTCAAACTCTGCTAAATAGTGCAATAGCAATGCGCAAGCATGGTCAAAAAATTGCGCTGGTTCCACCCTATCCTCAATAAGGCCGCCACAGGCCAAAGCAAGGGTGGCAGCATTTTCAGGCAAAACAAAATGGCTTAATTGCTCGCCTACTTGTTTAATCCATAGGGAGGGATCATCAATTTTCTTACATGCTTGTTGAAAATTTACCCAAATAGGCAGCATCTCTGGCGAGCGCACGGATTTATCAGCTTTGACCATATCCGCCAACAAGGCATCAATTCTACCTATATTCTGCATGAAACACCCCATTATTGCTAGAATTAACCTATTAGAGCGCATTTCAATCTGATTGGATCAGATCGGCGCTCTAATCCATTGTTTACCTTCGTTTTTTGTCCGAAAACCGCTTCACACTTTTTTTGAAAACGCTCTAAATAATCGTTACTTTTGCCCAATTAAACCATTTCAACATCCACAACACCTTGGATCGCTTTCATTGCCGCGGCAATTTGCGGGCTTAAGCGGTAACGGCGCGGCAATAAAATTTCAATCTCGCGTTCACCGTCATCTTTTAATAAAATAAGGCTAACTTCACCATCACCAATAGTGGTTAACTGTGTTTTGATATGCTCCACTACATCGGCAGAACGCACAAATAAACGCAGCATTTTACGAAGGCGCGCCGCCTCATCTTCTAAAGAATTAACGCTTTGGATGCGCAGGCTCACCCCTTCGGGGCGATTTTCCGCAGCAACAGTAATCACTACCGATTGCCCCGGTTCCAGCATGTCACCAAATTGGGCAAGACCTTCAGAAAAAAGAATAGCTTCATATTGACCAGTTGAATCTGAAAATTGCACAATACCCATTTTGTTGCCAGTACGGGTTTTGCGAATTTGCTTTGTGGCAACCGTTCCAGCAAGGCGGCCAGCACTAGCCCCTTTACGTACTGCATTGGAAAATACTGCCCAATCTTGTACGCGCATTTTTTCAAGGAAGGTTTTATATTCATCGAGCGGATGAGCCGATAAATAAAATCCAACCGCTTGAAATTCGCGGTGCAGTTTTTGCGCGCTAAGCCAAGGAGTTGCTTGTGGTAACATGAGCTTTTCAGCTGGGGTATCAGCAAGGCCAAAAATATCAATTTGACCACTATTACGATCTTCAAGCACGCGATGCGAACGGGCTAGGATAGTATCAATGCCTGCCACCAAAACTTCGCGGCCAATGCCAAAACAATCAAGGGCGCCTGCACTAATCAAGCTTTCAAGGGCGCGGCGATTAACAATATGGGTATCTACGCGCTCGCAAAAATCTTCCAAGGAAGAAAATGGCTTATTGCCGCGTACTTCAACAATATGGTCAACCGCCTGCTCACCTACGCCTTTAATGGCGGAAAGCGAATAATAAATGCAATTATCACCCACTTCAAAAATACGATAAGACGTCTGGATCGACGGCTGCACCACCTTGATGCCTAAACGCTCGGCTTCACGGCGAAAATCGTTAAGCTTATCGGTATTATTCATATCATAAGTCATTGATGCGGCGATAAATTCAACCGGATAATGCGCCTTCATATAGGCGGTTTGATAAGAAACAATAGCATAGGCGGCAGCGTGGGATTTATTGAAACCATAATCGGCAAATTTTGCCAAAAGATCAAAAATCGTATTGGCTTGTTGTTTAGATACGCCATTTTCAATCGCGCCATCGACAAAGCGCGATCTTTGCTTATCCATTTCCTCGCGGATTTTTTTACCCATAGCGCGGCGGAGCAAATCGGCTTCACCAAGGGAGTAGCCAGATAAAACCTGCGCAATCTGCATCACCTGTTCTTGGTAAACAATAACGCCTTGAGTTTCTTTCACAAGATAATCAATTTGCGGATGGATCGAGGCAATTTCTTCTTCGCCATGTTTGCGCGCATTATAGGTTGGAATATTTTCCATTGGTCCCGGGCGATAAAGCGCGACAAGGGCAATAATATCCTCAATTCTATCCGGCTTCATGCCCAGCAAGGCTTTACGCATACCGGCACTTTCCACCTGAAAAACGCCAACAGTTTCACCGCGCGCCATCATTTCATAGGTTAGCGCATCATCAAGGGGAATGTGAGAAAGATCTATTTTTATGTTTTTTCGCGCAACAAATTTAACCGCAGTTTGTAAGACTGTAAGGGTTTTTAACCCCAAAAAGTCAAATTTCACCAATCCTGCTTGCTCAACATATTTCATGTTAAATTGGGTGACTGGCATATCCGAACGTGGATCACGATACATCGGCACCAATTGCCACAAGGGGCGGTCACCAATAACAATACCGGCCGCATGGGTGGAGGCGTGGCGATAAAGCCCTTCTAGCTTTTGCGCAACATCAAGCAAGCGGCCAACAACTGGCTCTTTTTGCACTTCTTCTGCAAATTTTGGCTCATCTTGAATAGCTTTTGACAGCGAAACAGGATTAGCAGGATTTGATGGAACAAGCTTACTTAAGCGGTCAACCTGCCCATAGGGTATTTCAAGCACACGCCCCACATCGCGCAATACGGCGCGCGCTTGCAGCGTTCCAAAGGTGATAATCTGCGCAACTTGTTCGCGGCCATATTTACCCTGCACATAGCGAATGACTTCTTCGCGCCGATCCTGACAAAAATCAATATCAAAGTCCGGCATTGATACGCGGTCAGGATTCAAAAACCGCTCAAAAAGCAGCGAAAAGCGCAAAGGATCAACATCGGTAATGGTAAGCGCATAAGCAACCAGCGAGCCAGCACCAGAACCACGCCCTGGTCCTACGGGAATATCCTTACTCTTTGCCCATTTGATAAAGTCAGCAACGATCAAAAAATAGCCGGGAAACTGCATGCGTTCAATAATGCCAATTTCATATTCCAACCGCTTTTCATAGTCTTCAACATTATAGCCATCAGCAAGCCCTGCGGTTTCAAGTCGCCATTTTAAACCTTCTCGCGCTTGGCGGCTAAGTTCTGCAGCTTCTGCGGCAAGGGCTGCATCAGGGTCATCCGACTGGCCAGTAAATCGCGGCAAGATCGGCTTTCTAGTTGGGGTAAAACTGTGGCAGCGTAATGCAATTTCAACGGTATTTTCAATGGCTTCGGGAAGATCTTTAAAAAGCGCAACCATTTCATCTTGCGTTTTCATATAATGATCTGGCGTTATGCGGCGGCGATCATCATTAGACACCACTTGGCCAGCGGCAATAGCCAGCAACGCATCGTGGGCTTCATAATCTTCACGCTTTAAGAAAAAGCCTTCATTGGTTGCAACAAGGGGCAATTCGCGTGCATAGGCAAGTTCCACCAGCTTTGCCTCAAGAGCACGATCATAATCGCCTTGCCGTTCAAGTTCAACATAAAGCCGATCTTTAATTGCCTTTTGCAAAAACTCAATGCGGTTCAAAGCCTTGTCAGGGCGATCTTCTTTAAAGGCAGCAGCAATAGGCCCATTTAAACCACCAGTTAAAACAATAATACCATCACCAATTTCATTAAGGTATTGCGCTCTAATATGGGGTGGATCTGTATCCAATTTATCAAGATATGCACGGCTTACAAGGTCAACAAGATTATTATAACCTGTATCATTGGCAGCAAGAAATACCATTGATTGAAAATCTGCAGCGGTGCGCATTTTAACTATGCGGCTATCACGCGCATCATCTTCAAAATCTACAGCTAATTGACAACCAATAATGGGTTGAATACCCACCTTAAAACATTTTTGGGTAAATTCCAATGCGCCAAATAGATTATTGGTATCAGTAATAGCAATTGCCGCTTCATGGTCGCTTGCTGCATGAGCAACGATTTTGTCGGTTTTAAGCGCTCCTTCAAGCAATGAAAAAGCAGAATGGACGCGCAAATGGACAAACTTAGGATAAGAAAGTGATTTAGGCGTTTGTGTTGTTGTTTCACTCACCAGTATGGATCCTATTTTGCTTCAGGTTTTATGAATGTGGTGCTGAATATAGCTTGAATATATGGCATTTATATCAACACATATGATAGGTGATATAAAGATAATATTTACAACTTTAAAGCCCTCTTTGCCGAAAATATGCTTCAATTAGCAGATTGTTCGTGAGCTCGACTAAAGAAGCTAAGCTTTGCTTCAAGGCTTTACTAAATAGCTTCATAATAAATTTTGTGAAACGCCAGTTAATGGCAGAGCTGTTTAAGAAAATATATAGATTTTTAATATTTCGAGAAAAATATTTAGTTTAAAAAATATATTTGAAACAAGCAATTGTACGATGAGTTCAAATTTTTGATAGATCAATAAAAGGTAGCGAAATTAGTTTAAATAGAAATGTTTTATATTGTATTGTTTGGTAAAATAGATGGTGCCAAATAAATTTATAAAAAGACAAAAATAAAATGGCGATGTTTATAGAGTAAATATACTCAGTTAAACATTAACGCCATTTTTTCACATGAAGTGTAAAGACTATGTATCACCTTGTGGGTGGTAAAATTTATATTTTAATTATCAAATTATTAAAGATAACTTAACTCCCCCGCAGGTGTTAAAGTTATATTATTGCTTAGCTGCCCGCTTTTTACGTTTGCGGCCTAGTCCCATTTCTTTTGCGAGTTCAGAACGCGCCATGGCATAATTAGGAGCAACCATAGGATAATTTGGATCAAGATCCCATTTTTCACGGTATTGTTCTGGGGTTAAGCCGTAATGGGTCATCAAATGGCGTTTTAATGATTTAAACTTTTTACCATCTTCAAGGCAAATAATGTAATCTTCACCAACAGAGCGCTTTGGATTAACTGCAGGCTTGGGTTTTTCAGTAACGACTTCAACAGTATTAGTTGCATCGATACTGGATAGCGCACCATGTACATTGGTGATTATTGTTGGTAATTCAGCTGCTTGGCAATCATTATTGCTTACATATGCAGCAACGATATCAGCGGTCAATGCGATCAACATTGCCCGGTCAGTTTCATTATTATCAGAGCTTTCCATAAGTTCTTCCTTTTGGTCTTGTTTTATCAAGTCAAAATACAAAAATATGGCTTAATAAAAAGCCTATATAAATCTATCTGACAAGGATTTAGCTATTTGTGTTGCTAATATCATTACATATAAAATTGTCAATCGATGTGATATCTAAATTCTATTAATTTTTATATAGGCAACGATATCGGTCTTTCAATTATATTACAATATATTTTATATAATAAATAAGCAGATATTTTTTATTAAAAAAATGTAAGGTTATATCGCAAATATGTGATTTTAAAAAAACTGCAAATGAAATTTATATAGTTCTCCACTTGTATTGTAGTAGAGCTACTCTATTTTAAAATTAAAATTTCGACAATGGGTATTAAAAGTGAATAGATTAAATAATACACACTTAAAAGTTATTAAAACTGATGAAGAGTGGCAAGAACAGCTTACCCCTATTCAATATCAGATTACGCGCCAGCATGGTACCGAGCGAGCGTTTTCCAGTCCAGATTTTGATACGTCGCATCCTGGCATATTCCGTTGTATTTGTTGTGGCAATGCTCTGTATGATTCATCTGATAAATATGAATCTGGTACAGGTTGGCCAAGCTTTAGCCAACCTATTAGAGAAGATGCAGTTATTTGTGTAGATGATCATTCCTATGGAATGGAGCGTACTGAAATTCGTTGTGCTGATTGTGACGC
Source organism: Bartonella sp. HY038 (assembly GCF_014117425.1). NCBI lineage: Bacteria > Pseudomonadati > Pseudomonadota > Alphaproteobacteria > Hyphomicrobiales > Bartonellaceae > Bartonella > Bartonella sp. HY038. The sequence continues at coordinate 1,056,080 of NZ_CP059725.1, forward strand.
ACATCTTGGCCATGTTTTTCCTGATGGCCCTCCACCTACTGGCCTTAGATTTTGTATGAATGGTCACGCGTTAAGCTATGATCAACAAAGTATTAATTCTTATTGATAGTGTTTTTTTATATTTAATATTAGCAACGTTTCTTTGTTTAAGGGTGTGTTAGCGTTTTTTAAGGATAAAAAGGTGATTGATTATTTTGATCAATCACCTTTTTAATAAATGTACACCCAACCATTTATTTTAATAAATATTATTGCTTGGATAGCCTAATTTATATAATCTATTTAAGTTTTATAGATTGTTAAAACAAAGTTACTCATCTTCTTCATCTAGGCTTAAAACACCACCGGTTTGACGTGACCAGAGTTTTGCGTAGATGCCATTTTGTGCTAAAAGCTCCTCATGGGTTCCATCTTCTACAATTATACCTTTTTCCATAATAATTAGGCGGTCCATTGCGGCAATGGTTGAAAGACGATGGGCAATTGCAAGTACAGTTTTGCCTTCCATCAATCTCATCAAATTTTCTTGAATAGCAAATTCTGCTTCGGAATCGAGAGCCGATGTTGCTTCATCAAGAATGAGAATCGGTGCATCTTTGAGCATAACCCTTGCAATGGCTATACGTTGGCGTTGGCCACCAGAAAGTCTGGCACCGCGCTCGCCAACTTGCGCATCAAAACCTGTATTTCCGGAGTGATCGCGTAATTGGTCGATAAAATCAGCAGCTTCTGCATCACTTACCGCAGCTATCACGTCATCATGGCTAGCATCAGGACGACCATATATGATGTTTTCGCGCAATGAGCGGTGGAGCAATGCAGTATCTTGCGTCACCATCCCTATATTAGCTCTAAGTGATTCTTGGCTGACATTGGCGATATTTTGCCCGTCAATTAGGATGCGACCGGTCTCAACGTCAAAAAAGCGCAACAGTAAATTGACAAGGGTTGATTTACCCGCACCAGAACGGCCAACAATACCAACTTTTTGCCCTGGCAAAATATTCAAGTTCAAGTTACTGATAACACCTTTACCTTTGCCATAATGAAAACCAATATTTTCAAAACGAATATCACCTTTGGTGACAATAAGCGGCTTGGCATCAGGCTTATCTTCAATAAGGCGTGGGCGGGCAATAGAATTAATGCCATCTGCAACAACGCCGATATTTTCAAATAATGCCGACATTTCCCACATAATCCATTGTGCCATGCCATTAAGACGCAATACAAGACCAATGGCGACAGCAACAGCGCCAACCATTACTGCGCCGTTAACCCAAAGATACAGTCCTAATGCGCCAACAACAAAAAGAAGTAGGCAATTACTTGCATAAACGCCAAAGGAAACCAACGAAATAAGTCGCATCTGTTTATGAACAGTTGTTTGAAAGCCAACAAATGCATCACGCGCATGGGTTTCTTCGCGTTGATCATGGGAAAAAAGTTTGACTGTGGCTATATTGGTATAGGTATCAACAACGCGCCCCGTCATCAGAGAACGCGCGTCTGCCTGTGCTTCTGAAGCGCGGCGCAATTTTGGAATGAAAAAACTAAGAATTGCGATATAGGTTAATAACCAACCAATAAAAGGCAGCATTAACCGCCAATCGGCACTTGCGGCAAGAATTAACGTACCGATAAAATAAACAATGACATAATTTAATACATCAAATAGTTTCATGATGGTTTCACGCACTGATAATGCAGTTTGCATAACCTTTGCGGAAATCCGTCCAGAAAATTCATTTTGGAAATAACTAATTGATTGGCCTAATAAATAGCGATGAATAAGCCAACGAATACGCATCGGATAATTGCCAAGCAAAGTCTGATGCATAATTAAGGAATGGATACCAACCGTTACCGGCAATAGCACCAATACAATAAAAGCAATAAAACCTAGCTTGCCCGATTGGTTGGCAAGAAATGTTTGAGGGCTTTCCGATGACAACCAATTAACAATATTGCCTAAAAATCCAAATAGTGAAACTTCCATTATAGCTATTAGCGCGGTAAACACCGCCATTAAAGCAAGCCATCCCCAAACGCCCTTTGTATAATGAATGCAAAATGCAACAAGGCCGCGTGGTGGCATTGTTGGTGGATCGGCAGGAAAAGCATCAAGCCTGCGCTCAAACCATCCAAACATGTATTATCTCCTTTTAACGGGTCACAAATTACCGTTATAAATAGTAGTTTTGCACTGTTTTTATTTATAGGTGCTAAGGATATAGGGAATTACAATTGCCATTAAAGGCTAAATTCCATCAATATAACAATTAATTGAAATGATTATATCGTAAGCAGTTTATTACAACAAGCCGAGTTTTAAAAACTTAACAACATGGCCTTTAGGCGTTTAAAGCTGAATATAGATAGTTTGGGTAATGGGATGCATGCAAAAAGTAAATTATGTTGAACTTTTTGTCTAAATCCGTTTAATGCCTTATATCATATTCTCATTTTCTATGGTTTTTTATTCAATGACGTTACAGCTCGCTTTATACCAACCCGATATCCCTGGTAATACTGGCACTATCATTCGCCTTGGTGCATGTCTTGATATAGGTATCAATATTATTGAACCTGCGGGGTTTGATATTTCTGACCGTAATTTAAAAAGAGCGGGCATGGATTATGTGGAGTTAGCCCATTTACGCCGCCATCAAGATTGGCAGGAATTTACTAGATTAATGGCAGAGGAAAAACGACGCATTATTCTATTCACCACTCATTCTGATAAAGCTTATTATGATTTTTCGTTTAAAGCTAATGATTGCTTGCTTTTTGGACGTGAATCCGCAGGCGTTCCTGAAGATGTCCATAATTTTGCATTTGAAAGAGTTACGATTCCAATGAGCCCTAAAGCACGCTCGCTTAATTTGGCTTTGAGCGTTGCTATGGCCGCAGGCGAAGCTAAGCGGCAAATTTTGTTAACAGATTAAGCATTGAATTAGATCTTATTGGCAGGTTTTATGTTTTGTGAAACTCCGTTGTTGATAGGAAAACGTAATATAAGTTAATAAGTTTCTAGCTTACTAAGGCAATCTGCATATAAAGCTGTGTAAAGCTTGTATGAAGCATTGCAGTTCGCGGTTAGACATAGAACAATTGCTAAGCACCATCAATTTAACCAATTGTTAAGAGAACGCTTATGAAAATGCCATTGATTCCAAGTGATATACCGGCAGATATTGATGAGAAAAAAACTCAGGTTTCAAAATGGTTTGAAGATTTGCGCGACCGTATTTGCTTAAGTTTTGAACAGATTGAGCGTGATCTTGAAGGGCCGTTAAGTGAATATTTGCCTGCAAAATTTGAGCGTATCCCTTGGCAAAAGCAAGGTGGTTTGCAAGGTGGTGGTGTAAGATCTGTTCTTCATGGGCGCGTTTTTGAAAAAGCGGCGATTATGACCTCGACAGTATTTGGCGAGATTGAACCAGAATTGCGCAAGGCAATACCCGGCGCCGAGGAAGATCCGCGTTATTGGTCTTCTGCTATTTCTTTAATCGCCCATCCTCAAAGCCCTCATGTACCAACTGTTCATATGAATACGCGGCTTATTGTAACAACGCGCCAGTGGTTTGGTGGTGGTGCAGATTTAACCCCAATGCTTAGTGAGCGGCGCACCCAGCAAGATAGCGACAGCGTTGCATTTCATAAAGCATTTCGCTTTGTTTGTGATAAGCACAAGGATGTTGCTGATTATGACAAGCTTAAAAAATGGTGCGATGATTATTTTTATTTAAAACATCGCCAAGAACCGCGTGGTATTGGCGGTGTTTTTTATGATTGGCTGCACTCTAGTGAAGAGCAGGGCGGCTTTGATGCCGATTTGGATTTTACTCGTGATATTGGTCGCGCTTTTGCAGTTGTATATCCCTATATTGTAAGGCAAAATTTTAACAAACCATGGACAGAGGAACAGCGCGAAGAGCAGCTTATTCAACGTGGTCGTTATGCCGAATTTAATCTACTTTATGATCGCGGAACGCTTTTTGGTTTAAAAACCGGTGGCAATGTTGATGCTATTCTTTCCTCTTTACCGCCTGCCGTGCGCTGGCCTTAAGGTTTTTATAGTTTATCAAAAATTAGATGCGCTGCCCAAATTACAATATTTGGGTGGTGTTTTTATTTGGTGATAAGGTTTTAACTATTTCGCTGTGTGCATTTTGGGTCTATCGTCTATAGATCGAAAGGGGGATTTCAATGAAAAAAATCCTTGGTCTGTTCGTCACATTTTTTGTTGCGCATTATTGTTTGATTGGTTGGTTATCCGCTCAAAATTTGGTTGAGGCTGGCGCAAAAGACACCCCGTCCTCCCATAGTTATTTTGATAAGGCTCCAAGAAGTGTTTTTACGCTTGCTCAAAAAATTGAACGCAAGCAAGATATCACCCTTGCAGAAGTAAAAGCATTACCAGAAGGAGCGCTTAACGCGCGTTATGACACTGAGATCACTTTGTTATTTTTTGCCGCTCGGCACTATAATTTACAAGCTATTGATATTTTACTGCAAGCGGGGGCTGATCCCTATATGGTTGATAAACCATCTCAAAAATCGGTGCATGATTTTACATTCTATATCACCGATATGAACACGCCCGGCAGCTATGAAGATACCATGAGATTTCGCACCGAACTGATGCGGATATATTTAAAAAATGGCGGTGATCCAAACCATGAATTACCATCTACCTCAAAAACGCATTTATTGGTAAGTGCAATATTAATGCGTAATATTAAAGGTGCACGCATGCTAATCGAGGCTGGAGCCGACCCTTTTAAAATGGAAGGGACAGGACTTACTGGGCCAACAATGTTGGCAATTCGTCGAGATGATGAAAGTAATCAGTTACTCAAAGATATTATCTGCAATGGTGCATATGATCATGCAACAGAAGAGCAGGTTCGAAAAATTATTACTTATTTGAAGCCATTGGGTGCGACTGATTTACAGCGTGAAACAAATCAAAGAAAATTAGCGATGTTTATATTAAAAAGACATCCTAATTTTAAGGATAATGTTTCAACAAAATATATATTTAACGGTCCGATTCCATGGACAACCATTGGTGAAACAAGTGATGAGGTGTTATGTAAATGATAGCTTTTTAGCTAATCAGCCCAAATTAATGAATAATTTTAGGCTGATTATTTTAATAAAGAGGGATTACGTTTTAATCATGTGTTGAATGGTGGTTATTATTTTTTGTTTTCAACAGTGATACAACAACACCAATTGTTAAAATACCAAAAGTAATAATTAACGACCAAATCGCGGGGAATTTATCCCAATTCATGAGGTCCGCAATAAACATTTTACTGCCAATGAAAATAAGCAATACTGAAAGTGCATATTTCAAATAGGCAAAGCGGTGTAACACAGCGGCCAACGCAAAAAACAACGCACGAAGACCTAATATCGCAAAAATATTCGACGTATAAACAATAAATGGGTCAGTTGTGATGGTAAATACTGCTGGTACTGAATCTACTGCAAAAATAATATCGGTAAATTCTACCATTATGAGTGCAAGGAAAAGCGGTGTTGCAAAACGCAATAATTTGCCGTTCTGTGGCTGTTTAACAAAAAACTTATTGCCATGAAGATCATCCGTAACGCGCAAATATTTGCGCGCAAAGCGCAATACAGGATTACGGCTCATATCAGGCTCCGCTTCATCTTTGGCAAAAAGCATCTTAATACCCGTAAAGATAAGAAATGCTGCAAAGAGATAAAGAACGAAATGATAATTGGCTACGATAGCGGAGCCAAAGCCGATCATTAAACCGCGCAATATGATAACGCCTAAAACACCCCAGAATAAAACGCGGTGTTGATATTGGCGAGGAATAGCCAGCATGGAGAAAATAAGCGCAATGACAAAAATATTGTCAAGCGACAAGGTTTTTTCAACGACAAAGGCGGTTAAATATTGCGCTGTTTCGGTAGCGCCCATTTGCCAATAAACAATACCAGAAAAGGCAATACCAAGACTGATATAAAAGGCGGATAATTTTAAACTTTTACCGATTTCAATTTCATGGTCACCACGGTTAAAAAGACCAAGATCTAGCACAAGAAGAAATAAAACAATGACAAGGAAAAATAGCCAAAGCCAAATTGGGGTGCCTAGAAAAGGCATAAAAAACATGTCCATAAAGACCTCAATTAATTGGAAGAGATCCACAGACAATAGCGGGCGGACCTCAAGATAACTCGAAGTGGTCCGACATCGCAGTTTTTCAAATTAAACTACCAGAGGGGCCCGGCCCATGCAAACAAGATAAGGCCGCCTTTTACTTAATTCAAGGGCGAGGCTCAAAAAAATTAAACCATATCAGCTTGCGGTAGAATGAATGGCACATGGGCTGGGGGCAGGGCATTGACCGGTAGATAGCAATTATAAATATTTTGTAGATTTGCCGCGGTGATAACCTCTTGCGGTATGCCTTTGGCAGCAATCTTACCTTTTTGCATTAAAATAAGATGATCAGCATAGCGGGCTGCAAGGTTCAAGTCATGCAAAATAGCAATGACCCCACCGCCTTGTTTCACAAAATCTTTGGCGATATTCATAACCGTTAATTGATGTTCTATATCAAGGGCGGCAACTGGTTCATCAAGCATTAGCCAGCAAGGCTTGCCTTCATATTCGGGCTGCCAAATTTGGCATAAAACACGGGCAAGCTGAACGCGTGCTTGTTCACCACCTGAAAGCTCTTGGTAAAATTTTGCATGGTAATCAACTAAGTCCACTTTACTTAAAGCGGCATAAATTAATTCGTCATCACTAGCTAATAAGCGGCCATTGCCTGCTGATAGGCCAATTGCCACCACTTCACGCACTAAAAACGGAAAAGACATGGTACTGGCTTGAGGCAAAACAGCGCGTTGGCAAGCAAGTTGCCATGCTTTTATATGACGTGTATTTTGTCCATTGATGTAAATATCACCGCTATATTGTAATTCTCCGCAAAGTGCGCTGAGTAAAGTTGTTTTGCCAGAACCATTTGGACCGATAATAACAGTTAATTCACCCGCTTTAATATTAATAGCTAAGTCTTCAATGATGGTTTTTTTGCCGCGATTGACGCTAAGGTTTTCAACTTTTATCATCATAACATCATCCCGCGTTGGCGCAGCAAAATCCAAAGAAAGAAGGGAGCACCAAGAAGCGCTGTTATTATGCCAATGGGCAATTCGGCCGGATAAACCACTATGCGGGCAATATAATCGGCAAAGATAACAAGGCAAGCGCCAAGAAGTGCGGAGCATGGAATAAGATAGCGATGGTTGGGGCCGATAATTAGCCGTAATATATGGGGTATAACAATACCAACAAAACCAATGCCACCACTTACCGCGACTGCCGCACCACACATTAAGGCCACCAAAACAATTGAAATGTTTTTAAGTCTTTGTACTGGAAACCCTAAATGGCCTGCCACGGCCTCACCAAGTGCCAAGGCATTTAAGCCATTAGCTAAAAATGGCGCTATGCATAGGCCAAGAACAATAAATGGTGCTGCAATGATTACTTTTTGCATGGTTGTACCTACCAGAGAGCCTAGGCTCCAAAAGGTAATGTCACGCAATTGTTGATCACTTGCTTTAAAGACCAATACGCCAATAATTGCACCAATAAGCGCAGCAATGGCAATGCCTGCCAAAAGCATGGTTGCAATAGATGTCTTTCCATTGTGCGTGGCGATTGAATAAAGTAATAAGGTTATAATTAAACTACATAGAAAAGCACTAAAAACAATGCCAAAGGAGCCTATGATTGGGCTGATACTTATTGGAATAATGTGACCTAATACGATGAATATCACCGCACCAAAGCCAGCACCTGCTGATACGCCAACAATGCCAGGGTCTGCCAATGGGTTGCGAAATAAGCCTTGCATTAAAACGCCGCAAACAGCAAGGGCACTACCAACAAATACGCCAAGAATAACCCTTGGTAAGCGAATATCGATCAGTACCAGATAATCTTGTGTTGCTTGCACTTGTTCAAAATTTTCGGTACTAAAATAATGGCTAATCAACCTTAGCAATGAAACATCTGTTTGCCCTAATAAAAGGCCGCAAAGCACGCTAGCAATGAAAATTGGAATAAGGGCAATTAATACTAATTGACCACGAAGACTTCTGTCACCTTTTCGCATTGCCGAAAGAGTTTCGCTCTTTGGCACAGGCGCAGTGTGGCTCGACAAAGACATTATTTTTCCTATTTCGATTGATTTTGGCCATAAAGCAATTCTGCAACATCACGTGCTGCTGCGGCCGTACGTGGGCCAAAGCCAAGCAAATAAAGCCCATCCATGTCTTTAATCATATTATTTTTAGCTGCAGGAGTTGCAAGAACGGCCGGCAAATCGGTAAGTTGGGTGGTAACAGGGCGGCCTGGAAATGGTGACATCGACAAGATCATATCAGGTTTTGCAGCTAGCAATGCTTCATCGTTTAAGAGTTTATAGCCATCAAATCCAGTGATTGCGTTTTCTGCACCTGCAAGCTTAATGATGCCATCAGCTGCCGTATTGCTACCAGCCGCCATAACGCGACCATTTTGTACGGAAAGTACAAAGAGAATTTTTTTCTTTTCTGTAACCTTATTCGTCAACTCATCGGTTTTATTAAAATCTTCATTAAGTTTGGTAATAAGCTCATCGGCTTTGTCTTCAAGCATTAGGGCTTTACCAACACTGCGCACTTTGGTGATAACACCATCTCGGCTAAAGCTTTCTGGCACAACAACCATTGGCACCGACGCTTTTTCTAAAATATCAATTGTAGGCTTTGGGCCGCTACCTTCAACCAGCAAAATACCCTTTGGTGCCAGCGATAAAATGCTTTCAGCTGAAAGGGCGCGCATATAGCCAATATCTGGTAAAGCTTTGGCAGCTTCGGGATAGATGCTGGTCATATCGCGGCCAATGATCCTATCTTGTGCGTCAAGTGCATAAACAATCTCAGTTAATGCGCCGCCAATGACGATAATTTTGGAGTCTTTCGGTAAAACTTCGGTTTCCGCGCTTTGTGCGGTATGGCTAACCGAAAATAAGCACAGAATAAGAGTTGTTTGGATAAGTATCTTTTGCCAAAGAGAAAATGGCTTTTTGATAGTTTTATAAAACATCGTGTTATCCTGTGATTAATGTTGATGATATTTTTGATAGTTAAATTTGGTTCAGCTGCATGATGAAGGGCAATAATATTCGCTATACAAACTGATTTTACTTAGAGGAAAATTTATAGGTAATTTTCCTCTAAACCGTATTATGTATGTTTAGGCAACTGCGCTTTGCTCTAAGCGTGGTAGGGATGCCATCAGGTCGCTCCATGCGCTTAGTTCTTTTTCGCCTTCTTGACGTTTGCCAAAGAATTGAATGATAAGATTATTATCCTTATCAAACACTTCCATAGAGGTGATTTCGCCGTCTTTGGTTGGCTTTTTTACAGCCCAAATTTTTTCAACATTAGGTTCCAATAAATGGAGGTGGAATTGCTCATCCATAATATTGGTCCATTCACCATAAGGTTTGACTGGGCCAATTTTACCGGTGAAGATTTGAATGCAACCACGATTACCAACAAAGCACATAATTGGTAAATCTTGTTCATGAGATTTATCAAGCATGGTTTTGATCGCACTTTTATCCAATTCGTAAGCAAAACGATCGCCAACAATATGGTTTGCTTCATGGCGCTCAACTTGCATATCTTTTAAAATATTATGCAATTGATGCACATCTTTCATTTCACTCCAGCGGCGACGGAATTCTTCAATATCAACATCGCCTTCACGCTTTGCTGCTTCTTTCGTAAAAGGCTCAACGCTAATCATGTCGGTTGGTGTGCCAAGTGAATTTTGGTCAGCAAAAGCTTTCCATGCTTCATGATCGGTGCCTTCATGTTCATAAATCTTAAATACAGCAGTACCAAACTTGTCAAAATATTGGATGCTATTATATTTTTTGCCCATGATCTCGACTTGCTTTTCAAACGCAAAAGCCCAGTTTTTATTGAAAATGCGCAAGTCAATTTCGCCTAATGTGAGCGATGCCCCCTCACCATAAAAGGTTTTTTCAAAATGTCCGCGCATTTCATGTACGGCTGAATCGTTGCGTACGATGCATAAGACTTTACCAAAAGTTTTAGCTTTTTCTAAAAGATCAGCAATATCTACCTTTAATTGGCGGGCTTCACTATTACAGGCATAGGCGCAAATGAGTTCAGCTTCAGTGATGCCGATAGACTTCACAAAATCGCGTTCGCGCAGTTTGACGCCACTTTCAGCGACTGCGGCTTTATGTTTGGTGATGATGTCTTGTGCTTTTGCGTTCAACATGGAAAATTCCTATTTGTTTAATATTAGCTTGCCAAAGCGCGTTTTCTTTAAGCGATAGGTGGTATTTTCGTGAATGATAATAACTTCACGACTATTTTTAAAAAGTTGAGCGCTATCTATGATTGGCGGTGTAAGCAATGTCGCAGTAGACAGATCTGCATCATCTGCTAACTTATTTTTTACCGCATCTCCCATGATCATTCCCATTTTATTTCTCCGTTTTTTAAGAGCCGCGCTATAAAAGGGAAAAGCGCATTAAGGGTTGGTATTTTTTGCTTTGTTAAACTTAGTTAGACAAGATAAATTGTAATAGTCTAGAAGACGCAATAAACGAATTTTTTTAACTATCAATTACTTAGCACGCCAAATTAACAAAGTTGTATAAAGAGGTAGGATAGACCTACCTCTTCATATTGATTTAAAATTTTTGAATGAATGATAGTTTGAAACTACGGCCTGGTTCGCTAAAAAATTCTTTAGGATAGGATGTTGAAGAACGTAGGTTCAAAGCATTCCAATAGGTTTTATCAAAAAGATTATAAACACCTGCTTGTAAGCGTGGACCTTTTTCACCCATTGGTTCCCACCAACCAGTTAAATCAACAACAGCATAACCAGGTGCGCGTGCATAATCTGAATTTTTAGCTACCTTATTACGTTTGCCAGCGGCTGTTAAATTGACATCTGCACCCCAAATTTCTTGTGCATAGCCTAAACCAACCATGCCCTTTAAAGGTGGAACAGAGTTTAGATATTCATCCTTATCGGTGTCACGTCCTTCAGCATAGGCAAGGGCAAAATTTGTATGCCAACCATTACCAATTTGCCAATGACCTTTTGCTTCAACGCCAGAAATAGTAACGCGTGCACGGTTAATATTTTCAAAGCGACCAAGTGGAAATTCTCTATTACCTGCTAAGCTAACTTGGTCGATGAAATTCTTGTAACGGTTGCTAAACACACTGATTGAGCCACCTAAATCTTTGTCGCCAAGTTGAACACCAATATCAAAACCATTGCTTGTTTCTGGTTTTAAATCTGGATTGCCGCGGGTGTAATAGAACCCTGGGTTAGTGTAGTTAAAATAAAGTTCAGAGGCAGTTGGAGCGCGAAATGCCTGAGCCCATTGTGCGTAAAGTGTGACCTTATTGGCAACATCCCATTCACCACGTAACTTAGGTGAAAAGCGTGAATCGCTTTGCGAATCTGGATAGCCAGTAAAGCCAGAATTTTGTTCATAGCGTGCACTGTGTTTTGGATCACGCTCATACCAGTCAAACCGGCCACCTGGTGTAATTCTTACGCGGCCATCATAAAATGCAATTTCGTCTTCAAAAGCAAAACCAAAATTCTTACTTTCTGTTGTAGGTGAATCTGCTTGATTGACGTGCATGAATTGGCAGGTCATGAAAGGGCGTGTGTAGGGTGGAGGTGGGCAGCTATCTTCACCACCAGCATATTGCTGATATTTTGAAAATGAGGTGTCAATTGCAACACGAACGGTGTGGGTTGTTGCCCCCAATTGCAATGTTTTAAAACCATTGACATTGAAGCCATATACACGTTCTTCCGTCTGCGCGTCGCGTAAGTAAAAGCCTGTTGGTACAGGAATACGATTACCATATTGGCTAGTTTCTAGGCGTTGGCGCTGCCAGTAAATATTAGCATGTGCTTCATCTAGCCAGCCATCACCATTACCTATGTAATCATAAGATGCAGAAAAACGTTCACGTTTTTTCGTTTGATCTTCATAGAAAGTACCTGGCGTGTAAGTGCGTACGGCTTGATTTAAGCCATGTGTGGTGCCGTCAAAATAAAATCGTTCAGCCGTGAAGCCAAAGCGATGCTCTTTACCGACATGCTGATAAACTTTGAAAAGCAAATTATTATTATCAAAGTCTGCTGGATTAGCGATTGAGCGATCAACGCCATAACCACTAACAGAGCCATTATTTTCGCGCTGTTTGCCGCCAACATAACCGCCTTGCAATAAGAAATAAGTATCATTGGCGCGGACAGCAAACGCTTCATCAATATGCCAGCTGCGATTAGATGAATCGTAGCTTCCTTTAGTAAGGGAGGCCCAGTTCTTGTCACCAGTCAAAAGGTCTTCTGGGTCAAGAGTACGGAGCATAACAACACCGCCAAGTGCACCTGAACCATAAAGGCTAGAATCTGAACCGCGCACAATATCAAGACTTGAAAGCGAAGAGATGTTAAATGAGGAAATGCCCCCTGTTAAATTTCGGCTTGATGGATCAGGGAACCAAGTAATAGGTACGCCATCAATTGTCGTTAAAACACGGTTTTGATCAAGTCCGCGGATAGTAAAACTATCGGAGCCCCGGCTATAAGAAATAGCAGGATCAAGCCGTGAGATATCATTAATATCATCAACCTGTTTTTTGGCAATTGTATCGCCTGAAATACTATCTGTTAATACTGTAGCTTTTCGGTCAAGTCTTTCTTTTTTACCTTCAACCACGACAGTATCTAGCGTTTGAGAATCAGAAGTTGCATTTGTAGTCTGATTCGTTGTTTGTGCTGATGCAGGGCTTGCTGCGCAAATGGCAATAACGCCAAATGCTGCGTAATGTTTTAAACGCTTTAATTGTAACCAATACATTAAGATACCATCCTTCTCAATTCTTTTGAAAAGCTTTGGCTTGCCACATTAGATTGGCTGGCTACGCTTCATATCATGAATAGTCACTATTAAACATGATACTAACAGTCAAGAAAAAAGTTGATTTTTATCATTTGGACTGGTTTAATAACAGGGGTGATGATCCGTTATATATTTAAGGATAATAAGTTATGTATATCGCAATGAACCGTTTCAAAGTCAATAAAGGTAATGAAGCCGAGTTTGAAACTATCTGGAGAGAGCGCGAAAGCCGTTTAAAAGAATTACCGGGCTTTGTAGAGTTTCATTTACTTAAATGCGACACTGATAAGGATGAAAATACCAGCCTCTATTCTTCACATGCTATTTGGAAAGATCGTGAAGATTTTATCAGTTGGACAAAGTCAGAGCAATTCCGCGATGCCCACAAGGGTGCTGGTGAACGCCGCCATGTTTTTGCAGGCCCTCCACATTTTGAAGGTTTTGAAGTTATTTTGTCTGAAAAGGCTTGATCTCTGAATAGTTGGCTGCTTTGCCTTTGTTTGTTTTAAAAAATAGTACAAAGCAGCCATTTTAAAAAAAATATAGTTAAATTGATTTTTAGTTAATTATTTGAAGCGTCCATTTTTTATTGTTTTTGATAAGTTTTTGGTTGAATAATGTTTTGATTTCATCTTGATGTGTGATGCAGATGACTATTGTATTGGGACAGTGTTTTTTCAATAAAGACATGGATTGAAGTGCGTTATTGTGATCAAGTTGATTGGTTGCTTCATCAAGAAAAAGAATATCTGGTTGGTAAAGTATAGCGCGGGCTACAGAGAGTCGCTGTTGCTCCCCACCTGATAATATTTGTTGCCAATTGTCATTATGGTCTATTTTGTCGCCTAAGTTTAGGCTTAGCAAATTCAGTGTATCCTTTATTATTTCATCATCATAGGTATTCTTTGCTGGGTAGCTAATGACAGTGCGTAGCGAGCCTTTAAATAAATAAGGCGTTTGTGGTAAAAAGAGCATGCGTCCGTAAAGCGCACGATCTCCCTGGCAAAACGGCCAGAGTCCAGCTAAATAGCGTAAAAATGTTGTTTTTCCTGCACCGCTTTTACCATCAACCAAAAGCCAATCGCTTTTTTCAAGTCTAATATCAGGAAAATAGCCCAATGGTGTCTTATCTGGATAAAAAAGTTGAACATTTTTGAAGGAAAGAAATGCGCTTTTGTGGTTACCTTGTTGCTTGGATCGATCATTGTCGCTTTGATTGTTTTTTGTGGCTATGGGGCAAATATTTAACGCTGTATCAAATTCGGCCAAGCGTTTGATGAATGATGACCATTCAATCAAACGCTTATAATAAGTAGCTATCCAGCCAAAGCCATCAGCAACAATGGCAAAGGCACTTTGTATTTGCATCACGTCGCCAAAAGTTATGGTTTTATTTAAAAAAAATGGTAATACCGCAATAATTGGAATAAAGTTAGTTAAGCGAAATTGGAATGCTGTTATAGATTCTAATTTTATCTCAGCTTTGATAATTTGAAACCAATTATCGCCAATGGCATCAAATAGTTGCTTTTGCTGTTTATTTTCGGATGCTTCACCATTATAAAATGCAACTTCTTCACTTTTTTCCGTCAGTCGGATGAGTTTGGCCCTATAGTCAGCTTCCCTGTGTTGGCGATCTATATTGAGAGAAAGTAATATTTTGCCGATCCAATGGATAATTAATGTTGATATAACGCCATAGGCTAGAGCTATCCAGAATACATAGCCATGCAATGTATATTGTGCATCATTTAAGGTGATATCAACGAGCGGTGAAAGATTCCACAAAATGACAATAAAGGTTAGCAATCGCGTCGCATGGGTTAATAGCGATTTGAATAAAAAAACGCTTTCAGCCGTGAATAATCTTATGTCTTCGGCTATACGTTGATCTGGATTATCAGGATATTGGTTGAAACGCAGCATATAATGGCGATGGTCATCTAGCCATTTGTCACTAAAATAATTGTTCAGTTCTCGTCGCCATAAAAACACTAAAATTTTGCCGAATGCACTGCCAACAACAATGCTTAAAACAACAATTGATAAATAAAATATATAAATAAAAATTAAGTGTAATGCCGCTTCACCATCAAATTGCTGAAGCGCATCGTAGAACAGCTTTTGCCATTCATTGATAAAAACACTCATATATACAAACAAGAATTGGCAGCTTATGGTTAGGATAAGGGAAGCCCAGATTTGCCAATTAAATGTTTTAAGGCTGAAAGGTGCCAAAAATAGTTTGAAATAATAGGAATATTTCATCTCGGCCTTATTTTAAAATTGTTAATTTAAGTTTTATTGCTTTGATATTCTTTATGGCAAGCTAATTTATATTGGCTGAAATATCTCAGCCAATATAAGCTTTTGGTGGGCAAGAATTAAAATGTTGTATTAAAAGTGACCAAGATACTTCTTGGATCAGCAAAATAATTGTTGAAGGTTTTGTCACGTACGCGATTATTTTCATAATAACGCTTATCAAAAATATTATTAGCATTAATTTGCAAATAAATATTCTCTTTGAAATTATATTGTAGGCTCAAATCCCAAACTGCATAGGCTTTTTGTTCAATATTATAGACGCTTTTGGTCTTGCTTTGCGCACGAACACCGCCGCCGATTTTCCATTTGTCATTATCAATGGGTAAGACATAAGTGGTGTTGAGGCGAAACATATGTTGAGGTGTTGCAGGACTGTAATTGTCTCCCGCTATAATTGAAGTCGATTCTGATTCAAGATATTTACTGCGATTATAGGTATAGCCTGTAAATACATTCCAACCTTTCGTAATTTCGCCACTAAGTTCTATGTCAAAGCCACGGCTTTGCACTTTTCCATCTGCATAATAATATCTTTCAATATTGTTATAAATCGCACGATTTGCTTGAATAATTTCAAATAATGCAAAGGAAGCATCAACGCGTCCGTCAAAAAAAGTGTTTTTTATGCCAATTTCTTTGTTGGTGCCAGTGACTGGAGGCAGAAAATTATCATTCTTATCAAGCGCAGATTGCGGCCGAAATATTTCTGTGTAGCTTGCGTAAAGTGTCGCATTATCATTAAGATTATAGTTTAGCCCATAATAGGGAATGAATTTTGTTTTTTCATAATGGTCGCGTGTAATATCATCATCTGGCCGTCCCATAAAGCGGAAATAGGTAGATGTACTATCAAATTGGTAATTGGTAACGCGGGTACCAATAATTGCATATAAGTTGTCAATAAAGTTGAAGCGACCACCAAGGCGCCCCGACGTTTCCTTAAATTTAGTATTAATTTCAACATCGGTATAAAGGATGCTGTTATTAGACCAATTGGGCTCAATAATTTCGTTACCTGAAAAATTATCAATATTATAAGATGTTTGATTACGTACTACGCGCATATGTGAATCATAATCATTGTAGGAATAATCAATACCACTAAAAATTTCCTGTTTGCGATTTAAAAACTCGAAATCACCATTGAGTTTAACCTGCGCGCTAAATTGTTGCCCGTCATTATCATAGCGAACAGCATTATTAACGCTGGCGAGACGGTCAATTCCTAAACCATTTCTAGCGATAAGAGCTGCAAATGCATTATGTGACTTAAATTGGTTGTAATTAACTGATGCATTCAACTTCCAATTACTGGAAAATTCATGATCAATTTCAAAAAATCCATTGGCTTTTTGTTTTTCTAAACGGTTCCATTTAGCACCAAGATAGGTCGAACGTGATAGTCCAGCATCTTTGCCATCGCGTGTCATGGGGACACCGTAAAAATCGGGTACTTCATTGCGTTTTTGGAAAAGACCGCCTAATTGCCAAGTGGTTTTATCGCCAATGTCGCCCTCAATAACACCAAAAATCATACCATTTTTGTTGTCGACATTATCTTTAAAGGAATTAGCCTTATCAAAATTGCTAACAAAGCGGCCACGCAAGCTCTTGTCAGCATTGAGTGGGCCGGTTATATCTATAGTTTCTTGGATTTTGCTCCAAGTGCCGACAGAAAATGTATTGGTTGCTGAAAACTCATCTTTTGCACGTTTGCGAACCAGATTTATCGTACCGCCAGGCTCTCCCGTTCCTTGCATAAGGCCAGTTGGTCCACGTAATACTTCAATGTGATCATAGATTGCAAGATCGCTATAATCACCAGCATCTCTATAGGCATTTATTCGGGCGCCTGGCGCGTAGGAATTAACACCATCCTCTTGAATTTGATCGATGTAAAAACCTCGAGATTGGAAGCGATACATACCAGATTCGCGTAATACATTGATACCAGTGGTATTTTTTAAGGCATCGGCAATATTACTTGATGCTTGGTCTTTAAGCTTTTGATTGCTTACAATTGAAACGCTTTGCGGTGTTTCACGCGCAGTAAGCGTTAAGCCTGTGGCAGAACTTATATCATCAATAATATAGCTGCCTGTCCCTTCTGTTAAACTGCGGAAATTTGCTCGATTAACGATGACGGTATCTAAGGTTTCATCATCGGTCTCATTGCTATTGCTCTGTGCATAAATATAATTAATGCTGCATGGTTGAAGCGCTAAAAACAATATAGCAAGTTTCCAATTTTTACGCATTGATGTTTCCTTAACAGCAAGATTTTAAGAAAGCCATTTGTGCTAAAAATGACTTTAAACAAATTCAAAAATGTGAATTTGACAACAAAGGTTCATTCGTTGGGGAATAATGTCAGCGCCATAATATATTTTTTTAAATTTTACTAGCGATGTATAAAACAATTTTAATTATACATGTTTTTATTTATTTTTTATTTTTAATTAGAATAATTAATATTACTGTATTATATTAGATGTTTAATGTGTTGAAGGGATTTAAAGTAAAATCGTTTTATTACCACCAATTTAAATTAGATATAGATTAAATACACCGTCAAACTGCTATATGTCTGTTCTTTTTTTAGGGTGTGGATCAAGTGTGGATGAATTTATTTAATCTTGTTTTTTGGTTAATATTATTGCTTGCGCTTGATGATCGGCGTATTTGATGAGCTTAGATAAATTCAGGTGATTCATTATGGCAGAAGCGACAATCCATTCAATCAATAAAGCCAAGGGCCAAGGTGATAGTTATCGTCAAGCTCCCCATAATCTTGAAGCTGAGCAGGCATTGCTTGGCGCATTGTTGATTAATAATGATGCTTTCGATCGCGTATCGGATTTTTTAAAACCTATACATTTTTACGAGCCGTTGCACGCCAAGCTTTTTGAAGTTATCTCCAGTCTTGTTGGTATGGGTAAAACTGCAAATCCAGTAACGGTAAAGCCTTTTATTCCAGCGGATGAAAAACTTGGCGATATGACGGTATTTAACTATGTTATACGCTTGGTAACTGAAGCAGTGACTGTTATTAATGCTACCGATTATGGTCGTTCTATCTATGATCTATATATTCGCCGTGCCTTGATCAGCGTTGGCGAGGATGTGGTTAATAATGCTTATGATGCACCAGTTGACCATGCGCCAGGTAAACAAATTGAAGAAGCTGAGCAGCGCCTTTTCCAATTGGCTGAAACAGGCCGCTATGGTGGTGGTTTTGAAAATTTTGGTGAAGCATTAACCAAGGCCGTTGAGCTAGCTGCAGCTGCTCATAAACGTACATCAAAATTATCAGGTATTCCAACACAAATCCATACGCTTGATGAACGTATGGGTGGCTTGCAACGCTCCGATCTTATCATTTTGGCTGGTCGTCCGGGTATGGGTAAAACTTCGCTTGCAACGAATATAGCCTTTAATGTTGCTGCGGCCTATAATGCGGAAAAGGCCAAGGAAAATAATGGCACCAATGAAGGTGGTGTGGTTGGTTTTTTCTCGCTGGAAATGTCATCAGAACAGCTCGCTACCCGTATTATTGCTGAACAGGCAGAAATTTCGTCATCAAAAATTAGACGTGGTGATATTTCAGAAGAAGAATATACAAGATTGCTGCGCGCGACCAAGACCATGCAGCAAGTACCACTTTATATCGATCAGACCGGTGGTATTTCCATTGCCCAGCTTGCCGCACGCTCACGCCGCTTAAAGCGCCAGCGCGGCCTTGATGTTTTGGTGGTAGACTATGTGCAGCTGATGTCTGGTTCATCCAAGCGCTCATCAGAAAATCGCGTGCAGGAAATTACCGAAATCACCACTGGCTTAAAGTCATTGGGTAAAGAGTTGAATGTGCCGATTATCGCACTTTCTCAGCTTTCTCGTCAGGTGGAATCGCGTGAAGATAAACGTCCACAGCTTTCGGATCTTCGTGAATCTGGTTCGATTGAGCAGGATGCGGACGTTGTATTGTTCGTTTTCCGTGAAGAATATTATATTAAAAACCGTGAGCCAAAACTTGGTACGGAAGAGCATATGAAATGGCAAACTGACATGGAAGAAGCCTTTGGCAAGGCTGAAGTTATTGTTGCAAAACAGCGTCACGGTCCAACAGGTACAGTGAAGCTTGCTTTCCAATCAGAATTTACGCGCTTCTCTGATCTTGCAGAAGAAGATCGTTTGCCAGAGCGTTTTGAATAAAGTGGTAGTTGATATGCGGTAAACTAATTGAGGGAAAGTTGGCGAGACTTTCCCTTTTTGATTTATATTGAAAATATGAGATGAAAGTTTCTATATAGTGCTAATTATCAGGCTATCGGTAAAATATATTCATGATTTTGCTCTTTATTAGGCTATATTAAAAAGGATTTTAGTAAAGATTTATGGCGCGTTCAAAGGTTCAGTTCATTTGTCAAAATTGCGGTACAGTCTATTCGCGCTGGTCGGGTAAGTGTGATGCTTGCGGTGAGTGGAATACATTGGTTGAAGAGGGGACCAATGGTGGTATTGGTTCCGGTCCTGCAAAGGCAAGCGCGCGTAAGGGGCGCGCTGTACAACTAACTGATCTTTCTGGTGAAATTGAAGATGCGCCGCGTATTTGCTCGGGCATTGCTGAGCTTGATCGCGTTACCGGTGGCGGTTTTGTACGTGGTTCCGCTCTTTTGGTCGGCGGCGATCCGGGTATTGGCAAATCAACACTTTTAACTCAAGCTGCCGCCGCTTTGTCACGCCAAGGCCATAATATTGTTTATGTGTCGGGTGAAGAAGCGATCGCTCAAATAAGGTTGCGTGCGCAGCGGCTGGGTGTTGCCGATTCAGCTGTGCAATTGGCGGCTGAAACCAATGTTGAAGATATTTTGGCAACCCTTAGTACAGCGCGTAGGCCTGATTTGGTTATCATAGATTCTATACAGACACTCTGGTCGGATGGCGCAGATTCGTCCCCTGGTACGGTGACGCAAGTGCGCATAGGTGCTCAAAGCATGATCCGTTACGCAAAACAAACGGGGGCTGCGGTTGTTTTGGTTGGACATGTCACCAAAGATGGTCAGATTGCCGGTCCGCGTGTTGTAGAACATATGGTTGATGGCGTACTTTATTTTGAGGGTGAGGGCGGCCATCATTATCGTATTTTGCGCACGGTTAAAAATCGTTTTGGCGCAACAGATGAAATTGGCGTGTTTGAGATGTCAGATAAGGGCTTGCGGGAAGTTGCTAATCCATCTGAATTATTCTTAGGCGAGCGTAACGAAAAAGCACCAGGTGCAGTTGTGTTTGCTGGTATGGAGGGAACGCGACCAGTGCTTGTCGAAATTCAAGCTCTTGTTGCGCCATCTTCACTAGGCACGCCGCGCCGCGCTGTTGTTGGTTGGGATAGTAGCCGCTTGGCTATGATTTTAGCCGTTCTTGAAGCGCATTGCGGTGTACGTTTTGGTAGTCATGATGTCTATTTAAATGTTGCAGGTGGCTATCGTATCAGCGAGCCTGCTGCAGATTTAGCTGTTGCGGCCGCTCTTGTTTCGTCAATTGCGGGTGTCGCATTACCGGCTGATTGCGTTTATTTTGGTGAAATTAGTCTTTCTGGCGCAATTCGCCCTGTTGCACATGCCTTGCAACGCTTGAAGGAAGCTGAAAAACTTGGCTTTAAACGTGCAACTTTGCCGAAGGCTGGTAAGGAAAAAATGAACCAAAATGATTTTGCTATACGTGAACTTGATAATCTTCCTGACCTTGTTGCGCGCATCGCTTTGGCAAAAAATAAGGCAGGCCGTGATAATCAATAACCTGTTTGTTATAGCATATCTAACATAGGCATAAAGGCGTTCAATATAATTTATTATTCAAAAAATGTGGCATATTTGCTTTTTACAGCAAAGTTAAAGATTTTTTTAATTTGCCTATGCCATTGATGAATCTTATTCCATTTAAAGAAATTGTTCCTTCTCGTTGGAATGATTGACGGACCGCTTATCCTAAAGGATAACTAAAAGCGATTATAAATTGTATTATTATTTTTTGTTTTTGGTAATTTTTGAAAGCCGATAAGGTTTCAGGAAAGTAGTTAAACAATAGCAATCCTATGACTGAAAATGTTATAGGTGTGGTTATAGATAAGTTAAATTTAAAATTAGGAAAAATTAATGCCCGTTACTTTGCTTGACATTATTGTTGTTGTCGTTGTTTTGTTGTCGGCATTTCTTGCCACCATACGTGGGTTCTCACGCGAAATTTTGTCCTTACTATCATGGGTGTTGGCGGCTGCCGCAACATTCTTTCTTTATGAATATGCACTTGAATTTGCGTCTCCATATTTCTCAAATAAAACGGTGGCAATTGCGGTAACTATTGTTGTGCTGTTTTTAGTGTTCCTTTTCATCATTTCAATATTTACCATGAAAATTGCCGATGTGATTGTTGATAGCCGGATAGGCGCACTTGATCGCACGCTAGGTTTTATTTTTGGGCTCGCTCGTGGCGTTCTTATCTTGGCTGTTGCAATGATCTTTTTAAACAGTTTAGTGAAACCTGCCGATCAGGTTGATTGGATCAGGGATGCTAAAACCAAACCAGCTATTGATTCTGTTGCCAACAAATTGCGTGATACATTGGAAGAGGCCTCGACTAAAATATGGGGTATGGCTGATCGCATTAAGCCATCACAACAACAAGAACCAAATGATTTGTTGAATAATGGCGAAGCAGGTCAGCCAGTTGAGTAATTTTTTTACATCGCATATTTAAGAATGATGCTTAGCATGCTATATATCTGTTTTGGAAATAGCTGCGAAGGCACATTGGCGAATGAAAACCTCTTTCAATGACTTTTCTCAATACACCACATCTCGAAATAATACTTCCCCAAATAAAGTTGATTTAGACCAATTTCAATTGGAGGTTGACGGAGATACCCTTCATGAAGAATGTGGTGTTTTTGGTATTTTAGGGCATGAAGATGCAGCAACCCTGACAGCTTTAGGGTTACATGCTTTGCAACATCGTGGCCAGGAAGCGGCAGGCATTGTTTCATATGATGGCGCGGCTTTTTATTCTGAAAAGCAGATGGGGCTTGTTGGTGATCATTATACTGATCCAGCAATGTTAGCACGCTTGCCCGGTAATATGGCTATTGGCCATGTGCGTTATTCCACAACCGGCGAAACTGTATTGCGCAATGTTCAGCCGCTATTTGCTGAATTGGAAGTAGGCGGCATTGCTATTGCCCATAATGGTAATTTTACCAATGGTCTTACACTGCGCCGTAAGCTGATTGCATCAGGTGCAATTTGCCAATCAACATCCGATACCGAAGTTGTTTTGCATTTGATTGCGCGTTCACAACAAGCGTCTTCATCCGACCGTTTCGTTGATGCTATTCGGCAGGTTGAGGGTGGTTATGCTATTCTAGCATTAACGCGTACTAAACTTATTGCAGCACGTGACCCTTTGGGTATTCGTCCCCTCGTTATGGGTGAGCTTGATGGCAAGCCGATTTTCTGTTCGGAAACCTGCGCTCTTGATATTATTGGGGCTAAATTCATTCGTGATGTCAAAAATGGTGAAGTCATTATTTGCGAGGTGCAAAAGGATGGCACTATTTCAACAACGGTGATTGCGCCAGAAAATCCAAAGCCAGAACGCTTATGCCTATTTGAGTATGTCTATTTTGCTCGCCCTGATTCTGTTGTTGGTGGACGCAATGTTTATTCTACGCGCAAAAATATGGGAGTTAATCTTGCCAAAGAAGCGCCATGCGATGGCGATGTTGTAGTCCCTGTACCCGATGGCGGAACTCCGGCAGCTATTGGCTATGCACAAGCAAGTGGCATACCGTTTGAGCTTGGCATTATTCGTAACCATTATGTTGGTCGTACCTTTATTGAGCCTACTCAGCAGATCCGCGCTTTTGGCGTTAAATTGAAACATTCAGCCAATCGCGCTGTTATTGAAGGCAAGCGGGTTATCTTAGTTGACGATTCTATTGTGCGCGGTACAACCTCGATTAAAATTGTACAAATGCTGCGCGATGCGGGCGCGCGTGAAGTGCATATTCGTGTTGCTAGCCCAATGATTTTTTATCCCGATTTTTATGGTATAGATACCCCAGAAGCATCCAAGCTTCTTGCTAATCAATATCCTGATTTAAAATCCATGAGTGATTATATTGGTGTTGACTCGTTAGAGTTTTTGTCAATTGATGGCCTTTATCGTGCGGTAGGCGGCGAGCCACGCAATAACGCCAATCCACAATTTACCGATCATTATTTTACCGGTGATTATCCAACCTATTTGGCCGATGAGCATAGCAGTGACAATGTCCATAAATTATCTGTGTTGCGAACCAGCCGATAATTTTATTTGCCAAAAAGGGAGAATAGTGTGCAAGATTTTTCACTTGATGGCAAGGTAGCATTGGTAACCGGTGCATCACGCGGTATTGGCAAAGCTTTTTGCCTCGAGCTTGCTAAACGGCAATGTCATATTATTGCCGTAGCAAGAACCGTTGGCGGTTTGGAAGAGCTTGACGACGAGGTTCAGGCATTCGGCGGTACAACAACACTTGTACCGCTTGATCTTAGCGATATGGATGGTATTGATCGGCTAGGTGCATCAATTTTTGAACGATGGGGTTATCTTGATATATTACTGGCAAATGCTGGCATCTTAGGACCGATTTCACCGGTTGCCCATATTGAAGCGAGCGAATTTGATAAGATAATGGCCATCAATGTCACCAGTCAATGGCGGCTTATCCGGTCCACAGAGCCTTTGTTAAGAGAATCTAGGGCTGGTAGAGCAATTTTAATGTCTTCAGGTGCTGCACATCGGGTTCGTGCTTTTTGGGGAGCCTATGGTGCTAGTAAGGCGGCGCTTGAAGTACTTGGCCGTGCTTGGGCCGATGAAATGCGTCAAACAAATTTACGTATAAACCTTGTTAATCCTGGCGCAACCCGAACCGATATGCGTGCTAAAGCAATGCCGGGGGAGGATCCGTTAACATTGCCAACCGCCGCTGAGGTTGCAAGCTCAATGATACCGCTTGTTGCACCAGATTTAAATGATCACGGCCGGCTATTCGATGTGCGGCGTAATCGGTTTGTTGATTATCATCTACCCGATTAAATCAATTTTACGCAGGCGGTTTTCTTCTTTTGCAATATAATCACGGGTAATTGGTACAGCATCTTGCCTATGGGCAAGCTGAATATGGAAAACCATCATATTTTGCCAGCGAAAAGCCGATTCTGATGCTGCAAGATAAAATTCCCACATGCGGCAAAAACGTTCATCATATAAAGCTTTGGCTTTATCACGCTCGCTTAAAAATCGCTCGCGCCATGCTTTTAAAGTATCAGCATAATGCAAGCGCAATATTTCAATATCGGTAATAACCAGTCCGCTCTTTTCAATAATGGGAATGACTTCAGAAAGGGCAGGGATGTAACCGCCAGGAAAAACATATTTACGAATAAATGGATTTGTTGTTCCCGGAATACCGTTGCGACCAATAGAATGAAGAACAAAAACACCATCAGGCTTTAGCATGCGTTTCACATGAGAAAAATATTCTTTATAATGGCCAATGCCAACATGCTCGAACATGCCAACTGATACTATTTTATCAAATTGTTCTTTAATTAAGCGATAGTCTTGTAGAAGAAACCGGCATTGTTGTTCAAGCCCTTGATCTTTGGCGCGTTGGGTCGCAACTAAGTGTTGTTCATGGGAAAGTGTAACACCTGTTACATCTGCCTTTAAAAAACGTGCCATATAAAGGCTAAGACCGCCCCAACCGCAACCTATATCCAAAAGGCGTTCACCTTCTTTAATTGATAGTTTAGCTGCAAGATGGCGCTTTTTGGCAAGTTGGGCTTCCTCAAGAGTAGAATCTGGAGTTTCAAAATAGGCGCAGGAATATTGCTTATCTGAATCTAAGAATAAATCATAAAGCTGGCCTGATAAGTCATAATGCTGGCGTATATTGCCGCTTGAGCGCTTCAGATTATTCATTTGCATTAAGCGTTTAGTACTGGTGCGCACAGCATTTAAAATCCGCATCCAAGGTTCGTTTTCTGCGCTTGCTCCTGCGTTGCTAAATATAAGTTCTAATAGCCCATAAATATCGCCTTCTAGAAAATCAAAGCCGCTATTCATATAAGCTTCACCAAATTTTAATGCTGGGTCAAAGGCAATTTCTTTTTCCCATTTTGTGTGATTTATGCGCACATGAATAAGGGGGTCATGCTGATCACCAAAGTGAAAAACCTTACCGCTTGCGTCGGTTACAAGAAAATTCCCTTTTTTAATAAGGTGTTTAAGAACAGTTGTTAAAAGTCCAAACATTATTTTCACCTACCTAAAGCACTGCTAAGAATAGTTATGGCATGGAATATCGTCGCATAAATACTATCAGTTCATAGATGCCCATGGGAACCTATTGGGTAGTCATATTTTGGCAGGTAGATTTATTAATCTGCAACATGAGTTGAAAACATAATAAAACCTGCTACGCGGCTATCTTAATCATCAAACAGCTTTATGCCTTTCTATTATTATATATTTAGTGAAATTTTTAAGAATTAAAATAAAAAACACCCAGCTTTACAGCCGGGTGTGATCATTTTTTGTTTATCACGCTATATTATAAGCTATAAGCGTGCATTACATTTATTAGAAGTAATAAATGTAACTATTTATAAAAGCTTATTAAGCTTGATCTTCATCTTCGTCAGTGAAGTCAGCATCGTCTTCATCTTCTTCAACTGGTGGAAGTTTGTATTCATCGCGATCAATTGCAGAAAGATCTTCACCCTTAGCTTGACGCTCTGCTTCATCAGCTGAACGAGCAACATTAACTGTTACAGTTGTAGTAACTTCAGGATGCAAGGCTAAGGTTACAGTATGAAGGCCGATGGTCTTGATTGGGTGTGCAAGCTCAACCTGTGTACGAACAATAGTGAAGCCATCAGCTGTGATTGCTTCAGCGATATCACGGGTTGATACTGAACCATAAAGTTGGCCTGTTTCACTAGCTTGACGAATAGCGATGAAGCTTTTGCCTTCAAGCTTAGCTGCAATTTGATCAGCTTCGCTTTTACGCTCAAGGTTATGAGCTTCAAGTTGTGCACGCTTGCTATCAAAATATGATTGGTTAGCATCATTAGCGCGAAGTGCTTTGCCTTTTGGCAAAAGGAAGTTACGGGCAAAACCGTCTTTAACGGTAACAATATCACCCATTTGACCAAGGCGGGCGATGCGTTCTAGAAGAATTACTTTCATAATAATATCCTTAAGGTTGGAATTGAAGTTTTAATTTGATGGATTTTTGGGTTGTTGGTATAAATTATCTCTGGCTTGCGTAACTGATGACGCAAGACCAAGAAAAACGAGAATAATAAAAATGAGTGCCGTAAAAACACCACTAAATAAAAGAAAATAGGTCGGCACAAGAACGGCAAACCGCCATAATTTTCCTAATGTAATTTGGTGAATAAAGGCAATGCCGCTAGCAACAAAACCTAACGTAAATGCAAAACAAATCGAGATTGCGCACATAAAGGCAGTATAATTTGAGCCAACAAGACTTGCTGAAATAATGGCAATAAACCAAAGCGGTATTGCCATTGCTGGCATAGTTAAGTCCCTTGGCCAAAATGATAGAGGCCTTGGACTTAAATGCTGTGCTGTTACAAGATTTGTAGAAATATAGATACAAAGCAATATTGTAATAAATACGCTAGTAATTGTTTCTGATGCAACAGTAAAAATCGCCAACTTATTGAAGTTTATGTTGTAAAATTCTAGCATCTGATTTCGTGTTACTTCATCAACAAAAATTTGGGAAAATAGTGATTTAATATTTTCATCCATTAGTTTTTTAGTTGAAGCAAATGATTCTGGTGAAAGCAGCGGTATTGAAGTGGTAGAGTTTACATAAATAGCGAATAAAATGACTGTTATTACACTGATGACGCAAAGATTAAATAAAATGGATGAAAGTGGCAGCCATCTTGCCTCAGTCGTTTCTTTATCAACGGTCACAATATTCAAAATAGTGCCGATTAATAATGCAGGAAAAATAGTTATAATACTAAAATATAGCGCGGCTTCAACAGGTTGGATAATGCATGAAAAAACTACAGCAAGCACAGCGCTTAAAAAGGCGCCTCGTATTCCAAGTGCAAGCGAAACACTGGCAATGGATGTTGCTGCTAAAACCTTAAAAATAAATGGGAGAAAAGACAGATTAGCTAAATAAAATGACAACACATTAGACCCACCTGCAATGATGGCACCTAAAATTATAAATTTATGAAAAGATATATTGCGTTGCATTTCTTGCTGTCCTGCTTTTTATAAAATCTTGCATTATTTATATTTTGCAAGATTATGGCAGTTAGAGGCATTGCCCCAACCAACTATTTTCACTTTTATAGTTTATAAAAAACTTAAACAAGCTATCATAGTTAAAAATCAAGTGTTTATTGTTAAATTTGAAAGGCAGAAGTAGCTCCTGCCTTTCAAAAAATCTACTTACTTTACAACGTAAGGAAGAAGGCCAAGGAAACGAGCACGCTTAATAGCGCGAGCAAGTTCACGTTGCTTCTTCTGGCTTACAGCAGTGATGCGTGAAGGAACGATTTTACCGCGTTCTGAAATATAACGCTGCAAAAGCTTAATGTCCTTATAGTCAATCTTTGGAGCATTGGCACCTAAGAAAGGGCATGTCTTACGACGACGATGGAAAGGACGACGGCTAGGGATCTGATTAATATCAACCATTATTCTTCTCCTTCACCAAAGTTTTCATCATTGTCGCGTGGACGACGGCCGCGACGTGGACGTTCATCATCGCGATCACGGCGAGACAACATTGCTGATTGCCCTTCTTCGTGTGCTTCAACGCGAATAGTCATGAAGCGCAAAATGTCTTCATTGATACGCATTTGACGTTCCATTTCAGCAATAGCTGCTGCAGGTGCATCAATGTTGATGCATGCAAAATATGCACGGCGATTCTTGCGAATGCGATAGGTTAGGGGACGGATACCCCAATTTTCGATACGCCCGACTTTGCCACCATTTGCTTCAATCACGCCTTTGTAGGTTTCTACAAGCTGATCTACTTGCTGTGGAGCAACATCCTGTCGGGCAAGGAACACATGTTCATAAAGAGCCATTTGCTTTGCCTTTCTTCGATTAATACCCGATATACTGGCGCAAAGCCTCTGCGACTTCTCTATTCTTTTGAAAGATGAAGAAAGGACGCACGGTGAGACGTTCGAGAGCGGAGACACGGGAGGATTTAAAAATATTTTTTAAAGCTAAAGGTAAAACCTGTTAGCCCTCCGTTCAGCCCCCAGCCAATAGCCTCGGGTAGACGAGGCTGTGCTTAAATGTTTTTTAGTCAAAAAGCAAGAGTATAAAGCATATTTATCCAATTTAAACAGTTTGCAAAGTGCATAAAACTTATTTTAACCTATTGGCTAGGCTAACACTTAAATGGTAATCGCCATTTCAGGTTGCAGTAACCAGCGTAAGGCTTGAGGCAATGTGTCAATGAGATCTTCTGCTATGAGTCCTGGTCCAAAAATGGATGCTGCCTCACTATGAAGATATGTGGCGGCACAGGCAGCTTCAAAAGCTGGCATACCTTGAGCAACAAAGCCGCCGCATAGGCCAGCAAGGACATCGCCCGATCCTGCGGTTGCAAGATAGGCTGGTGCGTTGGTGTTAATGGCTGCGCGGCCATCAGGCGCGGCAATCACGCTATCGGCGCCTTTGAAAAGAATTACCGCTTTTGATTGCTCTGCAGCCATTTGTGCTTTTTCTAGGCGTGACAAGAATTTATTGCGCGCAATTTCGGGGAAGAGCTTTTTAAATTCGCCCTCATGGGGAGTTAATATGACTTTTGTTGTCGAGCGCTCAATAGAGCTAAATAATCGCTGTGATATTTCGGTAAAGGCTGTAATACCGTCAGCATCAAGTACAAGCGCATCAAGGCTTTGGGTTATAATAAGCTCAAGTGCAATATCTCTTGCACGCATTCGATCGCCGAAGCCCGGTCCAAGCACCGCCGCTTTTACCTTGCGGTCATGCATAAATTCAATGATATCTTCAATTCTATCATAAATATGCAGCATCACCGATGTGAGCTGTACAGCATTTACTAAAAGTGCGCTTGATTGCGAAAGTAAGGTAACAGCACCTGCGCCCGCTCTTGCGCTAGCATGGGCGGCTAGGCGTCCTGCGCCAGTACTGGTTGAGGGGCCAGAAAAAACGGCACAGTGACCGCGGCTATATTTATGACTATTATGATCGGGAATGGGGAGCTTGTCTTTCCAAATGAATGGAATATTAACCATGGTTTTGGGTTTTATCTCATCTAATACTTTGTAATTTATGCCTATATCGGCGCAAATTACCTTGCCTGCCAAAGATTTACCTGGATAGAGCAGGTGGCCCGGCTTCATGCGAAAAAAAGTCACGGTCAACTGTGCTTTGATTGCAACCCCCAGTATGTCGCCCCTAAGTCCAGAAATCCCCGATGGCAAATCCACCGCAACAATTGGCTTGCCGCTATTATTGGCAAGGTTAATAAGATCCGCGTCATTGCCGCTGATGGGGCGGTCAAGTCCCGCGCCATAAAGGCCGTCTACAATAACATCGAATTCATCAGGATTAAATTCAGCTATTGGCTTGATTGATCCTTGAAAATTACTGGCAGCCGTTTGAGCATCGCTTTGTGGGCGCGGCTCCGTATCGGTAAAACAAATCGCTTCCAATCCGCGTCGCTTTATCACTGCAGCAGCAACATAGCCATCTCCGCCATTATTGCCTGGTCCACAAAGGATTGCCACTTTTTTGGTATCAGGAAACTGTTTTAATAATGTATCTGCAACTGCAAGGCCAGCATTAAGCATTAATTGGTAGCCAGATAGGCCACCATTCTTAATGGTCAAGCTATCTGCCTGCGCCATTTCTTGCGGATTCAACAAAAAACTATCCGTTATGTTGTGGTCCTTCATATGCTAGTGCCTCTTTTTTGTAGGTTGTGCCTAAAATTTAAGCGATGTGCTGCTTTACAGTATAGACTCATTTTCAAGGTTTGAATTTAGCTTATAGTGTTATAAAGTGCTATTTTAACGCGATTTCAACAAAAATATAAATTTTTTATGTTGAATTTGCAATTGGCATGGTTCATGCATGAATAGAATATCAGAAACCCTAGGGTGGATTTTTAAATGGAGGCCTTTCAAATATGAAAAAGATTGAAGCAATTATTAAGCCATTTAAGCTTGATGAGGTCAAGGAAGCCCTACAGGAAGTTGGCTTGCAGGGAATAACTGTCATTGAAGCTAAGGGTTTTGGCCGTCAAAAAGGGCATACAGAGCTTTATCGCGGTGCTGAATATGTTGTCGATTTTTTGCCAAAGGTGAAAGTTGAAGTTATTGTTGCTGATGAAACTGTTGAACCAGCAATTGAAGCAATCCGTAAGGCGGCTCAAACAGGCCGTATCGGTGATGGTAAGATTTTTGTCTCGTCCATCGAAGAGGTGATCCGCATCCGCACTGGTGAATCAGGCGTTGATGCTATTTAAATTTTATTTTCTAAAGCTACCCGAGCAGAAAATATTTTGTTAGGATGGCTTATGGTTAGCAGATTTCCAAATCGGGATTTGTCGTTTTTATAAGGGAAGTTAATATGACAACTGCAAATGATATTCTAAAGCAGATTAAAGATCATGATATTCGCTTTGTTGATCTTCGTTTTACTGATCCAAAAGGTAAAATGCACCATGTAACCATGGATATTTCACAGGTTGATGAAGATATGTTCGCTGACGGTGTGATGTTTGATGGTTCATCAATTGCCGGTTGGAAGGCAATCAATGAATCAGACATGGTATTGATGCCAGATCCTGAAACTGCCCATATGGATCCGTTCTTTGCGCAGTCAACCTTAGTTATCATGTGCGATATTTTAGATCCAATTTCTGGTGAAGCTTATAATCGCGATCCACGCTCTATCGCTAAAAAGGCGGAAGCCTATTTGAAGTCGCTTGGTATTGGCGATACAATTTTTGTAGGTCCCGAAGCTGAATTTTTCATCTTTGATGATGTGCGTTTTAAGGCTGATCCATATAATACTGGTTTCCGTTTGGATTCTAATGAATTGCCATCAAATGATGATTCAGAATTTGAAACTGGCAATCTTGCTCATCGCCCGCGCGTTAAAGGTGGCTATTTCCCAGTGCCGCCAATTGATTCATGTCAAGATATGCGTTCAGAAATGTTGAGTGTTTTGACCGATATGGGCGTTGTTGTTGAAAAACATCACCATGAAGTTGCAGCTGCACAGCATGAACTTGGCATTAAATTTGACACTTTGGTGCGTGAAGCTGATAAGATGCAAATGTTCAAATATGTTGTCCATCAGGTAGCTAATGCCTATGGCAAAACAGCAACCTTTATGCCAAAGCCAATCTTTGGTGATAATGGTTCAGGTATGCATGTGCATTTATCAATCTGGAAAGATGGCAAGCCAACTTTTGCCGGTAACGAATATGCTGGTCTTTCTGAAAGCTGCCTATTCTTTATCGGTGGTGTAATTAAGCACGCCAAGGCAGTTAATGCCTTTACAAATCCTTCAACCAATTCTTATAAGCGATTGGTTCCTGGCTATGAAGCTCCTGTATTGCTTGCTTATTCAGCACGCAACCGTTCTGCTTCTTGCCGTATTCCTTTTGGTTCTTCACCTGCTTCCAAACGTGTTGAAGTTCGTTTCCCTGATCCAACAGCAAATCCATATCTTGCTTTTGCAGCTCTCGTCATGGCTGGGCTTGATGGTATCAAAAACAAAATCCATCCAGGTCAAGCGATGGATAAGGACCTTTATGATCTACCTCCTGCAGAACTTAAAGAAATTCCAACGGTTTGCGGTAGTCTTCGTGAAGCGCTTGAATCACTTGATAAGGATCGCGCATTCCTTAAGGCTGGCGATGTATTTGATGATGAAATGATCAATTCATTTATCGCACTTAAGATGCAAGAAAATATGCGTTATGAGATGACGCCACATCCAGTTGAGTTTGATATGTATTATTCTGTCTAATTGATCTTGGTTTGTTAGATTTTTAATTAATATAAACAATGGATTAGACTTTAAACTTTAACCATTGTTTGATCTAAAAAGTTTGAAAATATAACTTCAACTGTAACATTTTTTTAAAATTTGTTGCAAACTGTTTAGGCATATTGAATATAACTATTCAATATGCCTTTTTTTTGATTTATTCGTTTTATATCAATCAATATCGGGTTAATAATTGGTCAAAATAAGATTTGCATGCTTTGTTATTTGTAAAGTTAAAATGCAAAAATGATAAATGCATTAAAACTGTGCCAATAACAAATTTGCAAGAGAATATGGCAGGAAAAAATGAAATTTAAGAAACTAGTAGCTGCAAGCTTTCTTGCAAGTATTGTTTTAACCAATATTGCGTCCGCCCGCGAGGCAACTCAGAGTGAGTTAAAGTCTTTAAATGAGGTTGCTGCAAATTACCGTCAGGCGACAATGAATAAAAATGTCGATGACCTAATTGCCGGTATTCCCCCTCGTGTGATTAAAATTTTGACAGAAATTTCTAAACCCGTTGATGGTGTTGCGCTTGATGAAGCTAAAGTGAAGGAAAATATCAAGCGTGATATTACTTCTTTTACGGAAATAGCAAAAGTTATAAGTTGGGATGTGGATCTTAAAAATAAAAAAGCTGGAACGCTTGATGTTACAGCTAGGGAAAAGCAAGAGAAAAAAGATGGAGAGCCTTTTTTTATCATACCTTCAACAACTGTAGTTGAGTTGAAAGTTAAAAAGCAAAGCGCATCTATATCAGATACAAATGCATATGAGCTAAAGCGACAAAAAATAACCTCAGATGTTATTGCAGTTCTTGACGAAGGCAAATGGTATATTTTATCAGCCGATAATCCAATGCAATTACTCGTTTATCAACGCGCATTTCCTGGTATAGAAAAAGCTCAATTACGTAAGCCCGTAATTTTTGACGCTAAATAATTAACTTATTTATTTTGTGTTCCAATTTTTAATATGGCTTTAAAAATAATGCATTAGGGTAATGTCTTAATGCATTAATTTATTTTCTGTTTAATCTTTATTTTAAATCATATATAAAATGAATTGGTTGCAATCACTGCCTTGTTTAAGCAAAATAAATGTAGCTGCAGTCATTGCGTTTCATTGCTTAGAGCGTAGATTAAGTGCAATTGATAGCTTGGCAACAGCAAGATAATAGTGCCAAATCATAGTTTCAAATTATAATGCTGATTTAAATTGTATGATTTTATGCGGGATTTGAAATGCAAAAACGGGGGCGATGGATTTACCTTGACTAAGAAACACAAGAAAATTCGCTTTTCTAAGCGAAGTATCAAAAAATTACATCACTTTCCTTCGTCTATGCAATCAGATGGTATTAAAATCCGCGAGAGGCGGATTGTGCCTTTTTGTTTTCTATTAGCTAAGCGTTGTTTGATTTATAGCTTTATTTTACTTGTGCTTTTTAGCATATTGCTTGCCATCTTACTTAAGGTTGGTATCAGCGGCAATATGCTGGCGCAAAAAATGGAAGCGGCGTTGCAAGGTAAATTAATAAATGTTGCCGAGACTAAGATAGATGATGCCTCGCTTTCCTTTGATGAAAGTTATCATTTGGCACTTGAGGCACATAATGTTGGGTTAACCAATGTTAAAGGTGGTGTAGAGATTGATAAAATTGGTATTTTACGCCTTGGTCTTGCGACTGCACCGCTCTTAAAAGGTAATATAAAGGTAGCGCAATTTGAAATTGCGGATAGCAGCATCCACATGCCAGCATCCAATGATGGTAATTTTTTAGATAAATTACCGCAGGATACATCAGGGAATATAGATTTTGATACCATTTCTTTTGCTTTATTTAAGGCATTCGATGGAGTTTTTTCAGCTTTAAAGAGCCAGGAAACCCATTTGGTGGTTATTCGCAATGTGTCCGTGCATTTTGGTAGCGAGGCGGTACAAAAGACGTTTTATATAGATGAATTATCGCTACAATATGAGAATAATTATATTTTAGCAACAGGAAGTCTAACGTGGAAAGATCAAAAAATAGCGCTAGAAGCAACGGTTAATACTTCTGCTTCTGGTGCTGCTGATAGCTTTGTGATTTCTATGAAAGATTTTCCTTTCCATCTTGGCGCCGATGATAACGTTGCTCGTATATTTGCGGATGGACGACCAAATAATAATTATTTTCGTAGCCGAGGAAAAGTCAACCTTGCTTTGCAAGGCGCCTTAACAACTAATAATACTACACAATTGGAATTAACTTTGGGCTTAGGTGAAACTGGAACCGATATTGCTCAAGACAATGATATTGCAACAAGTGGTGAAATAAATCTAGCGTATAAAAGCGGTGATGGACAGATTGCTATTTTGCCTTCAGAGTTAATTCTTGGTTCGCTCTACTTGCCATTAAAAGGTGGTGTGCAATCGATCTCGATGAGTGGTGAACAAGGTGTATATGCATTTAACCTTGTTATGAACGATGGTGCAGTCAAACCAGACGATGTAAAGGCAGCACGCCTTGATTTTAACGGTGAGATTAAAGGTCGCTTTTTCGCAAAACGTGCCTTTGTTGATTTTTCCCAACTATTACTTGAAACCAAGAATGGTAAAATTGACGGGCGCGGAAGTTTGCAATTTGGTGTCGGATCACCACAGACGCTGCTTGAGTTTTCTATGCCGCAAATGCCGAGCGATGAAATAAAGCAGATATGGCCAATTAATTTGTCGCCCGGCGCGCGTCGATGGGTAGTAAGTCACGTTGCAGGTGGCGAGGTCAAAAATGCCAATTTAAAAATTAATTTTCCGCAAGGCATATTTGTACCCGGTGGTGTGCCACCAGTGTTAAGCGACAATGAACTTGTTCTTGAGGGGGAGTTTGAAAGAGTATCAACTTTATTGGTTGGTGATTTGCCCCCCTTACGCCAAGGTGCAGGGCGTGTTGTTATTAAAGGTACTACGACAGAAATTTTTATGGATAGTGCAATATCTTATATAGATAATAAAGAAGATCAGATTGAGTTAAGTGAAGGTTATTTTGTCATTCCATGGCGGCCTAATATTAAGGTTTTTGCAAATGCTTCAGCGCGTTTTAAAGGTAAGGTTAGCGATGTTGTAAGATTGGTTAGCCTTGATCCAATAAATGCTAAGGATAAGGTTCCATTTAAGGCTGAAGAGGTTAGCGGTGACGTTTCTGGATTGTTGAAAATCCGTTTTCCATTAATGCCGCGCCCTGATAAATCTCTCATCAATTGGTCAAGTGAGTTATTATTTGACAAATTATCGCTTTTAAGTCCGCTTGATGGAAATATTCTTATTACGCAGGCTAAAGGCACGGCAAAACTCAATAAAAGTGACATCACCATTATTGCCGATGCCAATCTAAATGGAATTCCAGCTAATATAAACTTGTACCGCCCTATGGGGCCTTCTGATATCATACCCAGTGAAACTATTCGTATTCAATTGACAGACGATATTCGAAAAAAGCTGATGCCAGGTCTCAATTCCATTGTCTCAGGAACTGTTGCATTAGAAATCGGTGCGCCTATAGAGGGCGCTCGTCCGGTAAAAGCTGATGTTTCCAATGCAGAAATTCGTTTGCCATGGGTCAGTTGGACCAAGGGTAAAGGGATTGCTGGCGAAGTGCAATTTTCATTCAAGAATGGTGGTGGCAATGTTAAAACTATTGAACTTCATAATTTTAGCTTGAAGGGTAATAGTTTTATGATTGCCGGCAATATACTCATTCAAAATGGTGCATTGCAGTCTGCGGATCTATCAAGAGCCAATCTCAATCGTGGTGATAGTTTGGGGTTGACTTTACGCAAAACAAATAATGGTTATCGTATCGTAGCAAATGGCAAAAAACTTGATGCGCGTGCCTTAGTAAAAATGGTTAGCGGAAGTCAAAACCAAGGGCAAGCTAAGTCTAATGATAGTCTTGATCTTGTTGCCGATATTGATAGTCTTAGTGGTTTTTATGACGAAACTTTGAGTAATGTAAAACTTAAAATGGTTCGGCGTGGCTCATCCAGTGAAGATGTCATTTTTAATGCTTTGACTGGTGATAATAAATCAATTACCGCTAAAATTACGCGTAATAATAATAGCCGTGACATTGCTGTTAATGCAGCTAATGCCGGAGGGCTTTTACGTTTCATGGACTTTTATGATAAGGTTCGCGGCGGTATTTTGCAATTATCGTTAAAATCTGGCACCGATGGAACTTTAAAAGGGCCTGTTAACGTGCAAGATTTTCAAATTGTTAATGAGCCACGTCTTGCGTCTTTAGTGTCTTCAACGCCGCATAGTGGCGGTAAGAGCCTTAATCAAGCCGTGGATGGTAAGCTTGATGTTTCTGTCGCTGTTATTGAGACGGCTTCGGCGCAAATTGGCAAGGGCGATAGTTTTTTGGTGATTGATGGCGGCGTTATCCGTGGTCAAACAATTGGCGCGACCTTTCAAGGTATTGTCTATGACGCATCAGGTAATATGTCTATGACAGGTACCTTTATGCCAGCCTATGGTATTAACCGTGTTTTCGGCGATGTGCCGGTTCTAGGCACAATCTTGGGCAATGGCCGCGATCGTGGGCTTATTGGTATTACCTTTAAAATTGATGGTAAGGCGCGCGAACCCAAAGTAACTGTGAATCCAATTTCGGCCATTGCGCCGGGTATTTTTAGGCAGATATTTGAATATAAACAGCAATAACATTTTTATAAAATAAAAACTTTGTTCAGATACAGTAGATCTCTTTGCAATAAAGCATTCCTTAAACATCTATCTTATAAAAATGATGCGCCTGCACTGCGTTAACTGCTTATTTAATTAGGCATTCCTCTGTTGCCTTAAAGGCTAATTTAAAACCTTAAAAATTTAGCGAAACTCGTGGGTAACTTCAATTTTTCCAATAATTGCAGCATTGAATGCATCAAGTTCTTCAGCAGGAATCCAATATTCTTGATGGGCATTGCCGCCAGCAACTTGAATATCATATTGATCAAGAAAAGCCTTATCAACCTCCATGCGGGTTACAAAGCCTGAGCCGCTGCGCGCAACATTCCAATCACGTGCAATTTTAATCGCATAATCTTCGCTCAAAACTGGGTAGAATATCGGTTGGTCAGGCAAACGTGCTGGAAAGGCGGTCATATCTGTTTGCTCAATAAGTTTTAATTCTTCTGGGCCAACTGGACGCCAAAGAGTAACTGTTTCAACTGTCATAATTTGATACCTTATAAAAATACCCGCCATATATTTATATATATGGCGGGCAATAAACTATAAAAAGGTTTTTAGGTCAATGCCAAATGGTCAACCAAGCTATTTGGTCATTACTCTAGCGATCAAAAGAAGCCTTTTTTCTGCCACCAACCGCCTCGCTTCGGCTTGTCGCCATCTTGCGATGAGGAAACGGTTATTTCTGTTTCTTTTGCTGTTGCAGTTTCATTATTTTCGATAATCTCAGTATTATGACTGCTAATATCATCAGCTTTGCGTTTACGGCGTGTGCGTGGCTTTGCTGTGTCCGCTTTAACTTCGCTGTCTTTGGTGTCAGGCACAACAACATCACTTATCGCAGCTGCTTCACTCAGTGTTGCTTCCACCGCAGTATCTGTTTTGGTAGCTTTAGAGCGTCGTGGTGTGGTGGTTTTTGGTTTTGCCGGTGCTTTTCGTTTAGCTTTTACCGCTGGTTTTTCAGCCACAACTTGAGTGGTTGTTTCCACCTTGGTGAAGGGGCCAACCGGTTCTGCATTAGGGATAATTTTGTTTTGCGCAGCATTTTCGTTCGATACTACAGCTAAATTATCGGTTGCAGCCTCAACTGCTTGGTTCTTGTTCCTTGCTGTTTGGCGCCCACGTCCCCGACCACGGCTATTTGGCTTTTGTTCGCCATTGTTTTTTGCTTGCGAAGTGGCTTGTGGTGTCGTAATGGCAATTTTTTGGATACCATTTTGCTTAGCATTTACGTTGCCATTTGCGGCAGCCGCTTTAGGGAAAAAGCCAACGGGCTCAGCCGCAGGAAGGAAGCGGTTGCGACGGCTTTGACGTATTTCAGCAAGAGCTGCTTGTGCAAATGGCCCTACTGGTTCTGCAAAAGGCAAGCGCTTACGATCATTATCATAATGGTCACGGTTACGGCGTCCACCACGGCGACCACGACGTCTGCGCCGGCGGTTGCGCTCTTCTTCGCTTAGATCGCTTGTTACGCTATCACCATTAGCCTCTTGTCTGCGGTCATTATTGCCACGCTTTTTCTTGTTTTTGCGTCGTTTATTGTCATTTTGTGGCTCGTTAACCGTTACAACCTCTTCTTCCTCTTCGACTTCAGGGATATCTTCATAGATTTCCTCTTCTTCGAAGATTGGAGTTATTGGCATGATAACGGCTGGTGTGCCTTCTGCAGGCGTACCTTTATCAATTGCTAAATGCTGGGCACCAACGGTTTCATCTGCTTCAATACTAATTGTTAAGCCAAAACGCAATTCAAGATCAGAAAGTAGTTTGCGTTTATGGTTTAACACATAAAGTGCGGTGCTAACTGGAGTGCGAACGATGATATTATTTTGACCATTACGCAATAAATATTCTTCGATTGAGCGCATAACATGTAAGGCCACCGATGATTGCGAGCGCACATAGCCAGTTCCAGCGCAGTGCGGACAAACCTGCATGGTGCTTTCAAGCACTGATGCACGAATACGCTGGCGGCTCATTTCCATAAGACCAAAATGTGAAATGCGACCCACTTGAATACGGGCGCGGTCGTCTTTTAAGCAATCCTTAAGCTTTTTTTCAACTGAACGGATGTTGCGCTTGTCTTCCATATCGATAAAATCGATGACAACAAGACCAGCCAAGTCGCGCAGACGTAATTGACGGGCAATTTCTTCGGCAGCTTCAAGATTGGTTTGAACGGCGGTTTCTTCAACCGAATGTTCTTTGGTAGAGCGGCCAGAATTCACGTCAATTGCAACCAAAGCTTCGGTTTGGTTTAAAACGAGATAACCACCAGATTTTAATGTTACCTCTGGTTGCAACATACGGTCAAGTTGGGTTTCAATGCCGTTTCGCGCAAAAATCGGGGTTAATTCACGATAGGGTTGAACAGCTTTGGCATGGCTTGGCATAAGCATACGCATGAAGTCTTTTGCTTCACGATAACCGCGTTCGCCTGCAACCTGAATTTCTTCGATATCTTTATTGTAAAGATCACGAATTGACCGTTTGATAAGGCTACCTTCTTCATAAACAAGGGCAGGGGCAATTGAAGTTAGTGTAAGTGTACGAACATTTTCCCAAAGGCGCATAAGATATTCATAATCGCGTTTAACTTCAACCTTGGTACGATTAGCTCCTGCTGTACGCAGGATAATACCCATGCCTTTTGGTACATCGAGTTCTTTGACGATGTCTTTAAGGCGTTTGCGATCATTAATATTCGTAATTTTGCGTGAGATGCCGCCACCACGCGCTGTATTAGGCATTAAAACGGAATAGCGACCAGCAAGAGAAAGATAGGTGGTTAAAGCAGCTCCCTTATTGCCACGCTCTTCTTTAACGACCTGTACAAGCAGGATTTGGCGTCTTTTAATGACTTCTTGTATTTTATAATCGCGTTTATAGGCCTTTTGCAGTGTTGGAAGCTCTTCTAATGCATCCTCTGCGCCAACAGATTCAATAATGTCCTCATTATTATCGCTATCATCACTTTCAAGCTCTTGGTCATCATTGTTATCTGGTTCAATATTTATGTCATTTTCATCATTATCTTCTGCGATAATGTCACTATCTGCTGCCGCCGATTGAGTTTTGCGGTTGTTGCGAGTGTTTTTGCCATTGCGATTATTGGCCTTAGCTGCCTCTTCTGCGTCTTGCTCTTGTTTGGCGGCAAGTTCTTCAGCTTCAAGCAAAGCTTGGCGGTCAGCTTCGGGAATTTGGTAATAATCAGGATGGATTTCTGAAAACGCTAAAAAGCCATGGCGATTGCCACCATATTCAACAAAGGCAGCTTGCAAGGACGGCTCAACGCGCGTCACTCGGGCAAGATAAATATTGCCTTTCAGTTGCTTTTTATGGTCCGATTCAAAATCGAATTCTTCAATCCGGTTACCGCGTGTGACGACAACCCGTGTTTCCTCCGGGTGGGAGGCATCTATAAGCATTTTGTTGTTTGACATATTGCAAATTCCAACAAACCAAATTTCTAACCTGCGCGATCAGCAGAAAAATGCTGCGCGTTACTGTCATTTCATCTTGGCTTGCAAATTCAGGTTTTACCGGACCGGAGCAATGACGTGCGACATAGAGTTGCCCTAAGGCAAGTCTATCGGTCATTTTCTCTTTTCTCATCCGTTCTGAATGAACCATAACGGCTCCTGGCAAAACGATTATACTATAATCCGAATATCGGATCAGCGAAACTTTATTATAGTTCATTTTTACAAAAGCTCTTCAGCCTAAGCGGTAAAAATGTATAAACTGATTTATGGGATTAATTTAGCCTGTCACACTAACGCACCCAAATAATAATTAAATCTAGGTTGAAACAAAAACTCAAATCTTACATGTCAAGATTGACAAAGCCGGTTGAGTTTGTAGTTCATCCTCATGCTAATATTCTGCTTATTACGGGCATTTGGCAATATATCCATCGCATGGATGCCTGTTGATACCTCATATCACAAAATTCAGCAGTTTTGTTCTATTGCTTAGAAAGCAATCTTGCAAGCAAAATCCGCCAATTGAAACAAGATTTATATCTTTTAGAATATTATGAATTAATTAAATTATTTGTTTCCCTACTATGAAATCTAACCTTATTTGGGGATACGTAGCCCATGAAATTTGACTGAAACCCCTTGCAATCTTACGGTAAAAAAAATATGAAAACATATCATACAGGTCTTAATCTAGCGATAATTTAATTTTTAAATATCTCATTGCGATTTTTTGCCAGTCCGCCTTATGGTCGGTAAGCATAATATGTCATGCTCAAAGTTATTGGTTACAGAATAATGATTTTATCAAAAAATTGGTTTTCAAAAAGCTTAATCTTTATTTTTCTGCAATTGGCAATTTTTTGTGTCGTCATTAATTACAGCTTAGCAGCAGCAAGTGAGGTCGATGGTAGCAATTCTGCATCATTTAAAGTTTTAAGCACGCAGCTTACTGGCGACAATAATCGATTAAGAATTGTTACTGTTTTAAATGAGAAACCTAATTACCGCCTTATGCTTTTAGATAAACAACCAAGATTAGTTGTTGATTTACCCAAAGCTGATTTTTTGATGCCGCTTAAAGCAGTAGACATACGCGGTATGGTAAAAGAATTGCGCTATGGTGCAATAAACCCAACGCAGTCGCGCATGGTTTTTACCATGAAAACGGCCTTTGCTATTGAGCGAGTTGATGTTGAATCGTTAAATGAAAATATTTGGCAACTTATCATTGATATAAAAGCCGTGCCTGACCAGGATTTTGATAAGTCAATAGAACACACACGAAAATTTGAACAATTGCGGCGTACAAACCCTGAAAATCTTGATCACAATAAGCCTGATAAAATGGCTATAAACGT
This sequence comes from Bartonella sp. HY038, assembly GCF_014117425.1. Lineage (NCBI taxonomy): Bacteria > Pseudomonadati > Pseudomonadota > Alphaproteobacteria > Hyphomicrobiales > Bartonellaceae > Bartonella > Bartonella sp. HY038. The sequence goes on from NZ_CP059725.1 coordinate 1,098,158, forward strand.
AAAGAATGATGAGTTTACAATTGTTATTGATGCGGGACATGGTGGTTTTGATACTGGTGCAATTGGTGTTAGTGGTATTGAAGAAAAAAGTGTGACTTTGGCCTTTGCTAAGGCACTGAAAGATGTTCTTGAAAAAAAACAATTTAAAGTGGTTCTAACCCGTGATGATGACACGTTTTTACGCCTTGGCGAGCGTGTCCAATTGGCACGTAGCAACGCAGCTAATCTTTTCATATCGATCCATGCCGATTCTATCCATTTGCCTGATATTCGGGGGGCAACAGTTTATACTTTATCTGATAATGCTTCAGATTCCTTGGCTAAAGCCGTGGCTGAGAATGAAAATAAAGCCGACTTATTAGGTGAATTGCCGCCCGATGAGCCGCCTGAAGTTGCCGATATATTGATTGATTTGACACGGCGCGAAACTGATGGCTTTTCATCGAAATTTGCTGATCGGGTTATTTCATCCCTCAATGAAGGGCAAATACGTGTTATTAATAATCCACACCGATATGCAGGCTTTATGGTGCTAAAAGCGCCTGATATACCTTCAGTGTTAATTGAACTTGGCTATCTTTCCAATGCTGATGATGAGAAGCTTATCTCTGATCCTGTTTGGCGCAATAATATGGCGCATATTATTAGTAATGCGATTGAAAAATATGCTCAAATGCGAATGCAAAAGGCATTGCCATAATATTTTCGTTTTGGCGTGAAAAGCGACTTCCTATTGTATCGATAAGTATTTTTATTGAAATTGTTTAATTTGTTAAAGTTATGTAAAATAATAGTAATTTGATTTAACATGCTTTTATTATTATAAACAGATAGATAATATTTTGCTTGCTGCCAAAAATAAAACGCGGTGTTTAGATTAATTGTATATAATGGGTATATTTCTTGGTTGAGCGTTTGCAGTAAGCAGAGCTTAAGGGGGGATAATTAATTCGTTTCGCAAGATTCTTTTATTTTTGCCAGTTCTTTTGTTGGTACAAAAAATACGTGTATCAACAGAATTAGTGATAAAATTAACGAATTTCGTAAAAATGGCATAAGAATTTTAAAATATTTTAATTTTTCTTGTCATTTTCCTTGTCTTTGACGTATTTGAATGCAAATGCAATGGGATTAATTGCTTTTCTCAATTTATAATGGTCTGAAAATAGTGTCACGTAAGTTTCGAAAAATTCTGGGATATACAGTTACTTCAACATTGACCCTTGCAATTCTGGGGCTTGGCTGCGCAACCGCTTATGTCAACGAAGTATCAGAAGAACTTCCAAATTATGAAGTTTTGGAAAAATATGAACCACCAGTAATGACGCGTGTTCACGCAGCAGATGGTGGTCTTATGGCCGAGTTTTCTAATCAAAGACGGCTATATTTGCCAATTCAAGCGGTTCCAGACCGCTTAAAAGCGGCTTTTATTTCAGCTGAAGACAAAAATTTCTATAGTCATTTTGGTCTTGATCCTGAAGGTTTAGCGCGGGCTGTTGTCAATAATTTAAAAAATATGGGGTCGGGCCGTCGTCCCGAGGGTGCGTCGACCATAACGCAGCAGGTAGCAAAAAACTTTCTTTTGAGTTCAGATGCTACAATGCAAAGAAAAGTACGTGAAGCTATTCTTTCCATGCGTATCGAAAAAGCTTATTCTAAAGACCATATTTTAGAGCTTTATTTAAACGAGATTTATCTTGGTAAAGGAGCATATGGTATTGCAGCTGCCGCGCTAACTTATTTTGATAAGTCAATCAATGAGCTTAGTTTAGAACAGATAGCCTATCTTGCAGCGCTCCCTAAGGGACCTTCAAATTATGATCCTTTTACCCATACTGAGCGCGCATTGGAGCGCCGTAATTGGGTCATCGATCGCATGGTCGAAAATGGTTATGTTGATGCTGCCGATGGAGAGGCTGCCAAGCAAAAGCCGCTCGGTGTTACGTTGCGCAGCAAGGATAACTATGTCTTTGGTGCTGATTATTTTACTGAAGAAGTGCGCCGTCAACTTATGGCACGCTATGGTTCAAATACACTTTATGAAGGTGGTCTTTCGGTTCGTGCTACGTTAAATCCACAATTGCAAGTCTATGCGCGTAAAGCGTTGCAAGATGGTCTCATTAAATTTGATCAAAATTTTGGTTGGCGCGGTGCTTATAAAAAGATATCACTTGCCGGAGATTGGGGCGTTGCGCTAGGTGAAATACCAGCATTTAGCGATGTACCTGAATGGCAGCTAGCAGTTGTCCTTTCCGCCGATAGCAATAGTGCCCAAATTGGTTTGCAGCCAGAGCGCGAACTATCCAATGCTTTATCTTCACAACGTGTAAAAGCAACGATTGCTGCTAGCGATATGAAATGGGCATATCGTTTGGTGGATGCAAATGGGCGCCGTAGCACAGCGAAAAATCCTGCTGGTGTTTTAGAGCCCGGCGATGTGGTGTTTGTTGAAAAGAAAAAGGGCACGGACAATGCCTATCAATTGCGTCAACCGCCGCGCGTGCAGGGCGCGTTAGTTGCTATGGAGCCTGTGACTGGCCGCGTTTTAGCAATGGTTGGAGGTTTTTCTTATTCGCAATCAGAATTTAACCGCGCGACGCAAGCTTATCGCCAACCAGGCTCATCATTTAAACCCTTTGTCTATGCTGCTGCACTTGATAATGGTTACACGCCTGCATCGGTTGTGCTTGATGGTCCTGTTGTTATTGACCAAGGATCTGGCAATATTTGGCGGCCTAAAAACTATGGTGGTACATTTGCAGGTCCATCGACCCTACGCTATGGTATTGAACGTTCGCGTAACCTTATGACTGTGCGTCTTGCTAACGATCTTGGTATGCCGGTGGTGGCAGAATATGCCGAGCGTTTTGGTATTTATGACAAAATGCAGCCGGTGCTTTCAATGTCGCTTGGCGCAGGTGAAACCACTGTGCTTCGTATGGTAACGGCTTACTCGGTTCTTGCAAATGGTGGACGCGCTATTGAACCATCGATGATTGACCGTATTCAAGATCGCTATGGTAAAACTATCTATCGCCATGATAAGCGTATTTGTAAAGATTGTAATGTGAGCGTTTGGGATAACCAGTCCGAGCCGGAATTGGTTGATGAGCGTGATCAGGTGCTTGATCCAATGACCGCTTACCAGATCACGTCCATGATGCAAGGGGTGGTTCAACGTGGTACTGCAGCTCGTCTTAATTACTTAAACCGGCCTATCGCTGGTAAAACGGGTACTACTAATGATTCCAAGGATGCTTGGTTTGTTGGTTTTACACCTGATATTGTGGTTGGCGTTTTTGTTGGCTATGATAATCCACGTTCATTAGGCTTTGGTGGTACAGGGAGTGCTTTGGCAGCTCCAATTTTCGGTAACTTTATGGAGCCAGCCATGAAGGGTAAGCCGAAAATTGATTTCAAAGTGCCACAAGGTATGAGCCTTATTGCAATCGACCGTAAAACTGGTATGCAAGCCCATGCCGGTGATCCCAATGTCATGGTGGAAGCGTTTAAACCCGGTACTGGTCCAGCTGATGTCTATCAAGTTATTGGTGGCGCTGAATCTTTCAAGGAGGGGGTACGCGTACCTCTTATGTCACCCACCGTCAATGACGCGATTGGCCGTGGCTCAAGTGGACTTTACTAGATTTAAAATTTAACCATGTTGAAATTGAAGCGCATATTTGCAAATAGCGAATATGCGCTTTTGATATTGAAGTCGGTTTGACTTTACGTTAGCAAACAGGCAAAAGACAAAGAAATGCATTTATTTTTGCAGTTTAAAATCATGAGTTGATAAGTGTAAAATGAATGTAAGCTTATAAGTTAAGAGGTTGTGGCGTAATTATGCGTGCAGAAATTGAAACATTGGTAGATGAAATCAAGCAGGCCATAAGTCTGCTGAGGAGGCATCTTTGACTGGGATCAGTCATTAAAACGCCTTGAATATTTAAATCAGCAAGCAGAAGATCCTTCGCTTTGGAATGATCCGCAAAAGGCGCAAGACTTGATGCGTGAGCGCCAACGGCTTGAGGAATCAATTGCTGGTATAAGGCTATTAAGCCAAACCCTTGATGATAGTGTTGAACTTATCGCTATGGGCGAGGAAGAGGGCGATGCGAGTATTATCAAAGATGCAGAAGAAGCTATTAAAGGCTTAAAGCAAGAAATTGATAAGCGGCAAATTGATATGTTGCTCTCTGGCGAAGCTGATGCCAATGATACCTATTTGGAGGTTCATGCTGGGGCAGGTGGTACTGAAAGTCAGGACTGGGCCAATATGCTGCTGCGTATGTATACGCGTTGGGCAGACCAGCATGGTATGAAAGTCGATATCATGGAAGTTCATGATGGCGATGAAGCTGGTATTAAGTCCGCCACTATACTTGTTAAAGGCCATAATGCTTATGGCATGCTTAAAACAGAATCAGGCGTGCATCGTTTGGTGCGCATTTCGCCTTACGATTCTAATGCACGCCGCCACACGTCTTTTGCAAGTATTTGGGTCTTTCCTGTTGTTGATGATAATATCGAGGTTGAAGTTTCCGAATCGGATGTTCGCATTGATACTTATCGCGCATCGGGTGCTGGTGGTCAGCATATTAACACCACCGATTCTGCTGTGCGTATTACGCATATTGCAACGGGAATTGTGGTCCAGTGTCAGGCTGAGCGTTCACAACACAAAAACCGCGCTGCTGCATGGTCAATGCTACGCGCTCGACTTTATGAAGAAGAGCTGAAAAAGCGCGAAGAAGTTGCCAATGCAACCGAGGCTAACAAAACTGAAATTGGTTGGGGGCATCAAATCCGTTCTTATGTTTTACAGCCGTATCAATTGGTCAAAGATCTACGGACTGGTGTCGAAAGCACCGATCCGCAAGATGTTTTAAATGGTAACCTTGATGCCTTTATGGAAGCTGCACTTGCGCAACGAGTGCATGGTGGTGGTGAAGACGTCCAAGATATTGATTAGGTTTAACGTTTTATAGTAATTAATTTAAAAATATTAAGCTAATTTATTGGCGCATTTATTCGCTTTTGCGTTATAAATGCGCCATATTTTTTGGTAAAATAATGAGACTATGTTTCATGCTTATTTTAAGAATTTTATTTAATCTATTGAAAATAAATGTATTTTTAAGTGTTTTATGTCTCATGTTTTAGTTTAATATCAAAGGTGTTTTTGCAATGCGGCTATTCTTTTACGGCTTTTTTGTCATTGTTATTTTGGCACTGATTTTAAGTTCCATGTGGCTTTTCAACAAAAGCAGCAATAATGACTTTCGGCAAAATAGTGTTGAACAGACTATCAAGACTAAGGATAATGATCCAATAGTTGGTTTGTTGCCGCAGCCAGAAATGGCCGAGCAGCCAAGCAAGCAGTATGGAGAAGAAACCTCAAAAAATGATATGACACCACCAGTTACCCCAATGGATGATAGTTTGAAAAAGCAATTTTGCACCACGGATAGCTTTGAAAATAAAACCTATGTTGTGTGTCGCGCCAATCCTAGCCTTGATCGGATTGAACTATTTTTAAATGGCAGTGATGATAAGCCTTATAAGCGGTTTTATCGTTTAGAAGACGCACTTAACGCTGAAGGCAAAACAATTGCTTTTGCGATGAATGCTGGCATGTATCATGCTGATTACACCGCTGTGGGGCTTTATATTGAAAATGGCAAAGAACTGCATTCCATTTCCACCAAAGATGGCCCAGGTAATTTTCATATGAAACCCAATGGTGTCTTTTTTATCAATGATGGTAAAGCTGGTGTATTGGATACAGATAGCTTTATTGCTCGTGGTTTAAAACCACAACTTGCTACCCAATCTGGACCGATGTTGGTTATCAATAATGAAATTCACCAGCGATTTATTCCGCAATCTCCCTATCTTGAATATCGCAACGGCGTTGGAGTTACGAATGATGGTGAAGTGATTTTTATTATTTCTGAACAAAAGGTCAATTTTGATGAAATGGCGCGTTTTTTCCGCGATAAGCTAAAAACACCGAATGCATTATTTTTTGATGGCTCTATTTCTAGCCTTTTTGCACCAGAACTTTCGCGTAAAGACTGGTGGCATGGATTGGGGCCAATTATTGCCGTAACCCTTGACAAGAATGATTGATCTGGCTTTGTTGGTGAAGTTGATTTAATAACGGACATGATTTAGACAAGAAAATAAGCTTGTTGACGGTTCAGGGCTTGGATTATTGTATAGACTTTTAAGCTCGTATTTATTTTGTAAGATTAATTTTGAAGATAGATAGGTTAACGATGGAAGTATCATTTTTGGGGGCGTTTTTTGGGGGTATTTTATCCTTTTTGTCTCCTTGTGTTTTGCCGTTGGTTCCCCCTTACCTCTGCTATATGGCGGGCGTGAGTTACGAAGAATTACGAAACAAAGATAAAAAAGTAGGCTTTGCTATTGATAAGCAAATTCTTATTCCTGCAATTGCGTTTGTTTTGGGTTTTACGCTTATTTTTATGTTTTTAGGAGCAGGTGCATCTTTTATCGGCCGCTTTTTGCTAAGTTGGCAACCCGAAATAGCTATCGGTGCAGGTATTATTATTATTATTATGGGCTTGCATTTTTTAGGCGTTTTTCGCATTCCGTTGTTGTTGCGTGAAGCAAGGTTTCAAACAAAAAAAACGAAATCAGGCCCAGTTGGTGCATTTATTATGGGTTTAGCTTTTGCTTTTGGTTGGACACCTTGTATCGGGCCCATTTTAACTCCAATTATGAAATTTGCAGGTGAATCGGAAACGGTAGCAGGCGGTGTCATGTTGCTTGCAGTTTATTCTTTGGGGTTAGGTGTGCCGTTTTTATTGGCAGCAGTATTTTCCAGTGCTTTTATATCTCGTTTAGCCTCTTGGCGTGTTCATTTAGGGGTCGTTGAAAAGATAATTGGTGTTTTGTTGGTTTTCGCAGGAGTTGTTTTTCTTACGGGGCAACTGCAAGTTATTTCTTCATGGTTTATGGGAGCATTTCCATTTCTGCAAAAATTAGGTTGAATTTGCGAATTTTACGTTCTTTTTATTGTATCGCTTTTTTATAGAGGGTTTCATGTCACGTTCTTGCTTATCGGTTGTTCTCGGCGCGGGTGAGGGTACCCGCATGAAATCCAGCCTACCAAAAGTGTTGCATAAAATTGCAGGGCTGCCACTTATTGGCCACGTGGTTCAAGCGATGGAAAAAGTTGGCTTTGATCAGCTTGCTGTGGTGGTAGGACGTGGCGCCCAAGATGTGCAGGGTTTTGTATCTACTTTAACCCCAAATGCTGCTTTCTTTGAGCAAAAGGAGCGCCTTGGCACAGCCCATGCCGCACTGGCTGCGCGTGAATTATTGGCTAAAAATTATGATGATGTTTTGATTGTATTTGGTGATACGCCACTTATTGAAGCAAAAGCTTTAAGCCATGCGCGTCAAGAGCTTAAGGCAGGTGCGGATATTGTGGTGATGGGCTTTTATAGTGACACACCTCATGGTTATGGTCGTTTAATTATTGAAAATGGTAAATTACAAGCCATTGTTGAAGAAAAAGAAGCAACCAATGAGCAAAAGAAAATAAAGTTTTGCAATGGTGGTTTAATGGCCATTAATGGCAAACACGCTTTGTCACTATTGGAAAAAATAGAAAATAATAATGCCAAAGGCGAATATTATCTAACTGATATTGTTGCGTTTGGAGCCACGTCTGGACTTGATGTCCGCGCGATTCAAATTCCATTTGATAATGTCATTGGTATCAATAATCGCTTGGAACTAAGCCAAGCTGAGCATATTTGGCAACAAAGGTGCCGCAAAGCTATGATGCTTGACGGTGTTACCATGCAAGCACCTGAAAGCGTATATTTTTCTTTTGATACAAAAATTGCCGCTGATGTTGAAATCGAGCCAAATGTAGTCTTTGGTCCTAAAGTTGAAGTGTCATCGGGCGCTATTATTCATAGTTTTTCTCATGTTGAGGGGGCATTTATTGGTGAAAATGCTTCAATTGGCCCATTTGCGCGCCTTCGACCAGGGGCAAAACTTGGCGCAAAGTCGCGGGTTGGCAATTTTTGCGAAATTAAAAATGCGCAAATTGGAATCGAAGCTAAAGTTAATCATCTTAGCTATATTGGTGACGCCGAAATCGGTGAACGTGCCAATATAGGCGCTGGTACAATTACTTGCAATTATGATGGCTTTAATAAATGGCAAACAAAAATTGGCGATGACGCATTTATCGGTTCTAACAGCGCTTTGATTGCGCCTGTTACTATTGGTGATGGTGCCTATGTTGGCTCAGGTAGTGTTGTAAGCGATAATGTACCTGCTGATGCTTTGGCTTTGGCGCGTGCGCGGCAGGTTAATAAGGAAGATAAGGCTAAATTATTGCGTGCCTATTTTTCATCACTTAAAATTCCAAAATAAGTGTTCAAATGATATGAGGATGTGATTATGAGTCTTGGTTGCCTTTTTCCAGAAATAGAGCCTTTTCATCAAGAGATGCTAAAGGTTTCTGATATTCATGACCTTTATGTCGAGCAATGCGGCAATCCTAATGGTAAGCCAGTGATTATGCTGCATGGTGGACCGGGGACTGGAATTTCAATGACCATGCGACGTTTGCATGATCCGCAAAAATATCGCATTATTTTATTTGATCAACGTGGTTGCGGAAAATCAACCCCCTATGCCGAGTTGCGTGAAAACACCACTTGGGATTTGGTTGATGATATGGAAAAAATCCGTAGCCATTTAGGTGTTGATAAGTGGCAAGTTTTTGGTGGTTCATGGGGATCAACTCTTGCCCTCGCTTACGCGCAAACTCATCCAAATTATGTAAGTGAGCTTATTTTACGGGGCATATTCATGTTGCGCCGTTTTGAGGTGGAGTGGTTTTATCAAGAAGGCGCAAGTCTTATTTTTCCAGATCGGTTTGCCGCTTATCGTGATCATATTCCACTCGACGAGCGGGGCGATATGATTGGCGCCTATTATCGGCGCTTAACCAGTGATAATAAAGAAGTTCAACTTGCTGCAGCAAGGCTATGGGGGCAGTGGGAGGGATCTGCGATTAATCTATTGCCTAATCCTGAGCAAGTTGCAGCCTTTAGTAATGACGATTTTGTTATAGCTTTCGCTCGTATTGAAAGCCATTATTTTCAAAATCGTGGTTTTTGGGAAGATGATGACCACTTGTTAAGAAATGTTGATAAAATTAGACACATTCCGGCGATTATTATCCATGGTCGTTATGATATGTGTACGCCTTTTATTAATGCATGGCAGTTAAAGGAAAAGTGGCCAGAGGCTGAATTGCAAATTATTGAAGATGCTGGACATGCAGTTAATGAGCCTCCTATTGCAAAGGCGCTTATTCAGGCAACAAATCATTTTGCTTAAATAATCGAAGGGGCGTTTTATAAAACGCCCCGTTGGTTTTTAGTCTTGTGGGTCAAGTGGCTCAACACCATCTGCTTCATTGTTTTTGTTAAGGCGAATTTTCTCAACCTTGTTTTCTGCTGTTTTTAGCAAAGTGTCGCAATGCTTTTTCAGTGCTTCGCCGCGTTCGTAAATAAGGATCGATTGTTCAAGCGGTACATCGCCACGCTCGAGATTTTCGACAATATGCTCAAGTTCACTCAAAGCTTTTTCAAAACTCATGGTTGAAACATCGGCATTATCTTGATTATTTGTTGGTTGTTCTGACATCATATTTACCTAAAAATATTTAAATTTCTCAATTCCATTAATTAAAACAAAGAATTATTGGATTTCTGTACGGGTAATGTGGATTCCAAAGCCTTCAAGACCGACATAATGGCGCTCTTTTGAAGCATAAAGCACAATAGAATTGATACCCAAATCCTTTAAAATTTGCGCACCAAGACCAATTTGCCGCCATTCATCCTCACGGGTTACTGCTTCGCTATGGGCTTCATGCCCTTCAAGAATAAGCTCACGGCTACGCATATCATGGGCATCAGTGCCAACGCCGACGGAACCTTCACGTAGATAAACCAAAACGCCGCGTTTTTCATTGGCCATCATCTTTTTCAAGATGGTTGCTATTTCATCTTTAGTGCCAAATACGTCGCTTAAAACATTTTCGCGGTGAAGACGTACGGGAACATTTTCACCGTCACGTATATCGCCAAGGACAATGGCAACATGTTGCATGGGTTCCCAAGGCAATTGATAGGTATGGGCAATAGCAGGGCCGGCTGCTGTTACAACAGCTATTTCATCGACGTGTTCAACAAGCTTTTCCTGTCTTTGACGATAGGCGATTAAGTCCGCAACAGTTACCTCATGAAGGTTATGCTCTTTGGCAAAACTGGATACTTGAGGACCGCGCATAACGGTGCCATCATCATTGACGAGTTCGCACAAAACACCAACTGGTGCTAATCCAGCAAGACGGCATAGATCAACCGCTGCTTCAGTATGGCCAGAGCGCATCAAAACCCCACCCTCGCGGGCAATTAAGGGAAATACATGGCCGGGGCGGACAAAATCAACTGCGCCACAATTGAGATTTGCAAGATTACGTACAGTTAATGTACGGTCATTGGCAGAAATACCGGTTGTTGTACCATGACGATAATCAACGGTCACTGTAAATGCAGTGGAATGGGGAGAATCATTTTCCGCGACCATTGGCGCCAAGTTTAACCGCTTAGCTTCACTATGTGGCATTGGTGCACAAACAATTCCAGACGTGTGGCGTACAATAAATGCCATTTGCTCCGGCGTGCAAAGACTTGCCGCTACAATAATATCACCTTCATTTTCGCGACCATCATCATCCATGACAACGACCATTTCTCCGCGTTCAAAAGCGCGAATGGCATCGACAACATGTTTTTGTTTTTGATTCATTTGAAGGACTTTCTATAAATCGACAATTTAAATCTCAGTTAATCTTTGATCGTTTAAATTCGGCCAGTTTGACCACGATGAAGAAGGAAGTGATCGGCAAGGGCGCAAGCCATCATTGCTTCACCTACCGGAACAGCACGTATGCCAACGCATGGATCATGACGGCCTTTGGTTATAACGTCTACCTCATTGCCATCTTTATCAATTGATTTAGTTGGGGTTAGCATTGAAGAGGTAGGCTTAACGGCAAAACGGGCAATTATTGGCTGTCCGTTTGAGATGCCGCCCAAAATACCGCCGGCATGATTGGATAAAAATAGTGGTTTGCCATCAGCGCTAATACGCATTTCATCAGCATTTTCCTCACCACGCAGTGCTGCAGAGGCAAAACCATCGCCAATTTCAACACCTTTAACCGCGTTTATTGACATCATGTAGGAGGCAATATCTTGATCCAATTTTGCGTAAATTGGGGCGCCGAGACCGGCAGGTACATTTTCAGCTATTATTTCTACAATTGCGCCAATGGATGAGCCGCTTTTACGAATCTCATCAAGATATTGAGTAAAGGGTTCCACCATCATTGGATCGGGACAAAAAAATGGATTATTATCAATCTCTTCAAAGTTCCAGCGGCTTTTATCAATGGATAGATTGCCAATTTGAACAATAGCTCCACGAATGTTGACTTCTGGTATGATTTTACGTGCTAAAGCGCCTGCTGCTACTCGCATTGCGGTTTCGCGGGCTGATGAGCGACCACCACCACGATAATCACGAATACCATATTTGACATCATAGGTGTAGTCAGCGTGGCCAGGGCGATAATTATTCGCTATATCGCCGTAATCTTTTGAGCGTTGATCAGTATTTTCAATAACCATTGAAATGGGGGTTCCAGTGGTAATCAATTGGTCGCCATTTGGTAAAACGCCAGACAATACTTTTACTGCATCATCTTCGCGGCGCTGTGTGGTAAACCGTGATTGTCCTGGCTTTCGGCGGTCGAGTTCTTTTTGAATGTCATTAAGAGAAAAAACAATTCCAGGTGGGCAACCATCAATGACGCAACCAATCGCGCTGCCATGGCTTTCTCCCCAAGTCGTGACTCTAAACATATGACCAAATGTATTGAATGACATGATAATTGCTCAACTATTTTAAAACTCTGTTAGGGTTGTTTTATTGTTGTTTTGGTGTGCGGTCAAATATGATAACGACATATAATCAAAATTTGATGATTTTTTACAATCTTTCGTCACATTCACCTGCTTTATATAAATTCATTCAGTATTAATGTTGAATTTCTTATAACGATAAGCGGTAGGAGGTTGGATTTTGTTTTTTTCCAATTTTTACTATTAGCAATTTTTATAAAGATTGGTGCTATTTGGGGCGAGATTGATACTGTCAATTGAAGAATTCATGTTAGCGGGGCAATGTATTTTGAGTTTATCTTGAATATTTTGGCTGGGGATTTTAATTACTAGAGTTATGGGCCATGTTCCCATATAAGGAATTTTTATGCGCAAACTTTTATTTTTAGGTGCATTCGCTGCGGTTGTTTTTCCATTATCTGCATTTGCTGATAGTGCTCAGGGAACAATTACAGCAATTGATCCAAACGCAAACACTATGCAATTAACAGATGGTAAGAGTTATGCATTACCGGGTGAGTTTGATTTTAGTGTCATTCAACCGGGAATGAAAGTGACGGTATTTTATGATGTTGATGGATCCAACCGTTATGTCACGGATATTGAGCCTGAAGGAGAAAACACTCATATTGAACTTCCTGATGGGCAGACACAGTCTAATTAATTGAGATTTTAATAGTCAATCCATTAACTAAAAATTTAAGCTAGCACGGGGGTCGCTTAGCTGATTGACTTAAAGGCAAAGCATAGTGTTTAAGCGCTACGCTTTGCCTTTTTTTATATAATGAGTCATTATTACGAATTTTATGACTAAAAATTGAATGATTTAATTGCATTGCCAACAGTTTTAACCCTTGTAAGAGTTTCCATTGGATGAAAGACTATTATTCTTCTATATAGTGCTATAGGAAGGGGCATTTGTTTTCATAAAAACAAATGAAAATAACAAATTTGGGCAGAAAAATAATACTCAAAAAATTTAGCTGTTAGAGTGAACTGAGTATAACATTAAATAGCATTCCAATTTAAATGATATGGGTATGGCAAATATGCAATCTTCAAATATACGCGGTCTTTTAGCGGCTTTTGGCGCCTATGGTCTTTGGGGGCTTTTACCGCTTTATATGAAGGCTGTTGCCCATATTGATGTTTTGGAAGTCGTTGCTAACCGTATTATATGGGCAGTTCCTGTTACAGCGCTCATTCTTTATTATTTGGGTAGATTTACCGATTTACTTAATGCTTTCAAGAAACCAAAAGTTCTTGCTATGGCTTGTGTGACTTCGGCGCTTATAACCTGCAATTGGAGTGTTTATATCTGGGCAATTGGCAATAATCATGCTGTCGATGCTGCCCTTGGTTATTATATTAATCCGCTATTAAATGTATTATTGGGCTTTGTTTTTTTAAAGGAACGCTTAACTCCGTTTCAATGGCTAGCTGTTGTTTTAGCTGCATGTGCTGTTGCAATTCTTGCAATAAATAAAGGCGGCTTGCCTTGGGTGTCGTTGGTTTTGCCTATAACATTTGGCCTATATGCTTTGCTACGCAAATCGCTTCCCATCGGTCCAGCGCAGGGATTTATGCTAGAAGCCCTTATTTTGTTTATACCTGCTTTAGTATTGCAAGGCTATTTCATCTATAGCGGTAAAGATTACTTTGTTCACGGCACGACCCTTGATACCCTATTGCTTATTGGCGCTGGCCCTTTAACGGCAATTCCACTCATTTTATTTGCAGCAGGTGCAAAAGCTTTGAATTTGATGACACTTGGCCTTATGCAATATATGACACCAACGATCCTATTTCTATTTGCTGTTTTTGTTTTTCATGAGCCTTTCAGCCAGATTGAACTTGTTGCATTTTCGTTAATCTGGCTAGCACTTATAATTTATACTGTTTCATCTAATATGAATTATCGAGCATCAATCGCAAAAGAAAAAATACTATAAATGCATTTTAAATTTATGTTTAGATCAAGGAGGTCTTAAGTTTTAAGGTCTTCATCCTCACGTAAGGTTAAAACTTCAACACCCTTTTGAGTAACAAGTACTGTGTGCTCAAACTGAGCTGAAAGCCTATTGTCAACGGTTATAACGGTCCAGCCATCTTTTAATGTTTTAACTTCATTGCTACCCTGATTGATCATTGGTTCAATTGTAAAGGTCATGCCAGGCTCTAATATTAGTCCTTTTCCTTTGCTCCCATAGTGAAGTACAGTGGGTTCTTCATGCATTTTACGGCCAATACCGTGCCCACAAAAATCTCTCACCACCGAATATCCATTTTTCTCGGCGTGATGTTGAATGCACGCGCCAATATCGCCTAAAGTGGCGCCAGGCTTTACCAGTCTAATTGCTTTATATAGGCACTCTTGGGTGGTTTTAACGAGATGCTTAGCTTTTTCATCCGTGTCGCCAACAATAAAGGTCACACTGCTATCACCGTAAAATCCATCCTTTTTTACTGTTACGTCAATATTGATAATATCACCATTTACAAGCTGCCTATCACTTGGCCAACCATGACAAACAACCTCATTAATGGATGTATTGACGGTGTGTGGATAGCCATATTGACCAAGGCTACCTGGAATAGCATGGAGATTATTTATAATGTAATCATGACAAAATTTATCAATTTGCAGAGTTGTTGTCCCAGCTTTTATTAAGGGGCGTATAGCGGTTAATACTTTGCTAGTTAATGTGCCAGCAACGCGCATATTCGCTATATCTTTATCATTTTTTATTGGAACTTTTTTTCTTTTTAGCATCAATATTATCCAATTGCAGAAATCTCATATGTCAATATTTGAGTCGTTTCATCATGTCATGCTCATTCATCGCCAAGGCAATATTTAATTGTAAAGAGCATAAACTACTGAAAACAATCAAATGAAATTAATATAGGATTATTATGACGAAGACAAAATAGCGCAACATCAAACGCTTTTAAAAAGAAGTTTGCCTGCGAACGAGTGGCGCAAAACGGCTTTCCTCACCACAAAAGTTGATGGCATATCATTTGATTAAGGTTTGTAAATTTTAAAAAAGGGATTGCCGTAATCGTTTAAAGGTAAAGTAATATATGAACTAAATAAAAGGATTCGGTGATAAATACAGCCCAGCAAAGGAATGAACTTGTCTTATTTATTGAAATTTGGGGGATGTAAAAGCCCTGCTTAACCAATAAATGCGGCTATATAAGAGCAAGCGATCAATATTTTATCAAGCAAAAATATCATGAAAATACTTTGCGTGACGCAATTATCCTAAAGCTAAAGCGTAAAACTTGCAGGATAAAAGGTAAGGTGCAATTTTGCTATGTTAATATGGATAAGTAGGAATAATTTTAACTCACATTTTTGATTGCATATTTTTTAAAGTGGTTCAATTACTTTATAAGTATTTATAGATTAATCATCACAGTGCGTATCTAATGCTGGGCTTCTATTTATTGTCGTATTAGGGGCAGGCCTCAACAATTGAGATAAAATATCACGACTGCAGCTATACATATTGCTGAAAAGAAAGTATGAGCGCATCGACAGTATCTTGTTGCAATACGTCACCAAGTTTGAAGTTTTGCAAACAAGTTCTCAATTTTATGACGTAATTTATAGGTTGGCTTGTAAAAGAAGATATTCGCTGTCCTACCTTTTCGGGGAGGAATGCAAGGCTTGATTTTTTTATCAAATAAGGCTTGCCTCAACCAGACTGTGTCAATACCTTTGTCAGCAATAAGTTCTTGCGCTTCAAGCAAAACTGGTAACAGAAGAGCCGCGCCTTTATAGTCGCTCATCTCACCTTGCTATTATCACAGGCATAGCGGCTTTCCATCTTGGTCAACGACTATATGCAGTTTTGAGTTCAAGCCACCTTTGTGCGTCCGACACATTGGGCAACATCCCCTTTTTAAGCAGGCTTGCTGCTGTGCAGTGTGCTTTAAGATGAGTTGCATCAATCATGATACGCTGAGGTTTTGAGCCTTCCTTGCTAAGTGCTGCAAAGATACGATCAAACACACCCAACCGGCTCAAGCGAAAAAGGGAGTTATAAAGGATTTTGTGCGCACCGTAATCCTTAGAAGCATCTTTCCATTGCAAGCCATGCTTAATAACATAGACAATCCCACTGATAACGCACATATCACCAACACGTGCCACCCCATGCGATAATGGAAAATAAGGCGATATCCGCGCAATCTGATTTTCACTCAATAAAAATATATCACTCATTGGCTACCTCCGTCACACCAATGAATCATAAATTAGCTAAAATGTGAATCAATAAAATTAATAGGTCCTGATCCTAAAGACTTAGCGCGAAATACTCAAATTGGATATTATTATATATTAACCTATTGTCAGTTGAAGTAAGATCAATGCATCTTTAAGTATGATAATATCCGTTCTGCTTGCAATCTTGAAACGAATAGAGGCTTAGGATTTAGCCACATATTTATGCCTATAATGAGGGAAAACATGAAAAGAATTTTATATATTTTAGCTACGCTTTTAATACTTAATATTCCAGCCGTTGCTACGCAGTGGGATGATCAAACTAAAGCAGCAATGCAAGATGCATTTTCTAAAATGTATCTGGCATTTGATTTGAAAGACAAGGAGCAAATATTATTAGATATGCCTCCTGAAACGTTGTTACATTATGCCAAAGGCTTGAATATGACAGAAGAAAAATTTACATCTTTCATGTTTACTGTCATGGATGAAAATTGATCAAAGATATCATCAACGACATTAGATTATGATAAAGATAAGTTTATTTATCGTGAATTACCTAACGGAGAGCTGTATACGCTTATTTTGTACAAAACGCATACCCTTATGAAAGATGGTAGCGAACAAAACTCTGAAAATCTTGGGTTAGGTTTCAATGTTGATGGGCGCTGGTATTTTGTAATTGTTGATGATGAAAGATCGTTTAAAAAAGTTTTAGAAGTTTACCCGCAATTTAAAAATGCAGATTTGACAATTCCCAATTAATAACGTTTTTATTTGCTTTAAATATGTCTTAAAAGGAGCCGAAGGCGCAAGTTTTGGCGTTTTCGTCCTCCATGTCATAATTTGTGGAAATGTGGTAAAGCGTGAATGTTTCTGTTTACATTTAACAAATAAAAAAGGCCAGACAATCTGTCTGACCTCTCGGCGTTATCTTATTTTATCAATGCCAGTACATCCGTGGTCATTGCAAAATAGATAGCAATCTTTAAGCTGCAGCTAGGTTGCAAGCAGACATTTTACCTGAACGCTTGTCTTGCTGCATGTCGTAGCTTACAGCTTGACCTTCATCAAGTCCGCGCATGCCAGATTGTTCTACTGCGCTAATATGTACAAATACATCTGCGCCACCATTATCTGGTTGAATGAAGCCGAAGCCCTTGGTTGAATTGAACCATTTAACTGTGCCTGTGGTCATAATAAACCCTTTCATAGCAATAAGAGATCAATGCAGGAACTGCATCTAAGTACCGATTTTTGAGAAGAGGGGAAAATTAGGACGCTAAAAGCGTATAAAGTAACAACTCGAAAAAAAACATCGTTTTTAATGTTTACATTAAATTATTTCATACGTCAATTGAAATTTTAAATAAGTATTATAGTGCTAAAATGAAAGTTATTCAAAATAAATATCATTACAAAATTTAAATAAAATTGGGTAACGCTATTTTTTCGTAAAAACCAATTATAAAAAGCGGTAATATTAACCCTGCCCGTGATTTAAATTAAGTCCCTGCCTTTAGTTTTTTTTGCTAACGCATCACGCTCTGATGTATTTTCAAGGTCGAAGCCAATATCATAGCGATGTTGTGCTTTGGATGCCCCCTTATTTTGGGAGTGTAAAATGCCGATCTCATTCATGCAATGTTTGGGTTAAAAATTGCGTCAAGCGGTAGTGTAGGTCAAGGCCATAGTGATTATATACATCAAGCAAATACGGGATATTATGTTTTTTTGTGCTTATGCAGTAATCTGACGCAGTATTTTTGCGGTTAGCTTCGGGGAGTATCCTGTGACAATAGGGCAATAAAAAAGGCAGCTAAAAGCTGCGTTTGCGGTACTGTTGTTTAAGGATCATTATGGTTTTTTAGTAGGACCTTGTGGGAGCGTTGACATTTTTTCTTCAGCCATTTTAACCAAATCTTCTGGTGTAATTTTGAAATCCCAAGTGGAGATTACCTTTGCAGCGTTTTCTATGCTCACTCTTTCATCAAGTTTGATTTGTCCATTATCATACTCCTGAAAATGGCGAGATTTTATATCTTCACTTTTTGATGCTTGATTGTGGTGTGCATAAAAACCTAGGGCGGCTTGGAGAACTAAGCTATCAAGTACAAGTACAATGGCAAATTTACGCGATTTTTTTAAAAATAATAAAAATATACCACCGAAAAAAGCTATAAAAGCAATAATCCATAATAAAAAAATAACTATGCCCATACGTTTCTCTTTTTTAGTGCTATATACATTATTATTTTTAATGAAGATCACTTCAATCTGAGACTATCACACCGTTGTAAGCAATTTAATTATATTTAAAAAATGGAGTTAGTTAAAGCGTAGTATCTGGCATTTTTTGATAGCCAGACAACATTATCCCGCAGCCAATTAGTGAAATAACCATAGTTGCTGCAACAAGTATACCACCTAGAGCAATTCCACATGAGGAAGAAATGATTATCAAAATTACAAGTGATTTGCTTTTTACGTCTAATGCTATGCCAGCAAGAAAAATGCATAGACATGAACACCACGTGCCATAAAATGTATAACCATTTACTTCGTGGTTTGGGAGTGAGGCGCCACCAATCCCACCCAATGCGCTAGCATAGGCTTGCATGAAAACTGCCACTAATCCTAAAACACCTGCAATAATTATGATGATTGCGCCAATTATTCTCATGATTTTTCCTAAATCAAGACATCAAAATTTAAGAGTTTTACTTAGTTTAGTCAAGCAACATGAAAGAATGGTTTACTTGTTATCAATGTCGCTCCAATCAAGATCATGCATTAGGGCGCGCGCATTATTCTTTTTAATCTGATTATCCTTTTGCAGATTTAAGTCGTTATCAATGCTTGTGGTCGCGCGAGATTTTGAAAGGAAGTGGCTGGCTGTTTCAACATTAAAGGTCTGGATTTGCTTTTACTACGGTTTCAACATAACTACTTTTATTGCCATAGATTTGTTGCCAAATATGGTCAAGCATTTTGCCTTGAATAATTTTATAATGGTTCACGATCTATCAAATCTGCTTTATCTAAACAACGTTTCAACAATTGACACGCACGCCGATGGTTGCCAATAGGCAAAAGTTAGGGCGATTGAATAAACATTCATGCAGGCAAATCCATGGCGAGTCTGGTAGAATTGGACTTCTTTAACCGCTTTGATAAGAACCTTATTGGTTTGGTCATCCGACTATTATGCCACCTTAAGTCCGCCAACCAAGTCTAGTTTGTCCATGCAGTGCTTGGCTTTGGTTTAAGCATTGGATAGCTAACTATTTTGATAATACCTATCAGTGAAATAGCAAAGTGCCGAGCATTAAAGCTGCCTATAAAACATTGTTTGCTGTTTCATCAATATTACGTTTGGCGTGAGTTATGATAAGGTGACTTGGACGGAGAGCAATTTGAATGTTGGGGTTGTATTTATCTAAATTGATAATTGCTTTGGGCGCTCATCTTTTATCGGCATAATTGGAATTTTTGCTATGAGTTAATGATTTTGATTCGCAGATCTGGAACTCACAATAACATGCTTTTTGAACAAAGTTGTGTGACATCTTGTATGTCATATTGTTTTGCAAATCTGAGGAAATATCAATGCAGAAGGGAGGAAACACCATACAATCAATGAATTATGATTTTATCATGGAGCGGGTAGCGGGAATCGAACCCGCATATTCAGCTTGGAAGGCTGCTGCTCTACCACTGAGCTATACCCGCAAGCTAATATGTCAGCTAAAGAAAAATGGTGGAGCGGGTTGGATTTGAACCAACGTAGCTTACGCAACGGATTTACAGTCCGTCCCCTTTAACCCCTCGGGCACCACTCCACTTTTCAAGCTAGCTGAACCAGCTTTTAACTTTGCAATCTGTAGAACCTTAATTCGTTGCAGCTTGCGGAGTGGGTTATGGCGATAAGTTGAGCAGAAGTCAACAGCCTATTTCAAAAAAAATGAAAAAAAATATAAAAATGTGAAAAATTAGTTCTATCCGTGGATAGTAAATGCGCATATAACTGGCGCATGAACTCAAAAACTCCTAAAGATTCCCATTATGCCCGTTTGCGCCGTCAATATAGAGACAGCCAAAACAACGGCCCCAAATCAAATCGTCCGGCACTTTCACCTGAAAATGTGCCTGATGGACTCGTTCGCCTCTATGGTTTGCATACTGTGCGGGCAGCGTTGGCTAATCCTCGACGTAAGCTTAAGCGTCTTTTGCTAACCCAAAATGCTTTTGCACGGCTGGAAATTGCACAAGAGGATTTGCCGATTGAGCCAGAATTGGTTGAACCACGGGCGATAGATCGGTTGCTAGGATCTGATGCCGTGCATCAAGGTGCCATGCTTGAAGCTTTGCCATTACGTCCGCGTGCACTTTCTGCACTAGGTAATAGTGAGCTTGTCGTTGTATTAGATCAAGTGACTGATCCCCATAATGTCGGGGCAATTATGCGTTCGGCAGTGGCATTTAATGGCGGCGCGTTAATAACGACTGCACGTCATTCGCCAATAGAATCAGGCGTTTTAGCCAAGTCGGCATCTGGTGCCTTAGAGCTTATTGATCATATTTGTATAGGTAATCTTGCCACGGCAATTGAGCAATTGCATAAGGCTGGTTTTACGACCTTTGGGCTTGATTCTGAGGGACCGCTTTCGTTGGAAGAAACCTTTACAGGTAAAAAAATCGCCTTGGTCTTAGGTGCGGAAGGGAAGGGTTTGCGGCAAAAAACGCGTGAAACTGTATCCTATCTTGCGCGTCTTGATATGCCTGGTGAAATAAAATCGCTGAATGTTTCTAACGCGAGTGCCATTGCGCTTTATGCAGCACGTAATTTTTTAAAGGCTAAATAGTTTTTTAAACCCCACATGGCTGACAATTCAGATTTGGAACACTTAAAACCACGAGTATTGAGTTACTCGTGGTTTTATTTTTTTATGTTTTACTTTTGCAAATCTATGCGAATCAAAAAATTAATATTTGAATTGCTCTGATAGGATTCGTTCATCCCATGAGTGGTTGGGGTCAAATAATATACGCGCAGTGATATTTTTAGCCGAATAAATGGTTACGCTAGTAACGGTTTTAACTTCAATATTATCAGCTGCGGCATTAACTGGTCTTTTATCTTGCTCAAGCATATCAAAGCGTATGGTTGCTGTGTTCGGCAAAAGGGCACCATGCCAACGGCGTGGGCGAAATGGGCTAACCGGGGTCAATGCAATAAGTGGCGCCAAAAGTGGTAAAATAGGCCCCTGTGCTGACAGATTATAGGCGGTGGAGCCGGCGGGTGTTGCTGCCATAATGCCATCGCAAATCAATTCTTCCATTCTGATCTGATCATCAATGCTGATTTTAATTTTTGCTGCCTGATAGGACTGGCGAAACAATGACACTTCATTGATAGCAAGGGCTTTGACGCTTCCTTCAAGTTTTGATTCTGCAATCATCTCTAATGGATGAATTTCTTCCATATGGGCAACAGAAACACGTTCAGGAAGGTTTTTTATTTCATATTCATTCATTAAAAAACCAATGGAACCGCGATTCATACCATAAATTGGTTTTTGACTATTCATAAAATCACGCACGACCTGGAGCATCGTGCCGTCACCACCAAGGACTATGATAGTTGTTGCTTCTTCCGCGCTATTTTGCCCATAGTGTTTGATAAGAGCTTGAGCTGCTTTTGTAGCATTGGGTGTTTCTGCGGCAATAAAGTGAAATTTTGGCATGGAATGTGAACTTTTTTAATTTACAAATCGACTATTAGTAGGAAAAAATTATAAATTTTGTAATCAGCCGGTAATCAGTAATATGCTTCAATTCGGTGTCATATGCAAATTTAAAAATATGATAGCTTCAGGATTAAGATACTTAGCCGGAAAATAAGTTATCCATTATCTATGAAAGCATTTTTGATGTTTCTTAAAAAAAATCCAAAAAAGGAATTACTTAAAGGCGAATATGCCATTTTTATTCCAGAGGGCTCTATCGGTCGGCCTTTTGATGAAGTCTATGAGTTGCGAGAAACAATTATTGATGAGCAATATGAGATCATATTTATTGGTGGTATAAGGTTTTTATTTGATACACAAAATCAATTCCATTTTTATAAAAATAGTCTTTTTGTTGTCGTTCAAGAACCATCGATTTTGATCTTGGGTATTGAAACAGTTTTAAACCGCAATATAGAGGTTAAAAAGCTTGAACAAGGCATTGTATCTTTTATAAATATCTGTGATAGCAGATTTATAAATGAGCTTTTTGAGTTTAAGAAAACATTGGAGCGCTGATGTTTGCGGTTTAACAGCCGTGACAATCAATGTCTTTGAAGAAGCAGTTAATTATCTAATAAGTTGAGCTGAGTTTTTGCGTTTAAAATAACTTTTTTCAATTAAATGAAAAAAAATATGGCTTATGCTATCAAAAGGTCTTAAAGATTTTTTAAATGGTCAGTCAAATTTAAGACATGTGCTTTTTGCACAAAACGGTTATGGAGCACGTAATGGAAGAGCCAGTCATGCACAAAAATCCTTGCGCTTTAGTGATTGGTGTTGGTGTGGGGACTGGTTATCAAGCGGTGAAGCGTTTTGCTGCTGGCGGCTATGATGTTGCTATGATTGCGCGAAATCACGGCCGACTTGAAAAATACGAAGCTGAAATCGAAGGCGCTTTTGGATATCCAGTTGATATTACCAATATTGAAGCTTTTGATCATCAGCTCAATGAAATTATTGCAAATCATGGTTTGCCGCAAGTTGTTGTGTTTAATGCTTTCCAAGGGGTTTTTGGTGATTTTTTGGAAATCGACCCAATGCAACTCGCCATGAATTTTAACACTAACGTTATGGCGTTTTTGCATGTGACACGCAAATTATCGCCTTTAATGCTTGAGCTTGGCCATGGTGTTTTCATTGTAACAGGTAATGCTGCAGCTATTCGCGGTAAAAGTAATTTTGCGGGCATTGCTCCTACAAAAGCTGCGCAACGAATTTTAGCAGAATCAATTGCTCGCTCGCTTGGTCCAAAAGGTATTCATGTTGCTTATGTGGTTATTGATGCGGTAATTGATGTGCAATGGTCGATGAACCGAAGCAATAATGATGATTATTTTATTCAACCCAATGATATTGCTGAGGAATTATGGCATATCGCGCACCAACCGCGCGGGGCTTGGTCGTTTAATGTTGAATTGCGCCCCCTATAAAGAAATATGGTAAAGGTTACAAAGATTAGCATTTTATTAAATGCTTTCACTGCCTTATGCTTTGTAGTTTAATGCATTAAAAAAATACTCACTAATAACCGCTTTATAAGGTTGTCCAATCAAAAAAGTCTAAGCAGTTAATGAAATCGAATTTATTTTTTGATTTTGAGTAGACATCTACTTTGCTTGGCGGCGATAAATAGGGGCAGGTTGCTGCCTTTATGGAAAAATGCCGGAAGGATTTCTTATGAATATAGATTATGCTGAACTTCGCCGCAAAATGGTTGATAATCAGGTTCGCACTGTAGATGTTACCCGTCTTTCTGTATTGGCCGCTCTTCTTGCTGTTCCGCGCGAAGCATTTGTTTTAGATGATTTTAAGAAGTTTTCCTATGTCGATGAAGATGTGGAAGTGAAAGCTGCTGAAAATGGGCAGCCAGCTCGTTTTATCATGGAGGCAGCTCCATTTGCCAAGCTATTGCAACTTGCCGATGTTTCAAAAAAAGATATCATTCTTGATATTGGCTGTACGACTGGTTACAGTGCGGCTGTTCTTTCAGAGCTTGGCAGTTCGGTTATTGCACTTGAAAGTGATGAGGCATTAGCACAAGCTGCAAAAAATAATCTTGACAATAATGGTTATGATAATGTTGTTGTGATTAATGGAGTATTGCAGGACGGTTATAAAAATGAGGCGCCCTTTGATGTTATAGTTATTGAAGGTTCGGTAGATTTTGTACCGGAAAATTTATTTTCCCAATTGCGTGAAGGTGGACGCCTCGTTGTGGTTGTTGGTCATGGTAATGCTGGAGTTGCGCAGTTATTCATTAAAGAAGACGGCGTTATTTCTGTGCGGCGCGGCTTTAATCTTGCGGTAAAACCTCTTGCTGGATTTTTAAATAAGCCGAAATTTGTATTTTAATATTATATAAATGCCTTTTTGCTATGTTTGCTTAAATCTTGCCTTGGTTGAAAATAAAGCGGTTTTGCAAGAGAAAGTTTTATTCTAGTTGTTTTCCTGCAACGCTTGCCGATTTTATGAGTAATAGTTTTTTTATTGCCTTAAAAATTGCAAGCTATGTGTTGCGAATTTATTAGCTAGGCTATAGCAATAGATAAAGTGGTAATTGAGATTGGTTTGGATTGTGAAAAATATGAAAAAAGCACTGTTGGCAGCTCTGCTGGTTTCAGGCACGATTCTTTCAAGTGTCCCATCAAAAGCTGAAAATTTGATGGGTGCGCTTTCAAAGGCTTATAATAATAATAGCCGTCTCAATTCAGATCGCGCCTCTGTTCGTGTTAGTGATGAGAATGTTGCAATTGCACGATCCGGCATCCGTCCGTCTATAGCTGCATTTGCTAGCTATACTCGCGGTAATAATGCTGGAAATCCCTATTATTCAACTGTTGGCTCGGTCGGTATTCAGCTTGACCAAGTTATTTTTGACGGTTTTTCAACAAAAAATAATATTAGTGCTGCTGAATTACAGTCTGCTGCGCAACGCGAATTTTTGCGTAACAGTGAACAAAATCAGCTTTATGCGGCGATTGAAGCTTATGCAGATGTTTACATGGCGCGGCGTATCGCTATTTTACGTCAACAAAATGTTGCTGCATTAGATGAACAAGTTCGAGCTGATCGGGCAAAACTTGAGGTTGGTGAGGGTACTCGAACCGATCTTGCGCAATCTGAGGCACAGCGGGCCCTAGCTATTTCGCAATTGCATTTAGCCAAAGCTGACGTAAAGTCAAAAGAAGCGATTTATCGCCAGGTGATTGGCGTGGAGGCAGAGAAGTTGGATGCTCCAGTATCAGCTACCGGTCTTCCTCGTAATGCAAAATCGGGTTTTGAAATTGCAAGAGTAGAACATCCTGCAATTCTGTCTGCTCGTTACGCTGTCGATGCGGCGTCCTATCGGGTTAAGGCTAATGAAGGCGCATTGCTGCCACAAGTGAACTTCAGGGTCGCAAGCTCTTATAATGAGGTTTATGATGGCCCAGGGACGAGTGGCAGAGCCAACTCGATTGGTCTTGCTTTAACAGTGCCATTTTATCAAGGTGGTCGCACATCTGCACAAATTCGTCAATCCAAAGAGCAGTTGGGTCAGGCGGTGATTCAGGTTGATGTTTATGTTGATCAGGTTCGCCAAGAGCTATCCGCCGCGCTTTCTCAATTAGATGGCGCTAGGGCATCTGTTGCAGCCTATCGTGATAGTGTTGCTGCGAATAAAATTGCTTTGAATGGACGTATTGAGGAAAATCGAGTCGGGCAAGCAACTACCCTTGATGTTTTAAATTCTCGGGGTATGCTTATTGATTCTCAGGTAAGTCTAGTATCTGCCGAACGTGATGCAGTTGTAGCCAGTTACGGGCTAGTGGTCGCGATTGGGCGTATGAGTGCTCAACAGTTAAATTTGCAAGTTGTTCACTATGATCCCAAAATTCATTTTGATGCTGTACGATTTAAATGGTTTGGTTTGAAAACGCCATTTTCTCGTTAGATCATATAATATATAGTTATAATAGGTGCTGGATTTTAAAGCATCCGATATAACCTTTGGTGTGAAAAAAAATACATTATTTGATATTAAATCCTTAATTATATTCCCCCATGTTTTTTTGCTGATTTGATTGAAATAATTCCCTTTTTCTAAATTGAAAACTAATATTTTGTTCTTTTTTAATATCAAATCAAATCGAATCATCGTTATTTTAGAATGTTATCGATAGCGCATTTGTCGCCATAAAATTGGAATTGGCTCTTATTATAGTTTTTTATCGATTCCTAAGGCTGATCTGGAGTTTTATTAGCAAAAAAAATGTTAAGTTCGATGAAAAAAGTCTTTTGGGACTGGAATGTAATTATTAAAAAAAATATACTAATGTTGGTTTTATTTTTAAATTTAACAAATATTGTTACAAAATATGAAGGGCTGTCTGTTTACGCTGGATTATCTCATGGTTACGAGTAAATAAGAGATATCATATATTGAAATATTATGTTCGGCAGTTACTGAGAGTTAGGTGGGATTGATGGCACAAAATCCAAATGCAATGCAAGAGCCAAGCATGGATGAGCTTCTCGCATCTATTCGTGAGATCATCGAAGAAAATACGGGACCTTCACCGAATAGAAATCCAAATAGGCAAGATGTAAATGCGCATGAGCCAGCTATTCCAGTACAGCGTAACGCTGTTGGTGAAAGCCAAACGCGAGTAAATCCAAATCCAGCATCTCCTTCTACAATGCCACGTAACTTGCAAGGCGATGACCGTGCTTTAAGGCTTGATATTCAACAATATGGTGATGTCGGGAAGGTTAATTCTGAAGCGCCACCTGTACAAGACGCCATGAATGCATTGGCTGCACGTATTGGTTTGCGCCATAATGAGGAAGGAGATGGGGCAGCTAATGACGGAATTGCACGTGATGATAGGCCGCATCTTCCACCACCGCCGGCAGCTATGGTTGTTAAATCCGCCCCTAGCGAAGGAGCTCCGCAAGCACAAGTTTCAAATCCTGCGCTTACACAAGCTCGTACCATGAACACAAGCCATAATGCAGGTAATGTTAACAGTTCTCCAGCACATATTAATAATACGCAAAACGTTATTAATAAGCCTATAAGCGCAGTTCAGGCACGGCATCCCAATCCAGTAGATCAAACAGCACAATTTCAAGGGCAGCCAATGCAACAGCGTGCTGCTCCCATTCATGCACCAAATCAAGCTGCGCCTCAACCGCATTTAGCTCCACAAACGCAAGTCGATCCGGTGCGTCAACGTGAAATGCCGCAAGTAAGACCCCTACCACAACAAAGGGAGGCATCCCAACAAAATGAAAGTGCTGTACGTAATCAACAAATGCAGTTGAATGCTGCTGCGCAGCAAAATGGCAATCGTCAAATGCCCCCTCAGCCGCGTGTTGCAAATCCAAATACACGCCCTAATCAGGTTGCTCCGCAAAATAATGTTACGCATAATGTAGGTGCTGAAAGACGTGCGCCGATTCAGCAACCCAATTTTAATGCAGAACCACATATTGATGATAGGCGGGATTTGCGAGCAAGTTCGCAGCCATTGCCTCAAGAGGTGCATGCATCCAATGATCTAAATCCTAATCGTCGTCCTGTGTCGGCTAGTGTTAATCAGCCAAATATTGACGCTGTGCAAGATGAAAGGCAAATACTTGCGCAAGGACAATCCAGTAATTTAGCTGTACCTCAAGGCCAGTTAGATGTGCCTGATGCCCCCCATAACGTACCGTTTCCACGTTCTGCGCCATCAAAGCCTCATTTTTTAAGTCAAGCTTTGCGATCAGCATTTATGAGTATTCCTGCCAAGGATTCAGCTTTTCAAACGGCCTCATCTTTGCCGCAGGCGCCGCTTCGCCCACAAAGCGTATCGTCCAGAAGCACACAGCCAACGCGAGTTGAGCAGAAAGCTGCTGAAATGATAGAAGCAGAGGTAAAGCGTGAAATGGATAATATTGATAGGGCATTGGAAGCTGATTTTGAAAAATCAGCTGAAAACTTGTTACGGCCCTATATTGCTAAATGGCTTGATGAGCACTTTAGTGAACTTTTTGAAAAAGTTTTGCGCGAAGAAATAAAGCGCGTTATCCAGGCACAGCTGCGTTAAGGCAATTAAATAAGATTACATATTTAGCCATGTATTTCGTTAATACATGGCTTTTTATTTGTATTGTAATAATTTTTATTGTGGTGCCACTAATGTGACCTGATATTTTAATATTAACCCTTGTTAGTTGCAAGACAGATATTTTTTCAGCAGATGAAATGTATAGATTTTATATTTGTCACAGCAAAAAAAACACTTGATTTTGTAATTTTTTTCTGTCAGCTATTTGAAATAGTATCCATATTATTAATTAGGAAAATGTCCTATTCTCCATTCATAATAATTTTTAGCCGCAACTATAAAAATCTCTTTTATGTGCTCGTTTTTAACTTTACAAGTTAAATTCGAAATAGCATCCCATAATTCAATGGCTAATTTTTTATCATCACCATTTAATTTAAAATATCTATTGTCTGAATTAATATTTAAAAAGGCATCAAGTAACTCATAATCATCATCGTTAATGCTTTTTAAATAATTAGGCGCATCAATGGTTTCATTACATAAATAGTTCAAAGGATTTTGGATGTACCATCCAATATACTTTTTATTTTTAATTATAAATCCAAAATCCTTAGTAAATAAAACAATATTTGCATTGGATAATCCATGAGTTTCATTGAAACAGATCAAATATCTTTTTTGTTTATTCAAATATCGGAATTTTACTCGTGGGAAACAATTTATTTTGCCGCACATACTAAGAAAACCATGGTTTATAATGCCAGGTGTTTTTACTTTTTTTATACGATCAGGTGCAATGGACCGAATAGATGCGAAGCTATTGTCTTCAGCAAAGCATATTGTGTCATAA
This sequence comes from Bartonella sp. HY038, assembly GCF_014117425.1. Taxonomy (NCBI): domain Bacteria; kingdom Pseudomonadati; phylum Pseudomonadota; class Alphaproteobacteria; order Hyphomicrobiales; family Bartonellaceae; genus Bartonella; species Bartonella sp. HY038. Next base: position 1,127,110 of record NZ_CP059725.1, read on the forward strand.
AAATCATCTAATCCGTCAATTGTACATATGTATGGTCTTTTAGAAGAAATAAAATCAACAAACGCCCCTGTTTCATCTAAGAAAAATCTTAATTTAGCATGCGGAATAATTAAATTACTAGTTGTTGTAATTTTTATTCCGTCAACTATTTGAAACGTATCAATATTATTCATTTTTGGCCTTGTCGCTAATATTATTTGTAATCTGTATTAACGCAAAAATATAAAATTTTGAAATGATGCTTGCTTATTTTAGGAAGGCATAGATGCTAGAAAGATTAAAGAATAAATTATTTCAGCATATAAGGGGGGGTTGGGCAAGGGATGATTTTAAAGGGCGCCACTTTGATACAATCATCATTATTCTAGCTATCAACTGATATCTTAGCTACTGCTTAAGCCATCGGTTATTGAAGAGCTGTTATTAGGCGTGGCATCAAGGTTGATCATAGCACATACAACCGTTCGATTTTTATTGTCTTTTAACCGACTTAACTTTGCTATAACGAGCACTATGGCCAATGCAAAACCATAAAGTGCTTAAGCGCATCTACTGAGGCCAGTATGGATCATCTACAGAGCGAGTAGACCTTAAAGTGGTAAATCCATCCATTGTGAGTTGATCGAAGCCTGCGCGCTTTCTGACCGGTAAGATGTAGATTTGGCAGGGCATTTTTAGCGTGCACTATTTATATATATTGGCGCAGTCAAAGGAGGCTTGGATATAAGTTTTTTCATAATGTCTAAAGCTATGGTTACTGAAAGTTTCAAGCGGCAAAGAGAACGTTTGTCTTATGATAATCATCAATGGCTATGAATATTTCTACATCTCTCATTATTATTTACAAAATAGGCTGATAAGAAAGGCTTGCTACAGAAAATATAGACAAGCTAAGCCGCTATAAGAATTAGCATTCTTAGCCCAAATAGTTCTACAACTTGGCCAATTGTTTTATAAAAACAGATTATTTTAATAAGTAATGAGGAGGATTTAATCAAATGGTGGGCGTGACAGGGATTGAACCTGTGACCCCTACAATGTCAATGTAGTGCTCTCCCGCTGAGCTACACGCCCATTTGATGTCGCGTCATAGACCATATTAGTGTCTTGCAGTCAATGGTATTTTTAGCAAAATTAGTTTATTTTTTAAATATTTTGTAATTGTGGATAAAGTTGCCCAGTGTTTAGATTATTAGTGTTTAGGTTCTTGGGGCTGAGGTTCTAGGCTTCTGTTTTTTAGGAAATTGCGCAAGAGTAATATCGGGGTGGGACAATGTATATAAAAAAGAACGGCAAATATTCATTCGCATTCTTTTTAGATTATGATGATGTATTTGATGTTTATAATGGCTTTGCCAAAATGGATAATTTTGAAATTGTTGGTTTGATAAATATTAAAAATAAACAGCAAACCAAAAATATTTGCTTTTTCTATGAAGAAGGCGAGGGGGATTTTCGTTGTGAAAACCAAGATAATCAACTTGCCATTATTTATAGCGATATTGAGGCTGAGAATTACCTAGGGTTCATTGATAATATAAAACAGCATGAAGATGGATTATTTTTGGCTTTGAGTTCAACTCTATTGTTTATAAGGGAAAACAATATTCGTGTAGTATGCATCCTAAAGTTATTTTATTATGAGAAAATGCTATTTAAATGTTTAGAACGCATAAAAAGCCATGCAAGGTTTTGCATAGCTAAATATTTTACATATTTAATATCCTAAAATGGCTATTTTTACGCCGCGATTAGCATTTTTTGCACTTCGCTTACCAATTCACGCAAGTGAAAGGGTTTGGACAAAATACGCGCATCACTTGGTGCTTGCGAATCTGCATTAAGCGCGACTGCGGCAAAGCCAGTAATAAACATTACTTTAAGATCTGGATCAATCTCTGTTGCACGGCGTGCAAGTTCAATACCATCCATTTCAGGCATGACAATATCGGTTAAAAGTAGCTCAAACGGCTCTTCCTGTAAACGCTCATAAGCGCTAACACCATTATCAAAATCGGTTACTTCATAACCTGCCCGTTCTAGCGCTTTGGCTAAAAAGCGGCGCATATCATTATCGTCTTCAGCAAGAAGAATACGTTTCATCGACCTATCCAAATTTTAATTAAAGCCGTTATTTAAGGTGTGACCCTATTTGAGAATCGATAATAGCAAGTCTTGGTAAAAAGGAAATAAAGAGATTTAATCCTCTTCATTCTTGGTTAATACCAACAGGCTGTTATCTTAACCAGGCGTGTCTTGCTTGCTTTTTTAGCAGCATTCTAATAAGGGCAAGATTTGTCATGGTTGGATAAATATCGGCTTATTTTTCCTTGTAAATCTTATAAGCCTATCATAACATTATATCCATTAATTTTTAAATAAACAAAAAAATAGCTGTTGAAAAATCCTTTTTATTTCAATCTATTGGTTTTATTTGTTAAAGTAATTTTATTAAAGCTGCGGTTAGGATCAATAGATTTTGGAGAGAGTAACGTGTGATTGATTTGCTCCTTCAAGCTTGATGATAAAAGATATTGCTTGGGCAGTGCCTGATGTCATTGCATATAAATATTGAAAATTATACTGTTAATTAATAGCGCTTAATCTCGTAGTTTAAATTGGGTAATGTGGGATAGCAGATAAATGGCTGCAAATATTGATTTTGGTGGGCAACTTCCCTTTCGGATTATGCGTCCGCATAACCAAACTGTTCCATTTTTTTTCAATTCACCTCATTCGGGGCGGCAATATCCCGCGTCATTTTTGCAAATGAGCCGTCTTAATGATTTTGATATCCGGTTATCTGAAGATCGTTATGTTGATTTAATTTTTGGTTCTGTGCCGCAGTTTGGTGCGCCGCTCATGCTGGCTGATTTTCCGCGTGCCTATCTTGATGTGAATAGAGAACCTTTTGAGCTTGATCATCAAATGTTTGAAGAAGCATTACCAAATTTTGTACCAAAACCTTCTCCGCGTGTTTTAGCCGGGCTTGGTAGTGTTCCTAAAATTGTAGCTCAGGGTAAAAATATCTATGCTGGACGTATTTCAGCCAAAGCTGCTTTAAATCGTATTGAGCATATTTATCAGCCCTATCACACTTGTCTTGATTTTGAATTGCAACAGATAAAAGCGCAATTTGGCTATGCAGTTTTGATAGATTGCCATTCCATGCCTGGGCAATTGAAATTTTTTCAAGGAACACGCCAACCCGATTTTGTTCTTGGTGATGTTTATGGCCGTTCCTGCGCTTCACAGCTTAGTCGCCTTGCAGCGCAGCTATTAAGCGAAATGGGCTATTACGTCCAATGTAATCAGCCTTATGCTGGAGGCTTTATAACCATGAATTATGGGCGGCCTTTGCATATGTTCCACGCTTTACAAATTGAAATCAATCGCGATCTTTATCTTGATCCAGAGACTTTGGAGCCTGATAGTGGTTTTGATGCTTTAAAGAAAAATATGTCATTTTTTGTAGAGCAATTGGTACAATTGTCACACAGTGCTTTTATCTTGCAGCAAGATGCAGCAGAATAGTATTTTTTCTTTTTAATTTTAGGCTAGTTAATTAAAAAATATTTTGAATAATGGATGGCTATAAAATAAAAGGACCGCATACTTAAAAAGTATGCGGCCAAGTTTATCTAGGTAGCAATGAAACATTGCTTAACCAAGAATTAAAATAATTTGGCCGTAAGGTCAATGCAATTTGACCAAAAAAATGACATAAAATACTAATCGATTAAAAAATATTCTATTTTTATGTAAATAAGGCGTGTAAGGGGACTAATTATGTCGGCATTTTATGATGAAACATTTTTCTGTAAGTTAAATGAGATAGCTGCGAGTCAGTCCTTACCGCTTTTTCGACAAGCCTTGACTGTAAATAATAAAGAAGTTGATGGTTTTGATCCAGTCACAATGGCAGATCAGCAGACTGAAGCCGCATTGCGAGCATTTTTACAACAAAATAGACCACAAGACGGTATTTTGGGTGAAGAGGGTGGCATTGAAGGTGGAGAGCGTGAATTTGTTTGGGTGATTGATCCAATTGATGGCACCAGGGCTTTTATTTCAGGTTTGCCGGTTTGGGGTACGCTTGTTGGATTATTGCATAAGGGGGATGCTATCGCTGGCATGATGGCCCAACCATTCACGGGTGAGTTGTTCTTTGCCAATGATGAGGGAAGTTTTTTACGTCATAATGGCTCAACCCAGATGATAAAATGTCGTGATACTACTCATATTAAAGATGCAACGCTTTTTTCAACCGCGCCGCAATTATTGAAAGGTAAGGAGGGGGAGTCTTTTGCATGTTTAGAGGAAAAGGCTCAATTGACCCGGTTTGGTACCGATTGTTATGCTTTTGCGATGTTAGCTGCTGGCTTTGTTGACCTTGTGGTAGAGGTTGGATTAAAACCTTATGATATTGTTGCGCTTATTCCGATTATTGAAAAGGCTGGTGGCGTGATTAGTCGTTGGGATGGCGGAAGGGCAGAGGAAGCAGGTAACATAGTTGCGGCGGCCACGCCCCAATTGCATGAAAAAGCAATGGAAATTTTAGCCAAAGCCATTTAAGTTTGGAAATGGTTTGCTCACCAATATAGCTTATTGTGCCGTAATTTTTAGCATTGTGTCACCACTATCAATCGAATTGGTAGCGGCAATGCTATTGTACGATTTATTCTTTTGCTTAAAATTGGGCATAAAGGATGAACCTGGTATAAAGGCTGAAAATCCTTGCCAGAATTGCCTTGTAAACTTTTCTTCACTTGCCAAAATATCATGGGGCGCGCCGCGCAAATCAATCAATTGTGCCATTCGTAATCTAGAAACAAATTCGCGGTTTTTGGGCGAACTGCTAAAATTATCTTGATTAGGCTGATAGACGAGAGTTGGAATGGTCATATTGTCGATATAATGGCTTGAACCAATATAGCCTATGGCATCAAGCATAGTAGAATACCAGCCAAGGCTTGGGTACGCGCGTTTATTGTTATGTATAATAGCAGTACTATCTTCGCTATCTGGAGCTTCTGGTAGTTCTTTGGTTAATAATAAAGGTCGTGTTGTTCTAATACGCCCCAATCCGCTATCGCTTAATATGCGGCAAAATTTATGAAAAAAACCATTATTGCTGTGATTGCTAGGTGTTAATGGTGGAGAAACAAGAATTTGTCGTCTGATTTTGCCGGCAAATAAATCATGAGCCGTAAGCGCAATGATTGCTCCCATATCATCACCTAGAATATAGTAGGGGGCCGGTAAGCTTTCTAAAATAATTCTGGTAAATAATATATCAAGGTCGTCAATAAATCTGCGATAATCCTTGACATGACCGCCCCATTTGTCGCCGCGCAATTTATCTGATTTTCCTTGGCCGATAAAATCAGGGCAGATAGTAAAAAAGCCACGCACTGCCAATTTGTGAATAGATGATTGATAGTCTTCAACCTGTTTGCCATAGCCCTGCAAAAGCAAGATCGTTCCATTTGGTACGCTGCTTTGTGGCTTGGAAATGATATAACGCATTGATAGGTTTTTGCGCACCATTATGTAGTCTGTTTTACTATCAATTGCCGATATTGTTTCAATCATTATCAATCACATTGCTTAAGGTTTTAATAAGTAACCAAGGCGGTTATGGCATTAAAATTTTTCATTAATAGACTAAACTGCTTTGGCTATTAAATGGTTAAAATAATTTTATTTATAAATCTTGAAAACCAGTATTTCTCTACCCACATGGTAAATGTGACCGCCACTATTGGGGTTACGTGCAAATAAAAATCGCCCATTGTGGGATTTTAGTCTTGCAAATTCATGTTGCTCTAAAGGAGGGCATAATTATGCGTCAAGTAGATTTTACACCATTATATCGGTCAACTGTTGGTTTTGATCGTTTATTTAATATGTTTGATACACTTTCTCAGCCAGAAGGTGCACAAAGCTATCCGCCTTATAATATTGAACGTTTAGGCGAAAGTTCCTATCGTATTTCGATGGCGGTGGCTGGCTTTTCGGTAGATGAATTAGAAATTGAAGCCCATCGAAATCAATTGACTATAAAAGCTAATAAATCATCTCAACAAAATGATGATAATCAAAGCGAATTTCTCTATCGTGGCATAGCTACACGGGCTTTTGAGCGCCGCTTCCAGCTTGCCGATCATGTAGAAGTAGTCGGTGCAGAATTAAAGAACGGCCTATTGCATATTGAGCTAAAGCGCGAAGTGCCTGAAGAAATGAAGCCACGCCGCATCAACGTCAATGTTGCAAACAATAATGCCACTAGTGTTGAAACATCATCAAAAGTGATTGAAGTTGAAGCGGCTGAATAATATTAGCTTCCATTAAAGTTGGTTTACTATAGCAAAATAATGAAAAGGTTGCAGATGTTTGTCTGCAACCTTTTTTAACTTGATGATAAATATCACGCTGCATATAAAAAGCAGACTTATTTTATTCTAGAGCGTTTTCCGAAAAGTGTGAAGCGGTTTTCAAGCAAAAAACGCGGTGTAAACAATGGATTAGAGCGCCGATCTGATTCAATCAGATCGGTGCTCTAAGTCTGCTTCTAGAGTTTTTACTTGCTGAATTATTCTACTGTTACAGCCTTTGCAAGGTTGCGTGGCTGGTCAACATCAGTGCCCAATAATAAGGCGGTATGATATGCAATGAGCTGGATTGGTACTGCATAGACCAGTGGTGCAATTAAATCTGGTACTTCAGGCATAACCAAAGTTGCTAAAGTTTTCATATTGGCGGCTTCTTTACCCTTTTCATCGGTTATGAGAATAATCCGCCCACCACGTGCTGCAACTTCCTGCATGTTGGAAACCGTCTTTTCAAACCAGCGATCATAAGGCGCAACAACGATTACCGGCATGGTTTCATCAATTAAGGCGATAGGCCCATGTTTTAATTCACCTGCAGCATAACCTTCAGCATGAATATAAGATAATTCTTTGAGCTTTAATGCGCCTTCTAAGGCGATAGGATATGATGTGCCGCGGCCAAGATAAAGCACGTGCTTAACGCTCATCAATTCAGTGCAAATAGACTCAACTGATTTTTCAAGCTTCAAAGCTTGATTGATAAAGCGCGGTGCTTCCGCCAATATTTTTACTAACTTTTCTTCTTTTTTTGCATCAATGAAACCGCGCGCAACGCCAGCATTAATCGCTAATGCAGCAAGGGCTGCCAATTGACACGTAAAGGCTTTAGTCGATGCAACACCAATTTCTGCGCCGGCAAGGGTTGGAAAAACTCTATCTGCTTCACGTGCCATAGTTGAATGGGCAACATTTACCACTGCGCCCGTTGCTATATTTTGCTGCCGGCAATAACGAAGGCAAGCCAGAGTATCCGCCGTTTCCCCCGATTGAGAAACAAAAAGCGCCAAAGTATTTGGATCAAGCGGCGGTTCGCGATAGCGAAATTCTGATGCAATATCGTTGTCTATTGGAAGACGCGCCAGATTTTCAAACCAATATTTAGCAACAAGGGTTGAATAAAATGCGGTGCCGCAGCTTGCGAAAGATAAGCGGCTAATTTTTTTCCAGTCAATACCTTCAAGCGCGCGTATTTTGCCTTTTGCTAGGTCAAGATAATTGGCAAGCGTATGGGAAATGACCTCTGGTTGCTCGAACATTTCTTTGCGCATGAAATGGCGATGATTGCCTTTGGAGACAAGGAATGAAGCTCCTGTCGCACGGGTTTCTGTGCGTTCTACCTCATTGCCTTCGCCATCATAAATCTTAACACTATCATGGGTAAGAACAGCCCAATCGCCATCCTCCAAATAGCTAATGCGATCGGTAAATGGCGCAAGGGCGATAGCATCTGAGCCAACATACATCTCGCCATCGCCATAGCCAATGGCAAGAGGGGGGCCTTGGCGTGCTGCAATCATTAAATTGTCTTCACCTTTAAAAATGAAGGCAAGTGCAAATGCACCGCTAAGGCGCTTTAATGCCTTTTCAACTGCATCTTTGGGAGTGTTGCCGGCAATAAGTAATTGTTCTACAAGATAGGCGACAGTTTCAGTATCGGTTTCAGTTTTAAATTCATACCCTTTTGCTGAGAGTTCTGCCTTTAATTCCGAAAAATTTTCAATAATGCCATTATGCACAACGGCAACTTGTTCTGTCATATGCGGATGAGCATTTTTTTCAACTGGCATGCCATGGGTAGCCCATCTTGTATGGCCAATGCCTGTAGTGCCAGCAAGCGGATGCGATTTTGACTTTTCTTCAAGATTGACGAGCTTACCTTCGGCGCGCATGCGTTTCAAAATGCCGTTTTCAAGGGTTGCAACGCCAGCCGAGTCATATCCCCGGTATTCAAGCCGCTTTAAACCATCAATTAATAATGGTGCAACTGGTCTTGTTCCAAGAATACCAATAATGCCGCACATAAATAGCTCCGTTAATTTAAAAATCTGTTCTATATGTATTAGAACAATTGTCCAATACAATAGTTAATAAGCCAAGAACAATCATTTAAAAATGTGATTTCAATTTTTGTGGTGACTGAACTTGGCTTTAATCATGCAAAATTCGTTGCAATCATGCAAATGGTACTGCTGTTGTGCCGGGGGGAAGTTTTGCTTCCTCCTCTGGCTCGACATGGATGACAACTTTGCTGTTTTGAATTTCAAGATGTAAAGCATCTTCAATACGATCACAAATTTTGTGAGATTCTCCAACCGTCATAGCCGCAGGTACAACCAAATGAAACTCGATAAATGTCAATTGGCCAGCAAGGCGGGTGCGTAAATCATGGGCTTCAATTGCACCATCGGCATTTGCAGATACAATGTCGCGTATGCGCATGGTTTCTTCGAGTTCCACACCAACATCCATCAATCCTTGTACCGAATTATTGATAACTTTCCAACCTTGCCAAAGAATATTTATTGCAACGATAATGGCCAATAATGGATCAAGAATATGCCAACCTGTAATAATAGCTGCAAAAAGACCAATTAAAACACCAACAGAGGTATAAACATCGGTCATTAAATGGTGTCCATCAGCAAGAAGTGCGGGTGAGCGTAGACGATTGCCAACCCGTATCAATAATACCGCCCACACGCAATTAATAACACTGGCAACAAAATTAACAGCAAGACCCAAGGTTGGAGTTTCAATGGCAGGTGGTTCTCTGAGTGCCCCCCAAGCCTCGTTGATAATCAATAATGCGGCAATAATAATTAAAACACCTTCAAGCACTGCAGAAAAATATTCGGCCTTATGGTGCCCAAATGGATGATTATGATCTGCTGGTTTGTGGCTGATGCGGATAGCAAACCAAGCGACGAGAGCTGCAATAACATTAACGATTGATTCAATGGCATCAGAATAGAGCGCGACGGAGCCAGTTACATAATAAGCAAGATATTTAAGCCCTAATACAGCAAGAGATACAGGGATGGACATGATAGCCATCCGATTAATAAGTTTCATATTGCCAGCCATTTGAATTGCATCCTGCTTTTAATTAAGATCTGTTCAACCCAATATCACCCGTTTATTACCAAATTTAGAATGGTATCTAACCACTCTTTGATTGTTCAAAACTTGGGTCATATCAATAAAAGCTATTTTACATAAGACAATGTAAAATAGCTTTGATTTAAGTGTTTTCTATTATTTTAGCTAAAATTTTAGTTAGCTATATGTTCATATTTCTCTAAAGAATTTTGCGTTTTTTAGGAAGTTGGGCAATGACGTTTTCAATCATTCGTAAACCTGCGTCCCCCCCTAAAGACATAATCGATTCAGGGTGAAATTGTACTGCAGCGATTGGTTCGCTTTTGTGCTCAATTCCCATGATAATCCCATCATTTGTTTCTGCTGTGATTATAAAGTCGGTTGGTAATGTGGCTTTATCCGCATAAAGCGAATGATAGCGACCTATGGTAATTTCTTCCGGTAGGCCAGCAAAAACAGTTCCTGCCTCAAGAATTTTAATGCGCGATGGTTTACCATGAACAGGTATGGGTAATTGCTTCAAACTGCCGCCATAGGCTTCAGTAATCGCTTGTAGCCCAAGGCAAACACCAAAAATTGGCAAATTACGGTTGCGTGCGCGGCGAATTGTTGCAGCGCAATCGAAATCTTTTGGATTGCCAGGGCCAGGTGATAAAACCACAAGATCAGGAGATAGTTGTTCAAGCATTTCACTGCTAATTGGGCTACGCAATGTTGTAACATGCGCACCCGTTTGGCGAAAATAATTAGCAAGCGTATGCACAAATGAATCTTCGTGATCGACAAGTAAAACCGAAACACCTTCACCAATTTTTTGGGCGCGATGGGCAACATTATCATTATGGCTTTGGGTTGCGCCGCGAATAGCTGCTATCATTGCCGAAGCTTTAAGCTCTGTTTCTGCTTCTTCTTCTTCAGGATTTGAATCAAAAAGCAAAGTTGCACCGGCGCGAACTGCGGCAATTCCATCTTTAATCCGCACTGTGCGCAGGGTAAGGCCAGTATTCATGTTACCATTAAAATGCACCATGCCAATGGCGCCGCCATACCAAACACGCGAACTCATTTCGTGTTCTTCAATAAAACGCATCGCCCATAATTTAGGCGCGCCTGTTACTGTTACTGCCCATGCATGAGAAAGAAAAGCGTCAAAGGCATCCATATCATCGCGCAAACGCCCTTCAATATGGTCAACCGTATGGATAAGGCGTGAATACATCTCAATCTGACGGCGGCCAATAACCCGAACGGAACCAGGCTCGCAAACGCGACTTTTATCATTGCGATCCACATCAGAACACATGGTAAGCTCTGACTCATCTTTTTTAGAATTGAGTAGTTTTAATATTTGTTCTGAATCGGCAATTGCATCTTCACCACGCTTGATAGTGCCTGAAATAGGGCATGTTTCAACGCGGCGGGCATTCACCCGCACAAACATTTCAGGCGAAGCGCCAACAAGATATTCTTGCTCGCCCAAATTGATAAAGAATGAATAGGGGGAGGGATTGGTCTTTTTTAAGCGCCGTGAAATTGCAGATGGCGAGTCCTTGCAAGGCTCATAAAACGTTTGTCCTGGCACAACTTCAAATAAATCACCACAGGCAAAGCTTTTCTTTGCTTCACGCACAAGATCGGCATAAGCGCCGCGATTATGATCGCTGCGCGGTGGAATAGCGGTGGAAACTTTAAAATCTTGGCCTTGGCTATCATTTTCAACGCCAACAGTAGATAGGGAAGCTACTGAAAAATCATAGCGATCAATCCATGCTTTTGCGGCATGGTGATCAACGATTAAAATGCTGTCAGGCAAATAAAGCACAAGATCGCGCTGATCTTTCTCACGCTCTATCTTGAAATCGATAGCCTCGAATTGAAATGCAAGGTCATAACCAAATGCACCAAATAAGCCCAAATTTTCATCAGCATCAGAATGAAAAATTTTTACAATCTCACGCAAAACCGTAAATACCGAAGGTTGTCTCGACCGTTCTTCTTCCGTATAGCGTCGTGTTGGTTGTTTTATATATAGGCTTAGTTTTTCCGCACTAATTGATGTGATTTCAATATCGCTTAGTGCTTCAATATTTGGCCTGATCATTGCTAAGATAATGACACCGCGACTATTGAGTGCTGCAATCGACAAATTTCTTCCTGATGATGTGACGCTTAATGGCGGATCAATAATGCCCGTATCCCAGCGGGTATAACGTCCTGGATATTCATAGTTTGAGGAAAATAAAGCACCAAGACGGCTATCAAGTGCATCAACCATTTTATCGGTTGCACCTTCATAGGCGATAAAATCACGATGACGCATAATATCGATGCCACCATCTGTGGTATATTTAAAAGATGTATTTTCCAAAATTAATCCGTCCTTCATCATTGGACATTCTCCCGTTGTGTCACAAGAATAGACCAAACGGAAAATTAAAAAGGCCGCTCGGTTATCCGTTGCGGCCTCGCACCTAAAAAATGCACATGCAAAAAACGACCGCTATAAGCAGGTCCACCACCAAATATTAAAAATGCGTGTTTGTTTTTGACATGTTTTCATGGAAATCTATTTAACCGCAAAATTAAAATTATGCAATGAGATTTTCATTTAATCTGTAGCGTCACTTATTTTGCGATATTTAGTGGTTTAGATTACAAATTTCGTTTTCTTTTATAGTAAAATAAAAAAACGCTGCAGGGGGTGCAGCGTTATAATTTTTAAAAAATTTAAGTTATTCAAATAGTGTCTCGCCTCATATTGTTATTATCAAGGCGAGCTAAAATGAGGTCATTTGAAAAATTGCCTAAGGCACATTGCAGAAATGATCTCGGCCATCATAACCACGGAAAGTACCTGTTTGTGAGTTAAATGTACGGTATTTTCGTGAACAATAATCATACCAGCCGGGCGTCCATGGATCTAATCCTCGATAAACAGGCTGTGGCTGATAAATAGGGCGCGGCTGTTGATAAACGGGCTGGGGCTGCGCTGGATAATAAGCTGGCGGCGGTGGTGGTGCTTGATAAACCACATTTGGTCGCGCTGGTTGCGATAAAGCTCCGCCGATAATTGCGCCAGCAGCCAAACCGATAACACCTGCGGCAATGGCATCGCTATGGTCACGGCGCTTAGAGTGATGGCGATAAGGCGGAGGAGGCGGCGGCGGTGCATAATAGCCATCACCACCGTAGTAAGGGCCAGGACCAGGTCCATAAGGACCACGAGCAAAGGCTTGCGACATTGGGGCTGAAGCGGACGCGATAGCTGCGAAGGATAAAATAGACATTTTTAAAAATTTATTCATAATACACTCCATCATCTGGAATCATTGACCTTAATAATGAGGTCATTTCCAGTTTTAATTGGTTTGGAGTTTATGACTCTAACCAAGGTTTGTCTGGAAACGCTTTCATGTTCGATTATTGATGATGGCATCTGAATGGATTATGAACAATTTACTAACAATGTTGGAGGATAATCGATAAATGTATTTTTCTTTGTAGAAATTAGTTTAATTGATTGTATTTTATGGTTATTTTTTTGTAAATTTTAGGTTTTGTGCAAAGTGTCACATAATGTTTCAATGCTAAATATTTAAGTGCTAAAAACAAAATTGTTTGGTTTCTAAGTATGCAGTGCTGAGCTTTATCTATCGCGAAAATGAAATAAACTATATATTAAGAATAATAAAAAACCCGGCAACCAAAAAGGAGACCGGGCCTTCATTCAATTATGGCTATAAAATTAACCGGTAACAGAAATATTTACTGCCTTAGGACCTTTGCCGCGACGATCAGGTTCAGTGTCATAGGACACTTTCTGTGCATCGTTCAAGCCGGGCAGACCTGAATCTTGAACCGCTGAAATATGAACAAAAATATCTGGACCGCCGTCATCTGGCTTAATAAATCCAAAACCTTTTTCATTATTAAAAAACTTAACTTCACCCGTCTGAGCCATAATTCTCAATTTCCTTTGTATAATATCTGGCTTTTATTAAAAAGCTTTATAACTAGACCGCCTGACTGCTGAAAAGTCAAGCAGCGTTCAAAGGCAGTTTTTGTAATATGGAAAGAGAAGCTATAACGGGTTTCCATAAAACCATGACAGATTAAGCGCTTTTGGCCTAAAATGCCTCATTACTATCTTTCTATGTCCGTAAATTGCCCCGAACAAAAAAGAGATTGCGATATTACAAAGCATTTGGCAAGTCTTTTCTGGTATTCATAGGATATTCATTTACCTAGTTTTATGTTGGTTCTAATCAAGGAGCGACTCATGCGTATAATTTCACTTGTTTCAATAGTTTTTGCAACCTTTGGGGTGTTATCAGCTTGTAATTCTTCTAAAGAAGAGAGCGATACCAGTGCTAAGCCTTGCCCATTAAATTATTTACCCGTTTGTGGTGAAAAAAATGGCGAGCAAAAGGACTTTTCTAACCGCTGTATGGCGGAGGCTGCCGAGTTTAAAATTATTAAAGAAGGCACCTGTAAGCCGCAAGATCAAGTTCCTGCGGATTCAACCCCAAAGCCTCTTGAAAATAGTAGCTCAGAACAGCGGCCTTTAAAATTTGCCTGTACCCGCGAATATAAACCCGTTTGCGGCGTGAAAGATGGCAAAGCAGAAACCTTTGGCAATCGTTGCATGGCTGAAGCACAAGATTTTGTGGTAAAGTCAAACGGTCCTTGCCCTGCAAACTAAGTTCATTATAAATTTTTTCAAATTGCCAACTTTTAAAAACTTATAATAATAGGCATGAATGGTTTCATTGATGCCTATTATTTTTTGGGGGATCGTATCAATCAGCGTTCGAAAATAAACCGACCGCCAACCATTGTTTTAAGAACGCGACCTTGTAGTCTGGCATTTTCAAAAGGCGTGTTTTTGGATCGTGAATGTAATTCATCCAATTTTACCACCCATGGCTCTTCAAGATCGATAATCGCAAGGTCAGCTTTTGCACCTGCCTTTAATGTACCAACATCAAGGCCAAAAAGCTGGGCTGGTTTGGTTGATAGGGCATCGATCAAACGCATCAGCGGTACTGATCCATCATGATAAAGTCTTAGCGCTGCGGCAAGTAGGGTTTCTAAACCAATTGCCCCTGGTTCAGCATCTGAAAACGGCAATCTTTTAGTATCAGCATCCTGCGGATCATGGGAAGATACAATAATATCTATAACACCATCGCGCAGGGCTTCAACCATAGCCAAGCGGTCTTCTTCATGGCGTAGCGGTGGTGAAAGACGGAAGAAAGTGCGATATTCACCAATATCATTTTCATTAAGACAAAGGTGGTTGATTGAAATACCCGCAGAAATAGTATTGCAACGGTCTTTAGCAAGTTTAACTGCGTCTGCAGACATGGCACAAGAGATTTGTGCAGCGTGATAGCGCGCTTTGGTCAATTGGGCTAGGCGTAAATCTCGTTCTAATGCAATGAGTTCTGCTTCGCGGACAATGCCTGAAAGACCAAGCCAGCTTGCAAGAATTCCTGAGTTCATAACCCCAGAACCAGTTAAATCGCGATCTTGTGTTTCATGAATAATTGGCACATCAAAATCACGTGCATAGGTCATGGCGCGGCGTAAAATATTGGCATTGGCAATTGTTTTCTTACCTTCGGTAAAGGCAACAGCTCCCGCTGCTTTTAATAGCCCAATCTCGGCCATTTCAGTGCCTTCCATACCCTTGGTGATCGAGCCGGTAGGGAAAACGCGTACTAATCCATTGTCGCGCGCGGTTTTTAAAATAAAGTCAACCAAAGATACGTCATCAATAACTGGTGTCGTGTCGGGCATCATGAAAAAAGAAGTAACCCCGCCAGAAGCGGCAGCAAGGCTTGCCGAGCGAATAGTTTCACGATATTCTTGCCCAGGTTCACCGACAAAAACTCGAGTGTCTACAAGGCCGGGTATAATGGTTTTACCATCAAGGTCGTGGATTTCAGCACCTTCAGGCGCACCTTGATTTTGTACGCTTTTGCCTATGGCAGAAATTTTACCATCTTCGATAATAATTGTGCCAGTTTCATCAATATTTTGAGATGGATCGACGATATGTGCATTCTTTAAAACATGTGTTTTCATGCTACATCTCCGCGAAATTTTAAGTTGCGTTGGTCCAGCAATGCCTCAATCACTGCCATGCGAGCGGCAACGCCCATTTCCACTTGTGTCTGGATCACGCTGTGCGGGCCATCAGCAACATTGGAGGAAATTTCAACACCGCGATTCATTGGGCCTGGATGCATGACAATGCAGTCAGGCTTAGCAAGTTTTAACTTTTCGCGGTCAAGACCAAAAAAATGGAAATATTCGCGTACCGATGGAATTAATGCGCCTTGCATGCGTTCGCGTTGTAAGCGCAGCATCATGATAACATCTGCATCTTTAATGCCTGCTGCCATATCGCGGTGAACTTCAACGCTCATATCTTCAATAGCGGTCGGTAAAAGTGTTGAAGGCGCAACAACACGCACTTTAGCCCCCAATTGATTGAGACTAATAATGTTAGAGCGCGCAACGCGTGAATGTAAAACATCGCCGCAAATGGCAATAGTTAAGCCTTCAATCGTGCCCTTGGCACGCCTAATTGTTAATGCGTCTAGCAGCGCTTGGGTTGGGTGCTCATGGGCACCGTCACCGGCATTAATAACCGAGCAAGATACTTTTTGCGCGAGTAATGCAACTGCGCCAGCCGATGCATGGCGCACAACTAAAACATCAGGTTGCATTGCGTTAAGGGTCATGGCTGTATCAATCAGCGTTTCGCCTTTTTTAAGCGATGAATTTGCAACCGCCATATTCATCACATCAAGCCCAAGCCGTTTACCAGCAAGTTCAAACGATGACTGGGTGCGGGTTGATGCTTCGAAAAACAGGTTGATTTGCGTGCGACCGCTTAAAATAGATTTCTTTTTGACAGCGCGGCGCGAAATTGCAACATTTTCATCAGCGCGGTCGAGTAAAATATTAAGATCTGGGCGTGAAAGCCCTTTTATGCCAAGAAAATGGCGATGGGGAAAAATCGGATGATCATTTTGATGTGTCATGGCGAGTGCCTTTTTAAAACCGTAGCCTTTTATAGAATAAGGCAATAGCAAGATGCAAATAGCTTTTTGCATTAGTTAAATAGATTTTAAACTTGATGCTAATTAATTTTGCTTAGATAGTTTAAAAACATCAAACGGCTTTTTAGTAAAAATCTATAAAAACAAAATGTTAATAAAGTAGTAAGGATCTCTAAGGTTGAGCTTTCTGAGTTTATCAAAAAAATAAAAAAATCAAAAAGACTAAGGTGTAAAAGCAAAAAACGCCCGTGATTAAAATCAGGGCGTTTTGTAAAAAATCAAACTATGGCAGAAACAGCAATAAGGTTTTGCCTGAAAGCGATTCTTTTGCGCAATGTTAGTCGAATTTATCAGTTTTTTGATGGCGTGCTTTAATGTTACGTATGGTGCCGGTATGGGAGCGCATAACAATAGTATCTGTCTCGATATAGTGGCGAGCAAATCTAACACCTGAAAGCATATTGCCATCAGTGACACCAGTTGCCGCAAACAGCACATCACCTTTGGCCATTTCGCTCATATCATAAACTTTTTTCGGATCTAAAACGCCCATTTTAGCCGCGCGCGCTATCTTTTCATCGGTATTTAATTGCAGACGTCCTTGCATTTGGCCGCCAATGCAGCGAAGTGCCGCCGCTGCTAAAACGCCTTCTGGTGCGCCGCCAATGCCAAGATAAATATCAATGCCTGTTTCATCAGGGTCTGTTGTATGAATAATGCCGGCAACGTCACCATCACCGATAAGGCGAATCGAAGCACCGGTACTGCGGATTTCTTCAATGAGTTTAGCGTGGCGTGGACGATCCATAACGCAGGCTGTAATATGCTCGATTGCAACACCTTTTGCTTTAGCAAGTGCATGGATATTATCGGTTGCGGATGCATCAATATCAACAACGCCTTTTGGATAACCAGGGCCAACGGCTATCTTTTCCATGTAAACATCTGGTGCGTAAAGAAGATTGCCTTTTTCTGCAATTGCAATAACAGCAATTGAGTTAGGTTGGTTTTTGGCACAAATTGTCGTGCCTTCTAGTGGGTCAAGTGCAATATCAACAGCCGGCCCGTGCTTGGTACCAACTTCTTCGCCAATATAAAGCATAGGGGCTTCATCGCGCTCACCCTCGCCAATCACCACCGTACCATTAATTGGCAAGCGGTTAAGCTCTTGGCGCATCGCGTCAACAGCTGCTTGGTCGGCAGCCATTTCGTCACCGCGTCCGCGTAAACGCGCAGCTGCTACCGCAGCACGCTCCGTTACACGCACAAGCTCAAGGGTTAAAATACGATCAAGTCCATTTACATTATGGTCAGTGGAGTTAGCCATCACAAATATCCTACCGGATTTGGGTTGCACACCTTATGCCGAACCAAATCGGCAAGTCTTCGATAATGTCTTTTGTCAAAGACGAGCCGCTGACGCAAGAGGCTGACCGTTCAACTTACGTTATAATTGATTACATTTAGAAATTTAAATCGATTTTATTATGCGGGTCTTTCAATTCGGATCATTTGTGGCTTGTCAACTAGGTTGCCATCCTTAGTAATTGCTTCCAAAGCAGTACGAACAAAAGACTCGGTTGTTTCATGGGTGATAAGAATAATTGTCTTTGTTCCAGGGTGTAATTCTTCGGACATCGGGCGTTGAACAATTGATTCCAATGAAATATTGTTTTGCGCCATACGTTTTGCAACTGCTGCAAAGACACCTGTCTTATCATGGACGGAAAGACGGATAAAATAACCACCCGCATGAGAGCGCATTTTAGCTTTTTTATAGGGCGTAAGATCACGGGCAGGGGTACCAAATACCGGCCCATATTGGAAGCCCGGAGTGGATTTTGCAATATCGGTAATATCGGCAATAACAGCAGAAGCGGTTGCCGCACCGCCTGCGCCAGGACCCGATAGGATAATTTCTCCCAATAGATCCGTTTGAATGGAAACGGCATTGGTTACATTTTGAACCTGCGCAATAACCGAGGATATTGGTACCATTGTTGGGTGGACACGCTGTTCAATGCCTGATTCTGTTTTAACTGCAACGCCAAGCAATTTAATGCGATAGCCAAGTTCTTTAGCAGCATGGATATCAGCTAAGGAAATATTGCTTATACCTTCAAGGTAAATATTATTGACTGAAGTAACGCAGCCAAAAGCAAGGCGAGTTAGAAGCGATAATTTATGGGCTGTGTCATTGCCTTCAATATCAAATGTTGGATCAGCCTCAGCATAGCCTAGAGCTTGTGCATTGGCGAGGCATTGCGAAAACGAAATGCCCTCATTTTCCATTTTGGTAAGGATATAATTGCAAGTGCCATTTAATATGCCATAAACGCGGGTAATTTTATTTGCGCTTAGCGCTTCGCGCATGACTTTAATGACAGGAATACCGCCGGCAACAGCGGCTTCATAATTCAGTAAGGCGCCTTTGCTTTCAGCAATTTGCGCAAGTTCAATACCATGGCGAGCTAGCAAGGCTTTATTTGCGGTTACAACGTGATGGCCTTTTTTAAGGGCTGCTTCAACACTGTGACGGGCTGAACCTTCTTCGCCGCCCATTAGCTCGACGTAAACATCGATTTTATCGGATGCAGCAAGTTCAACCGGACTATCAAACCATTCTATTGCACTCAAATCAATACCACGATCGCGCGTACGATTACGAGCTGATACGCCGACGACTTCAATTTTGCGGCCGCATTCGCGGCTTAATTCTTCCTGCTTTTGTTGAAGAATATTGATAACAGCACTACCGACAGTTCCTAATCCTGCAATACCGACTTTTAAAACTTCGCTCATGGTTTGACCTGTTGTAGTTAAATAGAATGTGGTTTCTAATTTTGTTTGTAACAACTTCTGCAATAAAATATCAAGCTATTGCAAAGACGTTTCAAGTTTTTATTATTTAATTATCTATAATAAAAAACGTTATTCTTCTAGCAAGTGCAAATAGCCGTTTTATATTAAATATGGTTTTATCCACCGCTTATACAGATATGCCACGTAACGAAAATGATTAGGCCGATTATTAACCAGTAACCAACGCTCTGTCTATGGTTCTATTTTATAATTGTTTTAATGATTTTTGGCTGTGCGGAGGAAAAATTTGCGCAATATAATATGATGGAGCTGTTGAATTTTATAGTTGATATCTGGTGATCTAATGAGTTTATTTATAAGTCGAAGCACTGGTATTTAAAATCGTTTTCACGGTTAGTGATAGTGCTAACCGTGAAAACATAATGTGAATTACATCACGCATCATCGCCAGAGAAAAAGCGCTTCAAGTTGCGTGCTGCTTGGCGTAAGCGATGTTCATTCTCAACCAATGCAATGCGTACATGGTCATCTCCATGTTCACCAAAGCCAACACCGGGTGAAACTGCAACATCTGCCTTTTCAATAAGTAGCTTGGAGAATTCCAGCGATCCTAAATGGGCGTATTTAGGCGGAATAGGTGCCCAAGCAAACATAGTTGCAGCTGGCGGCGGAACATCCCACCCAGCACGTGAAAAAGTTTCAACCATGGTATCGCGGCGTTTTTTGTATATGGAGCGTACTTGAGCAATATCCGAGCCATCACCATTTAATGCTGCTGTTGCTGCAACTTGAATGGGTGTGAATGCACCGTAATCGAGATAGGATTTAACCCGTGTTAAAGCACCAATCAATCGTTCATTGCCAACAGCAAAACCCATACGCCAACCCGGCATTGAAAAGGTTTTTGACATGGAGGTAAATTCAACGGTTACATCAATGGCACCTGGTATTTCTAGCACTGATGGCGGTGGATTATCATCAAAATAGATTTCCGCATAGGCAAGGTCTGATAGCAGAATCAAATCATTTTTCTTGGCAAAATCGACAACCTCTTTATAAAAATCAAGGTCAGCAACATAAGCGGTTGGATTCGATGGATAATTTAAAATAACCGCAATGGGTTTAGGGATGGAGTGTCGCACAGCGCGATCAAGCGCGCGCATAAATTCTTCACCCGGTGCTGCAGGCATAGAGCGTAAAACGCCGCCCGACATAAGAAAGCCAAAAGAGTGGATTGGATAGGTGGGGTCTGGGCACAAAATTACATCGCCAGGAGCGGTGATTGCTTGTGCCATATTGGCAAAGCCCTCTTTGGAACCCAAAGTTGCAACAACCTGTGTATCTGGATTAAGCTTTACGCCAAAGCGGCGCTCATAATAAGCGGCTTGCGCACGGCGTAAACCTGGAATACCTTTTGATGCTGAATAACGATGGGCGCGCGGATCTTGGACAGCTTCGCAAAGTTTTTGCACAATTGCCTTAGGGGTTGGCAAATCTGGATTGCCCATGCCAAGGTCAATAATATCTGCACCGGAGGCTCGCGCGGCTGCCTTTAGGCGATTTACCTGTTCAAAGACGTAAGGCGGGAGGCGACGAATTTTATGAAATTCTTCCGACATGGCAAGACCATTCTATTAGTTGATTAAAGTTAATATTTTAAAGTACGAAGGCACCATGATTATAATAATGTCGCTATGTCAACGATCAATTATCCAATCAAAAGTGTAGGGCATAATTGTGAGGCATATATGTTAAGTACATGCCTTTCGATAAATGCATTATTAGCGATATGTTTAATTTATATCAGCCTAGGAAAGCTTTTTTATTGACCGGCTTGTTCAATCTGGCGCAAGGTTTCTTCCGCAGATTTTGCGGCTGCTTGCTTTTGTCGTGCAATATCTTGCTCCGTTGGAACAGCCTCGGTGGCCGCTCGCTCAAGATTGCTTCGATCTTGAGTTAATTGGTTAGCGAGCTGATCGCGCTCAGCTTTGGTAAATTGCGCAGTTTCTCCTTGTGGCATTTGTGAAAAACGCGGAAATACACCAGTTCTATTGGCGCCTTTTTGTGGTACTGTTTCAAATTCTTTGCCGCCTGCGCATCCAGTAAGCGCGCCAACAAGCGCCATTATAATGACTGTAAAAAGAATTTTAGGGTTTTTATATTTTTCTACGGTCATTTTAAATCCATTTTTTCAAGCAGAAGGAGTAGCATTAAAGCAAAATACTAATGACATGGCTTTATTATGCTTGTACCTTTTCTATTATTGCATTTTTATCGTCAAGGCTTCAACAAAAACATAATCAAAAAGCAATAAAAAAGGTTAAATTTTATATTTTTTTTAAAAGGAATAAAAAATTTAACTAGTTCTAGGTGCTGGTTGTTGCCACGCTAACTCATTTGTAAAGAGTGAACCGATTCCCTCATTTGCGGCTATTTTATTAGTAAATTAACTAATTTACAGATTAATCATCATCAATCTTTACCATTTTATGTTGTTTTTTGTTAAAATCTCGCAATAATAATTGACTGGAACACAATCGCCACAGCATTATGATAGTGTGATGTTTTGCCATGCTTTAGTTGTTAACTAATGCAGGTGAAAATTTAAAGCGCTTGGTCTATTGCCAATTAATACTAGCCTTGCTGAATTTTTATTCAACTAAGCATAATGGCGTTTTATTAATAAATTTTTATTGTTGGTTTAAATTGGTAACAAATTGGAGATTTTGTTTGAAACTGTTTTGTCACGACAAAAGTGCTTTTCCATCCATTTCACTTTTAAAAGTAGCTGGGGCACTTTTTGTTCTTTTTCCATTTGTTAGCAGCTGCACATCACTAACTGATCAATTTGCTGATACTGCCTCTATCGCTAAGACTGTTGACGAAGAAGACGCTAAAAATAACAAAAAGCGTAAATCTGGCGGCGTTAATGATGTGATCCCCGTTCCAGATGAAGATGGCGTTCAAGCAAGTTTGGGCAATCAACCAAGTTTAGAGAAGAAGGTTGTTGATGGTACGCAAGCACAGGCGGCCAATGAAGATGATGCTTCCGATAACCAACCTAAAACTTTGTTATCGATGTTTTCTAACAAGAAAAATCGAGATGATGGTGATGCTACAGCAGTAATAACTAGTGAACCAAGTGATTCTAAAAACAGCAATGTTTCGAAACAAGAAAAGGCGCAGGTAAAAGTCAATCCAGCTAATAGCGGGATTTCCACACAATCAAATGATAAAATTGAAAAAGAACAGCCTAAGTCGTTATTCTCGATGTTTTCCAATAAAAAGAATGATGAACAGCAGGTGAGCGATGCAAGCGGTAAGAATGGTAATCTTGACAATGGAACTGCTAGTGCAACGATCAATAATAAAAATTTGGCTGTTGATAAGAGTTTGCTAGGGCGAGCCGATAGCCAAGATAAGGGCGCGCGTCTGCGATTGTTTTCAGGAAATAGCGATTCTTCATTAAATGGTGGTGAAACTGGAGCTACCAATAAGCTTGCCTCAATAAAGCCTGATAGAGTTGATCGCAGCCAATATTCTGTCGAATTGCCAGGGGTGCGCCCCAATGGCGGTATTGAAATTAAGCACCGTACCAGCCTTTATGATGATACCGATATTGACGCAAATGAGGTGGAGGCATTTCCATCGATCCAAATGGCCTCAGTTGGCGGCATGGGACGTAATTTGCCAAACGGCTTACGACTTGCCCATAAAGCCGTGGACGCGCGTTGTTTAAAGCCACAATTAATTAGTCTCTTAAAAACGATTGAGCGAAATTATAATCGACCAGTCTATATTACATCTGGTTATCGTAATCCGATTTATAATCGCAAGGTTAATGGTGCTAATCGCTCGCTCCATATGTCATGCGCAGCTGCTGATATTATTGTGCCTGGTGTTCACAAATACGAAATTGCTAAATTTGTACGTAGTCTGCCGGGGCGCGGCGGCGTTGGCACTTATTGTCACCAAGCGATCCATGTCGATATTGGTCCACGAAGGGACTGGAATTGGTCTTGTTCTGGAAAAAAATAGAATTATTTCAAAAAAATCTAAAATGGGGCTTGCGGATTTAAATTTTTGCGTTTATAAGCCCATTCACTGCTTGGGCGCCCATCGTCTAGCGGTTAGGACGCCGCCCTTTCACGGCGGAAACAGGGGTTCGATTCCCCTTGGGCGTACCACTTTACTTTTGAGGTTTAGCAGTAAATCCTTAGCTGATTTGCATTTTTGAATATAGTTTATTGCATTTTAAATATTTTAAGCTTTTAATTCAGGTCATTTATTTCTTCTTTGTTCATGACCCTAAAGGACAAGTCCAAATCAGTCTCATATAATTGCTCTTTTTGACCATATATCATATTAATAAAATGTAGAATGACGAGAAAATTATATACAGAAGGCAGTTTTTCAAATGTGCCATTTGGTTAAATTGGTTTATTCAGCTTGTTTTATAACTCTATTTTTTTCAGTCAGTCTTTTGCTGATGAAACCGTTGCCAAAAAAATAATTAGCCACATTAGCGAAGACATAGAATGCAATTCTAATTCGCGCGATAAAATATTTGCTGTCGGCGAAGTAAATACAAAATCATATTTTTGGGGTGTAAATGGCGATGGCGCTCCGTTTGAAAAAAGCTGCATATGTCATTAATGAAGATAAAATTATGATATATTCGGCTTATAAAGATTATTATTGCGTTGGTTTTATGAAAGATTATAATTTTATAAAATTTATTATGGTTTGATTGCGAAAGAAAATATTATATTCGATAATTATATAGCAGATTTAAGTAAGTATTTTGGAAAATGGGAGTAGAATGATGGATCTTTATTTAAATTTTTTGAATTAAAAGAAATGAATAATAAATTATTTATAGATATGGACGTGAATATTGTTGATATTATTGCACAGTTTTATACCAATAGTGGATATATTAATTTTGACCTAAACACTTAAAAATTTAAAGCTGAGGTAATTGAGCAAGGTAGTGATCAGCTTACTAATTGTTATTACCGTTTTTATAAGTAGAGAGATTATTTGGTGGTTGTAGATTATAAAAAAAATAATAAATGCGTTACAACTACAGCTTTTAATATGTCTGGTGTTTATAAGGTAAGCTATAATAATAATTAGTGTTGGCAGCAATTTAAAGTGTCGGGTTAAATCATTTCATTGCATATTTTTTGAAACAGAGAATTTTCGTTTTTCATTTTCTTTTTGCATTAATGGCTGCTTTTCCTTTTAGCAAAAATGTTTTAACTGTTATTGATAGTTTTTAGCAGTCAGATTTAAGGATTGGCCTTTATGCTTTTTGATGAATTGTCAGCAATTCCAGCTTTTTGGATCATCGCCGCAGCTATTCTAGGTTATTTATTGGGTTCAATTCCTTTTGGTCTTCTTTTTACCAAGGCTGCAGGTCTAGGAGATGTTCGCAATATTGGTTCCGGTAATATTGGTGCGACCAATGTGTTACGTACCGGAAATAAAAAACTAGCAGCCGCTACGCTTTTGTGTGACGCTTTAAAAGGAGCTGTTGCAGCTATTTTATTTAATGTGCTTTTTCCTGGAGCAGGAATGATTGCAGGTTTTTTTGCGTTCTTGGGGCATCTTTATCCAGTTTGGCTGCAGTTTAAGGGGGGGAAAGGCGTTGCTACCTATATTGGTGTGGTTTTTGCAATTTTTTGGCAAGGTGGATTTATCTTTCTTGGCGTGTGGCTGATTACTGCTTTTATAACACGTTATTCCTCGCTTTCTGCGCTTGTTGCTATTATCGTTGTGCCGCTCGCCGGCTATTTTCTTACCTCTCCACTTATAACCGCAATATTAGTCTTGATGGGGCTTTTGATTATTGTTAAACATAGAGGTAATATTAGTCGGCTAATGTCTGGAAATGAGAGTAAAATAGGCGCGAAAGGGAAATAAAAGGGGATTGTGATTAAAACGCGGGGGATAAAATTAAGTGAAAAGCAAAGGCTTTCATGGTTACAGCTTATTCGTAGTGAAAATGTTGGGCCTCAAACTTTTCGTCAGTTGATTGAGCGCTTTGGTTCGGCAGAGCAGGCTTTGTTAGCTTTGCCAGATTTGGTGGCGCATGGGGGTGGGCGCAAGATTCGCATTGCAAAGGCAAGCGATGCAGAGCGTGAGCTTGATTTTGCCCAGCGTAATAATATCCATTTTATCGGTATTGGTGAGCCAGACTATCCGCCTTTATTGCGCGCTATTGATAATCCGCCACCACTAATATCTGCTAAGGGTAATTTAAAGTTATTGCAAAATACGGCTATTGGCATAGTTGGTTCGCGTAACGCTTCTGCTGCGGGGCAAAAATTAGCAAGTCAGTTTGCTGCAAGCTTAGGGGAAGCTGGACTTATTAGCCTATCGGGTTTTGCACGCGGCATTGATGGGGCTGCCCATCAGGCTAGCCTAAATACTGGAACGATTGCTGTCATGGCAGGGGGGCTTGATTATATTTATCCGCCTGAACATGGTGACCTTTATCAGCATTTATTAAAAAGGGGTAGTCTTGTTATAAGTGAAATGCCAATTGGCTGGCAGCCAAGGGCGCAAGATTTTCCGCGCCGAAATCGATTGATTGCAGGTATTGGTTTAGGATTGTTGGTCGTTGAGGCCGCAAAGCGTTCTGGTTCATTAATTACAGCACGATTAGCTGCTGATTATGGGCGCTTGGTTTTTGCAATACCAGGTTCGCCACTTGATCCGCGTGCGGTTGGCACCAATGGTTTGATTAAGGAGGGCGCCAGTCTTGTTGATTGTGCAAAGGATATTATTGAAAGCCTCACACCTCTTTGCCCTGAAATGACATTATTTGATAAGATGCTGCCGTTTGAACTTCCAGAAGCTATAGATCAGCATTTGCTTGAAGTTAATGATACTTCTATGGAAAACATTATATCAATGACAAGCCCGCAAATATCCCAGAGCTTTTCTCTTAATAATTTAAATCACTGTGACATTAATAATAGCAATTTGGATGATGACCTTAGCAAAAAGGAAAGGCAAGTTCTTTTGGGGCATTTATCAGTAACACCGATTGATATGGAGACTTTGGCTCTGTATTGTGATTTGTCTTTGCCAAAGGTCTATCTTGCCATTTTGGAGCTTGACCTTGCAGGCAAGGTGCTACGTCATTCGGGAGGTTTGGTGTCACTGGCGCCAGATTTTTGATTTAACATATCTTTGTAATTTTGAAATCTCAGTAAACTTTCTTTCTCTACAACTTCAAGCAAGAAAAAAACCAGTGGCTCGTTAACCTTAGCTGCCATTAATTTTAGCGAAAGTGCCATTTCATATATATAGTTAATTGTGCCGAGTTTATCAATTTCGTTAGCCGATTTAATGTTTTGATTCTCTTGGTCGGTCATGTAACCTCGGCTCTCTTAGTCGTTTATCTAATGCGATGGTTTGCCTAACACAATAATTTATCACATTAATTTTGACTTATTATATTTGGCGATTTGTGTTTCATTGCATAATTGAATGAATGATTAAAAATATCTGTATGATAAGATATTTCAAGGGTAAGCCAATACTAGTGCGATATTTTTGCCAAAAAACATCTTATTTATGGTTAATTTTAAATCAGGACTTGACGTTATCTCATTGACTGTTCATTTGAATGCTGAGATTTTTTTTCGCGATTATTGAATTTTGATGCGATTTAACACAAGGGATGACTTATTTAACCAATAGGTTCGTTCCAAAATGGGAATTGAAGATGAAAGTAGTTGTTGTCGAATCACCAGCAAAAGCAAAAACAATTAATAAATATCTGGGAAGCGACTATAAGGTATTTGCCTCATTTGGTCATGTGCGTGATCTGCCAGCCAAAGATGGTTCTGTTTTGCCTGATGAAGATTTTGCCATGAAATGGGATACAGACAGCGCATCGGCAAAGCGCTTGTCTGAAATTGCTAAAGCGGTCAAGGATGCTGACCAATTGATACTCGCAACCGATCCGGATCGTGAAGGGGAGGCAATTTCGTGGCATGTGCTTGATGTACTAAACGCGAAGCGCGTTTTAAAAGACAAGCCAGTAAGCCGCGTTGTTTTTAATGCTATCACTAAAAGCTCCGTGCTTGACGCTATGGCGCATCCTCGCCAAATTGATGATGCGTTGGTAAATGCTTATCTTGCTCGTCGCGCATTAGATTATCTCTTTGGCTTTAATTTGTCGCCAGTATTATGGCGCAAATTGCCGGGTGCGCGCTCTGCTGGGCGTGTACAGTCGGTAGCGCTGCGCTTGATTTGTGATCGTGAGGCAGAAATTGAGCGGTTTATTCGTGAAGAATACTGGACGATTGCAGCTGAACTTAATACGCCGCGTCAGGAAAAATTTATTGCACGTCTTACCGATTTTGAAGGTAAGAAGCTTGGCAAGCTTGATATTAAGAATGGCGAGCAGGCAGAAAAAATTCGCAAAATGTTAGTTGGTGCGAGTTTCAAAATTGAAACGGTGGAAGCAAAGCCAACAAAGCGCAATCCTGGTCCTCCTTTTACAACATCTACTTTGCAGCAAGCGGCGTCATCGCGCTTAAGCTTTTCGGCATCACGCACAATGCAAGTTGCGCAGCGCCTTTATGAAGGTGTTGATCTTGGTGGGGAAACAACTGGTCTCATAACCTATATGCGTACTGATGGTGTGCAAATGGCGCCAGAAGGTATTGATGGTGCGCGTAAATCGATTGCTAAAACTTTCGGCAATAATTATGTGCCGGAAAAGCCACGCTTTTATTCAGCAAAAGCTAAAAATGCGCAAGAAGCGCATGAGGCGATTAGACCAACTGATTTTTCACGCACGCCGCAATCCATGAAGGCATTTTTGGATGCCGACCAATATCGCCTTTATGATCTTATTTGGAAGCGTGCAATAGCCAGTCAAATGTTACCGGCCGATATTGAACGAACTACGGTTGATATAGCTGCAAGAAATGGCGAGTCTATTGCCGATCTACGTGCAACGGGTTCGGTTATTCGTTTTGATGGCTTTTTGGCAGCCTATATGGATGTTCGGGAGGAAGATTCAGGAGATGATGAGGGTAGCGCACGTTTGCCATTCATGGAAAAGAATGAGGTGCTCACCCAATCTCGCATTGACGCTGACCAGCATAGCACCGAGCCGCCGCCACGTTATTCAGAAGCAAGCTTGATTAAAAAGCTTGAAGAATTAGGAATTGGAAGGCCGTCCACCTATGCGTCCACTCTGGCGACATTGCAGGACCGTGATTACATCAATATCGATAAGCGCAAGCTTATTCCTGAAGCCAAGGGACGGGTGGTTACTGCTTTCCTTGAAA
This sequence comes from Bartonella sp. HY038, assembly GCF_014117425.1. NCBI lineage: Bacteria > Pseudomonadati > Pseudomonadota > Alphaproteobacteria > Hyphomicrobiales > Bartonellaceae > Bartonella > Bartonella sp. HY038. Next base: position 1,155,820 of record NZ_CP059725.1, read on the forward strand.
ACTTTTTCAACCGCTATGTTGAATATGACTTTACCGCTAGCCTTGAAGACAAGCTTGATCTTATTTCAGATGGTAAGTTGGTTTGGAAAGACGTATTGCGCGATTTTTGGCAGCAATTCTCGTCTTCCATTGCCGACATTGCTGATTTGCGTGTAACCGCTGTTCTTGATGTTTTGAATGAAGTACTTGCGCCAATCGCTTTCCCTGCGCGTGAAGATGGCTCAGATCCGCGTTCTTGCCCATTATGTAAGCAAGGACAATTATCGTTAAAACTCGGCCGCTATGGTGCATTTGTTGGTTGCTCTAACTATCCTGAATGTAAATTTACGCGTCAGCTTGGTAGTGAGGGTGAAGGTGATGGTAAAGCACTAGGTGATGAACCTGCAGTGTTAGGGCAGGATCCTGAAACTGGCGAGGATATCACTTTGCGCACTGGCCGTTTTGGTCCTTATGTACAACGTGGTGATGGTAAGGATGCTAAACGTGCCGGTTTGCCAAAAGGTTGGCAAATGGCCGATATCGATTTTGAAAAGGCACAAGCTCTGTTGGCTTTGCCGCGTGATATTGGTTTGCATCCTGAAACTGGCACGATGATTACAGCAAGCATTGGGCGCTACGGCCCTTATATTGCTAATGATGGAAAATATGCTAACCTAGAAAATGCTGATGAAGTGTTTAGCATTGGTATTAACCGTGCTGTGAGCGTTCTTGCTGACAAGGCTAATAAAAGCGGTGGTCGTGCAAGCGCTGCAAGTGCAAAACCTATAGCCAATTTAGGTGCGCATCCTGATGGTGGCGAAATTACCGTGCGTGATGGGCGTTATGGCCCCTATGTTAATTGGGGCAAAATAAATGCTACCATAACTAAGGGTATGGATCCTGCAAGCTTAACGCTTGAAGAAGCAATTACCTTGCTAGCCGCAAAGGCAGCTAAAATGCCAACAAAAAAAGCTGCAGCCAAAAAAGCGCCAGCTAAAAAGGCCGCAACTAAAAAAACAGCAGCCAAAAAAGCAGTAACAAAGAAGGTGGCGGGTGAGAATAGCGATGAAAAGCCCAAAGCTGCTAAAAAAGCCGCTCCTAAAAAAGCTGCTGTGACGAAAAAGACTGCAGCCCCTAAAAAGGCCAGTGTAAAGAAAGCAGAGTAATCTTGGCTAAAAAACCAAAGAAAAGCAACAGCAAATCTAGTCCTAATAAGGCAATGGTTCATCTACCAAGCCGCGAAGATGTGGTGCAATTTATTTCTGATAATCCAGGAAGTAACGGCAAGCGTGAAATTGCCAAAGCCTTTGGTTTAAAAAGCGAAGGCCGCATTTGGCTGAAAAATCTTTTACGCAGTTTGGCTGATGATGGGGTTATTGAAAAGCGGCGTAAAACTATTCATTCTAAGGGTAGTTTACCGCCGGTTGCAGTGCTGGATATTTTTGGTCGCGATAAAGATGGTTCATTACTTGGTCGACCTGTCGATTGGCATGATGATGAGCCGCCGATTGTTTTATTGCGCGCCGGTAAAGTCGCCGGTGGTCCTGCTATTGGTGTTGGTGATCGTATCACCGCTAAAGTTTTTCCATCTAAAGAAAAAGGCCCTGCTTATACAGGGCGCCTTATTCGTAAAGTGGACAAGAAAAATAGTACTGTTCTTGGTGTGTTGCGCGAGATAAAAGGCGAATGGCGGTTGGAGCCGGTTGATCGCAAGCAAGATCCTGTTCTTATTGATCCGCAATCATTAGAAAATGCCAAGGAAAATGATCTTGTTGAAGTGACACTTGGTCGTGATAGCCGCTATGGTTTAAAACGTGGCATGGTGCGGCAAGTGGTGGGTAGTATTGAGAGTGAAAAAGCACTTTCAATGATTGCAATCTACGCTCATTCCATACCGCATATTTTTCCTGAAGAGGTTTTGCAGGAATCTGAAAATGTTAAGCCAGTAGTCATGGCTGATTGTAAAGATGGAGCAGGGCGCGAAGATTGGCGCGATATTCCGTTTGTAACGATTGATCCCCATGATGCTAAAGATCATGATGATGCAGTTTATGCTGAGCCAGACAGCAATGAGGCCAATGCACATGGTCACATTGTTATGGTAGCTATTGCTGATGTTTCCGCTTATATCCGTCCTAATTCGGCAATGGATAGGGAGGCATTAAAACGCGGCAATTCCGTTTATTTTCCCGATCGCGTTGTGCCTATGCTGCCAGAGCGGATTTCTAATAATCTTTGCTCGCTGCGTGAGGGTGAAGAGCGCCCAGCTATGGGCGTGCGTATGGTCTATAATAAGGATGGTCACAAGCTAAGCCACAGTTTCCATCGGGTAATGATTCGCTCCCATGCAAAGTTAAGCTATCAACAAGCGCAAAAAGCAATTGACGGGGTGTTGGATGAAAAAACCGCACCGATTATTGACACAATCTTGAAGCCGCTTTGGAAGGCCTATGATAGCCTTAAAAAAGCGCGTGACAAGCGTGAGCCTTTGGACCTTGATTTACCTGAAAAGAAGCTGCTTCTTGATGAAGAAGGGCGCGTTAAGGATGTTTATATTCCATTGCGCCTTGATGCGCATCGCTTAATTGAAGAATGTATGATTGCTGCCAATGTCGCAGCTGCAGAAACCTTGAAAAGCAAAGGTCAATCATTAATTTTCCGAATTCATGACCAGCCATCGCTTGCTAAGCAAGAAACCTTGCGTGAATTTTTGGCAACAATTGGCTTACCGCTTGCCCGCGGTGCTGACCTTACGCCATCTAAGTTTAATGCCATTTTGAGTAAGGTAAAGGGCAGCGAACAGCAGGACTTGGTTAATCAGGTTGTCTTGCGTTCGCAAGCTCAAGCTGAATATAGTCCAGATAATATTGGTCATTTTGGTTTAACTCTGCATAATTATGCGCATTTTACCTCACCTATTCGCCGCTATGCGGATTTAATTGTGCATCGCGCGCTTATCAAGGCGTTAAAGCTAGGCAATGATGGTTTGACTGATCGTGAGGAAGAGCAGCTTGGCGAAATCTCGGCGCAAATTTCGCAAACAGAACGCCGTGCTATGGCAGCAGAACGTGAAACAACCGACCGCTTAATAGCGCATTATCTTGCCGATAAAATAAATGCTGAATTTTCAGGCCGTATCACCGGTGTGACTAAGTCAGGTTTATTTGTCCAGCTTGATCCTTATGGTGCTGATGGCTTTATACCAATATCAACACTTGGCGCTGAATATTACCTTTATGATGAAGCCCGTCATGCTTTGGTTGGAGAGCGCAGCCAAAAAGGTTTCCAAATGGGGGATGTTGTATCTGTGCGTTTAGTTGAAGCCTTGCCGGTTGCTGGTGCTTTACGCTTTGAGATGTTGACTAAGCCGCAAGAATTACCATTCTCAATGCTTTCTCATCATAAAACAGGCAAAAGAAACCGTAATATGGCACAAAAGCCACAACGGGGCCGCCGCCGTAGGTGATAAAAATGCTTTTGGGCTTGTGTCCCAATTGTAACAAGAAAAGCTCATCGTCTTATTGGTTAAAATCTTGATATTGATTATTTCATCATAAATATTTAAAAAGCCGCAACAATATTGCATTGTTGCGGCTTTTTTTAAATTATTTTAACCAATTTCAGAAAGATTTTTGTTTAAAATATAGCATAAATAACTAGAGCTTTTTTGAAATTAAATAGCTCTAGCTAATATAATTACAGGTATACATGGCCAAACTGCGCTTATTTAGTGGATACCATGTCCTTGCAAATAGCCTTTTTTGCGAGCATCAGGCATGAGCAATGCGGCGATAAATGCAACGACCATCATGATTGTTACATAAATATAGAAATAGTTTTCATGTCCAAGTTGCTTCATTCCAAGTGCAACGGTTTCAGCCGAACCACCAAAAATTGCATTTGCAATGGCATAAGACAGACCAACCCCCAACGCCCGAGCTGAAGCGGGGAACATTTCAGCTTTAACAATACCACTAATAGAGGTGTATAGGCTAGTAATGGCGAGCATGACCACAATGGTAAAAAATACGACATAGGGCGATGTTGCACTGCCAATGATTTTTAGCGCGGGAATTGTGCAGATGATCGATAATACTGTCCAAATAAGCAGTGATTTTCTGGTACCGATACGATCTGCAAGCATACCAAAAAATGGTTGTATTATCATGAAAACAAAAAGAGCTGCAGTCATCAAGGTTGTTGCAGCATGTTTCTCAAAACCGGCAGTTGTTACTAAGAATTTTTGCATATAGGTAGTGTAGGTATAAAAAGTTAAAGAACCCCCAGCTGTAAAACCAAGTACCAATAAAAATGCTTTGCCATGATTGCGCAACAAAGCGACAATGCTACCTGCTTCTTTACTTGTGCGTGTTTCCTCTGTTGAAGTTTCATGAAGGTTTGAACGCAAGTAAAGCGCCACAATTGCTGCTAAACCACCAATGAAAAATGGAACGCGCCAACCCCAGCTTTTCAAAGCCTCATCATCCAGATAGCTAGCAAGAATAAACACCACCAGTGAGGCTAATAATTGACCACCAATGAGAGTTACATATTGGAATGAGCTGAAAAATCCGCGACGACCTTTAAGTGCTACTTCACTCATATAGGTTGCCGTCGTACCATATTCGCCGCCAACGGAAAGTCCCTGTAACATACGCAAAAGCAAAAGAAAAATTGGTGCTAATATGCCAATTGTTTCATAAGTCGGCAAAAGCGCAATTAAAAATGAACCGGCGCACATCATCAAAACGGAAATAAGCAATGAGCGTTTGCGCCCATATTTATCGGCGATGCGGCCAAATAACCAGCCACCAATGGGGCGCATAAGAAAGCCGACAAAGAAAACGCCTGCTGCCTTCAATAGCTCTTGGGTTGTGTCGCCGTTTGATGGAAAAAATAACGCAGCAAAATAAATTGATGTGAATGCATAAACGTAAAAATCATACCATTCAACTAGGTTGCCAGAGGCGCTCGATACAATTGCATAAATTCTTTTACGTGTATCATGCGGATCTGGCTGATGTGAATCAGCTTCATGTGAGTGCATATCTGTGTCCTCCTAAGAATTATTCTATATTTTTATTATTGATCGCCTGCCATATTGCAATAATAGAATAGCCATATTTGCGCCATATTTAACAATATTTGCGAAATTAATCATTATTAATATGCTAAAGTATAAATATAGATTATAAGCTTATAACATTTTTCCCGGGTTCATAATGCCATTTGGATCAAAGGCTAATTTAATTTTTCGCATTAAATCGATAGCGACTGGGGATTTAAAGGCAATAAGTTCTTGTCTTTTGAGTTGGCCAATACCATGTTCTGCAGAAAAGGCACCACCATAGCGCATAACAAGCGTGTGAACATGATGATTAACATCAGCCCATTTGGACAAAAATTCATGCCGATCCATGTCAATTGGTTGAGTGATATTATAGTGAAGATTGCCATCACCCATATGGCCAAAGCAGACGATGCGAGCCGCAGGAATAAGGCTTTCAACCAATTCGCCCGCTTCAGCAATAAAATCTGGAATTGAAGCTACAGGAACGGAGATGTCATGCTTAATCGAGCCACCTTGTTTTTTTTGAGCCGGTGACATCTCTTCACGCATAGTCCAGAATTCGTTTTCTTGTGTTTTATTGCTAGCAATAACCGCATCTAGAATAATATTTTTTTCAAAGGTCTCACTTAAAATATCTTCAATGAATTGGCATGCTTCACTATCTGAGTGGGGAGAGGAAATATCAATCAATACATACCAAGGGTAAGGCGCAGAGAATGGATCGCGACTTTTAGCGTTGTAATCGACCGTAAATTCTAGTCCTATGCGCGGCATTAATTCAAACCCCGTAAGCATAGTACTCGCTTTATCATGGGCAATAGTAAAAAGCTTAAGCGCTTCAAAAGGCGATTTTACGCCAACATATGCTACAGCTTTGCCGCGTGGCTTTGGATATAGTTTTAGCACTGCCGCTGTAATAATACCTAGCGTACCTTCGGCTCCAATAAAAAGATCTTTTAAATCATATCCGCTATTATCTTTTTTAACTTGGCGTAAATCATCCAATATGCGGCCATCAGGCAATACAACTTCAACACCAAGACATAATTCCCGGCTATTGCCATAGGATAGTACGGCAGTACCACCAGCATTAGACGACAAGTTGCCGCCAATTTGGCATGAGCCTTCCGATCCTAGTGAAAGAGGAAAAAGTCGATTGGCCTCATCGGCGGCTTCTTGTAGATTTTTTAAAATAACGCCGGCTTCTGCCAATATAAGATTCCCTTCCACATCTATAGAGCGAATTTTATTGAGCCGCGCTAATGAAATAATGATTTGGTTGCCACTTGTATCAGGCTGTTGGGCGCCGACGAGACCAGTATTGCCTCCTTGCGGAACAATGGCGGTTTTTGTTTCATTGGCAAGCTGCATTAGTTTTGAGACTTGTTGAGTAGATTGCGGGCGTAATAAAAGCGGCGTCTTGCCGTGATAAAGCCCACGCTGCTCAATTAAATAAGAGCTTAAAATATCGGGATCCGTAATTGCGTTATTACTACCAACAATAGCAACAAAGCGCTCGATTAAATCTGGTGTCATGTTTTACCTCTTAAATCAAAAAAGTTGCTAATATTGGCATAGGTGCCAGCGTTTAAAGTAGTCATGGTAAAGCTATATGAAAAGCGTTGCCTTTAACAGTAATTAAAAATCTTAAAAAAGATTTTTCATTCACTCCTAACCAGTTTTGCCGTTAGACGTGCATTCAGCATTTATGTGAAAAAGACTAAAAGGTTAAAACATCCATTGAGAATTATTCGCTATACGAAAAGTCAGGTAGATTTGGCTTTTTACGAGGCTTAGCCAAGTTATCTATAATATCCAACTGTTTTAAATTTCGATACAACTTGTAACTCATGGATTGTTGTGGATGCTATTTCTAGTAAGGGCGTTTATAAATGAAGTTAATAAAATCAAAAAAGCCGCCCAGTGGGCGGCTTTTTATTTTGAAAAATAAACTTAATTAAGTTTTGTTTTAACTTGCTCTAGCGAATTATGAAACAATTTATCTGATTTATTGCTGTCTAGTTCTTCGCTAATTATTTTTCCGGCAGCTGCGATTGCAATATCAACAGCTTTGGAACGTACTGCAGCAATTGCATCGGCTTCAGCAAGAGAAATTTTTTGCTCGGCCAAACGATTGCGGCGCTCTACATATTCTTCGGTCTTGCGACGTGCATCTTCTGTTAGTGCAACTGCTTCGCGTTGCGCAACTGCAATAATGTCAGCGGCTTCCTTTTCCGCTTCAGAACGCTTGCGTTGATATTCAGCTAAAAGCTGTTGTGCATCTTCACGTAAGCGGCGAGCATCTTCCAATTCTTCAGATATGCGTAACGAGCGTGCATCTAAGGCTTTGCCAATCCAACTTGGAACTTTTAAATAGGCTAAAATCGCCAAAAATAGTACAAGCGCAATAAGGGCCCAAAAAGTATCGGTCATTATGTTCTCCTCTTATTCGCTTACTGATTTAACGGCTTTAGTTAAAGAATCAGCAGTTGCCTCGCTGCCAATAAAATCTTGAACAATTTGTTTCGCTGTATCAGCTGCTATTTGGCCAACATCTTGCATTGCACGGTCTTTAATATCACCAATGCGCTTTTCTGCAGCAGCTAATTTTTCTTCTAATTCAGCTTCTACGGTTTTACGTTCCCGTTCAGCCTTTGCTTTTGCTTCATCATTCGCAGCTTGTGCAATAACAAGGCCTCTTGCGCGTGCTTCCGAAAGCTCTTTTTCATAAGCGCTAACAGCAGCATCTGCATCTTGTTTCATACGGGCGGCTTGATCTAGATCAGATGCGATACGATCGCGTCTATTTTCAATGACAGAACCGATGCGTGGAACAGCAATTCTTGCAATAAAAATATAAAAAAGACCAAAACAAATGATCAACCAAAAAAGATGGGATGCAAAATAGGTCGAATCAAAGGGAGGGAAACTGCTGCCACCATGCCCAGCTGAGGCATGCTCTGCGGTGGATTCAACGCCTTGTGCAAAAGCTGAGGACACGAACATCCAATTCATCCTTCATAGAAGCAATAAACCTTAATCGGTTTATCGAAGTGTAATCTGATATAATCTGGAATTATAGCTTGAAAGATGTGCCCGAGTTAAAGGGCACATCTTTAAAATGTGATTATGCGAACAGAAGGATAAGAGCAACGAGCAATGAGAAAATGCCCAAAGCTTCTGTCACAGCAAAACCAAATACAAGACGGCCGAACTGGCTGTCAGCAGCTGATGGGTTGCGCAATGCGCCTGAAAGATAGCTACCGAAAATGTTGCCAAGACCAAGAGCTGTTCCTGCCATACCAAAACAGGCTAGACCGGCGCCGATGTATTTTGCTGCTTCCGCTTCCATAAAATTCTCCTTTGAATAAAGCGCTTTTGATGGTTTATGCGCATATTGGAATGTGGCGGTTGACCGCCGGTTGGTTAGTGACCAGGATGCACTGCATCGTTGAGATACATACAGGTCAATACTGTGAACACATATGCTTGCAAGAATGCAACCAAAAATTCAAGTGCTGTAATAGCGACATTCATTGCCAAAGGCAAGATAGCGCCGCCAAAACCAATTGGCCCCATTGCAGCTAAGCCAACGCAAAAACCTGCAAACACTTTCAACGTAATATGGCCTGCCAACATATTGGCGAACAAACGAACTGAAAGGCTGATGGGACGTGATAAGAACGAAATAACTTCAATGATTGTTACAATTGGTACAATGACAGCTGGTACACCTTTAGGAACGAAAAGTTTGAAAAAGCCAACGCCATGCTTAAATACACCGTAAAACACAACGGTCAATATAACGAGCATCGCCAAACCAAAAGTGATCATAATTTGAGTTGTAACAGTGTAGAAGTAAGGGAAAAGACCAATGAAGTTGGCAACCAATACGAACATAAACAAGGAAAATACGAGCGGGAAAAACCGCATGCCTTGTGTTCCAGCAGATTCGCGCAAGGTATTTGCCACAAATTCATAAGCCATTTCTGAGACCGACTGTCCGCGTGTTGGCACAAGACCACGGCTTGAAGAGGTCAAAAGCAAAAATGCTGCTGAGGCGACAATAGTTATAACCATAAAAAGGGATACATTGGTAAATGATAAATTCCAACTACCGATATTAATATGGATCAGATCTATTATTTGAAACTGATGAATAGGATCCAACGTTGCCTCCTTAATAAGCAGTCAAATCGGCCTTTTGGCCTAATTATCTTTATTGTTCTTCTGTTTGCCAATAGAGCTTTGCTCTATCATGCCTACAGAACGTAAAACATTCATAACGCCAGCGGCAAATCCAAGAAAGAGAAAAACAATTAATCCCCAAGGATTTGTACCAATTAATTGATCAAAGCCAAGACCCAAAACGACACCAACAACTATTGCTGCTAAAAATTCGCTTGAAAGCTTTATAGCATAGCTTGAGCTAGGCGGTGTTTTCTCTGGTTCAGGTTGTTTAAACGCTCCCTTTTTAATCAAAGCCTCTTCTAGGCGATTTTTGCGTTCGTCCAAATCCGTCATGTTTGAGTGTTGATGCTCATTAATGGTATCACCATGTGGCTTTTCAGGCTGATTCCCTTTGGCCATGAATGTCCCCTATCAATGAGTGGCAACGTACTAGCTTTAACCTTTTAGGTTGCGCGCAACATATTGTTACTGGAGCAATTCGTCAAGGCTTGAAAGTAGCTCTAACACAGAGAATAGCATAGTTTTTTAGCAGTAATTTGAGAAACAGCGGGAAAAAATTTTTGAATGCAGTAAATTGGCTTCATTATCTAGCCCAAAATATAGACATATAATTTTTTTGTTTTCTTTTTTGTGTGATTGTTTCTCATCTATGGATTGGGTGTTGGGAGGTAGAATAATATTAAAAATGATTCCTTGGCATCAAAAATCTTGAAGAAATGTGCAATACATACCTTTAATCAAATATTTTAAAATGTTTGATTAAAGGCATCTTGGTCACGTTCTGCGATGTTTGAGGGAAATCAACCCCATCCGCCATTTTTTGTTCGGTAAAATATGTGTAATCCAATTTTTTCCATTTTATACATAGAACTTGCCCAGTTTGGGCGTACGTAAACGGCGTGATAATGGGTCGAAGAGCCAACCTCAGGCAACCAGATTTGTCCTGCTGAAACGGCCTTAGCAATATCTTGTGCAATGCGCCAATGGCGCTTTTCTGTGACGAGATGCTTTTTCCCATCACATGCAAAAGAAAATTGGCATCGATTGCGCCAGTTAACATTTTGATAAACAACGCCGCAAACAGTATTTGGATAAGAGGGGTTTCTAACCCGATTAAGGACAACTTGTGCGACCGCAGCTTGCCCTTTTAATGTCTCGCCTCGTGCTTCAAAATAAACAGCTTCAGCGAGGCATTTTTGTTCTTTGGCGGTAAATGAAGATGCAGGTAAAGGTGTGGCAGCCCACGCATGATCTTTAGGACCAATTGGTGGAATAAAACGTCCTGCAGTTTTCTCTGCATCAGTCAAGATGGAATCAAAAGGAGATTCTTTAGCTGTCCCAGCATTGGCTGGCGCGTAGCCAAGAGCAAGAATGTCAGGCTTATCGTTAGTAACCAATGAAGCTAGCATGTCAGGAACTGCGAGTTTGGGAAGTTCTTTGCGTTTAGGCACTGGAATTATCCCAAGTGCAATTTGGAATTGACCCTTAGCTTTCTCGGGCGGAACAAGACGAGCAATATGCTGTTGTTCTAGCTGAGAGATTGTTGGCAGCTTTATACTGCGATCCAATTGAGTGTCAGCTAAAACAAGACGTAAATCATTGCTTTTTCGCGGCATAAAAGCTTGTTTTGCGGCGCTATTAATTCGTTGATCGCTTGAAAGCTCCCCTGACTGCATGCTGTAGGGTTGAGCAAATGCAGTGTCGGTAAAAGTGGCTGATATTCGCACTTGTTCATTAAAGCGCTGCCGACTAGCCTTTAGTTCAGCGACATTATCTGACTGTAAGACGCGATCTGCTTTTTTATTTTTCGTAACGGTGGGAGTGCTGATAAAAAGCGTTGTATTAGTTGCAACAAGCGGCGCAGTCATTTGTTTTTGCAGTGTCGACATTCCAATAATTGAAATGCCAGCGCCTAGGATTAGTGGAAAAAGGTAGCGAGTAGGTGAGCGCTTTTCAGGTAGCATCAAAGGTGCTTCATAATAGCGTCCCTCTGGCATATGATAACTTGCAGGTGCAGTGAGACGGTATTCAACGTGATTCTTAGGCGATTGATGGCCAAAAAAGTTTTGAAAAATACTCACCGCATAAACTCCAGCGCAATAGACAAAATAAGTTGGGGATAGAATCACAATGTTTCCACCCTTATGATTTGGGTAGAATGCAATAGTAAAATTTATTTAAGGTTAACAATGTGTGTTCGAGCGAACAAAAGGTTAATAACATTGGTTAACGGGTTCGTATATGTTTAATTTCGAAAAAAATAAATTTTTTGTATGTGATTGTTAAAGTGCGGGGAATAGAGGGATTTGTTGAAAATTTAGCGAGTGTTTTTATATTAGATTTTGCCGCATGACGTCTTAATTAAGTAAAAAGTTCAAAAGAATGCTGCGCCTTATTAAATTTAATTATTGATATCGTGTTTTTAATTAAAAAAAATAATTGCAGATATTAACTATAAATATTGAGGTCACTTAAGAGATAAGTAAATTAATTTATCTAATTTCAGTAAAATATTGAAAGTCGCCATTGCATTTTTTCTTCGGCTAACTGTTCGGCACATCAAAAAAAGCGCCAATACTTTTTCAGCAATGGCGCTTTTTATCTAGACTATAGAAGTTTGCTTAATGCTTTTTCTTAGCGCGTCCTGCAAAAGGATTGTCCGGCTTGCGCATTGATAACCTTATCGGAACGCCGGGCATCTTAAAAGTTTCACGTAGGCTATTGACAAGATAGCGTAAATAGGATTGTGGCATTGCATCAGGACGCGAGCAAGATATAACAAAGCCTGGTGGTCTTGTCTTAATCTGCGTCATATATTTAATTTTTAACCGGCGGCCGGATACTGCAGGCGGTGGATGGTGGGTAATAATCCCACCAAGCCAACGATTAAGTTTTGCTGTAGAAATGCGCCGGTTCCATATACGGTGAACCATTTCAACATTTTCCATCAGCTTATCAATGCCTTGGCCGCGTTCACCCGAAATAGGAATAGCCCGTAAACCGCGAACTTGCGGCAGAAGCCTACTACATTTTTCTAGTAATTCGGTTAAGGTTTCCTGCCGGTTTTCGATTAAGTCCCATTTATTAAAAGCAATAATTGGTGCGCGACCTTCACGTATAATAAGGTCAACAATCTGTAAGTCCTGCTTTTCAAAAGGAATTGTTGCATCAAAAAGAACAATGACCACTTCGGCAAAGCGAACAGCTCTTAAAGTATCGGCAACCGAAAGCTTTTCCAACTTTTCTTGCACACGAGATTTACGCCGTAAACCTGCTGTGTCATGAAGTTTGATTTTTCGACCGCGCCATTCCCAATCCACTGAGATAGAATCGCGGGTGATGCCAGCTTCAGGCCCGGTCAACAAACGGTCTTCCTCAAGCATGGTATTAATCAATGTCGATTTGCCAGCATTTGGGCGGCCAACAATGGCGATACGCAACGGTTTTGTATCGTCATATTCTGGCTCTTCAGCATCTGGATCTTCAATGTCGTCACCAATGGAAGCAGATTCGATTTTGAGGCGTTCTTCTTCTTTTTCTTTTTCAAATGCCTTTTCTGAGCCAACGGCTTCAACTATGGCATCACGTAAGTCTGACATGCCAAGACCATGCTCGGCAGAAATAGGACATGGTTCACCAAAGCCTAATTTCCAAGCATCATAAAAATTGCCATTTGCATCCTTTGCTTCGGATTTATTGGCAATAAGAATAATTGGCTTACCTGATTTGCGTACAAGCGACGCAAATGTTGTGTCGGCTGGCGTAAGGCCAGCTTTTGCATCCAATACAAAAAGAATAAGATCTGCTTCTTCAATAGCCGCGCGTGTTTGCGCCCGCATTCTGCCTTCAAGCGTGTCATTGGCAGCTTCTTCAAGGCCGGCGGTATCAATAATGTCAAAACGTAAATCTTGTAAACGCGCGGCGTGATGCCGGCGGTCACGAGTGACGCCTGGTGTATCATCTACAATTGCTAGCTTTTGACCAACAAGACGATTAAATAAAGTGGATTTCCCAACATTGGGTCTTCCAATAATAGCGATTGTAAGCGCCATAAATTAGCCTTTTGCACTTTCTGTGCGGCTATTGATCAAGCTCAACATAAGTTGAGCTCGGGCTGCTACGCCGCTGCCAGCACTCTCACTGTCATTAATAATTTGTTCAAAATAGTTTTTAGCTTCAGCTAAATTGCCAACTTTCCATGCCGAAAGTCCTAAAATTTCGCGCGCTGATAGCCGCATAGGATTATTATCAGATGCAAAAACAGTAACACGTTGGCTTAATTCATTAAAATCCGCTGTATCAACTAATATATAAGCTGCGCGAATACTAGCAATATCTTTTAATGCGCTTGGTGTATCACTATTTTGTGCGATTTTATCGAACATAGCAACAGCCGCTTGTTTGTTGCCTTGTTCCAAGGTTAGCCCCGCTTCACGCATTTGGGCAAGTGAAGGATAGCCGCCAAATTCAGAGGATTCAATCTGCTTTAATGCTGCAATTGCTTCATCAACTTTACCGCCTTTGACAAGGCTTTCGGCTGTTAACATAGCATCGCCGATAGTTCCGGCCTTTTTATTTTGCCAATAGCTATAACCTTGCCAAACAGCAGTGCCAAGCACAAGGGCGACAGCCGCGCCAATTATCATTGGACCAAATTTGCCCCATAAAGCACGTGCTTTTTCTTGACGAATTTCTTCGTTAACTTCGCGAATAAAGCTGTCGTCTTCTGCCATTACAAAACTCTCTATGGTAATTTATCTCATTAAAGATAGCTTTTAAGCATAAATGCGGCAATAGCAAAGCTATTTTTTGCAATTGAATTATTTTTCATCGAACTTTGCTCATTCCACCGCTTCATCAAAGCTTTTTTCTAAGGATAGCTTGTTAAAATTGCGATAAATTTGAAAAATCTTCTTTTCGAGCATTGGCTTTTGGTAATGAATTGGATTTTATAAGCATCAAGCTAATTTTGCTTTTGCTTGATGTATCCTAAATATAAAAAACCATAAATCAGTCCAATAATTGCTGATAGTACTGAACCCAATAAGACTCCAATTTTAGCGCTTGCTAATTGTTCAGGGTTGCTAAACGCTAACATGGCAACAAAAATAGCCATGGTAAAGCCGATGCCAGCCAGTAATCCAACCAATATCATGGCGCGCCAGTCAACTTGTGGGGGCAGGCGGCAAGCACCCAATTTAACTGCGATAAAACTGGTTAAAATAATGCCAAGCGGCTTGCCAATTATAAGGCCTGCCATGACTCCCATAGTTATCCCGAATGTGCCATTAGCGGAAAGATTGATATCGCCAAGGTAAATTCCTGCATTGGCAAGCGCAAAAACCGGCATAATGAAAAACGCAACCCAAGGATGAAGATGCTTTTCAACAATCGCGAGCGGATTTATCAAGGCTTTGTAGGGCTTATTGTCTTTACCAAGCTGTAAAGGTTGGTAAATAATTGGCGTTAAAAGACCAAGAATAACACCCGCGAGAGATGGGTGTATACCGGTTTTCCAGAGGCCAAACCAAAGCACACTTGCTGGCAATGCGTAAGCAAAAGCTGATGAAATACCAAAGAAATGAAAAATGTAGATAAGACCAATAGCTGCAACAGCAATTAGCAGTGCTGAAGCGTCAATGCCATTAGAATAAAAAATTGCAATGATAAGTACGGCGATAATATCATCAATAATCGCCAGTGAAAGCAGAACTACGCGAATATTGCTCGGCAAGGAACGCCCTAGGAGTGCCAGAATACCAACAGCAAAGGCGATATCTGTGGCGGTTGGAACTGCCCAACCGTGATGGCTAATTGGATCTGTGTTAAACAGCATATAGATGAGAGCTGGTACTAAAACGCCGCCAAGGGCTGCAATAATTGGTAATGTTGCCTGTTTAATGCTTGAAAGTGCGCCATTATGAATTTCTTTTCTGATTTCAAGACCAGCAATAAGAAAGAAAAATGTCATCAAGACATCATTGACCCAAAAATGTAGATCCCAATTTAAAGAAAACTTGCCTAATGAAATACCAAGCTTTGTATGCCAAAAACCAACATAGGTTGTATAAAAAGATGAATTGGCCCAAAATAGCGCAATAGCTGCGGCGGCAATTAAAAGGACACCTGCAAAAGCTTCCAAGTGCATAAGCTTTTTTATTTGAATTAAAATGCAAAAATAAATTTTGGCAATGAAATGGGGTGTTGTCACAGATTTCAATGGTTGGTCTTGGTGGTCCATAAGTAAAGCTCCGCTCTCTCAGCGGCCCGACCAAGAACATTCCTGCCAATAGATTATTCTAATTGACACCCTTGCATTTATTATAAGATGTTTTTTCGTTTATTCAACCGTTTCTCATATGAGAAAGTAAATTGAATTCTATCATTTTAACCATGGGAAAGAACTTCTTCCCATGGCTAGTTTAAAGTCTAATGCGTTCGGCTAGGCTTTTGAGCTAGATTTGTTGCGCGACTTGTTGGTGATCTGTAGTGCGAGGAATAACGACAACTTTACTACCCACGGTAACGCGGTTGTAAAGATCGATGATATCTTGAAATAGAAAACGGATGCAGCCAGAAGATACGTTTTTACCAATACTCCATTCTTCCGTGGTTCCATGCAAGCGGAACAAAGTATCACGACCATTACGGTAAAGATAAAGCGCCCGAGGGCCTAATGGATTTTGTGGGCCAGGTGCCATGCCGCCGCCAAGATGTCCATAACGCTCCGGCAATCTTCTCATCATGCTAGGGGTTGGTGTCCAAGATGGCCACATTGCTTTACGACCGATAATCGCATCTCCGCTAAAGTTTAGGGTATTATTTTCGGCAATGCCAACCCCATAACGGATAGCTTGATCGTCTTCCATGACAAAATAGCAAAAATAATTATTAAGATCGACCACTAGAGTGCCTGGCGTATAAGAACTTGGATAAGCAACAATTTGTCGCCAATAGATTGGGTCGATTTTACTGATATCTGAAGCTTTGACAGGGTAAGGTTCACTGTCGATTGCACCGTACATTTCAAGATAATAGGGATTAATTTTTTTTGCTGGCACTGGGGTTGCATCAGCAATGCGGCGTCCTGTTGCACTACATGCACCTAATGCAAGCGGTGCAGAAAGCATAAATATTCTTCGGCTCAATTTACCTGACATTACTTCGACCTTGATTCGGATAGAAATTGTTTTGCATAATTGTGAATTTGGCTAATTTAAGAATTTGTCATAAACTTGTTTGCGATTATCTTTATAGATAATTATGAAAAAAATTCTTAATCATTTGAAATAAACGTGTATGATCACAAAAAGTTTCACGTCATTATGCTTATTTATTGGTAATAGCTTGGTTATTATCAAAATATTGCTTGTGATTTATAAGGCCTAAGTTATCAATTTTGTTGGTTTTAAGAGAGGCAATTTTCAAATGAATTTGCGTATAGGACATTCGGCATGTCCTCATGATTGCCCCTCGACATGCGCCTTAGATATAGAATTATTGGCAGATAATCGTATTGGTCGGGTAAGAGGATCGAAAGATAATAGTTATACTGCTGGGGTGGTTTGTGCTAAGGTTGCCCGTTATGCTGAGCGTGTCCATCATAGCGAGCGCTTATTAAAACCTTTAAAACGTATCGGTAAAAAAGGTGCGGGGCAATGGCAAGCTATTGGGTGGGATGAAGCGCTAGATAGTATTGCAGAAAAAATAACTGAGCAAGTTGAACTTTTGGGGTCGCAAACGGTTTGGCCTTATTACTTTGCGGGCACAATGGGCTTGGTGCAGCGTGATTCGATTAATCGGTTGCGGTTTGCTGGAAATTTTTCCAAGCAGTTTTCTACTTTTTGTACCAACACTGCGGTGACCGGTTATTTTGCTGGGGCAGGGCGTATTGCAGGTGTTGATCCGCGTGAAATGGAAAAATCCGATTGTATTGTTATTTGGGGCACCAATGCTGCAGCTACGCAAGTTAATGTGATGACCCATGCAGTGCGCGCGCGTAAAGAGCGTGGAGCAAAGATTGTTGCGATTGATGTTTTTGAAACAACAACGGTAAAACAAGCTGATATTGGGCTTATCTTAAAGCCTGGAACCGATGCGGCACTTGCTTGTGCGGTGATGCATGTGCTTTTTCGTGATGGTTATGCAGATTACGCCTATATGAAAGCCTATACGGATGATCCTTTTGGACTTGCCGCTCACGTTATTAATAAGGATCCATTATGGGCTGCCAAAATTACTGGTTTGAGTGTTGCGGAAATTGAAGAATTTGCCAAGCTGATTGGTGAGACCAAGCGCTGTTTCTTTCGCCTTGGTTTTGGCTTTACCCGTCAACGCAATGGCGCTGTTGCTATGCATGCGGCGCTCTCTATTCCTGCTGTACTTGGCTCTTGGCAATATGAAGGAGGAGGGGCATTTTTTTCAAACTCTGATATTTATGTGTTAAATCGTGATGAGATTACTGGAAAAAAATTGGCGGACCCTACTATTCGCAGCCTCGATCAATCAAAAATCGGTCGCATCCTTTGTGGGGATAAAGATACGCTTTATGGTGGCCCTCCAGTCAACGTGCTCTTTATTCAAAATACCAATCCGGTTAATGTCGCTCCTGAACAACGCCTTATTCGGCAAGGTTTTATGCGAGATGATCTTTTTACTGTTGTGCATGAACAATTTATGACGGATACGGCAAAGCTTGCTGATATTGTTCTACCTGCAACTATGTTTGTCGAGCATGATGATATTTATTGTGGTGGTGGTCATCAACATATCATTCTTGGACCAAAATTGATTGAGCCACCTTTAGGGCCAAAACCCAATTTGTTTGTCATTAACCAACTTGCACAGCGCCTTGGTTTTAAAGGGTTTGATTTTGACGAAAAAACATTGATTGATGATTTATTGGTTAAAAGTGGTTTTGGTGGTTTTGAGGAGTTGAAGGAAAAACGCTGGTATGATGTGCAGCCATCTTTTGATGAAGCGCATTTTATCAATGGCTTTGGTTGGGATGATAAACGCTTTCACTTTAAAGTAAATTGGCTGGATGAGCATTTTCCTAACCGTCCGCCAGCTTCAATGGGGTATCAGGGAAATTGGCAAGAAATGCCGCAATTTCCAGATCAATGGGATAACCTTGAGCGCATCAGTGAAGCTTGCCCATTTCGGTTGGCAACATCGCCCGCGCATAATTTTTTAAATTCTACTTTTGCCGAAACGCCAACATCATTGCAAAAAGAGAGGCGGCCGGAACTCTATATTCATCCAGATGATGCCAAAGCGCTAGATATTGAAGATGGAGATATTGTTGCAATCGGTAATGCACGCGGGGACGTGCGGCTGCATGCTAAGATTTTTGCTGGGGTGCAACGCGGAGTGCTTATATCTCCTGGTATTTTTCCCAATAGTGCATTTATTGATGGCGAGGGCATAAATACTTTAACAGGCGCACAGTCACCTGCACCTAATGGTGGTTTAGCCGTTCATGATATTAGTGTGTGGGTTAAAAAATGCGCAAATTAAAATTGTTGGATTAATAGAATCTCAATCAACATAACGGCATTTATGCAGTTTTAATGAATCAGCATTGGGCTTGTGCCAAAGGAATATTAGATGGAAAATTGTAAAGCATTTATCACCGGCGTTGCAGGTCTGTCATTAAATGATCAAGAGCGTGCCTTTATTAAAGAGCATAAGCCATGGGGATTTATTCTATTTGCACGCAATATTGACAATAGCGATCAATTATCTGCACTTACTGATGATATAAGACTTACATCTAATAATGAAAATGCTTTGATTTTTATAGATCAAGAAGGCGGAAGAGTTCAGCGTCTACGTCCACCACTCGCCCCTAATTATCCAACGGCAGCAGCTCTTGGTGATATTTACAATAAAGATCAAGATCAGGGCTTACGCGCAGCTTGGCTAATGTCGCGGCTTCATGCTTTTGATTTAAAAAAATATGGGATTAATGCTGATTGTTTGCCGCTTTTAGATGTGCCGGTTGCTGGCAGTCATGATGTTATTGGTTCGCGTGCCTATGGTCATACGCCTGAGATTGTCACCGCAATGGGTAAAGCTGCAGCACAAGGGCTTATTGATGGAGGTGTTTTGCCGGTTATGAAACATATACCTGGCCATGGCCGCGCCATGTGTGATACGCATTTGGCATTAGCGCGGGTAGAAGCTGATATTGATGAATTAAAGCAATCAGATTTCATTCCATTTAAGCAATTAGCGCATTTGCCAACCGCAATGACAGCCCATGTTGTCTATGAGGCAATTGATCAAGAACAAACTGCCACCCTATCATCAAAAGTTATTTCTGAAATTATTCGCGGCGATATCGGCTTTGATGGCTTGTTAATGACCGATGATTTATCCATGAAAGCACTATCTGGAACGATAGGTGATTTAGCTCAGCAAGCATTTATAGCCGGGTGTGATGTGGCTTTGCATTGTAATGGTAATTTTAGCGAAATGTTGGAAGTTGCTGGAAATAGCCCATATTTACAGGCAAAAGCCGCGCGAAGAGCTGCTTTTGCCGAAAGTTTTGTTTTAAATACGATAGCAGCGGATGAAAAAGAGCTACGGCAAGAATTTGCCAATTTTTTTCCAGAAACGCTAAATTTTTAATTATTTTATCTCGTTTAATCAATAGGCTATAAGGAATATTTGTTATTTGGCTTTAGCTGGAAAAACACCGCAATCTGATGCACCTCCCATGAGCGAATGGTGGGATGATGAAACGCGCGGTGTGAGTGAACCGGCATTGGTGGTGGATGTCCAAGGCTTTGAGGGGCCGATGGATCTTCTCTTGCATCTTTCGCGCACGCAAAAAGTCGATTTAACCCGTATTTCAATTGTCGCGCTGGTTGATCAATATTTACAGTTTATCAAACAAGCGCAACAGGTAAGATTGGAGTTGGCGGCTGATTATCTGGTTATGGCTGCTTGGCTTGCTTATTTAAAGTCACGGTTATTGGTTCCTAAAAAACAAGGGGAGCAAGAAGCAAGTGGTGAAGAAATGGCGGAAATGTTGCAATTTCGCTTGCGGCGGTTGGAAGCCATGCGCGATGCTGCTGGTAAATTGATTAATCGCAATCGTTTGGGGCGTGATGTTTTTAAACGTGGAGCGCCAGAAATGGTTGTGGTTGAGCGAAAAAATCGTTTCAATACGACACTGTATGAGTTGTTAACGGCCTATACCGGAATAAGGCAGCGACAAGCGGTCAGTCACGTTGAAGTTGGCAACCGTAAGGTTTGGCCACTTAAATATGCTCGGCAAATTTTAAGCCGTATGGTGGGTGATCTTTCACATGATTGGTTGGCGCTTGATCAATATTTGCTTCGTTTTATCAGTGATGACAAAGAGCGTAAGACAGCAATTGCCAGTGCTTTTGCAGCAAGTCTTGAAATGGTGCGTGAAGGGCAGGTAGAGCTGCGGCAAAGTGGGGCTTTTTTACCGCTTTATATGCGTGTTAAACAAGACGATAGAGATGAAGATAGGGAACAGCTTAGCAATGGTTGAAAAGCCCAAATTTGACAATTCGCCTTTGCTGTTACGGATGGTGGAGGCAATTCTTTTTGCATCATCCGAGCCCGTCTCGCGCAATGCTTTGGCGGAGCGATTACCAAAAAATAGCAATATTGATTCTATAATTAACGAGCTAACTGAAATCTATAGTGGTCGCGGTATTAATTTGTGCCTTGTTGGCAATGCATTTGCTTTTCGTACTGCTCCTGATTTAAGCTTTTTGTTATCTAAGGAAGAACAAACAGCGCGAAAGCTGTCACGTGCAGCCTTAGAAGTGTTGGCAATTATCGCTTATCATCAACCTGTAACGCGTGCGGAACTTGAGGATATACGCGGCGTTGAAACCTCAAAAGGAACACTTGATGTTTTGATGGAGACCGGTTGGATAAAAATTCGTGGTCGAAGACGAACACCCGGTAGACCCGTCACTTATGGTACAACCCAAGATTTTCTCGATCACTTCACTTTGCCCGATATTGGCGATTTGCCGGGTATGGAGGAGTTGAAAGGGGCGGGGCTATTATCCTCGCGTTTGCCTGAAAGCTTCACGATACCGATTCCATCCGTTCATGAAGATGAATTGAGTCTTGAAGAGGACCCTTACGAGGATATTGACTTGGAGCAGCTTGGGCTTTTACCGCCTAAAGATATGGAATAAGCTTTTTAGATCAATTACTATTGATATAGGCTAATAAAATTAACAAATTTGAATAGTAGCGTTTGAAACTTGGATAAAAAGCTTCTAAAGTGTTAAAGTTGAATTGTTGAAATAAGGAAATTGACGCAAATGGGTTTCGGTTCTATTTGGCATTGGATTGTTGTTTTAGTAATTGTGCTGTTATTGTTTGGCAGTGCTAAAATTCCTAATTTGATGGGTGATGTGGCAAAAGGTATTAAAAATTTCAAGTCCGGTATGAAGGATGATGAAGATGAGAAGCAAGCTGCTACAAAAACGATTGATGCTAAAACTGGTGAGACGGTAGACACCAATAAATCTTCGGTTGATGATAAAGTATCATAATATTAAAAATTTGCAGCTTTTGGGCTTGTGATTCATGCTGCATATAATGTTGCTCTGTTGGAATATTTGGTCATCTTTACTATTTAGTTGTATTCACTAATATAAGTAATTTTATTAAGTGGTTATAGCTGAACAATATTTTATTGCTGCATGAGGGTTGTTGATGTTTGGAATTGGTTGGTCTGAATTTTTAGTTATTGCTATTGTGGCAATAATTGTAATTGGACCAAAAGATTTGCCAAAGGTGATGCGTTCCTTTGGGAAAGCAACTGCAAAAATGCGCAGTACTGCAGCAGAGTTTCGTCAACAATTTGATGATGCAATGAAAGAGGCAGAGCTTGATGATGTAAAATCAGCGCTTGATGAGGTTCGCAATCTTGATCCAAGACGTAGTCTTACGCAGGTATTTGATCCATTTCGTGATGCTGCCAAAGATGTGAAACAATCACTAAGCCAAACGAGTGATGCATTAAAAGGTATTGCGTCTCCCTCCCTTGAAGATCAAGCAATTTTGGATAGTCGCAATTTATTGCCACCGACAAATTACCAAGGTGACGATAATTATCTGATGAGCGATAAGCCACAAAGTGTAAATCAGCAAGATCATTACGTATTTGATGCTTCATCGCGACGTAAAGGCAAGGCTGTAAAACATCATGCGAGCTTTGAAATGAAGCGTCCGGTGCGTAAGCATCGTTTGAAGCACAATAGCGGGCGTTTTTCACGCAATAGTCATGGAAAAAAAGCCGCCTATTATGTCGAGCGATCCGTAAAATCGGTGCCATTGGGTCAAATAATCAATAATAAGAATGGGGCGCAAAGTTCCGATGAGTGAGAGTAAAAAAATAGCAGCAGATAAAACAGAAGATATGGATGATAGTGCTGCACCCTTAATGGATCACTTGAATGAGCTGCGTTCAAGACTGATTTGGTGCATTGCAGCCTTTATGGTTGCTTTTGTTTTATGTTTTGCTTTTGCTGTCGATATTTTTAATTTTATTGTCCGCCCTATGCAATGGGCGATGGTTTGGCATGGTGATGACCCTGCTAACTTGACCTTGATATATACTGATTTATTTGAATTTGTTTTTGCAAAGATTAAAATTGCCGCTTTTGGTGGTGTGGTTATTGCCTTTCCTGTCATTGCTATACAGCTTTATCGTTTTATTGCGCCTGGTCTTTATAAAAATGAGCGCAATGCATTTTTACCATTTTTAATAGCTGGTCCCTTATTGTTTTTGGTCGGCGCAGCGGTCGCTTATTATCTTGCAACGCCGATGGTAAGTTGGCTTGCACTGTCTATGCAGCAAGTAGCGCCGGCGGGCGGTGATTTGCATGGTGCTGCTAAGATTGTTTTGTTGAACAAGGTATCAGAATATTTGAGACGGGTGATTTCTTTTGTGTTGGTTTTTGGTTTAATATTCCAAATGCCAATTGTCACAAGTCTACTGGTGAAAGTTGGTATACTATCAGCGCAAGGGCTTGCCAGTAAGCGCCGTTATGCAATTGTTGCTATGTTCGTTGTTGCGGCTATTGTCGCTCCGCCCGATGTATTGAGTCATATTACACTTGCACTTCCAATGGTGCTCCTTTACGAAATATCGATTATTATTGCACGCATGATTGAACGAGGACGAAAAGCAGACAACGATAGTAGTGCTTAATTGAATATTTGCTCTATCAAATAAGACCTGATGTTTCTCTTCAAATAAATAGCTTTATTATATGGTGAAAATTTATGCTTGATATTAAATGGATCAGAGAAAATCCGCAAAGCCTCGATGAGGCACTTCTAAAACGCGGCGCACCTGCGCAATCTGCAGAAATTATAGCTCTTGATGCCCAGCGTCGTGCCCATGTCTTTAACTTGCAAGAAATGCAAGAGCGCCGCAATGCTGCATCAAAAGAAATTGGTCAAGCAATGGCTAATGGCGATAAAGAACGTGCAGAAAAGCTAAAGGAAGAAGTTTCAGCTTTAAAGTCGGCCTTTAGTGAAGCAGAACAAGAAGAGCGCCGTTTAAATCAGGCGCTTGAAGATGTTTTATCTCGTACACCTAATATCCCGCTTGATGATGTGCCAGTTGGTCCTGATGAAAGTGCCAATGTTGAAGTGCGTAAATATGGTACGCCGCGTGAATTTTCTTTTGCACCAAAAGAGCATTTTGATATTGGTGAAGCATTAGGCGGTATGGATTTTGAACGGGCAGGGCGCATGTCTGGTGCGCGTTTTACCATCTTGTCTGGTATGTTGGCGCGTCTTGAGCGTGCGCTTGGCCAATTCATGCTTGATATTCATACCAATGAGCATGGCTACCGTGAAGTGTCAGCACCTATTCTTGTTCGTGATGATGCGCTTTATGGTACGTCGCAATTACCAAAATTTTCGGAAGATCTTTTTCAAACTACTGATGGTCGCTGGCTTATTCCTACAGCGGAAGTGCCGCTTACTAATTTGGTGCGTGAAGAGATTTTGGATGAAAGCATATTACCTTTACGATTTACCGCGTTAACACCTTGTTTCCGCTCAGAAGCGGGTTCTGCTGGTCGTGATACCCGCGGTATGCTGCGTCAGCACCAGTTCTGGAAAGTTGAAATGGTGGCAGTAACTGATCGTGATTCTTCATTGCTTGAATTAGAGCGTATGACGGAATGTGCAGAAGAAGTGCTAAAGCGTTTAGATCTTCCATTCCGTACGGTTGTGTTATGTACGGGCGATATGGGTTTTGGTTCTAAAAAGACCTATGATATTGAGGTTTGGTTGCCTGGTCAAAATGCTTATCGTGAGATTTCTAGTTGCTCGGTTTGTGGTGACTTTCAAGCGCGTCGTATGAACAGCCGTTATCGGGTAGAAGGTGAAAAGACCTTGCAATTTGTCCACACGTTAAATGGTTCGGGAACTGCTGTGGGACGTTGCCTTATTGCCGTACTGGAAAATTATCAGCAAGAAGATGGTAGCGTCATTATTCCTGATGCACTTATTCCTTATATGGGCGGTGTCACGCGTATTGCTGCCCTTTAATATCATCATGCTGTCATAAGTTGGCAGCATGTTTAATAAAGCATTATGCTGCTAATTAGCTTGTCTATTTTAAAATGAAGCCAACACTATTGTAATATGTCAGTTTATTCAATCTGTTGGCTTTATTCTAAACTTGCATGACCATTATAATTCTATTCAACTTAGATTTTTAAGAAATTCAAGGAGTTTCACATGCGGATTTTAATTACCAATGATGATGGTATCCACGCCGAAGGTTTAACCGTCCTTGAGGATATTGCGAGATCTTTAAGTGATGATGTGTGGGTTGTTGCTCCTGAAAAAGACCAAAGTGGTTTATCTCATTCCTTAACCCTTTCCGATCCCTTGCGCATGAGACAGATTGACGATCGTCATTTTTCTGTCCGTGGAACGCCAACCGATTGTGTCATTATGGCTATCAAGCATATTATGCCACAAGCCCCTGATATTGTTTTGTCTGGAGTGAATTCAGGCGGTAATCTTGCTGATGATGTTACTTATTCTGGTACTATTGCAGCTGCTATGGAAGGGACTTTATTGGGCGTGCGCTCTTTTGCTCTTTCGCAAGAATATGTAAGTGAGAATAATAATCGGATTATTCCATGGGATACAGCAAGGCAGCATGCGCCTGCTATTTTACAAAAATTGATCTCATTACCCTATAAGCAGGGTGTGTTGACTAATCTTAATTTTCCAGCTTGCGGGTCTAATGAGGTTACGGGTGTCGAAGTTACCCATCAAGGGCATATTGCCCATGATATTTATATTGATGAGCGCCATGATGGGCGCGGTTTCCCATATTTTTGGTTAAAGTTTTCGCGCAATAGAAATTTATGTGCAATTGGTAGTGATGCTTACGCGGTGGATAAGAAAAAGATTTCTATTACGCCTTTGCATCTTGATCTTACGGCGCAAGATGAAATTGCCGTTTTACAGAAAGCATTTTCTTAATCTTTTTTTATTGTTAAGTGCATTTTATATGTTTGAGCCAAAAGCACCGTTGATGCTTTTGGTTGTTGAAGTTGAAGAGTTAATAAGACTATGGCTGCTGAAAATAAGGTATTGTCGGAATATGAAGCTCTAGCAGGTTTAGCTTTGCGCATGCGTGCAAAGGGAATTGACCTTTCTGAGCTATTATTGGCATTGGAACAGACGCCGCGACGTAATTTTATGGATTCGGCTTTTAGTGATATTGCCTATAGTAATAGCGTTATACCCATTGAATGCGGCGAATATATTGAACGTCTTGATGAGCAATTGATTTTGATTAATACTCTGCAGCTTGAAAAAAAACATCGTGTTTTAGAAGTGGGTACGGGATCAGGTTTTACAGCAGCTTTGATGGCGCGCCTTGCTGGGCGTGTTACTACAATTGAACGTTATAAAACTTTATGTGACGAAGCACGTATACGATTTCAAAATCTAATGCTTGATAACATTATTTTACGGCAAACCGATGCCATGCGCGGCATTCCGGGTAATGGTCCATTCGACCGTATTATTATTTGGCCAGCAATGGTGAAGGAGCCTTTAGCCTTCATGGAAATGTTAGCAGGTAATGGTATTTTGCTCGTTCCACTTGGAGTGGATGATGGGGTGCAAACCATCATGCGTTATTCCAAAACGGGTACCAGATTTGAGCGGTCAGATATGTTTAGAGTACGTTATCAACCATTTATTGAGGGTGTCGCTGAAATTTTATGATTATTTTATGGCAAAATATAAGAAAAATTGCATTTTTTTGACATTTTTTTTCCAATCTTAACTCTCAAGTAAGATTAACCCTATTTAATGGCCTTGTCATTGATTATCGGGTACAGGCAAATCAGATGCATTTAAAAATAATTGATAAGGTTTCACGCCGCTATATTCAGGGGGCGGCACTCATAGTAATTACTGGTTTAGTTGCTGGTTGTAGTTCTGATACTATGCGGTTTACCGATGGTCTCTTTACAAATTCGACACCATCACAGCAAGCTGCAGTAAATCGTCCCATTCCGCAACAGCAGGCACAGCCGCAACAATTGCCGCCGCCAGTGCAAAGCGGAACTATCCAAAGCAATGCTTTGCCACCAGCGCAGCCACAATATCAAGCGTCGCAGCAGCCACAATATCAGGCTCCGCAACAGCCACAATATCAGGCGCCGGCGCAGCAATACCCACAGCAGCCAACACACCAATTGGCGCCGGGACAGGTTGCCGGTACTGGCGAGCCACCACGTAATCTTGGTACATTGCCGGCAAATGCTGTGCAAGGCGGTCACGCTTCATCAAGCGCTAATAATCGCAGCTATATCGTTCAAAGTGGTGATACTTTGACGCGTGTGGCTAATCGTAATGGTGTTAGCGTTAATGATATTAAAAATGCCAACGGGCTTTCAAGTGGTGCGATTCGTGTAGGTCAAAATTTAATTATTCCAGGTCGTGGTACAGGTAATCAAGGTACTGCTGTAGCGTCAGCTAATGCAGCTGTAACCCCAGTGAGTGTACCTCGTACGCAAGCTGGAAATCAACAAGTAGCTGCGGTGCGGCCAAATGCGCCTGCTGCGCAAGCCTCAACGTCTAATCAAAATACGGCTCAAGCTAGCAATCAAAGTAATGTGATTGACACGGTTGCTGTTCGTATGGATCAGCCAACCACTGCTCCTCAGCCAATTGCGCCAACACAACAACAAAATGCGACGAGCGGTCAAGCCCAACAGCCACCGCAAGCCCAAAATGCTGTTGCTTCAAAAAATGATTCTATTGCTCAAGCTGAGCAAGTTGCGGCTGTTGCACCGCAAGCAACAGGTATTTCGCAAATGCGTTGGCCTGCACGTGGACGTATTTTGAGCAGCTTTGGCCAAAGGGAAGGTACTGTTACCAATGATGGTTTAGATATCTTGGTTCCTGAAGGTACATCAGTACGCGCAGCAGAAAATGGCGTTGTTATTTATGCTGGTGATGGCTTGAAGGAATTTGGTAATACTGTACTTATCCGCCACGAAAATAATATTGTGACTGTATATGGGCATAATAGTAAAATTCTTGTAAAGCGTAACCAGCAAGTACGTCGCGGCGATGAAATTGCAAAGTCAGGTATGTCGGGCAATGCAGCCACACCTAAGCTACATTTTGAAGTGCGTAAAAATTCCGTGCCCGTAAATCCAGCGAAGTTTTTAGAAAACTAATGCAATGCGAGTATGATATTAGTGCATATAAGTTCATCGAAATAAGGTTGCAGATTACTTTGTTTACTACCCGATAATTATAAATAAAGTAGTTTAAAGCCTATATTTCGTATGTTAGTTTTTGTTTTAAAACGGTCTGATAGATTATCAGGCCGTTTTTTGTTTAAACTAGGGGATTTGCTTTCTATTTAAATTTTCTGTCATTTTACAAGGTCATTAAGACATGCTACTAGAGTGTAAGGCTTTTAAAAATGTTGGATTACGGCACCGCGCATGAAAAATAATGCTCTTTCTTTTCCTAATATATTGACTTATGCACGCATTATTGCTGTGCCGTTGGTGGTGTTGTGTTTTTTTCCTGAAGGAGAATTCAAATCATCAGATACCGCACATTGGGCGGCTTTCATTATTTTTGTAGTCGCTAGCATTACTGATTTTTTTGATGGCTATCTTGCACGCATGTGGAAGCAAACATCTAATATAGGCCGTATGCTTGATCCTATTGCTGATAAATTATTGGTATCGACTTGTCTTTTGCTGTTAGCTGCAAATGGAACGATTGCAGGATGGTCGCTTTGGGCCGCAATTATCATTCTTTGTCGTGAAATTTTGGTGTCGGGTTTAAGGGAATATTTGGCTGAATTGAAGGTCGGAGTTCCGGTATCGCGCCTTGCTAAATGGAAAACAACAGTTCAAATGATAGCGCTGATGATCTTGCTTATAGGGCAGGCAGGCGAGCCCTACTTCATTTACACAACACAACTTGGTCTTGTCTTATTGTGGATTGCAGCCATATTAACGTTAATTACTGGATGGGATTATTTTAGAGCTGGACTTAAACACATTATTTGACAACTAATTTGAATTTAGCATTTATTTTAGAGTAGTGTATTCTTAAAAAAAATTCATTGCCTATTTATATTAATTGCAGAAAACACCGTTAAGGAAAATTGTTATGAAACTCGTTTATTTTGCTTGGGTCAGAGAGAAAATTGGCACAGCAGAAGAAAAAATCGAATTGCCTGAAACGGTAACAAATGTCAGCGAGCTTTTTGAGTTTTTAAAAAACAGTGAAGAAAAATATGCCTCTGCTTTCGCAAATGAAGCTATTATAAATGTTGCAATTGATCATGAGCAAGTATCGCATGATACAGCAATTGTTGGGGCGCAAGAAATAGCTTTTTTCCCTCCAATGACGGGAGGATAATTATGATTGATAGCAAAGCTGTTGATATTTATGTCAGCATTCAAGACAAAGATTTTGATGTTAATTCTGAGATTGAACGGCTGACCAGTAAGAATAAGAATATTGGGGCTGTTGTTAGTTTTCTTGGTCTTTGCCGCGATGAAGCTGGTACATTAAAAGCGTTGGAACTTGAACATTATCCTAATATGGCTGACAAGCAAATTGAAAGGATGGCAAATAATGCTGCTCAACATTGGGAACTTGATGCAGTTACAGTCATTCATCGTTATGGATTGATTGGGGTGGGGGAGAATATTGTTCTGGTTATAACAACCTCTAAACATCGCACTGCTGCATTTCAAGCGGCAAATTTTATTATGGATTACTTAAAAACTGATGCCCCTTTTTGGAAGAAGGAGCATAAGAAAGATGGTAGTACTGGTAGTTGGGTTGAGGCAAAGCAGGATGATCGGTTAAAACGCGATCATTGGCAAAACGGTTGATTTCAATTTTATCGTAAAATAGTATATTAAAGCTATTTTTATCTTATGTGATATTATGTAAAAATCGTCTTTCCCTTTGCTTGGAAATGATTTAATGAAATCATGTTTTATAATGTTCTGTGATGTTCATTTAAAAATAGAGGCAACCAACCACCAAGAAATAATGTATTAAACATTTTTCTAACAATATAGTAAGGTTTTTTATATATCCTTTTTGGATTATTTAAGACTAATTAATGATTGAGTATGCTTACATGTTATGTGTTTTAAATTTGTAAGAGCACATAAAATAAATATTTTTATTGGTGTTAATTTTTTAACATCATTTTACGCAATAAATGTTGCGTGATTCGAGCAGGAGTTCTTATGTCAGCTTTTGGAAATTTTTTTAAATCCGTGAATAAAGCAATTTGTGCTATCTCTATGACTGGATTGCTTGTTTCCCTGGGTATGGCACCTGTGATAGCTTTTGCACAGCCTGCTAGTCAACAAGACGTACCACAAAACCAAAACTTTGGCTCTTGGACAAAAGTATGTAGTCAACCATCTGGCACACCTAATATCCAATGCGAAATTACGCAAAGTGCTCGCGCTAAGGATCGTCCAGACATTTCTTTTCGCGTTTCGTTCATAAAAAGGCCAGCAAAGGATCAAGGTACTTTACTGCGTGTTATTGTTCCTATTCGCGTAGAGCTACAACTCGGTATTGGTATTATGATTGATGGCACAACCGATATGGGACATATGCCGTATCGCCGTTGTTTGGGTGATAGTTGTGTTGCTGAGGTATTGCTCAATAATACCGAACTTGCTTCATTCCTCAACGGTAAGAATGCAACCTTTTATGTCTTTACCACCCCACAAGATGGTGTTGGTGGTATCATTAACCTTGATGGTGTAAAAGCGGGTTATAACGCATTACCTTAGAAGCATTTTAAAAATTTTTTATGGCTGTTTAATTTAAATAGTACGGACAGAAGAGCGTTTTATACATTAAATTGTGTTAAAATGCTCTTTTGTGTTTTAGTTGGGCATGTAATTATTTTTAATATATAAACTTTGCTGCTTAGCAATTTTTATATAAGATGAAGTCTCTCCGTGCTTGCGTAGTGGTCCAGTATTTTTTACATTCTTGTCAAAAATTCTTTTGATTGTGTTTTATATCTTTTGCCTTGTTTCTTTTCTTGTATTAAAACAAAGCTAAGAGCACTTAACATTCGTTAATCCGGATTTATTTAATTCCATTAGATTAAAATGCAAATAATAGTATTTTTACCGTCTTATGCGGTTATAGGAAATAGTCATGTCCACTGAAATAATTATTGCTCCTTCTATTCTAGCATCTGACTTTTCAAAGCTTGGTCAAGAGGTAAAAGATGTTGTATCCGCTGGGGCGGATTGGATACATATTGATGTAATGGATGGACATTTTGTTCCAAATATTACTTTCGGACCTGATGTGGTGAAAGCCATTCGCCCTTTAACTGATGCTGTTTTTGACACTCATTTGATGATTGCTCCATGCGATCAATATATTGAGGCTTTTGCCAAGGCAGGTTGTGATATTATAACTATCCATGCTGAAGCAGGTCCACATTTGCATCGCTCACTGCAAACTATTCGCAGTTTGGGAAAAAAGGCTGGCGTAGCGCTTAATCCGGCTACACCTGAAAGCGTTCTTGAATATATCCTTGATGATGTTGATCTTGTTTTGGTCATGAGCGTAAATCCCGGCTTTGGTGGTCAAAGTTTTATCTCATCAAGCTTAGACAAAATTTCTCGTGTAAAAGCACTAATTGGCAATCGTCCTATTGATATTGAAGTGGATGGTGGAGTGTGTCCACAAAATGCTGAAACTATCGCGCATGCAGGTGCCAATGCTCTCGTTGCAGGATCCGCTATCTATAAAGGAGGGGATACCACAACCTATGGTCCGCGTATCAGTGATATTCGTAATGCTGCAAAAAGCGGAATTTCAAAGTGGCGTTCATAGACTATGAGACGTCGAAATTTTCGATATTACGAACTATTTTAGTGTAAGTTAAAATTATTCCCCTTGTAAAACAGGAAAGAAAAAAATGATCCCTCGTTACTCCCGCCCCGATATGGTTGCTATCTGGTCTCCAGAAACGAAATATCGTATTTGGTTTGAAATTGAGGCTTACGCATGTAATGCTTTGGCTGAAATTGGTGTTATTCCAAAAGAATCTGCCAAAATTATTTGGGAAAAGGGATCGGCGGCTGTTTTTGATGTTGCTCGTATTGATGAAATTGAAGCAATCACCAAGCATGATGTGATTGCGTTTTTGACCCATCTTGCTGAGTTCGTTGGTCCTGATGCTCGCTTTATCCACCAAGGTATGACGTCTTCGGATGTTCTTGATACGACTTTAAATGTTCAATTGATGCGTGCGAGCGACATTTTATTGGATGATTTAGATAAGCTTCTTGCTGCATTAAAGAAACGCGCTTTTGAACATAAGAATAGTGTCACTATTGGTCGTAGCCATGGTATCCATGCCGAACCCACAACATTTGGTGTGAAATTGGCGCAAGCCTATGCGGAGTTTAGCCGTTGCCGAGTTCGTCTTGCCGCAGCAAAAGAGGAAATCGCAACTTGCGCAATTTCTGGCGCAGTTGGCACTTTTGCGAATATTGATCCACGCGTTGAGGAATATGTTGCAAAAGCGCTTGGTATGCGCCCTGAGCCGGTTTCAACTCAGGTTATTCCACGTGATCGTCATGCAATGTTCTTTGCAACTCTTGGTGTTATTGCTTCATCGGTTGAGCGTCTATCAATTGAAATTCGCCATTTGCAGCGTACCGAAGTGCTGGAAGTGGAAGAGTATTTTTCTCCCGGACAAAAGGGCTCTTCCGCAATGCCACACAAACGTAATCCAGTATTAACTGAAAATCTTACTGGTCTTGCGCGGATGGTACGTTCTTATGCTATGCCAGCTATGGAAAATGTCGCCCTTTGGCATGAGCGTGATATTTCCCACTCATCGGTTGAGCGTTATATTGGTCCAGATGCAACCATTACTCTCGATTTTGGATTGGCTCGCCTTACGGGTGTTATTGAAAAGCTTCTGGTTTATCCAGAAAATATGATGAAGAATTTAAACAAATTCCGTGGCCTCGTTCATTCGCAGCGTGTTCTTCTAGCCTTAACCCAAGCAGGTGTTAGCCGTGAAGATTCCTATCGCCTTGTTCAACGTAATGCCATGCGCGTTTGGGAAGAGGGCAAAGATTTCTTAGAAGAACTGCTTCAGGATGAAGATGTTCGCAATGCATTGTCAGAAGAAGAAATTCGTGAAAAGTTTGATCTTGGTTATCATACTAAGCAAGTTGATACCATTTTTGATCGTGTTTTTGGTGAACATTAAGTCATTCTAGGTGACGATAAATATTTAAGTGAAGTGATTCTTATGGGCGTATCTAGCATTTTATAAAATGTTAGATACGCTTTTTGCATTCAAGATGAAGGGCATAATTAAAGGGAATATTGAAATTCATTTGGTTCTTTGCATGTTTCTTCTGAAAAGTAGTTAATCTATTTATTTTATTAAATAAATTTATCATTAAAAAGATTTTACATTAATTTTTATGAGCTCAATATTGTCTCTTGTATCACTATGGCGTTAGTCAGAAAAAATCATTTCACATGGTTTTTCAATTTGAAAAAATATTTCATTATTAAATCGGGTGAATGTCAGGCTTTTGCCTTGATTTAGTGCTTAATTAACTCTGTTCTCTTATACTTGAGAAATTCTGGCTGTATTTTTGTGATGAATATGCCGTTTTGGATCAAGTAAATGGAATAAAGGTTTTGCTATTATTTGTACAAGCTACCTTTATAGTTTTGTTTGGTTTTAAGCCATTTTTATTCGTTAGGGTTAAGAGCTATTTTGAATAATTTTAATAAGATATCTTGGTATCTTTTAGGTTTTTCTTAATGGAAAAATTATCTTAATAAATTGATAATAAGCCAAGCAGTTGTTAATTGTATAGGGACGAGCTGCATTATATGAAGCGTAGATTGATCACTTTTGTTTCTTTTGGTGTTGTTTTAACTGCATTTTTGCAGTTAGGTAAAGACCATCTATCTGATGGCTACACTCAAATGAGTGGTGTTAGCCATGCACATGCAGCTAATGCAGAAAAACAAATTTTTGGACAAGTTCATTATGAACAGGCCAGTAGCTTGCCTAGTCAAGCTAGCTTGCTTGTTCAACTCGTTGACCAAACTGTAGCAGGTTCGCAAAAAGTGGTGAGCGAAACACGTTCCCCTGCAAGTAGTTCTGGAAAAACTGAATTTAAACTACCTGTTGACCTTAATGACTTAGATAATGCGCATAAATATAGTTTGAAGGCGCGTATTTCTGTGGGGGATTCACTTATTTATGTGAGTGAAACGCCCACAATGGTAGATCACAAGCAGGCTGGGTATATCATGCGCCTTGCCTCCATTGGCCAACCAATGCCTATTGTAAATAAGCAAAAGGGAATAGTTGGTTCTGAATGGATAGCCCGCGAAATCAATGGCATACAAATATCGCAGGGAACAAATGTAAGTTTGACAGTTAATAGTTCCGTCCAGGCACCAGCGTTAGGGCTAGATAATAGCGCAGCAGTTTCTAGTCGGTTTAGTGTGAATGGTTCGGGTGGCTGCAATCGCTTTTTTTCGGTAGCGCTTATAAATGAAAACAGTAATGCTTTAACCTTTGATCCGCTTGGAATGACATTCATAAGTTGCCCTGAAGTTGTTACTGATCAGGAAAATCGCTTTGTTAATATGATGTCCAAAGTAAGAAGCTATGAAGTAGACAAAGACAATACGCTTAATCTTAAAGACCAGCACAATCGCGTTATTGCTCGTTTTGTTACCAATAACTCTATTTAAAGCACTGTTTTGCATTTGAAGGTTATTTTATTTACATATATACCTAAAACTTTATTGCATGGCCTCACAATATTGTTTTTTAAAAGTTGGAACTTGCATCAAATATATTGATATAAAAAAAGCCTGATTTTTCAATCAGGCTTTTCATGTATTAATGCAGCTTAACGCTGTGATAATTATCCAACTACTTCAGTTTGTGAGAACCAATAAGCGATTTCTTCACTTGCAGTTTCAACAGCATCTGAACCGTGAACTGAATTTTCGCCAATTGACAAAGCATGTGCTTTGCGAATCGTACCTTCTTCTGCATTTGCAGGATTAGTGGCACCCATCAATTCGCGATATTTTGCAATTGCGTTTTCACCTTCAAGAACCTGCACAACTGTTGGTCCAGAAGACATAAATTCAGTCAATTCTTGAAAGAAAGGACGCTCTTTATGCACTGCATAAAAGCCTTCT
Source organism: Bartonella sp. HY038 (assembly GCF_014117425.1). Lineage (NCBI taxonomy): Bacteria > Pseudomonadati > Pseudomonadota > Alphaproteobacteria > Hyphomicrobiales > Bartonellaceae > Bartonella > Bartonella sp. HY038. The sequence goes on from NZ_CP059725.1 coordinate 1,190,858, forward strand.
GCTTCGCGCAAGCTCATCCATACGCGCTTAGAAGCAACAACTTTCAATCCAGCTTCTTCAATCATAGCTACGATAGCGCCAGTAATATTGCGGCGGGTTGCATCAGGTTTAATCATCGAAAATGTGCGTTCAATAGCCATTTTTTCGCCCTTTATAAGTTAAAATCAACATCATCTGTGGTATAGCGATCTTCGTTATGCTTGCCAAGAGAAGCTAGAAGACTTATATCACTTTCAACATTGTTTTTATACTGCAAAGCTTTAAAATGTGAAGCTAAGTGTGATTTAAACCCCTATCACAGATAAAATGTACCAGTTTAGCTTTTATGTGGAAGCTTATGGACATTTTCAGTTTTATAACCAGACGAATAGTAAAAGGCCGGCTTGAAATGTTGATTTTAGATGATGTTACCCTGCGAATGGCTGGCAAATTGTTGATTGATCATAGTAGCGCAATCTTACCTGAAGGATCTAAAACCGGCTTTGTTGGACATAATGGCACTGGAAAGTCAACTTTGTTTAAAGCAATTGTTGGCGAACTTAGTACTGAAACTGGGAAAATAGTATTGCCGAAAGGTGCTAAAATCGGACAAGTTGCGCAAGAAGCACCTGCTACTGAACAATCGCTAATCGATATTGTATTGGAAGCGGATAAAGAGCGTAGTGCTTTGATGCAGGAAGCTGAAACCGCAACAGATCCAATGCGCATTGCTGAAATACATATCAGGCTTGCTGATATTGATGCCCATTCAGCAGAAGCGCGTGCTTCGACCATTTTGTCCGGCCTTGGTTTTGATAATGAGGCGCAATTACGCCCAGCATCATCTTTTTCTGGTGGTTGGCGTATGCGTGTTGCGCTTGCGGCTGTTTTATTTGCCGAACCTGATATTTTGCTATTGGACGAACCTACTAATTACCTCGATCTTGAAGGGATAATGTGGCTTGTAGATTACATTAAGAAATATCCCCATACTGTTGTTATTATTAGCCATGATAGAGATCTTTTGAATAGTGCTGCCACATCCATCTTACATCTAGAAAACCAAAAACTCACCTTTTGGCGGGGTAATTATGACCAATTTGAACGCCAGCGTGCTGAAACAATGGAACTTCAGCAAAAGCAAGCAGTAAAGCAAGAAGCGAAAAAAAGCCATATGGAAGCCTTTGTTGCGCGGTTTCGTGCCAAGGCTACCAAGGCGAAGCAAGCGCAATCACGCTTAAAGGCTCTTGAAAAATTAAAGCCCATTACTGTTTGGAAAAGCGAAGGTGTGGAGCCATTTAGTTTCCCCGATGCTGAAAAAGTTGCTGCTTCTCCCATTATTGCGCTTTCAAATGTCAATGTAGGGTATGAACCACACAAACCGATATTAAAAAATCTCGATTTACGAATCGATAATGATGACCGTATTGCCCTTTTGGGTTCGAACGGCAACGGTAAATCAACTTTTGCTAAGCTTATTGCAGGTCGATTAAAGGGGGAGAGTGGAACCATCACACTGTCGCCAAATTTAAAAGTGGCCTTTTTTGCACAACATCAATTAGATGATCTATATCCAGAAGAAAATGCTATTGAGCATGTGCGCCGGTTGATGCCACAAGAGCCAGAAGCTAAAATTCGCTCTCGTGTGGCGCGAATGGGGCTTTCAACTGCTAAAATGATGACCAAGGCAAAAGAATTATCAGGTGGTGAAAAAGCGCGACTTTTAATGGGGCTAGCAACTTTTGATGGTCCTAATCTTTTAATTCTCGATGAGCCGACTAACCATTTGGATATTGATAGTCGAGCTGAACTCGTTGAGGCATTAAACGAATTTAATGGTGCAGTTATTCTTATTGCCCATGATCGTCATTTGATTGACGCAACAATGGATCGCCTTTGGATTGTTCGTGATGGCGGCGTTGGTGTATATGAAGGTGATATGGACGCCTATAGGGCAGAGGTTTTAAACTCAAATAAATCTTCTAACTCTAAAAAAAGAGTAAGCGCAGAAACGGATAAGCCAAAAAACGATCAACGAAAAATTAATGCGGATAAGAGGCAGGCTCTTGCGCCGTTACGAAAAGAAATTCAAAAATTTGAAGCAGATATAGAAAAGTTACAACGAAAAATATCTAAATTAGACATCGAATTGGGTGAAGGTGATCTTTATCATTCAGCGCCTGATCAAGCGACAAAAAAAACGATAGAGAGATCTAGCTATATTAATCAGTTAGAAGAAGCCGAAAATAAATGGTTATTACTGACTGAAGAATATGAAGCCGCTATTGCGGAGTGATGTGTAAGACCAAAAGTATATATTAAAACGGCGGTTAAATATCGTTTTTCAATATGCCATTGCAATCATTAGAAATGGTTATCGGGGCTGCACCAGATGAATGAGAAAGTTTACTGGTATAGGTATAAGAAAGCGTCGCTTATTTATTTGATTTCAATTTCAAGGAATTTACCTATTACTATCAAAGACTTCGTGTGCTGATTGCCTATCAAACACAGCAAGAAGTGGGTGAAGTTTTTGACGGTGAGATTGAGGTTGATGAGGATTATTTGGGTGGTGAACGCAAGAGTAATCGTGGACGTGGAGCAGGTGGCAAACTTCCTGCTTTTAGTTTTCTCAAGCTCGGCGGATGTGTGTATACGAAGATTATTCTTGATGTATCAAATGCCAGTTTATTGCCCATCATTAAATGCGAAGTTGTACCCGATAGTATTATCTATAGCAACTATTGGCAAGGATATAATGGCTTGGATATATCAGAGTTTAAACATTATTGCATCAACCATTTAAAACTGTTTGTAGACAAAAGCAATCACATCAACGGCATTGAGAATTTTTGGAACCAAGCCAAACGACATATGCGTAAATTTAATGGTTTACTAAGAAAAAATTTTGGACCTTTTTCAAAGGAATATGAGTGGCGATTTAACAGCCTATTGCCGAAAGCGAAATTAAAACTGATTAAACAATGGGTTAAACAATTTATGGGTTGATTAAATGGTATAGCCGCAATCATAACTTGGTCGATGCGTGTTGGGTGAGTGATTAATTGGTTTGATGTGGCTATTGGTGAGACAGAGGAAATATTGCAAAACGATATCATGTCAAAACTGCTATTTTGACAAAAAGAGCTTTTTAAATGCTTAGGTTATATTCATAGTTCCTATAAATTAGAGGCTACTTTACTGTTGATCAAGTTCGATGGTGATGATCTTGGTATTGCATGAATTGATCTATAAAGATGTATCAATCTTACCAGTGTGAATCTTTGCACAAAAAGGCAAAATATTAGACAATATACAGACGCCGCTAGAAATAAGAAGCTTGCTAAAAAACCTTAACTATCCTGACATGAGCTTCCAATTATGGTACATTGATATAACCATTTTATGTGCTTTAGCTTTTAAGTATTGTTTCTAAGTATTGATAAAATTAGGGGAGCAAATTGGTTAAGTGTGTTGATAAGGATGTTGTAACGTTTTTTGATGATGATGTGCTGCTTGATGCGGAAGTGATCGCACATTTTAAATATAAATCGCGCATATCTGTAATGCCATTGGATAAGCCGGCATTGTCTTATTATCTTAAATTAAGCGGTGCAGAGAAAATTTGTGAGATTATTGGCTTTTTTTCAAAAAATGAAAGTCAAAATTTTTCTATTGATCGCATAGATGATTATGACGAGATATTTGGCGATCTAGTTTATCAAAATGCATTGTTTAAATATCAAGGTGTCTCTCTATTTATTTGGAAACAAGATGAAAACAAGTTTTATGTAGTTTTTGGTGATGCCGAAATCATTGATAAAATTGATAATCAGTATGTAAGTAATGATGATTTTATGGAAATTTTAAATGAGGATGTCGGCTTATCACTTAAAGGGCGCAACTATATGCTTGATGCCTTACGCAAATATGGATAACTTGTTTTGTCGTACACAAAAACTTAAAGCCATTATTATTGTTGTAAAATAAGGCGTTATATTGAGTATCTAAAGCTGCATAGTTGCAATAAATAACATGCAGCTTTATGATGTTTAATACCAGCCAACTGCAACTTGTGCTTCTTCAGACATGCGGTCAGGTGACCATGGCGGATCAAATGTCATCGTGACTTCCACGAAAGGAATACCTTCAACCGCACTCACTGCGTTTTCAACCCATCCAGGCATTTCGCCGGCAACAGGGCAGCCAGGGGCGGTCAATGTCATTTCGATTTTAACAGAACGATCATCTTCAATATCAATACGATAAATAAGACCAAGCTCATAAATATCGGCAGGAATTTCAGGGTCATAAACAGTTTTCAATGCTGCGATAATATCATCTGTCAGCCGATCCAACTCGTCAGCAGGAATAGCTGATACAGCAGCTTCTGGGGCTGTTTCCAAATCGATAGCAGAGTTATCCGTCTTTTGTTCTTCAGTATTTTCGGTCATCTGAAAAAAGTCCTTGCTTTTTCAAGAGCGTTAGCCAATTGGTCAATTTCTTCTTTGGTGTTATACATAGCAAGCGATGCGCGACAGGTTGATGTGACACCAAAGCGCGTTAGCAAGGGCTGTGCACAATGGGTGCCAGCGCGTAATGCAACACCTTGGCGGTCGGCAAACATCGAAATATCATGGGCATGAATTCCCTGCATTTCAAATGAAATAATACCACCCTTATTGGGCGCATTGCCAATAATACGCAATCCTTCAATTTCGTTTAGACGTTCATGGGCATAAAGGGTGAGCCGTTGCTCATATTCCATTATTGCTTTGCGACCAATTTTTTGCACATAATCAAGTGCAACGCCAAGACCTATTGCTTGCACAATCGGCGGTGTCCCTGCTTCAAAACGATGAGGAGGATGGTTGTAGGAAATGTAATCTTCCCGTACTTCCTCAATCATTTCACCGCCACCTTGAAATGGTCGCATCTTTTCTAAAATAGATTTTTTACCGTAAAGCGCACCGATGCCGGATGGTCCATATAATTTATGACCGGTAATAACATAAAAATCACAATCTAAAGCCTGTACATCAACATCCAAATGCACTGCACCTTGTGCGCCATCAATGAGTACAGGAATATTGTGCTGATGAGCGAGATCAATTATTTTTTTAACAGGTGGAACAGTACCCAAAACATTGGACATATGGGTAAGAGCTACAAATTTTGTTCGTGGTGACAGCGCTTTTTCAAAACTTTCAAAGTGAAGAACACCGGCGTCATCTACGGGCAGAAAAACGAGCTTTACACCTTGTCTTTCACGCAAAAAATGCCAAGGAACGATATTGGAATGATGTTCCATCACGCTAATGATAATTTCATCACCTTCATTTAGGTTAGGCATTGCATAGCCATAGGCTACTGTATTAATTGCCTCAGTGGCATTTTTGGTAAAAATAATCTCATCGCTTGATGATGCATTAAGGTAGCTACGAACGCTTTCACGCGCTTGCTCATAAAGGTCTGTTGCCGCATTAGATAAAAAATGCAAACCGCGATGCACATTGGCATAAGAGCTACTATAGGCATTGGTGATAGCATTAATGACGCATTGTGGTTTTTGCGCGGATGCACCATTATCAAGATAGGCAAGGGGCTTATTGTAAACCTCGAGCGAGAGGATAGGAAAATCCTTGCGAATAGAATTAACGTCAAAAATCTCGCTTGCTTTTTCCAAGGTCATTATAAGTCCCTTACTTTATATTTTACATTATAAGTGGTCGATAAGCCATTGATCGATTGTGGATTTTAACGCGTCTTCAAGGGGTTCGTCCTCAAGCTCTTCAATTAATTCTTGAACAAAAGCTTTCACTAGCAACCCTCTAGCTAATGCCGCTGGTACACCGCGTGCCATCAAATAAAATAAATGGTCGTGGTTAATCTCGGTGACAGTTGCGCCATGGCCGCAAGCAACGTCGTCAGCAAAAATTTCTAGTTCTGGTTTTGCGTCAAATTCTGCCTGATCGGAAAGGATAAGACTATTGCAGGCCATGCGAGCATCGGTCTTTTGCGCTTCACGCGAAACACGGATCATACCTTGGAAAACACCACGTGCTTTATCCATTGCAACATTGCGTACAATTTCGGTTGAAGTAGTATTTTCAACCAAATGGCGAACGGTCATTGTTGTGTCGGTGTGGCTTTGTCCGTTAAGCAAATTAACACCGCGTAATTGGAAGTCAGAGCCTTCGCCGCAAAGATCTACATTAATTTCTTGGCGTAATAGTTTAACGCCAGCATTGATAATATAGAGTTTCAATTTTGCGTTATTTTGTAAAACAGCGTTAAACTGATTAAACTCCACGGCGTGCTGGTTACGCTCACGAATAATGATCCAAAGCACTTCAGCGTCATCTTCAACCGCTAAGCGATTAATCGCGCTAGAAAAACTAGGGCTATCATCGCCTAGTTGACGCTCAATAATGATTGCCTTTTTACCCGCTGCCACACTTACTGGTGATGTGGTATGGGCCTGACCATCCGTAACAATATTTTGAATCTCGATAAGATTAATATCATTGTCATTATCGCCAATATTAATCGACCAACCATCACTTACATAAGCGGTGTTGATTTGGCTGATCACATCATCGCTAGCAAAATGCTTTGGCAAAGAAATTGTGCCCGATGAAAGTTCTCTTGCGACTGGTTTAGCATTTGCAAGCGCATCACTATTTATGCATTTACCATTTATCAATGGCAAAACTGTACTACCTGCCAAAATTGGCTCTAGCACTGAGGGTTCACCATCACTTGAAAAGGCTTTATCCGTTACAAAATCGGGGATATCACGCAACAAGGTGCGTAAATCTGTATAATGCCAAGCTTCGATTTTGCGTGATGGTAAGCCTTTTTCCGCAAAGGTTTCAACTGCTTTTTGGCGTAACAAAACATTGCCAACATCGCCAGGAAGTTGGGCAGCAACGGTCTCTAACCCTTCAATGAGGGCTTTTTCAGCTGATGTATGTTCAGCCTTTGTCATAATAGACATTAACAAGCTCCCTTATGCGCCTTCGCCAATGATTTCTGCATAGCCATTATTTTCAAGATAAAGTGCCAAGGATTTATCACCACTTTTAATGATGCGGCCTTTATAAAGAACATGGACGGTATCTGGGACAATATAGTCAAGAAGACGCTGGTAATGGGTAATAACAAGGAATGAGCGATCTGGGCCGCGCAATTTGTTGACACCATCGGCAACGATTTTCAAAGCATCAATATCAAGGCCACTGTCGGTTTCATCCAAAACGCAAAGCTTTGGTTCCAATAAATCCATTTGAAGAATTTCCGCACGCTTCTTTTCACCGCCGGAAAATCCAACATTTAACGGACGCTTTAGCATAGCCATATCCATCTGCAAATCTTCTGCGGCATCCTTGACACGTTTAATGAATTGAGGGATTTTTAATTCCGGTTCACCGCGTGCACGGCGCTGTGCATTCATTGCAACTTTTAAAAATTCCATGGTTGCAACACCTGGAATTTCCATAGGATATTGGAATGCAAGAAATACACCAAGAGCTGCACGCTCTGCTGGATCAAGTTCTAAAATATTTTCGCCATTATAAATAATCTCGCCTTCAGTGACTTCATAATCATCACGTCCAGCAAGAATATAAGAAAGGGTTGATTTACCTGAACCATTTGGACCCATAATGGCAGCAACTTCACCATCTTGAACAGTAAGGTCTAACCCACGAATAATTTCTGTACCGCTTTCAGCAATACGAGCATGAAGATTTTTAATTTCTAACATATTTTTAATCCTTTATACAGCGGCGCTAAAATAAAGCTGCCAGCCGAAAAAATATTTAACCAACGCTGCCTTCAAGGCTAATATTGATGAGCTTTTGTGCTTCTACGGCAAATTCCATCGGTAACTTTTGAATAACTTCCTTAACAAAACCATTGACGATAAGAGCAATAGCTTCCTCTTCAGGAATACCACGTTGCATTACGTAAAATAATTGGTCGTCGGAAATTTTGGAAGTAGTTGCCTCATGCTCAAATTGAGCCGTTGCATTTTTTGCTTCGATATATGGCACTGTATGGGCACCGCAATCATTGCCAATAAGCAAGCTATCACATTGGGTGAAGTTACGCGCGTTGGCAGCATTTCTTTGGGCAGTGACTAGGCCGCGATAGGTATTATTGGAAAAACCAGCCGATATGCCTTTAGAAATGATACGACTTGAAGTGTTTTTTCCCAAGTGGATCATTTTGGTGCCAGAATCAATTTGCTGATAACCATTAGATACGGCGATTGAATAAAATTCGCCGCGCGAATTATCACCACGTAGGATACAGGATGGATATTTCCAAGTAATGGCCGAGCCGGTTTCTACCTGTGTCCAAGAAATTTTGGAGTTATCGCCACGGCAGTCACCACGCTTGGTTACAAAGTTGTAAATGCCGCCTTTTCCTTCCTTGTCACCTGGATACCAATTTTGGACGGTTGAATACTTAATTTCAGCATCTTTTAAGGCAATCAGCTCAACCACAGCTGCATGAAGCTGATTTTCATCGCGTTGCGGCGCGGTACAACCTTCAAGATAGGAGACGTAACCACCTTCTTCAACTATGATTAATGTACGCTCAAACTGACCGGTATTGCGCTCGTTAATGCGGAAATAGGTTGATAATTCCATAGGGCAGCGTACACCCTTTGGCACATATACAAAGGAACCATCAGTAAACACAGCAGAATTAAGTGCTGTATAATAATTGTCTGCAACTGGAACTACGGATGCGAGATATTTTTGCACAAGCTCAGGATATTCGCGAATGGCTTCTGAAATTGAACAGAAGATAACGCCAGCGCTGGCTAGTTCTTTTTTAAATGTTGTTACAACTGATACGGAATCGAATACAGCATCAACAGCAACACGTCCACTTGCATAGATATTATCTTCAAGCTCGGAACGCTCATCTTGTTTTCGAACGCCAGCAAGAATTTCCTGCTCTTTAAGCGGAATACCAAGCTTTTCATAGGTTGCCAATAATTCAGGATCTACCTCATCTAAAGATTTGGGACCAACTTGGTTTTTTGGTGCTGCATAATAATACAGGTCTTGGAAATCAACTTTGGGATATTCAAGGCGTGCCCAATGGGGCTCGCTCATATTTAGCCAACGTTGAAAAGCCTGAAGACGCCATTCAAGCATCCATTCAGGTTCACTTTTTTTCGCAGAAATGAAACGAATGATTTCTTCGTTCAAGCCTTTGGGGGCCTTATCTGTTTCAATCTCGGTTTCAAAACCATATTTATATTGGTCAACGTCAATTTCGCTAACCTGTCTTATTGTTTCCTGCACTGCAGGCATAGGCTTATCTCCATCCTGGCCGGGTCAAAGTCCAGCAGTTATTGAAAAAAGCAAAAAATGATATTACAGTTGCTTTATAGAATTTATATAATTGATTAGAATCAAAATTCAATAAACATGACAATAGCACTCAAGCTTTATTTGTTTTTAAAACTATTCTAAAAAAATTCAAGGCTTTTGCGTGATTTTTTTGCTTCTGCTGACAATTTTTTGTGTTTCAGCTAAAAAAGTGTCAATATCATGTAATTCTGTGGTCCAGCCTGTGGAAACTCTTATGGCACCATTGTCATTATGATAATTCATCGCTTTTAGGATTGGGCTACTTGATACTTTTCCTGAGGAGCAAGCAGAACCTGCTGAAACTGCAATTCCAGCAAGGTCATAGGCAATTTGCAATGTTTCAGCTTTCATCTGCGGAATGGAAAAAAATGATGTATTCGGTAATCGCTCCGTTGCTTTCCCATGAATGATACAATCGGGCGAAATTTCCTTTAATCCCCGTTCAAGGTGATCGCGTAGAATTTTTAGGCGATTATTTTCGTTGTCGTGTCGTTTGATGTCTTCTACTGCTGCACCAAAAGCACTAATCATACCAACGGCTTGTGTGCCACTGCGGTGACCATGTTCTTGGCCGCCGCCAGTGAGTAAGGCTTTAGGCATTAAAACTCTGCCCATTGCAATTAATGCGCCAATACCCTTGGGCGCGCCCAATTTATGACCGCTTATAAAGACGAAATCTGCGCCAAGCGCCGTAAGGTCAAGCGGCATTTTGCCATAGGCTTGCACAATATCGGCAATAAAAACACCGCCAGCTTGTTTTACAATATCGGCAATTTGACCAATTGGTTGCAAGACGCCAGTTTCATGATTGGCATATTGAATGCTGACAAGTGGTAACCCAGCAGATTTATCGTGGTTTGCAAGCTCATTTTCCAAAATATTACAATGAATTAAACCATTTTCATCAACTGGAATAGTAATTATATCTGCTTTATCAAAACGTCCACCGGCTAAAACACAAGGATGTTCAGTTGCACCAATATAAAGCTTAGAAAATAAAACAGGGCTGCGTCCCATCATATACTGAGGAGTGAGGGCGAGTGCCGCACTTTCAGTTGCTCCCGATGTAAATACAATATTATCAATATTTGCATTAAGACTTTCCGCTATATGCCGTCGTGCGCTTTGGATGAGCGCTTTAGCTGTTCTTCCCTCGTTGTGAACCGAGGAGGCATTACCAAAATGCTCAAAAGACTGCATTAAAGCAGTTTTAGCAGAATCGCTTAGCGGAGTTGTGGCATTGAAATCGAGATAAATGCGGCTTTTGGCCATTAATTCAATCCATTTATATAAAATTTATGCTTTTTATCGGTTTTACTGCGTAATTTTCTTGAAAAATACATAGCATAACGCCTATTTAACAAATAGCGATATGTTTACCAGTTATCAAACATGATTTTTTTAAGAAAAGTGGATTTTTCCAACAATCTTTAAGTTATTTAAAGTGTGAGTGAGTAAGCGTTAATATTGAGCTGAATAACACCATGCTAATTTAAGATTTGGCGAATTATTGGAGTAATGGATGCCTGAAATTATTTTTAACGGCCCTGCAGGGCGTCTTGAAGGACGCTATCAACCTTCATCAGAAAAAAATGCCCCGATTGCGATTATCTTGCATCCTCATCCACAATTTGGTGGCACAATGAATAATAAGATCATCTATGATCTGTTTTATATGTTTCAAGAGCGCGATTTTACCACACTACGCTTTAACTTTCGCGGTATTGGTCGTAGCCAAGGTGAGTTTGACCATGGAGCAGGTGAATTATCTGATGCTGCTGCTGCGTTGGATTGGGTTCAATCGCTGCATCCAGATTCACGCAATTGCTGGGTAGCGGGCTATTCTTTCGGCTCTTGGATCGGTATGCAATTATTAATGCGCCGCCCTGAGATCGAAGGTTTTATTTCAGTTGCGCCGCAGCCTAATACTTATGATTTTTCCTTTTTAGCGCCATGTCCATCATCAGGGCTTATCATTCACGGCGATGCGGATAAAGTTGCACCGCCAAAAGATGTGCAATCTTTGGTCGATAAATTAAAAACCCAAAAGGGTATTACAATCACACAAAAGACCTTAGAAGGTGCAAACCATTTCTTTACCGGTCGTGTTGAAGAATTAATTGATGATTGTTCTGAATATCTTGATCGCCGTCTTGCTGGTGAACTTTCAGAGCCAAGAATGAAGCGTTTACGCTAAGTTTTGTAGCCAACCATCTTATAGGTTTATGGGATGGTTGCATTTTAAAGCTAAAATTTTTCTGGTTGCATCGATGCTTTTTTCGGCGTGAAGAAATGAGGCATAGGAGAAGTTAAATTTGTAGTTTACCTCTCTGCATAGCTATGAGCTGTTTGCAGATGATGTCGATATTGAATTAATGAGTAAAACTAAATATGCAGCATTTTAAATGATGGATTTTAATAATGCTGACAAAAGGGAGCAATAAATGGCCGTTCAAGATGGCACTGAGCTTGTCTTTTTACCACTTGGTGGTGTAGGCGAGATTGGTATGAACCTTGCGCTATATGGTTATGGCGCTGAAGATGACCGCGAGTGGTTGTTGGTGGATATGGGGGTAAGTTTCGCAGGGCCAGACCTGCCTGGGGCAGATTTAATTTTGCCGGACATCAGATTTTTAGAAAGTGAGCGCCATAATATACGTGGGTTAATTATCACCCATGCTCATGAAGATCATTATGGTGCTGTACTTGATTTATGGCCAAGGTTAAAAATACCAGTTTATTGCACTGCTTTTACCGCCGGCATGTTGGAAACCAAACGGCAATCAGATTACCAATCCTATGAAGTACCGCTGACCCTATTTAAAGCTGGCGAGCGTTTTCAAGTTGGTCCTTTTGAGGTTGAGGCTGTTGCAGTTAACCACTCCATTCCTGAACCCGTCTCTTTAGTGTTGCGTACCCCACTTGGTAATGTAGTTCATACAGGCGACTGGAAAATTGATCCAGAACCAACGCTAGGCAATACCACCGATGAAGCTAGGTTTCGCCAAGTTGGTGATGAAGGTGTTCTTGCGCTTATTTGTGATTCAACCAATGCTATGGTTGAGGGTACTTCGCCAACCGAAACAGCAGTTAGCGAAAGCTTGGCAACTATCATTGGCAATGCCAAGGGGAGAGTTGCGATTACAACATTTGCATCAAATGTGGGTCGTATTAAATCTATTGCGGTTGCGGCTCAGCACGCAGAGCGTAAGGTGCTTTTACTTGGACGCTCAATGAAGCGCAGTGTTTTAGTTGCGCAAGAACTTGGAATGATGGAAGGACTTGATCCATTTTTATCGGAAGAGGATTATCCTTATATCCCGCGTGATAAGATCGTTATAATCCTTACAGGATCCCAAGGCGAACAACGGGCAGCATTAGCTAAGATTGCGCGTGATGAAATGCGCGATATTGAACTTGGCGCTGGCGATATGGTGATTTATTCATCACGCTCTATTCCGGGTAACGAAAAAGCCATTATAGAAACGCAAAATCTATTAATTGATCGCGGCGTTGAAGTGGTAACTGAACGTAATGGCCTTGTTCATGTATCTGGGCACCCACGCCGTGATGAATTGCGGCAAATGTACAAATGGGTGCGTCCAGACGTTCTTGTTCCAGTTCACGGCGAGGCAGCGCATTTGACAGCCCATGCAGCTTTGGGTGCACAAGAGGGCATTAAGAAAGTTGCGTCAATTCGCAATGGCGATATGCTTTTATTGGCTCCCGGTGAAGTGCGTATTATTGATGAAGTGCCTGTGGGGCGTATTTATAAAGATGGATATCTCCTTGGTGACGAGGATGAGCTTGGTATTCGCGAGCGCCGCAAATTAAGCTATGTCGGTCATGTTGCTGTATCTTTGCTAATGGATAAAAATTTTGATTTAGCAAGTGCGCCTGATCTTGTGGCTTATGGTGTACCAGAAACTGACGGTCGTGGTGAGTTGATGGAAGATCTATTAATGGATCGGGTTGAAGATGCAATTGGCTCTATTCCAAAACAACGTCGCCGCGATAGCGAAGTTGTTCGTGAATCTGCACGCAGAGCAGTGCGTTCAGCAGTCAATGAAATTTGGGGTAAAAAGCCTGTGGTAACGGTATTTTTGCATCGTAAATAAAATATCTAACACTATGTACAAATAAAAAGCCCTTTTCGTTGATGAAAAGGGCTTTTTAATTTTTACAATTTTTTAGGCTTATTTGCCTTCTAGCTGTTGCAAGCGATAGTTAAGCAGCCGTGAAAAACGTTTTTCGAAGTTAAGGGTTTCAACGCGCTCAAAATAAGCTTGCGCACGGTCTTGTTTGCGCATGATGCGATTGACAACCTTATTGATGTCTGCTTGTAATTCTTTACAGTCTTTACGATAATAAAGAGAGCGAATAGCATGCTCCATTTCGCTGGCATGGGCGCGAGCGATAATAATGTGGCTTTCTTCATGGCGACGAATATCGCGGTATAAAACATCCCAAATAATGGCAAGTTCAGCTGAGCGTGTTGAGTTGCGCTGTTTCCAGCGTGGAAGCAATACTTTAGCCTGAATATCAATGTCAGCTCTTGCAACTTTACAATAGCGTCCATCCTTTACAAGTTTAATATTAGGCACAAATTTTAAGCGTGTGGCACCAGGATGACGACTACCTGTCGTTTTTAAAAATGGACCTCTCCCTGACATTGAGCGATCAAGTTCAGCCGCAGTATTTCCGGAAATTGTATAAAAACTATCTTTACGATAAATTTTTGATGCAGATGCGGATTGCGCCAAGCAGACAACAGAGAAGGCTGCTAAAATTATTGTGGGAAGCATGCGCATTAACCGATACTCCTGAAATGCGGGATATGAGTAGTTGAGGACAAGTGTAAAACTATTATATAGAAGTGTAATTATTATTGATAAAACAGAATCTCTTAAAAAAAGTAAATTCTATGAATAAAATTTGGAAATGTGCACATAATCGAGAAATTATTTTAGGACCTAAGTCCATATTAATGGGAATTTTAAACGTAACCCCAGATTCTTTTTCTGACGGTGGCCGCTTTAATCAACCAGATATTGCTGTTCAAAAAGCCAAAGCAATGATTGAAGCAGGTGCAGATATCATTGATATTGGTGCTGAGACTACAAAACCAGGTGCAGAACCGATAGATGTGGAAACTGAGTTAGATAGGCTTATACCCGTTGTAAAGGCTTTGGTAAAGGAAACAAACTGCGTTATTTCGATTGATACCTATCATGCGCAAACTGCGTTTGAATGTGTTGCATTAGGGGCACATATTATCAATGATGTTTGGGGGCTGCAAAAGGATGCCGATATGGCTGATATTGTTGCAAAAACTGGGGCAGGGGTTGTTATAATGCACACCGGGCGCGAGCGGGTGCGCGACAAGGATGTTATCAAAGATCAAATCCATTTTTTAACAGAATCACTAAAGCTTGCAAAAAATGCTGGTATTGGTGATGAGGCAATTGTGCTTGACCCAGGCTTTGGTTTTGCAAAAACTGTTGATGAAAACATGACTCTGATGAAACGGGCAAATGAATTACATGTCTTAGGCTATCCTTTATTGGCAGGTACGTCACGCAAACGTTTTATAGGTAATGTTGCCCACATAGATATTGCCGATCAACGCGATGTTGCAACAGCAGCCACGTCAGTATTAATGCGCAATCTAGGTTTTGATGTTTTTCGTGTTCATAATATTGAAGTGAATAAGGATGCGCTTTTAATTGCGGATGCTTTTGTAAGGGCTGGCGCATAATGAATGTTGAAGCAGAAAATCCCTATAAAAAAGTTTGGCTTGGCCTTGGTGGTAATATTGGTGATGTGCCGCATAATATGGCAATGGCATTACGAAAGCTGATTGGAACACCAGATAATAAGCTATTAGATATATCATCCCTATATAAAACACCGCCATGGGGAAATGTTGATCAGCCATGGTTTTATAATAGTTGCGCTTTAATTCATACTCGTCTTGATCCGCAAAGTTTTTTGGACCAGTGTTTGAAAGTTGAGTTAAGCCTTAAAAGAGAGCGCCTTGAGCGGTGGGGACCAAGAACGATTGATCTCGATATATTGAGTTTTGAAGGGGTTGAATATTTCAAATCAGATAGTTTAACGCTTCCTCATCCACGTATTAGTGAGCGATGTTTTGTATTGTTACCGCTTGTTGAAATTGCCCCTGATTTAAAGATAGGCGTGCACAAAGTGTGTGATCTTATAAAAAAATGTGCAAATGAAGATATTGAAAAAGTAAGCAATGGCAAAGAATGGATCAATTTTTAACTTCAAATGTCTGAATATTGCAAGAATTGAGTTTTTTAATCATTAATGCCTAGAGCTACTCTAGAAGCTTTACGATAATCATTCCATGGGCGTTGAGGAGATCCCGACGCCCATTTAATAATAAACTCTCCATTTTCATTATAAATTTCAGCGGTGCCATTAAGTGCAATATCGCGCTTTGTAATCAGTAATGCATTTGCTTTACAACTTTCATTGCTGAGTTTTGGATAGCTCGTGCTGACATAGTTCAAAAATATAATATCTGCTTTGTTGCAGTTTTCCTTTAAAAAATTTGGATTATCGATGATTGTTAGCTGTTTGCTGCTTTCTAAACTTAGATGGCAAATAAATTCTGTGCAGGTAAAACCAAAGGGGACTTGGCTGTTTACTGGTATGATATCTCCAGCTTTTAACTTCAAACTGCTAAGCCAGTTATTCACAAGGTAACTTGGCGGCCTTTCTTGATTGACTGCAAATTTATGGTCTTTAGTAAAAGACGCAACCAGACGGCCATCTTCAGAAATCAATATGCTTGGAATTGGTGAGCTAAAAGTAAGCAACATACCAACACAAAGGGGAATAAGTCCAAGTAGCCTTAATCGCGTTTGTAAGAAAAAAAGTATAATTAGACCCAAAGTTAAAAATATTAAATCATGTTCATTAATTATGTTGGTATTAAAGTCTGGTGAAATAGAGGAAACCCAAAATGCAATTTTTTTTACGATATCGACGCCAGCTCCCATAATTTGTAATGGTAGCCATTCAAGATGAAGTGGCATTAAAACTGCTGCCATAAGTGCAAAAGGCATCACCAATATAGACATGATAGGAAAGGCTAGCCCATTGCCCAAAATTCCAAGTGGCGCAGTATTGTTGAAATGATAGGCTGCAAAAATTCCACTAGCAAAGCCTGCGACTAAAGAGGCTACTGCGGTTGAAACAATTGGCACCAAAACAAATTTATATAGAAAATTCTTTTTAACTATTTTTTCATTTTGTTTTTTCTCTCGATTGCTCCACCAGCCAAAAACCGCAATTAGTGCCGCTGTTGCAGCAAAGGACATCTGGAAGCTAGGTCCAAGAATTTCATGGGGAGAAATAATAATTGTAATCAGTGCAGCAATGGCAATATTTCGCATGGTAAGGGCGGAGCGATCAAATACGATTGCAATCATCATAACGGCAACCATCACATAAGAGCGCTGTGCGGCAACATCTGCCCCAGATAAAATAAGGTAAAATGTTGCAGCAAATAGCGCAATGATGGCAGCTAGCTTTTTAGCTGGATAACGCATAGC
This sequence comes from Bartonella sp. HY038, assembly GCF_014117425.1. Taxonomy (NCBI): domain Bacteria; kingdom Pseudomonadati; phylum Pseudomonadota; class Alphaproteobacteria; order Hyphomicrobiales; family Bartonellaceae; genus Bartonella; species Bartonella sp. HY038. Next base: position 1,207,815 of record NZ_CP059725.1, read on the forward strand.
AAAAGATGGAAAGCAGGATAGAATAAGGCGAGCCACTACCAAAATCATACCAGTTACCATTGCCATATGTAGGCCGGAAATAGAAAGAATATGGGAGAGCCCAGAAACCCGCAACGCTTCATTAGTATCATCACTAATGCCGCCCCTTTGTCCGGTAATCAATGCAGCGGCCACCGCACCAGCCTCGCCACCAATTGCGTTAGTAATACGTTCGGTCATGTTGCTACGTAGGGTGGCAATCGCTAAAAAAAGCCGCTGGGTTATATTGGTTGGCGCTGAAACGGAAATTATTTGTGGTTCGCCCATAAAAAAACCTTGGGCGCTAATACCTGAATAATAGTTATGGAACGAAAAGTTATAACTGCCGATGCGTGACGGGCCGCTAGGAGGGCGCAAGCGAACAAGCCCATAAAGTCCATCGCCTATAAGAATATTAGCGGGTAAGCTCCGTGCAGTTAAACGTATCTTATCAGGGGCAAAGGGAAGCGCGGGGTTTTCACTTGCTAAAACTTGAAGATCTAAACGGTAGCCGCCTTTAACGCCTTTATCAAGTGATAATACTCGACCTGTAATCGTGGTTGTTGAGGTATTAGCAATGATAGGTGTATTTTTTCGAAGAGTTTCCACCTTGCCTGCAATGGCGCCAGCATTAAAAAGGACAAGGGTAAGTGCAATTAAACGCAACGATCGGCTATGACGAAAAAGCGCAAAGATTAGAAGACTTAACAGCAATAATATAAGGAGATAAATTAATGATGGTTCATAGTCTAGATTGAAATACCAAATGGAACCACTGCCAGCAATAACCGGTAGAAATAAAAATATACTGCCAAGAGCACCTTCAAAGTTATATAAATTGCAAAGTCTGTTGTAAAGCTTATTGAGGCGATCAAACAGCCAGTTTTTATTTTTTGGCGGATGGTAAGCAATATCGTCCGGAGTATCTATTATCCGTGGATGACTTTGGTTGGAGGGTGTCTTAACATTTTTAGCCAAATGCTGAAGATCCTCCCTTGTTATAGTAAAATTAAATTATTCCCTATTGTCTAATTGAAATGAGATATTACTCTTTTATATCTATATTGCACAGTAATATTTGCTTTAATAAAAATATATTTTAATTTATATTAGTATTTATATTTATTATAATATTTTTAATAGTATAATAATTTAGAAGGTTTTCAAATTTTTGTAAGCTGTTGGTGCAAAAAACGTAAATTAGGATAGGGGCTTATGCTTTATTAATGCTTATTAAGCATTAACCTTTGAAGCTTTAACCAATGAAACTGTGCCTAGTTTCTTTAGAATGCCATAGATGGTAGACATGTTGAAGAACGTCTTTTAGTGAACCAAATTTGAATTCAAATTGAATTTTTTACATTTTTAGTCTTATAAACCATTCTTGAATTTTATCTATTTGCAATTAATTTTGACTTGACCGTTGATAAAAAACGATCTGATAATTCTCCGTTGGTCGCCCTTGCTAAAAGTAGCGCCCCTACCATTGCAGATATATCATAGATTGCGTCGTCTTTAGCGGTATCACTGTCTTCTAACGTGGTAAGAATAGCTAAAAGTTGTTCTATTCCCTGCTTAAAAGAATTTTTAATCATTTCGCTAGTGTCATTACGCGAAATATCCATGGCGAGATATGATATAGGACAACCTTCAGCAAGATTGTTTTTGTTTTCTTGTGACAAGTAGCCTTCTATTATCGCTTGCCGCGCCGCTGCTTGCGAAGGTGTGTCTTTTACTCTTTTTTGCCATTTTTCGTTTGAAGCGTTAAACACAAGCGAACAAATCTTGGTCAATAATTCATCTTTTGAGCTGTAATGCTTATAGAAACCACCATGGGTTAAACCAGATGCATTCATAAGATCCGCGATACTAACTTTTAGCCCCTTTTCTTTGATGAGCTTCGCGGTTGTTTTTTCTATTCTTGCGCGATTTTGGATCATTTTGTCCTTTGAAACTCTTGGCATAAAGCCTCCAAATATTAAATCAAAAAATAAATAAAAACGATAATTTACCCGTAAAATGCATCTAAAAATAGAAATTGCATTAAAATAGATTTCATTTATAATCTATTTTAACAGCCTATACAATTTTAAAAAGCAAAATTAATCACAGCTGACTTTCCCCTGTTAAATGGATTTGAGAAGAATAAGGTCTAATATGTCGACAGAAAAGTTTTCGCCAAATTTTATGTACATCATCATCGGCAGCGCCATTATTTTAGCTTTGTCTTTGGGAATTCGTCATGGATTTGGCCTATATCTTGTGCCTATGAGCCATGAATTTGGTTGGGGCCATAATGTTTTCAGCTTAGCTATTGCGATGCAAAATCTGCTTTGGGGGAATAGTGCAACCTTTTACCGGGGCGTTTTCTGACAAATATGGCGCCAAAAGAACCGTCCTTATTGGCGGTGTTCTCTATAGTTTGGGCTTATTGTTGATGGCCATCAGCTCATCTGGGATAATGTTGAACTTAAGCCTTGGTGTTATTTTAGGGTTGGCGCTATCGGCAACGTCTTTTTCTGTATTGCTTTCTGCCGTTGGGCGTGCGGCACCCGTGCAAAAACGCGGTTTAGCGATGGGCATGGCTAGTGCTGCGGGGTCTTTGGGACAATTTATTATGCTGCCTTCGACATTGCTTTTAATACAAAACTATGGATGGTCGACATCCTTGCTTATCGGTGCTGTATTAAGTGCATTAATTATACCATTGGCATTTTTACTAAAAAATCCTCAGTCGTCTAAAGGCGCTGCTTCTTTAGCTAAAAATAAACAGCAAGCCTCATTAAAAGAAGTAATTGGTATCGCTATCAAATATAAGCCATTTTTGTTTTTATCTTTAGGTTTTTTTGTTTGCGGTTTCCAAGTTGTTTTCATCGGTATTCATATGCCAGGCTATTTAATTGATAATGGTTTTGATAATACGACGGGCACAATATTTTTGGCGCTTGTTGGTCTATTTAATATCGTTGGAACTTATTTAGCTGGCTGGCTTGGTGATAAATATTCAAAGCCGCATCTATTAATGGCACTATACGGTCTGCGCGGAGTGGCTATAATTATTTTTCTAACTATGCCCTTAACCACTTATTCGGTATATTTATTTGGCGCGGTGATGGGCATCCTTTGGCTCTCGACCGTGCCGCTAACTAATGGTATTGTTGCCAACATCTTTGGAGTGCGTTATTTAACCACCCTTGTTGGCCTTGTCTTTTTTACCCATCAAGTAGGGTCATTTTTCGGAGGTTGGTTAGGTGGTGTCAACCATGACCTGACTGGAAATTATACAAATATATGGATTTTTGCAATTTTTCTAAGTCTAGTTGGTGTAGCAGTGCATTTCTTTGTTAATGAAAAGGCGATAATTCATGAATAAATCTTTTAAGCTTTTCAAGTTTAATGCAGCACTTATCGCTCTTGGCTTAGTCATGTTTGCAGTTTATTTGTGGACAAAAACCCCTGATTTATTTGTAAATTTCAATCATGCTTTTTGCCCCCATTAATAGGATAATGAATAAGGCTACGCTGAAAGCGTTATCAATCTCTGATTACAGTTAATTTGACTACATAAAAGAGTAATTTATTTTGCAGCTATTACAAAATTTGCTTATTTTGCTTTTCTTAACCATATGATCTATGCCGTTGTTTTTTATTGGCAGACCGGATGAGTTTACATCATATGCATTTATCACTTAATTGAGCGGCTAAAGAAAATAGTATTCAAGCGGTTAATAATACCAAATAATAATAATTGCGTGAGAGATGAGCGAGTTTTAGTGTGTCTCTTGAACCCATTTTGAAGTTATATTTATGCTTCTTCTAAGGGGGAGGGGAGCTAATAAAAAATGCCGCAATAAACATGCGGCATTTTGTAGTTCCAATAATTTACTATTGATAAAATTAGCGTTCGCGTAAAGCTTCGCCAGCTCTGTTGAGAGGTTTTAACAAATAAGCAATTATGGTCTTTTGTCCTGTACTAATTTCTGTTGTGGCTACCATACCTGGAAAAATTGAATATTTATGATCCTTTTCAGGATGGTTTTTATCTTTTACATCAATATAGCTTTGATCTGTCTGTACGTGGACACGATAATAGCGCACGCGTTTATCTGCTTCATCTTCAATAGTATCTGGTGAAATATAAATAACTTTGCCTTTCATAGATCCATATACGCCAGAGTCATAAGCAGAAATTTTTACATTAGCACTTTGTCCATCATGGATAAAAGCAATGTCACGAGGGGTGATCTTGGCTTCAATTACCAATTGATCGTCCTGCGGTACAATTTCCATCAAGATTCCGCCAGGTGCTATAACACCACCAATAGTAGAAACATTGACATTTTTAACAATGCCTTCTGTTGGGGATGTAATAACTCTGCGGCTAAGTTGGTCTTTTAAGCCTCCGAGGCTTTTGATTAGCGGCTCCAATTCGCTCATGGTTTTGGTATAATCATCTCGTAACGCTACAAGATATTGATTTTGACTAGCGCCAAGACTGGTAGTGAGCTCAGCAACGATTTGTTGGAGACGTAGCAATTCGGTCTTGCTTGCCGCGCCACTTTGCATGAGAGGCTGAGCTATTTTAATTTGTTCCTCAGCAAGATTTAACTGGTTTTGGATATTTGAAATGTTTTCTTTAAATGCACGCCTATTAACCGTGAATAGGTTTGTTTCACGTTGCGTTACCTCTTTAAATTTTAACACATCTGCTGGAAAATCAATCTTATCCGCATCGTTAATTTCCGCTTCAATACGCGCAGCTCGGGCTTGCAGCGTGATAATTTTTGATGAGGTTTCATCAAATTTAGCTTGAGACAATTTCATGTCAAGAGTGGCTAATACATCACCTTTTTTAACTGTATCGCCTTCTTTTACTGTAAGATTTTCAATAATTCCGCCTTCAAGGTTCTGGACGATCTGTCCTTTCATTGAAGGAATAACTCGACCTTCGCCTACTGCAACCTCTTGAAGCTCAAAAAGACAAGCCCACACTAAAAAAGCAGCAAGGGCAGTCATCATTATCCAAAGCATTATACGGGCCTTATTCGTTACGCCGTATATTTTGAACATTCCATCACTAAACATATTTTCCCCGCCTTATTTTCTAAATGGGTTTTCTGATGCCTTGGCTGGCTTGATTGACAGCACACCAGAACCCGATTTAGCATATGGGTTGGGCGTTTTTGTGGCTTCGGTAGTTGGTGTTGGCTGCACAGCTTGCTGGCCAGCGCTCATTGCTTTTAATATTTCATCCTTAGGTCCATCCCTAATGATGCGACCATTATCTACAATTAATATCCGGTCAACGAGTGATAAAACTGGATATCTATGGGTAGCAACGATTAGCGTGCGATTGGTTAGCCATTGTTGGAGATTGCGTAAAACTTCAACTTCCGTCCCTTCATCAAGTGATGCAGTGGGTTCGTCAAGGATTACGACGTTAGGTGAACGTAAATAAAGACGGCTCAGCATAAGCGCTTGTTTTTGTCCACCTGAAAGTCCGATACCACTTTCGCGAAGTTTTAAATCTAAACCATGGGGCTGATTTAGTAGTAATTTGTCGGCGCATGCTAGTCGCATTGCTTTTAAAATATCTTCATCGCTAGCTAATGGGCTACCAATAAGAAGGTTATCGCGCAATGTGCCGTAAAAAAGGCTTGATTCTTGTAGCATTGCACCAACGTCGCGGCGGATATCTGCAATATCAATAATTTTCATTGGTGTGCCATCAAGCGTAATTTGACCTTGAACAGGTGCAGAAAGGCCAGCAATCATACGCAATAGTGTAGATTTACCAGCGCCAACACGCCCCAACACAGCAATCCGCTCACCGGCTGTGATGGTCAAGCGAGGTATAACTAAGGCGGGTTTTTCCATAGGCCCATAGGCATAGGCAACATTTGTAAAGTCGAAGTTACCTAAGATTACAGGCTTGTGGTAATAATCATTTTTGCTGTCATGATCGACAGGTAAAGTAAGCAAACCATCAAGTGCTTTTTTACCAACGCGGGCATTTTGCAAACGACCCAAAATACCTGGAATTTGCGCTAATGGAGCAATTGTACGACTAGTCAGGATTGAGCAGGCAAGCACAGCACCAAATGACATGACATTATTCAAAATACCATATACACCCGCAACAATTACGCCGACATAGGCAAGCTGTTGTATCATTTGTGAAAAATGCATCAATAGAGCAGCCCATTTGCGCTGTTTCAAGCTGATGTCACCGCTCGTCTTGTTGACGTTATCCCAGACGTTACGGAAGCGTGGCTCTGCTTGTAGTAATTTAATGTCTTCTGCGCGGTAGATAGATTCCATTAAAACTGCGTTACGCAACGCCGCTTCGTCAAGGCCAGCATTTGCTAATTTGGCGAGTGGAATTTGGGCAATGATACCAGGTAAAATAATCAACGGAATAGCAAGAATTGGAATCCAAACTAATGGACCACCAAGCGCCCATATAATTGCCAAGAACACTGTAACAAAAGGTAAATCAATTAATACACCAAGCGTACTAGAGGTAAGCAATTCGCGAATTTGGTCAAGGTCACGTAGCTGCGAAACCAAGGTGCCAGGTGAACGTGGTCGTGCATCATTGCGAATATTTAATGTGCGCGAGAAAAACATACCAGACAATTTTAAGTCAGCAAGTTTTCCAAAATAGTCCGTAACTGAGACCCGTGACATACGCATCAAGAATTCCATAACCATTGCAATTGCAACGCCGGTAAAAAGAACCCATAGCGTTGAGAGTGATTGCGATGGAACAACGCGATCCCAAACTTGCATCGCAAAAAGTGAAGTACCGATAGCAAGAAGGTTACCAAAAAGAGAGCCAAGCCCTAATTGCACCATAAGAGGCCAATTGCTGGTAAAGATACCCCTCAACCACGATTGCGGCTTTTCTTCAAGATATTTGTCAAGACGGTCATCGCGTACAGCTTCATGACGGTCAAGCAATAAGATTTGGCGTTTTCCAGCCTTAAAAAGCTGATCAAGCGCCACGCGGCGTTCAAAAGACTTTCCATTTACTACAAAATGGATCAAAGCCTGCTTTTCGTCAAAGGCAGTTAGCAAACCTAGTTCTTTGCCAATTTCAATGACGCATGGCAACATAGTATTAGAAAGATTGCTTTCGTCTATGCTTAAATAGGTTGCATTAAGGCCGCACGCCAAAGCAATATCTATTGTAGATTGTTTGGGATCCCCGCCTTTTGTCCAAGCTGCTGCATTGCGCACCAATTCAGGTGAAGATTTTATACTGAGCTGACGCGCAGCTAGAAGTAAAACATCAGTCCATTTTGTTGCATCAAAGGCAGGTTGTATACTGCTAATATTTTCAATTTTATCGGTCATTATGACACCCCGCCAATTATCGTCCGCCTCTTAAACGCTCCACTAGTTCACCAACCGCAGTGTAAGCTTTAATACGTGCGGTCATATAGTCGGCCATTGCTGTAACATATTCACTTTCAGCAATAAAAGTTTCGCGTTCGGCATTTACCACATCCGTTAAGGGACGTTTATTTAATGTATATTGTTGCCAATAAAGATCGCGTGATGTCAAAGATAGTGACATCAGTTGTTTTGAATTATCCATTCTGGCGGTAGCACCATCAGCTTCTGTTTTGGCAGAGCTGACAGTGGTTCGTGCAACAAGCCGCTCATTTTCACTTGCCTGCTTGGCTGCATTTACCTCAGCCTGTGCTGAAGCAATTTGGTGTTTTTCCCTAAATCCTGAATTTAATGAACCGCTCAATTGCAAGCCAACAAATGAATTATCATTGGTAATATTACGCTGTCCTGTGGATTTTTGTTGGCTTGCAGCTACACTTACCGATGGGTAAAGTTGTGCTTTTGCAAGCCTAACACGTTCGAGCGAAGCTTTAACTTCTGCATCCGCGGCTAAAACATTGGGCGTATTTTCAATTGTATTGCGTCCACGGCCAAGAGAATCAAGGAATTTTGAGGTTGTTTCCATATTCGCCACTTTTGTAGGGCGGATACCAGTTATTTCAGCAAAACGTCCTGCAGCTATATCAAATCTGTTTTGAGCAGATAAAAGATCCGAGCGAGCACGTTGAATCGCTAAGTCGGCTTGATTAAGGTCAACTGCGTCTGAAAGACCGCTTTCAACACGTTCGGCGATTTTTTCACGTGTGCGCCGCATCGCTCCATATTCGCGTTCCGCAGCAGCAATTAATTCTTGAGAGGCGGATAATTCAACGAAAACCACAGACATATTGGTTGCAACATCTTCAACAGCTTTAGATAAAAGGTAGCTGTCTTTTTCGTAAGTCGCTTTGGCTACACCAATTCGACTTGAAGTGCGACCAAAATCATAGACTAATTGGGTTACACCTACTGAACCGCGCACGCTTGAGCCGGTTCGGTCACTATTACTTGCGGCATAATACCGGTTATAGCCTGGATCTACACCATATTGAAATGTTGGATACCAAGCCGACTTTTCAATGGAAATTTGTGCATTGCTCTGGACAACAACAGCTGATGCGCGGCCAATATCTGGGTGGCGCGCGATTGCAATACCCACGGCATCAGTAATATTGAGGTTATCAGTATTGATTGTATGGAGCGGATTGTTACTCGCATTGCTAACATCATTCGCCCTTGCTAATGAAAGAGTAGATTGGGGCGGATTTGCTAATGCTTGCACATTCTGATTTCGTTTTAACTTTAATCCTTGGCAACCTGATAAAGTTAGAACGCATGCCATTGATAGCGCGCCGATAAATACTTTGCCAGACGAATTGGATAAAGATTTCACTGCAGCTTTTTCACCCCGTTTTGCACTCTGCGATGTCATCATTATTCCTTTTAAAATAAATGTTTTATTCAAATAAAATTTCTTTAATAATTGCCAAACAATTTAGAGTAAGGCAAATATCTTGTCCACCATATTCAATATTTGAGGCTATTTATTATTGCAATCCAATAAGATTGTGCAATTTTAGAATAAATTGATAAAAAATCCACTCATGAAATTAGCAATTACAATCATGATGCATTAACCCAGCCCGCTATTTTAAAAACCTACTTATAGTATAATTGCTCATAGAACAAGAGAAACAAAAATAGTTTTTTGGTTTTTATTACAGTCTTAGCAATTTACTGGCCAATAGCTTTATTAATCGAAAATGTTCGAGGATTTTTCTATGTTGTGAAATATCTTGCCGGCAGTGTTGCTTGATCAGCTAACTTTATAATGGATGAATGGTTGAATGGTTCCATTTATATTAAAAAATTCTCGCATCCAAAAAAACATAGGCATGCGGTAATTTATGGTTTGGTAAGCTAAATGGGGATGTTGCCAATGTTTGTTTATCTTTTTGTATGTATTGGTGGTTTGTTGGACTTTTCTCTTTGGTGTGATGTGTCACGCCCCTAGCGCTAGACACCTTAGCTGTTACTTCTTTAATTCCGCGACTTATATTGATCTCTAACCGTTTTGTTTGCAGGGGTTCTAATTTGGTTAGACGTCGTCGGATTCCATTTTATTGTATAACAAAGTGAAATGAAAAACGTTGGCAGTGCAGCAATCTTCGATCTTGTTTTGGAAGATGTTGCTCCTGATAATGGTTAATTGTCTTTAGAACATTGCAAGCTTTGTAGGCATCTCTTTTGTGAGTTGAAGGGATTAAAGTTTAGTGCTGTAACAAGGCAAGGTACAAAGTGGAATTTTACCTGTTTTTTTGTACGTGTTATAATTACAACTTCGAAATAGGGTGCTAGTTGCTGGTTACTTTGAAAGAATTAGTAAAATATATTCCTGAAACGTAATATATTTTTTTAGTTAGGTTGATTTTTTATTTTATTTGAAATTTAATCAATTATTATAGTAATATTTTCGAATTTTATTTTTTTATAAATTAGTTTTAATTTATTTATATTTGTTTTTTTCATTTTAATAAAAATATATTGATATTATATGTATTTTTATAGTATGGATATTTTGATTTTTGTTTATATCGATCATGAGAAATTTGAATTCTTATTTTTGTTCTACGGGGTGTTTGGGGTAGAGATAAGGATATGACGATTTTTCTAAGATAAGTTATCAAAATTTGTTTGGCTGCTGGTTTTGGTTACATTTTGTTACCATCTGGCTTACTAGTTTGTTGAAGGCGGGGAAATATGGCTTCTATATCATTTGTTGGGACTAGTGGTTCTGATCATCAGATCCATTTTGGGTTTGATTCAAATAAAGAAAAGAAAGTTTTGTGGTTTGACATTGTTGATTATGCGCCAGGTTCTCAGGTGCGTTTAATATCAACAAATAATCCAAACGATGTGTATTTTGGGCAATATGACTCTGTTACCGGTTATTGGATGGTTGATCTAACCAGTGGGCCTGCTTTTGATGCAGGTTATTTACCTTTTACCATAAGCGTTATTGGGCAAGACCCCGTCGATAGTGCTAATTTGTTTTTTAGGGTTCACGTTCTGCCCCCAATTACAACTGTGCCAATTATCGAAACTTTTACTGATAATGTTGGGCTTCTGCCGGATGGTCAAGGTGAGTTTCCTTCAGGAACCCAAACAGATGATCGCACCATTACGCTTAATGGCAAGGTCGATAGTGAATATTTAAATAATCCTGAAAAAAGCTTTTATAAATTAGTAATTTATCAAAATGGTGTACGCCTTGGTACGGCGAATGTCGATGCAAATGGTAATTGGTCTTATGTGGTAGATGATGTTCTTGAGCATCATACTAAGTATAATTATGAGGCTCGCTTTGAGGATGATGGGGGAAACGTAGGCGATTATTCATCTAAGTTTGTTGTTGATGTTGAGTTGTCTATATCTATAGATTCTTTAACTACCGCAGATTTTACTCCACTGCTAACTGGACATATAGGTTTTGAACTTTTACAAGATGAATACGTAACAATAAGCGTAAACGGAAAAACTTATAGTTCTTCTAATGGTCAGGTTGTCGTTGATCAAGAAAAAATGACTTGGTCATTACAAATTCCAGATAGTGATGCTTTAAAAGCAGGAACTTATGAAGTTGTTGCCGCATTGCATAAATCTACAGGGGAAATAATTGTACAGGACAATACTGCAAATGAGTTGCGCATTCTCGATCCGGTGATTCCACCTGTTGTTGAAGGGAATGATGACGAAAAAGCAACCGCGATGACGCTCAGCGAAAATGGGCAATGGAAAATTTATACTAACGGAACAGTACTCGACCAAAAAGCGACTGATGAAAAAACGTTTGGTACGTTTGATCAGACCCATTTAAAGGGTAAAGATGTATATGGTCCAATTAATAAACCTACTGCTGGAACGCAAAATGGTACATGGTTGGATATAAATCGTGACGGTTACATGGATTTTGTCTCCAACGATGGTAATGCCGAAACCGGTCAGCAGATGTATTATAATATTGGTAATAATACCTATCTATCATATCAAATAGGTAGCCAATATCGAAATGGGCCAGATTACAATCCTAAAGCTAATGTTATGGCTCAATATGCTGGCGTTATTGGTTTTGACAAAAATGGGGATGGTTTTGCAGATATTGCCTATGGTAATATTGCTCCAGGGCGGTCTGGTTTTGTGACGGCCCCAGGAAGCGGTTATACATCTAATCGCACTTGGGATAGTCAGATTGTCAGTAATATTAACGGTAATGTTCAATCTATGGTTAAAGATAAGAATTTTACTGATTCGCGACTTGGTCCGTCTAATTTTGATTATTCGCCAAATGCTTATAATGCTCAGCCAGGGCCAGAAATTTCCGGTGTTGATCTTAATAATGATGGCATTGTGGACCTCGTTTATCATGGTGTTAGCGGTTATAGTAAACTTGGTAACGAAAGACCTGATGTTCGCCGCATGAGTAATGATCAGCAACGGCTCGTTGTTGTGTCAAGTGATGGTAAAGATGGTTATTCGACAAGTCAGATTATTGAAGGGGTTTTCCAAAATACCGGTAAGGCAAATTCCACGACAAGTAATGCTATTTCCATGACTTGGGCTGATTTTAACGGCGATGGTTTCATGGATTTGTTTATTGGCCGTGGCAAGGCTCAAGATGGCCATTCTGAGTATGAAAGCCGTATCCTTTACAATGATGGTAACGGAAATCTTGGTTCAACTGCTCCAAATGCCATAGGGACGGCTAATAATATTCATTGGCTAGGCGATAATTTGGAAGGTGGTCCATCAATTGCTGTCGATTGGAATGGCGATGGAAAAATGGATATTATCGAACTACCAGCTTATTCCGCTGGTAACGGTGTATCTGCAAATGGTACCACTGGTACAGTCAATCTTTACACCAATAACTCAACGTCCTCTGGTAATAGTTTTTCGACTTCCAATCTGTTAGGCGGTACTAATACAATAGGTGTAAACGGTACAGTAAATGCGCATAAAAGTCCTGGTAAAAATGATCCTGTAACAGGCGCTGTTGTTGCTGATATTAATTGGGATGGTGCTCAAGATTTGTTGATTTTCACACAACAAGGAAATACAGAAATCGTCCGCAATCAAACAACAATTGCTAAGGGAACAGCATTGCATTTCCGAATTCTTGATCAAGAGGGTATTAATTCATTTTTAGGAAATACCGTTCAACTATACGATTCCAAAGGAAACCTTGTTGCTTCTCAAATTATAAATCCTCAGTCTGGTAACCAAACTAGCGATACGTCAGGTATTGTCAATTTTTACGGACTAGATCCAAATGAGACCTATTCACTTAAATTATTGCGTAATGTGAAAGGTGTGAGTTCGAATATAGATTCAACTGTTAATGAAGCTTGGGGTGGTTTTGTTGCTGGCGAAGCATATGAAGCACATGTATTGACCGCTGAGAGTGGAGATAGCTCAAAAAATGCCAATTTGGGTACCGGTATTGTCGGTACGGGTTACAATGACACATTTTATGCGACTAAAGGGACCGATAAATATGACGGCGCTGGCGGTTGGTCCATAGTGAATGGGCATAAAGAGTGGAGCGATACGGGTGGTCTCGATATTATAGACTTTAAGTTGGCTGGTAATACCGCAGTTAATGTTGATTTAAGTAAGACAACTTACCAAAATACTGGCTTTAATACAGTGCTATTGAAGAATATCGAAGGTGTTGCTGGTGGTAATGGTAACGATACCTTTACAGGTAATAGTCAAGATAATTACTTTAATGGTCGTGGCGGTGATGATACCTTTAATCTTCATAATAGTGGCCATCATACATTGATATATGAGCGTATTGATGTAAATGACGCAACCGGTGGTAATGGTCATGATATTGCAAATGGTTTTACCATTGGTGATTTTAATACAAATGCCAATGCGGATCGTATCGATCTTTCGGGATTGTTGATTGGTTATCAGGATGGCGTCAGTAATATTGCCGATTATATTTCTGTGGTACATCAAGGTAATAATACTATAATTTCAGTTGATATTGACGGTACAAATTCGCAGTTTTCTAGTTCCGCGATACTAACATTGAATAACGTTCTTACAGATTTGGATACTTTGGTGAATAATCATCAGATTGTTGTTTAATTTAGTTGGAGCTCCAACTGAAAATTTGAATTGCTTCCTGCGCTTGTTGGTGTGGGAAGCTTTTTTGTTTGGGTGGCCTTAATCTCTTAGAATTGGTTAAGGGCTGAGTTAAGGCTGTTTCGATTTTGGTATACTGAAAGCCTATCGGGAAAGGTTTTTTTTGAATAGAATGCATATTAGTTATTTTAGTAATCAGACGTTAAGCATATTTTGCTATATTTGAGGTCGTCTAGTAATCTTCTTTAACCTAAATATGCGTAATTTAATGATTTAAATGTGAGCGAGCTATGCTGAAAGGCCTGTTGCGGTCTGTCAAGATTGTAAGCATATTAAAATTATTTTGTGATTCCGAAGCTAAGGGCAGCATTAGTAAATGTGGACAAAACAAAAACGTAAAACCAATCGTAGTCGCTTTATTTTGCCAATCATTACTGTGGCTGTATTGTCTTATTTTGGTTATCATATTTACCATGGCGAATATGGTCTATATTCCCGCGAAAATGTTGATGAGCATATCATGGTACTAAATTCAGAGCTTCATAAGCTTGAGACCCAACGCCAGACTATGGAATTGAAAGTTTCATTGTTGCGCGATGGCGAAATTGAGAAGGATATGCTGGATGAGTGGGCGCGAAGGAATCTCAGTGTTTCCAACCCGAATGAATTGACAATAATTACCTCTCAAGGTGATAAATCAAATTAACCAAAATTAGGTTAATTTTAAAAGTCACGTAAAAACAGATACTTATCACTATTGTTAACTGATTTAAAAGACTTGTAACTTTCTTTCTGACAGCGTATTTTAAGGAATACCTATCACAGGGAGTTAAAAATGGTCGCAAAAGCAAAAAAGGCGCCTACCAAGCTTGTAGAAAGCGCTTTGTCTAATGCCATGCCGACACCAAGTCCGGCAGAATTTACCAAAGAAGAAGAGCTAAACGCTTATCGCGAAATGCTGTTGATTCGCCGCTTTGAAGAAAAGGCAGGCCAATTATATGGTATGGGCTTGATTGGCGGTTTTTGCCATCTCTATATCGGGCAAGAAGCTGTCGTTGTTGGCATGCTTAAGGTTTCCAAAGAAGGTGACCAGATTATCACCTCTTACCGTGATCACGGTCACATGTTAGCTGCTGGCATGAGCGCGCGCGGTGTGATGGCAGAGTTAACTGGGCGTCAAGGTGGCTTTTCCAAAGGGAAAGGCGGCTCAATGCATATGTTCTCCAAAGAAAAGAATTTTTATGGTGGTCATGGTATCGTTGGTGCACAAGTGCCGATCGGCACAGGTCTTGCCTTTGCTAATCGCTATCTAGGTAATGACAATGTATCATTAACTTTCTTTGGCGATGGTGCGGCCAATCAGGGGCAGGTATATGAGAGTTTTAACATGGCTTCTTTATGGAAGCTGCCGGTTATTTATGTAATCGAAAATAATCATTATGCTATGGGCACTTCGGTTTCACGCGCTTCTGCGGAGACGGATTTTTCAAAGCGCGGCCTTTCTTTTGAAATTCCTGGTATCGTTGTTGATGGTATGGATGTACGCGCAGTAGCTGCTGCGGCTGAAGAAGCTATGGCTTGGGCGCGCGGTGGTAATGGGCCGATTATTCTCGATATGCAAACCTATCGTTATCGCGGCCACTCTATGTCTGACCCTGCAAAATATCGCAGTAAGGAAGAAGTGCAAAAAATGCGCTCTGAGCATGATCCAATTGATCAGGTGAAAAAACGCCTTATGGATAATGGTTGGGCAAGTGAAGAAGAATTAAAAGTAATTGATAAAGATGTCAGAGCAATTGTAGCTGATGCAGCTGAATTTGCTGAGAATGATCCTGAGCCAGATGTTTCTGAACTCTGGACGGATATTCTGGTTTAAGGAGGTTTGCTAACATGTCTATTGATATTCTTATGCCTGCATTGTCACCAACAATGGAAGAGGGCAAAATTTCTAAATGGTTGAAAAAAGAAGGCGATAAGGTTGAGCCCGGCGATACTATTGCTGAAATTGAAACCGATAAAGCCACAATGGAAGTAGAATCTGCGGATGAAGGTATTATTGGCAAGATTCTTGTGCCTGAAGGCAGTGAAGGTGTTAAAGTTAATACGCCAATAGCTATTTTGCTTGAAGATGGTGAAACTGAGGCTGATTTAGGAAAGGCTGTTAATCCTGCAGATAAAAATAAGGCTCCAGCAGCAGATCAAGTTGCTGCTCAAAGTGAAGCCGCAGTGCAGCCGGCAAAGGTTGCTGCAAGTCCAATTGCTGTTGAAGTTGAAAACGATCCTGAAATTCCTGCTGGTACGCAAATGGTTATGACCACCGTGCGCGATGCTTTACGCGATGCTATGGCTGAAGAAATGCGCCGCGATGATAGGGTTTTCCTTATCGGTGAGGAAGTTGCCGAATATCAAGGCGCTTATAAGGTTAGCCAAGGCTTGCTTGAAGAATTTGGTGCAAAGCGTGTTGTTGACACCCCAATTACCGAACAAGGTTTTGCCGGTCTTGGCGTTGGTGCAGCCTTTGCTGGCTTGCGGCCAATTGTCGAGTTTATGACGTTTAATTTTGCGATGCAGGCGATTGACCAGATCATTAATTCAGCGGCAAAAACCCGTTATATGTCTGGTGGACAAATGTCAGCTCCGATGGTGTTTCGTGGTCCAAATGGAGCGGCGGCTCGTGTTGGTGCGCAGCATTCACAAGATTATGCTGCTTGGTATAGCCAAATTCCTGGTTTAAAAGTGGTTATGCCTTATACTGCGGCCGATGCTAAAGGGCTTTTAAAAGCTGCAATTCGTGACGAAAATCCAGTTATTTTCCTTGAAAACGAATTAGTTTATGGCCAACAATTTGAAGTTCCCGATATGGAAGATTTTGTCTTGCCAATCGGTAAGGCTCGCATTCATAAAAAAGGTAATGATGTAACGATCGTATCTTTTGGTGCTGGTATGAAACACTCAATCCTTGCGGTTGATGAATTGGCTAAACAAGGCATTGATGCAGAATTAATTGATTTGCGTACTATCCGCCCAATGGATCTACCAACCATTATCCAGTCGGTCATCAAAACTGGACGTTTGGTAACTGTTGAGGAAGGTTTCCCGCAATCATCTGTTGGTACGGAAATTGCAACACGGGTGATGCAACAAGCCTTTGACTATCTTGATGCGCCAATCATGACGGTTGCCGGTAAAGATGTGCCAATGCCTTATGCGGCCAATCTTGAAAAGCTTGCCTTACCAACCATGGAAGACGTGATTGAAGCTGTAAAAGCTGTCACCTATAGCAATTGATGGAGATTGTAATATGCCAATAAAAATTACAATGCCGGCGCTTTCACCAACTATGGAAGAGGGTACTCTATCAAAATGGTTGGTAAAAGAAGGTGATAATGTTACTTCGGGTGATGTTATCGCCGAGATTGAAACCGATAAGGCTACAATGGAAGTTGAAGCCGTGGACGAAGGCGTGGTTGCTAAAATTTTAGTGCCAGCTGGTAGTGCAGGCGTAAGAGTAAACTCTGTCATTGCTATTTTAGCCGCTGATGGTGAAGATCTTGCAGCCGCAGCAAAGGCAGCTGATGCTTCTACATCAAGTGATGTGGTAAAAGATGTGGCTATTGCAAGTGATAATCAAGCACCGATACAGCAATCAACACCGCAGACTGCAGACGCACAAGGTTCAGTTGCCCAAGCTAATGCCACTCAAGACAATGCTACAGATGGCAATGCGGGCAAAGGAAATCGGGTATTTTCTTCACCTTTAGCACGGCGCTTAGCAAAAGATGGTGGACTTGATATTGCAACCGTTGTTGGTACTGGCCCCCATGGCCGTGTCATTAAGCGCGATGTTGAAGCTGCATTGCAATCAGGTACCGCCAAAGTTGCTACAAACGCTACTAGTAATGCTGCAGCGCAAACGTCAGCAAGCGCTGCGCCAACCATTAGTGCGCCATCAGATGATGCTGTGCTTAAGCTATTTAAAGAAGACGAGTATGAGGTTGTGCCGCATGATACGATGCGTAAGACAATCGCGCGCCGTCTTGTTGAATCAAAGCTTACTGTGCCACATTTTTATGTGACGGTTGATTGTGAACTCGACGCGTTGTTAAAGCTACGTGCTGAACTTAATAGTGCTGCACCAATGGTTAAAAATGATGCAGGGACTGCACCAGCCTATAAGCTATCAGTTAATGATATGGTAATTAAGGCTGTAGCTATGGCATTAAAGGCACAGCCTGATGCTAATGTTTCATGGCTTGATTCAGGGATGATCCGCCATAAGCATGCCGATATTGGTGTGGCCGTATCTATACCCAATGGTTTAATTACGCCGATTGTTCGTCATGCCGATGAAAAATCTCTTTCTGCCATTTCAAATGAAATGAAAGATTTGGCCAAACGTGCGCGTGAACGAAAGCTAAAGCCAGAGGAATATCAAGGTGGCTCTAGCTCGGTTTCCAATATGGGGATGTTTGGTGTTAAATCATTCTCGGCAATTGTTAACCCGCCACAAGCAACCATATTCGCAATTGGCGCAGGTATTCAGCGCGCTGTAGTGAAAGATGGAGCTTTAGCGATTGCAAGTGTCATGTCGGTAACAATTTCTACCGATCACCGTGCGGTTGATGGTGCTTTGGCTGCACAATTGGCACAAACATTTAAAGGGTTGATTGAAAACCCAATGAGTATGCTGGTTTAAAATCTTAGGCGTGAGTGGGCTCCACTCACGCCTTATTTAATCAAAAGCATTCCGGCTAATTTTTTTGATGGAGTAGAAGCGTGTCAGCAAGTTATGATGTTATTGTTATCGGCTCTGGCCCAGGTGGTTATGTTACTGCTATCCGCGCTGCACAATTAGGCTTTAAGACCGCAATTGTTGAGCGTGAGCATCTAGGTGGAATTTGTCTTAATTGGGGTTGTATTCCAACCAAGGCACTTTTGCGTTCGGCTGAAGTCAAGCATTTAAGCGAACACGCTAAAGATTACGGTCTTACTTTAAATGGTACAATCAGTGCTGATATTGATGCTGTTGTAAAACGTTCCCGCGGTGTTTCTGCTCGATTAACTGCTGGTGTCGGCTTCTTGATGAAAAAGAATAAAATCGACATCATTTGGGGTGAGGCTAAGCTTACCAAAGGTGCAAAAGGGCAAGAACCTGCTGAAATTATTGTTGGCAAGCCTTCAAAACCTGCCCACCAGCCGCAAAATTCTGCGCCTAAAAATATTTTGGGCGAGGGCACCTATAAGGCTAAGCATATTATTGTGGCAACGGGTGCACGTCCGCGTGCATTGCCAGGAATTGAACCTGATGGCAAATTGATTTGGACCTATTTTGAAGCAATGGTGCCAAGTAGCATGCCTAAATCCATCGTTGTTATGGGATCTGGTGCGATTGGTATTGAATTTGCGTCTTTCTATCGTGATATGGGGGCGGAGGTTACCGTTGTAGAATTAATGCCGCAGATCATGCCTATGGAAGATCAGGAAATTTCGACCATTGCTCGTAAGCAGCTCGAAAAACGCGGTATCCGAATTATTACTGAGGCTAAAGTTACTAAAGTTGATAAGGGCGCAAATTCAATTACGGCGCATGTTGAAGCTAAGGGTAAAGTCGAAACTATTACGGCAGACCGGTTGATTTCAGCTGTTGGCGTACAAGGCAATATTGAAAATACCGGCTTAGAAACTGTAGGTGTTAAAACTGATCGTGGTTGTATCGCTATTGATCAATGGAGCCGTACTAATATTGAAGGTATTTATGCTATTGGTGATGTTGCGGGTCCGCCAATGCTTGCCCATAAGGCAGAAGAAGAGGGCGTTATCTGCGTTGAAAAAATTGCAGGTCTCAAAAATGTTCATCCGCTTGATAAGGGTAAAATTCCTGGTTGTACCTATTGCAATCCTCAGGTTGCATCAGTTGGTTTAACCGAGGCAAAAGCAAAAGCGGCTGGGCTTGATATTCGGGTTGGGCGCTTTAGTTTTGCTGCTAATGGTAAAGCCATTGCTCTTGGTGAAGATCAAGGCATGGTCAAAACAATTTTTGATAAAAAGACTGGCGAATTATTGGGCGCTCATTTGGTGGGGCCAGAAGTCACAGAACTCGTTCAAGGTTTTGTTATTGCAATGAATCTTGAAACAACGGAAGAAGAACTTATCCATACGGTATTCCCACATCCAACCCTTTCTGAAGCAATGAAGGAAAGTGTTTTGGACGCTTACGGTATGGTTTTAAATGCTTAAAGTTATATAGATCATATCAAGACCAAAGCGGTGATATTAACATTGCTTTGGTCTTGGCATTCAATAAAACGTGGGATATATGCACAACTACTTGTTGTTGACAGAGATTATATCTATTTAAAGTGATAAAATGAATTCGCTTTAATTTCGCATAATGCTTTGGTAAATTGGCTCAAGCAATTGCCGGAAGAGGAATAAAAATGGTTACGGTGCTCAATACTGTTGCTCAAAAACGAGCAAGGCATCCTGAAAAAGCGCATAAGCCGGATAATGAGGTTTTAAAAAAGCCAGATTGGATTCGGGTAAAAGCACCAACCTCGAAGATTTATGCAGAAACTCGTGATATCGTTCGCACCAATAAGCTGGTTACCGTTTGTGAAGAAGCGGGTTGCCCTAATATGGGTGAGTGTTGGCATCAACGTCATGCCAGTTTCATGATTATGGGGGAAATTTGTACCCGCGCTTGTGCATTTTGTAATGTAACCACTGGTATTCCTTTGCCGCTTGATGATGGTGAGCCGCAGCGTGTTGCTGATGCAATTCAACAAATGGGTTTAAAGCATGTGGTGATTACCTCTGTGGATCGTGACGATCTTGCTGATGGTGGTGCTATGCATTTTGCTAAAGTCATTACTGCAATTCGTTCAACTAATCCACAAACCACCATTGAGGTGCTAACCCCAGATTTTCGTCATAAGGATGGCGCACTAGAAATCGTGGTAGCTGCTAAGCCTGATGTGTTTAACCATAATTTGGAAACTGTTCCATCGAAATATCTCAAGGTGCGGCCTGGTGCGCGTTACTTCCAATCTATTCGTTTACTGCAAAAGGTAAAAGAGCTTGATCCGTCTATCTTTACCAAGTCTGGCATTATGGTTGGCTTTGGCGAAGAGCGTAATGAAATATTGCAATTGATGGATGATTTACGTTCCGCCGATGTTGATTTTATGACTATCGGCCAATATTTGCAGCCAACGCGCAAGCATCATCCGGTTATTCGGTTTATAACGCCGGAAGAATTTAAGTCCTACGCTACAATTGGTAAAACCAAAGGCTTTTTGCATATGGCATCAAGCCCATTAACGCGTTCATCACACCATGCTGGTGATGATTTCGAGATGTTAAAAGCAGCCCGAGCTGCTCAACTTGCAGCCAAACGCTAATGCCTAGAATCTCAACTAAAATGATTGTCGCACATAGGCCAGATCAGATGTTTGATCTGGTTGCTGATGTAGAAAAATATCCTGAATTCGTACCGATGTGCGAAGCGCTGATTATTAGACAAAAGCGCGAAAAAGACGATAAGGTATTGTTAGTTGCCGATATGACAGCTGGTTATAAGCTCATCCGTGAGACTTTTACTAGCCAAGTTTTACTTGACCGCAATCAAGGTATCATTGATGTAAAATATATTGACGGGCCCTTTAAACATCTTGAAAATCGTTGGACTTTTTCTCCACAAGAGAGTGGGGAAGGGTGCGATGTTGATTTTTATATGGATTATGAATTCAAAAACCGCATGCTAACAATTTTAGTTGGATCGGTTTTTGATATGGCTTTTCAAAAAATGACATCGGCATTTGAAAAACGCGCCGATGAGATTTATGGCAACTCTTAATTGCTGATAATGGTACTAATTCTAACAAGAAATATAATAAAGGCTTGGAATATTTTGGGTGTTAATATAGGGGCTGAGCCTAGTGAAGATCAAAAAAGTAGTGTAGGTCTTTAGATCCGAAATTATATTTTTACCTTAATCATATCATTTTGCTTATTGTATAACTCCTTTGGTTTGCTAACTCATAACCATTTTTAATTACTCATTTTAATTTAATTAAATCAATGTTCTAACTTAGGGCTCTTTTATTCTAATTCATATTAGCAAATGTAAAAAATGTTCTTTTCGATAAAATAAAAAGCCAAGCAAATATCAAAATTTGCCTGGCTTTTATTCATTCATTCAGCAAGAATGTTACTTATTCATTGCTTTTTGCAGATTTTCGTCAACTTTATCGAGGAAGCCTGTCGTGGATAGCCATTTTTGATCTGGGCCTACTAATAAAGCAAGATCCTTAGTCATGAAACCTGATTCAACTGTATCAACGCAAACTTTTTCAAGAGTTAATGCAAAGTCTTTAAGTGCTTGATTATTGTCTAACTTTGCACGATGAGCAAGACCACGCGTCCACGCAAAAATAGAAGCGATAGAGTTTGTTGAGGTTTCTTCGCCTTTTTGATATTGGCGATAATGGCGGGTAACTGTACCGTGAGCCGCTTCCGCTTCAACTGTATTACCATCGGGTGTCATGAGAACTGAAGTCATGAGGCCAAGTGAGCCGAAACCTTGGGCAACAATATCAGACTGCACATCACCATCATAGTTTTTACATGCCCAAACATAGCCACCAGACCATTTAAGAGCAGAAGCAACCATGTCATCGATAAGGCGGTGCTCATACCATAATTTGCGTTTTTCAAATTCTCCCTTAAATTCTGCATCATAAACCTCTTGGAATATATCCTTGAAGCGACCGTCATAAGCTTTCAAAATAGTGTTTTTGGTTGAAAGGTAGACAGGGAAATTGCGTTGCAAGCCATAATTTAATGATGCACGGGCAAAGTCACGAATGGAATCATCGAGGTTATACATAGCCATCGCCACACCAGAACTTGGTGCATCATAGACATCATGTTCAATAACTTCACCATCTTCGCCAACAAACTTGATTGTTAGCTTTCCTTTACCAGGGAAACGGAAATCTGTTGCGCGGTATTGATCGCCAAATGCATGACGACCAACAACAATTGGTTGAGTCCAACCTGGAACAAGACGCGGAACATTTTCACAAATAATTGGTTCACGGAAAATTACGCCACCTAAAATATTACGAATAGTGCCGTTTGGCGACTTCCACATTTTCTTTAGCTTAAATTCTTCTACGCGTGCTTCATCCGGTGTTATGGTTGCACATTTGATGCCAACGCCATATTTTTTGATAGCATTTGCAGAATCAATTGTTACCTGATCGTCGGTTGCGTCACGATTTTCAATTGAAAGGTCATAATATTTCAAATCAACATCAAGATAAGGGTGAATCAACTTGTCTTTAATGAGTTGCCAAATAATCCGTGTCATTTCATCGCCGTCTAGCTCAACAACAGGATTTTCAACTTTGATCTTTGCCATTAAATGTTCCTCTTCGTTAATGTGATTAATTTCTATAGCATTGGAAAATGGTTAGTAAAAGTACAAAGCGTATTATAACGGACCTTTGAATACAAAATAAGCACCAAGGCAGATGAATGAGAAGCCGACCAAATGGTTAAGTGTGAGTTTTTCACCTAAAAATGCTACTGAGAAAAATGCAAATACAATCAAGGTAATGACTTCTTGTATTGTTTTTAATTGCGCTGCTGAATAAACGTTATGCCCCATACGATTTGCTGGAACTGCAAGGCAATATTCGAAAAATGCGATGAGCCAACTTATAAATATAATCAGCATTAGTGGGCGATTTGGGAATTTTAAATGGCCATACCAAGCAAAAGTCATAAATACATTTGAAGCTAATAGCAAAAGAATGGGCGCAATATATGGCAATGCTGGCATAGTGATTCCGATCTAGTTTATTTGGCGCCAAGGATCGCAGATGTGTTTATGGTTGCAAATCAATTTTTCGAAATCTATTTGAAGTTATGATAATCACCAGCCTACATGATGTAAAATATTGGGGCTGGTGTAGATAGTTTAAAGCAGCTATTGGTATCCAATGAATAAGTGACTGCGTTAAATTTACCTTTGATAAGTAAAAAGTGGAGTTCATTAAGTATTTCTTTTAAGGATTAAAGGCTGGTTCTACAACGGTTTTAACAAGCGTAAACAGAAACACAGCTACGCTTTATTTCCGTAAACTGTGAGAGGAGATAGCTTCCCGCCTTGAAGAATAAGCGTTTTAACTTATAGGCGGTTAAATTGAACTTGATGAGAGTTATTTTGTTGGTGTGGCTAAAGGTACAAAAACATAGATCTTGTAGTAAAACACTCATATTCAAATTGTCAAAACGCAATCGTAAAAATAATGCTTTTGCGTTTCCCTAATGCCTGTACCAAACGCTTTTATCGATTACTAAGTAATCAATCAAACCAAATTTCATTGTTTATACAAACAATTTGCAGCCTATGATGATCTTGATGTGTCTGAATTTCACCGTGAGCGGATCATGCATTTGAAACCTTCGGGCAAAAACCTTTGTGGATGAGCGCATTCATGTCAATGGAGTAGAGCTATTCTAAAGCCTAGCCAAACGACATATGCGTCGCTTTAATGGTATTCCAAAAGAGTATTTATACCTTTACTTAAAGAAGTGTGAGTGGCGCTTTAACTGCCCAGTAATCCGGAAATTGAAATAAGTATCGTTAAGTTTGATATAATAATTAAAAGTAAATATTATCTCTGTTATTCCATTATTTTTATTCAATTTAATAAATATATTGTTTCTAGAATTTGTATTTACAAATTTATAGATTGTTAGGTTTGTTGTAATTATTATATGTATTTTTATTGGTGTAATTGTATATTTATGTAATTTGTAAAGTATCTAATTAAAATTTACTAATATTATTATATGATATTTAAGATATTTAAATATTAATAATGTTTAAAATGTTGTATTTGTGCATTATATGATTTTTTTTACTAAAACTATATTGATTTAAGATATTTTGAATGGTAGATAACTGTTAAGCGTTAAAGTCGGGGGCGATTTTATTTATTGAGTTGAAGTAAATTATTTATTTCTATTAATAATTGAAGTTAAATTTTTGTTATTTGTTTTGTCCAAGTAAATATTAATTCATTTGAACATGCAATTATAACCCATTCGGGGTGTCTGGGTTGTTTCAACAAAAATCCTTTGATTTTCGTGAAGTGTTTTTAATTTGCCAGTGATTTATCAGTGGCAAATTAAAGTTCTGCATTGGGTGTGCAGAATTTCTTAAACTGTGCTTAGAATTAGGAGTTATCAAATGAAACGTATTATTTTAAAAACTTTGGCTACAGTCAGTGTTTTGGCAATGGGTGCGGGCTTGGCTCAGGCTCAGTCAACTAGTCCAGCAACTGCTGACTTGCAGGTTGAAGTTAGTATTACTACTGGTTGTACTGTGAACTTCCCTAATAATTCCGGTAACGTGAATTTCGGCACTTATTCACGCATTTCAACAAATTTAGTTGAAACACGTGAGGTTGTTGTGGATTGTAATGGTGGCAACGCGGCTAATGCTGGTGATTATAGCTTGAGCCTCAGTGAAGGTAGTAATTCTGCAGCGTCTGGTGGCTTGCCTGTAGGTCGTAAACTTAGCAGTGGTACTGGTGTAATTGCTTATGATGTTTATAAAGCAGTTAACCTTTCATCGCGTGCTTGTGGTGGTGAGCGTTGGGATGCGACCCGTCCATTTACTGGTAATATTGATGCTAGTTCTGGTACTATGAATGGTTCGGCTTCACATTATTTTGCCATCTGTATCCCAGCAATTCCTGCGACCCAAACGCAGCCAGCTGTTGGTACTTATACTGACGCATTGGTTGCAACTCTTACCTACTAATAAATATTGCTTCCATTTGGAAGCTTTGGGGTGGGAGTGTTCTCCTGCCCCATTTTAAATTTCTTTTTAAGTTTGGTGGATAAATAGATGCGGATATTGGCTTTAATCATAATTTATTTGGCTTTGGCGACAGGGGCGGTGCAATCGCAGGAACTGGCTAATGGTGTGAGTTTAACTGTTATGCCTTTGGTTTTGGATGTGAAACCACCTAAAGTTGCAGATAATATTATGGTTCGAAATACAAGTCGTATGCCAGTTCGTCTGCAGGTTCGTGTTTTTCGTTGGCAGCAAAAAGGCGGTAAAGATTATTATGCGCCAACAAATGATGTTGTGATTACGCCACCATTTGTTTCTGTTAAGCCTGGTGGTGTCGCTACGGTAAGAGTGTCACGCGTTGCTAAGGGACCAGTATTGGGTCAAGAGGCTTATCGGGTCTTTGTAGATCAGATTCCACCTTCTGCATTGCGGACCAATAATGCCGGTGAATCCTCAGCTGGTGTAAGCATGGTGTTACGTCAAGTTGTACCCGTATTTTTTTCTCCTGGTACGGGTGGTGTAGGCGCTTCTCAAGCTAGTATCTCATTTTTTGCTCAACCGGCTTCTGGTGGTTTTAACATCACTGCAACCAATAGAGGAAGTAATCGTATTCGTATGGCCGACGTTTTCCTTCTTGCTGGAGGGCAAGTTATTGGAGCTAAGTCGAAGCTCGTCGGATATGCTTTGCCTGGATCTGATTTTCGATTCTTTGTGGCCACAAGGGGTGGCGGTAAGCCTGATAGAATAAGGTTTACATCTGATGTGGGGCAAATTGAGTATCCTCTGCAATAAGGAGCGCGATGTTTATTTGATTTAATTTCGTTCAAATTTGTTCGGGGCAAGTTAGATCGGATGGCATTTTCGGAATGTCTAAAATTTGAATTCCTATTGGGGGCATATAGGATGAAATGTGAATATAGCAAAAAGGCGGGACGTAAACTGCTTTATAGTTCTAGTCGTATGGCTCTTTTATTGGCAAGTGGTGCCTTTTTGGGGTGTTTTACTTCAGATGGCTTTGCTCAGCAGATAAATGATGATGTGCAGTGGATGACTTCTGATGAAGTAGCTTCCTCTAATTATACCAGTGCAACTAATGTCCAAAGCGGATCTGTTGATGAGTTAGCGGCTCTTAGTTATCAGGAGGGGGAGTCTGTCGGTGCTGCTGTAGACGGTTTATCTGGTCAGCAAGCTGATGCCTTTGTTGACGTTACTGTTAATGGTGAGACCCGTCCTAATTTGATCGCAGTTCGACAGTTAGCCGACGGTTCATTCATTATGAATGCCGATGTACTTCGTGGGATCGGTATATTGCCTCAACGATCTGCCACAAACAACGATGGGTGGGTTAGCTTATCTGCGCTAAAGAATGTACAATTTACATTTGATCCCCGCACTGAAACATTAGCATTTATTACTACTGATCCTGATGCCTTGGCTCCTTATGCCTTAAGTCTAAATCCATTAGCTGCTGCTGCTCGCTCTGGCGGTTCAGAAGGTGAAATAAAGCCACAGTCAGATTTGGCGGCTGTTTTGAACTATAATATTTACGCCGATTCTGGGCATGAAAATTTTAAGGATATTTGGGATTTTCAAGGCGTTTCCGCCACAATAGATGGGCGTGTCTCGGGTAAGTTTGGCACATTTTATACATCTGAATTATTACGCTATTCATCTCAAGGCTTTGGTCGTGATAGAAGCGATGCTATTCGCCTTGATAGTTATTGGACGTATTCTGATGAAAAGCGTATGATGACTTATCAAGTGGGCGATTTGATAACAAGAAGTGTTTCGTGGTCGCGCTCTACGCGGTTAGGCGGTGTTCAACTGCGTAGAAATTTTGATCTCCGCGACAATCTTGTTACAATGGCATTGCCTGAGCTTTCGGGATCTGCAGCAGTTCCATCAGCTGTTGATCTTTATATAAATAATGCTCAGCGCGCGGTTTCAGATGTTCCAACCGGACCTTTCTCTTTGACAGATATTCCTGTTGTTACTGGTGCTAATTCTGCGCGACTTGTCGTTCGTGATGCCATGGGGCAAGAGTCTGTAAAAGAAATTTCATTTTACGCTTCAAGTGATTTATTAGCCAAAGGTTTATGGGATTTCGCCGTTGAGGCAGGTGTCCCACGTACTAATTATGGTAGTAAGTCTGGTAGTTATTCCAGTGATTTCTTTGTTTCAGGTACTACTCGTTATGGTTTTACAAATAGTTTGACTGGTGAGGCACATGCAGAAGCTGGTAGTGATTTCTTTAATGGCGGTTTGGGTGCTGTTTTCACTATTGGAGACCTAGGTCGTCTTTCTGTTGCCGGTAGTGCTAGTAGTTATAAGAGTGAAACAGGGCAACAACTATATGCAAATTTACAGTTGGAGCGTTGGGGTTTTTATTTTAATGCAATGACGCAAAGGACTTATAGCAACTACAATGATACGGCCTCAATTGTCGATCGTAAAAATCGCGATATTACTGAAGATATTGATTGGGAAAATATTGATTTTTCTAATGATAGTTATCGTGCTCTTAGCCGAGCCTCTGCTAGGCCTGCCAAAGCTGTTAATCAGTTGTCTTTAAGTACCAATCTACGGTTTGATCCTGCTACGATTACACTAAGTTATACTGAGGTGGATTACTGGGATCAAAAGGATTCAAAATATTTAAGTGTGTCCAGTAGTCGCAGTTTTGGGCATGGAATTTATGGTTACGCAACCGGATTTGTTAATCTGAAAGATTCTGACGCCTATAGCGTTTTTGCGGGGCTTTCGTTTACCTTTGATAAAGGATATAGCGCTTCCACAAATGTTACTACAGACCATGAAGGATCTCGTTTTACGTCACAAGTGGCTAAAAGCCTCGGTGGTAATGTTGGTGATTATGGTTGGGCAATTCGTGATACTGAAGGTAAACGCACACAGCGTGGAGCCGATGGACAGTACCGTACGTCTGTCGCCTTGTTAGGTGCATCCATTGATCAGTATGAAGATACTTGGCGTGCAACAGCAAGTGCGGCTGGTGGGGTGGTCTATGCCGATGGTGCTTTAATGCCTACGACACGTATTGAAGATTCATTTGCCGTTGTGAACGTTGGTGTGCCTGATGTTGGTGTTAAAGTTAATAATCAAAAATATGGTACTACATGGCGCAATGGCAGATTGGTAGTTCCAGATCTTCTTTCATATACGACGTCTAATATCTCGCTAGATATGAATAGTTTACCTCCGGATGCTATTGTGGATAAAACCGATGAAGACGTCCGTCCAGCAGCGCAAAGTGGTGTTGTAGTGCACTTCGGCGGAGCAACAGGTGATCAATACTTATATGTTTCTTTAAAAGGAACTGATGGTAATACAATTGAGGTTGGATCTTATGCGCAAGTCGCAGGATCTGACGTTGGTTTCGATATCGGTTATGACGGACTTGCTGTTATACAGCTTAATCAGATTAGCTTACCCGCAACACTTCATGTCTTGGAAAAAAATGGCAATACGTGTGAAGCTGTTATTGAAGCGTCAGTTAATCCTGGGTTGCAGTCAGGTAGCCAAACTATTGTCTGTCGCCCAATGGGGCGCGCAAATCAAAGATAAGTTTCATGTTGCTTAGCACATAACGTTTATAGATTTAAATGGAATTGATGGTTGGTAAGAAGTGAGACAAAATTGGTATTTCTTATAGTGGTTGGTTTGTAATGAGTTACGTCACTCGGCAAATATTATTTTAAAATTTAGCAATTCTATTTGATTACAGATTATTATGAGAGGAATGTTGGAATTATGAATTCAAATGGGGCTACACTAAAAAAGAAAGCTTCTTGTTATGGTTTAGTGGCTACTTTATTTTCTTCTATGTTAGTTTTCTCTATTCATAATGATGCTTATGCGCAAAATGCGTGGCAATCTGGTAGGATGGTGTGTAAACTGAATGGATCTTCAGTTATTGATTTTGGTGATATTAGCGGCTTATTAATTAAACAGGGTAGAGCTGATAGTGATCTTAAACCCACCTGTTCTAGTGATTTTTATCAAATGGCTAATAATTCATGGTTTGCTTCCGGTTCGGTTTGTGTCGGGATTGAATCGCTGGAAAGCGGACAGAGTGCTGATCCTAGGTATCTTTATCTTGATGGCAATCCTGCGTCAGAACATAAACTTATGTATAATTATTATTTAAATAATCTAGATGTTGGCGCTAGAGTAGGTGACGGGGTTCAGGTGCCAGGAGTTTCCTTATCTACTCAAGAACCATGGCGGGGGACGGGGACTCCGTCAGGGCCTATGAATGTTAGTTTGTGGTTTAATTTATTCGCAGTTTTTAATTTTAATCAACCTAATCTACCTGCCGGAAAGTATTCCAATCAATATAAAGTTACGCTGCGTTCAGGTGCTGGTGGTGGAAGCGTGGGTGGAAGAACTTCATGTGCAAATTTTCCCGATATATCGGAACCCGTTACAATTACCGTTACTGCTCAGGTATTACCGTCATGTCAATTTAGAATTAAACGCCACATTAACTTTGGTATGCATACGCGATTAAACGCGAACATCGTTGCTTATGGTGAATTGGGGGTAGTGTGTAATCTAAATGCATCCTATGAGATAAAGTTGGATGGTGGGCGAAACAAAAGTACTACCGATCGTCGCATGTCTAAATTTTCAACGGGAGCTGTTTTTGATGACACAAAGACAATTGCCTATGATTTATATTTACCTAATACACAAATGATTTGGGGAAATACTGAGGGTGTTGATACCTATAAGGGGACCGCAACCGGGGCTGAACAGACAATAAGAATTGATGGTAAGATAAATCCAAAAGGAAATTTTTCGCCTGAAGTTGGGAATTATCGTGATAATGTTGTTGCAACAATTGTCTATTAGATACGTTTCATGTGGTAATGTATTGCTTAGCTGTGTTGATATTTAGAATTCCTAAATGATTTAAACTGTGTTTCTATCATCTTTTAAGGATGAATATCATAGTTTGACTAGTTCTAACAGATCAACGATGTTTACTCATCGAGTCACTGTACTTAGCCAAAAAGAGCCATCACTATCGCAGTGGCAATGACAACCGTTTATATATTTTGATGCTGTCTTATAAAAAGCAGTAGCAACATACTTAGGTGGGATTTGCCTACAATCTTTGCTAGCTAGTACGCAGTCTTTGAGCGTTTTGATGGTTGGTCATGCTAGAATGTATTTGAGCCGATATTTGAATCTACATCAGATGAGCTTGATTATGAATATATGATGGTTGATACCATGATTATCCCCGTTCATCGTTACAGATGCGGCAAAAAAAGGCTCAAAGTCAAGCCATCGGTAAATTAAAGAATTGATGGACAATTATAACCGTTCCTTTAATAGACGCTTTGGACAATGTGGTGCGGTTTACCTTCTACTGAGGGAATCGTTTGATATGATTTGTCTCCCATGATTGATTAAATATAGGGGCTAACACCTAAGAGTGTTATTTAAGGATGATTTTAAGATCATCTAGCAGTTGTTTAAGTGTTGCCTCTATTTAAAAATCCTGCCCTAAGCTGCTCTAAAAACTACTTTCAAATTGTGCTAGCCCTCGATGTTTAAAAACAAGTAATTGAGGGCAAGATTTTTTTAGCGGCAAGGCATCTAAAATGGGTAGTATTAATTCTACATATAACTATTTTCGGTATCAATCTCTAGCTCTACTAACTTTCGATAGAGAGTCGATCTACCAATTTTTAAACGGCGTGCTACTTCGCTAATACGTCCTTGATAGCGTGTCATAGCGGTTTTTATTACCATGCGTTCAAGTGCATCGAGAGAGCAAATATGACCAGTTTTATCAAAGAAAAAATCATCAGAACCGGAGCCTTTGGTTTGCTCTTTGCTTTCGGGTTCTGAAACTTCGCCTTTCACAAGTTGCGGGAAATCAGCAATGGATAAAAGGGGCCCAGAGCTTAGAAGTACGGCGCGAAACAATATTCTATCTAACTCGAGAATATTATCGGGCCAATCATATTGCGATAGAAAATTGATAGCCGAATTTGATAGTCCAGAAACATGCGAATAGCCTGTCTCTGTTATAATATGAATTAAAAGGTTTTTTGCAATATCGGTTATATCTTCTCGTCGATTTCTAAGTGGAGGTATGGACAATTGTCTTTGCGCGAATAGTTTATATAGTTTCTTGTGAAATTGCCCCTCTGCTAATATTTCATTTATTTCAGGGGTTGTCGTCGCAATCAATCGTATATGGTGATTATTTTCGACGCCGAGTTTAATTAACCGATCATAAAGAAAATCTTGCGCCTTTTGTGTAAGGCTTTCAATGTTGAGGAAAAGTAGTGTCCCGTTTGAAAAATTATCGAGTGCTCTTTCAACGTTGCGTTTCCAATCCTCTGCATATTCTTCATGGTTTAAAGAGTAGCGGCATTGAATATTACGCAAAGTTGCACTTTCATACCCGCTTTCCCTATGTATTATAGTTGCAATACTATTTCTACCTGTCCCTTGTTCTCCGGTTATTATGACATTGTGTTCGTGTTCGACAATGTCTTTTGCCACCATGACTGTGGTCTGCATAGCAAGGCTGTTCACCACCAGATCCGAAAAGTGCAGATTGCCTTCAAAGCATCTATGCATGCTTTTAATCTCGCGCTCTATAGCAGCACGTTGCATAGTATTTTTTATCGTCACCATAAGGCGTATGTCAGAAAACGGATCAATGATAAAATCATTTGCACCAGACTCGATCGCACGTGCTAAATCTCTGCTTTCATCCTTGTAGGACACAATAATGATCGGTGAGCGGATTCCAGCCGTCCTTAGTGTATCAATGAAATCTAATCCATTAATATCGGACATCTGCAAATCTAATAGTGCTAAAATAATATTGGGACGTCTTCGAAGCAAGTCTAATGTATGATAACCACTACTCGCTTCGATTATGCGGTACCCCTGATTAATCAGCAACTTGGAAATACGTTGCCTACGACCTAAGTCTTCCATGGCAACTAAAATTGTACTAACCATTATATTTAATACTCCTAGTTACCAGTATAACGGTTTGTAGATAAATTAGTTGCATGTGAAGCCATATCAATTCTTTATATTCTAAACTACGTATTTCGTAACTGAGGCGATTGCGTATCTTAAACGCTTCTGTTCATCGCATGAGATCGTGGTTATCCATTATCTGCTGCCGATAACATAGTTTTGGAAGCGTCAATTTTAAGTGGAGGATAGGGATAGTCCTCAAATGGATGAAATTTATCAAAATTATATAGCTTGATTATATATTTTGTTTAACTAAAATATTTAAATCTATGATCGGATACGCATATTCTTTCCTATTGATGAATAAATGCAACAGTTGGCACTTTTTTAACGAAATATTTAAAGTTTCCATTGCTTTGAAAAAAAACAGAATTATTTAATAACGTATTGTTACTTTTATGACGATGATAAACAGTAAAATAAACGCTCTAAAAAATTATGACAAAAGTTGCACCAAAAAGTTGAAACATTGTTTAGAATGTTCCTATGAAAGAATGCAATCCATTATTTTAGCCCAATATTGGGAATAGTTGTTTTATCCATTATAATTGCCCAAATGGGTTTGGAGTAAAAAATGAAGTTTTTAATATCCCTTGTCTCTACTGCAATAGTTGGTTTTGCGCTCAGTGGTTGTATAGCACCAGATATGAATGGGCCAATAAACCCTGTTGTACAGCCGCAGGTTAGTCGTGGCATTGAAGGACAATGGATTGATTCAGAAGGTGTTGCTTTTTCTTCTTTCCGTAATGGGATTTTTGAAACACGATCGATTGATACACAAGAAAAATTATCAGAAGGCAATTATGCAATGACGTCTCCGGAGATGGTTTCTCTTGAGATGAGGTCGTTGGTACGTGGTACGGTGTCACGCGTAAACTGCGCTTTATCAGGCTATAGTAGATTGTTATGCACGACCGAGTCTGGTTCTCACTTTACTTTAACAAGGCAATAAGCCATCTTAGATGGTATCAAATTGCATTTTATTATATCAGTATTATCCTATTGAGCTAGGCATTGGTGTGTCTAAATGTAAGGCTTTTATAATTTTGACAAATTTTCAGATATCTCTTAAAACTTGATAAAAATTACCTATTTAAAGAAATGTAATATTCACTAGTTTTATAAAATAATGAAAGTTTCAATATTATGCAGCCAGCGCGTAAGTCAAAAATTGGTGTCCTTCTTGTTAATCTTGGGACACCAAATGGAACAGACTATTGGAATATGCGTAAATATCTATCGCAATTTTTATCAGATAAACGTGTTATTGAATGGCCAAGTTTCGTTTGGCAGCCGATCTTACAAGCCATTGTTTTAAGCATTCGCCCTAAAAAATCTGGCGCAGCTTATGATCGTGTTTGGTTTAAGGAAACCAATGAATCGCCATTACGCCATTATACGCGCTTGCAAGCAGAAAGACTGGCAGCGCAATTACAAGATCTTAACAATGATGACACCATAGTCGTCGATTGGGCGATGCGTTACGGACAGCCATCGATCGACCAGGTGACAAGCAGATTATTACAGCAAGGCTGCGATAAGATTGTATTATTTCCGCTTTATCCGCAATATTCAGCAACAACTACGGCGACGGTGAATGATGCGTTTTTTGACGCTTTAAAAACCCATCGGGTGCAACCAGCTATTCGTACGGTGCCGTCTTATCCCGATCATCCTGTTTATATTGATGCTTTGGCACAATCTATTGATAATCATTTGGCAACGCTCGATTTTACACCAGATGTTCTGGTCGCTTCCTATCATGGTATTCCACAAAGTTACGCAAAACGCGGTGATATTTATCCGCAAGATTGCGCAAAAACTACCAATGCTTTACGGCAAAAAATGGGCTTAGGGGAAGATAAGCTGCTAATGACCTTTCAATCACGTTTTGGTCCTGAAGAATGGTTGCAGCCCTATAGTGATAAAACAATTGATGAATTGCCTACAAAGGGGATAAAATCCATTGCGGTGTTTAATCCAGGCTTTGTGTCTGATTGTCTTGAAACCGTTGATGAAATTGGCCATGAAGCAGCCGAAAGCTTTCATGAAAATGGCGGGGTTAATTTTTCACACATTCCATGTCTCAATGCGAGTGATTTGGGTATAAAAATTATTGAAACACTCGTGCGTCAAGAATTATCTGGCTGGGTGAAATAGGGAAAACACAAATTACCGCCTAAAATATTTAAAAAAGCAGTTTTATCTTTTCATCGCTATAAACTAAAAACCCCGTAACTTTTGTTATGGGGTTTGTTTTAAATTGCAACTCTTGATCTAGTTAATGCTTTCAACTTCAAAAAATCCATTTTGATAAGATTTTATTCGCACAGTGGTGCCTTGAGGCAGATCAGGCCCAATAATATTCCATAATGAATCGCCGATTCTCAAACGGCCTTTGCCATTGATGATTGGTTCTTCAAGGGTGGAGACGTAGCCAATTAATTCTTCAGTGCGATTATTTAAAAATGGTGCATCAGTCATTTTGCTTTTTTGGTTAAGCTTGACACCGATTAATACGGTGATGACTGAAAAAATAATGAATATAAAAAGCTGTGTTTGCCACATTGCAAAAATTGGAAAATGACCTTCTAACAACCAAACAACAATTGCTGTTGCAATGGCTGCTAAGCCAAACCACATAAGATAGACACCGGCGACAAACAGCTCTAAGACTAGCAATATAAAGCCTGCAATAAGCCAGCACCAATAACCAAGTATTTCAAAAAAATCTAACATTCAGCCTATCCATTTGCATATTTTAAGACCTCTAAAAGGCGATGAAATAAAATAACGTTGTAAATTGCTTTTTATCTTAAATTGGCGGTGTTAAGAAAAATTGCAATATCAGTACAAAATTAATTATATATATCGGCGTTAAAGCTAATATAAATGTTAAATTTTATAATCAGTGAAATATTTTAAAAATATCTTACAATTTAAAAGCGAATAAGGTGAAAATATGGTTATATAATATTTCATCTTAGTCTTTGTAAGTACATCTGATTTTTGTAAAAACCGTATGTTAAATACCTTTGATTGAAGAAATTATATACTCTGCAAATTGTAAAATAAAAATCAACAGAGTATAATCATCAAAAACTATTTAGTGTTTATTCGTTGTCAAAGCCAGCGCGTCTTTGTACTGGTTTGGTTGATGGTTTTGAATCGCCGCCAAATACTTCCTTGGCGATGGCACCAATGCCACCGAGAGAGCCAATGAGCGATGATGCTTCAAATGGCATTAACACAATCTTATTATTATTGGCTGAACCGATTTTGCCTAACGCTTCGGTATATTTTTGCGCTACGAAATAATTGATAGCCTGCACATCGCCTTCGGCAATTGCCCGAGAGACTGCCTCTGTTGCCTTTGCTTCTGCTTCAGCCAAACGCTCACGCGCTTCAGCTTCGCGGTAAGCAGCTTCTCTTTTACCTTCAGCTTCCAAAATTTGCGCTTGCTTCAAGCCTTCTGCGCGCAGGATATTTGCGTTTCTGTCACCTTCAGCTTCAAGTACTTGCGCACGCTTATCGCGTTCTGCCTTCATTTGGCGATTCATCGCTTCGGTCAAATCGCGTGGCGGTTGGATATCCTTGATTTCCACACGGGTCATTTTTAGGCCCCATGGATGAGCAGCAACATCAACCACTTGCAATAGGCGGTCATTGATGATGTTACGGTTAGACAAGAGTTCATCAAGATCCATAGAACCAACAACAGTACGAATATTGGTCATGGTTAGGTTGATGATTGCGTATTCGAGATCAGATACTTGATAGGCAGCTTGTGCAGCGTTAAGCACTTGATAAAAGGCAATAGCATCAACTGACACAGATGCATTGTCTTTGGTGATAACTTCTTGGGTTGGGATATCAAGAACCTGTTCCATGATCGAAATTTTCGCCCCGACGCTGTCGATGAATGGGACGATGAGGTTAAGGCCTGGTGCCATTGTTCGTGTGTAACGACCAAAGCGCTCGACCGTATAATTATAGCCCTGCGGTACCGTTTTAATACCTTTAAATAAGGTAAGAATGATAAGGGCAGCTAAGATAATAAGGGCGATGCCCATTCCTTGTAACGCCATAATACATTTCTTTCTAAGTTAATTTGTTCATGCTTATAATGCTGTTTATAAAATCATTATCGTGCATTGTTATAAGTGCACTTATAAATTCATATTTTTACAATATAAAAAAGCAGAAAATAAACATTTTACTCTCTATTAACTATTTTTTTGTTTGAAAAGTGATTGTGTGGCTATGAAACCCTCTTAATACTTACAATTATGTCAATTGAGGTGATTAAAATTGCAACGTCCGCCATCTAAATGCTCCATATTTTTACCGCGGCTGATTTGCTTATTAGATCAAAATATGGTTTGGCATAAATATCAATTCGCATTTTAAGTCATTATTGCATAAAGGGCTCCATTATGAGCAAACCCATCACTATTCGCCGCAAAACTGCCCCACAAATTCAAGCACAAAAGGGGCAGACACCGATTGTGTCCTTGACGGCCTATCATGTTTTTATGGCACAGATTGCTGATGAATATTGTGATTTCCTGCTGGTTGGCGATAGTGTCGGAATGGTTGTTCATGGTTTATCTTCAACAATTCCCGTTACACTTGAGATGATGATCACTCATGGCCAAGCTGTCATGCGTGGTACGCAAAGGGCTATGGTTATTATTGATATGCCATTCGGCTCTTATGAAGAATCGCCTGAACAAGCCTTTCGCAATGCGGCGCGTATTATGCAAGAAACTGGTTGCGGCGGGGTTAAGCTTGAAGGAGGCATGAAACAGGCTGCAACCGTGAAATTTTTAACCGCGCGGGGCATTCCTGTCATGGGGCATATTGGATTAACTCCGCAATCTTTTAACACCTTTGGCGGCTTTAAGACGCAAGGGCGTAACGAAGAAAGCTGGCAAGAAATTGAAAAAGATGCAAAGGCCATTGAAGAAGCAGGGGCTTTTGCGGTAGTTATTGAAGGTGTGGTCGAGCCGTTAGCTAAAAAAATAACCCAGATGGTTACAATTCCAACAATTGGTATTGGCGCATCTAATGCCTGTGATGGTCAAGTATTAGTTATGGAAGATATGCTCGGTATGAGCAATCATAAAGCTAAATTTGTGCGCCAATATGCTCATTTTGAACATGCGATGGACAAAGCTTTTGCCCGATATGCTGAAGATGTTAAAAATCGTACCTTTCCTAGCGAAGATGAGGTTTACCGCTAGATTTTACTCGGTTGACAAACATATGTGTAAAAGGGCAAACGTCCTTTTACATCATTTAAAAAGAAGAGTGTGCGGAGCTAAATACACAGTTTCTCCAAAGCTTATAATGTTATGTGCAAAATGAATCTTATATGGATTGTAATATTTCTGAGTAGAAAATTTGAGATTATATTTGCTAATCTTTGATTGAATTAAGTGCCTAATTGCATAATGAACAGTGCGGCATCGCAATGCCAATATCGTACCTCAATTCTATTGTCTTTTAAAGCTAGCTCGTAAAGCTCTGAAGCTGCTATTTAGCATCTTTAAATTATATGCATAGGTTTAAAAGAAATGTGTCAAACTGTTCAAAAACCGCGTTAAAAGCGATCAAAGGCGGCGGAGTATATCATACCTCTATAGCCAGTTCCGATAAATTTTACGCCTACAATAGCTAGGCTGACTCTAGTCGGCGACATTTTTGTATTGACCATTTGAAATATGAATTGGCATGAAGACAAGTCTTTATTAATGGCATTAAAGAATTCGTCAAATTCATGCTTAACAAATTAAAAGATATTCCCAAAAAGGCGTTCTATTGGACTGAAAAATGTGAATGAAGATATTATAACCATTCTTCCGTTACTCATGCAAAAATCTAGTTAAAACTGCCAAGGGAAAATTTTCTAAAACATGCGACATTAGTGTTAAACGCATCTTGTTTTTAGCGTAAAAAAACGAAACACAGCCACATAAACATAGAACCATAATATTCATAAGGTCTAACATGAGTAAAAATTAGCCTTAATCAAAAACAAAAAGGGAGATAGCTGAACTGACTAACTCCCTTTAATATCATACATCAATTAAATACTATCCGGCTGCACTT
The DNA here is from genome assembly GCF_014117425.1 of Bartonella sp. HY038. Lineage (NCBI taxonomy): Bacteria > Pseudomonadati > Pseudomonadota > Alphaproteobacteria > Hyphomicrobiales > Bartonellaceae > Bartonella > Bartonella sp. HY038. Next base: position 1,246,411 of record NZ_CP059725.1, read on the forward strand.
TCATCATCTGCTTCAGGACCAGTATTTTCTAAGAATTTTTCGGCGATAAGTCCCGCATTTTGTCGTAATGCTGCTTCAATTTCATGAGCTGCTTCTGGGTGTTCCCGCAAAAATTGCTTGGCATTTTCGCGACCTTGACCAAGACGCTGAGAATTATAGGAAAACCATGCACCTGATTTTTCAACAATACCAGCTTTGACGCCAAGATCAACAAGTTCACCAACTTTTGAGATACCTTCACCGTAAAGAATATCAAACTCAACTTGTTTGAATGGGGGAGCTAATTTGTTTTTAACCACTTTAACACGGGTTTGATTGCCCACAACTTCATCACGATCTTTCAACGCGCCAATACGACGAATATCCAAACGAACAGATGCATAAAACTTTAGTGCATTACCCCCTGTAGTTGTTTCAGGTGAACCAAACATAACGCCAATCTTATGGCGAATCTGATTGATAAAGATAACCATACAATTAGAGCGTGAAATTGAAGCGGTTAACTTACGCAATGCCTGGCTCATTAAACGAGCTTGCAAGCCAGGGAGGCTGTCACCCATTTCGCCTTCTATTTCAGCTTTTGGTGTTAGAGCAGCAACAGAATCAACAACCAATACATCAACAGCACCAGAGCGCACCAAAGTATCGGTAATTTCTAATGCCTGCTCGCCAGTGTCTGGTTGAGAAATCAAAAGATTTTCAAGGTCAACACCAAGCTTGCGAGCATAAACTGGATCAAGCGCGTGTTCTGCATCAACAAATGCGCAAATGCCGCCTAGCTTTTGGGCTTCGGCTATGGTGTGCAATGCCATGGTGGTTTTACCAGAACTTTCTGGCCCATAAATTTCAACAATACGCCCCTTAGGCAAGCCACCTACACCCAGAGCAATATCAAGGGATAAAGAGCCAGTGGGAATGGTTTCAATTTCTACAACTGTATCATTTTGCCCAAGACGCATGATTGAGCCTTTGCCAAATGCTCGCTCAATTTGGGACAGGGCAGCATCTAATGCTTTTGTTTTATCCACGGTATTATCCTCAACAAGTCGTAATGTTTTCTGAGACATCTTACACCACCTTTTCAGGATTTTTAAACCCTGGATTGATTATTCACATGAATCATTTGTACATGATTTGTTCTTATTTTGCAAGGGGCTTAACTGATTGAAATTATTATATTTAAAATTTTGTTCTATTGATGTTCTTTTTTGTGGGGGCGTAAATAGATTAGTGATTCAAGTCATATCTATTTGATGTCTTTATGAAAGTATTGTTTTCGCTTGCGATGATATGGATAAGACAGAATCAATAATCTATTTGTTTGGTGTTTTTAGTGAATAGGATTACCTTTTAAGTTTAAGCATTTAAGTGTTCAATTGGCGTGAATTGACGGTTTTAATTGCTTAATTAGGCTTTCGGGATTGATTTTTCCGGTAAGTGCTAACATCACCAATGATGTACGCCCCATGGGTTTTAACTCAAATTGTAATGTTTGGGGGTTATTTATAAAAATAATTATTTGATTTTTAGCTTGTTCAAAAAAACTTGTCTTTTTGGCAAACGATAGCCATCCAGGCAGACCATTTGCCCATTCTTCTTTTAATTGAAGAGGTGTTTTATTTTCTCGTTTTGCTTGTGCATTGATTATTTTATTGGTTAAACCATTATCTTTAAAAACAAATGATCCGTTAAAGAAATTATATCTTTGAACTTGCCCAAGCATACCTAAAGCCATGCGAGACTTATCAATTTTTCCATGATCATTTTCACGCTGTAGGGTTAGTACAGTGAGGAGCGAGTCTATGGTAATGCCATCCATCTTTAATTGTGCATTTAGCTTGCCACCCTTATTGAGGGTTAGATTGAATTGATCTAGCTGTAATAAGGCATTTTTGCCACCATATGCACCATTCAGGACAAGATTACCACTGGCGCGACTGTATCCCATATTGATAAGATCTGTTCGCGATGTGCCAACTGGAAAATTCTTGACTTCAACATTAATGTTGGCAATTTTAATTTTAAACTTTACTGGATTATCGCGTATCGAGCGCGTTAGTCTAATTTCACCATTTTGAAGCGATCCGAGCGGGTTATTCTTATCATCGAGCAATTGAATCGATTTAAAGGTTCCTCTGTCGTAGCTAAAGCCAATATTTTGGTTATATATCCCTTCATTAGGCGGTAGGGCTGCGCCATTAAGCAATATTGTATTGGCGATTAACGTACTTTTTTCGTATCGATAAAATACTTTATCGATGATTACATTGGAAATTAAAAATCCGCCATGGGGAATAGCTCTTACATTTGTAAATGTTATAGTTTTAAATCTTGTGTCAGGTGTTAAAACATCACCGCTAATAATAACATCTTTTAAAATTATATTTTGCTTGTCTACTGCTACACTTGCAACGGTTACGATAGTTTTGCGGCCAAAACTTTTTTTAAAACGATCTAAAAAAGCCTCTTTATTGAAAGGCAGGTTTGATGCAGTGGCCGTTGATTGCTTGTTTAGGTTTTGTGCGTAACTTAATGTTATGTTAAGAAAAGTTATTACTAAAAATGCCTGTATTATTACATTAAAAACTTTTTTCATGAAATTAACCCGCATGCATTGGAATTGCAGTTTAGCTTTTTATCTTTCGACAACAATTCAAATGGTATTGCTGCAGACATAAATATAAAGCAAAAGTAATGTTTTTATTAAGCATAGAAGTAAAACTTTGCAAACACACATTATTTAACATCCATATTATAAAATGTGTGTTTAGGGGCAAAGGTTTTGAGAATATTAAAGAATAAGTATTTTGACTGTATCGCCGATTTTTAAAGCAGGGGCATCAATTTCATTAACAATAAGACAATTTGATTGTGCCATAATCTTCATAAGCGATGAATCTGCAGATGCCGCTGGCGTCACATGCAAAATGCCGTGTTCATCGCTTTTCATCGTAGCACGTATATAGTGACGACGAGGACCATTTGCTTTAAGTTCTTTAGTTAATTTGGCATTGATTATGTGTTGAGTGGTCTGATTGCCGCGCATTTTGTCCATCATCGGTAATAGAAAAAGAGTTGCTGTGACTAGGGCAGAAACCGGATTACCTGGTAGCCCTAAAACGAGCATTTCATTTTCGTTATTATTGATACTGCCAAACATTAAAGGCTTGCCTGGGCGAAGCGCAATTTTCCAAAAATCGAGTTCCATTCCAGCTTTTTTCATGACTTCTTGTACGAGGTCATAGTCACCAACCGAAACCCCACCACTTGTAATGAGTATGTCGGCTCTTTGTTGTTTTGCGGCAATAATCGCGGAATGGATTTCAGCGCGATCATCGGCGACGATACCAAGATCAATAACCTCACCACCATTATCCATCACAAGTTGTGCCAAGGCATAGCCATTTGAAGCAATAATTTGACCTTCACCCGGTGTTGTACCAGCTGGTACCAATTCATCGCCAGTGGATAAAATAGCAATGCGAGGTGATCTGATAACGGACAAAGTGTCATAACCACTCGCTGCTGCAAGGCCTATAGCTGACGGTGTTAGTTTGGTGCCGATTGGTAAAATAACATCGCCTTTTGCAAAATCGCCACCCGCAGGACGAATATTGGCGTGAAGTGCTGCATTTTGGGTTAATTCAATAGTTTGATTGTCAAGTTTTGTAATGTTTTCTTGAATGATAACAGTGTTGACTGAATCTGGAACAGGGGCACCGGTAAAAATTCGGATCGCTTCACCAGCATTAATCTCACCATGGAACATGTGCCCTGCTGCGGCTTCACCAACGATTTTAAATTTTGTTCCAGCGGCAATTTCTTTATCATTCATGACCGCATAGCCATCCATTGCTGATGAATTAAACGGCGGTTGTGTAAGTTTGGCTATAAGTGGTTCACTTAAAAAACGCCCACCCGCAAAGCTGATATCAATGGTTTCACTTTCTAAAAGAGTTGCCTTGTTGGTTAACCTGTCAAGGGCTTCATCAACTGTCATAAGTGCCATTGTCTATCCTATCTCATCATATGATTAAAATAATCAGTTACAACTTTATTGGAGAACATGACTATTTCATTTAAAGGCTATTTAAAAAACAACAATTCAAGCTAACATCTAATTTAATGACCGGAAAGCCTTAACAAAATAAACAATTAATTAATCTTGCTGGCGTAGCCAATTGCCTGATTTGCCGCCAGTTTTCTCACTAAGTTCGATATTAGTGATCGTCATCGACTTATCAATTGCTTTAGCCATGTCATAAATTGTAAGGCAGGCAATTGATACGGCTGTCAATGCTTCCATTTCAACACCAGTTTTGCCTGTTAGAGCAGCGGTTGCTTTAACCCTTATGCCTGGAAGAGATGCGTCTGGCAACAAATCAACACTTAGCTTTGTTAGCATAAGTGGATGACAAAGAGGAATGAGATCAGATGTCTTTTTAGCCGCCATAATACCGGCGATGCGGGCTGCAGCTAGCACATCACCTTTAGCAATACGGTCTTCAGTAATAGCGATAAGTGTTTCATTTGCCATGATAACACAACCTTCGGCAACGGCCTTACGTTCTGTTTCATGCTTTTGGCCAACATCAACCATGTGGGCGGCGCCATGCTCGTCAATATGAGTTAGCTTATTTGACATATTAAATTCCTATCGCTTATTTTAAGCTTTAAATGTCAAGTAGTTGACGGGTCGCTAATGCAACATTATCTTGCCGCATAAGGCTTTCACCGATCAGGAAATTTTTGACATTGCTTTTGGTTAATCTCAAGCAATCTTCATGGGTAAAGATACCACTTTCACCAATTAGAAGTTTGTCTTCAGGCACCATTGGAGCAAGTCGCTCGGTCACTGCGAGATCAACATAAAAATCACGTAAATTACGATTATTAATCCCTATCATTTCCGATTTTAGTTTTAATGCACGTTCCATTTCCACTTCATTATGCGTTTCAATAAGAACATCCATCCCCAGTTCAAAGGCTGTGTCTTCTAATGCTTTTGCACAATCATCATCTATCGCAGCAAGAATGATTAAAATGCAATCTGCACCCAAAGCCCGTGCTTCATATACTTGATAGGTATCAAATAAAAAGTCTTTCCGCAATGTTGGTAAATGGGTTGCATTGCGTGCTTGATTTAAAAATTCTGGCCTACCTTGAAATGATGGAAAATCAGTGAGTATAGACAAGCAAGCAGCACCGCCTTCTTCATAGGCACGAGCGAGAAGTGTTGGATTGAAATCCTCACGAATAAGCCCTTTTGAAGGACTTGCTTTTTTGATTTCAGCAATTAAACCAAAAAGGCCCGCAGCATTTTTTGCCTTTAATGCATTAATAAAACCACGGGGGGCTTCAACATCTATAATTTTTGCCTTTAAATCATCAAGTGAAGTACAGGCTTTTGCTTGGGCAATTTCCTCAAGCTTATAGGCTTCAATTTTTTTTAAAATATCACTCATAATCAAGATTCTTGTCGATTAGAAACAGAAATAAGATGTTCAAGTTTGCCGAGCGCTTGCCCCGTATCAATGCTTTCTTTTGCAAGCTCCACGCCATCGGACAAGTTGGTTACCCTGTCGGCGATAATAAAGCTTGCAGCTGCATTTAATAGAACTATATCGCGATAGGCACCTTTTTCTCCTTCTAAAACACGTTTTAAAGCGGCAGCATTATATTCAGGGTCACCGCCCTTAAGATCGTCTTTGCTAACTCTTTTCAGTCCTACTTCTTCAGGAGTTACGATAAAGCGAGAAAAAGCACCATCTTTTATAGCAACAACTTCTGTTTCACCAGATGTTGTTAATTCATCCATCCCATCACCGTGAACAACCCATAATGATTTGGAACCCGACGCTTGTAATGTGCGGGCAACAGGCTCAAGCCAATAAGGTGAAAATACCCCAATTAATTGTCGTGTTGCGCCAGCTGGATTTGAAAGGGGGCCTAAAATATTAAAAATAGTTCGTGTTCCTAATTCCACACGGGCAGGGCCTACATGGCGCATAGCGGAATGATGTGTTGGTGCAAACATGAAGCCAATGCCAGCTTCTGCAATACAAGTAGCAATTTGATCAGCTGTAATATCAATATCGATGCCTAACGCTTTCAAGGCATCTGCTGCACCTGATTTTGACGATAATGCACGATTGCCATGTTTGCCAACTGAAATTCCTGCGCCTGCTACCACGAAAGCTGTTGCTGTTGAAACATTGTAAGAGCCAGATTGATCGCCGCCAGTCCCAACAATATCAATAATATTTTCGGGGGCTTTAACGGGTAACATTTTCGCCCGCATTGCTTTAACTGCGCCGGTGATCTCGTCAATAGTTTCGCCACGCACCCTCAATGCCATTAAGAATGCACCAATTTGAGACGGCGTGGCTTGGCCCGACATCATAATTGTAAAAGCCTGCTCCGCTTCATCTTGAGTTAACGGCGTAGCCGTTGCAACTTTATTGATAAAAGGCTTTAGATCGGCCATGTTTCTTGTCCACCTATGGGTTTAGAATACGCTGGATGATTGAATTATTTGCTTGAACCGGATGCTCTTTCTCAATTGCAAAGAGATATTGAGACAGCACATCTTGCTTTAAAGATAAGCTAAGCTGCTCTTTCATGGCTGGATCAAGAGCATCAGGGCTAGTACTTGCCGGTTCAGTAGTGCTTGTAACTTTGAAAACAAGCTTTGTCTGTTCATTTTCGCCAGGAGCTATGCCGGTTGAGTTTGTTGGACCGCTAAAAATTGCAATGAGTGCTTCTTTACTAAGATTTAATCCTGCACCTGTTCGACTTAAAGCCTCAGCTTTCTCAACTTGAATGTTATTTTCATTGGCAATTTGTGCAAGGCTTTTACCTTTAGCAAGCTCGGCATTGAAGCTTTCTGCTTTTTGCAAGACAAGACGGTTCATTTCTTGTTCTTTCCAAGCGGTGATTACAGATTGTCTTACCTCATCAAGTGTGCGCTCACGGCTATTTATAATTTCGTCTGCTTGATACCATTGAACACCTTCATCGCTGGTAAGTGGATCTGAATCAATACCAATAGTTGCATTAAAAATGCCACCAATTAGGTTTTCCTTGTTAGGAAGATTCTCAACGGCTTTCCCTTGAATATCGTTGCCCTCAGCATCAATAATTACGCTTGTTATTGGTAAATTATGCTTTTGCGCAATTTCATTTAAAGAAAGACCTTCAAACTGTTCATCAGCAATGGTTTTTACCAAAGCAGATAAATCTTGACGAGCTTTTTGGTCTGCCAATTGTTGACGGATTTGTTCGGCAACGGCTTCAAGTGGTGCAACCGCGCTAGGTGTAATCTTAATTACGCGAACAATTACGGGTCCTTGTAAATCATTTATGACGGGAGAGATACCACCTTCTTGCAATGGAAAAACCTCTGCTGATACCAATGATGGTAAGTCGGTACGGGTGAGGGGACCTTTTCTAATGGCATCGATGCTTAGATTGAGCGAGCTTACCAATTCATCAAAGCTCATACCACTTTGCAATTTTTGTGCAGCCGCATCGGCTTGCTGACGATTATCGAAGCGTAATTCATCAATAATACGTGTTTCTGGAGATAAAAACCTAGAGGATTCCTTTTGATAAAAATCTTTGATTTCGTCCTCTGTAATCGCTGTCGGATTAGCAAAATGTTGCGCTGTTAAAGTAACATATGTTGCTTTCCTATATTCAGGAGCGCGAAAGTTTGCTTTTTGAGTTTCATACCATGCAGCAAGTACATCTTGAATGGGCTCTGGCACCTCACCAATTAGTTTTGGTGTTACTGCAACATAATCTATATTTCGTAGTTCGCGATTATTAAGTACAAGTGCGGAGTAAAAGACATCTGGCATAACAATGTTTTGGCTCACCGCTTCAATAATTTGGTTGCGTATGCCAGTTTTTGCCAATTGCTCAAAATAGGTTTTTTGTGAAATACCTGCTTGATTGATAAATTGGGCAAACGCTTCTTTGCTGAATTGACCATTCATGCCATGAAAAATTTGCTCTGAACCAAGAACGCGTAATGCTCCATCTTGCCCAATGTTGGTTTTCATTAGCCTTGCTTCTTCATCGATCAATGCGTAGCCTTTAAGCGTTTGCAAAAGCTGGTTCGCAATGCCTAATTGAGCAAACTGATCAGGAGAGATATATTGCCTAGTCGAAAAGAAATATTGTGTAGCCTGATTTTGAGCCATGAATTGGTAGTCTGCAAAAGTTGCTTCAGATTTGCCCGACTGATAAATGGCATCGCTTCCCTGTCCATTAAATGCTTGTGGGATTCCCCATAAGGCAAAACTTAACAATAATAATCCAAGTAATGCTTTTGCCACCAAGGTGTTGGCTGCTGCGCGCATATGATCTAGCATAAGATATTTCCATGTTTTAACTATCAGTCGGAATATTTAGGCATTTGTTTGCCCTAATAAAATGGCAGATGCAAGATGTTGCCTGCATTTTTTTGGTTTTAATTACGATAACGAGTGATAATTGCCCAATATTCGTATTTCTGAAGTGGGTTTTTATCAGCAAGGTGATGTTATTTATAAAATGTACTAAATTTAATTTATTTTGTATATTCAAATTTATAGTAAGTTAAAATGGTCTTTTCTTAGAGACTCTAATTGAGATTATAGCTTTAATATCACTAATTTATTTTTAAGTTTTTATAGTTTTCAGTTGTCTATTTAACCGGTTTTATCGGGTTAATAAATCAAAAAAATAATAGTATCAAATGTTTAATTTTTAATCTTAGTTATAGAAAAAAGTCATTTTTATATTTATATTTTATTGTAATTATCCGTGGGCAATATTGGTTATTTTATTGACAAGGTGGCCTATTTTCTGGATGATGAATAACCTATTATTAAGGCGCTTCTGGCATGCTAATCATATAGTGTGGCTCAGTGTGCATTGTATTCTGCTTTGGTTTAATGAGTTTTCTTGAGTTTTAAGTTTTCTTGGGTTTTAAGTTTTCTTGGGTTTAATGAATTGTTATGGCTAAAAAATCATCTTATAAATCGGTTTGCCTTTTGGTTGGTGTTGCATTTTTAGCATCCCTTTCTACAAAATCAGCAAATAGTGCTAATATCTTTGATTATTTTGGTCAAAAAAAGCAAGAGCGTTTACAGCGTGAGCAGGCCTTGCGGCAACAACAGTTTATGCAGCAACAAGTTCAGCCAAGGCAAGTTACGCCGGTTGATCCTACACCTCAGCCAATTAAGCGTGTTGTGGTAGAACCTCCCAAAATATTTGATTATCGTCCTGATAAATTGATTGATTTAGATTTTTCAAAAGTTAAGTTCCAGTCATCTAGCCGTGCTGACGATATTGATCGATTGCTTGATACTCAACTTGTGGACGAGGAATCTAATACCATTAATGGTGGTACAGTTAGCAATGATAGTAATGAGGTGGGGCAATCTGAAATTGGTGCGCTTAGTGTTGAAGAAGCAAAATTTGCAGAACTCGCCCGTACATTGCCAGTAATTAAAGTTGAAAAGCAAGTTGGTGAAGCCTTAACAAAATATTATGCGGCTCACCCCCAATTGATATGGTCAGCCAATAATGTTCTCAGTGAGAAAGGCAAGGCCGTTCAAGAGTTTTTAAAAAAATCCGCTGAAGATGGTCTGAACCCGGATGAATATCTGGTTGATTTTCCTGAAATTTCTGGAAATGTTGAAGATGCTCAAGCTGTTATGGTTTTTGATATAAAATTAACCGCTCGCATTTTGCGTTATAGTTTGGATGCAGGAGCAGGGCGTGTAACCGCAGATCGTTTATCTGCATTTCATGATTTACCGCGACGCAAAATTGACCTTGATACAATTTTGCAAGAATTGGTAAAAAATACTTATCCTGAGCAAGTCCTTGCGAGTTTAGAACCACGGTCGCTTTGGTATAAAAGTCTTAAAGCCGAACTTGCGGTTTTAAATACACAACAAAGTGCCCCTCGGATAGAAATAGCCGATAATACGGTGATAAAGCCAGGTAAGGCCAATGATGAATTAATTAAAGTTATTAGGTTGATTCTTGATAAGGCACCACCATCTTATTTGGAAAGCCATAGGCAAGTGCTTGAGGAAAACCTGCAAAATACGATTTATAGTGAGGAATTGGTTATTGCCGTAAAAGATTTGCAAAAGGTTTTGGGTAAGGCAAGTGATGGCGTTATAGGGCCGGCAACTATTCGGGCTTTGCAAGGTGACAATATCGTTGATAAAAAGCAAAAAATTATCACCTCGCTCGAAAGATTGCGGTGGTTGCCGCATGAGTTTTCGGATCGTTATGTGTTTATTAATCAACCAGCCTATCAAGCACAATATTTTGAAAATGGCAAAGAGGTTATTGCCATGAAGGTTGTTGTTGGTTCGCAACGTCACCAAACATATTTTTTCTATGACAATATAAGTCTTGTTACATTTAATCCGACTTGGGGCGTGCCGCGTTCTATTGTCATGAATGAAATGATGCCACGCATATTAAAAGATCCAGCCTATCTTTCTCGTAATGGCTACGAAGTGTTTAATGCATCGGGTAAAAAAGTAGATGCTTCTTCGGTTAATTGGGCGAATGTCGCGACTAAAGGCTATGGTGTCAATATTCGCCAAAAGCCAGGAACAAGTAATGCATTGGGTGAACTTAAAATTTTGTTTCCTAATAAACATGATATCTATCTTCATGATACGCCATCAAAAGCTGCTTTTCAACGTGACATGCGTGCAATTAGCCATGGTTGCGTGCGGTTAGCTGATCCTCGTGCTATGGCCGCTGCAGTCATGGGACTAGAAAAAGATGGCTTGAAGCGTTATTTTGGCAAGGATGAAAAAACGGTAAAGTTAGATGTAACTGTTCCTGTTTATCTAACCTATTTTACTGCTTGGCCAGATGCTGATAATCATATTATCCATTATTATGATGATGTTTATAACCGTGATAGTGCACAGCAAACTGCAAGCAAAAAAATTGAAAAAATGCGTCTTGAAAGTATGTAGATATGATGTCAATGCACAGTTAAATATGTTTTAAATATCCAAGCACTGCATCGATAGAGTGGACGGTGATCGTAGTTGGTAGCGAAGTACGTTCAATCATGATGATTGGTATTGATAATTCTCTTGCGGCTTTTACTTTGCCGTAAGATGAATTGCCGCCTGAATTACGGCATATAATCAAGTCAATTTTTTTATCGATCAATAGTTTTTTTTCGCTAGCACTATCGGTTGGGTAGCCTATAATAAATTCAAGATTGGTAAGCTCATCAATATTATCTGGATAGTCGATCATCCGCGCCCAAAATTTTGAATCTTTAAAATTAGCAAATGGTGCAATGTGCTGGCGACCAATAGCTAGTAATATGTTTTTACCTTTGGGGATTACGGTCAATGCCTCGCTAATATTGGGGACGCTAAGCCAAGTATCGCCGTCTTGTTTTTTCCAAAGTGGCCGCTCTAGTCTTAAAAGAGGTATTTTGGTTATTCTTGATGCTTCATATGCATGGTCAGTCATTTGACGGGCAAATGGGTGCGTGGCATCAATTATAAGGTTAGTTTTTTCCTTCAAAAGATAGGTTATCAAACCTTCGACGCCTCCAAAGCCACCAATGCGCCAATTGCCTTTTGGAATGCGTGGTGAAGTAGTACGCCCGGCAAGAGATGTTGTAATATTGATTGGTTGGCTTTCCAATATCTCCGCAAGTTGATATGCCTCGGTTGTTCCTCCTAATATAAGAACCGATAGAGGCTTCGATACTGGCTTTTCCAACATGTTGGAATCAAAATTATGATCTTGCAATGATTGCGCCCTTTCGATCGGTTATGATTACTTCCACCTCGACAGGTGCGCCATTTAGTACTTTAAGTGCAGTACTCTTAGCTAGCTTGGCGATTGAAGGTGCTGGATTTATGCCTTTTTCTAGGGCAATATCAAGTATTTCTTTTGCGGTGTTGGCATTTATTATAGTTGCTTCAAAAGATTTGTCTAAGCCCAAGTCACGAACAATTTGCCATAAAAATTGCCGATTGATCTGTGATCGTGAAGAGTGGAGATCTGTTTCACCTTGTGCAAGTTTGGTCATTTTTGCAAAACCGCCAGCAATTGTAAGTTTTGGGATTGGATGATTGCGCAAATATTTCAATACTGCGCCAGCAAAGTCCCCCATGTCAAGCAAAGCATAATCGGGTAAATTATAAAGCGCTTGTGCTGCATCTTCTGAGGTTGATCCTGTTGCTGCTAATACGTGTTGTGCATTTTGCGCCCGTGAAACGTCAATGCCGCGATGAATAGAATGGATCCATGCTGAACAAGAAAACGGATGAACGACACCGGTAGTACCAAGAATAGAAATACCGCCAACAATACCAAGTCGGCCATTCCATGTATTTTTGGCAATTTCCTCACCATTGGGCACGGAAATGGTAATAACAACATCAGCAGGCAGTCCATAAGAACCGCAGATTTCTTCAACAATATCACGCATCATTTGTCGAGGTACTGGATTAATTGCGGCTTCTCCTGGCTCTATTGGTAGACCTTTGCGTGTTACTGTGCCGACCCCATCACCCGCTACAAACATTATACCCGTTCCTTCCGGAGCGGGAAAAACAGTTGAAATAATCATTGCGCCATGAGTAACATCGGGATCATCGCCCGCATCTTTTATTATACCAGCACTTGCATAATCTTCGCCAAGACTTTCCATTGCTAATTGAAAATATGGAACTTCTCCTTTAGGGAGGATAATACCAACCGGATCTGGAAATTCACCAGTTATGAGAGCTATTAATGCAGCCTTTGTAGCCGCTGTAGCACAGGCTCCGGTTGTCCAACCTGATCTAAGTGAACTTTTGCTTGAAGGGAGATCATCATTCTCATTCATCGTCATAGCTGTCTTTATTTTTGTTGCAGTTTATGGCAAAACGAGTTTGATGTTTTACATGCTCGTTAGCTCTATCATTGTTGTATATTGCTATAATATTTTTTTAAAATTTCAAAAAGACTATTTAATGATAATTAAATTTCTAATCGTTAATTTTGCATTTTTTGTGGTTGAAAGCCAAAATTTAAGAATTTTTTTAAATGGTTTTTCTCAGAAATAAAAGATATTGAGATTAGAGTGTTTAGACCTCAGCTTGCCAATTTATATTTTATCTAAAAGTGAGCTTTAAAGTCGGAAAACTAAGAAAAACAACAAATGAGCCATTGAATTAGTTTTAACCTTGTTGAATATAAATTGATCGATTGTTACTATCAACAATATAATAATATAATCTAACGATTAGAAAGAATAAGATGCAGCCGAATAATATCCACCCATTTCGTAATCGAGAGCCAATGTTGAATATACCAACCGTAGTGGTTGTATTTGTTGTCATTAATATCGCAGTATTTATCTGGCAGGATTATATTTTGGATTGGAATGAGCAAAATTATTTCATTGTTCGCTTCGCATTTATTCCATTAGTCTTTGGTAGTGAACAGACATTAGAGGTTTTATTAACTCCGGTTACTTCTTCTTTTCTACATGCAAGCTGGAGCCATCTTGGCATGAATATGTTATTTATGGTGGTTTTTGGCTCGCCGCTTGCGCGGCGCATGGGGGTAGGTGGATTTATAGTGTTTTGGATATTTACATCCGCGGCAGGTGCGCTTTTTTACTACGTATTAAATACGGATAGCCCAATTCCTGTTGTGGGAGCATCGGGTGTGGTATCAGCTATGCTTGGCGCTATTGCGCGATTTGGTTACGGTCGTTCTTTCTTTCATCCATCACTTTATGGGGATGTACTGCCAATACGTATTGCTATACGTTCACGCGATATTGTCACAATTATGGGGTTTTGGTTAGCAAGCAATTTACTTTATGGTGTCACTGCAAGTTGGGGTGGTGGTGCTATTGCTTGGCAGGCTCACATTGGTGGACTTCTTGCCGGTTTTTTAGCTATTGGTCTTTTTATTCCACCAAGGAAAAAATAGTCAAAAGTAAATAGTGTTCGAGATAACTGGAGTCTATTGAGGCATTTTAATTGCTACCAATGGTGCCTTGAAAAGTTGTTGGCTTTAACTCAATCTATATCGTTTAACAATTCACCTTTGCATGTCTGAGGTTGTGAATTTGAATAAAATCGCACGAAAGCAGCTTTTTAATAAGTTGTTGTTAAGTTGGTCAGTGATGTTGGCGGTGTTGCAAAAATGCAATTATTAAAAATAGAGTATTTCTAAATGCTGTTATATCATGAATTTCTATACATGCGTATATTTACACAACTTCACTAGACAGTTATATGAATAAAATATGACAAGCATACTCCGTATTAATTTTTATCAAGATTAGCATTTCTGTAATGTGAAAAATTGATGCAAATATTAGATCATTGGGTTAATTTTAAGAGTGGGGCTTGATTAACATTGTGGTATTAAATTTGTATTTAATACAGTGTTGCTAGGCAATCAGAGTATTAGTTTGTAGTCTGTGTACATAATAATCGGTTTTTAAAAGTAGGGATCAACCATGAAAACTTCAAAGTTCTTTTTAGCGCTTTTAGCTGCTGGGGCAAGCTTGGGATTTACACAATATAATGCGTCTGCAGCAGATGCGGTAACTTTAGAAGCAGAGCCAGTTGAGTATGTGCGAGTTTGTGATACTTATGGTCAGGGTTATTTCTATATCCCCGGTACTGAAACCTGCATGAGCATTGGTGGTATGGTATTTGGTACTGTCTATGGTGGCGCAGATGTATATACTCGTACTTTGAATGACCGTGATCCTAAAAAGTGGCGTTATTCAACTCGTGCAGAACTTGATTTTTCTACAGCTACTGATACTGAGTTAGGTACTTTGCGCACCTTTATCCGTTTGCGTGGTGAGTGGGCCGATGGCGAGCAGGTTGAAGCTGGTAGTTTACGCTTTGGCTACATTGATCTTGGTGGTTTGCGTGTAGGTCTTGATGAATCTGCAATTAATACTTTCTTTGGTTATTATGGCGATTTCATCAATGATGATGTGGTGCTTGGCGGCGGATACAGAACTAATCTTATCAGCTATACCTATGCAGCTGATAATGGTTTCTCAGCTTTAATTTCTCTTGAACAGGGAAATACTGAGGATAATGACTATAATGGTCAAATTACTGATTATACACCTCATGTTGTTCTTGCAGCTAAATATGAGCAGGCTTGGGGCTCATTAACTGGTGCCGCTGCTTATGATTCTGTTAATGAAACTTGGATTGGTAAGGCCAAAGTTAGCGTCAATATTACTGATAAATTTAACATTTGGGGTATGGCCGCTTATAAGGATTTAAAAGATACTTATTTTGGTGATATTGATGATGAAAATTCAATCATCACCGATCGTAATATTCGCGGTGTTCGCGCCGTTAATAGCTTCTATGCTACTTGGGGCGGTAAATGGGTTGGCTGGGTAGGTGCATCCTACGGGTTTACTGAAAAGGCAACAGGAAATCTTCAGCTTGCTTATGAGGGAGCTGGTAATTTTTACGGTGCTGCTAACGTTAATTATGAACTCGTATCAGGTTTAACGCTTATTCCTGAAGTTAATTATCGCAAATGGAATGATAGCAAGTCAGAGTTGAAGGGTAAGGATGCGTTTGGCGGTGCCTTACGTTTACAGCGTGATTTTTAATCCGTTTATTCTTTAAATGTATTAAAGGCTCAGCTTTGCTGGGCCTTTTTTTTGATCATTTAATCTGTCTACTCAAAGCTAGCTGAATGTTATATTTTAAACATTATAAAACCTTAAAAATGTTAGTTTTTGATTTTATAAAGGCCATATTTGTTGAGTTTATATTGTATTCTATTTGAGTGCTTCAAGGTGTCGAGTTTTATGAAAAAAATAATCGTATTTCTATCCATTCTTCTCATAGGCCCGTTAATTGCGTCATTGGTAATAGTCATAATAGGTTTGCGTGATCACAAGGGAAAGGCTGATATAGGCGTGGTCCTTGGTACTGCAATTTTTGCTGATGGCACCTTGTCTTCTTATCTAAAAGGTCGCCTTGATGAGACTGTAAAGCTGTATCAACAAGAATATTTTCCGTTAATTGTTGTCAGCGGTGGTGAAAATGAGTTTGGATTGTCTGAAACAAAAATTATGAAAGACTATCTTATTGAACAAGGTATTCCAACCAATGCCATTATCGAAGACGCTGAAGGTATTAATACTGCAGCCACAGCAAAAAATATGGTGGCGATAATGCAAAAGAGTTCAGCCCAAAGTGCATTTATTATTACCCAATTTTTTCATGTTCCTCGTACTCGTTTGGCTTTTGCCTGCAATGGTATTTCCCCCGTTTATTATGCGCCAAGTCGGCAATGGAATATGAGGGATCTCTATTCTGTTTTGCGCGAAGTGCCTGCGAATGTCACTTATTGGTGGAATTGTTCAAAACATTCCAACAAAGGGTAATCCGGTTCTATTGTCGTGCTAGCTCGCAAGCATTACTTGTTTTTTATCATTTCTATTTCTAATAGATCGGATATTTCTAAGGTCACTGTGTAATTATGCCACATCGGAAAATCTTGTGTCTTATTCTAAATATGGTAAAAGGACAAAACTTTATAAGTTTTCCAAATTACATTCTAAATTGCGACGCAGTTAGTTGAAAATTCATGCGGTCATGATCTTAGATAATAATGTTTAGCTTGATGATGAAATATGCAGCTTAAATGCTGGTAATGCGAGAAATAGAGTCTTATGAAAACCATTTTTTCTTGTAATCATAAACAGATCGGTACCAATTATCTGGTTTTTGCCATTATTGCTGGTATTATCGGTGTTTTGCTCTCGGTTGTTATGCGATTGGAGCTCAATGAGCCAGGGATTCAGTATTTTCATGGTCTAGCTAGCTTATTATATGGTTATGAGGGAATCTCAGCTGTTGAGAAAGGGCGTGAAATGTTTACGCTTTTTTCATCTGCTCATGCCCTTATCATGATTTTTTTCATGGTTGTACCAGCTTTATTTGGTGGTTTTGCTAATTGGCTGCTGCCAATGATGATTGGTTGCGAAAATATGCTATTTCCGCGCTTGAACCGCTTTGCTTTCTTATTATTATTTCCTGCAATGGCTTTGTTGGTTGGTAGCTTATTGTGGGTTTCTTCTGCGCAGACTGCATGTCTATTAATGATAGCAATGATTCATCTTGCTGCGCTTTCCGCAATATTGACTGCTGCTAATTTTATCGCAACTATATTGGTGGCGCGCGCCCCTGGTATGGGGTTTAAATATTTACCAATTTTTGTCTGGTCAGTTTTGGTTTCATCTTTTTTAATGATTATTTGCATGCCGACTATGACTGCTGCATTAAGTTCTTTACTTTATCATTTTGGTTTTGATAATTTTAGCATGCATGCGGTTGATGGTAAAAATCTACAGGTTATGTTGTGGTTCTATTCGCATCCTGAAATTTTTGTACTGATTTTACCTGCGTTCGGCATTATTAGTGAAGTTGTTGCTACTTTCGCAAATCGCCCACTTGTTGGACGGTCTTATGTTGTTTCGGCCATGGTCTTTATCGGTGCGGCGGGTTTCTTAATTTGGGCGCAAAATCTTTTTTCTGCAGCCAATCTTGGCGACATGAAGGGGTATTTTTTTGTAGCTTTACCAATTATAGCTATTCCTGCTTTTGTGATAATCGGTTCTTGGCTTGCAACAATTGTAAGTGGGCACATTCAATATAAAACGCCTATGCTTTGGGCTTTGGGTTTTATTTTAATGTTTGTTATTGGTAGTTTTTCAGCTATTCACTTGGCACTAAACAGCCCTGTGAGTAACGGCAATCCAGCATTCGTCAGCCATTTCCATTATATTTTGTCACTTGGTGCAGTCTTTGCAATTTTCGCAGCATGGTATTTTTGGTTTCCCAAAATTTCGGGTTATGAGTTACGCGAACTTACCGGTAAACTACATTTTTCAATTATGTTTATTGCGGTTAATATGATTTTTCTTCCGCAACATTTTCAAGGTTTTGAATATGTTAATGGTAGTGTTGCTTTGTGGATTGAAAATAATATTGGTTGGAATAAGATTATAACGTTAGGTGCAATGATAGGCGCTCTTTCACTTGTTGTTTTTTTATATGGCATTTGTGAAGCGTTTTGGCGTAAAATAGCCGTAGCAAGCAATCCTTGGGGTGAGGGGGCAACGACACTAGAATGGTCCTTGCCTTCGCCTGCTCCAATTGTTCAATGGCAAGCTATCCCTGTTTTTGATAAAAAAAAAGCTGCAAGTTTTTAAGGGTGGCCTTTAATTTACGTGAAGGTCATCCCATTATGTATTTAACTATATAATTTATAGTTTTTGATAAATAAGCTGCAATTGGTCGTTAAATTGCCTGCAAAAGATGTTTAATGGTTTTTCCTGTCTAAATTACTATAAAATATTTTGTAATTCTGATTTATGATTAATGTGATGCAAATTGTCGATAATTATGAGATGATATGGTATCAATTTTTAATCTACTGCTGCAAAGTTTAACTAATTTGAGCAAATGCTCGATGGGTACGTTAATGTCAATACCTAATCAAATCAATCAAACACCTGAAATGGCTTATATTTCCATGGCGGAAAGCCGCGATTATATCACGTTGTTAAAACTTCGCGTTATGTCGTTGGTGGTTTTTACTGCCTTTGTAGGCCTTGTGGTTGCACCTGGAACAATTAATCCTATTTTGGGGTTTCTTGCTATTTTATGTATTGCTGTCGGTGGTGGTGCGTCGGGTGCGTTAAATATGTGGTACGATTCTGATATTGATGCTGTGATGAAGCGTACTCAATCTCGACCTATTCCATCGGGTAAAATAAGCCGCAACCAAGTATTGATATTTGGTTTGGTTTTGGCTGCTTTTTCTGTTGGCGTGATGGGTGTTTTTATTAATTGGTTTTCAGCGCTATTTTTGGCCTTTACAATTTTTTTCTATGCGGTCATTTATACGATTTGGCTAAAGCGTTCAACTCCGCAAAATATCGTTATAGGTGGAGCATCTGGTGCTTTTCCCCCAATGATTGGTTGGGCTGCGGTTACAGGTACAATTAGTCTTGATAGTATTGTTTTATTTTTAATTATTTTTATGTGGACACCACCGCATTTTTGGGCTCTTTCCTTGTTTAGTACAACAGATTATGAAGCTGCGCATATTCCGATGATGCCAAATGTTAAGGGCGAGCGTTCGACAAAAAACCAAATTTTGGTATATGCAATTTTAATGGCATTAATCGGCGTTTTGCCTTATGTCTTAGGCTTTGCGGGAATTGTATTTGGTAGTATTTCTGCTGTTTTGGGGTTTATTTTTATTATTCGTGCCGTTCAGTTATGGAAGACGAGTACACGAGATGAAACTATCCCTGCTGCAAAACGATTATTTTTCTTTTCACTATTTTATTTAACCGGTGTTTTTGCTGTTCTTTTGCTTGAAAATCTTGCCATTAAAGCACTTGCAATTTGGGGATATAACTAATGGTTAAGTCATCTGATAAACAAGCTTACTTAACCCTTACAAAAGAACAAAAAGCTGCAAGAAAAAGCCGTGCCTTAGGTATAATGGTGGTTGTTTTATTACTAGCATTATTAATTTACATTGCAACTTATGCAAAATTTGGTGGGTAAATTTAGGCTTTCTTTTTTAAGCGTTAATTAAACGCTTAGTCAAAAAATATTTTCGCTATAATTTTCTGGCTAGATTATATAAGAGTTAGCCGCTATATATGATATTGATATTTTAAAAGCGATGGCTTTGCTAGTTTCAAATATTACTTTGATTGCCGATGTGTTTTAAGGTTCTGAATAACCTATGCATTTTATTTCTTTGACAGAGGAACAGAATTTTATGGCCACCAAATCCCCCCTAACTATACGCCTGTGCGGACCGCGTGGATTTTGTGCAGGCGTTGATAGAGCTATTCAGATTGTGGTTGCAGCCTTAAAAAAATATGGCGCGCCTGTGTTTGTACGTCATGAAATAGTTCATAATGGTTACGTAGTTGAAGGTTTAATTGCTCGCGGTGCGGTGTTTATTGAAGAGCTAGATGAAATTCCAGCAGATCTTCGTGATCGGCCTGTCGTTTTCTCGGCGCATGGAGTACCAAAGTCAGTACCGGCAGATGCAACGGCTAAAAATCTTTTTTACCTTGATGCTACCTGTCCCTTGGTATCAAAAGTGCATAAGCAGGCGATTAGACACCGCAAGCACGGACGACATGTTATTTTGATTGGACATGCTGGGCATCCAGAAGTAATTGGCACCATGGGCCAATTAGATGAAGGGGCGGTAAGCCTTATTGAAACCATTGAGGATGCGCAAACTTACCAGCCACTTGATCCTGAAAATCTTGGCTTTGTTACGCAAACGACTTTATCGGTTGAAGATACAGCTGGCATTATTGAGGTGCTCTACCAACGTTTTCCACAAATGCAGGCGGCGGCAGCTGAATCTATTTGCTATGCAACAACCAATCGGCAGGACGCTGTTAAAGCAGCTGCACCAGGTAGCGATTTGTTCTTGATTGTTGGAGCTCCCAACTCATCAAATTCACGTCGCCTTGTCGAGGTTGCGGAAAGAGCAGGGGCTAAAAAATCTATTTTGGTACAACGTGCTTCTGAAATTGATTGGTTGAATTTGGGTTCTTTAGGGGTGGTTAGTTTATCTGCGGGAGCTTCTGCACCTGAAATCATTGTTTCAGAAATTATAGAAGCTTTTCGTGAGCGCTATGAGATGAGTATTGAGCTTGCTGAAACAACGCAAGAGCTTGAAAATTTCTTAGTAAATCGTGAATTGCGTGATGTTATTCTAACCAATGATGATATGGCTTTTGTGAATGGCGTAGAAAGTGATTCCGCGCTTAATGAATTAGCCTAACAAGAAAGGTAATCGGCAATGGCTGTTTATACCGATATTAGTGAAGAGCAGCTTGCAGGCTTTTTAAACGAATATGACGTTGGAACGCTTCTTTCATATAAGGGCATTGCTGAAGGCGTTGAAAATTCTAATTTCTTGTTACGCACAAAAGCTGGTAACTTTATTCTTACTATTTATGAAAAGCGCGTAGATGAGCGTGATTTGCCGTTTTTTCTGGGGCTAACACAACATCTTGCGCAAAAAGGCATTCTCTGCCCACAACCTATCCTTCGTAAAGATGGCGAGATGGTAAGTCGATTAGCTGGAAAACCAGCCGCGCTTATTAGTTTTCTTGAGGGGATGTGGGTTAGGAAGCCTACAGCTTTTCATTGTGGTAAAGTGGGAGCCGCTCTTGCTAATTTACATGTAGCGGGCTCTGATTTTCCCATTAAACGAAAAAATAGCCTTTCAATCGATGGTTGGCATCAATTGTGGAGTGATGTGCGTTATCGCGCAAATGATATGGCTCCAGATCTTGAAAAAGAAATAGATAATGAATTAGTTTTTCTTGAAAAAAATTGGCCTAGTGATTTACCATCTGGCGTGATTCACGCTGATTTATTTAATGATAATGTGTTTTTCCTTGATGGTGATTTATCCGGCATAATTGATTTTTATTTTGCTTGTAATGATGCCTTCGCCTATGATTTGGCCATTTGCTTAAATGCATGGTGCTTTGAAGCGGATTTATCGTATAATTTGACCAAGGGGAGTGCCCTTCTATCTCATTATGCTACGCAGCGTCAGCTTTCTGATCGTGAGCGAGATTTATTGCCTATTTTAGCACGCGGTGCCGCATTGCGCTTCTTTTTAACTCGCGCCTATGATTGGTTCTTTATTGATGATAGCGGACTTGTGGTTAAAAAAAATCCAATCGAATATTTGCGTAAACTACGCTTTTTTAGACAAATAGTGCGTAGTAGCGAGCTTGGCCTACCCAACAGTTGATAGCTGACAATAATAGATGATGAAACAGATAGTAATTTATACTGATGGCGCGTGTTCCGGTAATCCTGGCCCTGGTGGTTGGGGTGCGCTTTTGCAATATAATGGTCATGAGCGCGAATTATTTGGCGGTGAAAAAGATACCACTAATAATCGTATGGAAATTATGGCAGCTGTTGAAGGGTTAAATGCGCTGAAAGAACCATGTAAAGTCGATCTGTATACTGATTCAGTTTATGTACGTGATGGCATTTCAAAATGGATTGAAGGTTGGAAGCGTAATGGTTGGCAAACGGCAGCCAAAAAGCCGGTTAAAAATATGGATCTTTGGCAAGCACTTGACGAGGCTCGTAAACGCCATGATGTTGTTTGGCATTGGGTTAAAGGACATGCTGGACATACAGAAAATGAGCGTGTTGATAGTTTAGCGCGTAAGGGCGTTGCCGAAATTAAAGCTGGATAGTGTTAATGAAATAGGCAATTTGGGTTTTAGAGCAATATTATTAAGGGAGATGTTGCTTTTTAAACTGCCTATCCATTATAGATTATGCTTTTTTAGGGCGCCATTTTATCAATTTGTTTTCTATGATGTCGAGAAGCATATCGATAACAAGAACGAAAACACCAAGAATAATAATTCCAGCAAATACACCTACCGCATCAAAATTGCCTTCAGATTGAGCGATTAAATAGCCTAATCCTGCCGATGATCCTAGGTATTCACCAATGATTGCACCAACAACGGCAAAGCCTACCGAAGTGCGAAGAGATGAAAGAATCCAACTCGCCGCAGCTGGAAAATAGACGTGGCGCAATAACTCTAAACGGTTTGCTCCTAATATTTTTGCATTTGCCAATACAATATTATTTACTTCGCGTACACCTTGCATCGCGTTAAAAAAGGTTATGAAAAACACCAAGGTAACGGCAAGCGCAACTTTTGACCATAGGCCCAAGCCGAGCCATAAAACAAAAATAGGTGCTAATACAACGCGGGGTATTGCATTCAAGGCTTTAATAAATGGGTCTAAAATGCGTGCGGCATTATTGCTTAATCCAAGCCAAACACCTGCAGCAACACCTAAACCTGTACCGATTAAATAGCCTAAAACTGTTTCGGTCAAAGTGATTGAAACATGTTTATAAAAATCTGTATCAGTTAACCAATTGACTATTTGTTTTAAAACATCTTGAGGGGCAGGGAAAAAGAAAATATCTATAAAGCCTAACGCTATACCCAGCTCCCAGCCACCAATGATGACAATGACAATGGTTAACTGAATAAGTCGTTCAGTCATGACGTTCATAACTTTTCTCCACTTCGTCGCGCAAGGATAGCCAAATTTTTCTATATAATTCCATAAAACGCGAATCGAGTTTTACTTCTGAAACATTTCGCGGCCGATCTAAGTCAATGTCGAAACTATTAATGATATTGCTTCGTGGGCCTGCTGATAAAATAACAACTCTATCACCTAGCGCTATTGCTTCCTCGAGATCATGCGTTATCAAAATTACTGCACGTTGTTTTTCTTGCCAAAGTCTTAAAAGCTCGTTCTGCATTAGATGGCGGGTATGAATGTCTAAGGCAGAGAATGGTTCATCCATTAGAATAACTTTGGGATCGGTGATTAATACTTGTGCCATTTGAACACGTTTGCGTTGCCCTCCTGATAATTGGTGCGGATAACGATGTTCAAATCCTTTAAGGCCAACCTTCGCTAGCCATTGCATAGTCTTATCATGCCGCTCATTCTTCGGGACTTTACGAAAAAGTAGGCCGAGCTCAGTGTTTTCATAAGCGGTTTTCCAAGGTAAAAGTGCATCTTGCTGGAAAAGGTAACCAATTTCATTCTGTACGCCTTTAACCTTTTTATTATCAATGTGTACCGATCCTTTAGCAGCTTTTAGCAGGCCTGCAATTGCATTTAGGATCGTACTTTTTCCGCAACCAGTTGGCCCAACAATTGCGAGAAATTCGCCGTCTTTAACACATAAGTTGACATTTTGAACCGCAACAAAATCTCCAAAGGCCATAGTTACTTCATTTATATCCACCATTGTATTTGTGGGTATTGTTTGCGATAACTCCGTTACGGAATTCATTTTTTATTCCTTTCTAATGCCTTAATCACGAATTCATCGGTGTAGGTTTTAGAAAGATCTATGTTGGTTTGCGAGACACGTGGGTTAAATGTTTTTAAAACATCTAATGGTATTTTAATATCTGTTGGATTTATTAAACCGTCGGTCGAAAAAATTGGCCGAGCATTTTCAATAGCTTTAATAAAAGTCTCTCTGTCTCCAGCAACGAAGTCCTTAGGCATTGCATCAACGATTTCATTTGCTGTGTGATCATGCATCCAAGCCAAGGCTTCAACTGTTGCATCCGTTACCTTTTGGATGGTTTGAGGATTTTTTGTGATATAATCCTGTAATGCATAAAGGACCGATGTTGGATAAATTCCCCCATAGATGTCAATTGCGCCTTGATCTTGCCTACCATCAATAACAATGCGCCCAACTCCCTTGGCAATTAAAAAGGTTGCAGCAGGATCGTAATTGACAAGAATATCGATTTTTTCTTGCTCCAATGCAGCAACGGCAGCTGATCCTGAGCCAACACCAATAATTGAAACATCCTTATCGCTGAGCCCATGGCGTTTTAGATAAAAACGAATGAAAAAGTCAGATGATGATCCTGGCGCGGTAATGCCAATTTTTGAACCTTTAATGGTTGAAGGGGTTTGCGGATCAAACTTTGAGTTGTTTCCTGCTGCCATTACTAGCCCAGAATTTCGTGCCAATTGAACAAAGGCCACAACATGCTTATTTTGTGCTTGCATTTGGATCGTATGATCATAAAATCCAACTGCAATATCTGTAGAACCTGCTACCAATGCTTGTAAGGTTTTTGATCCGCCAGAGGCAAAATTTTCAACCGTTACATCTAGACCGTGTTTTTCATATAGGCCCAATCCAACCGCCACAGGGAAGGGTAAGTTATTAAGATTGAAGGATCCTACACTTATCCTTACTTTTTCTGCAGCTGCTATATTTATAAATAGTAACGTAAAAACAGTGATTAATATCTTTTTAAGCATCTTTGTCCTCCAACTATATCATTGCTCAAAATTTGTTATTTTGTATTTTTATCACTTTGCTACTTTAATAAAGCAGCACCTTGAAAAATCCTGCGTGTGGTTCTTAAAAGACTGACTATATTTCTTCCATCTCTATTTCTAATTGTTAAGGAAAGACTTCCTGAGGGATGGTCGATGATAATATCAGTAGGTGTGTTTTGCTTTCCAGAAAGCTGGCTTGCTAATGTGTTTTCTATTGTGGTTGCTACTGCAATGCCAACAGCGCCGGTTGTAGCTAGGCTTGGGTGGCATTCGTCTGGCATGAAATAGCGGGCATTAATCGTAGATTTTTCTTTGCTAGTACTCAATAAAACAGGTTTGGGAATTACTTTATTTCGTACATCTCCTAGGCCCATTTTTAGGCCTGCTTCTTGTCTGATTGCCGCAATCTGATCTATTAAATGCTTATTCGCGTTTAGCTCTTGAGCGGTTTCATGCGCTGTAACATTTAAGGGTGCTGGATCGATAAGCACAAGTGGTATGGCACTATTAATGCATGTAACAGTGATGCCATTAATTACTTCTATTGTCTTTCCAGTTGGAAATAGGCTGGTAAAATCGCCATTAGCAGAATTCAGAAAGTTAAGATAAATACCAGCCCCTGTTCCTGGTACTCCATCTATCGCGCTTGTACCATTATAACAAACAGCATTGCCAACAACCGGTACTTCTGCTTCAATGATTTCACCTGTATTAATATTATGGATCTTTACGAAAGTTACAGGCTCTGTTGGGTAAACTAGCCCTGCTTCAATTGCAAAAGGACCAACAGCAGATAACATATTTCCGCAATTAGGGCTTGTGTCGACAATGCCTTCTAGATTACGTATTTGGGCAAATAAGTAATCGACATCTGCATTAGGTACTGTTGCTGGGCCCACTATAGCAACCTTATTGGTAACTGGGTTTCCACCACCAATACCATCAATTTGCAACGGATGTCCTGCTCCCATAATTGATAATAAGATATTATCGCGTTGGCTAACTTGTTTTGGAAGGTCTGACGCTAGAAAGAATGGTCCGCGTGATGTACCACCACGCATAATAACACAAGGTATATATTTAAGATCATTCATGAATCTCTCCCATAACATAAATGAAGTCGGTATTGCCCAGAGATAAGTCCCTAAAAATTCGACGGACAAATAAACTCCCAATTAGATTGGGAACTCCTCAAGTTATGAATTAGTCGTATAATCAACTTACCTTTCCAGATATGTTTATCTTGCATTAATTCTAACTATTAATTTATAATACACATTTTGATTGATTTAAAAAATGCAATTTTAGGGGGTAATTAATAACCAATGAGCATAAATTGCGAAATCTTAGATCTTAGAGCGTTTTTAACAATTGTCGAGCTTACGAGCTTTAACCGTGCGGCGGAGGTTTTGCATATATCGCAACCAGCATTAAGCCGGCGTATGCAAAAACTTGAGGAAATAATTGGTGCACCGCTATTGGAGCGAACAACGCGCCATGTTGGTCCGACCGCATTAGGCAATGAATTATTACCCTTGGTCCGCCGCTTAATTGAGGAGTTCGATGGTTCTTTATTCGCTGCTCGCGATAAAGGGGTAAAAGCTACTGGCTTAGTAACAATTGCCTGCTTGCCAACTGCTGCATTTTATTTTTTACCGCGTATAATTAGCCGCTTTAGTTTGCAATATCCTGAAATACGTTTTCGTATCCTTGATTTGACAGCAACTGATGGCCTTCAAGCGGTGAATCGAGGGGAGGTTGAGTTTGGTATTAATATTATAAGTGGGATAGATAGCGAATTAGCATTTGAGCCGCTCATGGAAGATAAATTTGTGCTTGCGGTAAAGCGCGATCATCCTTTAGCCAAAAAGGAGGTCGTTTTATGGGAAGATTTAAAACTTTATTCGCTGATAACCGTTCATAATTCAAGCGCAAATCGCATTTTGCTAGACGCAGCATTGGCCAAAGAAAATATAAAAATTAACTGGCGCTATGAAGTTACACATCTATCTACTTCACTTGGCTTCGTGGAAGCTGGTCTTGGCATATCAGTTCTACCGCAAATGGCAACACCGCAAGGGGAACACCCATTTTTAGTAACACGACCGATAGTTAATCCCACAGTATCAAGAATGATTGGTGTAGTGAAAAGACGAGGATCAATTTTATCACCTGCCGCCCAACATTTCTACGATATGCTTATAAATGAATGGAAATAGAATTCTCGTATGTTGCGATCAAAAATCTATAAGTGATTATAAATTTAATGGTCAGCAATATTGACTGAGCCGGAGATTGTTCCATTTCCATCATTTGCAATAAAGTGGACTTTTTGCCCTTTATCAAGCTTGCCAGATAATATTGGGGCGGAAAAGATAATTTTATTTGGCTCTTGCTGAATGAGTTTTGCAATGCCCAATTGTGCCTTATCTGAGGCTAAAAATAATTCAGCAATTTTACTTTGATGGGGTAGGTGTAAGACAACTTCGATATATTTATCATGCAGCTTTGGTTCTTCTACATAAAATGTGTCACTAGCTTGTTGCGGTAACGTATTTAACGCAGTCTGAATTTTTAACTTGCTAACAAAATTATTAGTCGGTTTACTATTAAGTAAAAAAGGAACATCAACCGGTACGCAAATAGTATTACAAATTCCAATTAATAAATTTCCTTTTAAATTAACGCTTGCAATATCGCTGGCAGCGATACGGAAAAGAATTTGCGCATGGTCTTTATAGATATATGCCCAATCTTTTCCTTCTTGTAATAAATGAGGAGCTGTAAATAATAACGTATTTTTAATACCGTTTTCTATTTGTAAATTGGGTGACAAACCAGAGTTACCAGAATTTTCCCAGTAAGTTTTCCAGTCAGGCTGTAGCTTTACATCAATAAGCCCATAACGCCATTGGGGCTCATTATTTAGTACTTCATTGTTAAATATAATGGAAATATCGGCGCCTTCCATCTTGGTGTGATTAACGGATTGGGCCTGTGAAATTGTTAATGAAAAAAAATAACAGATTGCTGTAATAATTTGTAATGCAATAGCTTTTTTGTAATAGCAAAATTTACCCATTTCAAAGCCTTTTAAATATATTTAAAGTGTGTTGGCGCTGTTATTTACTACTTTTTTATTTTGTTAAATAGAATGCTAACTACAAAAATAGGGCGAATTTACGAAAAATACTCTATTGAGCCTAGATTTTGGCTGATAAATATATTTACCAATGTGCCAATAAAATAAGCGGAACAAGTAGTAAACTTATTCCGCTTAATTAGTTTATTCAGTTAAAACCGGTTGCTAAAGCTAATTAGCTTTTTGCAACTGCAGCAACTTCAGCCGCAAAGTCAGTTTCTTCTTTTTCAATGCCATCACCAAGAGCAAAGCGAACATAGCTTACAAGCTTGACTGGTGCGCCAATTTCTTTTTCTGCTTCTTTTAATGCTGCTTCAACGGTGATGTCAGGATTGATAACAAAAGCTTGTGAAAGAAGAACAACTTCTTCAAAGAATTTGCGCATACGGCCTTCAACCATCTTTTCGATGATGTTTTCTGGCTTGCCTGATTGACGAGCTTGTTCAGAAAATACTGATTTTTCGCGCTCAATAGCACCGGCATCAACTTCGTCTGAAGTTAAAGCAAGTGGATTGGTTGCAGCAATATGCATAGCAATCTGACGGCCAACTGCTTGTGCCTTGGTTGCATCGCCATCGGTTTCAATAGCAACGAGAACACCCAATTTGCCAAGACCATCGGCAACAGCATTATGGATATAGGTTGCAACAACACCCTTATCAACCGAAAGCTTAGCAGCGCGGCGCAAATTCATGTTTTCGCCAATGGTTGCGATTGAATCCTTAATAGTGTCAGCAACAGTTTTGCTTGAGCCAGGATAGATTGAATCGGCAACAGCTTCAACTGAACCATCAGTTGAAAGGGCTGCTTGCGCTACACCATTTACAAGTGCTTGGAATGCATCATTACGTGCAACGAAATCGGTTTCAGAATTTACTTCAACCAAAACAGCAGTATTGCCATTTGATGCAATACCAATCAAACCTTCAGCTGCAGTACGACCAGCCTTCTTGTCTGCCTTAGCAATACCCTTAGCGCGAAGCCAATCAACGGCTGCTTCCATGTCGCCATCTGTTGCAGCAAGAGCGGCTTTACAATCCATCATGCCGGCGCCGGTTAATTCGCGAAGTTCTTTAACTTGAGATGCGGAAATGCTCATTTTAGCCTCTTTGTTAAAAATAACGAAGCGTGCTTGATGACCTTTCGGCTCACGCACGCCCGCTAATAATTTAAATTTCAAATATTAGCCTAAATTGGCTGACATTTGTTGTCTTAGTTAGAAGCTACAGCTTCTTCAACATTTGTGTCGATTGGTGCTTCAACTTGTGCACCAATGTCAATGCCGTTTGCGCCATGTTGACGCGCAATGCCATCAAGGGCTGCACGAGCAACAAGATCAGAATAAAGCGAAATTGCGCGAGCTGCGTCATCGTTACCTGGAATTGGATAGTCGATATTGTCTGGATCACAATTGGTATCAACGACAGCGATAACTGGAATACCAAGACGCTTTGCTTCTTGAATAGCAATTGCTTCTTTATTGGTGTCAATAATGAACATTAAGTCAGGAACCGAACCCATATCCTTAATACCACCAAGGGCGCGATCCAATTTTTCACGCTCACGTTCAAGGTTTAGGCGTTCCTTCTTGGTGAAGCCTTGGCCTTCATTGGTCAAAATTTCATCCAATTTACGAAGACGCTGAATTGAATTAGAAATAGTTTTCCAGTTGGTGAGCATGCCGCCGAGCCAACGAGCATTAACATAATACTGAGCAGAACGATCAGCAGCATCAGCAATAATTTCTGAAGCTTGACGCTTTGTACCAACGAAAAGAACGCGACCACCACGAGCTACTGTATCTGAAATCACCTGCAAAGCGCGGTGCAACATAGGTACAGTCTGTGAAAGATCGATAATATGAACATTATTGCGCTCGCCATAGATATAGGGAGCCATCTTTGGGTTCCAACGATGTGTTTGGTGACCAAAGTGAACACCAGCTTCAAGTAGTTGGCGCATTGAAAAATCAGGCACTGACATTTTAATTTCCTTAATTTCCGGTTATACCTTCACGAAATGAGGCAAATCTGCCACCGGCGGACCCGCTAGTAATCTTAGCTTGGCCCATATCTCGTGTGTGGAATAGCTTGCCTTTATAGGACTAAAGACAAAAATGCAAGCTACCATTAGTAATTTGTTGTCGAATTCCATATTTTTCATGAAATAGACTATTAAGATGTAACTTATATGACGTATCGAAGCGATAATAATTTTCCTACTTTGCGCTACAGTCAATATCGCCCTTATCAAGCAATTCAATTTTAATGAGCTTCCCTTTGATGGAAAAATCGCCATAATCCATGATGAGGTCGCGCGTTACGCCATTCTTATATAATAAAAAACTAGTGCGGTAAGTTGGAAGACCATCTTGACTACTACTATCATCAAAATATGAGATATTGATGGGCCAAGTCGGCTCTTCTCCCAATTTACCCATAATTTTGGTCTCTTCATTTGGTTGGGCGGCTATCTCTTTGCCAATCACCACATTAGTAGGTGTTATTTTATCGGCATCTTCTGAGCCATCGAAGATATTGGTATTAAAAATGTAATTTTTATTCAAAGCATGATTAATAATTTCGATGGTATGTTCAGTTGGGAAGATTGCCTTTTTTAATTGATGGTTTGCAACTTCTGGTTTTGTAATGTCAACTTTCAAGCCGTCCTCTTCAAGCTCAGCGCTGCCGTCTACTTCCTTGGTTAGCTCTTGGTCGGTAAAGCTTTTGCTTCTAAAACTAAATTTTTTGCCATCACCGCTTTCGATGGTTGTTACTTGTTGGTCACTCATACGCTGTGGCAACTCACTTAAGTCAACTTTGCTGACAAAGCGAAATTTAGTTGTAAAGCCTTTGCATTTGTTGCCAGTAAATTCATAGACCATACGTCCGGAAAACCCAGTAATTCCAGATTTGTCACTGGCGTTATCTAGCTGTAATTCATATACGCCACGATAGGGAGCAAGTTCGTCTATGGTGGTTGCGAAGCTGTATGAGGGGGGGATCAATGAGTATAAGCCGATTGTTAAAAGTATTGGTCTGATAAAGCGGTACATAGGCCTACTCCTAATTAGAAAATATCTGCATTTACCCATATAATATCTAACCGATAAGTGGTGATATAATTATCTTGACACTATCCCTAAAAGGTAAATGAATTTCGATGTTGTAGAATTTTGTTATAAATTAGAAAAACCGTACATTGATAAACCCTTTATAGCGTTTTCAATATACGGCTTTATAATTTTTTGCCTAAAATAAAGATGTTTAATAACTATTTTCAGGCCGTTGCATTTTCTTTTTCTACCTTGCGGTCTGCATAAATATAAAGTGGCCGAGCTTCACCAGTTACGACGTCACCAGAAATAACGACTTCGCGCACACCTTCCAGTGTGGGTAATTCGAACATAGTATCAAGTAGAATTTTTTCCATAATCGAGCGCAAGCCGCGAGCACCAGTTTTACGTTCAATCGCCTTATTAGCAATAGCCCGCAATGCATCATCGTGAAAAGTCAATTCAACGTCTTCCATTTCAAAAAGGCGTTTATATTGTTTCACAAGCGCATTTTTAGGCTCTGATAGGATGCGAACTAAAGCATCGATATCAAGATCTTCCAAAGTTGCAATTACAGGAAGACGACCGATAAATTCAGGAATTAAGCCAAATTTTAGCAAATCTTCTGGCTCAAGTTCGTGGAAAATCTCACCAAGCCGGCGATCATCAGGCCCTGAAACATTGGCTGCAAAACCGATAGATGTTTTTGCACCGCGTTCAGAAATAATCTTGTCAAGACCCGCAAAAGCACCGCCACAAATGAATAGAATATTGGTTGTATCCACCTGCAAAAACTCTTGTTGTGGGTGTTTGCGTCCGCCTTGCGGTGGGACAGATGCAACAGTACCTTCCATAATTTTTAGAAGTGCCTGCTGTACGCCTTCACCAGAAACATCGCGGGTGATTGAAGGGTTATCTGCCTTGCGGCTAATTTTATCCACTTCATCAATATAGACAATACCGCGTTGAGCGCGTTCAACATTGTAATCTGCCGATTGCAATAGTTTTAGAATAATATTCTCAACGTCTTCACCAACATAACCAGCCTCGGTCAAAGTTGTCGCATCTGCCATTGTAAAAGGCACATCAATAATGCGAGCAAGAGTTTGGGCAAGATAGGTTTTACCGCAACCAGTTGGCCCAACAAGCATAATATTAGATTTTGCAAGCTCAATATCTGAGTTCTTGGATTGGTGAGCAAGGCGCTTATAGTGGTTGTGCACTGCTACTGCTAAAACGCGTTTTGCATAGGATTGACCAATGACATATTCATCAAGAACGACCATTATTTCTTGAGGGGTTGGAACGCCATCAGTTGCGCGCACAGAGGAAGATTTATTCTCCTCGCGAATAATATCCATGCACAATTCAACGCATTCATCACAGATAAATACGGTTGGCCCAGCAATTAATTTGCGAACTTCGTGCTGGCTTTTTCCGCAAAATGAGCAATAAAGCGTATTCTTGGATTCGCCGCCGGTGTTTCCAACTTTGCTCATCACTGTTTCCTTTCATACAGATATTATACGGGTTTATAATATCTGTTATTTAATTCTGCCTAAGCAAGATATCTAAGTCCAATAAGGCTAGATATCTTTTTCCCCTTTAAGTCATATTTCCAGTTTTGGGTGCAAATATTTATTAAGCAAATATTATACACCTAAAAAGCATTTTTATAAATCTTTAATCGATAATCAGATCGGATCTCGTTAAGAATTCTATAATTCAGCTTCACTAATGACGCGTTTTTCAATAACATCATCAATAAGGCCAAAGTCTTTTGCTTCTTGTGCTGTCATAAAATGGTCACGATCAAGCGTCTTTTCAACCATTTCATAATTTTGCCCAGTATGTTTTACGTAAATTTCGTTAAGGCGACGTTTTGCCTTAATTAGATCTTCGGCATGACGTTGAATGTCAGAGGCTGCACCTTGGAAACCACCAGAAGGTTGATGCACCATAATGCGGGCATTTGGCAGCGCAAAACGAGAACCGGTTGCGCCTGCTGTCAAGAGTAGCGATCCCATAGAAGCTGCTTGCCCCATGCAAAGGGTAGAAACATTGGGGCGAATAAATTGCATTGTATCATAAATTGCCATGCCTGCACTGACCAATCCACCTGGTGAATTGATATAAAGGTGAATATCCTTTTTAGGATTTTCAGCCTCAAGGAACAAAAGCTGCGCACAAACAGTAAGTGCCATATAATCTTCAACAGGGCCATTTATAAAAATAATACGCTCTTTTAAAAGACGCGAAAAAATATCATAAGCTCGTTCGCCACGATTGGTTTGCTCGACCACCATAGGAACAAGGCTCATTGCAGTTTCAATCGATTCACTCATTATATGGCTTTCATTTAATTAATTTTAATCTACAAAAAATAGACCAAATTTTAGTAAAATCTCGAATCACTGACTAATAGCGATAAGTTTATTAAAATAGATAGGGTACTAGTCACCCTTTTCGCAATAGTGAAAAAAGATAAGTTTTGCGTTAACGTGTTTTTTTATCAACAAATAAGTGATTGTTGTCGGCAATCGGTTATCTTTTTTATAGACTTATGAAAGCGGAGTTCTTTTAATTGCCCAATCAAAAAAACTACCTTCAAGTGGTGGTTGCTCTGTTTTAGCTTTTTTGTGAATGTGAAAGCCAATAAAATCCTTATTCAGAGTTGGCTCAATGCCAAATGCAGGATCAAATATTTTTTCTGCATCTCGTCCAGACCAATAATAAAAACTTTCTCTAGGTTTTGCTTTATCAAAAAAATGATATTTTTTAGCAAGCCTTGATATACCATCATTGCCAAAAATAGTTATACCTAAATGGTTTGGCTGGACTGGCTCATTTTTTAGTTTAAGCAAAAATGGCAGCCAAACCCGTTTTTTAAAGCCTAGCCATGAGGGGACAAGGTTAGTTCCATTGATATAGTTCTCAAATTCTGCGATAATCGGATTATCGGGCGGGAGATAAAGCGCAGAAACACCAACACGTCGCGCATTATCGCTAGCAAGCCAAACTTCG
The DNA here is from genome assembly GCF_014117425.1 of Bartonella sp. HY038. Taxonomy (NCBI): domain Bacteria; kingdom Pseudomonadati; phylum Pseudomonadota; class Alphaproteobacteria; order Hyphomicrobiales; family Bartonellaceae; genus Bartonella; species Bartonella sp. HY038. Next base: position 1,280,624 of record NZ_CP059725.1, read on the forward strand.
TTTGGATTTGGATGAAATTGCTTTACTAAATATATATCTGTATCGAGCCAAACACCTTTTTGATATTTCATCAACATGACACGGAAAATATCAGAAAACTGCACGATAGAGCGTGATGGCTTAAAGCTAGGAAAGCTGGGGTCAAGCTTATAAAGCAGCGAAAGCGGCAAAATCGGTTCAGCATCACATAGCTCAACGCCTTCAGGCACGCCTTCAACGTAGTTATGTGCATATAATTTCACATGTTGGCCAGTTTGCACCATAGATGCAAGGCAAAGCCGATCAATATAGCGGAGCTTTTCTCCATACCAGAAGGTACAAATATCCATAAAAATTTCCTGATGAAAGCAGTATTTCACCACTTTAGAGTATTTTAAAAGCACATGAAACTAGCAATTGAATGTTTTTGTGCCCGACTACTTTATAAATTTGTCAAACATTATATTGAAAAATTTAAAATACGATCCCAACGAATAAATAGTTAAACAAATGATTATTGTTAGAAAAATTCAAAACTTACCCTAAACATTTGCTCCACTTCTTTTACAGCTTCAGCTAAGGCAAAAATTACAATACGGTCTTTGGGCTGAAGCCGCAAGTCACCGGTAGGTCTAATAATCTCGTCTTTGCGATAGATTGCACCAATTCGCAAACGATTTGATAGAGTTAATTCCTTAATGGTTTTACCCACAAGTGGAGATGTTTCTACAGCCTCCACTTCCAATAATTCTGCTTTACCATCTGAAATGGAGTGTACTGCCCGGATGCGCCCACGCCGAACGTGCTGTAAAACTTTTGATATGGTGGCATTTCGCGGATTTATATGGGCATCAATGCCATCAGTTCGCGTAAATTCTTCATAAACAGGATCATTAATAAGTACCATATTAGCTGATGTACCAAGACGCTTTGCCATCATCGCACTCAATATATTGACCTGATCCTGATTGGTTAAAGTTACAATAAGATCTGCCGTTTCAGCTCCGGCTTCTTGTAATACTTCTTGATCTAATGCGCTTCCATGTAAGACCGGAGTTTTTTTCAATCTGTCGGTGATGTAAAGAGCGCGTTCTTTATCAAACTCTATTATTTTGACTTTAGCAGGATGATTTTGCTTTTCAATTTCTTGCGCGACATATAGACCAATATGCCCACCACCTGCAATAATTATGCGACGAGCTTCTTGTTCTTCATGGCCAAAAAGTGCCATGGTGCGGCGTACTTGTTTTTCTAATACCGTTATATAAACAATATCACCAGCATTTAATTCATCATCTGCTTGAGGAATGAATAATTTACCATTGCGTTTTATGCCAACTGCTGTCGCCTGAAGATCGGGGAATAGGCTGCTTAATTGCCTCAAAGGCGTGTTTATGAGCGGGCAGTCTTCACTGCAGCTAATGGCAAGAAAAAGAACTTTGCCATCGCAAATGCTCAAAACATCAAGAGCACCAGGTTCAGCAAGGCGTCTTAAAATAAGCCTTCCAACTTCAATTTCGGGTGAAATAACCACATCTATGGGCAGGTTTTCTCGCGAAAAAAGATCTTGATAGCGTGGATCAAGATAGGCTTGCGAGCGAACGCGAGCAAATTTGGTTGGTACGGCAAAAAGCGAATGGGCTACTTGGCATGCCACCATGTTAATTTCATCATGAAGGGTGACAGCAATCAGCATGTCAGCTTCATCAGCACCGGCGGCAGCAAGCATATCGGGATGAGAGCCATGGCCGACAAGTCCGCGCACGTCTAGCTCGTCTCTTATTGTAAAAATAAGATCGGGCGAAATATCAATGACTGTTACATCGTTTTGCTCTGCTGCCAAGCGCTCGGCAATACCGTAGCCCACTTGTCCTGCACCACAAATAATAACGCGCATATTTTAATATACCCCTAGAGACTTCAATTTTCGATGCAGGGCTGAGCGTTCCATGCCGACAAATTCTGCCGTGCGCGAAATATTACCACCAAAACGATTGATTTGAGCAACAAGATATTGTTTTTCGAATAATTCGCGCGCTTCGCGCAAAGGAAGAGCCATAATGTGCTGGTCATTATCGGTTGGAACACGCGGCAAAGAATCGCCAATTTCGGCAGGTAGATGTTCAGCCGTGATTGGTTCTTCACTATTGTCATCGCGGGTTAAAATAAGAAGGCGCTCAACATTGTTTCGCAATTGCCTTACATTCCCGGGCCAACTATGCGCTTGTAAAACGGCCATAGCATCATCACTAATAATGCGTGGACGAATTCCTGTTTGGCTAGCAATTTGTTTGACGAAGAAGTCAACAAGAGTGGGAATATCTTCTCTATGGCGCGATAATGCCGGTACCGATAGTGGCACGACAGCAAGCCGATGGAAAAGATCTTCGCGAAATAAACCTTCCGCAATTAGTCCTTCAAGATTTTGTGCTGTTGAAGAAATAATACGGACATCAACTTTGACGCGTTTATTGCCGCCTACGCGCTCAAACTTTTGCTCGGTTAGTACACGCAAAATTTTGTTTTGCGTTTCGCGCGGCATATCGGCAACTTCATCAAGATATAAAATACCACCATGGGCTTCTTCTAGTGCACCAATTTTTCGCTCCCCGCCGTCCATTTCGGTGCCAAAAAGCTCGATTTCCATACGTTCGGGCGTAATTGTTGCAGCATTTAAGGTGACAAAGGGACCATTGGCGCGGGTTGATAGCGCATGGATCATCCGTGCGGCCATTTCTTTGCCAGAGCCCGAAGGACCGGTTATCATGATACGACTATTAGTTGGAGCAATTTTTTCGATGGTTTGTCGCAATTGGTTAATAATTAAGGAATTTCCAAGTAATTCTGGCGTATCTGTTACCTTTTTGCGTAGTTCTGTGACCTCGCGCTTCAATTTTGAGGTTTCAAGCGCTCTTTCGGCAACGAGCACGAGGCGATCTGCCTTAAATGGCTTTTCAATAAAATCATAAGCGCCGCGTTTTATAGCAGAAACTGCGGTTTCAATATTTCCATGACCAGAAATCATAACAATGGGAAGGTTTGGATATTGCTTTTTAATCTCATCAAGCAAAGAGAGGCCGTCAAGCCGGCTTCCTTGCAGCCATATATCAAGAAAAATAAGGCGAGGGACGCGTTCATTGATAGCAGCCAAAGCCTGATCAGCATCGCCTGCCATACGTGTCTCATGCCCTTCATCTTCTAAAATGCCAGCAACGAGTTCCCGAATATCCATTTCATCGTCGATTACAAGAATATCAGATGCCATTATTTTAAACCTTCTTCTTTAGAAGACATGTCTATGTCTTTATTATTATGGTTATTTTCAATTTGTGGAAAAATAAAACGGATCATAGCCCCAATACCACCATAAAAATCACTTGGAGCATCATGTAATTCCATATAACCGCCATGTTCTTCGACGATTTTGCGTACAATTGCAAGGCCAAGGCCAGTGCCTTTTTCACGTGTTGTCATATAAGGTTCAAGTAATTTTTGCCTGTCATCTTTTGGCAATCCTTTACCATTATCGATAATATCAACAAAAATAGAACCATCTTTATCATAAGATCGCACGAATATATGACCATGAAAACCTTCACGGCCTGAAACTGCATCAATCGCTTCGCTGGCATTTTTGATAACGTTGCCAAAAGCCTGCCCTATGAGGCGATTGTCGAAGCTTCCCATCAATGGGGTTGCGCCAAAATCGCGTTCAAATTTGATTTCATGCCGTGAAACTTCAACGAGAAAGCTAGCCTCACGCAAAGCATTGCGTAGATCAGTTGTTGCCATTACTGGTTTCGGCATGCGCGCAAAAGAGGCAAATTCATCAACCATGCGTCCAATATCGCCAACTTGTCTTATAATTGTATCAACACATTGATCGAAAACTTCGCGGTCACTCGTGATGACTTTTCCATAGCGGCGGCGAATTCGCTCTGCTGAAAGTTGGATTGGGGTTAGTGGGTTTTTGATCTCATGAGCGATGCGGCGGGCAACATCTGCCCATGCTGACGAACGTTGGGCATCGATAAGGTCGGTAATATCATCAATTGTAACTACCCATGAATGCGCTTCTTTTTCTGATTCTTCCATTGTAGTTTGCACATTAAATACGCGTGCTCTACCATGATGGGTAATAGATATTTGCTCACGATGAATTTTTTTAGCTGATGCACGCGCGACTTCAAAAACCCGACCAATTTCGCTGTGAACAGAAATCAAGCTGCGCCCAATAACCTCTTCAGGCTTGAATTCAACCATAGTCTCCGCAGATTTATTAATAATTGTTATGTCAGCATGATCGTCAACTCCGATAACAGCCGCACTTACCCCTGATAAAACTGTTTCTGAAAATCGTCGCCGCTCATCAATTTGGTCTCTGGCTGAAATTAGCAAGTTTTGCTGGTTTTTAAGTTCAGCGACCATGTAATTGAACGTTTTGGATAAATGTCCAACATCACCATCACGGGCGCGTACTGGTACAAGAACATTCATATTGCCTGCAGCAACATCATCTGCTGCCCCAATTAAGAGGCGGATAGGAAGAACAAGCTTGTCAGCCACAGCAATTGCTGTCCAAATCGCCGATAACAGCATGATGAGGAAAAGGCAGAAATAAAGAACCGCAAAGGCAATTTGCATAGTGACACGATTTGCCTCCATGTCACGATAACGGTTGGTATTATTTTCGGTTAAACGTAGCGCATCCAATACGTTCGGATCTACTTGTCCAGCAATATACAGCCATGCATTATCAATATTTTGCATTTTTAAGATAACGCCGAAATAATCATGTTCACCTGGTTGAAAAGCTACAGGCTCATCGGTGCTTGCCTTTAATATCCATTCTTCTGGTGGGATTGGTAAATTGGTACCTTCAGTTTGTTCACTTGCTGTAATAATATTACCCTTACTTCCCAATAAAAAGGCGCCACTTAAATTGCGGCCAGTTACTTGCAATGACATTTGGCGTTTATATTCAACTGGATTTAAGTTTAACAATTGTCGATTATCTAATTGCTGTGCCATCGTATAGGATGCAGCTTGTAATGAGTTTAATGTTGCACTAGCATAGGCATTGGCAAAACCTACCGATGAATCAACAATCTGCCGAGTGTTCACATCAAACCAACGATCTAAGCCTAAATTGAGTGTAACAAGGGCGATGATCGCAATAACTAAAGCTGGAAGGGCAGCAACCAATGAAAAAAGTGCAATTATCCGCACATGTAATTTGGAAGCTGCTCGCCGTGCCCGCCATGCTTTAATAATTGGATAAAGCTCATGAATAATAACCGCAATTAAGCAGAAAATCATTGCGACATTGGTAAAGATTAACACAATTGTGACCGGACGGTCTGGGGAGATAGGCGTTAATCCAATCAAAACGAGAAATGATACTGCAGCTGTTAATAAGGCAAGCACTATTATTGCTATGCCGATAGCCGCGCGTCGCTTTTTTAGTGCTTTTCCTTGGATGCGCTCTTCTTCCGTTAATTTAGGTATTTGAAAGCCTTTCATTGGATGGCCTTGCTTTTATTATTTTTAACCAATGAATTGGTCATGATCTACCTTTTTGAATATAAGGATCTAATGATACTTAAATATTTGTATTTATATGTTATTTTCAATTGAGCTCAGCTAATAAAAAAGAATAAAGTCGCATAATGTTTGTGTTAAAAACGTCTTTTTAAGTTTGGCTTACCCCAAAAAAATAATCGAGAATCCTCATAATATAAAGCTTACAAAATTTCAGTGGTAATATTGCAACATTTTGTGTCGAAATTGCAACAAAGATGCATAAATGTGATAAAAATATGAAAAAAAATTAATCTGACTTTTTACAGTCATGTTCTCAACACATAGAAAGCGAAATTTAGATCGCAAAGTTGTTTTTAGTAAATATATCTAATTTTGTAATATTGTAAGCTTGATTTGCGCCCAAGTAGACTTACTTAGTCGAAATATGCAATATGGCTGATGATGGCTAGCTAATTATTGTCTTGAACGGTGAAAATGCAATGGTCTTGGATAAAAGTATGACAGGATGTGTTTAAATGCCACATTGATAATTTAGTTCTTTTTGCTTATATCTCAAATAGATAATCTAGAATTATGATGCTTGTTGAGTGGGTAGTTTGTATTTTGGTTTATTTTAGAATTGGTTTTTAGTGTGATTTTTTGTTTTAACAATATAAAATTTTAATATTAAAAAACACTTTCTTTTTTTTAGAATAGTTATAAACTGGCGCGCGTCAGTCAAGGCATTTGCCTTATGGAAATGGTCGTTAAATCGACCAATATGGAAGGAACTATTATGCGGCTTACAAAACAAACCAATTATGCAATTCGAATGCTTATGTATTGTGCCGCCAATGAAGGTGAGCTTAGTAAAGTACCAGAAATTGCTAAGGCCTATTCAGTTTCTGAATTGTTTTTATTTAAAATTTTGCACCCTCTTGTTGAGGCAGGTTTAATGCAGACTGTACGAGGCCGCAATGGCGGGGTTAAGCTTGCTAAGCCTGCAGTTGAGATTAGCGTTGCAGATGTTGTCAGAGTAACTGAAGAAAATTTTGCTATGGCGGAATGCTTCGAAAATGATGCTGTTGAATGTCCACTCGTCAATGCGTGTGGTTTGAATGCAACTTTGTCAAAGGCATTAAAAGCTTTTTTCGATGTTTTGTCAGCTACAACCATTGCAGATTTGCAGCGTCCACAGTTTAGAAGTCGGTTAGGCATTGAACAAAATGAAGAAAGCTGCAAAATGGCAGGCTGATATTCTCAAAAAGAGATGAGGCTTTATTATTTCAATGTCAAAAAAGGTTGCAGCAATTATTCTTGCTGCTGGTCGCGGTGAACGTGCTGGCAGTATAGGTCCTAAACAATATGAAGATTTGCAAGGCGAAGCAGTTATATGTCAAACCGTGCAAAAGTTTGTCGATTGTGTTGACATTGGGCAAATTATTATTGTTGTTCATGAGGATGATATAGACCTTGCAAAAGCTGCACTTCAGCGCTTTGCACAGCGTGTAGAGTTGGTTATTGGTGGTGCCACACGGCAAATATCCACTTTTGCTGGACTTGAATATTTATCGTCATCTTCACCGGACTTTGTACATATTCATGATGCTGCCCGTCCTTTTGTTACAGTGCAGATTCTTGATAATATTCATCAAAATCTTTCCCTTAAAAATGGCACTATCATTGCAATTCCTGTTTCCGATACTTTGAAACAGGTGGATAGTAATAATAATATTATTGCGACAATTAAGCGAGATGGTCTATTTAGTGCACAGACACCGCAGACCTTTCCTTTTTCCTTGATTTTTGATGCCCATAAGAAAGCTCATGAAAATGGGCAAGATCATTTTACCGATGACTCTGCTCTTGCTGAGGCGTATGATATTCCAGTCAAAGTATTGTTAGGCTCGGCTGATAATATAAAAATAACATGGCCAGAAGATTTTAGTCGCGCTCGACAAATATTTGTAAAGCAACAAGGGCAAAGCCAACAGAAAGTTGATAATATGTATCCCGATATACGTACTGGAAATGGTTATGATGTCCATTGTTTTGAAGCGGGGGATCATGTTACCCTCTGCGGTGTGGATATTCCTTTTGATAAAAAGCTCTCTGGGCACTCAGATGCTGATGTTGCATTGCATGCTTTGACGGATGCTTTATTAGCAACAAGGGGGGCTGGGGATATTGGTACGCATTTTCCACCTTCTGATCCGCAATGGCGCGGGGCTACATCCCATATTTTTGTTCGCCATGCGGTGTCAATTGTTAAGCAATATGGGGGGCGTATTGCCAATGTTGACATTACTTTAATTGCAGAAGCGCCAAAAGTTGGACCACATCGTGATGCTATGGTTGTCGCATTGAGCGACATGCTAGGCATTACCATAGATAGAATATCGGTCAAAGCAACGACAAATGAGAAGCTGGGTTTTATTGGCCGAGGTGAAGGTATTGCTGCAATTGCTACTGCCAATGTTATTTACTCAGGCGAGGTGCCTTCATGATTGATGCTAAGATTATTGATGAGCTTGCCCGTGAAGTATTAAATATTTGCCGGCAGCAAAAGCTTTTATTGGCAACAGTGGAATCTTGCACTGGTGGAATGATTGCTGCCGCACTTACTGATATCGCCGGTTCATCAGATGTGGTGGAATGCGGTTTTGTTACCTATTCAAATGAAGCTAAAATGAGCATGGTCGGTGTAGATCAATGTTTATTGGAAAAATATGGGGCAGTTTCAGAGCCGGTTGCGATTGCAATGGCAAAGGGCGCTTTGCAGCATAGCAGGGCTGATATTAGTATTGCAGTCACTGGTATTGCTGGCCCCGCTGGCGGAGGAAGTGAAAAGCCAGTTGGTCTTGTCCATTTAGCTGTTGCCTTCAAGCATTTTGAGCCTTTGCATTTTAAGGCGCATTTTGGTGATATCGGGCGTCGCAATGTGCGGCAAGCGACAGTTGTCAAGGCTTTGGAACTTATCATTGCGAATATCAGACACAACACAGAAGCTTGAAGATTATTAACTTAAATTTTAAAGTTTACTAGCTAGGTATCTTTGGTCTGTGTCATTGTTACAAATTTTTGTTCTATTGGAAAATGTGAGGGCGTATTTTCATTCGCTTCTTTAAGGCGTAGGTGAAATATATGGTATGAATTACACTTTTATTTACAGGCTTAATTTTCTCTAGCGATTTGATAAAAAATAATGATATGTTTCAATAACAAATTGCTTTAATGTTGGATTTTAAGCCTGCAAAAAATATAAAAATTATGGTCTTTGTAATTTTATTTAACAAAAAAACGTGGGCTATTTTTCTTTTAAAGTAAAAAAATATTTTGCATTTAATATGGTGCTATATATTATAGGTAATAAATGGGATATCACTAATTAAAATTGATAGTTTTTATTGTGACGTATAATGCTTTAAAGTTTGGCTTTCGTTATTATTAATTTATTAAATTGAATAATATATTCCCTTACCTTTTTATTTGTTTTATTGCTTTATTTAGAGGAAAAATAGATGGCTTTGTTCGATTTTCTAAGTGGTAAGCCCAATCCCGCAAAAATTTCTAAGCAGGCCCTTGCAGAAACAAACAAGGTAGATCCTCGAGTTGCGCAGTTTTGGCAGGAGTTTTCAAAGTTATATGCAAATTGGGATGGTGAGCCTAGTATCGATAAAATGGAAGCTGCTAATAATTTGCTGCATGTTAATTTTCCGCAAGTCATATGTGAAGTTTCCCAAAGAATAGTGAATGGTAATGCAAAAACCGAGTTGGTTCTAACCTCTGATGGGAATGCAGCAGTACTTGATGATATCTTCGCTTTAGCTAAAGGTGCTCCACGTGATATTCCAATTTCATTATTTCGTGGCGCCATTCTTTCAAGTAATGATATTATTTTGAATGATGATCAAGGCAATGAGGTAACGGTTGAAAATGTTACGGCACGTATCGTTTCAGATCAGAGTCGGCTAAGCTTAATTCTTTCTTATAAAGGTTTTTCTGAAAAAGATTTGTCGGATAGCCGGAAGATGTTAATGGTAATGTTGGCTGTTCATACGCTTGGTGAATTAAGGTTTATGACCTCGTTTTTCAATTGGGGTTTTACCTTTGATGGTGATAATAGCGAACAAGAAATTGCTTTGCATGATGTTAGCAAAAAACTTGATGAAATTTGGCAAAAACGCGGACGGGATGGACATTTTTCTACAACTGATGAAAGCAAATTTACTGTTTTGCGTGGTACCGATGGCGATGATAATCCAATGATTGTCACACTAAATGTTGATGCTGATCGATTGGTAGGGGTGTCTGAATATTATAATACTCTTATTGTTGAAAATTCATTTTCTACAAAAGATGGTCTTACCATCGCCAGTGATTTTGCTGATTTGCTTGCTTCTTGTCTTGAAGTTGACCAGACGGGTCTCTTGACCCATATTGTTTTTCTTCCTGAAGCCGGTGAAAGACATTGTTATTTCAAAATTAAAAATGCAGATGCTGCCAGTCTTATGGTTGATTTGTGTCGTGTTAAATTCAAAGGAATTGGTGAAGTACGACAAACTATTGAGGCAGATCCGTCCTGGGCGCATTATCTTCTATTTGCATAAATTATCAATGTCGTCAGATAATTGATCAATTGCTGCTAAGTGCGTTTATATCAAATTTTTAAAATAATTAAATGTGAATTAAGATTTTGAATTTTAATGATAATATTTATCGTTTGAATTAAATATTTCAAATATTGCATGTTAGTGGTGATGAAAAATAGATGCTGAATACAAATATGGATTTTAATATATAGTACTAACATTTTTTGTGGGGACTTAAAGCCTACCTTTAAAATACTGATATTGCTTGCGGGCCTTAGGGTCTGCTATCTATAGTGTAGAACCTATATTATTTCCTAATTTTTCATTATTGGGTTTTTTCAGGATAAATCAGATAGATATGCAGAGATGTAAATATATCGCAATAAATTTAACTAATGAAGAAGAGCGGAATGTATTTTGAGTATCACTATCTTATAGTTTTATTTCAATATATTATCAATTGGCTTTTTTGCCTATTTTCTATAGGAGCGGCCGCACTTTTAAAAATATGAATTGCTTTATTTATTAAAGGGTGATGTTTATTAAAGGTGGGTTTTTATTGTGTTTATCCAAGCGATTTTTAAAAAGACAAGTTGGGAGAGATCTCAAGATTTATTCTTGAAACTTAGGAATTAAAATGGTGATTCGAGCAATTGCTGCAGATCTAATTCTAGAAGAGCCAGTTCTTTTAATTGAGGATGACCCTATGGTTTATCGCAGATTAAAGGTTCTATTATTGGCTATGGGGTATGGGGAAAATGGCATTATCCATGCTACCACTTTGAATGAGGCACGCCAGTATGTAGCCAGTTTACCCAAGATAGCGCTTGCCCTTGTTGATCTTGGGCTTCCTGATGGAAATGGAATTGATTTGATCCGCGAATTGCGTGCTGGTGATAGCGATTTAGGAGTTCTCGTTATATCTGCTTGGAGTACGCAAGACATAATTTTTGCAGCTTTGCATGCTGGCGCAACAGGTTATATTGTCAAAGAACGTGATGATTTGGAACTTGCACTGGCTTTGCGAAGTGTCATACGCGGAGGGGCTCCTATTGATCCATTTATAGCCCGTAAAATTATTGAAGAGTTGCCGCCAGCCAAAGTTGGTGACGATGACATGGCTGAATTAGAGAGGTTAAGTCCGCGTGAGCATGAGATCTTAATTTTGGTAGCACAAGGATTGGGCAATCAAGAGATAGCCGATCAACTTTCGCTATCGCGCTATACCATTGAATCTCATATTAAACATATATATAGGAAATTGTCCGTTTCATCTAGAACCAAAGCTATCCATACAGCACGTAGATGGGGTCTTATTTGTTAAGGTTCTGTGTATTTTTTTTGATTTTTTTTATTGGACAAGTATGTGCATGGGCAAAAGAAAATGGTGATATATGTTCCGTCCAGATTTTATCGATAAAAACTGCTCGGGCTTTGCATAATGGTAATAAACCGCTTTTGAGTGAGTATTGGGTTAAAACAACTTTACCAGATAATTGGAATTTCAAGCGTTCTAATAGTGAAAAAAAAGTCTGGTATCGTATTGATTGGCAGCAGTTATGTGAAGATGGTATCGCTACTCCAGTTACAGTTGTTTTACAATCTATTCAAATGGCCGGCGAAGTATATGTTAATGACCAGCAAATATGGCGTGACCAAAACGTTACCGAGCCTTTATCGCGTAGTTGGAATAGACCGCGATACTTCCAGTTACCTAGGAGTTATTTGCGTGAGGGGATCAATACATTATGGATTAAAGCAATTAGCGTGCCAGGCCAGCCATTAGGTTTGGGGGGCTTTTATTTGGGTGATCCTAACAAAATGCAAATGCTTTATGATAAGCTTATTTGGAACAGTCGAACAGTTATATTGATCAATATAATTTTAGCTGTTGCCTTAGCTATAATGCTGTTTTTTGTTTGGATCGTAGATAGGAGACAGACTGCTTATGGTTGGTATGCCATATCTATTGTTTTTTGGTTGATTTTTATAAGCAATTTTTTAGCTACCAGTGCTTGGCCCTTTTCGAATAGCTATGTTATTGCCCGTGTCAATACAATTGCCCTACTGCTTACAACGATGAGTTTTAGTTTGTTTATTCTTCGTTTTGCTAAGCAGCGATTGTTTTATGTTGAGTGCATATTTTGGTTGGTGATTGAATTTTTAGTGGTTTTAACCTGGTTTATTGCAGATATCAATCTTTGCATAGCGCAAGTATTAAGTTTAATTATAGGAACGTTTATTTTTTTATTTGCTTGCATACAACCTCTTTGTTTTGGTTTACGACAACGCCAAAAAGAGATTGTTTTTTTTGCATTAGGTTGGTTGCTCGTTCTTGGTGCGTATATCTATGATTTATTACTTTTGTTAAACCTTGTGTTTAACCCAATTGCTTTAACGTCCTATGTAAGTATTTTTGTCACGCTTTACATAATATGTATAATTGGGTGGCGTCATGCGCATTATATTAAACAGATTGCATCGTTTAATGATGAGTTAAGTATAAGTGTTACAAGGGCTAAACGGGAGTTATCAGTTGTCTTGGAGCAAGAATATGCGCTTAGTATGGAAAATACGAGATTACAAGATCGCTTGCAGATTGCCAATGATTTACATGATGGATTGGGTGGTTCTTTAGTACATCTGATGGCGTCTGTTGAGATGGCTAAGCCATTTTATAGTTCTAAAGAGGTTATAGCTATGCTAAGCCTTATTCGTAATGACTTACGACAGGCAATAGATAGTAGTTCAAGCCAAAGTGTTAAGGTTCCCGAAACTCCTCATGAATGGCTTGCTCAAGTACGACATCGCTATTCAACTCTCTTCGAGGAGCTTGGACTTGAATTTAAATGGTACATTGAAAGATCGTGGAAAACTGTGCCTACAGCAATTCAGTGCCTTGCTTTAACACGCTTAATTGAAGAAGCTTTAACTAATGTTATTAAGCATAGCCATGCACATTTTGTTGAAATTAGCTTAAAACTACCAAAGAATGATGTGCTTATTCTTACTATTGAAGATAATGGCTTAGGTTTTGATGTAGAAGCTGTGGCTCAATCAGGTATGAGCATTGGTATGCGCAGTATGAAAATGCGCATTAGTCGTGTGGGGGGGCATTTAGAAGTTTTGTCAAGACCAGGGAAAACAACTTTGATAGCCACTTTAAATCTATGATACAATCAAAATGAATTTGAATGATCAATGTCACGAACAATTAAAACTAAAACAATTATGTCTCTTATATTACATAACTGCTTTAGTTTTTTTATTTAATTGGGTGCCGTACTACCTGAACGCTCGACCTCACGCCATTTTCGAACATTTTGGTTATGCTCATCTAACGTTTTGGCAAAGGCATGTCCACCAGTACCGTCAGCAACAAAATAAAGATCTTCAGTTTTTGGTGGATTGGCAACGGCCATCAAAGCATCCTTGCCGGGAATTGCAATTGGTGTTGGCGGCAGGCCATTAATCTTGTAAGTATTATAAGGTGTTTCCTTATCTATGTCTGAACGATATATTGGGCGCCCTGATGGCTTACCTGCACCACCAAAAAGGCCATAAATGATAGTAGGGTCTGATTGCAAACGCATATTTTTACGCAGCCGATTAACAAATACAGCTGCAACTTGTGGACGTTCCGACGCAATACCCGTTTCTTTTTCAACAATTGATGCAAGTGTTACAAATTCATTAATGTTTTTAATCGGTAAATCTGCAGCTCTTGTAGCCCAAATGTCTTTTACCAATTTGTCTTGCTTTTGTTGTAAGCGGCGCACAATATCAGCACGAGTTGTGCCGCGTAAAAATGTCACTGTATCAGCCATTAAACCACCTTCAGGAGGCATTTTTTCGTTTGCTAAATCGCCAGTTAATATTTCATTACTGCCAATGCGATTTAGCGCTTGGGTTACAGTCCAACCTTCTGGTATTGTTATGCTATGCTCAATAGAGCGACCTAGAACCAAGATATTCATAACATCACGCATAGATGCGTGGGCAGGTATTTCATATTCACCTGCCTTTAGCGCCTTAGTTTTTTGTTCCCATCCAATGCCATAGACAAAGATTTGATCATTGGAAATGATATTACTGCTAGCAAGCATTGTTGAAATTTCTTTTATACCTGTCCCAGGTTTGATCCAAATGACTTCAGCCTGTTGCAATGGGCCTTGATCATTAAATGTCTTTTTTAAATAATAAATACCAAATCCTGCCCCTAATGCGGCAAGTATAAGGAGTGAAAAAACAAGGTTCGCTAAAATAACTAAAGGGTTACGCGCCGCTTTTGAACGCCGTCTTTTTTTGGTTTTAACGCTTTTAACCGCATTGTTGGGCTCTGGATCAACCTTGTTTGGTTCTATATTATTTTGCTCGTTTGGGGCAGGAGATGTCATTGTAGCTTCTTTATGTTTGGTTTGGACATTATCCAATTCAATTTCTAAATGGCTTTCAAACCAAGAATATTTTCAAGACCTTGTTGCGTCAAGATAAATTTAAATGTCGCAGTTTAATTAGATTTTGCTGCTATTTGGTTAAAATAACAAAGGCATTTGTCTTTTAGATGGCATAAGATGTCTTTTCTAGGGCTTTGAAAAAAGTAATGTGCTATAATCTGTTGCTAAGGGTGGTACATGTTGTGATTGTCCACCTACATCCATCAATTTGTTCCTTTATTGTTTAGGGATAACTCCTCTTTCCTTATCCATTTAGGCAAGGATGAATTGTATTTTATTAAAAATGCGCTAGGCGTTTTTTTTGAACTGTGTATAATTCTAGTTATTTTATGGAAAGGAATATCATGTCAGATTTAGTTAGCCAAAGACTAAGTGATTTGGGAATTACTATACCGCAAGCCGCGGTTCCTGTTGCCAATTATGTTACTTATGCGCAAAGCGGAAACCAGTTATTTATTTCAGGGCAATTGCCGCTCAAAGATGGAAAATTATTAGCCACAGGTAAAGTGGGGCAAGATGTTACTATCGAAGACGCCAAAAAAGCGGCTGAAGCCTGTGCGATAAATGTTTTGGCGCAAGCACAAGCAGCACTTGGTGATCTTAATAAAATTAAGCGTGTGGTCAAAATTGTTGTATTTGTTGCAAGTGCGCCTGATTTCTATGATATTCCGCAAGCAGCAAATGGCGCATCTGACCTATTTGTAAATGTGTTGGGTGAAGCGGGTAAACATGCGCGCTCTGCAGTTGGTGCTGCTAGCTTGCCGCTCAATGCAACAGTGGAAGTTGAAGCTATTCTAGAAATTTAAGTTTTGAAGTGAAACCTCATTTTATTAAAAAGTGAGGTTTCACAGTTTTATTAAAAACCTATTCAATAGTCATTAATAGGTCTTTGGCATCTATTTGGTCGCCTGGCTTAACAAAGACGTCAGCAATTATACCATCTTTTTCTGCATGAAGTGCTGTTTCCATCTTCATAGCTTCAATAGATAGCAATACATCACCGGCTTGAACCTTATTGCCAGTTTTGACTGCAACTTCTGAAACAACTCCGGGCATTGGCGCACCAATCTGATTTATATTGCCAAGCTCGGCCTTAGTTCTGGTTTTAACTGCGCCTGCATGTAGACGATCGGGCACTTTAACGCGCCGTGGCTGGCCGTTAAGCTCAAAAAATACCGTGATCATGCCATTTTCATCGCTTTCGCCAATTGCAAGATTGCGGATGACCAATGATTTTCCCTGTTCAATTTCAACCAATATTTCATCGCCATGGTTGAGGCCATAGAAATAAATTGGTGTTGGCAGCGTGGCAACTGGGCCATAAAGATTGGCAGCTGCGATAAAATCAGAAAAAACTTTTGGATACATCAAATAGGAAGCAAATTCACGGTCGCTAATTTTACGATTAGCTTTTTCTTCTATTTGCTGGCGCTCATTATTAAGATCAGCGTCTTCCAATAATGCGCCGGGGCGTACTGTAAAAGCTTGTTCACCTTTTAATATTTTTTTCTGGAGTTGTTTTGGCCAACCACCTTCTGGCTGTCCCAAGTCACCGCGCATCATCGATACGACTGATTCTGGAAAAGCGATGTCCTTGTTGGGATTTTCAACATCTTCAACACTTAGATCTTGCGATACCATCATCAAAGCCATATCGCCGACAACTTTTGATGAGGGAGTAACCTTAACAATGTCGCCGAACATTTGATTTACATCGGCATAGGCTTGGGCAACCTCGTGCCAGCGCGTTTCAAGCCCTAAGGATCTTGCTTGTTCTTTTAAATTGGTGAACTGGCCTCCGGGCATTTCATGTAGATAAACTTCGGATGCTGGGCCTTTTAAGTCGCTTTCAAAAGCCGCATATTGTTGGCGTACCGCTTCCCAATAAAATGATACTCGCCTAATAAGATTAGTATCCAAACCGGTATCATGATCACTTCCCTTCAACGCTTCTACGATGGAGCCAAGGCAGGGTTGCGATGTATTGCCTGAAAATGCATCCATTGCGCCATCAACGATATCCGCACCACTTTCAATCGCTGCCAAAACAGTCGCGGCGGCAATGCCTGATGTGTCGTGGGTATGGAAATGAAGTGGCAACGCAGTTGTCTCACGCAGTGCTTTAAATAATATGCGTGTCGCGTTTGGCTTCATCAGTCCCGCCATATCTTTGATTGCAATAATATGGGCGCCAGCTGCTTCCACTTCACGGGCGAGTTTTAAATAATAGCCAAGATCATATTTAGGTCGAGCAGAGTTTAAAATATCGCCTGTATAACAAATAGCTGCTTCACATATTTTATTTTCTTCTAAAACGGCATCCATCGAAAGACGCATATTTTCAACCCAGTTAAGGCTATCAAAAACACGGAAAACATCAATGCCATTTTGTGCAGCTTGGCGAACAAAATATTTTACCACATTGTCGGGATAGCTTTTATAACCAACGCCATTGGCGCCGCGTAAAAGCATTTGCAATAAAATATTGGGTGCGGCTTCTCGTATTTTATTCAAACGCTCCCACGGATCTTCAGTTAAAAACCGCATGGCAACATCAAAAGTTGCACCCCCCCAACATTCAAGCGAAAACAACTCTGATAGGCCTTTCGCGTAGGTTGGAGCGATATTGATAATATCATGGCTGCGCATGCGGGTCGCTAATAAGGATTGATGACCATCACGCATGGTCGTATCGGTAATGAGGGCGCGTTTTTGCTCTCGTACCCATGCTGCAAATTGTTTGGGTCCCAATTCATCAAATCTTTGCTTGGTACCAGCTTTAATCTCGTGGCTTTTGGTTTGCGGAATAACCGGTGAAGCGGCATTGGCTGCCGGTTTTGCGCGCCCTTTTGTTTCAGGATGACCATTTACGGTTACATCAGCAATATAGGTCAATAATTTACTGGCGCGATCTTGCCTTTTTACCGATTGAAAAAGCTCTGGTGTGGTGTCGATAAAGCGCGTTGTATATTTATTGGCAGCAAAATTGGGGTGGGAAATAATTGCTTCCAAAAAGGTAAGATTGGTGGCAACACCGCGAATACGAAACTCGCGTAAGGCTCGGTCCATTCGCGCAATAACTTCATCAGAAGTTGGTGCCCAAGCCGTTACTTTTTCGAGCAATGGATCATAGAAACGCGTGATGACAGCACCACTATAGGCGGTGCCGCCATCTAAGCGAATGCCAAAGCCAGTTGCACCGCGATAAGCGATAATCCGGCCATAATCAGGGATGAAATTTTGCTCAGGATCCTCGGTGGTAATACGGCATTGCAAGGCATGGCCATTTAGCTGAATTTGTGCCTGCGGCGGTACACCAGATTTTGCTGTACCAATGGTTTCGCCTTCAAGTAGCTTGATTTGTGCCTTAACAATATCAATACCAGTAACTTCTTCGGTCACTGTATGTTCAACTTGGATGCGCGGATTAACCTCAATGAAATAGAATTTTTCTTCATCGGCATCCATTAAAAATTCAACTGTGCCAGCGCCAATATAATTGGTGGCATGGGCAATTTTTAAGGCGTAAGCAGCAATTTCTTGACGCTGTGTATCATTGAGATAAGGGGCTGGTGCGCGTTCAACTACCTTTTGGTTGCGCCGTTGGATAGAGCAATCACGCTCATATAAATGCACAGCATTGCCATGGGTATCGCCTAAAATTTGCACTTCAACGTGGCGAGCGCGCTCAACTAGCTTTTCAAGATAAACTTCATCCTTACCAAAAGCAGCTTTGGCTTCACGTTTAGCTTCTAATACTTCGCGGGCTAAATCTTCTTCCTTACGGATAACGCGCATGCCACGGCCACCACCACCCCATGAGGCTTTAAGCATGAGTGGAAAGCCAACGCTTTTTGCAAGTTTGGTTATCTCATCAATATTGTCGGGCAGGGGCTCTGTTGCTGGTACAACGGGAACGCCAATATCAATAGCCAGGTTTCTTGCTGCAACCTTATTGCCTAATTGGCGCATGGTTTGTGGTTTAGGGCCAATAAACAGAATATCATTTTGCGCACAAGCTTCTGCAAATTCCGGACTTTCTGACAGCAGACCATAACCTGGGTGAATAGCATCAGCACCAGAAAGCCTGGCAACACGGATGATTTCTTCAATTGATAAGTAGCTTTCAATCGGCCCTAATTCATGCCCTAATTGTGGATCGCGGCCAATTTGATAACTTTCATCAGCCTTGAAGCGGTGAAGTGCTAATTTGTCTTCCTCCGCCCAAATAGCAACGGTTTTAATGCCCAATTCATTGGCGGCACGAAATACGCGGATAGCAATTTCTGACCGGTTTGCCACAAGTAGCTTTTTAATGCGCATTATTAAGTTCCTCCCAAGCATATATGCTTATATTTAAATAATATAGTTGCCGATAAAGCAAGAGAAACAAAATAGAAAATATAACATTTATTTGTATTGTGCAATTTTATATGTATATATTTATTTTTTTGGTTGGTTTATATTTGTGAATGTTTAAATAAGAGTGCGAGACTTTTTATAAGCTGTTTTAGTTGCGCCAAATTTTTTTTAACTTGTTCGGTACAACATGCTAATAAGAAAAGACTGGAATATGCTTATAAAAAGCTCTAAATGGGCGATTTAAGAGATAGTCTTGTAAGGTTTTGGAGTTGTGATGAGTCGTTTTATTTTAACTGTTTCTTGCCAATCTATGCGTGGTGTTGTTGCAGCCATTTCAGGATATCTTGCTGATAAGGGGTGTAATATTATTGACTCTTCGCAGTTTGATGATCTTGAAACGGGTAAGTTCTTTATGCGGGTAAGTTTCGTATCAGAACTTGGAGCGAGTTTGAGCGAGCTTGAGGAAGGCTTTGCAGATATTGCGCAAAAATTTACCATGGATACGCATTTTTACGATTCAAAAGAGCGTATGAAAGTTGTCATTATGGTTTCTAGCTTTGGCCACTGCTTAAATGACCTTTTATATCGCTGGCGCATAGGTGCTTTGCCAATTGATATTGTTGCAGTGGTATCTAATCATTTTGATTATCAAAAGATCGTTGCCAATCATGATATTCCTTTTTATCGCATTAAAGTGACCAAGGAAAACAAAAAACAAGCTGAACAAGAACTTATGGATGTTGTGCGCCAAAGCGGTGCGGAGTTGATTGTGCTTGCCCGTTATATGCAAATTTTGTCTGACCAACTATGCAAGGAAATGTCGGGTCGTATCATCAATATCCATCATTCCTTCTTACCATCTTTTAAAGGCGCAAATCCTTATAAACAAGCTTATCAACGCGGCGTTAAGCTTATTGGTGCAACAGCCCATTATGTAACGGCAGATTTAGACGAGGGGCCAATTATTGAACAAGCGGTAGAGCGTATTACCCACGCACAAAATGCCGAGGATTTTGTCACCATTGGCCGTGATGTTGAAGCACAAGTTTTGGCTCGTGCTGTTCACGCACATATCCAACATCGTAATTTTATCAATGGTAGCCGCGTTGTTGTCTTTCCAGCAAGCCCAGGAAGTTACGCGTCTGAGCGTATGGGATAGTTAATGTAAATTTTTAAAATAGCCTGCTATCATTATCTGATAGCAGGCTATTTTTTTTAAGCGCTTTGTTGATTTAATAAATTTTCATCTTGTACAGTGCGGTTTTTTACCAACTTATAGACAACAGAATCGAGCAGCGCTTGGAATGAAGCATCAATAATATTATCGGATACCCCAACGGTGCGCCAACGCATGCCAGATTTATCTTGGCTTTCAATCAATACGCGGGTGATAGCTTCTGTGCCACCATTTAAAATTCGCACTTTAAAGTCAATCAGTGACATATCTGCAATTTCACTTTGATACTTACCAAGGTCTTTACGCAGCGCAATATCAAGAGCATTGACGGGGCCATGCCCTTCGGCAACCGACATATGAATTTCATCATCAATACGTAATTTTACAACCGCTTCTGACATTAAAGCAATGCAGCCATTGCCTTGGTGTCTTCTTTCAACACTACAGCGAAAAGATTGGATATGGAAAAAATCAGGTAAAGTGCCAAGATGTTTGCGAGCTAAAAGCTCAAAACTTGCATCCGCTCCCTCATAAGCATAACCAGATGCCTCACGCTCTTTGACAATATTAATAAGGCTATCAAGTCGTGGATCACTTTTTTCAACCATAATATTGCGCTGATGGAGCTCGGCAATAAAATTGGCTTTGCCACCTTGGTCGGAAACCATGACGCGGCGGCTATTGCCGACTAATTGTGGTGGAATATGCTCATAGGTTTCAGGTTCTTTTAAAAGAGCTGACGCATGAATACCTGCCTTGGTTGCAAAAGCTGATGAACCAACAAAGGCGGCTTGCTCATTGCTGTTGCGGTTTAATATATCGTCAAAGCTGCGGGAGATTTGGGTTAATTTTCTTAATTTTTCAGGTGCAATTCCTGTCTTAAATCGTTCTGACCAAAAGGGTTTTAAGCCAAGGGTTGCCATTAATGTAATAAGATTGGCATTACCGCAACGCTCACCAATGCCATTTAATGTACCTTGCACTTGCCGCACACCTGCTTCAATGGCGGCTAATGAATTAGCAACGGCTTGGCCTGTATCATCATGGGTGTGGATGCCAAGATGATCGCCTGGCACCACTTTGGTTACTGCTTCGATGATCTTGGTAATTTCACTTGGCTGAGTGCCGCCATTGGTATCGCATAAAACCACCCAACGTGCGCCATTATCATAGGCTGCTTTGGCGCAGGCAAGCGCATATTGCGGATTTGCTTTATAGCCATCAAAGAAATGCTCGCAATCGACCATTGCTTCTTTACCTGCGTTTTGGACAAATTTTACCGATTCTGCAATCGATTGTAGGTTTTCGTCATTGCTACAATTGAGTGCGACACGCACGTGGTAATCCCATGTTTTAGCAACCAAGCAAATGGTATCTGATTTTGCTTGCGCTAACATGCTAAGGCCTGGATCATTAGAAGCAGAAATGCCAGCCCTTTTTGTCATGCCAAAAGCGACAAATTTAGCTTTTTGGGTCGGCTTTTGGGTAAAAAAAGCCGTGTCAGTTGGGTTTGCGCCTGGATAACCGCCTTCAATATAATCAAGGCCAAAATCGTCAAGCATTTTGGCGATTGTCTGCTTATCTGCAAGCGAAAAATCAACACCGGGTGTCTGTTGTCCATCACGCAGAGTTGTGTCATAAAGGGTTATATAATCACGCATTATTTTTTTACTTCCCAGCTGGTTACACGTTCTCCGGTTTCAGGATTTTTTCCATCCTTTAACAAGATATTTTGCTTGGCAAGATTATCTCTAATTTCATCACCCTTTGCCCAGTCTTTAGCGGCTATAGCTTCAAGTCTTAAAGCAATTAGTTGATGAATTTCATCGTCTGATAGTTCCGCTTTGCGGTAAAATAGCGGGTTTTGTTTATTGTCAATCAAATCTTGGCGGAGAAGACCAAGCAAAGCCATACCTTCGCCCAATGCTTGTGCATCGCGTTCTTTGTAAAAACGCCTTAAGGTGGTTATTGCATTCCATGTATTAAGATCGTCGGATAATGCCTCTACCATCTCATTATCGGCGCTTGTATCGATGCTGCCATCAAACTTAATGTCACGTAATAGCTCATACCAGCGATAAAGTTCATCTGCACCTTCGGTTAAGCGTTGTTTTGTCCAATTTATTGGTTCGCGGTAATGGGTTTGCAACATGGAAAAACGTGCCGAGAGCCCTGCCCAAATGCTGCGCAATTCCTCGCTCACCTCACCAGTAAATTGCGGTAAATCTTCATTTAAGACTTCTCGAATAGTGATGAAATTGCCAAGGCTTTTAGACATTTTTTGACCTTCAACTTGTAAAAAGCCATTATGCAACCAATAATTTGCCATGCGTTCATTGCCAAAAGCCGAGCAGCTTTGAGCTATTTCATTTTCATGGTGGGGAAAAATAAGGTCAATGCCGCCGGCATGAATATCAAAAATATTGGCCATTGGATCATCGCATTGTAGACCACCACCAAAAGGCTGCAATAATTTTGCCATCGACATTGCCGAGCATTCAATATGCCAGCCAGGGCGACCATTAACGGCTATTCCAGCAGGTGAGGGCCAGCCAGGTTCGCCATTAAGCGATGGCTTCCATAAAACAAAATCCATTTCGTCACGTTTATAGGCCGCAACATCAACGCGCGCGCCAGCAATCATATCATCAAGCGAGCGGCGCGATAATGCGCCATAGCGTGGGGTAGTGCCCATGCTGGCAACGGAAAACAACACATGGTCTTCTGCTACATAGGCGTGACCAGTTTCTATAAGGCGTTCAATCATGGCGCGCATTTCGCCAAGGTGGTCGGTGGCGCGTGGCTGTTCATCAGGCGGTAAGCAGCCCAATGCTGTCACATCTGCTTGAAACTGGTTATTCGTTTCCTCGGTGAGTTTTCTAATTGCATCATTAAGTGGCAGATCTGGATAATCGCGTACGGCACGCGCATTAATCTTATCGTCCACATCGGTAATGTTACGGGCAAAAAGCACATGGTCTTGGCCATAAATATGGCGCAATAGACGATATAACACATCAAAAACAATGACAGGGCGCGCATTGCCTATATGGGCATAATCATAAACTGTTGGTCCACAAACATAAAGGCGCACATTGTTTTTATTAATTGGATGAAAATCATCTTTTTGTCGTGTGAGGGAATTATAAAACTTCAACACTGCCATGGCTGCAACCTTTATGTGCGTGATTTCTTGCCGCTGATCTGGGCGCTAATCTCTGCTTAAAGGGATAACAGTGATGAAAACAACCAGACCAGCAATGAGCTAGTCAATAATAATTGTAAAAATACAAATTGTGGTTTCAAATGTTTTCATGAAACACATTTAGCGCGCTTTACCAATCTGCGTCAAGTGTTGTTAGAAAAATTCAAACAAAGAATTTATATGCCTTAATATCATTTCAAGATTTAATTCTGCTGCTTCAATTTTTGGCTTATTGTTAACAAAATTCATTAAATATTAAACTTAATGTACCAATTTTTAACGATTTTTATTGTTGGAAATTTAGGTCTGATGATTGCAAAATGATTAGCACATTTTCTACAAATCATTCTTTGCTGCGGTTTAAACATAAATTGTGGTAAATGATGTTGTAATATGAAAATAACATATTGTTACTTGATTTTTAAAAGCGTATGACATTAAATGTTATATTATAACGTTGCATATGGTGGATTGTTAGATTTGTGCGGGGCTATATTGCGGTCTGCTAGCGTTTCAGCTTTCACCTTATATGTTGGTTAGATTTGATATTTTACATTTTATCCGTCAATAACGCTCTTAAAGGATGCAAAATGACAAATTTGGTTAAAAGCTTTCGCAAGTTGCTTGCCGCTTCTGTTTTTGTTTCAGTTTCTGTTTTTTCAGCAAGTGCCTTTGCTGAAGTTCCTAAAGTTACCGCTTCAATTAAGCCGATCCATTCTTGGGTTGCAACGGTTATGGAAGGTGTTGGCACGCCTGAATTGATTGTGAAAGGGACAGGATCAGAGCATGGCTATTCTTTGCGCCCAAGTGACGCCGATAATCTGGCCAAAGCTGATATTGTCTTTTGGGCCGGCCCAAGCATGGAAACATTTTTAATAAAGCCGCTTGATAACCTTGCGGAAAAAGCAGACAAGGTTGCTCTTTCTGAAATCCCGGGCATAAAGCTTATTGATATGCGTGAAGGAGGTATGTTCGAAGCCCATAGTCATGACCACGACCATGATCATGAGCACGAACATGGGGAGGCTGACCACGACCATGATAAGGCAGAAAAGGCCGATGCGCATGACCACGATCATGCTCATGAGCATGCCAATGAGCATGAAAGCGCAGAAGCTGATCACGACCATGATCATCATAAGGATTTGCATTTCTGGCTAGATCCTGAAAACGCCAAAGTGGCCGTTAAAGATATTGCTGAAGTTTTGGCAAAAAAAGACCCAGAACATGCCGATCGTTATCGGCAAAATGCAACCGCCTATGTGGCAAAGCTTGATACATTGATTAAGCAAGTAAATAGTGAGCTTGCACCGGTACGTGGTAAACCATTTATTGTTTTCCATGACGGATATCATTATTTTGAAAAACGCTTTGGTATTCCAGCTGCGGGTTCTATTACAGTAAATCCTGAGCAAGCACCTGGTGCACAGCGTATTTCCGAAATTAAGGAAAAAGTAAAAGACTTAAAGTCTGCGTGTATTTTTTCAGAACCACAATTTGAGCCGCGTGTTGTTAAAACTATTCAAGAAGGCACAGGCGTCAAAACAGGTGAGCTTGATCCACTTGGTTACGATATTCCAGAAGGACCAATGCAATACGAGCTTATGATTGAAAAAATTGCTCATTCATTGAAACATTGTCTTTCCGAATAATTTAAGTTTTTTGGCCCGCTTGTTTTAAAAGCGGGCCATTTATAAGTGGCTTTAATTAAATTTGTGATTGGTAAATTATAATTTACTAAAATATTCTTTATCAAGAATTAGCTATTTGAAATTCTATCTAACTGATATTTAACGTAATTTTTTTCTTTTTTTGAAAATATGGTTTAGCGTGCAAATTTAGCTATATTTTTATTGCAACCATTAATGCTTGTCTCCGTTTAACTTTAACAACCCAAACGGAGTACGTATCATGAAAATTCCTCCACAATCTCAAGATCACATGCCTGGTGTAGAATCTAAACTTATTCCACCAGCTCAACATATACGCGATAGCTATAAAGGTTCAAGCAAATTAGCTGGTAAAAAGGCACTTATTACGGGTGGAGATAGTGGTATTGGTAGGGCCGCGGCATTGCATTTTGCTCGTGAAGGTGCTGACGTTGCCATTATTTACCTTCCAGAAGAAGCTGACGATGGCCAAGACGCAAAGAAACTCATTGAGGCAGAGGGTGTGCGAGCTTTAGCGATTGAAGCGGATTTACGAAAAGTGGAAAATTGTAATAATGTCGTTAAAACTGTTATTGAGCAATTTGGTGGATTAGATATTGTCGTAAATAATGCAGGTATTCAAAAGGTTGCTAAAGACCTTGGTGAAATTTCTGATGATGATTGGCATTGGCATTTTGATATTAATGTGCATGCAATGTTTTATTTAACTAGGGCGGCGTTACCTCATCTACATAAAGGTGCATCGATTATTAACACAACTTCGGTCAATGCTTTTGCTGGAAATGATATGCTCGTTGCCTATTCAACTACTAAAGCAGCGCAAGCAGGTTTTACGCGTGCTTTGGCATTACAACTAGCAGATAAAGGTATAAGGGTGAATGAAGTTGCGCCCGGTCCGGTATGGACGCCAATTCAGCCTGCTGGATTTGGACCTATCGATCCTCAGATTGTGGCCGATATGGGAAAAAGTGTTCCTTTGGCGCGCATTGGTCAGCCAAGTGAGGTAGGCCCGGCCTATGTTTATCTTGCTAGTGAAGATTCATCATTTATCACTGGGCAAACCATTCATGTTAACGGTGGCATGATTATCAATGGTTGACACATTAGCATCTGTTTCGCCATCAGAACAAACATGGTTACATAGCCAGCGACATCATCGCTGGCTAGAGCAGCAAGGACAAAGGCTGTTAGACTTTTCAAAAGAGTCTCGCGTTAAAAACGGTTTTACCGCTCTTAATGATCAAGGTAATCTTCCTGACAACGCGGTTGCTCAAACAATCATAACCGCCCGTATGACCCACGCATACGCTTTGGGTTCTATATTAGGTTTACCCGGTTGCGCGCCGCTTGTAAAACATGGTATTAAGGCTCTTCTTGGGCCATTGCATGATGATAAGCATGGTGGTTGGAAACAGGCAGAAGATCAACCACAAGCAAGAAAAATTGCCTACCTTCATGCTTTCGTTGGCTTGGCTGCGTCATCAGCAGTTGTAGCGAAAACCGAAGGGGCTGAACTTCTTCTTAAGCAAGCTGTTGATATCCTTGAAGAATATTTTTGGTCGGAAAATGAAGGAGCCATGCGCGAAAGTTTTGCGGCAGATTGGTCTAATGAGGAAAACTATCGCGGTGCAAACAGTAATATGCATTCTGTAGAAATGTGTATGGCGCTTGCTGACGTGTTAAATTCTTCTATTTGGCGGCAAAGAGCTTTGCGGATTGCCCATCGTATTATCCATACCAATGCGCGTGAACATAATTATCGAGTTCCGGAGCATTTTGATAAAAATTGGCTGTTAATGCGGGATTTCAATAAGGATAAACCTTATGATGATATGCGGCCATTTGGCATGACACCAGGTCATTTTTTAGAATGGAGCCACTTACTGCTAAAGCTTGAAGCGGCTTTACTTCTAAATGGTGAAGAAGCGCCAACATGGTTATTTGAAGATGCAAGCAAATTATTCGACGCAGGTGTTAATACTGGATGGGCGGCAAACGGCAAGCCGGGTATTGTTTATACAATTGATTGGCAGGATAATCCTAATGTAAGTAATCGTGCTCATTGGGTGCAAGCCGAGGCTATTACTGCCGCCGCTGCGCTTTTAAAACGTACTGGCAATATTAAATACGAAGTTTGGTATCGGCGATTTTGGGATTTTCTCGATTTACACATGATTGATCGGCGAGGTGGTAGCTGGCATAATGAAGTTGATGGCGACAACAATCCCTCAAGTAAAATTTATGTAGGAAAGCCAGACCTTTATCATGCTTATCAATCAACCTTAACGCCGATATTGCCTCTAGCTCCCTCGCTTGCAACAATGCTTGCTCAACGTATGCAAATAAATCAATAATTGTTGATTGATAGCATTATGGATTTAAACTATTAAATTTGGTTATTGTCCGTTTGTGAATTAACTGTTTCGCTTAAAACATCATACCGTTATTAGCGGTTTGATGTTTTTTTAATAATTATTTTACAAATCAATCTACGAGAGAAATAAAGCAAAAAAGATTTCAAGATTGTAATCGTAAATGTGGCTGATGATAGCTCAATACCTGTTCGGGCTGGGAAAATTGTTTTAAAATTTGAATAATAAAGGCGCCCTTCCGATAGGGTGAGCGCCTTCTTATTTTGAATAATTAAAATTTAAACAATCTTGATTTGTACTTCCACATTGCCACGTGTGGCATGGGAATAGGGGCAAATTTCATTATGGGCAGTAAGCGCTGCCATTTCAGCTTGTTGCTTATCAAGGCCATCAAGATGAACGTTAAGCGTTACAACTAATTGGAAGCCACCTTCTTTACGAGGGCCAATACCAACATCGGCCTTAACCCAGCTATCTTCACCAATTTTCATACCCTTTTGGGCAGCCGCAAAGCGCGTTGCTGATTCAAAGCAGGCTGCATAGCCAGCTGCAAAAAGAGTTTCAGGATTTGCGCCGACTTTGCCATTGCCGCCCATTTCTTTTGGTTTGATCAAGTCTAGGTTGATGGCACCGTCTTGCGATGTAACATGACCTTCACGGCCACCTTTAGCTGTTGCACTTGTTGTATAAATAACTTTTTCTAACATGTTTGCTCCTAAAATAATCAAGTGAATATTGCCCAGTTGGGGGGAGTTAAGTTGTATGCTACTTAAGCTAAACTAGAGCACATCCGCTAAGCATTGGCTTATCATTGTGCTCTAATATTTTGTTTATGTATTTTCCATCGCAAAACTGCTTTTACACTTTTATGGAAAATGTCTAGCCACATCAGCAGCTTTATTCGTTCAAAATTGATATTGAACATGAATTTCTATTCTCAATAATTCATTAAAATGCCGAGAATTTTAGGCATTTTAATGAAAATTCTATATTCAATATTGTTTAGTATATAGCGTCTTGTTCTTATTGAACAAGATTATAAGTGGTCTTATAATCACTTATTTTTATGTTTCTTTTTATCCTTATCATCACCAAGTAACCTTGCAATGATATCACTAACATCATTGGACAAATTATTTGTCTTGGCAATATGCTTTAGAGCATTTTCAAGCTTATTGCGGCGGTTTTGCTCTAATGATCGCCAAGAGCGTAAAGTTGTTAACAGACGGGATGCAAGTTGCGGATTCTTACCATCAATATCAATGATAATCTTTGCAAGATAATCATAGCTAGCGCCATCTTTACGGTTAAATGCAACAGGGTTGCCGCCCGCAAATGCCCCAATCAATGCACGCACACGGTTTGGATTGTCAAAGGAAAAGTGCTTGTGTTTGGTAAGCTCTTGCACTTTTTCAAGGGTTTCCAATCTTGCACTACGAGCTTGCACACCAAACCATTTGTCAATTGTTAAAACATCTTTGTCAAAGCGTTTTTCAAAGTCGCTAAGCGCTGATTGTGCTTCTTTAGATTGGGCAAAATTTTGCACCAAAATATTAAGGGCAGCAAGGCGATCGGTCATATTATCTGCTTGGTCATATAAGCCGCCGACCCTTTTAGGCGAATTTTCAGCTATGGCAATATAATAAAGTAAAGTGTTTGCCAAAGCGCGCTTGCCTGCATTGATCGCATCGGGGGTGAATGGCTTTGCAGGGTTTATTGCTTTATAAAGTGTGTTAAAGCTTGCTTGGTTTTCTTTAGCAACAATTTCAACCAATATTTGTCTTGCAGCATGAATATAATCGGGATTGATATCTTTTGCGACAATCCTTGCAATTTCTGCTTCGCTAGGCAAGGTCAAAGCAATCGCGCGAAAAGCTGGTTCTAAACGCTCATCATTGGCAACATTATCGACGAGCTTGGCAAGTTTTACGCATTGCTTATGGCGCAGTTTTCCCTCATGCTTATGGGCGTGTACCAATTCATCCATCAAAAGATCATTGAGTGCCTGCCACCGGTTAACTGGATCCTGATCAAATGCAGCAAGGAAAAAACGCTCCTTTTTGCTTAAATCTGTTTTAAGGATGACTGGGGCAGAAAAATCACGTAATAGTGACACCACAGGCCGATGCTTTATCCCTTTGAAGTGGAAGCTTTGCTTGGCCTCGTTAAGCACTAAAAGATTAGCTTCGCTATTGCTATTTGTTTTCACATTAATTTCGTTACCCTCTTCATCTAAAAGAGCAAAGCGAATAGGTATGACCATTGGCTTCTTTTTCTTCTGCCCTGGTGTTGGGTAGATTTTTTGCTCTAGCTTAATGGTAAGGGTTTCATGCTTTTCGTTATAGTCAAATTTGGCTTTTACATGTGGTGTGCCTGCTTGTTCATACCAAAGCATAAATTGAGAAAAATCTTGTTTTGAAACCTTCGCAAAGCATGCAATGAAGTCTTCAATCGTACAAGCCTCGCCATCATGGCGGTCAAAATATAGATCCATACCTTTTCTAAATAATTCATCACCGAGCAAGGTGTGAACCATGCGGACAACTTCGGCACCTTTTTCATAGATAGTGGTTGTATAAAAATTATTAATTTCGCTATATTGCGTAGGTCGCACGGGGTGGGCAAGGGGACCAGCATCTTCTGGAAATTGCGCGATTTTCAATAGACGAACTTGGTCTATACGTTGCACGGGACGCGAG
Organism: Bartonella sp. HY038; assembly: GCF_014117425.1. Taxonomy (NCBI): domain Bacteria; kingdom Pseudomonadati; phylum Pseudomonadota; class Alphaproteobacteria; order Hyphomicrobiales; family Bartonellaceae; genus Bartonella; species Bartonella sp. HY038. The sequence continues at coordinate 1,310,660 of NZ_CP059725.1, forward strand.
CGTTGGCTTGATGAGAACTCTTGATCTCGATAAACCGTAAGCCCTTCTTTTAAGCATAATTGGAACCAGTCACGGCAAGTGATACGGTCGCCCGTCCAATTGTGGAAATATTCATGGGCAACTACACGTTCAACATTGGCAAAGTCGGCATCGGTTTCGGTTTCGGCTGCGGCAAGAATATATCGATCATTAAATATATTCAGTCCCTTATTTTCCATTGCACCCATATTAAAATCAGATACGGCGACAATATTAAATATATCAAGGTCATATTCGCGACCAAAAGCTTTTTCGTCCCACGCAAGAGATCGTTTAAGCGAATCCATTGCATAAAGCGCGCGCTCAGTCTTACCTTTCTCGACATAAATGCCAAGATCCACAATTTTACCGCTCATTGTCTTGAAGTTATCGCGGGTTACTTCAAGATTGCCAGCAACCAAAGCAAATAAATAGGATGGTTTGGGAAAGGGGTCATGCCATGTTGCAAAGTGCCGATCTTTACCTATATTTCCAGTTTCAACGCAATTACCATTGGATAATAAAATGGGGGATTGTTTTTTGTTTGCTTCAATCCGAACAGTATAAACGGAAAGAACATCGGGACGATCATAGAAATATGTGATCCTGCGAAAGCCTTCCGCTTCACATTGGGTGCAAAAAACACCATTAGATTGGTAAAGACCCATTAATTGGCGGTTAGCCTTGGGATTGATTTTCGTTACAATTTCTAAGGTAAAAGGATCACAAGGAGGATTGTCAATTTTTAATTGGCTGGGGGTTATGGTAAATGCTTTTGGCTCTAGTTCAATATTATCAATGGCAACACGTACCAGCTCCAATTCATCACCAATAAGAATAAGTGGTGCGCCTTTTTTAGTGCCTTGCCGTCTTTCTAGCGACAATCTTGTGGTCACAACTGTATTTTCAGCTTCAAGAATGAAGTCCATATGCGTTGTTTTTATTTCATATGGTGTTGGCTTATAGTCTTTTAAGCGAAAAACTGGACGCTTTACCGTGTTCATAACCTTAAATCCCATTTGTTAATTTATTTTAAGGTAGGAATAAATTTAAAAGGCTGCAATAGATTTTTTAAAAATATCTCCAATCGTTGCTTTATTGTTAGTTACTTTTTTAAAAACAAGATATTTAAAAAAAACTATGATAATCGATTATTTATTATATCGTGGCAAATAGGTTTTAAATGTACGCAAATTATTTAACTTAAATCTTTTAGGCTGAATAAGTAGTAAGAGTGCGATGTGCCTCATTTTGTATCACTATCGCTGCAATGTGGTTTAATGCTTTGATGTTTTAGGTGAAAGTATCGGCTTTATTATGGGTTCTTTAGATAAAATGCCTGTTATTTCAGGAAATGTAATGGTTGGAATCTGGATGAAGGTTACGGCTGTTGCGCTCTTTGTCGGTATGTCGACTTTACTCAAAGCAGCTGTTGGAATTCCAGCTGGTGAGCTTAGCTTTTTTCGTTCATTTTTTGGATTGCTACCAGTTTTTATCTGGCTATTTATGCGTGGTGAGTTGCGTAAAGCTTTTTATACAAGCAATATTGTCGGGCATATTTGGCGTGGATTGTTTGGCATTTTGGCTATGATGTGTAATTTTTATGCTTTAACCTTATTGCCTTTACCTGAATCTATTGCAATTAGTTATGGTGCGCCGCTCATTTTAGTAATTTTAAGCGTTATTTTTTTAAAGGAAAAAGTACGTTTATATCGTTGGAGTGCAGTTTTTGCTGGGCTTTTCGGTGTGTTGATAGTTATTTGGCCCCGCATGACGATATTTTCTGCGCAGGAATTAGATACGTCGATTGCTTATGGCGCTATAGCTGCCCTTGCTAGCGCCGTGCTTACAGCTATTGCACTTTTATTGGTGCGGCGCTTAGTTTTTACCGAACGTACAACAACAATTGTGCTCTATTTCATGATTTCTGCAAGCTTATTTTCTTTACTATCTTGGCCGATTGGCTATTTCTTAAATCATATAGGCATAAAAACTGCATTGCTTGATGTCTGGGTTTGGCCAGATTGGCATATAGCCTGTTTATTAATCGGTGCAGGTCTTTTCGGCGGTGTAGCGCAAATATTTATGACAGAAGCATATCGCCATGCTGAACCATCAACTGTTGCACCCTTTGAATATGTCTCTTTGGTGCTCGGGCTTATTATTGGTTATGTGGTTTTTGGTGATGTGCCAACAACGCAAATGCTCATTGGAAGTTTGATTGTCGTTGGCTCTGGAATATTTATTATTTATCGTGAAAGCCGCTTGAATTTATTAAAGCCACAAGAGCGTGCAGCAAATTCCAAATAGAATAATTTGTATGAAATATGCGTGAAAGCTAATAAAATTATAGGTGGGTTAATGGGATAACTCACGCATTTTCATTTTCACATTAAGCAAATCTTGCCACGTAAATTTTTTATGAAGGGGATTTTTCAATAAATAACGCGGATGGAATGTTGGCATGACATCAATAATTTTTCCGCCTGCGGTTGCAAATTTTAGCCAGTTACCGCGCATACGCAAAATACCTTCATTGGCACCGGTAAGCCATGTTGTTGTTGTGCCGCCAAATGCTAATATCATATCAGGATTTGCCAGTTCAATTTGCCGGTAAATAAATGGCTTACATAATTCAACTTCATGCTGTGTGGGTTCGCGATTGCCCGGTGGACGCCATGCGATAACATTGGCAATATAAACATCTTGACGATTATACCCTATTGCCCCAAGCATTTTGTTGAGTAGCTCACCTGCGGGACCAACAAAAGGCACACCTTGCAAGTCTTCCTCACGCTCTGGAGCATCGCCGATAATCATTAGCTTGCTCTTGTTTGTACCATCAGCAAAGCAGGTGTTTTTAGCGGTAATTTTTAAAGGACAGCCCTCAAAATCGGTTAAATTTTGACATAGTTCCTCAAGACTATTTGCACGCATCGCAACTTCGCGTGCAAGTTTTATCTGGTCATCAAGGGGAACATAATTGGTTTTACGCGCGGCGCTTGCAGTTCTTGTTGGTGCCTTTTTGCTGTCAGTCGCCTTTGTTGCGGTCGAGACTGGTTCTTGATTAACCGCAATCTTCGTTTCAGATTGAATATTTGAAGGTGCAGGCGCTACCTGAAGCCGATTAATAGGTTCATCCAAGATTGCTATATCAACGCCAGAATCCTGATAGAAGCGTAAAAGCTCTTCAAATGTAAAGGCTTTTTTCTGTCCAATAAGGTTTTCGCTCACGCCTCGTATTCCTGTTTGTAGCAATTAATTTCTTGGAAAATAATGAAGGTTTAATAATCATATTTGTTAGCACATACAAGTTGCTAAAGTTTTTATTTTTAAACAATTCGAATGGTAAATTAATTTATGCGTTTATATAAATGATTAACGCGTTAATTTATTTTCAATTTAACTTATAATCGAGGTCAAAGTGAGGGAAAGACCAGTGAGGAAGATGAAAATTGCGGCACACCATTCTAATGCAGATTTGAAAAAGTTAAAATGGCTTTGTCGATTTGAAATCTTGAGTGCTAATGATTTTGCATAGACAGCAAGCGCGGCCAGAAGCGATACGGTTATGAAAGTGCCAAGAGACATAGCCAAAACCGATAACACACCAATAAACCATAAATCATTGAGCATGACAAAGCTCATGACAAATATAGCACCGGAACATGGGCGAAGGCCGACAGAAAAAACAGCCATAAGGGCCGGGCGCAACTGCAATGGTTCTTTGACAATGTCAGGGCTAATCATATGGGCTTGGCCGCAATCATTGCAAATTTCACCTGCGCCATTAAATACATGGTCAACGCCGCCTTTTTCATAATTTAAGCGTGGTTTGTTGTTTAATGCGCTTTTGGGAGACAGGCTTGATTGAAAGCTGCTTTGTTGGTTAAAGTCACTGGCTGGTGCACTGTCAAATATAGTTGTTTTAATGCTTTTTTTGTGAAAATAGGGTTTGATTTTTCGCCAGATCATAACCATCCCCAAAATCATAACCAGAATAAAGCTGCCTGTTGTTAAAAATGTAGCTGCTTGTGTGAGACTGCCAGGAATTAGAAAAAATACTAATAAAATAATAAAAATTGCGCTTAACGCTTGCAAAATTGATGAAAGGAACGATAGGAAAATACCGCGTTTTAAACTTGCATCATTGGCAACAAGATAAGATGCTATCACTGCTTTACCATGTCCAGGGCCGGCAGCGTGCAAAATACCATAAAGAAAAGAAAGACCAATAAGCCAAATTGCATTATGTGGGTTTTCTTTCATACCAATGAGATATCCGCCAATTGTGCGTTCAAAGACCTGTTGCCAACTAAGAATATAAATATAAATTTCTGAAAAAATGGATGAGTTATTGACTGGCTGCTCAGGCGCACCGATACCAAGAGGAGATCTAGCAAAGGCGTTAGTTAGCATGCTATAATATATTACAGCAATCAAAGGCATAAATTTTATTTGTCGCATATCACTTCCAATTTGGGCGCAAGACGTTGGGCTAGGTCAAAACTTGCATCGGGATTTGCAAAAAAATCTTCGGTTTCATTGGCAAGACTTTTGGATAATATTTTATCGCCATCAGGACGAACCATGTAGCCCTTACAAAACGAAGGTAATCCCGAAAATGAAATATCGACATCGCGTTTAAAGTTTACGGCAACATAAAAAGTTGGGTCATAGAGTGAAAAGCTGTAATGGCCACCACGTTTAATATATAATGGTTCTTTGGGCTTATTTTCAATATGAAGCGTGAGCTGGTTATTTTTCATATCAGCAATAAGCTTATCGGGATTAGCAAGCTTAACTGATTTACCATCTACTGTTACAGATTGGAAATAGTCAAACTCAGCTAAGGATTCACGGATAGTTTTGCTTATTTCGGCAAGTTCTGATGGATCAAGAAAACGGTCACCATTCTTGTCAAAATCTAAAATAACCCCAGCAGAAAACAAAGCATCAAACAACCAATCTTGCGAGAGTTTTTCAACCTTGCCATCTTTATCTAGTTGAATTTGAACTTTTGCATCGACAAAAATATGTGGATGAGCTTGCACAATAGCAGTCATCGGCACAATGAATAAAATACTAAAAAAAAACTTAAATAGAGTTTTGATCATTTAATTTTAAAAAACCTTACATGCATTAGTTTGTTGTTTGATCTATGCATGACGAGCTGCTTTTAGCATATCGAGTGATAGGTAAAAGCGGCGACAAACTATGCAAGCGGATCAAAAAATGCTTAAATTGATTCATTTGAGGAAAATATGCTTTAATTATGACAAAAAGAAAACACCTGCCAAATAGTAAATAAAAAATTTAAATATTAAGAAAAATTGGGCCTATTTAGCATCGCCTTAGTGGGCTGTCATCTAAGGTGCACCATAAATACGCAGGTAATAGGTAATATTAAACATTGCTGGGTTCTTCTGCACATTTTTCGCAAAGACCACGAATTTCTAATGTTGTTGCATGGGGGCGAAAGTGGATCTTATGCATATGGTCATGCACTTCATGTTCAATAACGTGATTGTTAAATTCGTGAACCTTGCCACAGTTTTTACAAATAGCAAAAGCAACAAGATGATGGTCATCGCAGTCAGGGTGGGCGCAGGCGATATAGGCATTTAAGCTTTCAAGCTTATGCACTGCACCGATTGCAATCAACTTATCTAAAGCGCGATAAATTTGTAACGGAGCGCGAAACCCCTCATCGCGCAATTGATCAAGGATAGTGTAAGCGCTTAATGGTGCCCGCTCTTTCTTGAGGACATCAAGAACGAACTTTTGGTTTTTTGTAAGATCACCAATTGGGGGCATCATCTATCACTCTTTTCATAAGTCATACTCAAATATATTAGCCGATAATTGCTTTTAATCTAGCTAAGTTTTGTTTTTTAACAAGCTGAATGGCAAAAGGCAAATAACAAAAAGGACAAAGGCGGCAACAACAATCGAGGGGCCAGAAGGCGTGTTAAAGATTTTTGACATTTGCAATCCTGTTGTTGAAGAGATAATGCCGATGACACTAGAAAGCAAGGCCATGATTTCAGGGGTTGATGACAACCGTCTTGCTGTGGCAGCAGGTAGTATCAAAAGCGCGGTAATCAGCAATATTCCGATGATTTTCATAGCCACAGCGATAATAAGCGCTAGCATAAGCATAAAAATAATTTGAGCAACTTCAGGATAAAGCCCTTCTGCTTTAGCAAGGTCGGCATTGACTGTTCCAGCGATAAGTGGCCGCCAGATGATATAAATAATCGCTATAGCAAAAATACCGCCCAGCCAGATCATTAAAAGATCAAGCCGAGAAACCGATAAGATGTCGCCAAATAAGTAGACTGAAAGGTCCTGTCGTACCCAAGGTAAAAAACTTAAAATAATTAAGCTGATAGCAAGGCTTGAATGAGAGAGTACGCCAAGTAAAGAGTCGTTTGAAAGTGTGTGACGGCGTTGTAAAAGTAAAAGGATAATGGCCAGCATTGTTGTAACGATGAAAACACAAATGGTCATGTTAATGTTGGATATGAAGGCAAGAGCAACGCCAAGCAAAGCTGAATGGGCCATTGTGTCACCAAAATAAGCCATGCGGCGCCAGACGACGATACAGCCTAAAGGCCCGGCTGCCAAGGCAATGCCGATACAACCAACCATGGCGCGTACAAAAAAATCATCAAACATTCGTATTATCCTGTGGTTTATTATCTGGTTTTGTTAAATGATTATGTTTGCTGTTGTCGTGACATTGATCGCCTTGGCAAATCGTACCATCTGGATGGTGGTTGTGGTCATGTTGATGCCGGTAAAGTGCGGCGGAATTTTTACCATTCCTTGAAAATAGGGCATTATATTCGGGGCTCATGGCCACCTCTTCTGGCTTACCGCTACAGCAAATATGCCCATTAAGGCATATCACGCGGTCGGATGCTGCCATAACGACGTGTAAGTCGTGGGAAATAAGTAAAATTCCGCAATTTAACCGCTGCCTATATTGAGAAATCAGATCATAAAGTTCTGCTTCGCCGCTAAAATCCACGCCCTGCAATGGCTCATCTAAAACAAGAATATCAGGTTTGGTTGCAGCAGCACGTGCCAACATGACCCTTTGCAATTCCCCTCCTGATAAATTGAGAACTTGCGCGCCACGTAAATGCAATGCTCCAACTTCTGCAAGAGCTGCATCGGCATCTTCCATTTTTAATTTGTGGGTAAGCTCCATAAAGCGACCGACACTCATCGGCATGCTACGGTCGAAATTAAGCTTTTGTGGCACATAGCCAACCCGCAAGTTTGGTGCTTGCCAAACATTGCCCTCATTAGGTTTTAATATTTTAAGAGCCATTTTTGCGGTGGTGCTTTTACCTGAACCATTAGGGCCAATAAGCGTTATAATTTCGCCGCGTGATAATTCCATGTCAATGTTACGTACCAGCCAGCGATTATTGCGAAAAATCCCAGCGTTTATAAGCTTTATCAATGAGGATGACACGAAGAATAAACTTTCTATTCAAATACCTAAATTATTGGTTCTAATCATATATAAATAAGTTTGATGTGTTTTCTTTATGCACATAAATGACTTAGCCTCGATAAAAATCAAAGGTTTTAACCATCAATGCTTGGCGTAAAAACACATAATTCATTATCGTTATAACATAACACTTAAAAAACGCAATTTTAAAACATAGCTCATGCATTTTTTAAAAGAGTGACAGTTGGTTGGGGCGGCTTTTGGATGCGCTGGGTGTTTCTAATTCCTGTATTTCGTCCAAAACATCTTCGCTGCGATAATTGGCATCATTAACCTTGGTAGATATTTTTCTAGCAATGAATTTTTCCGTGTCAGGCGTGGTTAACATGCGCAAGACATCTTCGCCGCGATAGTTACGTATATCTAACCACGCTTGATAATTTTCTTTGGAAATAATGAGTGGCATGCGTTGATGTATCATTTTTATATCATTATTTGCGGCTGTGGTTATTATGCCTGCAGTGTCAATTTCAGTGCCGTCTGCACCACTCCATGTTTCAGCAAGCCCAGCAAAGCCGATAATTGGACTATTTTGAGACGTAATGTAATAAGGCTGGCTTTGTTTGCCAGTTGTTTTTTTCCATTCAAAAAAACCGCTCGCAGGAATGATAATTCGGCGGTGGTTAAGAGCATTTCTAAATGATTTTTTTAAATGTATCGTTTCTGCTCTAATATTAATTGTGAGTGGCCATTTATCAGGTTCTTTGACGAAAGCGGGAACAAATCCCCAACGCATTAATGAAACATCATGTGGGGGTAGGTTGCTATTGTCTGGCCTTGTTGCTTCTGGGTACTTTACAATAAGGATTGGCTGTGTTGGAGATATATTATAAAGGTGTGGTATTGCAATTGGAACAATGGCGCCAAATTGCTCTTCAATTTTTGTAATATCTGTTAATAGAGTGAAACGACCACACATTTAATTTCCAGTTTTAAATTAATCGACTTTTATAAGTTTAACTAAGCGAATGAACAAATACAAATACAACAAAATTGTAAATATGTATCGAATTGCGAAAAATTTAATTTTATTTAATAAGTTTTTGACAATTTGAATTTGTGCTGCAGTATGAAGTTGGGGTGATTTTTATCGTGATAAAACGTTTTTTTTCCATTGTTTTTATTCTAACTATTTTGCTACCCGCATCCCATGCTTTTGGGCAAAATGTTAGCTATGATAAAAAAATGACACGTTTATCAGAAGTTTTGGGTTCTCTTCATTACCTTTATAATTTATGCGGCGAAGATACAGCTATTTGGCGTGATAAAATGGATTTATTGTTAAACGCTGAACAAGCTGATGGCACAAGAAAGACTAAATTAACAGCCGCTTTTAATAGCGGTTTTCGTGCTTTTTCTGAAAATTACTACCAATGTACGCTTGCTGCGTTAAGCGCGATAGAGCTTTATAATGATGAGGGTAAGAAACTTTCCCAAGAATTAATTGACCGCTTTGGTAATTAATTGGTTTTTACATAGATATTCAAAATATGGGATAATTAAAATTATTTTATACACCCTGTCATTGAATACTGCCATTAAAAGATAAATTAACCTTTTTTTCAGTTATCTTACAAGGCCCTAAAGAAATATGCTAGTCTAGGATTAGATTATAGTGTTAACGCTCTTTGCGTACAAATAAAGAGATGACAGGAAATGAAAAATAGTCAATCCGACTTAGCATTAATTATTGCGCAGGAAAAAAAACTTGTTGCAAGTGAAACACAGGCAGAAGCTTGGGCTAATGGTATGTCTAATGGTATTGAACCTGAAATTTTAGCTGAGGTAGCTTTTGTTACTGCACTTGAGCATTTTTTGCTGTTTAAAAAGGAAGAAGAAGCCTTAAATCTTGTGGATGTTATTCGCGAACGGATAATTATGGGGGAATTTCTTAACCATAAGACAGTACAATAGCTCAATCATCTTCTATTTACCGCGTTGGTTGAACATTTAGCGGATTTAAATAGATTATTTACAGTGCTTATTATCTATAAAATTTGGTAAAAATGTTAAAAAACATCAATAAATCGGTCTTGGTAGTAGGTCTTGCTTTAATTCTAGCAAATGCACCACTGCAAAATGCGTTTCCCAAAACCGATCAGCCAGATTTTCGTGGGATTTTGGATAATAATATACCTGATCCTGAAAGTGCTTTTGGTCCTTTTAATGGTGATGACACCAACAATAATAGCTTAATCGGCCATTCTTTACCAATTGTTTTATATGATGAAACTGCTTTGCCCGCTAAAGTTCGTGATATGCGTTTAAACATTATTAAAGCGGCTAAGACAGGCGAAATCGAAGCATTAAGACCCTTGCTTGGCACTGGGATTAACGAAACCCAATTAAGGTTGACAGACGAAGAAGGCGATCCAATAGAGTTCTTAAAAGAGATTTCTGGCGATGGAGAGGGACTTGAAATTCTGTCAATTATCATTGACTTACTTAATTCAGGTTACGTCCATCTTGATCAAGGCACTGAACAAGAAATTTATGTTTGGCCGTATTTGTTTGCCTATCCAATAGATAAATTAACCAAAGCTCAAATGGTTGAAACTTTCCAGATTATGACTGCGGGTGACTTTGAGGCGATGAAAGACATTGGTGCTTATTCTTTTTTTCGCATCGGTATAACACCAGATGGCAAATGGCAATTTTTTGTTAGCGGTGATTAGGGGCTGAAAGATTATTTTATCACACCGTAAGCCATTCTTGCTCCACCACCAAGTGGTTTGGGATGGCTGTAAAATTTACCTAATTTAAGTGCAAATACCAGAAAATTGGCGTTGCCATCACTATCGACCAAATATCGGGGGAAGTCACCAAGATGTCCGTTGTCATCCCAAGGAGTTGAAAGTTTTTTGTTCTTTGGAAGGGGTTAAGTGACTGCTTGCTAAACCGGTGGAATTATCTTTTCGCCATTTAATCTGGATTGCTATGAACATGAAGCCCATGAATGACAAGTGCTAGATATTTTAGATGTGGTATAAATACCAAGTCATAATAAGATAGCTCAACGCTAATAGTGCTGTTTTCTTTCCTGGGCTTTTATTGGTCGCTTCAAAAAAATCTATGTTAATGCTATTTACACAATCATTTTTGTTTGTGCTTGTGGAGCTTGTTGTAATGTAAATGCACTAAGCAGCAATGTTATTGCTAAATATTTTTCATTTAATCCCCCTTTTAAATTTAATATGCCGATGGTGAGACTTCGCCACGCAATTATTTTTTGACGAAAGCATATTTCATATTTATTGCGTTAATTTATGCGGGTGGAATTTTATATGCGGTAAGTTGATTTTTGTTAATCAAATTTCTACTTGCAAAATAGACCATGGTTTTGCATGGTGAAAGTTATTTCACCGTGGGGATTTATTGATGAAAACGATATTTGCAGCTATAGTTTCTTTTTTGATGCTTTCGACGAATGCTATGGCACAAGAGGCAATGCGCATTCCTGTAGATTCTGCGCCTATCAGTTTTTTAACTGCTAGTGGGGCGCATAATTACTCTGTTGAAGTTGCTCAAAAACCTCAGGAGTTGGAAGCAGGTCTAATGTTCCGCAAGGATTTACCTCATGATAGAGCTATGCTTTTTGTTTTTGCAGTCCAGCGCGATGTTATGATGTGGATGAAAAATACTCCTTTACCACTTGATATGGTTTTCGTTGATAATAATGGCAAAGTTGTTTCACTTGCTTATAATACAACACCAGAATCAACTATTCTTATTTCTTCAGGTTTTCCAACTCGCTATGTTGTTGAATTGAATGCTGGTGAGATTAATAAGATGAATTTAAAGCAAGGTGATTGTGTTGTTCACCCTGCAATAGCAGTAAAATGTGTCAGGTAATAATTTATGCTAAAAGATGATGTGAATTTTTTTGAAAGTGATGGTTACACTCTTGCCTATCGCGATAAAGGAAATGGGCAACCTATTTTACTCATTCATGGTTTTGCATCATCTTCATGGGTTAATTGGGTTGCGCCCGGATGGTTTCGTACGTTGAATGATGCTGGTTATCGGGTAATTGCCATTGATAATCGCGGCCATGGATTTTCACAAAAAATTCACGATGAAAAAGCCTATACACCTGAAGCAATGGCCGATGATGCGGTTCGTCTTCTTGATCATCTTGGTATAGAAAATGCGCATATCATGGGTTATTCCATGGGCGCAAGAATTACAGCATTTGCTTGTTTACGACATGCAGCACGAGTGCAAAGTGCTATTTTTGGCGGTCTTGGCATTGGTATGGTAACAGGTGCTGGAAGATGGGAGCCTGTTGCTGAAGCTTTGTTGGCTGACGATATTGCAAGTATTAGCAGCGAACGAGGTTTGATGTTTAGAAAATTTGCAGATCAAACCCAAAGTGATCGCTTAGCTTTAGCTGCTTGTGTTATTACGTCAAAAAAGGAACTCACCGCAGCTGAAGTTTTTCAAATAAAACAACCCGTTCTTGTGGCTGTTGGCAGTACTGATGAAATTGGCGGCGATCCCGTTGCTCTAGCAGCTTTATTACCTAATGGTGAACCCTTGGTAATTGAAGGGCGAGATCACATGTTGGCAGTAGGTGATAAAATATATAAAAAAGGTGTTTTGGAATTTCTCGCTCGTCATCCTATTGGTCGCAGATAGATTTTGTCTGATAGGTGCGGTTAAATTAGCTTTATAGTGACGATTGGAAAGATGAGCTAGATGAATTCTTCTGCCACTCTTATTTCTTTTGATAGAAAATATGACATTGATGATTTATGGAGCCTCATTTATTCAGAGGCAGAAGCGGCTGTAGTCAATGACCACACCATGTCGGGGTTTCTATATCCCTCTGTTTTAAATCATCAAAGTTTACGTACGGCAGTGATTAATCGGCTTGTTGATCGACTTTATCATTACGATCTTGATCAGGACGTGTTACGGCAAACTTTAACCGAGGCTGCCGCAACGATTGAAAATTTTGATGAAATGTTAAGTGAAGATATTGCTGCAGTTTTTGATTTGGATCCAGCCTGTCATCGTTTAATGGACGCCTTATTATATTTTAAAGGCTTTCATGCCTTGCAAACCTATCGACTTGCCAATGCTTTATGGCAGGCCGGGCGCATAGATTTTTCCTATTATTTGCAAAGCCGGTCCTCTTCAGTTTTTCAAACAGATATTCATCCTGCTGCAACCATTGGTAAGGGTATTTTTCTTGATCATGCCACGGGTTTAGTTATTGGTGAGACTGCTGTTGTTGAAGATCATGTTTCTATCCTTCATAGTGTAACATTAGGTGGTACTGGCAAGGCTGGCGGTGATCGCCATCCTAAAATTCGGCATGGTGTTTTGATTGGTGCAGGTGCAAAAATTTTAGGCAATATTGAAGTTGGTCATTGTTCAAAAATTGCTTCAGGTTCTGTTGTTTTAAAAGATGTACCTGCAGGTGTTACCGTTGCCGGCGTGCCAGCGCGCATCATCGGTGAGGCGGGTTGTACTGAGCCTGCACGCAATATGGACCAAACCTTAATTGCGGGAGATGGCATTTAAGTATACTTATTCATGATTTGATTATCAATCATTGCTAAGTTGTTCTAAATAATCTTTTAAAACAACCGCATTATTATGTTCGCTGTCATGAGCTGCAAAGAGTAAGCTTACGATGTTGTGTGTCTTTATACTGTCTATAAAGGCTTGTATTTTTATATTATTTTGATCAAGTTCTTTCTTATATTTTTCAGTAAATTCGGGCCATTTTTCAAGGTCATGATTAAACCATTTACGTAAATCTGCACTTGGTGCGATATCTTTGCACCAATCATCTAGTTTGGCTTTGTCTTTTGTTAGACCCCTTGGCCACATGCGATCTACAAGAACTCTCCAACCATCGTCATTTGTTGGCGTTTCATAGATATGTTTAATGTGTAATTTCAAAACTATGCCTTTTAGATTAATCAATGCGAAAATAATCAATAATAGTCAATGTCTTTATGTCTGAAAAAATATAAGAGCGTTTTAGCTATTATCTCAATTAATGGGGCTTAAGGCTAAGTGACAACAAAGCTCAAAAAATCTGTAAATAGATTTTTAATGGTGCGGTCGAGAAGACTCGAACTTCCACGGGTTGCCCCACAGCGACCTCAACGCTGCGCGTCTACCAATTCCGCCACGACCGCACGTGGTAGAAGCTAAAATAAATCAGCTAGCGGCATGTAACAAATGTGTAACTTTATGACAAGCACTTTTTTTAAATATAACAATTTTTTTAGATCTTTGTAATCTTAACGCTTAAAAGAAGCAATATGTTTCCTAAAAGGTAAGGCAAGTGCGTTTAACGAGTAAAATTTAAAGCAAAGATGCCCAATTATCTCATTAAGCCATTATTCATTGAACCTTTAACAATAGTGGTTTGCCGTTTTTATCTTGAATGCTTCGATAAAAACAACTCTGTCTGCCCGTATGGCATGTTGGTCCGTGACCCTCCACTTCAACTTTAAGCAAAAGTGCATCTTGATCACAATCGACAAGAATTTCTTTTATGTGTTGCATATTGCCTGAAGTTTCGCCTTTCTTCCAAAGTGACTGGCGAGAGCGTGACCAATAATGAGCAATGCCAGTGCTTAAAGTAAGCTCCAACGATTCTTTGTTCATATATGCTAGCATCAAAACTTCATTGGTTACATGGTCGCAAGCAATGGCTGTAATTAAGCCATTTTGGTCAAAGCGCGGCGCAAACATATCGCCTTCTTCCTGCTTTTCCTTATCAATAAAAGGCGAAGAAAATTTTTCAGATTTCATCGAAATCCCCTTATCATATTCATGAATTGCGCTTGTTCTTGCGGATTATTTTCATAATGACCACGAAATGCAACCGTTATTGTTGTTGAACCCTGCTTTTTTACCCCGCGCATTGCCATGCATAAATGTTCCGCTTCAACTAAAACAGCGACACCGCGCGGCTTTAAATTATTGTTGATTGCATCGGCTACTTGGGCGGTCATTGTTTCTTGCGTTTGCAGTCGGCGGGCAAAAACATCAACGACTCTTGGCAGTTTTGATAGGCCAACCACGCAATTATCAGGAAGATAAGCAATATGGGCTTTGCCAATGATCGGCACCATATGATGTTCGCAATGGGAAAAAAATTCAATGTCACGAACAAGTACTGGATCATTATAGCCAGCGACTTCTTCAAATACTGTTCCTAATATATCTTCTACCGATTGCTCATAACCGCCAAATAATTCACCATAGGCTTTGGTAACGCGTGCAGGAGTCTTTACCAAGCCTTCACGATCGGGATTTTCGCCTGCCCATAATAGCAATGTGCGAACGGCTTGTTCAGCCTCTTCACGACTTGGGCGTTTTTCAATAGATAATGGTTTTTTACTAACGGGATTCTGCACGAAAACATCCATTCTAAATTTCAAACTTTTGCTTAATTTTACTCGTTAGCTTTATAAAATAATCATAAAGCTAACAGTCAACACTTAATCACTTACGGCCCTATTTAGTTCCCTTTATTCTTTACTAAATAACATAAATTAGAAAATATCTAAGAGTGGCAGTAAGCTCATATGGTCTATTAATTTGAATCGGTTATAATTGATATGACTTCATATTGGAGAATATATAGTTTACCTTTATATGGCATTAAAGGAATTTCAATCCTATATAATGGTTTATTCGTGGAACGAAAGTCCCAATCACTGGATTTAGATGGATTTGGTATCAATAAATTATGATTGAAGACATTTATAATAGTAAAATATTATCAGCGGCAGCTCATATTAGCCTAACTGGTCGCCTTAATGATGCTGATGCGTCATCGCGCCAGCACTCTAAAATATGTGGGTCGATTATTACTGTCGATATTAAAATAACTAATGGCATTGTTACAGAATTTGCCCAGGAGGTGCGCGCTTGTGCATTAGGGCAAGCCTCAGCATCGTTGCTAGCCAATCATGTTATTGGTGCAAGTACTCAAGAGTTGATGGAGCTCAGAGATGTTATGTATGCCATGCTTAAGGAAGATGGTCAGCCGCCAATAGGCAAGTTTGAAGAACTTGGTTGTCTGCAACCAGTAAAGGACTTTAAAGCCCGTCACGCATCAACTCTGTTAGTGTTTGACGCAGTTGTTGATTGTATCCAGCAAATTGAAATCACAACTTAGAAACCAAGGGCAATGATAGATCAAAAACGCTATAATCGCAATTATGATGGTCCATGGCGCAAAACACCGGGGCGAATTATAGGCATTGTGTTTATTCGCTTTTATCAGCTCACGCTTTCATCATTGATTGGCAATCAATGTCGCCATCTACCCACATGTTCTGAATATACTTATGAAGCAATAGCGCGTTTTGGACTTTGGAACGGCGGTTTTATGGGGTTATTTCGTATTATGCGTTGTGGCCCGTTTGGAACCCATGGAATTGACCCTGTGCCGGTTGTTTTGGATGATTATTATAGATGGTATTTACCATGGCGGTTTTGGAAAATTGCAAAGCAAAAAAAAGATTCGAAAAAATGCAATTGCAAGGATAAGGTTGAGTGATTATTTATTCAAAGCAATTGGTTAAGTTTGAATTTCAATCTTGTTTATGAATGTTTTTAGCCTGATTTTTCTAATTGAAAAAGGCTTCATTAAAGAATGAAGCCTTCTTATCATTTTATAAATTTTATATATCTTATTGCAGTCACTTGTTATGGTTTAAGCAATTTCACCAAGGCAAACATATTTAATCTCAACAAAGTCATCAATGCCGAAATGTGAACCTTCGCGGCCAAGTCCAGATGACTTGATACCTCCAAATGGTGCTTCTGCCGTTGAAATGAGGCCGGTATTAACCCCAACCATGCCATATTCTAATGCTTCACTAACGCGGAATACGCGGGCTAAGTCCTTAGCATAGAAGTAGGATGCAAGACCAAATTCCGTATCATTTGCCTGTTGGATAACGTCATCCTCATTGAAAAAGCGGAAAAGAGGTGCAACAGGGCCAAAAGTTTCTTCACTGGCAACTAGCATATCCTTGGTTACATCGGCAAGAACGGTTGGTTCAAAGAAAGTGCCACCAAGGGCAGATGGCTTACCACCGGTTAATACACGTGCACCTTTGCTGACCGCGTCTTTAACATGCTGCTCGACCTTTTTAAGGGCAGGCTCATCAATCAGCGGTCCAAGAATAACATCTTTCTCCATACCATTGCCAACTTTTAATTTGGCAATAGCATCAGTTAATTTTTTAGCAAATATGTCATAAACGCCATCTTGTACGTAAATACGATTGGCGCATACGCATGTTTGACCATTATTGCGGAATTTGGCAATAATGCTACCGGCAACAGCTGCATCAATATCGGCATCATCAAAAACGATAAAGGGTGCATTGCCACCAAGTTCTAGGCCAAGTTTTTTAATTGTCGGTGCGCATTGCGCATAAAGCTTTGCACCAACTTCAGTAGAACCAGTAAAGGTCAGTTTGCGCACAATTGGGCTATCGGTGATCACCTTACCAATTTCTCTCGCGCTACCAGTCACCACAGAAAAAAGACCGGCAGGGATACCGGCACGCTCGCCAAGTATGGCAAGGGCAATGGCTGAAAACGGAGTTTGAGACGCAGGTTTTAACACCATGGCGCAACCAGAAGCTAAAGCAGGGCCGGCTTTTCTGGTAATCATTGCATTTGGAAAGTTCCACGGTGTAATAGCGGCTACTACACCAATTGGCTGCTTCATCACGAGGAGACGTTTGTCCCGCTGATGGCCGGGGATGATTTCACCATTAATGCGGCGTGCTTCTTCAGCAAACCAGTCAATAAAGCTTGCACCATAGTCAATTTCGCCAATAGCTTCATTAAGTGGTTTACCTTGTTCAAGGGTGAGAATTTTGCCAAGATCTTCGCGGTTCTCTACCATAAGATTGAACCATTTACGCAAAATAAGCGAGCGTTCCTTAGCCGTGCGTTTTGCCCATTCTTTTTGAGCCGTTTCAGCAGCTTTAATCGCTTCCAGAGTCATTTCCTGTGTACAGTTAGGAATATAGCCTAAAATTTCGCCCGTTGCAGGGTTAGTAACTTCTGTGCCATTATCTTTGCTGCCTGCAATCCATTTGCCAGCGATATAGGCGGCCTGTTTAAAAAGTGTATTGTCTTTCAACATAATATCAATCCTATCCCATTGCTTCTTATTCAATATTTTTGGCTTTACGGGAAAGCCAATCTGCTTAATTACAGCGAGAAAACTAGAGCACCTAGTTGTTGTAACTTAAATAATTGTGCTCTAGTGTCTTTTGTATTTAATGCTAGGTATTGAAAAAGCGCAAATTAACTTGTTGCTTTAACTTCGCGGATTGATTGCTCTAAAATATCAAGGGCTTCATTAAAAATCTTATCATCAACCGTGATTGGCGCCAAAAAGCGGATAACATTGCTATAGACACCGCAGGTAAGTAAGATAAGCCCTTTTTCAAGAGCCTTAAGGCGGATTTTTATTAGCAAAGTCAGCTGATGGCTTGCCGTTTTTGTCAAAAAATTCAACTGCGGTCATGAAGCCTGGACCACGGATATCCTTGATTTCCGGTACATCGTCCTGAATGGAAGCCAAACGTTGGCGCAAGCGCGAGCCAAGCTGGTTTGCTCTTTCACAAAGCCCTTCTTCTTCAATTACATCAAGCACAGCTAGAGCTGCTGCAATGGCTAATGGATTACCGCCATAGGTGCCACCAAGGCCGCCTACGCCTGGGGCATCCATGATTTCAGCCTTGCCAGTAACCGCTGATAGTGGGAAACCGCCAGCTAAGCTTTTTGCCATAGTGATAAGGTCTGGGGCGACGTCATAATGATCCATGGCAAAGAGCTTGCCTGTTCTGGCAAAGCCTGTCTGTACTTCATCAGCTATCATAACAATGCCGTGTTCATCACAGATTTCGCGAACTCGGTTCATTAATTCTGCTGGTGCTTGATAAAAAACCACCTTCACCCTGAACAGGTTCTAGAATAATAGCTGCAATGCGCTTTGGATCAATATCTGCTTTAAGCAGCGTATTTAACGCATTTATACTATCTTCAACCGTTACACCATGTACTGAATAAGGGTAGGGAATATGGTAAATATCACCAGGCATTGCGCCAAAGCCAACTTTATAAGGGACGACCTTACCAGTTAAAGCCATGCCCATAAATGTACGGCCATGAAAACCACCGGAGAACGCAATAACGCCATCACGCCCTGTATGTGCGCGAGCAATTTTAATCGCATTTTCAACTGCTTCAGCGCCGGTAGTTACAAAAACAGTTTTTTTCTTAAAATTACCGGGTGTTGCTGCATTGAGTTTTTCAGCAAGCTCCACATAATTCTCATAAGGCACAACCTGATGGCAAGTATGGGTAAAGCGATCAAGCTGCTTTTTTACCGCTTCAATAACTTTTGGGTGGCGGTGGCCAGTGTTAAGCACTGCAATACCCGATGCAAAATCAATAAAGCGGCGGCCTTCTGCATCCCAAAGTTCAGTATTTTCTGCTTTATCTGCAAAAATTGGCGTAGTTACACCAACGCCGCGCGCAACAGCATCTGAGCGGCGCTTTGAAAGTTCTGCATTTCCCATGATTAAATCCTCCATATTCGCTTAAAAAACTGTATGATTGGATCAAAAGATAATTTAAGTGAAACTATTAGGGATCGACACTGCACTTATCATTTTGACACTTGTTGAGGATAGATTAACCTATTTTTTGTCAAAAAATATAGACAATCTGTATAATTATATTTTATTATTTATACGTTTGGGATATTGGTTGGCTCTTTTATTATTGAAATTACACGGAAAATATTTTGGCAATTTTTAAAGCGAGCCATATTTTATTGCGGTTATCAGCATTTTGGATATCAAGACCGGTAAGGTCATTAAAGCGTTCCATGCGGTTGCGAATAGTGTGGCGGTGGACATTAAGCTTTTGTGCCGTTTCATGGAGGTTAAAACCACTATCTAGCAACATCTCGATGGTCGTAAGTAATTCAGCAGATAGGTCTTTGTGAAGTATGGCGTTTTTGAAAGCTTTGGCTGAGATGGGATCCAATAAACCAAGCATGGTTTCAATTGCCATATCATCGCTATCATAAAGGCCTGCTGTTGAGTTTTGCGCCAGCATTTGTGCTTGCCGTAAGCCCGTATGTAACTGATCTGCTTTAACTGGTTTACTTACCCCTATGCTACAATTGGGACAAATAGTCAGCAATGGTGCTAAAAGCTGTTTAGGAGGTAATCGTGATGAAATTGCAAAAAAAACAATAATTTCATTGTTGTAAATCTGAATTATCGAGTCTTTTGGTAAGTTAGTGGCAATTAAATCTGCTGTCTTTTTCAAATGACCATTAAGCGGTTTTACAAAAGCAAATCCGAAATTGCTATCAGGGTCAAAGCCAAGTGAAAAAAGCTTATGCCTTATTTCTTGTAAAGGTAAAAATGATTGCATCAGCATGGAAAATATATCAATTTTTAAACGGCTTTCAGCGCGGTTTACCGCATTGGTGCGATTGATAATAATTCTTGCTGCCAAAATCATTTCATGGATAAATGCCTTATCGGTTAATGAAAAATCTTGCGATTTGCGTTTAATGCGCAATTCAATTGTATTGGTGCAAGAAAAGCTGGTAAAATCATTATGTTGGTTTATTGCTTCCTTTGCTTTGGCGCCCTTACTGCGTACCGCCTCGGCTAAGATATTTTTATCCTGCTCAATAATTTGGCAGTCCGCCAATAAGCTATTGGCTAGCCGCATAGTAATATCGGAAAGCTGTAATTTTTCATCAATGGCATCGTCAAGAATTTGGCTGTAATAGGATCTATTGCCAAGTTGGCTTGGCTTATCGACAAGCTGTTCTGCTGCAATCTGTGTTATATGGGCAAAACTTAATTCATAAGGCACTTCGCATAAGGGTAGTTTAAGAGCATTTGCTCTTTCAATCATGATGGCTGGAATTTTACTAAATTTAAGCCCTATACCAAACCCAATGCCAGCAACTCCACTTGAATAGAGTTGATCCATGTAGCGGATCATTGCCGCATCATCATTAAGGTTCCAACCTGATATGAGATTAAACTCACCACCTCTTAACCAACGGCGTGGTTCGGGATTATCGGAAGCAATTACCCAGTTAATACGGTTTTTAAGCCCCTCAAGACCTGCAATGGGAATGAGAGCAGGTTTAGTCATGCTACAAAGGCGTTCAACGGTTAGGGGCATAATTTATAATCTTTAAGTTTTGCTTTTAGTTATTTACAATTAAATGAACTATAAATTTTTACATCATTTCAGCATATTCATTTATAGTATTTGCTCTAAAAATGTTTTTGTGCGTGCAATTTGCGGATTGGTAAAAAGATTTTTTGGGGTATTTATTTCCATAATTTGTCCCTCATCCATGAAGATAATGCGATCTGCTATTTCGCGAGCAAAAGCCATCTCATGGGTAACACAAATCATTGTCATACCAGTTTTGGCAAGTTCTTCGATTGTATCTAAAACTTCTTTTATCATTTCAGGATCAAGCGCCGAAGTCGGTTCATCAAAAAGCATGATTTTAGGGCTCATACACAAAGAACGAGCAATTGCTGCACGCTGCTGTTGTCCACCCGATAATTGTCCGGGATATTTATTGGCTTGATCCTTGATGTGGACCTTATCCAAATAATCCAGTGCTAAATCATTCGCAGTGCTGCGGTTCATATGGCGAACCCAAATTGGGGCTAAAGTACAATTTTCTAAAATGGTTAAATGGGGGAAAAGATTGAATTGCTGAAAAACCATACCAACTTCACTGCGAACCTTATCAATATGGCGGCTACTGGAATCAAGCTGGATACCCTCAACCGTGATTTGTCCGCTTTGATAGGCTTCCAATGCATTTATGCAACGGATCATAGTTGATTTACCTGATCCAGAGGGACCGATAACCACAATTTTTTCACCCACCGTGACAGATAGATTAATATCACGCAAAACATGGTTGTCACCAAACCATTTATTGACCGTTTTCATTTCAACGGCAAGTGGACTGTCATTTGTTTGGTCAATCATGATGTTATTCATTTCATTAGTTTTGTAATTTTCTTGAGGCATTGAGGTGGCGCTCGATAAAATGGGCATAGCGTGACATGGCAAAGCAAAATAGCCAAAAGATAAAGCCGGCAAAAATATAGGCGGTTGCAGGTGTTACGGGACTTATCCAATTGGGTTGTAAGGTAGCATTTTGGGCGGCACCCAATAAGTCTTGCATATTAATCGTATAGATCAAGCTAGTATCTTTAAACATTCCAATCAAAATATTGATGACACCGGGAATAACAAGGCGAAAAGCTTGTGGCACAATGATAAAGCTAATCATTTGCCAATAACGCAGCCCAAGCGACCATGCAGCTTCATATTGTGCCTTAGGTACTGCTTGCAAACCGCCACGAATAACTTCTGCAATATAGACTGAGGTAAAAAGCGCTACCGCAATAAGCGCTCTTAAAAAATTATCAAAATTTAAATCTTGCGGAAAAAACAATGGCAACATGACATTGGCGACAAAAAGCACTGCCACCAAGGGTACACCACGCAAGGTTTCGATAAAAATTACACATAAAAAGTGAATGATTGGCTTTTTCGATTGCCGTCCAAGTGCCAGCAAAGTGCCAAGCGGTAGCGAAACGATTATGCTGGAATAGGCAATGATTAAAGTTGCAAGTAAACCACCCCAACGCGCAGTTGGCACGCTCGTTAATCCAAATGCACCACCATAAAGCAAGATATAGCAAAAGATTGGTACAAAAATAAACGATAAAAGGGCGTTGATGACTTTGAACCTTACTCTCGGCATCAATAGTGGAATATTGACTATAATCACCAATAACAATGCGCAATGAACCCGCCATAATTCACTTTGTGGGTAAATACCATATAAAAATGAACTCATATTAGCGCGGACAAATGCCCAGCATGCGCCTGACCAACCATTGGGTTGAATGCCGCCTTGTATGATAGTTGCGCACGCCGCACGATCATTGCCTATCCAACTGGCATCAATAAACAACCAACGTAAAGTTGGAATGGAGGTGTAGATCAAGGCTATTAACAAAAATATGGTTATTAAGCCATCAAGTGGATTTGCAAATAGTCGGCGTTTTAGCCAGTGCAAAATACCACTTTGGCGTTTGGGTGGTGGCAGGGCAGGTAGCAATTGCTTACGAGTAAAGGCGCTAATTTTTTCCATTTTTAGCGTCCTTTCAAACTGGTTTTATAATTAAACCAATTCATGATCAGTGAAATAAGCAAGCTAAGGCTTAAGTAAACGATTATCCAAATAACGGTTACTTGGATGGGCTGCCCTGTTTGATTGTAGATGGTGTTACCAATGCGCATAATCTCGGTATAACCAACAGCTGTTGCAAGTGAAGTGTTTTTCATCAAGCTCATATATTGGCTGGAGAGTGGTGGAATAATGATGCGCAAGGCAAGTGGCAAAACAATAAGCCTTGTAATAAGGCGAGGCTTTAAACCAAGTGAAGCTCCAGCTTCCTTGTAACCATAATCGACACCTTGGAGGCCACTGCGCACAAGTTCTGCAATTAAAGCCGATGTGTAAATGGAAAGAGCTAAAAATAATGCGGTAAATTCTGGTGTTATACTTGTGCCGCCGCTGATGTTAAATCGCCCTGCTTGCGGTATATTAAAGCCTGAAAATTGTAAAATTGGCATAAGAAATAAAAAAGTGGCAGTAATAACTAAAATATAAAATGGCCATAAAATCTGGGCTTTACCGCTTTGCTCAAAGCGCTTTTTGCCCCAATGACGCAAAGAGATACATAATAGAAGGCTAATAATAACTGCTACTGCAAAACTCAGCATAATCAGCCAACCACTTTGGCCAAATATTGGCTGCGGCAAAAAGATACCACGTTGATTGATAAAAACATTAAACGGTAGTGCAATACTGTCACGCACCGATGGTAGTAAAGCTTGAATTATTGCAAAATACCAAAAAAATATCACCAAAAGCGGAGGAATATTGCGAAAAGTCTCAATGTAAAACAGGCAAATTTTTGAAACTAACCAATTATTAGACAGCCGACCAATGCCAATTAAAAGCCCCAATAGGCTTGATGCTATGATGCATAGAACGGCCATCACTATTGTATTGACAAAGCCAGCAGCTAGCGCTGTGAGATAGTTGGAATCTTCGCTATAGGGAATAAGACTATTGGGAATAGAAACACCCGCGCGCTGAAGTAGAAAGCCAAAGCCCGCAGTCATATTATTGGCTTGCATATTGGTAATCGTATTGGTGATAATCCACTGTGCCGTTAGTCCAATAAAAACAATTACTAGCAATTGAATAAGAAAACTAACACTCAATATGGAATGCAAAAAGGTGCGAAACGCACCTTTTTTTATCGGGGAGGGCCGTGGTTGAATAGGTACCAAGAGTACAATGCCTCATAAATTTATATTGGTAAGTAAAACAAATTTTAAAACAAAACGGGTGCGCAATACCCGATTTATTTACAAGGTTTTAACGAATAGGCACGCCATATTGTAAACCACCCTTGGTCCATAAGGCATTGATACCACGTGAAATTTTAAGCGGCGTATTTTGTCCTATATTGCGCTCAAAAACTTCTCCATAATTACCAACATTTTTAATGATTTTGATAACCCAATCCTGATCAAGTCCTAAGTCCTTACCAATATCGTTACCTTGTTCTGCACCAAGCATGCGCTTAATGTCGGGATTATCAGATTTTGCCATATCATCAACATTAGAACTGGTTATACCAAATTCTTCAGCGTTAACCATTGCATAATGAGTCCAACGAACAATATTTGCCCATTGTGCATCGCCTTGGCGTACAGCAGGACCAAAAGGTTCTTTTGAAATGATTTGCGGTAAAACAACATTTTTATCAGGATTTGCTAATTGCAAGCGAGTTGCATAAAGCGATGATTGATCTGTCGTATAAGCGTCGCAACGGCCAGCATCGTAAGCCGCATTGACTTCAGTGAATTTTTCAAAAACCACTGGTTCATATTGCATTTTATGGTTGCGGAAATAATCTGCTAAGGTCAATTCAGTTGATGTACCAGATTGAACACATATAGATGCACCAGAAAGTTGCAAAGCAGAAGTTACGTCTTTTAACCGGTCAGAATTTATCATAAAGCCTTGGCCGTCATAATAATTAATTCCAGTAAACTCGATACCAAGTGACGTATCGCGGCTCATTGTCCAAGTTGTATTGCGGATTAGCACATCAATCTGCCCCGATTGAAGCGCAAGAAAGCGCTCTTTGGCGGAAAGAGGCACAAATTCTACTTTGGATTTATCTCCAAAGATAGCCGAAGCAACTGCGCGGCAATAATCAGCATCAAAACCTGTCCAATTGCCTTTCCCATCTCTGATCGCAAAGCCAGTTAATCCTGTATTGACACCGCATACCAAATGACCACGGGTTTTTACTGCACGCAAGGTCGCACCAGCATTTTCAAGCTTAGGGTCGCCCAATGTTACTTTCATTTCGCTGGTAACAACAGTGCCTTTAACTGGTGCTTGAGCTGCTTCAGTTTGTGCATTTGCCAATTGACTTTGAAAGCCGCTTATCGTTGTTATCGCCAATAAAGCTGTCAGAAATTTGGTATTTATTGCCATAATCACCCTCTTAGATTTAGTTTGCAGTTACAATATCCATTTGGAACGTAGTTTGATTGCAAGTTCAAGCAATTTTTTTCCATTGTTTTCTTGCAAGTTAGCATAAAAATAATCTAACCTAAACATCAAATTTGGTTCCATAGGTCGTAGAGCCTAAAAAGAGGATAATAAGGCAATGGCAAAAACTAAAGATATGGATAATTGGGGTGTTAATACAAAACTCGCTCATGGTGGATATAATCCCCATGATTATCACGGTTTTGTTAATCCACCAGTGGTCCGTGCCTCAACCGTTCTTTTTCCTGATGCCAATACAATGGCTTTGGAGAACCAAGCCTATACTTATGGTACCCATGGTACGACAACCACCGATGCGCTTTGCCATGCAGTTGATCTTCTTGAAGGCTCAGCGGTTACCGTGTTAACGCCATCTGGTCTTGCAGCCATTACTATGCCGCTGCTTGGTGCGCTAAGCAGCGGTGATCACCTACTTATTACGGACTCCGTCTATTTTCCGACGCGTCGTTTCGCTGATACGATTTTAACGCGCATGGGAGTTGAGGTTGAATATTATGATCCGTTAATTGGTGCCGGTATAGAAAAGCTCTTTAAAGACAATACACGAATTGTCTTTACCGAGTCGCCTGCATCCAATACCTTTGAAATGCAGGATATTCCTGCAATTGCCGCAGCTGCCCACAAAATTGGCGCTATCGTTATGATGGATAACACGTGGGCAACGCCGCTTTTATTTAAAGCGTTAGATTATGGGGTTGATATTTCGATTAATGCGGCGACCAAATATCCTGCAGGTCATGCGGATGTGCTGATGGGGATGGTGTCCGCCAATCAAAAATATGCTGATCTTATCAAGGATGCCCACAAAATTACTGGCATGAGTGTATCGGGTGACGATGCTTATCTCGTTTTGCGTAGTATGCGCACCATGAATATACGCCTTGCTCATCAAAGTAAAACAACAATTGCTCTTGCTTCATGGCTAGAAACTTTACCGCAAGTTGCTGAAGTCTTGCATCCGGAATTGCCAAGCAATATGGGACACGCAATTTGGTGTCGTGATTTTAAAGGTTCAGCCACTATTTTTTCCATTGTTTTGAAAAATGGGGGTATAGAAGAAGCAAGTCGTTTCCTTGATAGCTTACAGCTTTTTGGGCTTGGCTATTCATGGGGCGGTTATGAAAGCCTTGCAGTTCATGTTAACTTAAAAGACCGTGTAGTCGCCAAAAAAGATTTTGCAGGGCCTGTTTTGCGCTTGCAAATAGGTATTGAAAATTTTGAAGATTTGCAAAAAGACTTACAAAATGCAATCAATGCAACTGGCTTATAATAACTCCATTTTTTAATTAATACCCAATGAAGCTATAAGACAATGTCTACTGATTCATTGGGTATTTAATGGATGGGAAGTCGATGAAGATGTGCAAAAACTGTCCCTTTACAACTGGCTTTGTGGCTTTCCTTGCTGTAATATCTATGTTAGCAAGCCTAGTTGCCAATGCATGTACTCGTTTTGTATATCATGGTGCAGATGATAAAGTTATTTCTGCTTGTTCCATATTCTATGTGAATGCAATACCAAAAAGTGAAAGTCCAATTGAAGCCATTGCAAGTGTTTTCAGTGTTATTTGCAATATATTTGTTCCTTATGGAATTACGACACCAAATGAGCCTAATATATCGTCAACGCGCTGGCGCGCAGTGCCGCATCATAAACGTAAGCTCTATTTTTTTAAGCAACCACTACTCCCAATATATTCTGGGCGAATTTGACAAAGGTAGATTTTACTAAGGTTACTGGTAAGGTCATGAAACTTGATTGGGGGCTCAACCATACGCATATCTATTCAGGCATGGCCAATAAAAATTTTTAAGGAAGCTGCTCCATTCAAGTTTTTTTGGACTATAATTTTTTTAGGCTATAAATTAAAGTGATTTGCACCCAGTTAAATTACAAAGCTATATCGAATAATTACATAAAATGGCTTTCGATCTTGATAATAAGCTAAGTGTGATAACCAACTTTATTGTGGCCGATGATAATGACAATATAATGATTGAACTGGTATCATTATTTAAAATGGGGGCAGGTTGAAATGACAAAGTTGGCAAAAGTTGAAGATGTTGTTAATTCATCAGAGTTAAAAAAGCGGCTTTATGAAGTCATTGGCGATGAAAAATCGAATTGCACCGATGTACAAAAACGCGAAGCTATAAGACGCGAATTAAAACAAGCTCTTGTTGCTGGACAAAAGGGCTGTGAAATTCAACTTTTGCTTGATGGTCACGGCCGTTTATGTGCCAAGCGTCTTAGCTTGTTAATTGATATTATTATCGATGCACTTTATGATGTGGTGATAAAAAAAATATTCAAATTGCAAAATCCGTCAAATGGTGAGCGTATAGCTTTAATCGCTGTTGGTGGTTATGGTCGCGGTACGCTTGCCCCTAGTTCCGATATCGATCTTTTGTTTTTGCTTCCCTATAAGCAAACGCCATGGGGCGAACAAGTCATGGAATTTATCCTTTATATGCTTTGGGATATTGGCTTAAAAGTTGGACATGCAACGCGCAATATTGATGAAACGATACGTATGGCGCGTGAAGATATGACCGTTCGCACTGCACTTTTGGAAATGCGTTTTTTAAACGGCAATCAACCACTCTTTCAACAATTATCTGATCGGTTTAACGCAGAAATAGTGAAAGACACAGCACCACAATTTATCCGCGCTAAATTGATTGAGCGCGATGAGCGACATAAAAAAGCAGGACAAACACGCTATTTGGTTGAACCCAATGTTAAGGAAAGTAAGGGGGGGCAGCGCGATTTGCAAACACTCTATTGGATAACGCGATATTTTTATGGTGTTAAAACCCCAGAGCAATTGGTTAAAATCGGAATTTTATCGCGTCAAGAATCCAATATCTTTAAAAAGGCCGATGATTTTTTATGGGCTGTGCGTTGCCATATGCATTTTTTAGCCGGCAAAGCCAATGAACGTCTGTCTTTCGACATTCAGCGTGATATCGCACATCGACTTGGCTATACTGCCCATCCAGGCCAAGAAGATGTCGAACGCTTTATGAAGCATTATTTTCTGGTGGCTAAACAGGTTGGCGATCTAACCCGCATTATTTCAGCAGCGCTTGAGGAAGATCATGCTAAAGCAGTGCCAGGCATAAACCAAATATTTTTAACTTTTTCTAAGCGAAAGAAGAAAATTAAAGGTAGTGATGATTTTATCATTGATAATCAGCGTATTAATATTGCCAATGCCGATGTTTTTTCAACAGACCCAGTTAATTTGATCCGTATTTTCCAAATCGCTGATCAACATGGTTTTGAATTGCATCCCCATGCTATGCAACAAATGACGCGATCTTTGAAGTTAATTACCAACGAAGTGCGTGAAAATAAAATTGCCAATGGTCTATTTTTAGATGTTTTAACCTCGCCACGCAATCCTTCCCTTATGCTGCGCCGGATGAATGAATCGGGTGTTCTAGGTAAATTTATACCCGATTTTGGTAAAATTGTTGCTATGATGCAATTTAGTATGTATCATCATTATACTGTGGATGAACATTTGTTGCTATGTGTTTATTATTTAAGTGAAATTGATAAAGGGAATAATCTTAAAGAACACCCTTTAGCAACTGGTCTAATCCCCCAATTAAAAAATGAACGGCGGCTTTTATATATTGCTGTATTCCTGCATGATATTGCAAAAGGGCGACCAGAAGATCATTCTATTGCTGGCGAAAAAATTGCCCGAAAACTATGCAAAAGATTTGGTCTATCATCCACAGATTGTGAAACGGTTGCATGGCTTATTCGCGAGCATTTGACCATGAGTATTGTAGCGCAATCACGTGATTTAAATGATCGCAAAACCATCAATGATTTTGCCGATGTTGTTCAAACAATGGATCGGCTTAAACTACTGCTAATCTTGACAATTTGCGATATTAAAGGGGTAGGGCCAGGCGTTTGGAATGGCTGGAAAGGGCAATTGTTACGGACACTTTATTATGAAACAGAAATTGTTTTAACCGGTGGGTTTTCAAAAGAAACACGCTTTGAGCGAATTTTGGAGGCTAAGGCTGAATTAGCTGTAGCCCTGCGGAATTGGCAAGAAGAAAAACTTAATGCCTATATTGAGCTTTTATATCCCAATTATTGGCTCACCGTATCATTGGATGATAAAATACGCCACGCTAATTTTATTACCCATGCTGATGAAAATGAAAAGACCTTTGCTTTTATGGCAAAATTGCATAATTTTGAAGCGGTAACTGAACTTACCATTCTTGCGCCAGATCATCCAAGGCTTTTATCAGTTATTACCGGTGCTTGTGCAGCAGCCGGAGCCAATATTGTCGATGCCCAGATTTTTACAACTTCTGACGGGCGGGCTCTTGATACGATTTTGCTTAGCCGTGAATTTGAACTGGCTAGTGATGAAGAGCGTCGCGCGCAAAAGATCGCTGATGCCATTTCATCACTGTTAAGAGGAGAGGCGCGACTAACTGAGTTTATAGCAGCGCGCGCTAAACCCAAAAAAATGGCAAAAGCTTTTTCTGTTGCCCCACGTATTGAGATTAATAATACGCTGTCTGATAAGTTCAGTGTTATCGAGGTAAAAGGTTTAGATAGACCGGGTTTATTATCAGAGTTAACCGGGACAATTTCTAATTTGTCACTAGATATTGCATCTGCCCATATTACTACTTTTGGCGAAAAAATTATGGATACATTTTATGTGACTGATTTAGTCGGGCATAAAATTGATAATATAGCAAGACAAAGGACAATAAAGCGAAGATTAAATCAATTATTTGGTGATGTAGGTTAGTTATTAAAAAGCGGCAATTTAAAAATGACAAATTTATTAGTAGTATTATATAAATGTCACTTAAACCAAAATATTAAATTATTTTAATGAATAAAAATTAAGTGTTAAAATATATCAAATCAAAGTGAATAATAAATTTGCAGTTTTTTAGCCATAAATGATTTATAATTTTACGAATTCTAAAGATATAAACAAGCTGGTAAGATCAGGAGCCAGAATATGATAAAAAAATATTTAGCCTCTTCTATTGTACTTTTAACGGTTTTTTCTGGCAGCTTTAGCGCCAACGCGCAAGATGCCCAAAGACAAGTTCCGCAAAGTCCAATGGAAATGCAGCTTTCCTTTGCACCTTTGGTTAAAAAGGCTATGCCGGCAGTGGTTAATGTTTATGCGGCAAGACAAATTCGGCGCCAAGCAACGCCTTTTGATGGAGATCCCTTTTTTGAGCAGTTTTTTGGCGGCCGCTTTCAAAACCAGCCTCCTCGTGTTCAATCTTCACTAGGATCTGGTGTTATTGTTGATCAAAGTGGTTTGATTGTTACAAATTATCACGTGATCCGTGGTGCTGACGAAGTAAAGGTTGCATTGTCAGATGGGCGCGAGTTTGAAAGCAAGGTTTTATTGAAAGATGAGGCAACAGATATTGCTGTCTTAAAAATAGATCCGCATGGTTTGCAATTTCCGGTTTTAGCGCTTGCAGATTCTGACAAGGTTGAAGTTGGCGATTTGGTTTTAGCGATTGGTAATCCTTTTGGCGTTGGGCAGACTGTAACAAGTGGTATTGTGTCGGCACAGGCACGAACTAAGGTTGGAATTTCTGATTTTGACTTTTTCATTCAGACCGATGCTGCAATTAATCCAGGTAATTCTGGTGGCGCACTTATCGGTATGGATGGAAATCTTATTGGGATTAATACTGCAATTTATTCACGCACTGGCGGTTCTATTGGTATTGGGTTTGCTATCCCTTCCAATCTTGTGCGATCGGTAGTCGAAACAGTAAAGCGTGGTGGCAGTAATTTTGAGCAGCCTTATCTTGGCGCATCGTTTCAAGGATTAGACACCGCATTGGCTGAAAGTCTGGGTATGGAGCAGCCTTATGGCGCATTAGTAACTGATGTGCAAGCCAATAGTCCTGCAGCTAAGGCTGGTTTATCGGTTGGCGACATTATTTTAACCGCTCAAGGGCAAAAAATTGAAAATCCCGATGCACTCGGTTATCGTCTGTTAACCACTGGAATTGGTAAAAGCATTGATTTTGATATTATGCGCAATGGCAAGGTGGCCAAAATAACAGTTGTGCTTACAGCTATGCCAAATGATGCTTCAGGTGCTGCCGAAGTACTTACTGGCAATTCACCCTTTACAGGCACTGAAGTTTCCAATTTGACGCCAATTAATGCTCGGCGCTTTAATCAACCACAAAATGCTAAGGGTGTGGTGATAAGTAATGTGGATGATAATTCACGCGCAGCAAATATTTTTGCTAAAGGTGATGTGATAAGGGCGGTAAATGGCCAGCTTATTAATACAGTTAATGATTTGAAAAAAGTTTTAAATGCGGGTCAGCCGCAAATTTGGCGACTAGAATTTGTGCGTAATGGCGTTTTAATCCGACAATTCTATCGCTAGACTTAAATTCTAAGCATTTTAATTGAAAAAAAGCGTATTTAAACCCAATTAAATACGCTTTTTATATTTATAAATGATGAAATACTAATTAACCAATCATTAGGTTTAGATTTTGTACCGCAGCACCAGAGGCTCCTTTGCCAAGATTATCAAGAACTGCAACGACATTTACAAGACTATCATTACCTGTGATATAAATTTTTAAACGATCAGTATTCACTAATTCCTCTGCATCTATACGGCTCATGGTTGCAGTTTGTTCCAAGGGATCAATCTCAACAATATCTTGGCCGCTATAATTTTGGCAAAAAAGATCATATAACGCCTTTTTGTCTATCTTACCATTAAGGCGATTGAGATAAAGTGGCACATTAACAATCATACCTTGCGCAAAACGCCCGACACTTGGAGTGAAAATAGGACTATGCCCCAAAAGCCCGTGCATGGTTATTTCGGGAACGTGCTTATGTTTTAAATTTAGTCCATAAAGAAAATCATTGGCATGAATTGCGTCTTCACGTGTTAGATCTTCCATTTGTGCAATAAGTTGTTTGCCTCCGCCAGTATAGCCAGAAACAGCATTAATAGTTACAGGATAATCCTCTGGAAGAACGCCAGCTTCGCGTAATGGACGCAAAATCGATATTGCGCCCGTTGGATAACAACCCGGATTTGCAACATATTGCGCATTGGCAATGCGCTCGCTTTGTCCTCTGCTCATTTCTGCAAAACCATAGGTCCAATTTGGGTCGATTCTAAAAGCGGTTGAACTATCAATAATGCGGGTAGGGCAGTCCTGTAGCATCTTTACTGCTTCTTTTGAAGCATCATCTGGCAAGCATAAAATTACAATATCGGCATTACGCAAATAATCAGCACGAATTTCTACATTGCGGCGATCTGCTTGAGGGATTGACAAAAGTTCAATATCATTGCGCATTTCAAGCCGCTTTGCAATTTGCAAGCCTGTTGTGCCGTGTTCACCATCAATAAAAACTTTTGCCATTTTAGTCTCCAAAAAACCTATTTGATGATTATATACATAGACTAGTCTATTTAAAATAGTATTTTTGAACGGGTTTATAAAAAATGTAATGTGTTTTTGCTAAAAATGTAAAACGAAGATAGATAAGATTTTTGTAGACATTATAAAAAATGTCCTCCCAATCACCACAGTCAATGCTTCCTTTTAAAATCGTTTAAAAAACATATCGGTAATAGCCTATTGGCTTCATTTGTGTTATTGGCAAATGAGTTGCTGTTATAATAGAGGAAACCGCTCATGGTACAGTCCGCAAGCATGTCTTTAGATCGTTTTTTCAATGGTGATTTGGAATCAGTTGATTCTGATGTTTTTAATGCAATTCGTGGTGAGCTCGGTCGTCAGCGTCATGAAGTTGAGCTGATTGCTTCAGAAAATATCGTATCTCGCGCTGTGTTAGAAGCGCAAGGCTCGGTTTTTACCAACAAATATGCTGAAGGCTATCCAGGTAAGCGTTATTATGGCGGTTGCCAATATGCTGATGTTGTAGAAGAACTAGCTATTGAACGTGCCAAAAAATTGTTTAATTGTGGTTTTGCTAATGTGCAGCCTAATTCTGGTAGTCAGATGAATCAGGCGGTTTTTCTAGCATTGCTACAACCAGGTGATACCTTTATGGGGCTTGATCTAAATTCTGGTGGTCACTTAACCCATGGTTCACCAGTCAATATGTCAGGTAAATGGTTTCGTTGTTTCATATGGCGTTCGCCGTGATGACCAATTATTAGACATGGAAGAAATTGCCAATCTTGCTCGCCAACACAAGCCTAAGCTTATCCTTGCAGGTGGTACTGCCTATTCTCGTATTTGGGATTGGGAACGTTTCCGTGAAATCGCCGATGAAATTGGCGCTTACCTCATGGTTGACATGGCTCATATTGCAGGCCTTGTGGCTGGTGGTCAGCATCCTTCCCCATTACCTTATGCCCATGTGGTCACCACAACAACCCCACAAATCTTTACGCGGTCCTCGTGGCGGCATGATTTTGACCAATCATGAAGATATCGCCAAGAAAATCAATTCTGCAGTTTTCCCTGGGCTTCAGGGTGGTCCTTTAATGCATGTCATTGCTGCAAAAGCCGTTGCCTTTGGTGAAGCATTGCAACCAGAGTTTAAAACTTACGCACAAAATGTAGTTGAAAATGCCAAGGTTCTTGCAAAAACCTTGCAGTCTAGTGGTCTTGATATTGTTTCAGGTGGTACTGATAATCACTTAATGTTAGTTGATTTACGCCCTAAAAATGCAACAGGCAAGCGTGCTGAGGCAGCTCTTGGTCGCGCTAATATTACATGTAATAAAAACGGTATTCCATTCGACCCTGAAAAGCCATTTGTAACATCCGGTGTTCGTCTTGGTACGCCTGCCGGTACTGCCCGTGGTTTTATGGCTGGTGAATTTACCGAAATTGGTAATTTAATTGCTGAAGTTCTTGATGGTTTAAAGGCAGCGAATTCTGATGATGGTAATGCAGCAGTTGAGGAACAGGTTCGCAAGAGAATTATCACTCTTACCGAGCGCTTCCCGCTTTATTCTTATTTAGGATAAGCTAAAATATTTTTGATCCTTGCTCCGGTTCAATATTTACTGCAAAAAGTTTATATGCTTTATGCTTTTAAATATCAGACCGGAGTTTTTAAATAATTGCTTTGTTCCATTAAAAACAAAATATAATAATATGCTCTTTAGTTTGAGTGCATATGCTGATTATTTATAGTCTTTTAATATCACCAGTTAATCATTAACTTTAAAAAAAGACTGAATGAAACTGATTTTATGTTTTTAATTTTTCCTGACACTATTAAAATTTTAATTTTAGACTAGAATAAAGAGAGTTACCACAATATGCGCTGCCCCTTTTGTCAATGTGAAGATACACAGGTTAAGGATTCGCGTCCAACAGAAGATGGGTCGGTCATTCGCCGGCGCCGTATTTGCTCGGTATGCGGCGGGCGCTTTACCACCTTTGAGCGCGTGCAACTTCGTGAATTAATGGTGATTAAAAAAAGTGGTCGACATATGCCTTTTGACCGTGAAAAATTAATGCGCTCCATCGATGTTGCGTTGCGCAAGCGCGAAATAGATAAAGAAAAAATTGATCGAGCAGTTTCCGGCATTGTGCGTCAGCTTGAAAGCTCTGGTGAAGTTGAAGTAACCTCCGAGGAAATTGGTCGTTTGGTAATGGAGGCATTAAAGCGCATTGATGATATTGCTTATATTCGATTTGCATCGGTTTATCGCAATTTTAGTTCGGCGCAAGATTTCCATAATATTATCGATGAGGTAAAAATTTCCCCGATCGACGAGGTTAAGGAATGACATTAGACGAACAGCAGATGCATCAACGGTTTATGGAAGTTGCTATTCGTTTGGGGCGACAAAATCTTGGGTGTACGGCAGAAAATCCAAGTGTTGGCGCGGTAATTGTTAAGGAAATGAACGGCAAGCCAATTATTATTGGTATTGGTGTTACAGCCGTTGGTGGCCGCCCCCACGCAGAGCCACAAGCCTTGCAGCAAGCTGGGGCTAGCGCAAAGGGTGCAACTGCTTATGTAACTCTAGAGCCGTGTTCTCATCATGGAAAAACACCACCTTGTGTTGATGCATTAATCGCGGCAGGAGTAAAAAGGGTAGTGATAGCTCGAGATGATCCCGATCCGCGTGTGAGCGGACGAGGGATAGCGCGGCTTAAAGCTGCTGGTATTGATGTTGTTCAAGATATTGCAAGTCGAAAGGCTTTTGAAGGTTTAGCAGGCTTTTTAACTAGAATTACAAAAAAACGCCCTTTTATAACCCAAAAGCTCGCCTTATCTCAAGATGGTTATATTGGTAGAATTAACGCGGCAAATACCCAGATAACTGGAAGTTTATCAAAAGCACGCACCCATATTTTAAGGGCTGAAAGCGATGCCATTTTAGTAGGTATTGGTACAATAATAATTGACGATCCAATGTTGGATTGTCGCTTGCCGGGCCTCGAAAAGCGTTCGCCATTTCGTATCGTGCTTGATAGTGATTTAAGTATTTCAGTTGAAAGTCGTATTGTGCTTTCGGCAAAGCAAATTCCACTTTGGATTATTTGCAATGAAAATAATGATCAAAATAAGCAAAAATTACTCGAGGCATTAGGCTGCCGTATTATTCCATTTGGTGAAAATATTCATAATCATTTAAATGAGCTTATGGAATTTTTCGGGGGCGAGGGTATTAATAATTTGCTTGTTGAAGGTGGTCGTAAAGTCGCACAATCTTTTTATGATGGCGGTTTAATTGATAGACTTATATTATTAAAATCAAATCAAAAAATTGAAACTAATGGCTACGCCGCACCAAAATTTTTAAATTTGCAAAAAGACTATTGGCAAAGCAGTCAAAAAAGCTATGACAATGATATTTGGTGCATATGGGAAAGGATTTAGTTATGTTTACGGGTATTGTTACTGATATGGGTCGCATTGAACAAATAACCCCGCTTGATGAAGGTTTACGCTTTCGCATTGCAACGACATATGATCCCTCAACCATTGATATTGGCGCGTCTATCGCATGTAGTGGCATTTGCTTGACCGTTGTTGCCCTGCCTGAAGAAACAAGCGCGGAATCATGGTTTGAAGTGGAAGCTTGGGAAGAGGCTTTGCGACTTACAACCATTGGATCGTGGCAGATTGATAAACAAATCAATCTCGAGCGTTCGTTAAAGCTTGGTGATGAAATGGGCGGCCATTTGGTTTCAGGCCATGTCGATGGTACAGCAGAAATCATAAAAAAAGATGGCGAGGGAGAGGCGACAAGATTTACCATTAAGGTAGATGAAAAATTAGCGCGCTTTATTGCACAAAAGGGTTCTGTTTGCCTTGATGGAACATCGTTAACGGTTAACAAGGTGGAGCGTACTACTTTTGACGTGCTGATTATTCGTCATACGCTCGAGGTTACAACTTGGGGACAGCGCGAAGTTGGTGATATTCTTAATATAGAAATTGACCAATTGGCTCGTTATGCCGCCCGCTTAGCAGAATTTTCTTAATAGTAATTATCTCAAGCTCGAAAAGGGCGGATATTAAGCTTATAATTCGTTGATGCAATTATCATTTAACTCGCTTAATAATGCCAAAAATGGAGAGTTTTTCTTTTCATTTTGCCACATTGGGAGTATTGATAGTTAAAACACTTTTTGGAGATGGCAATGAATTCGAAAAAAGAACGCCCTTTGCATTTATTGATTGTAGAAGCTCGTTTTTATGATCATTTGGCTGATAGTTTGCTTGAGGGCGCTAAAAAACACCTTGATGGGGTAGGTGCAACCTATGATGTTGTAACCGTGCCAGGTGCATTGGAAATTCCGGGTGTTATTGCCAATGCTTATAAAAGCTATGATGTACATTATGATGGTTATATTGCGCTTGGCTGTGTTATTCGTGGCGAAACCTACCATTTCGAAATTGTTGCTAATGAGTCTTGTCGTGGCATCATGGAATTGACAATGCGCAAGCGTCTTGCTATCGGCAATGGTATTCTAACAGTTGAAAATGAAGAACAGGCTATCGCGCGCGCCAGTGTCCTAGATAAGGACAAGGGTGGTTTTGCTGCAGATGCCGCATTAAAAATGATTGCATTAAAAAAGCAATTTGGAGTAAGTGAGTGAGCGAAGAGAATAAAAAGCCATCTGTGCGGCCGGCAAATAAACGAGGTGCAGCGCGTCTTGCGGCCGTGCAGGCGCTTTATCAAATGGATATTGCCGGAAGTGGTGTGATGGAAACAGTGACCGAATATGAGAGTTTTCGGTTAGGCAAAGATATTGATGGTGATCAATATCTGGAAGCTGATGCGCAGTGGTTCCGCTCAATCATTGCAGGCGTTGTTGCCGAACAACGCGAAATAGATCCACTCATTCATGATTTTTTGCCTGAAGGTTGGCCTTTATCGCGTATTGATACAACCTTACGTGCGATTTTACGCGCGGGTATTTGGGAATTAAAGAATCGTCCAGAAGTTCCGCTTCCTGTGATTGTGTCTGAATATGTTGATATTGCAAAAGCATTTTTTGGCAAGGAAGAGCCAAAGCTTGTTAATGCCTTGCTAGATAATTCAGCTAAGCAATTGCGAAAAAGCTAAATTATATTTTTTAAATTATCATAAAAGGTACTGTTTCGTTTCGGGAACAGTGCTTTTTATTTTGTTTATTATATGTTGGATGAAAGTTCATCTATATTTACTAAATTATAGCTATTGGTTTAAATCTACGTTACTGCTTTAACAGTTTATTGATATGATTTAAAATTTCCATTGCATCAATATCGACCATACCTGTCTTACTTTTTTTGTCATTATTGCGGCTGTATAAATCGATAAGTTGATAACCAATGCTATATCCTGCCCAGCGTGGCAAATCACCCGTGCCGAAAAACCATTCATAATGGTTGTAATTTTCATTCTTTAGCTGACTTTTTGCAAGCTTGATTATTTGATTTGTTATTTCAACTTTGCACCAAGGCGGTACAGGCATCGAAGTAATAAACGTTGAAAAATAGTCGGCGAGACCTTCGGAAATGATTGCTTCGCCAAGCGTTTCTCCATAGCCATGTCGTGCCCATCGCATCGCATGATGCAATTCATGTGCAATGGCTTGGGCAAAATGACCTTCCGCAAGTTTAGCTGAAAAATTTTCGTTTTGTGAATCAATGCTAATGGAAATAAGTTCAGCTTTATAGCAGCTACCGCCCACGCCAATTTCGGGAATAATATTAGTGGGATCATTGCCGATTAAAACATCAATGGCAATATTATGATCCTTAGCAGGTACAATTTTTTCAATCTTTAAGCGTAGTGCTTCGATCTGAGTTCGAATAATATCTTTCCAAGACGATAAATCGCCTGCGGCCTCAAGAAAATGCAACCGTAAATCCATTGTTAAATTCCAGTGTTAATATTCAATTTACGTAAAAAACATATAAAATTTTACCTGCTTTGCCAATTATTTTCATTGGATATCAGTATCTTATAGCAAAATTTTATTTTTTTTGATGTGGGCATTTTTTTTAGTATTTTTCTTCATACTGTCATTTAATCATGAGACAATAGGCGATAAATTAATAAAGTACGAGCTTTTTTTTGCATGATTTAAATATTGATTTGGCTAATTAATTGATTTTTATAAAATAATAATTTTTTTCTAAAATTAGTTTTCCTAACAAATTGAAGTGTTGGCGATAAATATATTGTAAAAAAAGTACTTTGTTTTGACCTATTTCGAGGCGGGGCTTTTATGGAAAAAAATTTTGACGTCTTTATTATTGGTGGCGGTATCAATGGTTGTGGTTTGGCTCGTGATGCTGCGGGACGAGGTTTTAAAGTTTGTTTAGCCGAGATGAATGATATTGCATCGGGTGCGTCTTCGGCATCAACAAAGCTTATTCATGGTGGTTTGCGTTATCTTGAGCAGGGTGCCTTTAGCTTGGTGCGCGAGAGCTTAAAAGAACGGGAAACTATTTGGAAAATTGCGCCCCATATTGTGCAACCATTGCAGTTTTTACTGCCGCATCATAAGGACATTAGACCTAAATGGTTTTTAAATATGGGAATGTTTATTTATAGCCGTTTGGGTGCGAGAACGGTACTTCCCCACTCGAGAGCGGTTGATTTTTCAAAAGCAGTTAGTAATCCGCTGAAACAAAATTATAATAAGGGTTTTGAATATTATGATACGCGTGTTGATGATGCGCGTCTTGCCATTCTTAATGCGCGCCACGCTCAACAATTGGGGGCTGATATTCGTGTGCGTAGCAAAGTTATTTCAGTAAAGATTATCAATGATCGATGGCATATCACCGTGCAGCGTGAAGGACATAGGCAGGAAACTCATTACACAGCGAGTTTTTTAGTAAATATGGCAGGAGCTTGGATGGATAATATCTTGGGCGATGTAGCAGGTTTAAAGGTTCATTCGCCGATAAGATTGGTGCAAGGCTCTCATATTATTGTGCCGCGTCTTTATAAGCATGAGCATGCTTATATGTTTCAAAATGTCGATCGAAGGGTTCTTTTTGCTATACCATTTCAACAAGACTATACACTGATTGGCACTACGGATATTGATTATCAGGGTGATCTTGGCAAAGTGAAAATCACCACTGAAGAGATAGATTATTTATGTGCTGCTTCAAATGAATATTTTACCCAACAAATTAGCCCTGAAAAGGTAGTTTGGTCTTTTTCAGGCGTTAGGGCTCTATATGATAACGGTGAGAAAAACGCTCAGGAAACAAGCCGTGATTATCTTTTAAAGCTTGCCGATACAAAATTGCCTCTTTTAACCCTATATGGCGGAAAAATGACAACTTTTCGTAAGCTTGCTGAAGATGCAATGAGTTTTGTTGAAAAATATTTAGGAAAACGCAAAGGGAAATGGACCGCAAATGTTTGCCTGCCCGGTGGTGATTTCCCTCATGGAGATTTTGAAGGTTTAGAAAAAAGCGTTGCTAAGATGTTACCAATGCTAGATCACTTTACGGTTAACCGTTTAACAAGCTGTTATGGAACAGATGTATTCCATATTTTTAATAGGGATAATAGAGATTTTGGCATTGATTTTGGGTACGGGCTATTTGAGGTGGAGGTTGATTGGCTTATTAAAAGAGAATGGGCGCAAACCGCCAATGATATTTTGTGGCGTCGTACCAAGTTGGGGCTAAAATTTGATGATGATCAGCGTGAAGTATTAGAAAACTACTTATCCGATCGTTTGATCCAACCATAGTTAATTGCTGAAAAATTTGCATATATATTAAGATGTTTCTTATAAAAAGCCTCCTACAATATTATTTGTAAGAGGCTTAATTTTAGATCAGATAAGTTATTTAAATTTAGCGCTTATCAACTGGAACGTAATCGCGTTCGGCGGCGCCTGTGTAAAGCTGACGAGGGCGGCCAATTTTTTGTGCAGGATCTTCAATCATTTCCATCCATTGTGCAACCCAGCCAACACTGCGAGCTAAGGCAAATAGAACAGTAAACATATTGGTTGGGAAGCCAAGAGCCTTCAAAGTAATGCCTGAATAGAAGTCAACATTGGGATAGAGCTTCTTTTCAACAAAATATGGATCATGCAGCGCAATTTTTTCAAGTTCCATAGCAATGTCAAGAAGTGGATCATCTTTAATGCCAAGTTCTGTAAGTACTTCGTGGCATGTTTGCTGCATGATACGAGCACGAGGATCGTAATTTTTATAAACACGATGACCAAAGCCCATAAGGCGGAACGGATCATCCTTATCTTTAGCGCGCGCAATAAATTCGGGGATACGATCTACAGAGCCAATTTCTTCAAGCATTTTTAAGCAAGCTTCATTGGCACCACCATGTGCAGGGCCCCAAAGACATGCAACGCCGGCAGCGATACATGCAAAAGGATTGGCACCAGATGAACCAGCTAAACGCACCGTTGATGTTGAAGCATTTTGTTCATGATCCGCATGGAGCGTAAAGATTCGATCCATCGCGCGGCCAAGTATCGGGTTAACAACATATTCCTCACAAGGCACGGCAAAACACATATGCAAGAAATTTGACGCATAATCAAGCGAGTTGCGTGGATATACGAAAGGCTGGCCGATCGAATATTTATATGCCATTGCAGCAAGGGTTGGTACTTTCGCAACCAGGCGGATTGAAGCAACCATGCGCTGATGCGGATCAGTAATATCAATTGAATCGTGATAGAAAGCTGACATAGCGCCAAGACAGGCAACCATGACTGCCATTGGGTGAGAATCGCGGCGAAAGCCTTGGAAGAAGCGAGCAAATTGTTCGTGCATCATATTGTGGTGTTGAACACGATAGTCAAAATCTGCCTTTTGTGCAGCTGTTGGTAGTTCTCCATAAAGAAGAAGATAGCAAGTTTCTAAAAAGTCGCCTTTTTCTGCCAATTGTTCAATTGGATAACCGCGGTAAAGAAGAACACCTGCATCACCATCAATATAAGTGATTTTTGATTCGCATGATGCGGTGGATGTGAAGCCTGGATCATAGGTAAAAGTACCCGTTTCCTTATAAAGAGGGGCAATTTCAATAACATCAGGTCCCAAGGTGCCTTTTCGCACTGGTAATTCGATCGATTTACCCTCGACCATAATATGAGCGCTATTATCCGACATAATTTTCCCTTTCAAATCCTCATCCCATTGGAATAGAGTATGCAATTTCATTGCTAATAAAAATCATTTTATTCATTGAGTATTCTTGTTAGCCTACTCAAAATCATTTCAGTTGCAACGTCAAATTTGTATTATTTTAGTGTTATGTGTCTCAGCTCCGTGATAAATTTTGTTAAATTCTAATAGATCTAATTACTGCTTACATTAAAATGAAAATTTTGTGATCAAAACCGCTGCTTAGCTTGAGTTTAGTTGTTTTGACCATCCAACCTACCGAATTAATGTTAGTTAATATCTATTTTAACAACGAAGGTTTATCCCCTAGGTAATGCATATTAAATTATAAGGGGATTTAATTACATAACAAAACATTGCATGTTTATAAAACTCCTCCCAGTTTTACAATAACAGCTTCGACGCATATTTAAAGCACTTTGGTTAAAATATTTGCTTACTTTCCAAATACTCTAAATGTGCTAAGCAAGATTATATATTCCGCGATATCAAAATTTTAGTTTGCAGAACATATAATCTTACACAGTGGTGATTTAGTTGCAATTAATTTATGATAATTGGTCCCTTACGCGGGCAATAGATTCGTCTCTTCCAAGTACAGCTAACACGTCAAATACACCTGGCGATACAGCTCTACCAGTTAATGCTGCGCGTAAAGGCTGGGCTATTTTACCTAGTTTTACGCCACTTGCTTCGCTATGAGCGTTAATTGCAGCATGTAGTGCGTCATCACTCCATTCAATGCAATTTTCTAAAACAGGTAAAGTGTTAGCAAGAATGGCTTTGCCGTCGTTGTCAAGAAGGGACGCCGCTTTTTCGTCAAGCTTTAAAGGGCGCTCTGCAAAAATAAATGCAGCACCATCAATTAATTCAACCAGTGTTTTGGCTCTTGATTTTAATCCTGGCATAGCGGCAAGAAATTGCGCTCGCTTTTCATCGGTAAGTTTTGCAAGAATATCAGCTCCACCTTCAATTTCAGGCAAGATGTCAATTGCGCTTTCAAATAAGAACAAATCATCACTAGCTCGAATATACTGGCCATTAATCGCTTCAAGCTTTTTGAAATCAAACCGCGAAGCCCCTTTATTGATGTCATCAATATCAAACCACGAGATCATTTCATCCATGCTCATAATTTCATCATCGCCATGGCTCCACCCCAAACGGACGAGATAATTACGTAAAGCTACTGGTAAATAACCCATAGCGCGATAGGCTTCAACACCAAGAGCACCGTGACGTTTAGACAGTTTTGCCCCATCAGCACCATGAATAAGTGGAATATGCGCCATTCGCGGAATATTCCATTCCATTGCTTGATAAATAATGGTTTGGCGGGCTGAATTGGTTAAATGGTCGTCACCACGAATGATATGAGTAACGCCCATATCATGGTCATCGACAACAACCGCATGCATGTAGGTAGGGGTGCCATCTGAGCGTAAAATAATAAAATCATCAAGATCTTTGTTAGGAAAGCGCACTTCACCTTGTACATGATCATGCACAATAGTTTCGCCAACCGTTGGTGCTTTAATGCGAATTACTGGTTTAATGCCTTGAGGTGCTTCAGATGCATCACGATCTCTCCACCGCCCATCATAGCGCGGTGGCCTACCTTCTGCGCGTGCAGTTTCACGCATTTGGGTTAGTTCTTCTGGGCTTGCATAGCAGTAATAGGCTCTACCCTTAGCAACCAACTCCTCTGCAACTTCTCGGTGCCGCTCAACACGGCTAAGTTGTGATATAGCATCGCCATCCCAGTCAAGGCCAAGCCAAGTTAGGCCTTCTAAAATCGCATTTACGGCAGCATCAGTGGAGCGCTCGCGATCGGTATCTTCAATGCGCAGTAGCATTTTGCCGTCAGAATGCTTGGCATATAACCAATTAAATAAAGCAGTCCTTGCACCACCAATATGCAAAAAACCTGTTGGTGAAGGGGCAAAGCGTGTGACCACCGGTGCAGACATATAATA
The DNA here is from genome assembly GCF_014117425.1 of Bartonella sp. HY038. NCBI lineage: Bacteria > Pseudomonadati > Pseudomonadota > Alphaproteobacteria > Hyphomicrobiales > Bartonellaceae > Bartonella > Bartonella sp. HY038. The sequence continues at coordinate 1,354,573 of NZ_CP059725.1, forward strand.
CTCCGAATTTCTTACCCAATTATCATGGGTCAATTTTTATAAGCTTATAGCGACTCTTTTGATATTTAATGCTTATCATTTTAATTGTGCTATTCCAACGAATAGGGAAAAAATTTTTTAATTCCTAATATAGTGCATAACCAGTATAAATTTGCGTTATAAAATACAAGAAAACTTGCTTTTCAAGGCTTGCATTCATATCAAGATTTCGCTATTGGAGTTTTGCTTAATGCTAGCTCTTGCTAAAGAGCAAGATAGGCCGCAGTAGCTCAGTCGGTAGAGCACATCATTCGTAATGATGGGGTCGTAGGTTCGATTCCTATCTGCGGCACCAAAAGGTCAATAAAAACAATGTATTGATCTTTATTGAGATGTGGCCTTTAGGTTTATTGAATTTGTTGAGAACTCATAAAGCCCAGTTTCAAGTGCATTTTTAGCTTTTCATAAATCGTCTGGTTAAAACTGTGCATAGACTTTTTCTGTTACCGATATATTGGAATATTTTAAATATGGTGTAATTTCACTCATACTGATTCCAGCTTCTGCCATCCATACAGCATCAGGGAGCCTGAATAAATGTGGGTTAATATTTGCAACGGCGTTGTCGCAAAGTTTGAGTTAGAAGCATTTATGCCTTGAGCACCTAGTCTTTAGCTATAGTTAACCATCTTATTCCAAATATATCGTGGTGTATGTGGTTTTGCTCTAGTGTAGTCCATGCGCCCTTTGACCTAGTTCTGACTTAAGCTTGAAGCTGGATCATAGCCAATTATTATTCGCTTGCAGTCTTAGATGATTGAAAGCCACCATTTGGCGACATTGGTCTTTTAAGCCGAGAGTGAACGCTTTCAATGCTATATGACAGTATCTTAGGTTACATAATGGATATGCTTTCCAATAAGCACATCATTTTCAGTTAATAACTGTAAGACACTAGAAAAAGCCTTTGCTTTATCTGTTCTAATCTTTGCTAAGGGTATTAATGGGCAAAGAACCTATCATCTTTGAAAGCCTTGAGAAAAAAGCGTATGGCAGCATTTCTATCCCTCTATGTTTTCGTCAACAAATCAATGAAAACACCATGTTTATTGATTGGGAGATAAAAATATTTCATAAATCTAACCCTTGGTCTTTAACCTTAATATAAGTCTCATTAATGCGAACAGACTCACAATGAGGCTTTTTGAATTTCCGTCAGCGTTTTTCATGTTTTAGTGCATATTTAAATATCCAAAAGTTGATTTAACTGAGATTAATCTTGATACCGTAGTCCAATAACAGTTCTTCAATATCCCTATAGCTTAAACATTAACGCAGATACTTGGCTGCCACCTGAATATGATTGTTGCATCAAAGTGCCAGTATTTGAAACTGGCTTTAAAATTATTTTTTGCCCAATTACTTTTTAAACGCGGACATAATATATTTTTTAATCTTTTGAGTCTTCATGGCTCCTTTCAATAGGCAAACCATATGTCTCAAGGTTTCATATTTTTATGTTAAACCGATTATGAATAATATTTGCAACAAAACAAAAAAGTGATTGACGAAATAATTGTTGATCTGCTTTGGCCTTATTTAAGCAGAAATTTGTCATATATGTGTTTTAATAGGTTGAAAAATGGTGCTGTTAATCATATTACGCTTGCAATAGTATATTAGCGTTGGCTTTATTTTTTTACAATGATTGCAATTGGGAAAACAGATGTCTTTTATAAAAAGGTAATTACTTTTAGTTGCACCTTTAAGCACCAACAAGCCGACCTATATTAAATAGAGATGCAATTGAATTAAAAATAAGTAGTAGCTAATATATTTGTTTGTTTGCTATAAATATTTTTAAATTTAGTTAGAATTTTAGCAGGAGAATCTGGTGAAACCCGAAGAAATTAAAAAGTTAGATGCTTACTTTAAGCGAACATTCGGTAATGCGGCGATTAGTGTTAAGCCTCGTCCGCGTAAAGATGATTCATGCGAAGTTTATATTGATGATGAATTCATTGGCGTTGTATATGTTGATGATGACGAGGGTGAGCTATCCTATAATTTTTCCATGGCAATTTTGGATATTGACTTATAAGCATAGCCAATTGATACATGAAACGAAAGCCAACTTTTTCAATCGGAAAGTTGGCTTTTATTATATGAGATTAAGGGATTTTAGACTGACATGGCCATTTCTTCCGATAATCAGATGATCTATTATGGTTATATTTAAACCTTTGGCAACTTCCATCAGTTTTATGGTCATGGAAATATCCTCGCGTGAGGGAGTAGGATCTCCCGATGGATGATTATGGACAAGGATTATAGCAGCAGCAGCAAGTTCTAAAGCCCGCTTCATTACTTCTCTTGGATAGACAGGGATATGATCAATCGTTCCGCTTTGATGGACTTCGTCAGCGATTAAACCATTTTTTTTATCAAGAAATAATATACGAAATTGCTCAATAGTTTCATGCGCCATGACAGATGTGCAATAATCTATAACCTTATCCCAAGATGAAAAAATATTGCGTTTATTAATACTTGCCCTATTGGCTTTTGTGATTGTTGTACCAATGATTTTGAGGTCTAAAGCAATTGATTCACCACACCCTTTTACTTCGATTAGGCGCTTAATATCCGCACCGAGCACATCTGCTAGCGTTCCAAAGTGATGTAAGAGAGCTTTTGCAAGTGGTTTTGTGTCCGCACGAGGTAATGAGCGAAATAACAGGAGCTCTAATAATTCGTAATCAGCAAGCCCTTGACCATCTGTTTCGATAAAGCGTTGGCGTAGTCTTTGTCGGTGCCCTTCATAATGCATTTTTTCTTTGGGTGGTTTTGTCTTAATGTTTTTTGCATCCGGTGATTTAACACCTTTTGGGGAATTCAATTTTACCTGTGGTACTATTTGACCTACAAGGTTAAAAAAATCAGATTCTTGAAAAGTGTCTTTATGTTCCTTACCCGACATGGCTTCCCCCTTACATGTCTGTATAAAGTTTTTATGATCAATTACGGATGGCTTGTATTTTAATGCAAGATAAAAACGCTAGATTTCAATAGTCCTTTCCTGCTTTTTTGCGTGATCAAACAGGAAGGAGTATTGAAAGATAAGTGGTACAAGTTTCAATCAGCTTTTAGGAGGAATATAAAACATATTAGCAGGCGAAAGTGTAAATATTTCGCAACCATTTGCCGTTACCCCCACCGTATGCTCATATTGCGCGGTCAATGATTTATCATTAGTAACTGCCGTCCAGCCATCGTTCAAAATTTTTACATCGGGCTTGCCGAGGTTAATCATTGGCTCAATTGTAAAAATCATGCCTTCACGCAGTTCTGGACCATCACTTGGGATGCCATAGTGAACGATATTGGGTGTATCGTGGAATAATTGCCCAACGCCATGACCGCAAAAATTTCGCACAACTGAGCATCGCTGGCTTTCAGCATAGGTTTGAATTGCATGCCCTATCGCACCTGTTCGAGCGCCTGGTTTTACTGCCGCAATAGCAAGCATGAGAGATTCGTGGGTTACTTCCATTAAGCGTTCGGCCGCGCGCTTAATCTTGCCCACCGGATACATGCGGCTTGAATCGCCATGCCAGCCATCAACAATAAAAGTGACATCAACATTAACAATATCACCCTCTTTTAATATGCGCGCTCCTGGAATACCATGACACACCACGTGGTTTAGTGATGTGCAGCAAGAATGTGTAAAACCGCGATAGTTAAGATCTGCTGGCAAAGCACCTTCTTTGGCACCAAAAGCAAAAACGAAATCGTCAACGGATTGGGTTGTAATGCCTGGTTTAATGAAATCGATCAATGCATCAAGGCAGCGAGCTGCTAAATTGCAAGCTTTGCGCATACCCGCAAAACCTTCCTCATCAAAAATTCGGATCTGCCCTGTATATTCAATTGGTACTTTTTTATAATCTATATAGGAAACCATTAATTATCCATCGATTCTATGTTTGGCGATTCTATGATTGGTAGGGCCCGATAAGCCTCAATTTTTTCAATATCTATTTTGCACCCTATAGCAAAAGCCTCAACCCCTTTTTTACGTGCAAGTTGAAATTCTTCACCATAAATAAGATCTAAATCTGCGCAAATTGCCATTTTGTCGCAATCTTCGCGTTGAATAACAAAGAGCATGACCGCTCGTTTACCTTGTTCTACCATCTTAACTAATTCACGCAAATGCTTAGCACCGCGCGCGGTTACCGTGTCGGGAAATTCCGCCAGGCGTTGTTCTCTCATAAAATGAACGTTTTTAACTTCGACATAAGTATCAACTCTATTAATATCTTTTAACAATAGATCAATCCGAGAATTGCTGCCATAGCGCTGTTCGCGCAAAACAGTACTATAATTTGCCAAGTCGCCTACAAGACCATTTCGGATAGCTTCTTCCGCAATTTTGTTGGTAATAGATGTGTTAATGCCAACTAAAATATTATCAGATTCAACTATTTCCAGTCGATATTGGTATTTACGGGTGGGGTAACTAGAATGTGAGAGCCAAACCTTGCCATTTTCATGAAGTAGTCCGCGCATGGAACCTGTATTTGGAACCGACACCGTTATTTCATCGCCATTTTCAAGAATGACATCGGCTAAAAACCGTTTATAGCGTTTAATGAGACGCGCGGGTGTAAGAGGAGAGGTAAAAAGCATAGCATATGATAGGATATGGCTAATGAAAAAGCAAATCGCTATCCATGGGAGAATTAAAATCTCTTTAGATTGAAATATCTATATATATTTTCGTCAATTAATTAGTTCCACTTGCAGCTTTATCATAAATAATAATAGTCAATGATAATAAGTTAAAATCTGCTATTATTGAACAAAGTAATGAATAACGTCTGAGATCGTAAGATTTGCGCCAAAAACCATAATTATAGCAATAAGTCCTGTTGCAAAAAGCGCGACGGTCGTTCTTGTTTCACTTTTCATTTTGAACCTCATCAATCTGTCTATATCAGTTAAGTTAATTATTTCTGTTTTCATGAAACCAAAACTGGACTGCAAACAAGGCTGCAGTTAGGCAAAAAAATGATTATCTCTGACCGTTTTTGTGATTTTTTGAGGAAGAAAATAAATAACTTAGATTAAGGTTGCTAAAAGGTTAATATCTATTGGTGTTGTAGGAAAACACTTTAATCGATATTGAAAAGCGCATGATTGATTGAGTTAGGAATGCATAATTGCAAAACGACATTATATATTGCATGGTTAAGTAGATCTTGCCTTAATTAGCCATACTAAGTTTAGGTTCGCTATTGACTTTACCATGATAATGTCAAAAAACGATCAAAGGTTTTTTAATCTCTTTTTGTTGGTGATATTGATCTTTCAACAATGTTTAATTCAGGTAAATTAGAGAAAATTATTATTATGGCTGGTACAGATAAAAATCGCGCAATGATTAAAGAGGGGCCTGCAATCATTCTTGTTAATCCGCAATTGCCAGAAAATATTGGCATGGTAGCACGTGCAATGGCTAATTTTGGTTTGGCGGAGTTGCGTCTTGTTAATCCACGCGAAGAATTTCCTAGTGAAAAAGCTTTTTCTGCAGCAAGTAAAGCTGATCATATTATCGAAAATGCGGTTGTTTTTGATGATTTGCGTGATGCTGTTGGTGATTTGACTTTTATCTATGCAACGACAGCCCGTGAACGCGATGGCTTTAAACCAGTACGTAGTCCTGTCGAAGCAACCCAAAAGTTACGAGCATTAGAAACAAATGGTCAAAAAACAGGCATTTTATTTGGGCGTGAACGTTTTGGACTTTCTAATGAAGAAGTTAGCCTTGCTGATGAAATTGTAACTTTTCCGGTCAATCCTGCATTTGCCTCTTTAAATATTGCGCAAGCTGTTTTACTTATGTCTTATGAGTGGATGAAGACCTCGTTAGATAAGAGCACTGACACAGCTTTTCGTGGCCCAGAGTATGTACCTGCTGAAAAACATAGCCTTTATGGATTTTTCGATCAGTTGGAAGATGCTTTGGATGTTAGGGGCTATTTTAGGCCGGTAGAGCGCAAGCAAGTAATGGTTGATAAAATTCGAGCGGTTTTAACGAGGGCAGATTTTGGCGATTCAGAGCTTAAGCTTTTACGTGGTGTTATCTCGTCACTGGATAGGTTTTCGCCGCAAAGGCCACGCGGGGCAGGTGCACCCGAAGGTGAAGCACCGCGCAAGGGTAGGGTAGATATAAAGCCAATCAGTGATTGCGAGTAGGAATTTATGAGCGAGCGTATTCGTCCTGTGCTGTTTTTTGATAGCGGTATCGGTGGCCTATCGGTACTGCGTGAAGCACGTATTGTAATGCCCGATCGCCACTTCATCTATGTGGCTGATGATGCGGGTTTCCCTTATGGTACTTGGGATGAAGATGCGCTGCGAGAACGTATTCTTATTCTTTTTGAATGGCTGATACGCCGTTATGATCCCGAGCTTTGCATTGTCGCTTGCAATACAGCTTCAACGCTTGTTTTGGCCGATTTGCGACGACATTTTAGCAGTGTGCCATTTGTAGGAACTGTTCCGGCAATTAAGCCTGCAGCCGAGCAAACATTGAGCGGGATTATTTCTGTTTTAGCGACACCTGGAACCGTAAAACGTGCCTATACTCGCGACCTTATCGCGTCTTTTGCACAGCAATGCCAAGTGCGCTTGGTAGGGAGTGAGAGCCTTGCAATGATAGCCGAAGGCTATTTGCGTGGCATGGATATTGATTATGAATTGGTACGCAGAGAAATTGCAGGTTGCTTTATTGAAAAGAGCAATGGCCGCACCGACATTGTTGTGCTTGCTTGTACTCATTATCCATTTTTAATTAATGTTTTTCGGAAAGTTGCTCATTGGCCAGTTGATTGGCTTGACCCTGCCGAAGCGATTTCTCGGCGTGCTGCTTCTCTGTTAACGCCTTTATCGGAACAAATGGATCCTTCTGCAGATTTAGCTTTCTTTACATCGCAAACGTCAGATTTTGCAACGCGTCGTTTATTGCATGGCTTTGGACTGCAATGTGATTGGTAGGGGGGATTGGTTGGAGGATCGCTAAAGTTGAGTGGCAAGGTTAACCATATTATTAGGTCATAATTGGCCGCTTAGCCGCCAAGTTCTGACATATGGCGTGCAATACCAAATACCTTGTCTTTTTCTATCAAAAAATTATGGCCTTTTGGCTTTCCTGCAATTGCGGAATAGATTTTTTCAATCAAATGCTCATTTGCTTCACTTGAACGTAGAACTTCACGCAACTCAACCATGCCAGTTTGCCCCATACATGGATATAAACGACCGGTTGATCCTATGCGAACGCGATTGCAGTTCGCACAAAAATCGCAAGAAAGTGGTGTTATAAAGCCAAGCTGACCGCCGGTTTCTTCAACTGTGACATAACGGGCTGGGCCACCAGAGCTTTTAGCCGATGAGTTAAGCGTCCAACGTTGCGAGAGACTTTCGCGTAGCTTAGTAAGTGAAAGGTGAGTCTCGACTCGATCATGGCCTGTATAGCCAAGAGGCATTTCTTCAATTAATGTAAGGTCCATGTTGCGTGCATGGGCAAAGCGAATAAGTTCATCCACCTCACTTAAAAAATGCCCATTCATAGCAACGGTATTTATTTTAACTTTCAGCCCTGCTTCCAGTGCTGCATCAATGCCACGGAAAACTTTAGCAATATCGCCTAACCTGGTTATATCCTCATAGCGTGCAGGGTTCAACGTATCCAATGAAATGTTGACCCTTTTTACCCCCAATGAGGCAAGTTCGCCTGCATGGCGGTCAAGCAAGGTACCGTTGGTAGTTAATGTGAGTTCTTCAAGATCTTTGCCAATATGGGGCGACAACATGGCGAACAACTGCATGATGCCGCGACGAACCAATGGTTCACCACCGGTTAGACGAATCTTTTTAATACCAAGATTAATCATGGTTGAAGAAACACGATAAAGTTCTTCAACAGTTAATAGTTCTTTTTTAGGCAAAAAAACCATATCTTCAGACATGCAATAGACACAGCGTAAATCACAACGATCTGTTACAGAAAGACGTAAATAGCTTACATTTCGTCCAAACCCATCTTGTAATTGTGAGGGCTTTAAAGCTGATTTATTGTTTTTGACCGTGTCAAGCATGTCTTTGGCTTTCGATAAGTGTGATTATAAATAACACACTTCTAAAGTGATAGTAAATATCATTTTATTGCACTAATGGTCCATCTGACGGCAAAACTTCAATGCCTTCAATTTTGGCGTTTCCTGCTAAAATTAATATATATTGCGAAACAGCTCGCGACCAACTTGATGCTTCTAGCCAAGCACTGACACGATCTTTTACAGCTTCAAAGGGAAGAGGGGTTCCTGGAATTTTACGAATAATGTCAACGACATGAAAACCGTAACGGGTTTCAACTGGGCTTTTGAGGAGTCCTGCACCTTCAGCAATTTTCAATGCTTGTTCAAATTCGGGTACCGTACTACCGGTGGTTAATTGTCCAAGGTTGCCACCATGCATAGATGAAGGACAGTCAGAATATTCCTTTGCAAGCTCATTAAAACGTGATGGACTTAATTCGAGGTTACGGATAATTTCTGTGGCGATTGTTTTTGCGCCATCACGGTCAGCCTGTACTTTTGGATCTGCACTAATAAGAATATGGCGAGCTTCCACAATCATATCGGATAGGAAACGGTCGGTATTATTGTTATAAAAGCGTTGGCAATCTTCAAGAGTTGCATTGGGAACAGATATTTCTTGATCCATTAATTTACTGATTGCAATGTCTTGCGGTGTGTCACTACGTTGATCGCTTGATAGTTCATCACTATAAAGATCAAGGCGTTTGGCTTCTTGTAATAGTAATTCGCGGATAACTAGGGCGCGTGCTGCTGCTGTAAGCGCTTCACCTGGATTTTCTGCGGGATGATTTTGCGCTTCTGCCAAAATATCTGCTTCTTCTATGGTAATTCCATTGACACTAATCTGGTTGAAAACCGGTTTCGCCTTTGGCGGAATGCGAGTGTCAACATCCTGTTTTTTGCTATAGGGTTTTGGTGTATTATCTTCGGTTTTACTATTGAAAAGGGTTACCATAATTTACTCCATAGCGTTTTCATGGTCTTTCATCAATTGAAACAACGCAGTTTCAGGTATGAGTCTGCAGATAAATGACGAAAGTTATGCTTTTTATAATAGTTATAACTTAAATTCTGCCTTGTCGCTAAAATTAGCGGTGAGAGTTGAGTTTATAACCGTAATTTATCGATTTGACCGTTTTAAACGCTTGATTGATCAAGTTGTTCCCAATTTGGAACATAATATAAAATCTTAATCATAGGTTTTATTTGACATTGGTTTGATACCCTTAAACTGCGGGGGAAATTCAAGGGTATCAAATATTTTAGCTTAGAAAATTAAGCTTAAAAGTTAAATTCGTTATCGGGTAGGCACCCTCAAAATGCGGGGGGGGGATTGAGGGTGCCAAAGCTATTAAACTTCTAAAACCAATATGCAAATTTGGGAAGATTTGGTCGGGGACCCCTTAACGGGTGTATGGGAGGTAAAGGATCCCCTAACTGTTATTCTGCGGGTTCACGCACCATAGGTGCATTTTTTTCAGCCTTACGCACAATTTGATACCCTGGACGCCAAATATAACGGACAGGAACGCTCAACATATGAACAAGACGAGTGAATGGGAAAACCAGAAGAATAGTAAGTCCAAGGAAAATATGCAGTTTGAATACAGCCGCTGTATCAATAATATAGCTTGATGCAGCAATGTTGAATGTAAAGATTCCTTGAGCCCAATTCATGAATTTCACCATTTCATGACCATCAAGATGTCCAAGTGATAATGGAATGGTTAGAAGACCAAGCATCAATTGAATCCAAAGTAAAATGATAATCATCGTATCAGAAAAACTTGAATTGGCACGAACACGGGCATCAAACAAGCGGCGGTGAACAAGTAATGTTGCACCAACAATACCCATAGTACCAGCAACACCGCCAAGACAAATAGCTAGTAATTGCTTAAATGTATGGCTAATTCCTAATGCATCAAAAAGCGCAAGAGGTGTAAGAAGACCAACAAGATGGCCGCCAAAAATCAACAATACACCGACATGGAATAAAACAGAACCCCAGATAAGCTGTTTGCGTCTTAATAATTGGCTTGATCCTGAACGCCAAGTATAGGGATCAAGATCATAACGGGCAATACAGCCTAGGACCAAAACAGTGAGGGCAATATAGGGATAGATCCCAAATAAAAGTGTATTAATATACGAATACATGGGGGTTCTCCTTAATGTTGGCTATGGGTCGCGTCGCGATTTGCCGCCCGCAGCCTTGTACGTAAACGATCTGGTCCACAGGCATTCTCACCTTGATTTGCACCAAATGTTACGGCTTCTTCTTCCCAGATGCGGTCAAGCGCTTCAAGGTCGTTTGGATCATCTTCTTCCATATTGCGAAGTTCATCTAGCAATGCCTTATCCGCACCACCATTTGATAGGGCTTCCAATGCGGTAAATGCTGCAGCATAAGGAGAATTGCGTTTTTGTAAACGCTCGCCGATTGCTGTTACAATGTGCAGGATGTCGCTGATGGATTGACGAGCTTCATCTGCGGTTCTTGTTGAAAGATATTCAAGGAACATGGGCAGATAGTCAGGTAATTCACTGGCATTAATTTCAAGACCAGCTTCTTCATACATGATTTTCAAATCAACCATCGCTTGTCCACGATCACGGCTTTCGCCGTGAACATGTTCAAAAAGATGTAATGAGAGTGAGCGTGTACGGTCAAACAAAGTGACATATTCTTCTTGGCTTTCAAAAATATCACGTTCACCAAGGGTTGCAATCAAGTGTTTGACCTTAGCTAATGTTTGCGCATCAAGCTCACTTGTCTCTTCTAACGTTGCGGCAAGAAGGCTTGCATCATGCTTTAGTGCTTCTTCAGGGTAAGCTAATAGAATGGATAGAATTTTAAGATCCGTATGCATTATGCGCTCTCCTTCAACATTCCGCTTGCTGTATGGTGGCGAGGTTTTTTGCTACCAAAAAGCTCAGCAGTAGAACTACTACCTGAACAACCATTACCAAATGAAAAGCCGCAAGATCCGCGCATTTCATAGGCATCTTCACTGACTTCGCGATGGGCTGTTGGCACCACAAAGCGGTCTTCATAATTAGCAATCGCCATGACATGATACATGTGTTCAATCATTTCGCGGTCCATGCCAACTTTTTCAGGAATTGATGGATCAATCACCCCATCAACCGTTTTTGCACGCATATAAGCACGCATGGCTAGCATACGTTCAAGAGCGGAAATAACTGGCTCTTCCTTACCTGCGGTCAAAAGATTGGCTAGATATTTAACCGGAATACGCAATGAGCGAACATTTGGAATAAAATCATCCATTTCAATTTTACCAGCTTCAGCTGCTGACTGCAGTGGTGAAAGTGGTGGAATATACCAAACCATTGGCAAGGTGCGATATTCTGGATGAAGTGGGAATGCCACTTTCCATTCCATTGCCATCTTATAAACGGGTGAATTCTTTGCAGCGTCCAACCATTCTTCAGAAATACCATCCTTGCGAGCCTGATCAATTACAGCTGGATCATTCGGATCCAAGAACATCTTCAATTGTTCTTCGTACAGATCTTCTTCGCTCATAGTGCTAGCTGCATCAGAAATCTTGTCGGCATCATAAAGAATAACACCAAGATAACGAATACGTCCAACGCAGGTTTCAGAGCAAACTGTTGGCTGACCACTTTCAATACGTGGATAGCAGAAAATGCATTTTTCTGATTTACCAGAAGACCAGTTATAATAAATCTTCTTATAAGGGCAGCCAGAAACACACATGCGCCAACCACGGCACTTATCTTGATCGATTAAAACGATACCATCATTGTCGCGCTTATAAATAGCGCCTGATGGGCATGATGCAACGCAAGCAGGATTGAGGCAATGTTCGCAAAGGCGTGGCAAATACATCATGAATGTATTTTCAAATTGTCCATAAATGTCTTTTTGAACGCCGTTAAAGTTATAATCCTTTGAGCGCTTTTCAAATTCGCCACCAAGAATTTCTTCCCAGTTTGGACCCCATTCAATTTTTTCCATGCGCTGTCCGCTAATTTTTGAGCGCGGACGAGCAACTGGCATTGCTTTGCTTTCCTTAGCGGTTTGCAAATGCTCATAGTCAAAATCAAATGGTTCATAATAATCATCGATTTCAGGTAGGTCAGGATTGGCAAAAATCTTTGCTAATACCCGCCATTTTGAACCGATTTTAGGTTCTAACTTACCGTTAGACTTTCTAACCCAGCCGCCATTCCAACGTTTTTGGTTTTCCCAATCCTTAGGAAAACCAATGCCTGGCTTTGATTCAACATTGTTAAACCAAGCATATTCTACGCCTTCACGATTTGTCCAAACGTTTTTACATGTCACCGAACAGGTGTGACAGCCGATACATTTGTCCAAATTGAGGACCATACCTATTTGTGCGCGGACCTTCATTGTGCCGCCTCCTTTGCTGCATGTTCGGGTAATTCATCATCTAACCAATCAACTTTTGCCAATTTGCGAACGACAACGAATTCATCTCGGTTGGCACCAACTGTGCCGTAATAGTTAAAGCCATAAGAAAGTTGAGCATAGCCACCAATCATATGGGTTGGTTTAGTAATAACGCGGGTAACCGAGTTATGGATGCCGCCACGTTGGCCAGTTAATGGTGAGCCAGGGACGTTAACAATTTTTTCTTGCGCATGGTACATGAACATTGTTCCGTCTTTCATGCGTTGTGAAACAACTGCACGGGCAACCAAGGCACCATTGCTGTTATAAACTTCAACCCAGTCATTATCGATAATGCCTGCACGTTTAGCATCTGGCTCTGAAATCCAGACAACGGGGCCACCACGGTTAAGCGTAAGCATAAGCAAGTTATCAGAATAGGTTGAATGGATACCCCATTTTTGGTGAGGTGTGATGAAGTTCAAGACAAGATGTGGCTGCCCATCGGCTTTAGCTTGCAATGCAGGTGTTACAGTTTTGGTATCAATTGGAGGACGGTAAACGCAGAAGGCTTCACCAAATGCCCGCATCCATAAATGATCCTGATAAAGTTGTTGACGGCCACTAATTGTACGCCAAGGAATAAGCTCATGAACATTGGTATAGCAAGCATTGTAGCAAACTTCTTCAGATTCCAATCCTGACCATGTAGGTGAGGAAATGATCTTACGCGGTTGGGCAACAATATCACGATAGCGAATTTTTTCATCTTCTTTTGGGATAGCAAGATGGGTATGGTCGCGACCAGTAATTTTACTTAAAGCAGACCATGCTTTAACTGCAACTTCACCATTTGTTTCCGGCGCAAGAGACAATACAACTTCTGTTGCATCAATATCACTTTCAATCTTAGGCATACCTTTAGTTACGCCTTCTTCTTCAACAACACCGTTAAGTTTTGCGAGGAAGTCAACTTCATGATCAGTATTCCAGGCAATACCCTTACCGCCATTACCAATATTTTTAAGTAATGGTCCAAGAGCAGTAAAGCGCTTATAAAGATTTGGATAGTCGCGTTCTACAACAGCCACTGTTGGCATTGTCTTACCAGGGATTGGTTCGATTTCGCCTCTTTTCCAATCTTTAACATCAAATGGCTGTGCAAGTTCATTTGGAGTATCATGCAAAGTTGGTACAAGAACAACGTCTTTTTCAACACCAAGGACTTCAGGAGCAATTTCAGAAAAGCGCTTTGCAATGCCTTTAAAGATTTCCCAGTCGCTACGTGCTTCCCATGCAGGGTCGGCAGCACTTGATAAAGGATGGATGAAAGGATGCATATCCGAGGTGTTAAGGTCGTTCTTTTCATACCATGTTGCGGTAGGCAAGACGATGTCAGAATATACACAAGTTGTGGACATACGGAAATCGAGCGTTACCAAAAGATCTAGTTTACCTTCTGGAGCTTCATCATGCCAAACAGCCTCAACCGAGCCGGCACGACCTTCTTCACCCAAATCTTTGCCAAGTACACCATTTGAAGTGCCTAGCAAATGCTTGAGGAAATATTCATGTCCCTTACCTGATGAACCAAGCAGATTTGAGCGCCAAACAAACATATTGCGTGGCCAATTTACTTCCGCATCTGGATCTTCACATGACATTTTCAATTTGCCTGATTTTAGGCTTTGCGCCACAAAATCCTTAGGCTCCATGCCAGCTTCTTGAGCTTGTTTTGCAAGATCAAGTGGATTGGTTTCAAGCTGCGGTGCAGATGGCAACCAACCCATGCGCTCAGCTCTGATATTATAATCAATTAATGAGCCTTCCCATGGACCTTCAGGCGCAGTAGGTGAAAGCAAATCGCTTACCTTAACTGTTTCATAACGCCATTGATCGGTGTGGGCATAGAAGAATGAAGTTGAATTCATGTGACGTGGTGGGCGTGCCCAGTCAAGACCAAATGCAAGAGGTGTCCAACCGGTTTGCGGACGGAGCTTTTCTTGTCCAACATAGTGGCTCCAGCCACCACCAGATTGACCGATACAACCACACATAATCAGCATATTAATAATGCCGCGGTAGTTCATGTCCATATGGTACCAGTGATTCAAGCCAGCGCCAAGAATAACCATTGAGCGACCATTGGTCTTTTCAGCATTACGCGCAAATTCACGAGCAACAGAAATAATATTTGCACGTGGTACGCCAGTAATTTTTTCGGCCCAAGCTGGGGTGTAAGGAATGTTTTCATCATAGCTTGTGGCACAGTTAGGATCTTTGAAACCGCGTTCAAGACCATAATTAGCAACAAACAAGTCAAAGACTGTCGCAACCATGACTTCCCCTTCAGGAAGTTTCAATTTGCGGGCAGGGACCTTGCGTGTAAGTACGCTATCGTGGTCTGTTCCTTCAAAATAATCATGTTCCTTATTGCCAAAATAAGGGAAATCAACATCGGCAACGGCATCATGGTCACCTTCAAGCATAAAGCTCATTTCCAAAGTGATGTCGCGACCCTTGCTATCTTTTTGTTCAAGGTTCCATTTGCCATCTTCACCCCAACGGAAACCGGCAGAGCCAGTAGGTGCAACATATTCGCCAGTTAAACTATCAACCGCAATTGTTTTCCATTCTGGGTTATTGTCTTCACCGAGGTTTTTATCAAAATCTGAAGCGCGCAATAGACGATCAGGAATATAATGACCATTTTTACCAGTGAGGCGAACAAGCATTGGCATGTCGGTATAACGACGGCAATAATCATCAAAATATTCAGCTTGGCGGTCAAGATGGAATTCACGCAAAATAACGTGACCAAATGCCATTGAAAGGGCGGCATCAGTACCTTGTTTTGGATGAAGCCACATATCAGCAAATTTGGCTGCTTCAGAATAGTCTGGACAAACGACAACTGATTTCGCGCCCTTATAACGAGCTTCGCTATAAAAATGTGCGTCCGGTGTACGCGTTTGTGGAACGTTAGAACCCCAAAGCATCAAGAAGCCAGCATTATACCAATCAGCAGATTCAGGAACGTCGGTTTGTTCGCCCCATGTCATTGGTGATGCTGGTGGCAAATCACAATACCAGTCATAGAAAGACATGCAAGTACCGCCAAGCAATGACAAATAACGTGCACCAGCAGCATATGAGATCATTGACATTGCAGGAATTGGCGAGAAACCAATAACGCGATCTGGACCGTATTTGCGCACAGTGTAAGCATTTGCAGCTGCAATAATCTCGTTCATTTCTGCCCAAGTTGCACGGACAAATCCACCAAGACCACGTACTTTTTGATATTCACGACGCTTTTCAGGATTTTCCTGAATGGCAGCCCATGCACCAACAGGTGTTTTAAGAACGCGTTCAGTGCGCCAAAGTTTTAAAAGGCGTGCTCGAATAAGTGGGTATTTAACGCGGTTTGCTGAATACATATACCAGCTATAGCTTGCGCCGCGCGGACAACCGCGTGGTTCATGGTTTGGAAGATCAGGCCGAGTACGTGGGTAATCGGTTTGTTGGGTTTCCCAAGTAACGATACCGCCTTTTACATAGATTTTCCATGAACATGAACCCGTGCAATTTACACCATGGGTTGAGCGAACGATTTTGTCATACTGCCAACGCTTACGATAGCTATCTTCCCAGCTGCGGTCTTCATCGGTAGTAATACCGTGGCCTTGGGAGAATTTTTCGCGCTTATGGGCAAGAAAGTTGAGACGATCGAGTAAATTACTCATTTGTTTTGGTCTCCTGTCGATTGGATACGCTTTGCGCGTTGACCTTCAATGTGTAGAATTGCGCCCTTACGGGTGTAGCAAAACCAAGTAATAAAAAGGCAGATGAGGTAGAAAATTAGGAAGCCGAATAGAGCTGCTTGTGGACCACCATAATAAAGCTTTGAAGCATTAAAGCTGATTGGAATGATAAAGAAAGCATAAGCAGCGATTGCGGCAGTAAAGCCTGTGATTGCAGCAGATTCACGCTCTGTTTGATGGCGTTTTTGTTCAGTTGTTGCATTTGGCATAGTGTTATCAATAACGCGGCTCATAATTGCTGGGATCATTTGGAATGTAGATGCATTACCAACACCTGTTGCAAAGAACAGCACCATGAATGAGGTAAAGAAGCCACCAAAAGCAATTGGATTTTCAGGATTTGCTACAAAATAGAGTGCAGCAAGAAGAGCAGCCATCATAATGATGAAAGAAATCAATGTCACACGGCCACCGCCAACGCGATCACTCAAGCCACCAGAACCAGCACGTGCAAGAGCTGAAATTAATGGCCCTAAGAAAACATAATTTAGAACATTTACTTCAGGGAAAGTAACTTTCATCAAAAGAGGAAATGCAGCAGCAAAACCGATAAACGAACCAAATGTACCCATGTAAAGAACGCACATTAACCAGTTGTCTTTGCGCTTAAAAATAATTGCCTGATCAGCGAATGAAGCTTTAGCATCAGCAATATCATTCATACCAAACCAGCTAGCAATCGTACAAATAATGATGAAAGGCACAAAGACAAAGGCACCGTTTTGTAACCAGATTGATGATGTTGCACCATTAGCTTGGGTGATTGTCTGTGGGTTGCCGCCGAGCCAGCCAAAAACGCTAGTGGCGATAACAAGAGGAACAACCAATTGAACAACTGATACACCAAGGTTACCAATGCCAGCATTTAAGCCCATTGCTTTACCTTTTTCGCTCTTTGGGTAGAAAAAGGAAATATTAGCCATTGATGATGAGAAGTTACCGCCACCAAAGCCACAAAGCAATGAAAGTGCAACCATAACCCAATAAGGGGTTTCTGGGTTTTGCACGGCAAAACCAATACCAATTGCAGGAATTAAAAGCGATGCAGTGGTAAGAGCTGTCCAACGACGGCCACCGAAAATGGGTACCATAAACGAATAGAAAATGCGAAGAGTACCACCTGAAAGACCGGGAAGAGCCGCAAGCCAGAACAATTGCGTTGCTGTATAATTAAAACCAGCTTTAGGCAGTTCTGATACTGTTACGGACCAAACTTGCCAAATAGCAAAAGCTAAAAGAAGTGCAGGAATTGAGATCCAAAGATTTTTATTAGCTATTGCTTTACCAGTCCGTTGCCAGAATGACGCATCTTCAGGGTTCCAAGTAGTTAGAACGTATTTATTATTAGGATTAGACATTAGCGTAGCTCCGGAAATTCGGCAAGGGTCTCACCCATTTCGGCAAGGCGTTGTTGTTCCATGCGGCGAATTGAAAAGTGCATCCAAAGGAGGGAAACGGCGGCAATTGCGAAAAGCACCATAAAACAAGTGGTATAGACGCCGGTAATTTCAAGAATCTTTCCAAATATGATAGGAAGGATAAAGCCGCCAAGACCACCAATCATACCGACAAGACCACCAACAGCACCGACATTTTCAGGGAAATAAACCGGAATATGCTTATAAACTGCGGCCTTTCCAAGTGCCATGGCAAAGCCAAGGATAAACACAATAATGGTAAAGGTAATGTAACCTGTTGCCATATGGAACGAGATTGGACCATTTATGCTTTCAATAGTATATTGTGTTGGTGGGTAGCAAAGGAAAAAGGATGTGATAACCGATACAGTAAGCGTCCAATACATCACCTTACGAGCGCCAAGAGTATCAGAAAGATAACCACCATAAATACGGAACAAGCTGGCAGGGATTGAGAAAAATGCAGCAACAATACCTGCGGTTCTTAAATCAAACGCATAAACATTCATAAGATATTTAGGAAGCCATGCTGCAAGGGCGATAAAGCCACCAAAAACAAAGAAATAATACAGTGAAAAGCGCCATACTTGCAATTTGGCGAGCGGGGAAAGCTCTAGCCAGCTGCTATTAGGCTTTTGACCACTTTTACGTTGTGCAACAAGTGTAGGATCGTCTTTGGTGAAGACAAAGAATACAATACCCGTCACAGCAAGGGCTATGGCCCAAACAATCGCCACCGCATGCCAGCCACCGCCAATATTGGAAACAGTTGGCGCAAAAAGCTTTGTAACTGCTGCACCAACATTGCCAGCGCCGAAAATACCAAGTGCGAGACCAAGGCGCGGGCTACCTTTAAACCAGCGAGCAACATAAGCAACGCCAGAGGAGAAGGCGCCACCAGCAAGACCAATACCAAGAGCTGCTAGAAGCATTTGATTATAGGTTGTGGCAAAGGTCAGAAGATATGTAGCAATAGCAGCTAGAAGCATTGTTATAAGAGTAACAAGACGTCCACCATATTGTTCGGACCAGATGCCGAGCGGAATACGAACGAGCGAACCGGTTAAAATTGGTGTACCAACTAAGAGTCCAAATTGGCTTTGGGATAAACCTAACTGGTCTTGGATCTGAACGCCGATAATTGCGAATATAGTCCAGATGGCGAAACAAATGGTAAAAGCAAAAGTGCTCAACCATAACGCGGAGTTTTGCCCAGCGGGGGCCTTTATTTGTTTGTTTTCCATTTTTTTATCCAGCAAATTTAGTCTGGTTAAAACGCATCACGATAAAATTCGTTGCGTCGATGCTGGCAATATGAACTTAGAATAAATACAGTCGTTGATTTGAATCAATCTAAAGAAGGAAAGCTCTTTGAAAGCTATCAGATTGATTTACTTAGTTTTGTATATGAATAATGTTGCATATACGATTGATTTTTATTATTTTTGCGATTGATTTTTATCAATCATAATTGTGGAGAAATTGCTAATAAGCGACTCTTCTTATCGGGTAAGGCTTGTAATTGTTCACAATCAATAAAGGTGATTAGATTTTAATATTTAGATAAAAACGCTGAGGGTTTTAGGCGTGAATGACATTAACTGTTTAAATGTTAATTTTGCTCATCACGCAACTGATTGATGTTGTTTATCGATGGTGTTGCAAGATAAATCTGGCGGAAACTTTTTTGGGTTGCATCCATTAATTCATCTTTTGGCCATGTGTTGGAGGATTAAGTTTAACAAGTGCCGTTGCTGAAAAAAGTGGATGGCTAAAATGCGGATTAGGGAACCCGTGCATTTTGCGCAGTCTTAATGTAGCTAATATTATCTATTGGATAAAGCCAAAATACTTTAGTTCAAAATCAACGTGAAGTTCATTTCGCTCAAATTTTATTGGTTTTGTATTGGATAAATGATAATCAGCCATTTAACTCATTAATTGGTTGACAAAAATCATATTTCGCTATGCCAGTTTTGCAATGCTTTATCCTTAACCGGCCCTAGCAATTTAACCTCAATCTTGCAAAAATTTGTCATGAAGTTATTGTCTTTGGTTTTAACCAATCCTTCGCTAGCAGCAACATAAACCAACTAAGATATCTTGCGCCTATGCCGCCATCAAAAACCATGTTAATTTATTTTAATGCAAGACGCGCGCATAATTCAGCTTCTTTTCCTAACCCAATAATAACACACGGGGTAATATTTTTCCAAATGAAGTTAAATGTTATATACTCAAATTTGGGGAGTGATAATCGTAGACTAAAATAGTATAAAGCAATTCTGCAATACTTGCTCGTGTAGAATAATCTAATAAGTCAGCCTTTAGTATATAATGCAGACTAGAAGTAACGTAAGGGAATAGCACATATCTACCAATATCTTCATGATACATGGAAACACATTTTACTTCAATATTGACATTACCTTTTGTGTCTATTCTTTCAATTCATCAATTGAAGGATACATCGTTTTTTGTATATGGGCCAGAGTCTTAGGCATTGTGATATTCATTTTGATAGCTTGAAAGTGTTTATAGACATAAAGATATTTTCATTGATCTTTTACATAACTTCCATATATATCCTTTTTCCTGATAAAAGGGGAAAGTGATATGACGCTTGACTAATTGAAATAACAACTGATCGCTCATCAGGGTTTGCATAACAAATCCAAAGGAATTGCGGAAAATGCTTTAACTGCTTTTTACATCGCTGCTGATCAAAATTTCCCTATAATGTTGGATGGTTGCTTAACCAAAGATGGCGCGGTTATTGTTTGTCATGACCACTTGTCAGCTTTATCATTGGAAGCTAAAATCATCAGTTGCCTTGCAAGGGTATTGTCGGACAAAGAGTTAGTGATAGCAATGATGTTATTCAAAGCTTGGAGGACGTTCTTGAAAAGCTTCAAGGTCGAACACCGGTATTAGTCAATCTGATGGCAATCCTCCTCATTTTAATGAAGATTTAGCAACCGCTACGAATGATATATTGCGCCTTTATGGAAATAATGCAGCAATGCTAGCAGGGGACTTTCATATATTAAGACGCTTTCGCGTATCGGCTGAAGGTATTGCTCATGGTATGCGTGCAAGCAGCATTCAGCGCAGCGCGATTGAATGGAATTTTCTATGCTGACCCGTGATGTTTAGTTTATTTTATATAATAAGAAGGACTTGACTAATGTTTTTGCACATTTTATGCGCCAACGCGTGCAGGTGCCTATTATTACCGGTGTTATACAAAAAATCGAGCAATGGTTGGCGATTGAAAAGCTAGTCGATCAAATGGTTTTTGAGGCTTTTAATTCCGATGATATAGAGTAAGGGTTGTTCAGATAGTCAAAATAATTATTATTTGACTTGCAAAATGCCCTAAATTAGCCCATTTAAAGCTTTTTATTATTGCTTATTGTATCATATCCATTACTATAACTTTTTTGATTTGACTGCTGATAATTGGAAAAGCTGAAGTGATGTTGAGGAGAAGCACTTATAGCATAATTAATTAGAGAAAATATTCATTAATTATACGATCTAATAATTAAACTGCGCCAAGGGCTTGAATTTGATTCTTTTGGCAACCAATTATCTGTTCAGAAGCGTGATGCATGTTTGCAAAAATTGGGGCATGCATTATGGCGGTGGGGGCCGTTGGTCCCAGAAAGGACATGAAATGCAAAATAACGAGAAGACTAAAAAAGCCGAGAACGGGCTTTACGCCGTTCTGCCGCTAAGAGATATTGTTGTCTTCCCGCATATGATTGTGCCGCTCTTTGTTGGGCGTGAAAAGTCAATTAAAGCTATTGAAGTGGCTATGCGTGAAGA
The DNA here is from genome assembly GCF_014117425.1 of Bartonella sp. HY038. Lineage (NCBI taxonomy): Bacteria > Pseudomonadati > Pseudomonadota > Alphaproteobacteria > Hyphomicrobiales > Bartonellaceae > Bartonella > Bartonella sp. HY038. Next base: position 1,376,204 of record NZ_CP059725.1, read on the forward strand.
TAAGCAAATTTTGCTTGCAACGCAAAAAAATGCCGCCGACGATGATCCAAAAACTGAAGACATTTATGAAATTGGCACTTTAGCTAATATTTTGCAATTGCTTAAACTACCTGATGGTACAGTTAAGGTACTTGTCGAAGGTGTGGCGCGTGCTCAATTATCGGTGTTCTCAGAAGATGATGGTTACATTCAGGCTGAGGCATTGGTTCTTCACGAAGGTGAGGAAGATAAGGTTGAGATTGAGGCGTTAGCACGTTCGGTTGTTGCTGATTTTGAAAATTATGTGAAATTGAATAAAAAGATTTCACCAGAGGTTGTAACGGCAGTTAGCCAAATTGACGAGCCCTCAAAATTAGCAGACACCATTGCATCGCATCTTGCTATTAAGCTTTCTGAAAAGCAGGAAATGCTATCGCTCCTTTCTGTTGCCCAAAGACTTGAAAAAGCGCTTTCTTTTATGGAAGGTGAAATTTCAGTTCTGCAGGTTGAGAAACGTATTAGATCGCGTGTTAAACGCCAGATGGAAAAAACTCAGCGAGAATATTATCTCAATGAACAGATGAAGGCGATCCAGAAAGAGCTTGGCGAAGGCGAAGATGGCCGTGATGAAGTATCTGAAATTGAAGAGCTTGCAAAAAATACCAAGTTAAGCAAAGAGGCTCAGGAAAAGACCGCAGCTGAGGTTAAAAAACTTCGCTCCATGTCGCCAATGTCTGCTGAAGCAACTGTGGTGCGTAATTATCTTGATTGGTTGCTAACGATTCCTTGGGGCAAAAAGTCCAAGATTAAAAAGGATCTCAATTTTGCGGAAAAGGTTCTTGATGAGGAGCATTTCGGCCTTGATAAGGTAAAAGAACGTATTGTTGAGTATCTCGCAGTGCAAAGTAGGATTTCTAAAATTAAAGGTCCAATTCTTTGCTTGGTAGGCCCTCCTGGCGTTGGTAAGACGTCGCTTGCACGTTCTATTGCTAAGGCAACGGGTCGTGAATATGTTCGTATGTCGTTAGGTGGTGTACGTGATGAATCAGAAATTCGCGGTCATCGTCGTACGTATATTGGTTCAATGCCCGGTAAAATTATTCAATCAATGAAAAAGGCTAAGCGTTCTAATCCGCTTTTCCTTTTGGATGAGATTGATAAAATGGGACAAGATTTCCGTGGTGATCCATCATCTGCTTTATTGGAAGTGTTGGATCCAGAACAGAACTCAACCTTTATGGATCATTATCTAGAAGTTGAATATGATTTATCTGACGTCATGTTTGTGACAACAGCTAATACACTTAATATTCCAGGTCCATTGCTTGATCGTATGGAAATTATCCGCATTGCTGGTTATACAGAAGATGAAAAAGTTGAGATTGCAAAGCGTCATTTATTGCCTAAAGCCATTAGTGATCATGCAATTTCAAAAGATGAGTTTTTTGTTGATGAAAGTGCTATCCGCTCGATTATTCAATATTACACTCGTGAAGCAGGTGTAAGAAGCCTTGAACGTGAGCTCATGAAGCTTGCTCGCAAAGCAGTAACCGAGATTATTAAGACAGGTAAAAAATCGGTTACAATCACTGCTGATAATATTGACGAATATCTTGGTGTTAAGCGTTATCGCTTTGGCCAAATTGATGGCGAAGACCAAATTGGTATTGTTACTGGTTTAGCTTGGACTGAGGTTGGTGGTGAGTTGCTGACTATTGAAGGTGTCATGATGCCAGGTAAAGGTCGTATGACTGTAACTGGTAACCTACGTGATGTTATGAAGGAGTCGATTTCAGCTGCTGCATCTTATGTACGCTCGCGAGCTGTTGATTTTGGTATTGAGCCACCTTTCTTTGATAAACGTGATATTCACGTCCATGTTCCAGAAGGTGCAACACCAAAAGATGGTCCTTCAGCTGGCGTTGGCATGATGACAGCAATTGTATCTATTATGACTGGCATTCCTGTGCGTAAGGATGTCGCCATGACGGGTGAAATTACATTGCGTGGCCGCGTATTGCCGATTGGCGGTTTGAAAGAAAAGCTGCTTGCTGCATTGCGTGGTGGTATTAAGACAGTTCTTATTCCAGAAGAAAATGCCAAGGATTTGGTGGAAATTCCAGATAATGTTAAGAATAATATGGAAATAATACCAGTATCTCATGCAAGTGAAGTGCTTAAGCATGCTTTAGTCCGTCAGCCAGAGGCTATTGAATGGACAGAGCCATTGAGTCCAGTTTCAACGGCTTCAGATACAGATGAAGACAAGGGGGCTCATGCAATAGCGCACTGATTCACGTTAAAAAAAGAGGAAAAGAGCGGTTTTTACCGCTCTTTTTTTTGTTTTGAATGAAATTTTGTTGCTTTTTTGCAAGTAAATAATGAAAAACGCCAGAAAACTGGTGGTTGCAGCATTTTTTTCTTCAAATTGCTGTAGATTTGAATAAACTTGCTTTATAGCTAAAATTGTATTGTTTTGTCTCCGGTAAATCAGGAAAGGAAATACCGAATGAATAAGAACGAACTCGTCAGCTCCGTTGCAGAAAAAGCTGGTCTTACAAAAGTGCAAGCTGGTGCAGCTGTGGATGCATTTATTGCTTCTGTTACCGAAGCACTGCAAGCTGGCGGTGATGTACGTTTGCCTGGTTTTGGTGCCTTCGAAGTATCTCATCGTGCCGCTACTAAGGGTCGTATCCCAACAACCAATGTAGAAATTGATATTCCTGCTCGTAACGTGCCAAAATTTTCAGCTGGCAAATCTCTTAAAGAAGCAGTTAATACGAAATAATTTTTATTTTGTTTTAGAAAGAATTTAGGGCGGAGATATCCGCCCTTTTTGTTATTCGCTCTTTTATTGTTTTCTGTCTAGCATTAAGATGAGTATAGCGTTTATATATTATGGAATAAAAACTCTAAGGCCGTCCATATTTTCGGTTAAAAAGATTTGACATGCTAAACGAGAATTCTCATTAGTCTCATCGGCAAAATCTAACATATCAATTTCCATTATGCTTGGCTCCGGCAATTCGTCTTGCCATTTTTGATCAATATAGACATGGCATGTGGCGCAAGCACAGGCGCCACCACATTCACCAATGATTCCTTTTATACTGTTGAGGACTGCCAATTCCATTAATGATGTGCCAATTTCGCCATTTATTGCTATTTCGTTCATTTCTGGCAAAGTTATAAACAATATTTTTACCATAATAAAATTATCCTATTAATAACTGAAATTATTTGCTTTTACGTTAATTCTCACTTAAGGTGTTACGTAATTATGTAATTGATTTGTTCTGTTTTGTATCGCGTTTTGTTCAGAACTTCTTCCTTTCACATTTCTTAACAGGCATAAAGCGACTAGTCTTGCAGAAATGATTCTTGCAGATTAATAATGGTGATGAGACGGATTATGGCACGTAGAACCAAAGCAGATAAGTTTGATATCGATGTTGAAGCCGCTTTAGAGGATGCTCTTGACTTTAATTTTGATGATGATGCTTTGCGCTCACCTTCAATAGAAGAAAACGCAGTAGAACAAAATACATCTCAAGAAAAATTGTCTCATAGCAGTTCATCCGATCATATTGATGGTGCAAAAACTTCAGATCAAAATAGTCATGATGACGAATTGTTGCAAGAGCTTGGCTTGGAAAGCGCTTTTGAAGAAAGTATTCTTGATGAAGTTGATTCAGAGCTTTTCGATCTTGAAAGTCTTGAACAGCAAATGGCATTGGCTGCTGAAGAGCTTGTTGCTCATACCAATAAATCTGAAAGTATTGCTGAAGAGGTAGTTCCTGGTCAGGTAAACGAAAAGCTAATGGATAATGATATTTCTGTATCATTCATGGATGCAGTCGCTGATGAATTATCAAATGGCATTAGTTTGACGAATGATGAAATGGCTCCAGAAGTCACCAATGTGCGTCCTGTTCCACGTGTAGGTAGTTTGTCTAAAAGTGGCAATAGTGATCATTCGTCTTTAGCTGCGGCTTCGATTGATTCTGATGTTCAGGATGCAATTAGCTCTAAAGCACCAAGCTCGACCGTTTCTGCCCATTCAAATACCCGCGATTTAGGTCGTATAGGTCTAAATGTTGCCAGCAATGAAAATGGTGCTACGGAGATTAAAGAGATTAGGGCGTCAAAAAAAGAAGAGAAAGCTAAGGAAACTGTCGCTAATTCCGAGCGGTCCTCTGTTTTTTCACGGCCTGATATCGATTCTGGCTCGCAACATACGACACAGAATAAAGAGCGTCGAGAAATTTCTTTGGCTAGCACCTCTATGCGAGATGCTAGTTTCCCAGCTTTTAAGGGTAAAAGGAAATCCAAGCTTGGACCGGTATTTTGGAGTACTACTGCCTTAGGAGCCTTGTGGTTTGTGGGTGGGGTCGCGACAGCTTATAAGCTTGCTGCGGATAGTTCTTTGGGAGGTTTTTTAACGAGTGCTTCAGGCTTGCTTGTCACAGCAGGAACGATTGTCCCAATATTGATGTTTACCGGTTTTGCACAGCTGGCTAGGCGCGCGCGAGAACTTCAAGATGCAGTTGAAGAAATTAATATTGCTGCGCGCCGTTTGCTTGAGCCCGATGTGGAATCAAAAGAGCGCGTTCAAAGCCTTGGTTCTTCTATTCGTCAAGAAGTTGAAGCGATGGGTGATGGTATTGATCGTACTATTTCTCGCGCGAGCGAACTTGAAGCGTTATTGCAAAGCGAAGTCAATAATCTTGAACAAGCTTATAGTGAAAATGAAAATCGCATCAGGTCGCTTATCATTGAGCTTGCAAATGAAAGAGAAGCTGTTTCCACACATGCTGAGCATGTAAAAACAACCATTACAGGGGCTAAAGATCAGCTTACGCGTGAATTTAACTCGATTGCAGACCATATAAATGCTTCGGCTGAATCTTTTACGTCGACTCTATCCGACACACTTAATATGCGTTGGGGCGAATTGGTCGATGAATTTAATACAGCAAATGAGGGCGTCGCTCAGCAATTATCAAACAAATTTGTTGAAACTGTTCAAAGCTTTGACGCGTCACGTGGTCGGTTCTTTGAGGAGCTTGATACGCGTTTTGCGCAAATTGACCAGCATACAGAGCAAGCAAGTAACGCTGTGGCAGAGCGGCTTGGTTCTAAAATGGATGATTTTGTTAAAATCGTCCATGATAGAACGGAAGATGTCGAAGTCCGCTTTAATAGTCTTACAGGGCGCTTAGCCAATAGCGGTGAAAAGATTATCGAAGCTGTTAATGATAGTGTTTCTGATATTGAAAAGCGCTCCGATGATATTGATACAAGATTGCGCTCAACTGCTGATAAGGTTCTTAGCGACTTCCAAAATAAGTTTGATAGTCTTGATGAAGCGATTGAAACACGCGGAGAGAAGTCACTTGCTACATTCTCGCAACAGATTGCAAGGCTAGAAAGTCGCGCTCAGGATCTTCCATTAACGCTTGATAACCTTGCGGTATCTTCTGTTGATCAATTTGCCCAACAGATCACTAAGGTGGAGGAGCAATTTGCTCTTCTTTCGGGCCGTCTTGCTAAAAACGGTACTAGCGTAACAGATGCTATTTCAAGTAGCCTTAGCGAAATTGAAGAACGATCAGAAGATATTGATGCACGTATTAAAGCCTCGACTGATCGCTTAGTAAATGAATTTAATGACAAATTTAGTCATGTAGACAATACCATTAACCAAAAAACTAAGGGATCTTTGCGTCAGTTTACCGATCAGATCTTGGATTTAGAAAAGCAAGCTAGCGAACTTTCAACAAGTTTTGATACTGCGACCAATTTGGCTATTCAAGCATTTGAAAAGCGTCTAGATCAGGTTGACGAATCTCTAAATGATCGTAGTACCTCATTAATTCGCTCGTTCATTGCTCGCACTGAAGCTTTGGAGGAAAGTACTGATAAACTAAATGTGGCACTAGATACTCATGTCGGTCGCATTAATGATGCATTCCAACAGCGTACTCGCGACATTGCCCAGACCTTAACTGGCGGGCGAGACGGTATTTTATCAGTGGTTGAAGAAACCAAAGTGCGGCTTTCCCATGAAATGGAAATTGTTGGAACAACTATTGCTAAGTTGGTTGACGAGCGGGCAGGTGGCTTTATCCATCAGTTTACGGAAGGGCGTGAGCGCCTTTCAAATACTTTGGAAAAGGAAGCCGCACAAATTGTTGCGACCGTTTCGACCCAATTAGGTCTGCTTTCTCGTCACGTTGGCGAGATTGAAGAAAAGCTTTTAACGAATATCCAGTCTGTTGATGAAAAGACGACCTCTCAGTCTGAGGAGTTTTTAATTCGTAGCGCCAAGTTCGAAGAAACTATTTCTCGAGGCTTCGAGACTGCGCGCGAAGCAATAGAAGTGCAATCGCAAAACCTTGATGCGCGTTCAACCGCCTTAAATGATTCACTTAAAATGAATAGTGAAGCGTTAAATGCAGTTCTTGGTGAGCAAGCTGGGGTAATTGAAGCGCGTATTGCTCATATTCGCGATATGATTGCTCAAGGTAATATTTCATTTACGGAAGCCTTGGGACAGCATGTAGATCTCGTTCAATCTGCTGTTTTGACAAATGATGATGTGTTGAAATCAACATTTATGGCACAGCTTGAGCGTCTTGAAGACCAGACTTCGAGACTTAAGGATGTATTTGCTGAAAATCACGTTCACTTGGCGCAGGCAATTGATGAACGGATTATTGGTGTTCAAGAAACGCTTACGAAAAGCGAAACTGCTATTGGTGACGCTATTTCTTCTGGGCAAGAAGATATCAAGCAGGTTCTTGGTGCTGGCCAACATGCATTAAAAGAAACCTTGTCTGGTCATCAGGCGATGTTTGAAGATACTTTAAGTGGTAGTCAGGCAACATTTAATAATATCATGCATAATGGTCACCATGCATTAAAAGAAACCTTGTCTGGTAATCAAGCTGTCCTTGAAGATGCTTTAAGTCAAAGCCAGGCTAATTTTAACAATATCATGCATAATAGTCAGCATGCTCTTAAAGATACTTTATCCAACGGTGAAGATATATTAAATAATCTTATGCTCAATGGTCAAAGTAATTTGAAGGGTGTTATTGAGCATAGCCATGGAGTTATTGAAGAAACTCTTTACAATCACGGCAATCTTATTTCTCAACAAGCGATTGAATTGAAGAATAATATTGGCGGTATTCTTGAAACTGTTGATGAGCGTTTAGAACTGCAAGGTAAAAAACTTGATCAACGTGCGTTAAGTTTGAGAGAAGTTGTTGAGCATAATAGTGCATTACTAGATAAAGCTTTCGAGACACAAACAGCCGTAATTGATGAGCGTTCTGCAACAATGCAAAATGCGTTGGAGATCGGTGTTACGAATGTTCGCGCAGTTCTTGAACAAAATGCCTTGTCTTTGTCAGAAACTTTAAGAGAACGTATTTCAGAGGTCTCCGGTACATTGGCATCCGAGGCTGAGCGAGCTGAAAACCAGATTGCACGTGCGGGTGATAAGTTAAATGAATCTGTGCTTGAGTCGGTTTTTGAGGTTGAGCGCAAATTGCAAGAGCGTGCTGTATATCTCAAGGAGAATGTTGCAGATATTGAGCTACAACTTAGCAATGGGTTTAGCGTAATCGAAAATCGCGTATCTAACACTGCTGCAAACCTTAGTAATGAAGCAGAAAAGGCCCACAACATTATTATGTCTGCTGGTCAACGCTTGTCAGGTTCAGTTGTTCAGGCAGCACAAAATGTTGATGAACAATTTAATGTTCGAGATCAGATGCTCAAGAGCAATATGCAGGAAATTGAGGGGCAAATTCATGCCGGTCTTGATTTAATCAGCAGCCGTATGGCTGATGCTGCTGCAAATTTGACCGATGAATCTCGTATTATCGAAGGTAATATTCATTCAGGTTTAAATCTTATTGCTAATCGTATGGCTGATGCATCTTCCAACCTTAACGATGAAGCGCGTAAGATTGATGGTCAAATTGCAGTTGGTCTAGATTTGATTAGCCATAGAATGGCAAGTGCTGCTGCAAACCTTAATGAAGAAGCACGTAAAGTTGATAATCAATTATCAACCAGTATTGATCGTATCCATGAGAAAATGGTCGATGCTGTTGGAAACCTTACAGGCGAAGCCCAAAAAATTGATGAACAGTTGCAAAATAGTTTTAGCGCTATAAGCAGCCATGTTTCATCTGCCTCATCAAGGTTGCAACAAGAAACATTCAAAATTGATGATCAGTTATCCGGTGGTCTTGAGCGCATTAATAATCGCATGAATGAAGTTGCTTTGTCATTAGCAGATGAAGCTGATAAAGCTGAAAATCTGCTAGCAAATGCTGGTGAGCGGCTTGGTGGCTCTGTTGTTCAAGCTGCCCAATCAGTAGAGCAAAAGCTCGCGGATCGTTCGGTATTCTTGAAAGAGAATATTAATCTTATTGAAGAACGTGTTACAACAGGTTTGAGCTCTATTGAAGGACGTATTTCTGAGATTACTCAAAAAACAGCATCTCAGCTTGTGAACAAAACGCAAGATTTGCACGGCCTAACTGAACAATTGCAAGCTGCTGCAACTAAAACAAGTGACTCGCTTGGCATGTTGACTAACCAATTTAGCGATCAGCTTAAGGAAGTTACACGCGCAGCTGAAGAGCGGTTGCGGTCTGAAAATAATACATTTATTAGTAATTTTTCTAATAGTTCGGATGAAACAGTTTCTGCAGTTAAAGCGATAAAAAATGATATTTCTGAAAGCATTGCTCAGCTTTTAGATCGGCTTGATACGTCAAATGGTACTATCCAGCAAACTGTCAATGCGCTTCGGAATGGTGTTTATGAAGTTGATACACGCCTAAATGATGTGACCAATGAATTTAAACAAAATATTGGTCAGCTTTCAGATAGTTTTGCGGTAACAAGTAGTAATCTTAATAGTGATCTTGAGCGCTTTAATGGTCTTTCAAGATTAACACTTGACGGCGTTACTAAATTTTCGCAGCAATTTGATGATCATGCCAAGATCTTAACGGAAGCTACCGGTCTTCTTGATCGTTCTCATGATATGTTCAATGACCGTCTTGATGAACGGCAAGTTGCATTGGCATCGTTAGCAAATGGTTTGGTGCAGAAATCGGAAGAAGTATCTGAAACAATGCAAAACTGCGAACAAATCATTGCTGCAATTATGAAGCGCACGGAAGAGCGGGCTCGGTCTTCAACTTTGCAATTGCAATCATCTTTAAGTGAAATGGTGAACGATGCATCTAACCGTTTTGAAGGTGCAACATCTGAAATTCGTAAGTCTGCCGAAGAAATTCGTGAAGAGTTGGCGCGTACTCGTGCTGATTTAAGTCGCGGTGTGCGGACACTACCAACTCAGACAAAAGAATATACTGAAGCTATGCGTAAAGCGGTAGTTGAACAAATCGAAGCTTTGAAAGAATTGTCAGGTATTGTTGAAGAATCCGGGCGTGTTTTCGATGTGTCGACACCTGCAGCTGGTGCCGTTAATCAGCCCAATCTCTTTGTTTCAGAACCTAGAAAGCAAAGTGTAGTTCAACCTGTGCGTAGTTTTGCTCCGCAAGAGCAAAAGGCGGCTGTGCTACAAGCTGATCTTGTGGGGGCAGGTGCGAATGATGTACATGTTGATCCATTGCCTTCAATAATGCCTTCAATTGCGACAACTCAATTTACGCCAGCGCCAACCAATACTCGTGCTCCGCAGAATACTGGCGCTGTAGGTAATAATTCTGCGGTTTCGCAAGTGCAAAATGCTGCTCCATTACAAAACAGCGCTCCATTGCCAGCAAGTTATTTATCTGGATCAAATCCATCAGTGGTAAATGAACCAGTACGTTCTACGGCGCGTAATGTTGGTAGTACAAATTATCAGCCACAGCCTGCATTCAAGGCAGCAGCGCCTGCACAAAATGTACAAGTACAGCCACAAGCATTTGCACCGCAAACACAGACAACACAACAAACCGCCAATCGTGGTTTGGATGCGAGTTCTGGCCATCAAGATCCACGCGCTGCATCGGCGCAGCGTTCAAATCAATCTCGTGGGTGGGTATCAGATTTGTTAGCTAGGGCTTCGCGTGATGATGTGGATAAGGGGGCAACGCATGCTCCTGTTAATACCGCAAAGCCTATCACTGAAAATGCTGGTGATACCTTAACCTCGATGTCTGCTGATATTGTTCAAGGTATTGATCGCAATGCAATTGCTGAGCTTTGGCAGTATTATCGCCGCGGACAACGAAATATCACACCAAATCGTCTATATAATGCGAATGGTTTGAAGATATTCGAGAAAATTAAGCACAAATATGCACTTGAAGGTGAGTTCCGTCGCGCTGTAAGCCAATATATTACAGATTTTGAGCGCTTGCTCGGCGATGTGACAAAAAATGGCGGTAATAACGATACTGTGCGTGAGTATTTGACCTCCGATACTGGTAAAGTATATACTATGCTTGCTCATGCAAGTGGCCGCATTCAATAAAAAAAGGGGCGCTGCCCCCTTTTTTTATTGCTGTTTTTTGTTGATCGAATTAGGGAACTAAATATGGTCAAGCTATGTTAAGCAGCTTTAGTAATTTTTCTAAAAATTAATTGATTAATATGTATCGCTTATTCAATTAAAATTGGAATATTGGTGTGGTCTGTGTTTTCAACTGTTGAGAATATATTGAAAATGTTTTAGATGGCACACTGGTTTTGTACAAATTCCCTTTTATTTAATTGCAAAAGACCAATATTAATGGGAATTGGATTTCATTCCTTTTTTGTGTATTTGTGAAGTTTTTAATAGCTTTGATTTGAAATAGGTTTATGTAAAATAATGTTTGATGGGGCAATAGCGCAAAAGCTGAATCTACCAAAATTTTTGCCCGGCGAGGTTTGGTTGGTTGGAGCAGGTCCTGGTGATCTTGGATTGCTGACACTTCATGCCCTCAATGCGATAGCGCAAGCTGATATAATTCTTTATGATGCATTGGTTGATCTTTCCTGTTTGGATTTTGCAAAATCTGATGTGATTTTACAATTTGCTGGTAAACGTTGTGGCCAACCTTCATTAAGTCAAGAACAGATCACAAAGGATCTTATCAATCTTGCCCGTAATGGCAAACGTGTTTTGCGATTAAAGGGGGGAGACCCGTTTGTTTTTGGTCGAGGGGGAGAAGAAGCACTTGCCTTGCATCGTGCCGGAATTGTTTTCCGTGTTGTTCCTGGCATAACCGCGGGCATCGCCGGCCCAGCTTATGCGGGTATCCCAATCACTAGCCGTACAACAAACCAATCCGTAACTTTTATTACAGGGCATGATGCAGATGGAAAAGCGCCTGCTAATCTTGATTGGGGCGCAATAGCAAGGGGTTCGCAGGTTATAGTTTTTTATATGGCATTGAAGCATTTAGCTGAAATTGTAGAAAAACTTCTTAATGCTGGGCGCAAGCACACTGAGCAATTGGCATTTATTTCCAATGCAACGACTAAAAGGCAAAGGGTTATTATTACAACTTTGGGTGAGAGTGTTGATAAAATGTTGCAGGAAAAAATATCAGCTCCAGCAATTATTGTATTAGGTCCCGTAGTTGATTTTGCATCTGTCTTAAATTGGTTGCCATAAATATTGTTCAAAATACGTAACCTTTATCTATTAACAAAATATACAACCAAACTAGCCTACTTATGGATCGGACTAGGTTAAACTAGTAATTAAATCAATATGTTTGTGTTTAGGGGATTATGATATGAAGGGCTTCATGTTGGCATCGCCCCATTCGGGCGCAGGTAAGACCGTATTGACAATGGCTATTTTGCGGAAATTGTCTCGAGATGGTTTAGCCATTTCACCGATAAAGGTGGGACCTGATTATATTGATACAGCCTTTCATGAGGTTGCATGTCATAGCACTGGAAATAATCTTGATTGTTGGGCGATGCGTGATGATTTGGTAAGTGCTTTGTCAGCTAGGGCAATTGAAGGAGGGCGTTTACTTATCGCCGAAGCAATGATGGGGCTGTTTGATGGCGCCCTTGATGGTACTGGCTCTGCTGCGGATTTTGCTCGCAGGCTTTTATTGCCAATTATTTTGGTTGTTGATTGTTCTAAAATGTCGCATTCTATTGCGCCACTCGTTTTCGGCTTTAACAATTTTTCTGATGATGTTTATATTGCCGGGATTATTCTCAATAAAGTTGGTAGCGCTCGTCATGAAAAATTGCTGCGTAATGCGTTGGCGCCTCTTGGCGTGAACATCCTAGGTGCCATTGGGCGCAGTGAAAAATTGCATCTTCCAGATAGGCATTTAGGTCTTGTTCAAGCCCATGAGATGCAAGAAATTGATAAATTTATTGAAGAAGCTGCAGACTTTATTGAAACATCATTAAACTTTGATGATTTACTTTCACTTGCTAAGGCTACTACCGATCCAGATTATAGTGCTGGAGTGCCACGGCTCGAACCGCTTGGCCAACATATCGCTATTGCTCGAGATAACGCATTTCGCTTTACTTATGCTCATATTCTTGCGGGATGGCAACGACAAGGTGCTTCACTTAGTTTTTTTTCACCTCTTGAGGATGAGACACCAAGTAAAGATGCTGATGCAATTTATTTGCCTGGTGGTTACCCCGAACTTTTTGCCGAAAAGCTCGCCCATGCAGCAAAATTTAAAAGTGCCCTGCAGCAAGTACAAAGCGATAATAAGATTATTTATGGAGAATGCGGTGGATATATGGTTTTGGGAGATTATATAGAGGATAAAAATGGCATTATGCATAAAATGCTTGGCCTATTACCTTTAACCACAAGCATAAAAAATCCAAAACTTCATCTTGGTTATCGAAAAATATTACCATTGTCAAAATTTCCTTGGCATCATCATTTGCGTGGCCATGAATTCCATTACGCAACGACGACCAGTGCTAAAGATACAGTACCTCTTTTTGCGATTGAAGATGCACTTGGTGAAAATTTGGGCGAGGTTGGTATACGTCACAAAAATGTGAGTGGTTCGTTTATGCATATTATTGATCGGGAATAAGTTTATCAAAATGCACTTTAATGATTATAATTTTTCTGAATTATTAAATTTAGTATTAGGCTGTCGATTTAGCGTTATTAATATTGGGAGTTAAATATTTTTGCATTTTACAAAAATTGTCATAATTGCGTTGCGTGATATGTTATATTAAATGCGTTGTCATTTTATTGATTTGCTCAAAGCTGCGTTTAATTATAACAAGTTAATTTTATCCCATTTAGTTCTATGTTTATTTTCTAGAAAAAAGGCGCCAAAATGGCCTTTAAAATCCACCATTTGTCCGCAGATCAATCTTTCGATGATAAAACCCGTAAATTGAGCCAATTGGCTTTTGCTATGGGCGGCTTTTCCATAGGCACTGCAGAATTCGTTATTATGGGCTTATTGCCAGAAGTGGCTAAAGCAACCAATGTTGATATGGCAACAGCGGGGCATTTCGTTTCGTTCTATGCTTCTGGAGTTGTTGTCGGTGCACCATTATTAGCGGTTTTGACGGCAAAAATGCCCCGGAAAATGCTTTTAATCGCCTTTATGATTTTTTATGCTATAGGAAATATTTTATCGGCTTGTGTCTCAACTTATGATCAATTTAGCATTTTGCGTTTTTTAAGCGGTTTGCCTCATGGTATTTATTTTGGTGTAGCAGCTATTGCCGCAGCCTCGATGGTTGAAGCACGCAAGCGAGCGCAAGCCGTGGGCAGTGTGATGCTTGGTTTGACGGTAGCAACCGTGATTGGAGCGCCCGGCGGTACTTTAATAGGACAATTATTTGGCTGGCGCATTGCATTTTTCCTTGTCGGTTTTTTGGCATTGTTTGCTGCTTTTTTGATATGGCGCTTTGTACCAAATTTGAATGCAGCTGCAGGTGCAAGCCCTTTACGCGAGCTATCCGCGCTGAAAAATGGTCAGTTATGGTTGTTTTTAGCCATTATTGCCATTGGTTCAGGCGGTTTATTCGCGGTGTTTACTTATATAAAACCAATTTTAACCGATGTGTCACACATCGATAAATTTTGGGTACCCTTTGTTTTACCTCTTTTTGGCGTTGGTATGGTGGCTGGTAATCTTATTGGGCCCAAAATTGCTTATCGCATGGGGCTTATGCCATCAATTTTTGTTACCACACTATGGGGAATTTTTGTATTCATAATCTTTGGTTTCATGGTTGAGAATGAAGCTCTTGCAGTTATTGCCACATTTTTAATCGGTACATCTTTTATTAGCCAACCATCTGTTCAGACAAAAATAATCGAAGTCTCTGCAAATGCACCAACTTTGGCAACCGCGCTTATGCAATCCTCTTTTAATGTCGCCAATGCTTTGGGGGCTTTTTTAGGTGGATTGGTTATCGTCTATGGTTATGGCTTAGAAGCAACCGCTTGGCTAGGTGCATTTTTGGTGTTTTTGGGTTTTCTTGTTTTTCTTCTTGCTTGGCATATAGAAAAGAAACAGATTATAAACGAAGATAAATCTAAAATTGATTAATTTTAAGGTTCGTTTTATGAAGGGGCGAGAAATTTTATAAAAATAAGTTGTCTTGCTAATCGATTGAAATGGATTACAATTATTGCAACATTATATATTTGTTTTGATCTTTGCCCTATTGATTGATGGTTTAATAGGTGATCCTAAATGGCTTTGGAAATATATTCCTCATCCTGTAATCGGCTTTGGAAAATTAATTGCTATTGGTGAAAGATTAGGTAATGATGAAAAATATTCTGATAAATTGCGTAAATTTAATGGCTTTATAATTATATTTGCGTTGTGTTTTATCGTCATTTTTATCGGGGCTCTATTACAATATATTTGTATGAAACTTGGATATTGGGGACTTGGATTAGAAATATTAATCCTTGCTTGTTTTCTTGCTCAAAAAAGTCTTTATGACCATGTTTTAAATGTTTATCGCGAATATATAGATCGTGGACTTGAAGGCGCGCGTTACGCTGTATCAATGATTGTTGGTCGAAATCCTAAAAATCTTGATGAACCTGCTATTTCTCGCGCGGCAATTGAAAGTCTTGCTGAAAATAGTTCTGATGGCGTTATTGCACCAATATTTTTTTATATTTTATTCGGACTTCCTGGTCTTTTATTTTATAAAATGGTCAATACAGCAGATTCTATGATTGGCCATAAAAATAAACGATATTTTTATTTTGGATATGCTTCTGCAAAATTGGATGATATCGTAAATTTTATTCCCGCTCGCATTACAGCCTTTATTGCGCTTATTGCCGTTTTTATAAAAAAAGGCCCTAAGGCATTTAAAAAATGTTTCATTAATATGATGCATGATGCCCCTCAGCATCGTTCACCTAATGGTGGTTGGCCAGAAAGTGTTTATGCCGCATTTTTAAATATTCAGCTTTCAGGCCCAAGAATCTATGACGATGTTGAAGTCAATGAACCATTACAAAATATCGATGGTCGTATTGCTAGTATGGAAGATATTAAAAGCGCGCTTGTTTTTTTTAAAATCAACATGGCGTTGGTTTTATTTTTTTCAATTCTCTTCTATGGCTTAATAATTGTTTTTGATGTTTTCTTATAAATATTCAACGATTGATTGTGCTATGATCGACCTTGATGCCGCGCTCCAATAATAGCTCTTCAATATCCCTATAGCTTAAACAATAATGCAGATACCAATTGATAGCTTGAATAATGATCATTGCATCAAAGTGCCCAACTATTAGAATTGGCTTTAAAATCATTCCTTGCCCAATCACTCCTTATATGCGGAAATAATTTATTCTTTAATCTTTTGAGCCACTATGTCTCCCTAAAAACATAAAAGCATAGTCTCAAGTTTTTATATTTTTTACTTTAACGCAGATTACGTATAATATTTGCGACAAGGTCGAAAATTAAGATAAGGAATATCCATTGATTATATATGATTTTGTTTTTTTTAGAATTATTTCTGGCATTATATATGTGGATGATGATCCTATATGGAATGTAATTTTTGATTTTCAAGATGAAAACAAAGAAGTTGAATTAATTAATTACGTTCAGCTTAAAATTGAAATACACCTATTAGAAGAAATTGGTCCAAATTATATAAATTCTAAGAATATAAAAAATACTATATATTACTATATTAACTGTGTAAAATATAAAGACTTAGAACGATCATTGAATGGAAGTTTGACTGCTTTTAAAGACTTTAAAATATTTATAAAAATTTTAGAAAATATTTATAATAAAATGGCTAAAGTGACGGGGGAAACAACATTAAGTTGTGATAAATTTATTTTAAATGATTTGACACTTAATCAACTTGATATTTTTCAAAATAAACATTTTTATAATGAATATATGACGTCATAATATCAACCTTAACAATAATTCATTTAATGGACATTGGTTGGTAAGGTTTGAAAATTTATAAAGGGTTCAAGACAAGTTAAGTTATTTGAATAATCATTCATTCTGCATTAACTTATAAAAAAATCATTTTAGATCCTTCGGATCAAAGGAGTTGAATAAATGACAAAGTTAAGCCGCTTTCGTTCTGCTCGTCGGTTTTTAGCAGCAGTTAGCCTATCAACGATAATGGCAGGTTCTGCTATATTAAGTGGCCCGTTAGTTTTTTCGAATATGGCCCTTGCCGATCCTGTTTATGTTGAAGGTCCAAAGCAAATTGGCTTTGCAGATGTTGTTGATAAGGTAAAGCCTGCAGTCGTATCTGTTCAGGTTAAAAGCAATGTTCGTCCACAAGAGGCCGGTGGGCCATTTTTTGGTGGGCCTGGTTTTGATCAACTTCCCGACGATCATCCATTAAAGCGATTTTTTCGTGATTTTCAAGAAGATCCACGTGATCTAGATGGTCCACGTGGCCCCCATGCTAAACCTGGAAAACCAGGCAGACCAGACCCTAGAGGGCGTATGCGGCCGGTATCACAAGGCTCGGGGTTTTTCATTTCTGAAGATGGATATGTTGTAACTAACAACCACGTTGTATCTGATGGCTCAGCCTATGTTGTGGTGCTTGACGATGGGACAGAACTTGATGCTAAACTTATTGGTACGGATCCCCGCACAGATCTCGCTGTAATTAAAGTTAATAGTGATCGCAAATTCTCTTATGTAGGCTTTGCTGATGACAGTCAAACACGTGTAGGTGATTGGGTTGTTGCTGTTGGTAACCCCTTTGGTCTTGGCGGCACTGTGACTGCTGGTATTGTTTCAGCTCGTGGCCGTGATATTGGTGCAAGTGTTTATGATGATTTTATTCAGATTGATGCGGCGGTTAACAAGGGTAATTCCGGCGGCCCAACTTTTAACCTTAACGGTCAGGTTGTAGGTATTAATACTGCGATATTCTCACCATCGGGCGGGAATGTTGGTATTGCTTTTGCAATTCCTGCCACAACTGCTAAGCAGGTTGTTAATCAGCTTATTGAACACGGTAAAGTACAACGCGGTTGGCTCGGTGTGAAAATTCAACCAGTTACCAAGGAAATTGCAGATTCTTTAGGGTTAAAAGAAACCAAAGGTGCATTGATTGTTGATCCAATGGATGGACCTGCAGCTAAGGCTGGTATTAAAGCAGGTGATGTTATCATTTCTGTTAATGAAGAAGCAGTCAATGATGCAAGAGATCTTGCCCGTAAGATTGGCGGAATTGCACCAGATGAAGCCGTGACTCTTGGTGTTTGGCGCAATGGTAAACAAGAAAACATTAAGGTCAATATCGCAGCGATGCCAAGCTCAGAAAATGGTGGAGCAACGGCAGGTCAATCTAGCGGCGATGATGCAAAGCCTGGTGTTGAAGATTCCGATAGTTTGAGTGAATATGGTTTAACTGTAACGCCAGCCGAAGACGGCAAAGGTGTTGTAGTTACCGACATTGATAGCGAAAGCGATGCAGCCGACAAGGGCATACGTCCTGGTGACATCATCCGCCAAGTAAATAGTTTTAACGTTTCATCAGCTCAAGAAATTTCAAAAATTATTGATGATGCTATAAGGGCGGGTCGTTTAAACGTGGCTTTAAGGGTTGAAAATGAGCGCGGTTCGCGTTTTGTTGCAATTACTGTAAAAGGAAAATAAGAAATCCAGAAAAACTTTGCCATGCTTAATTTAATGCAATGGCGATGTTTTAAAACATTGATTGATAGTGCGGGAGGGATCCCGCACTAAGTTATTTCTGATTTGTTTTTAAGATTATTAATCTATATTATGGGCATCTATCAAAGATTAATTTTCTTAACATTAAAATGAATGTGAGGCTTTTATGAAAATTCTGGTTATTGAAGATGATCGTGAGGCATCGCGCTATCTGGAAAAGGCCTTGAACGAAATGGGGCATCTGGTTGATGTCGCTGGCGATGGTGAAACTGGTTACACATTAGCAGAACATGGCAGTTATGATGTTTTAATTGTAGATCGTATGTTACCACGTCGTGATGGGTTATCAGTTGTTGCTGGTCTTCGCGCACAAGGGGTAGAAACACCTGTGCTAATTTTATCGGCACTTGGTCAGGTTGATGATCGGGTGACCGGTTTGCGAGCTGGTGGCGATGATTATCTCACCAAACCATATGCATTTTCAGAACTATTGGCACGTATAGAAGTTTTACAAAGACGTAAAAACCCTAAGGATGCTGAGACGGTCTATCGCGTCGGTGATTTGGAATTAGATCGCTTGTCGCACTCAGCAAGACGAGCAGGGCATGAAATTGCCTTGCAGCCGCGCGAGTTTCGTTTGCTTGAATATTTGATGCGCCATGCTGGACAAGTGGTAACTCGCACCATGTTGCTTGAAAATGTTTGGGATTATCATTTTGATCCACAAACGAATGTTATCGATGTTCATATTTCGCGTTTAAGATCAAAAATTGAAAAAGATTTTGATAGTCCGCTTTTACATACCATCCGTGGTGCTGGCTATATGTTAAAGGCTGCGTAATTTAAGTGTTGCTAAATATTAGAAATATTTTTCGTACTACCGCTGTGCGATTATCCGCACTTTTCATCTTGCTTTTTGGGCTTGTTGCTTTTGGTACTGTGCTTTATATGACTAAGCTTGCCTTTACTATGGTTCAAAACGAAACTAAGCTTGCTTTAGTAGAAGAAATCTCTTCAATTGAATCAGCCTATGAGCATGGTGGTATATCACTATTGGTTCGTACAATCGATCGGCGTTCTCGGCAGCCTGGTGCGTTTTTATACCTTGTAACTGATCCAATCGGGCGAATTTTAGCTGGTAATGTTAGCAATATCGAACCGGGACTTTTGACAAATACTGATAGTTTGAATGAGCCAATTTATTATGGCCGTTTAGGTGATGGTAATAAAATAAATGATCATCAAGCCCTTGTTATGCTTATTGATTTGCCAAATGGCATGAAAGTAATGATCGGTCGTGATTTGGGTGATCCCAAAAAATTTGCTGAGGTTGTCCGCAAAGCTTTACTTTTTGCGTTTAGTGCCGTTGCACTAGGTACATTCTTGATATGGTTTTTTATTGGGCGGCGGGCTTTACAGCGCATTGATACAATTACGCTTGCATCGCGGAGTTTGATGGATGGTGATTTAACTGGCCGGCTACCTGTTTCAGGTTCTGGTGATGAGTTCGACCGTTTAACGGGTAACCTCAACATTATGCTAGAAAAGATTGAGGAGTTAAATGCGGGTCTGCGTCATGTGTCTGATAATATTGCCCATGATTTGAAAACGCCGTTGACAAGACTGCGCAATAAAGCCGAGCAGGCGTTAAATCACGATAATGACGCTGATAGTTATAAGGATGCATTAAATCAAGTATTAGATGAATCTGATCAGCTTATTCGTACTTTTAACGCTATATTGATGATTTCGCGGATTGAAGCAGGCAATACCATTGTCGAGCATAGTCGGGCTAATTTACGCAACATTGTTGAAGATGTAGCCGAACTTTGTGAGCCGGTAGCAGAAGAGGCCGGTGTTGCATTAACAATTGGAGCATTACTTGATGTTGATATTAATGCAAGCCGAGAGTTAGTTGCCCAAACTATTTTTAACCTCACTGATAATGCAATTAAATATGCGATTATTGATAATGATGCGCCGCAAATTACTTTATCAATGGAAATGGTAGATGATGATCAAATTCGAGTGATCGTTGCTGATAATGGCCCCGGTATACCGGAGGGTGAGCGTGATAAGGTAACGGAACGCTTTTATCGTTTGGAAAAAAGCCGCACGCATCCAGGTTCAGGCATAGGCTTAAGCCTTGCAAAGGCAGTTATGAAATTGCATGGTGGAAGCTTAATATTTGAAGATGCAAAACCAGGTCTTAAAGCTGTATTAATTTTTCCACGTCTTAAAGATTAACTCTGATCGGTATAAATCTAGGGTCAGGACCTATTAATTTGATGGAAATGGTATGAGAAAATTTTTGTGAGAACAAGAAGAAGATCCACAGGAAATATGAATATTTTCAAGGGGCTTCGACATAGTTATCGCGAAAATTTGCCATATCCTGAAAGGACACAAAAACAGCTGTAATCTACTGCGTCGTAAAGTTCAAATGGGTATACCACCCACTTTTCGCTTTCCTCCTTGTATATTTTTGCTGTTTATTGTGCCATTTCATTTAAATTAATAGGTCCTGACCCTAGCTAAGCAATGAATAAAAGTTAAAAGCGTAAATTTTACGAATTTTCGTTTTAATTTTTGTTTTAAATATCTATAAATGGCTATTTATATGGTTTTAAATTTGTGTTTTATTGTTTTTATAACATGAACGGTAAAATAATTGGTTATTATGGGTTTTGCTGTGTTTTACCATAGATGGAACCATAATTAAAAACGGTTTGGATGAGACATGAGTCAGGATATTTTATCGTTAAAGCCATTTTTTTTAACAGATTTGAAATCAATAACGCCGCTTGACGAAAAGTCTAATTTTTGGCTAGGAGAATTGGTCAAAAATGCTCAGCAGCAAGAGCTGACAGGATTAATCCAATTTCTTAACTCATCATCACAGGCTACTCAATTTATTGGCGCTGTGATGACATTATCGCCTTTTTTGCGCGAAATAATATTAGCTAATCCGCAATTTTTATCACCGTTATTGCTAACTGATATTAGAAGTCGTCTTGACAAGGTTTTAGACCATATTGCTAGTATTGACCAGCTTAATGATGTAAATGAAGCGCTACTGATGACGCAATTGCGTCGTGGGAAAGCAGAAGCACATTGTTTGATTGCCTTAGCAGATATTGGCGGGGTCTTTACCTGCGCAGAAACTTGCGACTGGCTATCTAAACTTGCTGAAGTATCGCTAGGGGCCAGTTTAAGGTTTTTGCTGCGTGAAGCTCACAATGCTAAAAAGCTTACTTTACCAGACCTGGATTATCCTGAAAAAGACTGCGGCCTTATCGTGCTTGGCATGGGCAAATTGGGTGCGGGTGAACTTAACTATTCATCTGATATTGATTTGATTGTTTTTATTGATGTTGCCTCACCAGCGATTAATGATCCTTTTGAATCCGTGGATATTTTTTCAAAAATGATGCGCCGGCTTATTCGGATCATGCAAGAACGTACCGGCGATGGTTACGTATTTCGCGTAGATTTACGTTTGCGGCCCGATCCAGGATCTACACCGCTAGCAATGCCGGTGGTTGCGGCACTTCATTATTACGAGGCACGCGGTCAGAATTGGGAGCGGGCTGCAATGATAAAAGCGCGACCAGTTGCAGGTGACATAGAAGCAGGTGATAAGGTTTTAAAAGAATTATCACCCTATATTTGGCGCAAATATCTAGACTATGCAGCTATAGCAGATGTTCATTCGATTAAGCGTCAAATTCATGCTCACAAGGGACATGGTGAAATTGCTGTTAAAGGTCACAATGTCAAGCTGGGTCGTGGGGGCATTCGCGAAATTGAATTTTTTGTTCAGACCCAACAGTTAATAGCCGGCGGTCGTTTTCCTGAATTGCGTGGTCGACGTACGGTGGAAATGCTTGGGGCATTGTGCGAACTTGGTTGGATAAATGAGGAAGCTCGCAACTCTCTTACTAAAAAATATGGTTTTTTGCGCAGGGTTGAGCATGCCATTCAAATGGTTGGCGATGAGCAAACCCACATCTTACCTGAAGATAAAGAAGGTTTTCTAAGAGTAGTACGATTATTAGGCTATGAAGATGCACAAAGCTTTTCCAATGATTTTTTAAATACATTGAAAGCAGTCGAAGCTCATTATGCAGCCTTATTTGAGCATGAGCAAGAACTTGGCGCCGATATGGGGAACCTTGTATTTACCGGCGAGGATGATGATCCTGAAACGCTTGCAACCTTATCACGACTTGGTTTTGGGAGACCAAGTGATATTTGCCGCACCATTCGCACTTGGCATTTCGGGCGTTATCGTGCCACCCAATCAGCAGAGGCTCGTGAGCGGTTAACGGAATTGACGCCATCGCTTTTGCAAGCTTTTGGTGCCACTAAACGTGCTGATGACGCATTGCTCCGCTTTGATGCTTTTTTGCAAGGTTTGCCGGCAGGCATCCAACTTTTTAGTCTATTAAATTCTAATCCTGCGCTTTTAGGTATGATCGTATTAATTATGAGTGCTGCGCCCCGTCTTGCTGATATTATTACGCGCAAACCTCATGTTTTTGATGGTATGTTGGATCCGACAACCTTTGCGCAGTTACCAACTAAACCCTATCTTAAAGAGCGGCTTGATTTTTTCTTGGCACAAGCTATGTCCTATGAAGAGGTTCTTGATCGTTTAAGAATTTTTGCCGATGAGCAAAAATTTTTAATTGGTATCCGTTTGTTGACTGGCGCTATCGATGGAGAGCGAGCAGGGCGAGCTTTTACAGATCTTGCTGATCTTATGCTTGCCAAAGCACTTGAAGCCGTAAGAAAAGAGTTCTCCCAAAAACATGGTGATGTGCTTGGTGGAGTTATAGGTCTTTTAGGTATGGGCAAGCTTGGAAGCCATGAGCTTACAGCAGGCTCTGATGTTGATATAATATTACTCTATGATCATGATGAAGATGTTGATATGTCGCAAGGCACAAAGCCGCTTTTTGTGACACAATATTATATGCGATTAACTCAAAGGCTAATTGCAGCTTTATCAGCGCCAACTGGAGAAGGGGTGCTTTACGAAGTTGATATGCGCTTACGACCATCTGGTAATAAAGGCCCACTGGCCGTGTCTTTTACAGCTTTTGATAAATACCAACGTAATGAGGCTTGGGTCTGGGAGCATATGGCTTTAACCCGTGCACGCGGTGTGTCCGGTGATGATAATTTTTTGGCAAAACTCGATGCTGAAATCGAGGGCGTTTTAAGATCGGCGAATGGAAAAGATGATATCGCTGCTGAAGTTGTTAAAATGCGCTTACTGATCGAAAAAGAAAAGCCGCCGATTAATAATTGGGATATTAAAACGATGGCAGGCGGCATTATCGATCTTGAATTTATCGCTCAATATGCGGTTTTGGCTGGCTATGCGCCTTATGAAAGTGGGAAAACAACTGGCGATGTACTTGCTATCATGAGTGATGAGTTTTGCTCGCCGTCAGACAAAGATCTACTGCATAATGCGTTTAAGTTTTATACAAATCTTAGCCAGACATTGCGTATATGTTTAAATGAAGATTTTGACCCTAAAACGATGCCACCCGGCTTTGCGGATGTATTACAAAGAGCGGTTAATGAGCCGGATTTTGCGCATATTGAAAATCTCATTAATGAAACATCGACTACGATACGTACTCTTTTTCATAAGTTGTTGGAGCCTTGTTGAAAACTGTAAATTAGGCGTGTTTATAGCTCACGCAATTATCTTTAGGCATTATTAGCCATAGTTGTTCTGGGGATCGTGTGCAAAAACGCAAATATTTTCTTATAGCTTTAATGAAAAATATTACATCAAAGTACCTGAATATTAATTTTGACTTTTAAAATTTTCTAGCGTTGTAAGCAATTGGTTCTTTAATTTTTATATAATCTAAGCCTACCTTAATACAGGCAGGCCTCAAGATTTTAAAATGGTAAAATTTGTATATTTTTTACGTTAACGCAGAATAAAAATAGTATTTGAAATGAGGCCCATATGGTAATGTCTCAACTTATGAAAGGGTTACTCAAATATATTAAAACGTTAAAAATGTCTGTATAACCTGTCCGCTACAACAGTTTATCCATATTTTTTTTTAAAAATGAATATTTGTTTTTTATTCTCCCAAGGCAAATCATAACTAATTGAATTTTTTATTTTAAATTAATTAATATAGCTATTTCGTGCCTTTTAAAGGGGCACTTTAAAAGCGACATAAATTAGAACCATTAGTAACAATTCATTAAAAGTTGTTTTATGTCTTTATTTTTTTGGAAAATACAGTATTTAGTGGCACACAAGAATAAAATACTAAATATAGGTACCCAATGAGTTCAATTTTTCGAAAAAAGACATTTACTAACAATATTACTAAAACAATGGCACGTACATTAGGATGGCCACATCTTGTTGCGTTAGGTGTTGGTGCGACAGTAGGAACCGGTATTTATACCCTTATCGGCGTTGGCGCAGATAGAGCGGGCCCAGCCGTTTTGATATCTTTCTTAATTGCTGGTTTAGTTTCCGCCTGTGCCGCTTTTGCTTATGCGGAGCTTACAACCGCGATACCTCATAGTGGGGGTGCGTATACTTTCTCCTATGTAGCTCTAGGTGAATTTCTCGCTTGGATTGTTGGATGGGCACTTATCCTAGAATATTCACTTGTTGTTAGTACTGTAGCAGTTAGTTGGTCTGGTTATGCAGTAGGTTTTTTACACGGTATTGGCATTAATTTACCGATTTGGTTATCTGTTGGATATCACACGGTGATCGATGGCCAACGTGGTCTAATAAACCTCCCAGCAATTTTGATCATTTTTGGTGTAACTGCAATACTTATTATGGGAACTCGTGAAAGCGCTTTTGTCAACGCCATTCTTGTCGTTATTAAAATTTTAGCTCTTGTATTATTCGTCGCTATTGCATTGCCTTATTTTAATTCTGATAATTTAACTCCATTCATGCCTTACGGATTTCAAAAAAATCTTATCGAGCAAAATGGTATTTTAGTCGAGCATGGCGTAATGGCAGCTGCGTCAATTGTGTTTTTTGCGTTTTATGGCTTTGATGCTATTGCAAATGCAGCTGAGGAAACTAAAAATCCCGCCCGTGACTTATCTATTGGCATCATAGGCTCACTTATTATCTGTCTTACTGTTTATATTCTTGTTGCCTTAGCTGCTATTGGTGCAAGTCATTTTACTGTTTTTGCAGCCAGTCCTGAGCCGTTGGCCTTTATTTTAAGAAGCCTTGGTCAAGGTAAAGTTGCCGGAATTATTGGTGCTATCGCAATAATTGCCTTGCCAACTGTTATTCTAGCTTTCTTTTATGGCCAAACCCGTATTTTCTTCGTGATGGGACGCGATGGCTTACTTCCTCAGGTTTTGTCAAAGCTTAGCAAGAAAACACAAACACCCGTAGTAACTTCAATTTTTACGGCGATTGTTGTCTCTATATGTGCAGGCATTTTCAGACTTGATGAAATTGCAGCTCTTGCTAATGCAGGTACTTTGATCGCATTTACTGCAACTGGTATTAGCCTTTTAATGTTACGCATCAAGGCACCAGAATTACCACGGAAATTTAAAGTACCTTTAGTTTGGGTAAGTGGTCCAATTATTGTTTTGGGTTGCTCATATCTTTTCTGGAATTTGCCCAACACTACCAAATATTATTGCCTCATTTGGACGGCTATAGGGATTGTTTTTTATGCAAGCTTTGGCTATTGGAATAGCAGATTAAGAAGCAAAAACAACGATGAAGCATAATCGTAATATATTTACTGTAATTTAATACAAAATTAGCGGTAAATATATTTATTGCACCAAATCATTAAAGCCAGCATTTATATAAATGCTGGCTTTATTCTACCTATATAATGGTTTCAAAGAGTTATTGTGGGATATATGCTATAGTTTAAACTTTATTTTTTAATATTTATTCAGTCTATTATTATATTTAAACAATGAAAAAGGCGAATATTATTACTAATATTCGCCTTTTATAATAAATCATATTTATTAATTTTTATGGGCGTACATGCGGAAAGCCGCCACGTTTCTTGGCAAGTTTAATTTGCTTGTCCCGTTCACGAAAACGGGCTCTGTCTTCTTCACTACGTTCGCCATAGCAAGATTCACATGAAATGCCAGCTTCATAATGGGGCTTAGTGAGATCTTCTGGTGATAGTGGACGGCGGCAAGCGCGACAAAGCACGAGATCACCTTCTTGCAGACCATGTCCAACAGAGACACGCTCATCAAAGACAAAACATTCACCATCCCAAAGGCTTTGCTCTTGAGGAATTTCTTCTAAATATTTCAAGATACCACCTTTAAGGTGATATACTTCATCAAAGCCTAAACCACGGACATAGGCAGTTGATTTTTCGCATCGAATACCACCTGTGCAGAACATTGCGATTTTTTTCTTTTTACGCAACTCTTCATCATGATCAGCAATCCATTGCGGAAATTCACGGAATGTCTTAATATTAGGATCAATAGCACCTTTGAAAGTACCAACTTCCAATTCATAATCATTGCGCGTATCGATAAGAATGGTGTCCTCATCTTCGATTAAGGCATTCCAGTCTTGCGGAGCAATATAGGTACCCACTTTTTTAAGTGGATCAACTCCTTCAACACCCATAGTGACAATTTCCTTTTTAAGGCGCACTTTCATGCGTAAAAAAGGCATTTTTGATGCGTTAGAATATTTAAGCTCAGGCTCAGCAAGCTCAGGTTGTGCTGTAATAAAATCTACAACATTTTTAATGCCTTCTTCAGGACCTGCAATAGTACCATTAATGCCTTCATGAGCGAGCAACAATGTACCTTTAACGCCATTTTCCTTACAAAGTGCTTTAAGCGGTGCCTGTAGCTCTTCATAGCGATCAAAGCGAGCAAAACAATAGAGGGCGGCAACAAGATAATTTTGGGTCATAGCAATAGTATTTACCGTTCGATTAAAATTTGGTTTGAAGAATATTTAAGCAAATCATATGCAATTTAGACATAAATCTTGCCTAATTATCCTATCTAACTGTTTTGCATATTTTGTTAAAAATCTAAATTTTTTGATTTTGAAATATGCTTCACATGTGATTCTTGTGATATTTAGAAAGCTATTTATCACAATTTTATAAAAAATTCGACTTATTCATTTACTTGCCATTGCTTGCTTTTTAAAAAGGCTAGCAAATGATTTAATAATATTTGTCGGGCCGGATAATGGGCTTGGCTTCATCATGCCTTTGGTTCCTATCCAATGAGCAACTGCAAAACACATAACTAGCAAGGCAAATCCTTGATGGATAAGGCCCCATTCAATTGGTACATGTGTTAAAAGAGTGATGATGCCAAAAACTGCTTGCGCAATAATAAGAAGAAGTAAAATCATTGCCCTGCGCGCATGTGCGCTACCTGGAAGCAATTTTTCGACCTTAAAGGCATGGAAAATAGCTGCAACCAATAAAATATAGGCGAACATGCGATGAACAAATTGCACGGTCAATGCATTTTCAAAAAGATTCTTCCATAGGGGATTTTGTGATAATAAACCATCTGGAATAAAGCGCCCATCCATAAGCGGCCAAGTATTATAAGCAAGACCTGCATGAAGGCCTGCGACAAGTGCCCCAAGATAGATTTGGAAAAGGACTAAAAACACCATCCATCCAGCAAATATTTGGGTCGAGCGTGATGCCGGTTTTTCTTTATATACTGCAAGACTTCGCGCTAAGGCAAAAACTGCAATAATAATAATGCAGGCAAAAACAAGGTGGATTGCCAAGCGATATTGGCTAACACTGGTTAATTGGCTTTTACCAAGACCTGACGCAACCATCCACCAGCCAATTGCTCCTTGCATTCCCCCTAAGAATAGTAGCCCTAATAGGCGCCATTGAATTTTCCTCTCCAGCCTTTTTGTTAACCAAAAAGCCAAAAGGGGGATTGCGACAGCAAAACCAATAAAGCGCGCTAAAGCTCTATGGCCCCATTCCCACCAGAAAATTCCTTTAAATTCCTCTAGTGTCATGCCTTTATTAACATGCTGATATTGAGCAATTTGCTGATATTTTACAAATTCTTCATGCCATTCTGTTTGGCTTAGCGGCGGAATCATTCCATGAATTGGCTTCCATTCAGTTATGGAAAGGCCCGATCCGGTCATACGGGTTGCACCGCCAACCAAAACTAGAGCCAAAAGAAGAACGAGAACAATATAAAGCCACCAGCGCACAAATTTACGGTTTTGTGTTTGTTCTGGGCTCAGCTCCAACGCAGGTACACCAGCGTCCATTATAGTAGCTCCTTATGCGATGAGCCATATGAAGTAAATGATTTTCGTGTGGCGGCATCGTTTGAAACATGGTTCATACATTGTGCGTAAACAACATATGAATTGGAAAAAATCACTTTAGTAAGTCGCTGCTAAAGGTTTAGATTACCATTTTAATCATGTTCTTTTTGACGCAGGATCACAAAAATTACAAGTATCGACTAATGTGACATGCCGTCACAGCTTAGAATTCTTCAAAGAGAGTTAAATTTACTCAACTTACCTTATTGTGAAGAATTTTTTGCGCTATATCTTTAGCAAAATAGGTGAGGATACCATCACAACCAGCTCTTTTTAAAGATAAAAGCGTCTCAGCAATAATTCGCTCGCCATCAACCCAGCCATTATTAATTGCTGCCATCATCATCGCATATTCACCTGAAACTTGGTAGGCGAATAAGGGTACAGAAAAATTTTCCTTTAACCGATAAATAATATCAAGATAGGGAAGACCAGGTTTGACCATAAGCATATCTGCCCCTTCATCAAGGTCTTGCGCTGCCTCTCTAACCGCTTCATCGCTATTGGCATGGTCTATATAATAAGTTTTCTTATCGCCCTTTAATAGACCTGCTGTACCAATGGCATCGCGATAGGGACCATAAAAAGCCGAAGCAAATTTGCAGGCATAAGAAATAATTGCAACATCTTGATAACCCGCTGCATCCAGTGCATCACGTATAGCACCAATGCGCCCATCCATCATATCCGATGGAGCAATAATATCGGCGCCGGCACGCGCTTGCGATAAAGCGCCTTTAACTACCATATCAACTGTTTCATCATTTATGATAATGCCATCACGCAATATACCGTCATGACCATGGGTAGTGTATGGATCTAATGCTGCATCGGTAATGATGCCAATATTGGCATTATGGCTTTTTAATTCACTGGTGAAACGATTGGTAAGGTTTAATGGCGAAGCCACATAAGCGCCATCTTCACGTTTTACTGAAAAATCCTCTCGCGAAAACGGGGCAATGGCAGGAATTCCTAAGGCTGCCGCTTCAAGACATTCTTCAACCGCAACATCAACTGAAAAGCGTTGTACTCCTGGCATAGAAGGAATTTCTTCACGGATTCCATGTCCATCACAAAGAAAAATTGTCCAAACAAGATCATTGGTGCCCAGCACATTTTCTTGCACCAGTCTACGCGACCAATCAGCTTTACGCATGCGTCTAAGTCTACGGCCGTTGGTGATTTGATCAATTGTCCTAGTCATTTGTTTTCCATATTAATATTGGGGGAGCGATGAATCACGTTTTTTGCTTTTAACATAAAAAACATAAATTTCATTGTATTAAATTTCATTGTATTAATTGATCACATTTATACAACGATGAGTAGGATTTGGCTAATTTATGAAATAAGCAAATTAATAAAAAGCCTTTAAACTTTACTTTTAGTGATTTAATGTGAAAACCAAATTTGTAGAACCAAGCGGAGAGCATAGATAATGCAAATGGATTTTGGTGGTGGTGATGATGTAAGTTTTGCCAAAGAAGGGCACGTTGGCCTTATTAGGCTTACGCGCGAAAAGGCACTTAATGCCTTAAACTTTTCCATGATCAATGCTCTAAATAATGCGCTTATCGCTTGGGAAAAGGATGATGATGTTGCTTGTGTGATTGTTGAGGGCGAGGGACGCGCCTTTTGCGCGGGTGGTGATGTGGTCGCAGCCTATAAGGCCGGTCAGTCAGGGCAGCCACTTTATAGCTATTTCGAATCAGAATATAAAATGAACTATCGAATTGGTAATTTTCCAAAGCCTTTTATTTCCTTCTTAACTGGTATTGTGATGGGCGGCGGCGTTGGCCTCTCAATTCATGGTTCTCATCGCATCATTACTGAAAAAACCGTTTTTGCCATGCCTGAAAGTGCAATCGGCTTTTTTCCAGATGTTGGAACAAGTGCGGTGTTGCCAGGTTTGCCCAATCAATTTGGTCTCTATCTTGCGCTAACTGGTGAAAAAATAAAGCAGGGTGATTGCCTGCAATTTGGTCTTGCAACCCATGCTCTTCACGAAAGTGATCTTGCGGCATTTAAGCAAGAATTGATTAATAGCGGAAATCCTAGGCCATTTTTAGAAGCTAATGCGGTAGAGCTTGATTTTGATACACCTATTGAAACGCGCAATATGATTAATGAGTGTTTTTGTACGGAAAATATTGATGAAATATTTGAAAAATTGCAACAAAAAGCCGAGTCTGGTAACGAATTTGCAAAAAACTGCCTTGAAACTTTGCAGAAACGCTCACCCACGTCTTTGAAGGTTATTTATCGCCAGTTTTCAGCTTGTAAGCCTTTATCATTAGGCGATTGTTTAATTATTGATAATCGTATTGCCAAACATATGTTAGATGGTCATGATTTTTATGAAGGCGTACGTGCCGTGTTGGTGGACAAAGATGGTAGCCCAAAATGGCAACCCTCAAAGCTGGCAGATGTAACGAATGAACAGGTTGAAGCTTATTTTTCACCTTTGGATAAAGAGTTATCGTTTTGATTAATCAATATATAGGTAAACTAAAAGCAAGCTGGAACGAACGTGGTTTTGCAATATTCTTAGGTGTATTAGCCATGTTTTGCCTTATGCTTGGTGCTGCTTATTGGGTAAGGTTGATTGGGGTTTATAATGAACCTTTATGGCGCTATGATCTTATGCCTTGGAATTGGCGAATTCTATGCTGTAGCCTTGCCATTTTATATCCAATTGCCGCTTGTGGTTTATGGATGGGATCAAAATGGGGAGTAATCCTATGGCTATTGGGTGGCTTTGTTGAAGCTGTTTGTTATACTTTTTATGCATCTTATTTTGAATTACATTTGGTCGTACCTTTTATTCATACATTGTTTGTAATTGCCTATGCAACCCTTACATTTTTTAAAATAAAAGAAAGTCGTAAACCCCAAGAAATCGTGGTTGAATATTAAATATGTTAGATGCAATCACATATTGATTGTTTCATGCTTGACATAATATTAACTATGCCATAAAAGCCCAAAATCATGGTTTTTTATAAATCATAATAATAACGTGTCCCGTGGATAAAGACGCAAAATTGCGGTTTTATCCTGTCAGTCTTTTAGATTTTTATCTTATTGTTTTATTTAAGGTAATTAAAAAGGCAGAGGAGGGCGCGTTTCCTTAAAGTCAGCTGAAAAGCAATAATTATTATTAAAAGGAAATGCGATGAGTAAGCGCGAATCTGCAAAGTATAAAATTGATCGCCGTATGGGCGAAAATATTTGGGGTCGTCCTAAGTCTCCAGTTAATCGCCGTGAATATGGTCCAGGCCAACACGGTCAGCGCCGTAAGGGCAAGCTTTCCGATTATGGTGTTCAGCTTCGTGCAAAGCAGAAACTTAAAGGTTTCTATGGTGACGTTTCTGAAAAGCAATTCCATAAAACTTATGAAGAAGCTGCACGTCGTCGCGGTGATACAGGTGAAAACTTGATTGGTTTGCTTGAAAGCCGTCTAGATGCAGTTGTATATCGTGCAAAATTTGTACCAACCATTTTTGCTGCACGTCAGTTTGTAAACCACGGTCATGTTAATGTTAATGGTGTTCGTACCAACATTCAGTCTTACCGTTGTAAAGCAGGCGATGTGATCGAAGTTCGCGAAAAGTCAAAGCAATTGGCTATCGTGATCGAAGCAACACAGTTAGCAGAACGTGATGTTCCTGACTACATCGAAGCAGATCACAATAAGATGCGCGCTACTTATCTTCGTGTGCCAAATCTTGCTGATGTTCCTTACGCCGTTGTGATGGAACCAAATCTAGTAGTCGAGTTCTACTCACGCTAATAGATTTTGTCGTTTATCGAATTTTAAAGGGGGCTTATGCCCCCTTTATTATATTAAACATTTGAGATATTTTATAAAATTATGCCCTTCAAATAATCTTTGTCTATTTTGATCAATAAAATGATTTAGTTGGTTCGTCGTTAGGGAATTATCTAATATTACAGTAACAGACTATGCCGAGGCAATAATGAGTTCATCTGTAGAAAATTTTATCGAATCTTGCGTTGCTAAAGGTGAAACCTTGGCCGATGATGGCTGTCATC